>NZ_JAUYNB010000028.1 GCF_030699305.1 Novosphingobium sp.
GCCCTCACCGGCAAACCATGAACACACCCAAGGGCTGCCAATCACAGCCCACAATGGTGACGCGGGGTGGAGCAGCCCGGTAGCTCGTCAGGCTCATAACCTGAAGGTCGCAGGTTCAAATCCTGCCCCCGCAACCACACAACCACAACCACACACACACACAACGCCCCGCCAAAAACGCGGGGCTTTTTTGTGTCCGGGCGGCGGAGTTTCCGCCAGTGCCAGTGCGGCTATCGCGCGCCCAGATCGCCTTTGCCGATGGTTCCGGCGGCCATTTCCATCATCTTGTCCAGGCTGCGTCTGGCTTGCAGGCGCAGGCCTTCCTCGATCTCGATCCGCGGCTTGAGGTCGCGCAGGGCGAGGTAGAGTTTTTCCAGCGTGTTGAGCGCCATGTAGGGGCAGATGTTGCAGTTGCAGTTGCCGTCTGCACCGGGTGCACCAATGAAGGTCTTGTGCGGCAGCGCCTTTTCCATCTGGTGGATGATGTGCGGTTCGGTCGCTACGATCAGCGTGTCGCCGGGGAACGATTTGGCGAAGTTCAGGATGCCGCTGGTCGAGCCGACGTAATCAGCATGGTCGATGATGGTCGGCGGGCATTCGGGATGGGCCGCCACCGGCGCGCCGGGATGCTGCGCTTTCAGCTTGAGCAATTCGGTTTCGGAAAACGCCTCATGGACGATGCACACGCCCGGCCAGAGCAGCATTTCGCGATCGAACTTGCGGTTGAGGTAGCCGCCCAGATGGCGGTCGGGACCGAAGATAATCTTCTGGTCGGCCGGGATCTGCGCGAGAATCGTTTCCGCGCTGGACGATGTCACGATCACGTCCGACAGGGCTTTCACCTCGGTCGAGCAATTGATGTAGGTCAGCGCGATATGATCGGGATGCGCTTCGCGGAACGCCTTGAACTTTTCCGGCGGGCACGCGTCTTCGAGGCTGCACCCGGCGTTCAGGTCCGGCAGCACGACGATCTTTTCCGGTGCCAGGATCTTGGCGGTTTCAGCCATGAACTTCACGCCGCAGAACGCGATCACTTCCGCATCGGTGGCGGCGGCCTTTTTCGACAATTCCAGACTGTCACCGATATAGTCGGCCAGATCCTGGATTTCGGGGCTTTGGTAGTAATGCGCCAGAATCACCGCGTTGCGTTCTTTGCGCAGGCGGTCGATCTCGGCCCGCAGGTCAAGGCCGGTAAGGTTGGTCGGCTGGGCGGTCATTGGCGCAGATCCCTTATGCTGGGCAGACGCGAAAACGTGCGTCGTCACGTTGCCAATATGGGGACGATCATCGTGCGGCAAGAGCCGTTGCATAGGCAATAACGACTGGTGACAGCGCCGAGAGCACGATTGCCGCATGGACAGCTACCACAATTGCGCTGGCCCACCACAAGGCCGGGTGCACGCGGCCGCTGAACTTTTGGTCATGGCGCATCGCAATGGCCAGCACCGCCAGTTGCAGCGCCATGACCGTCCATTCGCTCCACGCGCCCAACAGCGGCATGGGCAGCAGCCGGCCCAGTGCGGGTTCCATGATGATGACCAGCGCCGCCAGCATCAGGCGGCGGTGCCATTCCGTTTTCCGCCGCAATGCGATGGCCCACAGCACCGTGGCCGAAAACGCAATGCCTTCAATATGGGTAAGGGCAAGGAAATAGGGATCGCTGAAGATGGGCGGTACCCGGCCCAGTGTCACGGCCATCTGTCCCGTATAGGCAGAAAGCGGGGCGATCAGCAGCGCCAGCCCCAGCCCGGCCCACCCCAGCTTGCGGTGGAGCGCCAGCGCGCCCGAATTGGCGAGCGCGTTCTGCGTCACGAACAGCGCCAGCCAGCCGATCATCACGATGCCGTGCAAGTGAACCCAGATTGGCACCGCGCTGACATCGACAAATCCGCGCGCGCTCCACTGGATAAAGCCCAGCACGATGACGGCGCAGATGCCGATTGCCATGCGCAGGAAAAAGACCTGATCGGCCCGATAACGCTGAGCTGGTTTCAGCCCCGAAGGTGCAACAGTGGCCACAAACGTTTCCCCCTCCCGCGCGACCCGGTAGAGCGTGGATGATGCACCGCATCGGCGCTGCGGGCAAGCGGGGTGCTAGGGCGCCGCTTCTCCATCGAACCGGACCGTGACCGTGACCGGGCCATACCCCGCCACTTCCAGCGGGATCGTCAGGTTCTGCCGCACGGCATCGCGCGCGGCGCTGCGGGCCAGGTCAAGCAGCTGCGGATTGGCAGCGGCCGCGCGCGCCTGTCGTTCAGCCAGCAGGGTGTTGTCGCGGTTCAGTTTGGCCTGCGCCTCACGGGTGATGAACACCCCTTCGCGCAAGTACTGGGCGTTGGCCTCGTCAAGGTTGGGCTTGCCCACGGAGACTGGCGGCAGGCGCACATCGAGCCGTCTGGTCGCTGCGTCCCATTTCATCCGGTCCGCGCCGATGTTCGACAGGTCCAGCGTATAATCCACCCGTGCCGGGATCACCGCGATTTGCCGGGTTTGCAGCAGCCCACCGATCCGCACATCACTGGCGGAAACGACCGGGGCCAGCTGCGCGGAAAAGACCGTCAGGCTGTTCTGCCGTTCAAACGCGGCCAGACTGGTGGCGATCGGATCGCCGATGTCCTGCGGGCCGAACCGGTCCCACGCCAGCCAGCCGGACGTTGCCAGCGCGGCGATCGCCAGCAGCCAGGGCAGGCGCGCGGTTTCGCGGATGACGGTCAGGCGTTGAGGGACCACGTTTCGTCCTCCGTGTGCACCCGGCCCTTGTTTTCCAGATCGATCAGGTGCGCCAGGACCGAGCGGCCAGCCGCCCCGGTCAGGCGCGGGTCCAGCCCTTTATACATGGCATCGACCATCGCGGGAATGGTCTGCGGTGTCTCGCCTAGCAGCCGCAGGATCTGCGCCTCGCGCTGGCGGCGGTGGCCCAGCATTCCGCGCACCAGCTGGCGCGGCTTTTCCACGGCGGGACCGTGGGCGGGGTAATAGACCGTGTCGTCCCGGTCATAAAGCTTTTGCAGGCTGGCCATATAAGCGCTCATGTCCCCGTCCGGGGGCGATACGACGCTGGTGGACCAGGCCATGATATGGTCCCCGGTGAACAGCGCGCCGCTTTCCAGTACGCTGTAGCACAAGTGGTTGCTGGTATGGCCGGGGGTGGCCACGGCCGCAATTGTCCAGTCCGGTCCGCTGATCCGTTCGCCATCCGCCAGCACCCGGTCGGGGACGTAATCGGGATCGAACGCGGCGTCGGCGCGCGGGCCGTCATCATCCAGCGAGAGCGCCGCGCAGCCGATGATCGACGCCCCGGTGGCGGCTTTCAGGGCGCGGGACGCCGGGCTGTGGTCGCGGTGGGTGTGGGTGCACAGGATCGCGGTGACGCGGGCATCGCCGACGGCAGCCAGAATCGCTTCGACATGGCCTTCGCCTGCCGTATCGGCGTGTCCGGCGACGCCGGTTCCAGCCGGGCCGGGATCGATCACCGCCACCTCAGCGCCGGCGCCGACGATGTAGGTTTGCGTGCCGGTGTAGGTATAGGGCGATGGATTGGGGGCCAGCACGCGCCGCACCAGCGGTTCGCACTGTTCGGACAGGCCGGTCGGCCAGGGCTTGGGCGGTGCATTCATAAGACTGCATATGGCCGCTCACCGCCCCCTCGCCAAGCCCCGGCACCCGCGTTAGGTATTGTGGCAAAGGGAGAGACTGCATGACTGCCAGTGGCGAGCTGATCCTGGTGCTTGACGCCGGCACCACCTCCACCCGCGCGATCCTGTTTGCGCGCGGTGGCGCAATGCGCGCGGTGGCACAGGCCGAACTGACCCAGCATTACCCGCAGGCCGGATGGGTGGAACACGACGCGGGCGAGATCTGGGACAAGACATTGGCCGCCGCGCGCGATGTAATCGGGCAGGTCGGCGGGGCGGACAAAGTCGCCGCCATCGGCATCACGAACCAGCGCGAAACGGTGGTGGCTTGGGACAAGGCTACCGGCGAGCCGCTGCACCACGCACTGGTCTGGCAGGACCGGCGCACCGCCGATGCCTGCGCGGCCTTGAAAAACGCAGGGCAGGAACCGGTGGTGCAGGCGGCCACCGGGCTGCTGCTCGATCCCTATTTTTCCGCCACCAAGATGCGCTGGCTGGTCGATAATGTGCCGGCCGTGCGCGCTGCCGCGGCGGCCGGGCGGCTGGCGCTGGGCACGGTCGAAAGCTGGCTGGTGTGGAAGCTGACCGGCGGCGCGCACATGACCGATGCCAGCAATGCCAGCCGGACGCTGCTGCTGCCGCTGGACGGCGCCAGCTGGGACGATGGGCTGTGCGATCTGTTCGGCGTGCCGCGCAGCGCGCTGGGCGAAGTGGTCGACAACGCGGGGCTGTTCGGACTGACCGATCCGGCGCTGCTGGGCCGCGCGATCCCGATCACGGGGCTGGCCGGGGACCAGCAGAGCGCCACGATCGGGCAAGGGTGCCTGGCCCCCGGCGAAACCAAGGCGACGTTCGGCACTGGCGCGTTCGTGCTGGCCAATATGGGCGATGCTTTGCCGCGTTCGGGCAACCGGCTGCTGGGCACGGTGCTGTATCAGCTGGGCGGCCGCCGCGCCTATGCACTGGAAGGATCGGTGTTCGTGGCGGGCAGCCTGATCAAGTGGCTGCGCGACGGGTTGGGCGTGATCGCCAGCGCCGGGGAGAGCGAGGCGCTGGCCCGGTCGGTGCCGGACAGCGGCGGGGTGGTGATCGTGCCGGCGCTGTCCGGGCTGGGCGCACCGCACTGGCGGCCGGAAGCCCGCGGGGTGATCACGGGGCTGAGCTTTTCAACCACCCGCGCCCATCTGGTTCGCGCCGCGCTGGAAGCGATGGCGCTCCAGACGCAGGATCTGGCGAGCGCTTTTGCCGCTGACGGTGCGGCGTGGACCGCGCTGCGGATCGACGGCGGGATGAGCGCGAATGACTGGATGGCGCAGGATCTGGCCGATGTGCTGCAAGTGCCGGTGGAGCGGCCCGACTTTGTCGAAACGACCGCCCTGGGTGCGGCGATGCTGGCCAGCGTCGGGGCAGCGCTGCATCCGACTTTGCAGGCGGCAGCGGATACGATGCGCGGCGCGGTGCGGACTTTCGCGCCGGGGGCAGCACTGCTGCCGGAACGCCGCGCCGCGTGGGAGCGGGCGCTGGCCGCGAGTTAGACTGGAGCCACCAGTCCCAGCCGTTCGCGCAGCCTGGCGATCGCGCTGGGGGTGGCCGCATCACGTTCGCGCCAGCCGTTGTCGAGCCGTTTCAGCCGGGCGTGGAACCGTTCCGTGGCCCGGATCAGTTCGCTGGTCTGGGGCGGCAGCAGGGCCAGACGGTCAGGATCGCTTTGCGGAAAATCGGTCAGCCGCCCATAGCGGCGCAGCTGGAATTCGCTGAGCTCGCCGTTGAAAAAAGCGCGGTGGTTCAGCAGCCAGGCGACCGCGTGCATCATCCGGGTGGTCGTGCGCAGCGCCTCGCACGACAGCGCCAGCCGAACCTCGTCATCCTCACCCGCCGCAGCGTCGATCCGTCCCGACAGCGCGAACGCGCCGCGCACTTCGTCCGACAGGACGAGTGACTCGCAATACAGCCCCTCGATTATCCGGGGATTGATGCTGGCGGCGGTTCCCATGGCCAATGCGGTTGGGCCGAAAATCACGGTTTGCCAACTGGCGCACCGGGGAATTTGCCCGGCAATTTCAAGCTGTCCCGCAGGGGGACGATTCGGTGCGCGGCGGCCCGGTCAGGACTGACCCGAACCCTCGTTTGTTATCAACACCTCAGGCGATGATATCGGGGATCAGATAGTCCTCGATCAGCGCCATCTGGTCTTTCAGGCGCAGTTTGCGTTTTTTCAGGCGTGCGATCTGCAATTGGTCGGTGCTGCCCGCCGCCGTCAACGCATCGATTGCCGCATCAAGATCCCGATGTTCGATCCGGAGCACTTCCAGACGCTTGCGCATCTCTTCTTCGTTCACACACGCACTCCCCGAACACCGGACACCAAAACTAACGCAACTGCGGTGCTCCGGCCAGAGTCCGCCCTGTCTTCTGCCCGTCCGTCGCGGTGCGGCGTCACCCTGCCGCAAGCTTCAAACGAATGCGCTTCGCAAGATAGGCTTAATATGCTTGCATGACAATTGCACTGACCCCCTGCGGGCTGCGAGTCGGACCCGTCTGGTGGTTTTGCCAGCCCTGGGGCTGTATCCCCGGGCAAACCGATGGAGGTACGTCGATGGAACAGTCGCATGTCAGCGCATTGCAGCTCAAGCACGCCGGAATCGAACGCAAGATCCACGAAGAACTGAGCCGACCGATGCCTGATCTGGCGATGGTGCAAGCACTCAAGAAGCAAAAGCTGAGGCTGAAGGAAGCGATCACCCACGTCTGATGCACAACCGGTTTCCGGGTGGGCGAAAGGACCGCCGCCCGGAGGCCGGAGCATTACCGAAAGCCATCCCAGCCACCTGATTTCATCAATTCGTATTTTCGCGCCCGCATGCGTTCCCAATGCCGGTGCTTTGGGCTAGCTTGATTGCATGCCCACTCCCGCAGTTTCCGCCGCCCGGACGATCCTGACCCGCCTGCATGATGTCATGGCATCGCGCAACCACGCCCAGGCCAAGCTGAACACCGTCGTCGAAGTGATCGGGGAAAGCCTCAACAGCGAGGTTTGCTCGATCTACCTGCTGCGCGAAGGGATGCTGGAACTGTTCGCCACGCGCGGGCTGGCGCAGGAGGCGGTTCACTTCACGCGGATGGCCATTGGCGAAGGGCTGGTCGGCACGATCGCGCAGGACAGCGAGATGCTGAACCTGGCCGAGGCCACGGCCCATCCGGACTTTTCCTATCGCCCCGAAACCGGCGAAGACAAGTTTCACTCGTTCGCGGGCGTTCCGATCGTGCGGCGCGAACGCGCGGTGGGTGTGCTCTGCGTCCAGCATGCCGATCCGCGCCGGTATGAGGAAGTGGAGATCGAGGCGCTCCAGACCGTGGCGATGGTGCTGTCCGAACTGATCGCCAACGCCGAACTGGTGGACGATGAGGAAGTCGCCAGCCTGTCACCCCAGCTGACCGGGCCGCACCGGTTGCAGGGGCTGGTGCTGGTCAAGGGACTGGCGGCGGGCGCAGCGGTGTTTCACCAGCCGCGGATCACCATCGAACACGTCATGGCCGAAGATCGCGATGCGGAATTGCAGCGCGTCTATCTGGCGTTTGACAAGATGCGCGAACAGATCGACCGGATGGCCAGCCAGGCCGAATTCGGGGTGGGGGGAGAGCATGAGGAAGTGCTCGAAACCTACAAGATGTTTGCCTACGACGAAGGCTGGAGCCGCCGGATCATCGAGGCGATCGACAGCGGGCTGACCGCCGAAGCCGCGATCGAGCGTGTGCAGCAGCGCACCCGGATGCGGATGCGGCAGATCGACGATCCGCTGCTGGCCGACCGGATGCACGATCTGGAAGACCTGTCGAACCGGTTGCTGCGGATCGTGTCGGGGCAGATGGGCACGGCGGCCAGCATGGGGCTGCGTGGGGATTCGATCCTGATCGCGCGCAATCTGGGACCGGCCGAGCTGCTGGAATACGACAAGCGCCGGCTCAAGGGCGTAATCCTCGAAGAAGGCTCGCTGACCGCGCACGTCGTGATCGTGGCGCGGGCGATGGGCATTCCGGTGCTGGGCCGGGTCCGGTCGCTGCGCGGGATGGTGCGCGAAGGGGATCAGTTGCTGCTGGACGGCGATCAGGGCAGCGCCACCATCCGGCCCCTGCCTGCGATGGCCGAGGCGTTCGAGGCGCGCTTTGCCAAGACCAAGGAGCGCCAGGCGGCCTATGCCGCGCTGCGCGACGTTGAGCCGTTCACCCGCGACGGGACGCGGATCACCGTGATGATGAACGCGGGTCTGCGCGACGACATGCCCAATCTGGCGCTGACCGGGGCGGACGGGGTGGGGTTGTTCCGCACCGAGTTCCAGTTTCTGGTATCCGCCACGCTGCCCGCACGGGAACGCCAGACCCGGCTCTACCGCGATGTGCTGGATTCGGCCGGGGGCAAGCCGGTGGTGTTCCGCACGATCGACATCGGCGGCGACAAGGTACTGCCCTATCTGCGCCACAACGACGGCGAGCAGGAGGAAAACCCGGCGATGGGCTGGCGCGCCCTGCGCGTCGCGCTCGAACGGGAAGGGCTGCTGAAAGTCCAGGCCCGCGCGATGCTGGAAGCCGCCGCTGGCCGCACGCTCAACGTCATGTTCCCGATGGTGGCCGAACCGTGGGAATTCGAAGCCGCGCGCGCCGTGTTCGAAGGGCAGCGATTGTTCCTGAAGGGCCAGAAGAAACAGCTGCCCGAAGTGATCCGGTATGGTGCGATGCTGGAAGTGCCGGCCTTGGCGGAACAACTGGATGTGCTGGCACCGGATCTGTCGTTCCTGTCGATCGGGACCAATGACCTGACCCAGTTCCTGTTTGCCGCCGATCGGTCGCACCCCAAGCTGGCTGAGCGGTATGACTGGCTTAGCCCGGCGATCCTGCGGTTCCTGCGCCGGGTGCAACTGACGGTCGCGGGTTATGACATTGATGTCACCGTCTGCGGCGAAATGGGCGGGCGGCGGCTGGAGGCACTGGCGCTGTTGGGGATCGGCCTGCGGCGGCTGTCGATCACGCCTGCGGCGGTCGGGCCGATCAAGGAACTGGTCCGCAAGGTCGACCTCGCCGAAATCACCGAGGTCATGAACCGGTGGCTCTCCGCCCCGCCGCCAAACCTCCGCGCCGCGCTGACCGAATGGGCGCAGGAGCGCGGGATCGATGCCGATTGAGCATTGGCGTACTGCAGGAGACACTCCGGTCCATCATGTTTTCGGCGCGTTCCGCCGATGGGGCCGACAGATCGCCGGAAATCCCGTTGACTTTGGGTTACAATAGGGTTTCTTCCCAGCGCATACGCAAATCTTAGCGGTCGCAAACAATCGGGGTCGGAATGGCGGAAGAAGAAGTCGCCGGGGCTGAACTGCCTCTGGACAGCGCTGGCGCAAAGCTGCTGCGCGCGCGCGAGGCGGCAGGTCTTACCCAGGCCGAGCTGTCGGCGATCACGCGTATTCCGGCACGGTCGCTGGCGGCGATCGAAGCCGGTAATTTTGCGGCGCTGCCTGCGCGGATGTATGCGGTGGGGTTTTCGCGGACCTATGCCCGCGCGGTGGGGCTCGATGAACAGGCCATCGTCGCGGAAGTCCGCGCCGAAATGGCAGCCCAGCTGCCCGATGATGCCCGCCGCGCGGCAGTGACGTTCGAACCGGGTGATCCGGCGCGGGTGCCCAGTCCGCAAGTGGCCTGGCTGGCTGCGCTGGCGGCTGTCGTGGTGCTGCTGCTCGTCTATGCGTTCTGGCGCAGCTATCTGGCCCCGGCCGGGGCGCTGCCATCGCTGCTGCCGACCGACCAGCCAGCGGAAGGTGTGCCAGCCGCGGCCGCTCCGGTCGCAGCGCCTGCGCAGCAAGCCGCTGGCGGACCGGTCGTTTTCACGGCGCTGGAACAGGGCGTCTGGGTCAAGTTCTATGATGGCGCAGGCAACCAGTTGCTGCAAAAGGAACTGGCGCTGGGGGAAAGCTATACCGTGCCGTCCGGCATGGCCGACGTCCAGCTGTGGACTGCGCGGCCCAATGCCCTGGGCGTGACGATTGGCGGGCAGGCCGTGCCCAAGCTGTCGGACGTCCAGAAAACCATGAAGGATGTCCCGGTGACGGCAGTCGCGCTGCTCGCGCGCGGCGCTGCACCAGCGGTCGTGCCCGCAACCACACCGGACGCGGCTGCACCGATCCGGGCGGTGCAACGCAGCCAGCCTGCGCCGCGCCGGACCGCAGCGCCAGCCACCCGGCCAGCTGCGGGCAGCGGTGATGGCGAACAGGCCGCACCGGTGCCGTCACCGGCTGCCACCCCGGCAGATCCGGTTACAGCACCGCCGAACACCGGGCTCTGACCCTGATTTGCGGATAGCTTGGCGCGGCGGCTCGACACTGCGGGCAGACTGGGGCAAGACTGAACTATCACGGTTAATCGCGCGTTCGTGTTGGTTGCGGCATCGTCCGCACGTGCGAAGCCACTGACGGACAGGATGGAATGACGAAACTCCACTGGGCAATGCGGCCGCTGCTGGCCGGGATCGTGCTGGCAATGGCTGCTCCGGGTGCGGCGCAATCCGCCGGCGATTCCGCAGGCGATGTCCGCTTGCGCAAGCTTGAGGCGGAAGTGGCGGCGTTGCAGCGTCAGGTCTTCCCCGGCGGCGATGGCAAGTATTTCGCCCCGCTGGTCCAGCCGGGCCAGGCTGTAAGCACGACAACCGGCACCCCCGCGACTACGCCCGTGACGGATCTGCTGGTGCGGATGGACGCAATCGAGGCGCAGCTGGCGCGGATTACCGCCCAGAACGAGGAAACGCAGAACAAGCTGGCCCAGTTCGAAGCGCGGCTGGCCGCCCTGTCAGCCGCTGCCGCCAGTTCGCCGACCACTGCCGGACCGCCAGCACCGGCGGCGACAACCCCTGCCACCGGGGCGACAGTCGGGGCGACCACGGCGACCAACCTGACGGCGATGACCGGCGGCGCATCGGCCACCAAGCCCGCCACGCCGGCAGCGACGAAGCCTGCAACCGCGACCCCGGCCACCACCCCGGCCAAACCCTCGGCTGCCGCCGCTGATCGGGTCGCCGCCGTGAAGGCCGTGCAGAAGCCCGCCACCGCCGACGCAGGCGATGATGAATACACTTATGGCTTCCGCCTGTGGGAGGCCAGATTCTATCCTGAAGCACAGCAGCAGCTGAAGCTGTATCTGCAAAAATATCCCAGACATGGCCGCAGCAGCCATGCCCGCAACCTGCTGGGCCGGACCTATCTGGACGAAGGCAATCCGCGCGAAGCGGCGAGCTGGTTCCTGCAAAACTATCAGGCTGGCAAGACCGGTGATCGCGCACCCGACAGCCTGTTGTTCCTGGCCGAGGCGATGGGCCGGTTGAAGGACACCAACCGGGCCTGTGTGGCGCTGGCGCAGTTCGTGGACGATTATCCGCGCGAGGCGACCGGGCGGCTGAAGACCCAGTATGACGCGACCCGCGCCAAGGTGAAGTGCAACTGATCCAGCGGTTCGCCGCTGATCTGGCCGCGCTCTGGCCCGGCGGCGGGCGGCTGGCGCTGGCCGTGTCGGGCGGGCCGGACAGTCTGGCATTGCTGTTATTGGCCCACCGGGCCTTGCCGGGGCAGGTGGCGGCGGCGACCGTCGATCATGGCTTGCGGACCGAAAGCGCGGCCGAAGCGGCGCAAGTCGCGGCAATCTGCGGGGATCTGGGGGTGCCGCATCACACGCTGACGGTGACCGTCGCGGCTGGCAACCTTCAGACTGCGGCGCGCGCGGCGCGCTATGCCGCGCTGGCGGAGTGGATGCAGCTGCATGATCTGGCTGCCCTCTCCACCGCGCACCATGCTGACGATCAGGCGGAAACACTGTTGTTGCGGCTCAATCGGGCCAGCGGGGTGGCCGGACTGGCCGGGGTGCGCGCGCGCAGCGCGGTGCCGGGCACGCGGTTGCCGCTGCTGCGTCCGCTGCTGGGCTGGCGGCGGGCGGAACTCGGCGCCGTTGTCGCCGAGGCGGGGCAGCTCGCGGCGGACGACCCGTCGAACCGCGACGACCGGTTCGACCGGGCGCGCCTGCGCAAGGCGCTGGCCGGTGCGGATTGGCTGGATATTCTGGCACTGGCGCAAAGCGCAGCCCATCTGGCCGATGCCGATGCCGCGCTGGACTGGGCAGCGGCGCGCGAATGGGCAGAGCAGGTTGAGCGCACGGCCATGGGGCTGACCTATCGCCCGCAAGCGCCGCGCGCGGTGGCGCTGCGGGTGCTGGCGCGGATCATTACGGAACTGGACGGCGAAGCACCGCGCGGCAGCGGGGTTGCCCGCCTGTTCGACACGTTGCTGGCCCGCCAGCCCGGCTCGATCGGCGGACTGGTTGCCCGCGCGTTGCCGGGTGGGTGGAGTTTTGCCAAAGCGCCGCAGCGCCGCAGCTAGCGGCGCGGCTGCAATCCGTTCTGCTGCATCCGCCAGAGCAGCTGATCGAACCGGTCCTGCCCGAAGAACGGCTCGTCGTTGAACACCATCAGCGGCACCCCGTAATGCCCGCTCTCACGCTGCTGCCCCTCGTTCTGGCGCAGCGCGGCGTCGATCCGGGCTTCATCGGCAAGGATCGCCGCATCCATTTCGGCCAGGTCGCAGCCGATCGCGGCAACCGCCCGCGCCAGATGATCGTCCTCATGCCAGTTGTCGGTCTGGCCGTTCCACAGCAGCGTGCTGACCGCCGACAGCAACGCCAGACCCTGTCCGCGCTCCGCCGCCAGCTGGCCCAGGCGGCACAGCCGGTGAATATGGGGCTGCTCGGTGGGGTACGTGCGCGTGGCAAAGTCCATCACCACCGGATCGGGGCGCGGCCAGCGCAGCGGCATGCCCAGATATTCGGCGCTGCGGCGGCAGTCGCGCATCAGATAGCTGGTCCACAGCGGATCGGCATTGGCGAAGAAATCCGGCTGGCGCACCGCGATGGGCGTTACCACTTTGACATGCACCGCCGCGTCCCAGTCCCGCTCCAGCGCGGCCAGCCGCGGGGTGACCAGATAGCTGTAGGGCGAACGGAACGACCAGTAGAGGTCAACGGTCAGGGTCATGGACTGGTTCTCCCGGTAGTTTTGCAAATGCTGGAATTGTGCTTGCTCAAGGTCAATGGGCAGCTATTAATCGTGCGATTAAATTGTGGGAGAATTGAGCGATGTCGCCGTTTCGTGATGGAATCCTGGAAGGCAAGGTGGCCTTCGTTGCTGGCGGAACCAGCGGGATCAACCTTGGCATCGCCAAGCGTTATGCCCAGCTCGGTGCCAAAGTTGCGGTGTGCGGCCGCAACCCGGAAAAAGCCGCCCATGCGGCGGCGGAAATCGGGGAAGGGGCGCTGGGCCTGTCGGCCGATGTGCGCGATTACGGCGCGATTCGCGCGGCGATGGAAGAGGTGCGCGGGCGGCTGGGGCCGATGGACATCGTCGTGTCCGGGGCAGCGGGCAACTTCCTTGCGCCGGTGCTGGGGATGAGCGCCAATGCCTTCAAGACCGTGATCGACATCGACCTCAACGGCACGTTCAATGTGTTTCGGGGGTGCCATGACCTGCTCAACCTGCCCGGCGCGTCGCTGATCGCGATCACGGCGGGACAGGCGGTCAACGCGGTGCAGCTGCAGGCCCATGCCTGCGCGGCGAAGGCCGGGATCAATCAGCTGGTCCGGGTGCTGGCGCTGGAATGGGGACCGGACGTGCGCGTCAACGGGATCTCGCCCGGCCCGATCGAAGGGACCGAGGGGATGGCCCGGCTCGCGCCCGACAGCTCGACCAAGGCGAAGCATTTTGACCGGATCGCAATGAAGCGCTGGGGTTACATCGAGGAAATCGCCGAGTGTGCGGTGTTCCTCAGCAGCGATGCGGCGAAGTACGTGACCGGCACGATCCTGGATTGCGACGGAGGCAGCCAGATCGGCGACGCGACCCAGCGCAGTGTGGACAAGGGGCTGGCCTGATCCAGGCCCTGCTGTGGCCGGGCGGCCCCTGCCCGGCCATCAGGTGCCCGGCCATCAGCTACCGGTCAGCGAATCCCCTTTGCCGATCCGCTTGCCGCGCGTGATATAGACCTGATCCCCCAGCTTCGCGGCACCGAACAGCTTTTTCGCAAACGGGGTTGGCACGCCGACGCAGCCGTGGCTGGCGTAGCCTTTTTCAACGGTGGTGCCGTGGATGGCGATGCCATCGTTGGTCAGGCGCAGGGTAAAGGGCATCGGCGCGCCATCATAGATGCTGGAATAGTGCTCGGCCTTTTTCCACATCACCGGGAACACGCCCAGCGGGGTGGGCTTTTCCTGCGTGCCCAGCAACACGGCGGTTGCGCCGATTTCATAGCCGCCCCGGAACACGGACAATACCCGCGCTTCCAGATCGACGGTCATCACCAACGGGCCGTCAGGCGCGCCAGCTTCGTCCCAGTGAAACTCGCCGTATTTGATCGGCCCGGTGATCGGCAGCACGCGCTTGATCACAAAGCGTTCGTCGCGCGGCTTTGGCGGCTGGGCGACGGCGGGCGCCGGTCCGGCCTTGGCAAAGTTTGCAGAATCGATTTCGGCGGGCAGGGTCTGCGCGGTCGCTCCCGGTTCCTGGACCAGCAAGGCACCAGCAGCGACCGACAAGGCCACAAAGCCCCCGATCATCACAGTAGCAGCGTTGAGCTTCAGGCCCATCGGTTCCCTCGCGTGGATTTGTTCAGCACGGTCCCTAGAACCCGCAGCAGGCTGAATGCCAGCCCCCATTTCGCAGCGTTCCGCACCGGGACTGGCTAACGCGGAAAGGTTAACGGCCCGCTCTAACTGCGCTGCCGGCCCGTCACGCCCATCGGGCGCGGATCATACCGGCGGCGCGGCATTCGCACGGCGGGGGATGGCGGCACGATCCCCAGCACGCGGGGATGATAGTGTTCGAACGGCTGGGCCTTGCCGAACAGCCAGCCCTGAACCATCCGGCAGCCATCGCTGCGCAGCTGGATCAGTTGATCGCGGTCTTCCACGCCTTCGGCCAGGGTGCACATCCCCAACTGGTTGGCCAGCGCGATCACCGCCCCGACGATGGCCCGCGATTCCGAACGTGTGATCAGATCGTTCACGAACCGGCGGTCGATCTTGATCTTGTCGAACGGGAACGTGAGCAAATAGTTGAGCGAGGCGTAGCCGGTGCCAAAATCATCCAGCGCAATCGTCACGCCCAGATCGTGCAGCCGGTTGAGCAGCAAGATATTCGCTTCCGAATTGTTGAGCAGCACGCCTTCGGTGATTTCAAATTCCACCCGGCCCGGCGCAATCCCGCTTTCGGCCAGCGCGTTGACGATCATCGGCAGCAGCTTGGCACTGCCGAACTGGACGGGTGAGAGGTTGATCGAGATCGTCTCTGCCCCCGGCCAGGTGGCCGCTTCGGCAAAGGCGGTGCGGATCACCCATTCGCCGATGCCCACGATCAGGCCGGTTTCCTCGGCAATCGAGATGAAGCTGTCGGGCATGACCAGCCCGCGTTCCGGGTGCTGCCAGCGCAACAGGGCTTCGTATCCGGTCACGCCTTCGCTGGCGACATCGACCAGCGGTTGCAGGAACAGGCGCAGTTCGCCGCGCGCCACAGCATGACGCAAGTCGCGGGCCAGGGAATGGCGTTCGTGCAGGGCGGCATCCATCCCCGGTTCGAACATTTCCCAGATCCCGCGTTCGCTGCGCTTGGCGGCGGACAGCGCGATATCGGCATAGGAGAACAGCTGCTGCCTGGATTCGGTGTGGAAGGGGGCCAGCGCGATGCCGATCGAGATCGATGTCGGCAGTTCCTGGCCTTCGACCGTGATCGGCCGGGCCATGTTGGCCAGCACCTGCTGCGCCAGCCGGACCGCATGATCGCAGGCATCCGCGCCGCAGGTCAGGATCGCGAATTCATCACCGCCCAGCCGGGCGACCAGCCGCTGGGTGCCGCCCAGCCCGCTGGCCGCCACAATGTCGGTCAGGCGCAGGGCAACCTTGCGCAGATAGGCATCGCCGCCGGGGTGGCCAAACTCGTCGTTGATCGCCTTGAAGTGATCGACGTCGATGTGGATCAGCGCGATGCCATCGGCGGGATCGCGGCCGTCCAGCATTTCGGCCAGGGTCGAATCGCACAGCGCGCGATTGGGCAGACCGGTCAGCGCATCATAGTGCGCCATCTGACGCGCGCGGGTTTCGGCCTGGTGGCGGCTGGTCACATCGCTGACGACCCCGCGAAACGCAATTTGCTCTCCGGGCGAGATGTAAGTCGGACGACCGCTGATCGACCACCAGCGGGGGGAATCGTCGCTGCTGTCCGCGAGCCGCAGGATTGCGTGGCGCAGCGGTTGGCGGCGTGCGAGGGTCGTGATGAGGGTATCACGGATCGCATCGGCAGCGAACAGATCGGCAAATGGCAGACCATGCAAGTCGGCCGCCGCGCGCCCGACGGCAGCGGCAAACCGGGGCGAGACCTTGACCAGCCGGTGCCGCTCATCCAGTTCGAACAGCCAGTCCGAGCCGGACGCTTCATATTCGTTCAGCAGCAGCTTCACCGTGCGCGCGCTGGTGGCCAGTTCGCGGTCGGACAGCACGCGGGTAATGAACAGGTCGTGCGCGGCAAAGGCCATGCGGATGAGCAGCCCGCTCGCCGTCAGCAAGACGATCACGGCCGCCGCCGCAGTGGGCGAGCCGTGCCGCAGCAAGCCGATGGCAAGGCCCAGCGCCTGAAGCGAAATATTCGCCGCCGCCGCCCACGGCAGCGTCCGCACCATATAGGCCGCCGCCGCGATCTGGGTCACGCCGCAGATCGCCAGCAACAATTGGCCGCCCGGTGTGATGCCGGGAAACCACAGCGCCAGCGGGATCGCGATGTTCGCACCCTGCCAGATGCTGCTGAGGTGAAACGCGCGCATCATCTTGGCGGTGCGCTTGCGGCGGCGTCCGCGTTCGATCCCTTCGGACAGCCACAGCCGGTGGAAGCCCGCCAGCGCGGTCGAACCGGCAAACAGCCCCAGTTGCAGCGTCGGGACATTGCCATACAGGACGATCAGGATGACGGCGGCGTTCAGCAACGAACCCAGCACCAGCGGCCGGACAATCCGGATATGCGCGCTCACCAGCCGGTTATCGACCCAATCGCGCAGTTCTGCTGGAATGGCGGTGCGCAGCACCGCCTTCGGGCTTACCATGTCCTTGCGCGCATCCTTAAGAGTTCCGGCGGGACTCGCAGCATAGTAAGATTGAGTGAACTTAGTTCTAGCGCACATGCCTTCCAGGTGGTTAATCCGGTACCAAAGGAGAATGTGTGATGCGCCTCAAGACTTTTGCTGTGTCGCTGGCGGTGCTGGCAGCCGGGACCGCGCCGCTGGCCGCAAAAACCGCGCCGCTGGCGGCCTACCCGCTGGCTGAAGCGCAAGTGCTCGACCTGTCGAAGCAGCTGATTGCGCTGCGCACGGTGCGCGGCGCAGGCAACCAGACGGGTGCGGCGCTGGAACTGGTCAAGGCCGCGCTGGTGGCGGGCGGCTGGCGCGCGGATCAGGTGGAAATCACGCCGGTGGACGATACCGCCTATTTCATCGCGACCTGGCCGGGCAGCGATCCGAAGCTGAAACCGCTGGTGATTTCCGGACACATGGACGTGGTGGAAGCCGATCCGGAGGACTGGACCCGCGATCCGTTCACGCCGATCGTGGAAAACGGCTATCTGTTCGGGCGCGGGTCGAGCGACATGAAGTTCGATGCGGCGATGGCCGCGTCCAGCCTGATCGAACTGCGCCGTCAGGGCTATCGCCCCAAGCGCACGATCATCCTGCAATTTTCCGGCGATGAAGAAACCACGATGAAGACCAGCCGGATCGTGGCCGAGCGATTGAAGCACGCCGAAATGGTGATCAACATCGACGGCGGCGGCGGCACGCTGGAAGAAGGCACGGGCAAGCCGCTGTACTGGACCTGGCAGGGCGCGGAAAAGACCTACAACGATTACCTGCTGGAAGTGACCAATCCGGGCGGCCACAGCTCCGCCCCGCGCCCCGACAACGCGATCGTGCAGCTGGCCACCGCGCTGGAACGGATCGGCAGCTATCGCTTTGCGCCCGAACTCAGCCCGCTGACCAAGGCCTATTTCGAGCAGGCCGCGCAGTTTGAAACCGATCCGCAGCTGGCCGGCGCAATGCGGGCGTTTGCTGCGAATCCCGGCGACGCAGCGGCGCTGGCCACGCTGCGCGCCAATCAGGCCTATGTCGGCAAAGTCGGCACGACCTGCGTTGCCACGATGGTTGGCGGCGGCCATGCCCAGAATGCGCTGCCGCAGCGCGCCACCGCGAACGTCAATTGCCGGATCTTTCCGGGCCACAGCCGCGAGGAAATCCGCGCGGAACTGGAGCGGGTCGCGGCGATGCCGGGGCTGAAAATCAGCGATGCGACCGGCGATGAATCGGTCGCTTCGCCCGCCTCGCCGATGCGCACCGATTTTGTCAGCGCAGTGACCAAGGCGCTGGGCAAGGCCCGCCCGGGCACGCCGATCTTCCCGTCACAGGCGTCGGGCGCGACGGATTCGATGTGGTACCGGGCGCTGGGGGTCGACAGCTATGGTGCCAGCGCGACGTTCAGCAAGGATTCGGACGATTACGCCCACGGCCTGAATGAACGCGTGGCGCTGTCCAATATCAAGCCGGGGCTGGTCTATTACCTCAGCCTGCTGACCGACCTGTCGAAATAAGCGCATCGAGGACGGAGCGGGCAATCGCGCCTGCTTCGTCCGCGCTGAACGCCTCTGGCGAGAGGCCCACTGGAGACAGGCAAAGCTCCAGCCACAATCCGTCGACCAGCGCCGTGATCGCGATAGCCGCATGGCGCAGCCGCGCGGCGGGCAGGCCGCATTCGGCCAGCAAGGCTTCCAGCCGCGCCCGGAACGCGGCGTATTGCTCGTCATGCTGGCGGGCAATGTCGGGGCGGGACCGCACCAGGCTCCAGAACGCGGTCCACGTGGCGAGCAGTTCGCCGCTGGCAATCGGCGGGCTGAAACTGGCCGTCACGAACGCATCGAGCCGGGCGCGCGGGTTCGGCCCGGCGACAGCGACGGCGGCGTCCAGCGCCTCGCTCACCGTGTGCTCGACATGGGCGTACGTCGCCGCGACCAGCGCGTCGATTCCGGCAAAGTAATGCCCGACCAGCCCCGGCGAAACCCCCGCCTCGACCGCGATCGCGCGCACGCTGGTGCCGCCGGTCCCCTCGCGCGCCAGCACCCGCGCGGTCGCCGCGATCAGGTCGGCGCGGCGGGCGTCGGGTTCGGACCGGCGAAAGGCGGGCGGGCGAAGGGGCGTTGCGTTGCTCACTTGCCGCAATCTAGCAGTTGTTGTACGACTGTCCAACAAGCTTTGCAGGAATCGCCGCACTCATGGGCCACCCCGACCACGCATTTGCCGAGATTGCCGCTGAAACGGCCGATCCCGACGCCGATTTCAGCCTGCCGGGGTGGATATATCACGACCCGGAATTCTTCGCGCTGGAGCAGGAGCGGATCTTTCGCCCCAGCTGGCAGATCGTCTGTCATGTGAGCGAGGTGGCCAGCCCCGGCGATTACCGCACGCTCGATTATCTGGGCGAAAGCGTCATCGTCATTCGCGGCGATGACGGGCAGGTCCGCGCCTTCACCAACGTCTGCCGCCACCGCGCGATGCGGCTGGTGGAAGGCCCTTCGGGCTGTGCCAAAAAGCTGGTCTGCCCCTATCACGCGTGGACGTTCGAACCCGACGGGCGGCTGTCGGGCGTGCCGATGAAGTCCGAATATCCTGCGCTGAAGCTGGAAGATAACGGCCTCGTCCCGGTTGCGCTGGAAGTGTGGCACGGCTTCGTGTTCGTGTGCCTCCAGCCCGAGGGCTTCCCCACGCCCGGCGAAATGATGGCCCCGTTCGAGGCGGAGATCGCGCAGTACCGGTTTGCGGACATGCAGGCCATGGGCGACGTCCGCCACCGCCCGCGCGGCGTGAACTGGAAGAACGTGGGCGACAACTATTCCGACAACCTGCACATCCCGGTGGCGCACGACGGCCTGACCCGGCTGGTCGGCAAGACCTATCGGATCGAGGCGCACGGCTATGCCGACCGGCTCTATGGCGACGTGGTGAAGAACGAGAAGCAGAACTTCTGGGAGAAGTTCTATTCCGCCCATATGCCCCGCGTTGATCACCTGCCGGACGCGGCGCATGGCCGCTGGCTCTATTTCAAGCTGTGGCCGAACATGGCGTTCGACATCTATGCCGACCAGATCGATTTCATGCAGTGGCTGCCGACCGGTCCGACCAGCTGCCTGCTGCGCGAAGTGGCCTATTGCCTGCCCGATGCCTTTACCCCGGAGAATAGGCGCCGGGAAATGAAGCTGGTGCGCTATGCCAACTGGCGGATCAACCGGGTGGTCAATCAGGAGGATACCTGGCTGATCGAGCGGGTCCAGCAAGGCATGCAGAGCCGGACCTACGGCAACGGCCCGATCGGCAAGAGCGAGGTCTGCCTGCGCAGCTTCGCCAAAAAGATCCGCACGCTGATCCCTGAAGCCCGCCAACCCTTTGCGCCCGCACCGGGCTGGAGCAAACCGGACTGATTACGCCTACCGCCGTTCGTGTCGAGCGTAGTCGAGACACGTTTGCGCCATGTGTCTCGACTA
>NZ_JAUYNB010000003.1 GCF_030699305.1 Novosphingobium sp.
TTACCCACTATCCTTCCCGTTCGCGTCACAAACCCTGACCGTTCGTGTCGAGCGACGTCGAGACACGCTGGCGCTGTGCGTGTTGTCTCGACTTCGCTCGACACGAACGGTCAGGGATAGTGACGCGAACGGTCAGGATAGTGGGAAAGGAAGCTAACACGGCCTCCCCCAGCCCCTCCCGCCTGCGGGAGTGGAGTTCAGGGACGCACCGCTTTTGCGGCGCTGCGTGCTTACAGGACGCTTTCCAGCCAGCCCTTGAGCTGGCTTTTCGGTGCAGCGCCCAGCTTTTGCGCAACCGGCTCGCCGTTCTTGAACAGGATCATCAGCGGGATCGACTGCACGCCGAACTTCGCGGCGGTGTCGGTGTTGTCCATGATGTCGACTTTGGCGATGGTGATCTGATCGGCCAGTTCCTCGCTGATTTCCTCCAGCGCGGGGGCGATCATCTTGCACGGGCCGCACCAGTCGGCCCAGAAGTCGACCAGCACCGGCTTGTCGGAATTGAGCACATCGGCAGCGAAGCTGGCGTCGGTAACGGCGATAGTGGCCATGGGATTCTCCTGTCTGTTGAATGCCAATCTAGGCAGCGTTTGCCGCTTGGCAATTGCAGCCGGTCAAAAGGATTCCTGCGGCGCGGTCAATGCCTGCTTGTGGACAGCCAGCAAGTCCGCCGGAATCGCCAGCAGCCTGGGCACTTGCGTGTACAGCAGCGCGGCATCGACCGCGCGCCCCGGATAGGCCGCTTCCAGCGCGGCGGCATAAGCCGCCATCTGCCGCAGGATCGCCACCGGCACTTCATCCAGACTGGCGGGCGGGCGCCGCGCGGTCTTGAAATCGACCAGCCGGATGCGCGCCGGTTCGATCAGCAGACGGTCGATGGTCCCGGCCACGACCTGCCCGCCGACCGTTGCCGCAATCGGCACTTCGGCCAGCGCGGCGGGGGAGAACAAGTCGGCCCAGTCCTTGTGTTCCACCACAGCAAGCGCGGATGCGGCCAGTTCGGTGCGGGCATGGGCATCGAGATCGCTGGCGGAGCGCGCCAGCCAGCCTTGCGCGGCGGCCTTGCGCTCTGCCGGGGCCACATCGGGCAAGCGCTCCAGCAGCTTGTGCAGCAGCACACCCCGGCGCGCGGCAGCCATCCCTGCCCCCGGCGGGAACGGCGGATCGGCGGCGAGTTCCTCGCCCAGCGCCGACGGGGCAAGCGGGCGCGGCGGGCGCGGTTCGGCAGGGGCGCTACGGTCCAGCCAGGGCGGCAGCAGCGGCAGTTGCCCGACTTCGCCCGATGCGCGCGGCGGCGCGGGCGGCAAGGCATCGCCATGTTCCAGCCGCGCCCCCCAGATCGGGTCTTCAACCCACTCCTCGTCGAGGAACAGCCCCGCCAGCCGCGCATACCAGCTGTCCGGCGCGGGCGCCTTGTCCTTTGGCCCCAGTGCGCCAGCGACGAACAGCGCCTCTTCGGCGCGGGTCATCGCGACGTAGAGCAGCCGCCAGTGCTCCTGCCGCTCTTCGGCCTTGGCCTGCGCCTCGGCGGCTTTGATCGGCCCGACTTTCTCCTCGGTCCGCAGGCTGGGCAGCGGCACCGCGCGTCCCGCCAGATCGGGCAGGGTCAGCGCGCTGCCCAGCGAGCGGTCCGGATTGTCCGCCGCATCGGCCAGGATCACGATGGGGGCCTGCAAGCCTTTCGAGCCGTGGACCGTCATCACCCGCACTTCTGCGCCGCGCTGGCCCGCCTCGCGCTTCAGTTCGCCCTCGCCCGCGTCGAACCAGCGGATAAAGCCCAGCAGGCTGGGCACCGACCCGGCGGCATAGGCGCTGGCGGCGTTGAGCAGTTCGTCAATCGGGTCGTTCGCTTCACCGCCCAGCCGCGCCACCAGCTGGCGGCGGCCCTGCCACGGCCCGGTCAGCAGCCAGTGCAGCAGCGCCTGCGGGGTGTCTCGGTCGGCCTGATTGAGCAGGTCGACCAGCCGGTCCACCGTGGCCGCGACGAACGGATCGCGCGACCGGCTGAGGTGGCTCCACAGCCTGACCCGCTCGCCGCGATAGCCGTGCTCCAGCAATTGTTCCTGCGTCCAGCCCAGCAGCGGCGAGACGAGCAGGCTGGCCAGATTGAGGTCATCGAGCGGCTGGACCGCGAACCGCACCGCCGCCATCAGATCGCGCACCGCCAGCGGCGCGGCCAGCCGCAGCCGGTCCACCCCCGCCACCGGCACCCCGGCAGCATGGAGCCGCGCGACGATCAGCCCGGCCAGTTCCTTGCGCTTGCGCACCAGCACCATGACATCGCCCGGCCCGGCGCGGCGGGTTTTGCCCTTCATCAGCGGGAAGCCATCGTCCATCCAGCCGCGCACCTGCCGCGCGATCCGGTCGGCCAGCCGCCGGTCGGACCGGGCGAACCAGCCTTCCTGCCCCTCGTCGTCATCCTCACCGCCGGTCTGCTCGCTGGTATCGCCAACCACGCGCCACAGCGCGACATGGCCCGGCCGGTCCTCGCCCACGTGCTGTGCCGGCTCGCGCGGGAGGCCGAAAGCGGTGTGGCCGATCCGGGCAATCGCCATGTTGACGAAATCGAGCACGGCCTGCGCAGTGCGGAAGCTTTGCCCCAGATCGAGGTCCTGCAATTCGCGCGCCGCGATATTGCTGCGCAGCGCATCGACGTTGTGGGCCAGCCCGTCCATCTCCGCCCGCACGCGTTCGCGCGCCGCTTCGAAGTTTTCCGGGCTGGTGCCCTGAAACCGGAAGATCGCCTGCTTGTAATCGCCGACCACGAACAGCGTGCGCAGCTTGTCGCCGTGCGCGCCCAGACCCGCAAAGAAATCACCGGTCAGCGCGTTGATGATGCTCCACTGCGCGGCGTTGGTATCCTGCGCTTCATCGACCAGCACGTGATCGAACCGCCGGTCCAGCTTGTAGCGGATCCATTCGGCCAGGTCCGACTGGTGCAGCAGCGCGGCGGCCTGACGGATCTGGTCATCGAAATCGATGAACCCGGCGCGCGCCTTCGCCTCATCCCACGCCAGCGCGAACTTGCGGCCCAGTTCCAGCGCGGGGGCGAGCCATTCGGCGAGTTCGAGCAGCGCCTTGCGGTCCCGCACGGCCAGCGAACAGGCCAGCACTTCCTCTGCCGCCGCGCCGAAATGCTCCTCCAGCTTTTCGAGCGAGGGGACATCGCGCACGGTGTCCTTCTGGGTGAACAGCACCGTATGCAGGTCCGGCAACAGCGCCAGCCGCTCTGCGGGGGAGCGCGACAGCCAATCCGCAATCGTGACGCGCCCCGCCTGCCCCTTCTTGCCATTCCACTGGTTATAGGCCGACAGGCAGCAGCGCAGCGCATCCACCGCGAACGCCTCATCGCTGCACAGCGCGATCAGGTCATCCGGCCCGGCATCGCTGGGCAGGCCGATCAGTTGCCGCACGCGCGGCCGCATCGGTGGCTGCCAGGCCCCGCTCCCGGTCCACAGCTCATGCGCCTGCGCGCAGCGCAGCAGCCATGTTTCCACCTTGTCCGGCCCCAGCCTGACCGAGAGATTCGCCAGCGCCTCCAGCGTGCCCGCATCGTTCTGCGCCTCGGCATCGGCGAGCAGATCGGCCAGCACTTCGCGGCGCAGCAGATCGCGGTCGCGGTCTTCCATCGCGCGGGTGCCGGGGGTCAGCCCGGCCTCATGCGGGAACGCGGCGAGCAACCACTGCGCGAAGGCGTGGATCGTATCGATCCGCAGGCCGCCACCGGGGCAATCGAGCACTTCGGCAAACAGGGTGCGCGCCCGCGCCAGCGCAGCCTCGCCAAAGTCTGCCCCGATGGCCTTCAGGTCGAGCGCCAGCGCTTCGGGTTTGGCGCGCACCCAGCGGGCCAGCACCTCGTTGATCCGCGCGGCCATTTCGGTCGCCCCGGCCTTGGTGAACGTCAGGCACAGCACTTGTCCCGGACTGACCCCATCCTCCAAGAGCAGCCGCAGCACCCGCGCGGACAGCACCTGGGTCTTGCCCGTCCCCGCCGAAGCGGACAGCCAGACCGTGTCCGCCGGATTGACCGCCGGACGCTGGTTGCCGACGAGCGGCCAGAGCTTTGCCGGTCCGCTCATTCGCCCGCCGCCAATTGCACGGCCTCGCCGCGCGCCTGCCATTCGTCCAGCCGCATCAACTGATCGTAATCGTTGTAGCCGCCCAGATCGGGATTAAGCCGCGCGGTGAAGGGCTCATCGCCCTTGATCCAGCGCCGGATCGCGTCGGCCAGATAGTCCTCGATTGTCGCAAGGAACTCCTCGCGCGGGATGCCGGATTTTTTGCGGCCCTCCAGGATCGGCTCGTTGACGTAACCGAACCCGGTGTCGCTTTCCTTGGCCTTGCCGAGCGACCAGTATTCGAACTTCTCCGGCTCGCCCGCCACGCCCGCAAAGCCACCGGCGCGCGCGATCAGGCCGATCACGCCCAGTTGCAGGGCAAAGCCATCCTGAACCATCTTGGCGCTGGGCAACCCGCCCGTCTTGTAATCGACCACCGCCAGCGCGCCGCCGTCCAGCTGATCAATCCGGTCAGCGCGGCCGTGGACCTTGACGCCCATCACCGTCATCTCGCCCTTTTGCTCGCTGACCAGCACGGTGCGTCCCTGTGCGGCGGCGGTGCGCACTTCGGCGTCGATCCATTCCAGCGCTTTTGACAGGCGCGGCCACCACAAGTGGCGGACCAGCGGATGCGCCTGCATCGCGGCCAGTTCCTCCGCCGCCAGCACCAGCAGTTCGCCCGCCCCGCCCCCGGCCCCGTCATTGGCCTTGTGCCAGCGTTCCAGCACGGCGTGAACCACGGTCCCTTTCCACGCGGCGGTCGGTTCCGCATCCAGTGCGTCGAGCGAACGCAGCCCCAGGATCGCCTGAGCATAGAACTGATAGGGATCGCCGCGCAGCCGGTCGATCGCGGTGACGGCCAGCGACACGGCGCGCTGCTCCGCCGATGGCATCGGTCTGGGCTGGGGATAGGGCGGCGCGGCCACCGCATGGTCGATCCGGCGGGCCAGCTCCAGCGCCTCCTCCTCGCGGTGGTGCGGGGCCAGTTCACCCAGCATGGCCTCCACCCGCATCACGAACCGGCTGGGGATCACCGGCCCGCCTTCATCGCGCAAGGCGTGGCTCAGCACCACTTCGGGCGCGCCGAGCGCCCCGGCCAGATCGTGTGCGGACAAGCCGATGCGGAATTCCGCCCCCGGCACGCCCAGCGCGCGCAAGACGGCAGGCGGCAGCAGTGCTTCGGGCGATGGGCTGGCGGGCCAGCTGCCTTCGGTCAGGCCGGCACAGATCACCAGATCGGCGCGGCTCATCCGCGCTTCCAGCAAGCCATAGATCGCGACGCGCGGATGGCCGCCCCACGGTGGGCGCACCGCCACGCGGTCCATCGCATCGCGCAGCACGGCGGGCAGATCGCGCGGGCCGATCACAGTGCCGATGGCGCGCGCGCCTTCGCGCAAGTCCTCGATGAAGGCGGCCAGCGCGCGGCCATCGGCGCCGCTCCACAACGCCTCGCCGCACAAGGCTTCGCCGCCTGCGCAGAGCAGGTCGAGCGCGTCGGCCAGCGGCAGGTCAACCGACCAGCCGAGCAGCGGGGTCAGCACGGCCTCGACTTCGGACCACCACGCACGGATGTCCTCGCCGTCCGCGCCTTTGGCCAGTTTTTCAATGGCCGCGTGAAGCGGCGGCAGGCCCGGCGCTGGACGCGGACCGCGCAAGGCGAGGTCCAGCCCGCGCACGCGTTCCAGCCAGTCACGCCGCCCCTCGCCCGCGCGGACCAGCGGGTGTTGCAGCAGCGCCAGCAGCGGCACCGGCGCGGCGGCCTCTGCCGCAACTTCCGCCAGCAGCAGCAGCGCACGGCCCGCCGTGGTCAGCGGCAGCGGGCGACCCGCCGTATCATCAGCGGCAACGTCCCAGCGCTTCAGCTGCGCGATCACGCGGCCCGCCAGACCGCGATCCGGCGTGATCAGCGCGACGCGGCGTTCCGGCATTTCCAGCGCCTGCCGGATCAGGATCGCGATGGCCTGTGCTTCCTCGCCCGGATGCGCGCTCTGCATCAGCCGCACGCCCGACAGGCGGCGCTGCGCGGCAGGCAGATCGACCCAGCCCGCGCTGGCGGCGGGCGGCAGGAACAGGTTGGAAATCGCGCGGCTGCGCTCCGGCGGCGCGGCCGACAGGCCCGCGCGGTGCCAGGGCTGCACTTCATCGCGGTTAATGCCCATCCGGTTGAGCAGCAGCTTCAGGTGATACTGAGGATGGGTCACCGCATCGCGTTCCCCGAACGGGGGATCGTCCGGGCCTTCGGGCGCGCCAGCGGTGCCCAGCGCGGTCCAGACGTCCCGCTCCAGCGCCAAGTCCAGATCGGGCAGGATCACTGCGCCGCGCGGTAACTGCGCTATCGTGCGCAGCAGCTCGGCCAGTGCGGGCGAGGCGCTGGTCACCCCGGCAGCCACCACCGGATGCGCGGGCGGCGTTTCGCGCCAGCGGCGCGCGGCGTGCTGGAACAGCCGGTTGCGCCGCTCCGGCGGGTCAACCTCGCCGCGCTCCGCCAGTTCGGCCAGCCAGCGCGCCTGCACGGTCGCGAACAGCCGGGTCGCCTGCCGCCAGTGATCGGCCAGATCGCCGACGATCCCGGCAACGCGGTCCTGGAGCAGATCGCCCAGTTCAATTCCTTCAACCGTCAGCCGGTCCATCGTCCGTCCGGTTTCATGCGCCAGCCGGAGCAGCCCCGGCGCCTTGGGCGCATCCTCGCCCAGCTGCGCTTTGAGCAGCTCGGCCAGCCGCAGCCAGCGCCGGGTCGGATCGGCGGCGGGGGGAATGGCACTGCCCGCCCCCAGCGGATCGAGCAGCGGTCCCAGCGTTTCATCAAGGTCAAGATCGCCCACCACCGCCATGCGCGGCAGCAGCATCCCCCCACCCGACAGCCGCACGAACGCCTCGGTCACGATCCGTTCGGCGCGTCGGCTGGGCAGCAGCAGCGTCAGCCGCGCCAGCCCGACGTCATCCTGCGCATAACGCGGGATCAGCCCGGCAACGAGTGCATCGGCGAACCCGCGATGCGCGGCGATGGAGTAGAGTTGTGGGCCGTCCCGCTCAGCCACGGGCGAGCGCCGCCTCGGTCAGCGCGATCGCAGCCGGATAGCCGACATCGAACCAGTCGCCGTGATGGACCAGCCCGAAACAGCGCCCCTGCATGATCGCGCGGTCCCAGAAGACGTTGGTGGAAAATACCGCTGCCGGGGGATCGACGATCACCCGCTTCGCCAGCAGCTGAATGCCCGTCCACACATACGGGCGCGGCCGTTTTGGCCCCTCGCGCGAAATGCGGCCCTGATCGTCCAGGTCGAAATCCCCGGTCCCTTGCGTGTTGCCCGCGCGGCTTGTCGGCACCAGCAGCATCAGCACGTCCATCCGCGCAGCGTCCCACGCGTCCGCCAGCCGCAGCAGGCCGTTTTCGCCCGCGTCCGTCCACCGGTTGTCGGCGTTGATGCAATAGAACGGATCGTCCGCGATCAGGTCTTTCGCCTGCACCAGCCCGCCCCCGGTATCGCGCAGCAGCGCGCGTTCATCGGAAATGCGAACATCAAAATCAGCGGCGTGCGTGGCCAGATGCGCTTCGACCTGATCCGCAAGGTAGTGGACGTTGACCACGATCCGCCCCACCCCGGCGGCGCGCAGCTGATCGAGCACGTGATCGAGCAAGGTCTGCCCCGCCACTTCTACCAGCGGCTTGGGCCGGTCTTTGGTCAGCGGCAGCATCCGCGTGCCCAGCCCTGCGGCCATCACCATCGCCGTGCCGGGATGCGGATCGCTCATACCGTAAACGTGCCGCCGCCCGCCGCGCGCAATTCCACGGGGATATTGGCATCGAACCAGCGCGCCACCGGCGCCAGCGCGGGATGGGCCAGATCGCGTTCCAGCAAGGCCCAGACGCGCGGGATGTAATCAAGGTAGCGCGGCTTGCCATCGCGCTTCCAAAGCCGCACGAAAATGCCGACGATCTTGGCGTTGCGCTGTGCGCCCAGCCGCGCGTAATCGGCCAGGAAATCATCGCCCGCGCCAGTCTGCCGGACGTAATAGTCGAACATCTCCGTCTCAAGCGCAGGCGAGACATCGCGCCGTGCGTCTTGCAGCAATGACACCAGATCATAGGCCGCGTGGCCAACCAGCGCGTCCTGAAAGTCCAGCAGACCCTGCTTCTCCAGCGAACCCAGCAGCATCACGTTTTCGGCGTGATAATCGCGCATCACCACCACGCCGGGGCGCTGGCGCGGCAGCATCGGACCCAGCGCGGCTTCCCACGCAGCGGCATAGCCGGGGCCGTCGACATAAAGGTTCCGGGCCGGGCAATACCAATCGACCAGCAGCTTCGCCTCGCGCTGGTATTCGGCCAGACTGTAATCGCGGAACGGGCCGGGCGGCAGGCGGTGGAGTTCGACCAGCGTGTCGATCGCGGCGGTATAGACCGCGCGCTCATCGTCCGGCCACTGGTCCAGATACTCGCGCATCCGCACTTCGCCGAAGTCTTCCAGCAGGACCAGCCCGCGCGCGGCGTCTTCGGCCAGGATGTGCGGTGCGCGCAAGCCGTTAGCGTCCAGCCACTTGGCCGCGCGCAGGAACGGCTGTGGGTCTTCCTGCGGCGGGGGTGCGTCCATCAGCATCGCCGATTTTTCACCGCGCCGGACGCGGAAATAGCGGCGGAACGAGGCGTCCCCGGCCAGCGGTTCGACCACGCCGTCGCCCCATCCAGCGCTGGCAAGAAAGGCGTCGACGCCGTCAGGCAAGTTCAGTCCCATGGCTCCCGCCCTAGCCAATCGGGACCGGCTGCCGCAATGGCAATCCGCCCGCTGTCCGCAGTTTCGAGGGCAAGCGACAGGCACCCCGGCTCATGCCCGAAACCGCCCGCATGCTCCGGCCATTCCGCCAGCAACGCGGCGCCGAAGCGGTAATCGTCCAGTCCCAGCTCCTCGGCCTCCTCCGGGCGCTCCAGCCGGTAGAAATCGGCATGGACCAGCGGCAGCCGGACCGAAGGCGGATCATACGTTTCGATAATCGCAAAGCTGGGCGATGGCACTTCGCCCTGATGCCCCAGCGCCGCGATAATCGCGCGGGCCAGCGTGGTCTTGCCCGCGCCCAGCCCGCCCGACAGCGCCACGACATCGCCCGCGCGCAGCCCGGCGGCAATGCGCTGGCCCAGCGCCTCGGTCGCGGCGAGATCGGGCAGCGGGATCACCATGTCTCCCCCTCCTCTACAGAGGAGGGGGCCGGGGGTGGTGCGCGGCCACACCCGGCATGAACGCCGCGCGCGCGATCCTGCGGATCGCCACCACCCCCAATCCCCTCCTCTGAAGAGGAGGGGGGCAAGAAAGCGCAGCCGGCATCACGGCAGATCAATGATCGCGGCGGTGCCCTGCCCCGGCTCGGACAGCAGTTCCAGCGTCCCGCCATGCGCCTCGATCAGCTGGCGCGCGAGCGGCAGGCCAAGGCCCTGGCGGCGCTCGATCGCCTTGCCATCGGCCGACAGTTTCAATCCTTCCAGCGCGCGCGCCAGCGTCGGGCCGTCCATGCCGGGGCCGTTGTCCGAAATGACCACCCGCGCCTTGCCCTTGCGGCTGGCCAGTTCGGCCAGAATGCGTCCGCCCGGCGGGGTCGCGGCCATGGCATTGTCCAGCACGTGGCCGATCGCGCGGGCCAGCCGGCGGCGATCGCCGGTGATCCGGCCCACGCCCTTCGCCCCGCGCAGGTCGAGCGTCAGCCCGTCCTCTTTCAATCGGCTGGCGCGGTCTTCGACCAGTTTGGTCAGCAGCGGGAACAGGTCCACTTCCTCGCGCGCCAGCGGCAGCATCCCGGCCTCGCTTTGCGACAGGTCGAGCACCGATTCGATCTGTTCGCCCAGCCGCTCGACCGACGTCAGGATCGCGGCGACATATTCGCGGCCCTGTTCGGACAGATCCCCGCCCAGCCCGGCTTCGAGCAGTTCTGCAAACCCGCCGATGGAGGTCAGCGGCGTGCGGAATTCATAGCTCATGTTGGCCAGGAACCGCGTCTTCATCGAGTCGGCTTCTTCCAGCGCGACATTGCGTTCGCGCAGGGCTTCCTCGGCCTTTTGCGAATCGGTGATGTCCAGCACCGTCAGCAAGCCGTTGCCATCGGGCAGCGGCACACCTGCGAACTCCAGCGTGCGGCCATCGGCCAGCACCGCGCGGCCCGTTGTCTGCTTGCGGTCCAGCGTCGCGCCGCGCACGGCATCGCCCACGCCCTTGGCCTTGACCGGTTTCAGCAGGCGGCGCGCGATCCGTTCCAGCAGCGCCTCGATCCGGGGGTGGGTATCAAGGAACGTATCCTCCAGCCCCCAGTCGGCGGCAAAGCGGCGGTTCCACAGCTGCATCCGGCCATCAGGCGCGAACACCGCGATCGATTCGAACAGGCTGTCAAACGTGGCGGTGCGGGTGCGCAGCAGCGTGTCGCGCACGGCGGACAGGCGCAGCTGTTCAGTCCGATCCTCGGCAATCAGAATCAGCCCGCCATCGGGCAGCGGCTGCGCGACCATGCGCAAGTGCATGCCATCGCCCAGCGCCCAGGCTTCTTCCTGCGCGTCGCTGGCCAGGAACCAGCCCGCGCGTTCCCGCCGCCAGGCCGGAAAATCACGCGCTTCGGGCACGCGGCCCGCATCGCGCGCCTTGTCGAGGAACCGTTCGAACTGCGGAGGATCGAGCATAACGGCAGGTTTCAGCGCGAAAATGCGCTGGAACGGCTGGTTCGCGAACGTCAACTGGCGCTTGGCGTCGAACTGCGCGACCCCGGCGGAGAGTTGATCGAGCATCGCCCGCTGCGCCTCACGGAACGCGCGGAAGGCCCGCCCCTGTTCCTCCATATCCTCGATATCGACCGCGTATCCGGCAATGCCATCATCGCCCAGCGGCAGGTCAGAGACACGCAGCGCGCGGCGCGCGCCATCAATCGTCGCGGCCACGATCCGTTCGATCGGCATCCGTTTGGCGGCGGCTTGCACGGCCACCTGCCGCGCGGTCAGGCCATCGACGCTTTCGATCAGTTCGGCGCTGTCCGCCACAACCGCGCGGGCATCCTTGCCGCCAACGGCGCGGACATAGGCATCGTTGACCAGCCGCAGCGCGCCGTCCGGCCCGCGAAACCACATCGGCATCGGCGCGGCCTCGATCAGCCCGACCAGCGCGGAGAAATCGGCGCGGGCACCGGCGGCTTCGGCGCGCAGTTGCACCAGTTCGCTTTCGCTGTCGGAAAAGTCGAACACCCAGACCAGCGCCGCACCGCCGGGGGACACTGCCGGATCGGCCAGATGTCCGCGCAGCGCCAGGCTGCGCTTCGACCCGCGCGGGGTTACCACCATCCGGAACGGGGCGGCGGTTTTCTGGGTGCGGCGTACCGCTTCGGTCAGCTGCGCCAGTTGCGGCGTGGTCAGCCCTCCGCCGCCGCCATCGATCCGCCCGCCGTCCAGCTCAGTCAGAAACCGGGGAACGGCATCCAGCCCCAGCCAGTTGGCCAGCCGCTGCGGCGCGTCGATCTTGCCATCGGCGCGCACCAGCAGCGGCAGCGCAGGGCTTTCATCGACCATCCGCGCCAATCGCTTGGCCTGGCGCTGGCTGGCTTCGGCGCGGCGTTCGCGCTGGCGCGCGGACAGCAGCGCCCAGACAGCCGCCAGCGTCCAGGCGGCCAGCAGCAGCCCGATCGCGGTCAATGCCAGGGGGGACAAGGTCATCGCACCCAGCTATGCGCGCACGGCGCCAATGGCAAGGGCGGCACTATGGCCGCCCCTGCTTAGTTCGGATCGGGGCTTGGTTTCCGACTGGCTGGCGCAATCAGTAGCGATAATGGTCCGGCTTGAACGGGCCATGCGCGGGCACGCCGATGTAATCGGCCTGCTTTTTGCTCAGCGTGGTCAGCTTCACGCCCAGCTTTTCCAGATGCAGCGCCGCGACCTTTTCGTCGAGGTGCTTGGGCAGGACATAGACTTCGTTCTTGTATTCGCTGTTCTTGGTGAACAGTTCGATCTGCGCCAGCGTCTGGTTGGTGAACGATGCCGACATCACGAAGCTGGGGTGGCCGGTGGCGCAGCCCAGGTTCACCAGACGGCCCTTGGCCAGGATGATGATCTGCTTGCCGTCAGGAAATTCCACCAGGTCGGTGCCCGGCTTCACTTCGGTCCACTTGTAGTTGTCGAGCGCGGCGATCTGGATTTCGCTGTCGAAGTGGCCGATGTTGCAGACGATGGTCATCGGCTTCATCGCCTTCATATGCTCAGCCGTGATGACGTCTTCGTTGCCGGTGGCGGTGACGAAGATATCGCAGCGCTTCACCGCTTCTTCCATCGTCACGACTTCATAGCCTTCCATCGCCGCCTGCAGCGCGCAGATCGGATCGATTTCGGTGACCATCACACGCGCGCCGCCCTGACGGAGCGACGCGGCGCTGCCCTTGCCCACGTCGCCAAAGCCCGCGACGCAGGCGACCTTGCCGGCCAGCATGACGTCGGTGGCGCGGCGGATCGCGTCAACGAGGCTTTCCTTGCAGCCATAGAGGTTGTCGAACTTCGACTTGGTGACGCTGTCGTTCACGTTGATCGCGGGGAACGGCAGTTTGCCGTCCTTGGCAATCTGATACAGGCGGTGGACGCCGGTGGTGGTTTCTTCCGACACGCCCTTGATGTGCGCGACCGACATGGTGAGGTAGCCCGGCTTCTTCTTCAGGAACACCTTCAGCGCGCGGACGAATTCGATTTCTTCGGCGTTGCTGGGTTCGAACAGGTCTTCACCCGCTTCGACCCGCGCGCCCCACAGCGCGAACATCGTGGCGTCGCCGCCATCGTCCAGGATCATGTTGGCGGTGCGGCCGGTGCCATCGTCCCAATCGAAGATCGAACCAACATAGTCCCAGTATTCGGCCAGGCTTTCGCCCTTGATCGCGAACACCGGAATGCCCGCAGCGGCAATCGCGGCAGCGGCGTGGTCCTGGGTGGAATAGATATTGCAAGTGGCCCAGCGCACATCCGCGCCGAGTGCGACCAGCGTTTCGATCAGCACGGCGGTCTGGATCGTCATGTGCAGCGAACCGGTGATGCGCGCGCCCTTGAGCGGCTGGGAAGCACCGAATTCCTCGCGCAGCGCCATCAGGCCCGGCATTTCGGTTTCAGCAATCCGGATTTCGGCGCGGCCGAATTCGGCCAGGCCGATATCGGCAATAACGTAATCATGCTGGGTTTGGGCGGATGTGGCCACGATTGTAACTCCTGTGAACGTCGAACCAGCATCGCGTCCACGGAAACGGACGGCGCCAGCATGGCCCCGCCCTTAACCGTTCACCCCGTTCGAAGCAAATATAAAGAAGTCTTTATATGATGCCAATCAGCGCCGCGCCCAGGCGAATTGCAGTGACCCGCTGGGGGCCAGCAGCTGGTCGGCAGCGGCCACCAGCGGCTCTGGTCCGCTGGCATCGGCCAGCCCGCGCGCCACTTGCTTCAACTGCGCGCAGTTAAGCCACGGATGCCCCTGACCATAGGAATTGGCCATCGTCACGCTCAGCTTGTCGAGCGCACGGCTGGCCTCGGCCGCGCCATATCGCTTGGCCAGATCGACTTTCATCGCATCGCTGGCCTGATTGAGCGCCGTGATGTGCCGGGTGGTAAAGCGGCCGTAATCACCCTGGAAATTGTCGGCCGTGGTGCGGCATCGCAGCCCGGTGACCATCAGCATGATATCCAGCCTGCGCAGCTTTTCGGCCTGGCTCATCGGGGCCGCGCTGGCGGGCACGGAACAGGCCATGATTGCTGCGGCGACCCCGGCCGCGACTCCTGAAACGATCTTCATCTGCGGTCTCCCGGCGGGACCCATCCCGCACGATCAACTTTGCGCAGCCGGTTTACCGTTTCTTAAACCGGGCCGGTAAAGCGAAATTAAGCATCTCCGGACGTTGCGGCGCGGCCACAGCACCCTATATTCTGCGAGAGACTCGCAATTCCCCGACACAGACAGGAGATCGACCCATGACCATTTCAGTTGGCGACAAGCTGCCCGACATCAAGCTGGTGAAAGCCGGTGAAGCCGGACCCGAAGCCGTGCAATCAGCCGATTACTTCAAGGGCAAGCGCGTCGCGCTGTTTTCGGTCCCCGGCGCGTTCACGCCGACCTGCTCGGCCAAGCACTTGCCGGGCTATGTCGAAAAGGCCGAAGACCTGAAAGCCAAGGGCATCGATGAAATCGCCTGCACCGCGGTCAACGATCCATTCGTGATGGGCGCATGGGGCAAGGCCGCCGGTTCCGCCGACGTCACCATGCTGGCTGACGGCAATGGCGATTTCGCCGAAGCGCTGGGCCTGACGATGGACGGCAGCGGATTTGGCCTGGGCAAGCGCGGCCAGCGCTTTTCGATGGTGGTCAACGATGGCGTGGTCGAACAGCTTCACGTCGAAGCGCCGGGTGACTTCAAGGTCAGCGCCGCCGATTATCTGGTCGATCAGCTCTAAGTATCTGATAGTTCGAAAAAAGGGTGGAATGGCATGTGCCGTTCCGCCCATTTTTGTGTCCGCCGGGTCAGTCGATGTGCCGCTTGGGCGCGTTCGCCAGCGGCTCACGCAGTTTCAGGGCCACTTTGCCGTTCGTGAAACTGCCGCGCATCCCGCAATAACTGTGACAGCCATTGTCGCGGTCGGTCCAGCGCAGGTCCTTGCCCTGCCGCCAGATTTCCAGCCGGCACGCCTTGCCCTGCCAGCCGTCGGGATCGGCAAACACCAGCTTGCGCCCCTGCACCGCCGCCCGCCCCTGCAAATCGCAGGTATGGCCATTGAAGAAGTTCAGCGCGAAGCTGACGTCGGCGCTTTGACCGTCGATGGGCGTGATAACCACCTCGTCCGTGACGCTGAACTTCGCCCCGCTGACATCCCCGCTTTCCCAGGTGCGCGGGTAATACCCGGCCAGTTCGGCCAGCGGATCGGCTTTGCCCGCCTGCACCACCGCCGTTCCCGCCAGCGCCAGCAGTACCGCCGCCGCGATCATAACCCGGCGCATCGGTCAGTATCCCATCAGGCTGAGCACTTCCTTGCGGCTGCGGTGGTCATCCAGGAAACAACCGATCAGGCGGCTGGTGACCATGCCCACGCCCGGTGTCTTGACCCCGCGCCCGGTCATGCAGCCGTGCTGCGCCTCGATCACCACGGCCACGCCGTGGGGTTGCAGGTTGTCCCAGATGCACTGCGCCACTTCGGCGGTCAGGCGTTCCTGAATCTGGAGCCGCTGGGCAAAGCCGTGCAGCACCCGGGCCAGCTTGGAAATCCCCACCACCTTGTCGCGCGGCATATAGGCGATCGCCGCCTTGCCCGTGATCGGGGCCATGTGGTGTTCGCAATGCGACTGGAACGGGATGTCTTTCAGCAGCACCACTTCGTCATAGCCGCCCACTTCTTCGAACTGGCGGGCCAGATGAATCGCAGGATCATCCTGATAACCCTGGCAATATTCCTTCCACGCGCGGGCGACGCGGGCCGGCGTATCGATCAACCCTTCGCGTGCCGGGTCGTCTCCGGCCCAGCTGATCAGCGTGCGGATGGCATCCTGCACATGGTCCGGAACCGGCAGCTTGGTCATCGGACCAGCATCTCCGGCGTCAGAATCGCAGCTCATCTCAAAAACCTTTCCCATCAACGCGGACGGCGCAGCAGCCCCCCGCGAAACAATCCGCGCCGTTTGCTGAACGGTTCGAACAGTTCTTCCGGCCGCTCCGGATCGAGCAGCGCCTTGTCGGCGACCGCTTTCTCTCCTTCACTAAGCGGTGGCAAGACCAAAGCGTCAAGGCGTTTCCCGGTCTTTGTGCTGTGTTCGATCAACCGGATCATCGATGGATCAGCGGCCAGCGCGCCGCGCACCTCTTCTACCGAAAGGCCCAGATGCTCGGCCAGCAGCTGTTGCCGCAGCCGACTGATCGCGGGCATGGCGTGCGCATTGCCGGGACGCGCTGCGTCGATGAAGACATCGCATTCGCTGTCCAGCCCCAGCGACCGGTTGTTCATGTTGGCGGAACCGATCCGGACAATTTCGTCATCCACGATCATCATCTTGGAATGAACATAGATCGGCGTCCCCGCTGCGTTGCGCGGCACGAAGATGCGAAACCGGCTGCAATGATCCCGTTCCTCGATCGCATGGCACAATCGCGCCCGTGCGCCGTCCATCGCTTTCTGTTCCAGCCAGCCTGATGCGGACAGCGGGTTGATCAGGACGATTTCGGGCGGGTCCGGCTCCGACAGCTTTTCCGCAATCGCCTCGGCAATGGTGCGCGCGGCGAAGTACTGGCTTTCGGCATAGATAAAGCGCCGGGCGCGGCGGATATGCTCGATGAACAGGTTTTCCACCTCGCGCAGTTCGCCCAGACCGTCCCAGGCCGCGCGGGTGCGGGCGATCCCGATTTCAACGTTCTCGAATTCGGCCTTGATCGTCGCGGGCCAGGCGGTCGCGCGGCTGGGCGCACAGGGCTGCATCGGCCGGGCCCCAGCCTCCTCCCAGCGGTCCCGCCCCAGCTGCGCCAGCGCGCCGGCGGCTTCACCCTCCACCAGCATGGACAGATCGTGCCATGGCGCGAAGACCCGCCGCCCCCATGGCATCCTGCGCCGTTCATCGCCCTCGCGGTGTTCCGGCGTGTCCCAACGGTCTGACGTCATGTCGATCCCGCCGCAGACGGCAAACGTATCATCGATCACCACGATTTTCTGGTGATGGCTGCACCCCAGCGGGTGGGCGGAATCAAACTTGAAGTCGATCCGGGGGTGCAGCCACCAGCGCAGCAGGTCGATCACCATCGACCCGCGAAAGATGAACTTGAGCGCGCCGAAGTTCCATTTCAGCACCCGGACTTCCAGCGCACGCGTGCGGCGGCACAGCCAGACGATGAAGCGGCCGAGGCGCGCGGGCATCTGCGTCTTGCTGGGCCGGTGCCACATGCGCCGCCCGGTGCCGAGGTGAATCCGGGTATCGAAATCCCAGCCGATCAGCATGATCCGCTGCCGCGCGCGCAACATGGCGGTCTGCATCAGTGCGAAATAATCCGCCGCGTCGACCACCACATGCGCCCGGCTGGCCCACGCAAAACGCCAGACGGACGGTGCACCCTGTTCCCCTGCCGTGCCGGTTTCCTGCATCATATCTGGATCGTAGCCGGGTCTGGCCTGCGCGTCACCCATCACAATCACCATCGGCAGCGCGCCCCTTCCCCTTCCCCTGCGGCAGCCGGTGTGACACGAAGGCAGCATGGTTCTTGATCCCCAGCGCTCCCCCCTGGTCCGCATCCTGCGCCGCGCCGCGCAACAGGTGCCGGGCGCGCTGGCGCTGGGGCGGCTGGTCCGCCGCACGCTGGATCCGCAGCTGCGGGAAATTCACCGCCTGCAACACCAGGACGCCGCGCGCCTGTTGCAGCCGTTCCCCGATACGTTCGAGGAGCGCTATCCCCAGCTGTTCGATGCGCTGGCCCAGCGGCTGGCGCATTTGCCAGCGCCGCGCATCCTGTCGTTCGGCTGCTCCAGCGGGGCGGAAGTCCGAGCCCTGCGCCGGCGTTTACCGAGCGCACGGATCGTGGGGCTGGACCTCAACCGCCGGATGATCGCCGATGCGCGCATCGCCGATACCAGTCCGCTCAGCGATTACCGGCTGGCGGATGCACCCAATCCCGATGAACAGTTCGATGCCGTGCTGGCAATGGCCGTGCTGCGGCACGGCGTGCTGGAGGCCGAACGCCCGGACAGCTGCGCCGCCGTGCTCCCCTTTGCGCGCTTTGCAGACACAATTGCCCGGCTGGACCGGCATATCGTTCCGGGGGGCTGGCTGGCGCTTTACCACGCCCATTTCCGCTTCCGCGATACAGCCACCGCCGCCCGGTATCAGGCTGACCCGCTGCGGATGAGCGACTGCCCGCCGCAAACGCTGCTCTATGGCCCGGATGACCGGTTGCTCACCGGCATGGCCGAACCCGCCGTGCTCTTTCACAAGCAGGGCAGCGCCGCGAGCGATTGAAAACACGGCCTTGCGGGCCTGAAAGCAAAAACCCCCGCCAGGTCAGCTGACCGGCGGGGGTTTTGGTGCGCCCGGAACGATTCGAACGTCCGACCCTCAGATTCGTAGTCTGATGCTCTATCCAGCTGAGCTACGGGCGCGTTGGAAGGGCGCTATTACGGGGCGGATTATGGCTTGGCAAGGCCCTATTTTTTCGCACCGACAAGTTCTCCGACCGCCCGCGCCAGCGGCACATCAAGCGGCGGCATTGCCAGGGTTGGCAGCACATCGGCGGCGAACCAGCCGATTGCCTCACCCTCCAGACATTGTGGCGTACCAGTCCATTCACAGGCAGTGTAAAGCAGCACGACATACGGTTCAGCCGGGTTTGCGGCGAAACTCACCGGGATCAGCGCGGCAGGTTCGATGCCGATCCCCAGTTCCTCGGCAATTTCGCGCACGAGGGCGCAAACCAGCGATTCCCCGGGCTCTACCTTGCCGCCGGGAAACTCCCACAAGCCTCCATGCTGCTTGCCCAACCGGCGCTGCTGCATCAGCACGCGTCCGGTCTGGTCGATCAGCGCCAGCGCGACCACGGGAATGATTGTCGGAAAATTTGGCAATGCCGGTCCAGTCGTAAACTATTTTTTAGGGAACTGCTGCGAAACCGGGCCATCCGCCCAATTCTGCGGAGAGGGGACCCATGCTGGCCATTATCAAACGACTGTTTGCTGACAAGGCCGGGACTTCCGCTCTGGAGTACGGGCTGATTTGCGCGCTGATCGTGATTGCCATGGTTGGTGCTTTCAACGGCTTCAGCAACGAAACCCAATCCATGTGGGCAGAGGTTGCATCGAAGCAAAAAGCTGCCTCGCAAAAAGCTTCTGCGAATTAAGCATTTTTCAAGGAATAACACTTACTTCGAAAAATGCTCAAACGGGAAACCACTGCGAGCCGGGTTAACAAGACTGCCTATAGGAGACTGACCATGAAGAAGCTCATCAACAAGTTTTTCAAGAACGAAGACGGCGCGACCGCAATTGAATACGGTCTGATCGCTGCCCTCATCGCCGTTGCCGCGATCACCGCGATGCAGGGCCTGGGTAACGAACTGGGCACCACCTTCAACACGACTTCGTCGGCGATGCAGGGTGCCAACGCTCAGGGTTCGGGCGCCTAAGCGCTAGGCCAACTAGCAAACGTTCGGGGCGGCAGGGAAACCTGCCGCCCTTTTCGTTTGCCTGCGCCGCACGCTCAATACGTAACCAGCTTGACCTTCTGTCCTACCACAACCGTGGCATTCGCGGCGAGGCCGTTCAGCACCCGGAACCGGTCTACGGGGGCATCGGTATAGGCCATCCGCCTGGCGAGCGTTTGCACGGTGTCGCCTTTCTTGACAGTTTCAACCACCAGCTTGCGCGGCTTGACCGCACTTGCCTCGGCCACGCTGATCCGCCGCATCGACTGGTACATGCCGTCAAACACCGCGCCGCTGCCCGCGGGCACGATGGTGATGAAGTGGAACGCCGAATCCTTGGCCCATTCATACGCGAACACCGTCACATCGACCTGGCTGTTGCCCGACGCGACCCGCGCGGTGGCATAGGCGGCGGGAATGCTGTTCACCGTCGTCCGGTTGATCGTGCCCGGGTTGATCTGGGCCTCGCCCGATTCGGTCAGCGTCGCAAAGGCGGCCCGGACATAGGTATCCATATCGCCGGTATAAGCCGCCGTCGTGAACTGCGCTTTCCCGGCCTGCCCGGTAATCGCGACCGCGCGGGTGCCGTTCATCAGGTAGAAGCCGGTCGGCGCGGCGAAGAACAGTCTCAGGTCCGGGTGCGTGAACTTCGCGCCCTCGACAATCCCCTGCTTGGGATCGTCACCATACGTCAGCCCGGCAATCCGGCTGAGGAACAGGTCGCGATTCGTCACGCCCTTGGCATTGCTGCCCGCCCGCGACAGCGCGGTGCGCACTCGCGAGGCCGGGTCCGGGTGAGTCGAGGCCCATTCCGGCACCTTGTTGGCCGAACCCATCAACCGCGAATCCAGCGCGTTCTGCCCGGCAAGGCTGCCCAGCACCGTCGACATGGCGCGCGGATCGTATCCCGCCTTGTTGAGATAGGCGATGCCAAGGTTGTCCGCTTCGGTCTCCTGGCCGCGCGAGTACTTCAGGGTAAGCAGTTGCGATCCCTGCATGAAGCCCTGTTGCAGGACCTGGCCGACCTGGCTGTTTTTCAGCAGCACGCCGCTCAGCACCGTGCCCAGCAAGCCGAAGATTGCGTTCTTGGTGGCTGCGCTTTGCCGCTTGGCGGCGTGGCGGGCGGCAACGTGGCCGACCTCATGGCCCAGCACACCAGCCAGTTCCGCCTCGTTGTTCATCAGCGCCACCAGTTGGCGCGTGGTGTAGACATAGCCGCCGGGAATCGCGAAAGCATTGTTCACCGGCGAATTGAGCAGCGTGACCGTGAAATCGCCCTGCGCATTGCTGAGGCCCGATTGCACCGCGATCTTCTTGCCGACCGATTCGACATACTGCGCCTGCGCGCCGGTCATCGCCCCGCCGAATTCAGCGACCAGCTGCGGATGCGCTTCGGCCCCTTGCTGTCGATCCTTGGCGCTGATCGACTGGACAACGCCGGTGCCGGACTGGGCCACAGTGCTGGCCTGCGGCACGGCAAACGCGGCAACAGCTGCACCAGCGATCAGAGTATGACGGAATGGGCGCGACATGGCGGGCTCTCCTCAGGACCAAATTAACCGCGGCAGGGCTAAGCCCTCGCCAAGCGGTTGAAAAGCCCAGATAGCATTGCGCCGGATGAGTGCCGCCTGAACGGCCGCAGGATCAGCTTTCGCCGATGCGCAGGAAGCGTTCTTCGCGCATGGCACGGATCTGGGCGGCGGACAGCCTGGTCAGGACGTCCAGCTCCTCGCCAATCACCTTGGCCAGCGCCAGCGCGGCTCCGGCAGGATCGCGGTGCGCACCGCCAGCGGGTTCTTTCACGATCCGGTCGATCACGCTCAGTCCCAGCAGGTCCTGCGCGGTGATTTTCATCGCCTCGGCAGCATCGGCGGCTTTTTCATTGGTCCGCCACAGGATCGAAGCGCAGCCTTCCGGCGAGATCACGGAATAGACCGCGTGTTCCAGCATCAGCACGCGCTCGGCGCTGGCCAGCGCGACGGCGCCGCCCGAACCGCCCTCACCCACGATCACCGCCACCATCGGCACGCCCAGCGCCAGGCACGCTTCGGTTGAACGCGCAATCGCTTCGGCCTGGCCGCGCTCTTCAGCCTCGACCCCCGGAAACGCGCCGGAGGTATCGACCAGCGTCACCACGGGCAGGCCGAACCGGCTGGCCATTTCCATCAGGCGGATCGCCTTGCGATAGCCTTCCGGCTTGCCCATGCCAAAGTTGTGCTTGATCCGGCTTTGGGTGTCGTTGCCCTTTTCATGCCCGATCAGCATCACGCGCCGACCGTTCAGCCGCGCAAAGCCGCCGATGATCGCCTGATCGTCGCCGTAATACCGATCCCCGCCCAGCGGCACGAAATCGGTGAAAGCCAGTTCCACGAAGTCCTTGAAATGCGGCCGCATCGGGTGGCGTGCGACTTGCGTCTTCTGCCATGGGGTCAGCGCCGCGTAAGTGCTGGCCAGCAGGTCAGCGCTTTTCTTTTCCAGCCGGCGGATTTCCCCGCTGATATCGACATCACCGCCCGCAGCGACGCGCAGTTCGGCAATGCGGGCTTCGAGCGCCGCGACGGGCTTTTCGAATTCAAGATAGGACACCATGGCCGCTGCGCTAGCGTCAAGCGCCGCGCACGGCAAGGGGATGCCGCGCATTGACCAGTGCAACCAGCCGCGCGCTGTCAACATGGGTATAGATCTGGGTAGTCGCGATATCGGCGTGGCCCAGCAGCGTTTGCAGCACGCGCAAGTCCGCCCCGCCTTCCAGCAGGTGCGTGGCAAAGGCATGCCGCAGCACGTGCGGACTGACCTTGTGCGGGTCAATTCCCGCGCGCACCGCCAGATCGCGCAGCAGCTGGAACAGCCTGATTCGCGTGATGTGACCGGTGCCGGCGCGGGACGGGAACAGCAGCTTGCCCCCCTGGGGGCGAACCGCCAGCCAGCGCGACAGGACGTGGCGCGCGCGGGTGCTGACCGGGACCATCCGTTGCTGCCCGCCCTTGCCGGTTACCGTCAGCAGCGGTGCATCGCGCGGCACCGCGTTCAGCGGCAGGGACACCAGTTCAGTCGCGCGCAGGCCGGAGCCATAGAGCAGTTCCAGCAGCGCCAGCATCCGCACCATCGCAGGCTGACCGGTTGCGGCCTCTTCTTCCGCGCGAACCAGCATCCGCTCAACTTCCGCATGGCTCAGCAGGCGTGGCAGCGGGCGACGCGTGCGCGGGCGCGGCAACGCGGGCGTCGGATCATCGCGGCGCAGCCCTTCATCCAGCAAAAAGCCATAGAACTGCCGCAAGGCTGAGCATTTGCGGGCCAAGCTGGACGGTGCCAGATCGGCCCACACTCCGCCAAGCGAGGCCAGCGCGGCACCGTCCGCCGTCACCAGATCGCCGATCGCGTCTTCTGCCCCGGCCAGATCGCGGGCATAGGCTGCCAGCGTGTTCGCCGCCGCGCCGCGTTCCGCCGCAAGCATGGCCAGAAACGCCTGAACGGCGGCGGAAATCGCCCTATCCCCGCGCGACCGCTTCGGCCGCGATCATCCGCGCTTCCGCGCTCAGCCCGGTCCGGTTCAGCGCCGACACGATATGATAAAGATGCAGCCCGGTCATCCGGTTCCAGCCATCGCCCTGCATCCCCAGCCCGGCGAGCAGCACGACCAGCGCCTGGTTGTTGGCATCCGCCGCCTGCTCGATCACGCGGGTCCAGCGGGTCTGCCGGGCCAGATCCAGCCCCAGTTCGGCCCCGAACTCACGCGCAGCCGTGTCATCAATCCGGCGCAAACCCATCAGACCAGCCAGCAGGAACTGGGATTTGCGCGTGCCATCGCTGTCATCGTTGCCCAGAAAGCTGTTCAGCGACGCCGCATCGACCGGGGTGCCGCGCGCCGGTGCGGCCAGCGCCAGCATCGCCCAGGCCGGCGATCCGACGTCGGCTTGCGGCGCCCAGCGCAGCGCGTTCTGGTCGAGTCCCGCCGCCAGCATCGACGCGATCAGCTCAGCTGCGTCACCCTTGAACTCTGCCGCGACCGGCATCCGCGCCGCAGCATAGGCGGTCAGCACTTGCCGCGAATACCGCGCCGCCGGAACGGAACCGCCATCCCACAACTGCCGAATGGCAGCCATCCGGTCACTGGCAGCGGGCGCGGTATAAGCGTTTCGCAGGGTTTCCGCCGCTGCCGACCAGTCGCCGCCAATATCGTCCTGGGCATAGATCTGGCTGTAAAGGTCAACCATCGCCGCGCTGGACAGAATCCCTGCCGCCGCCGCCTGATCAGCACCGGCTGCGCGCGCTGGCAGCGGCACCATCGGCGCCAGCACCGCGCTGTAGGAATAGCGGCGCGGAGCATCCCGCATCAGTGCGGCTGGCGGCTCAAGCCCGGTGGCGATGGTCAGCGCATAGCGCCACGGCGTGATTTCCTTCACCCCGTCCCACTCGATCGTCACCGCGCGGCGCGCTTTACCCGCCGCCCCGGCATATTTCTGCGCCAGCAGGATATCGATCCGGGGCCAGACTTTGCCGCCTTCCAGCCGGTCCAGCTGGGCCATCCCGGCCGTGCTGTCACCCTGAAACGACTGGCAAATCGCGCGCAGCACCTGCCAGTCGGGGTCCTTGCGCACGCCGCCATGCACCGAAACCACCGGACAGATCCCGGTGATGTCGGCGGTGAAGGCATAAGTATCCAACGCCGTCTGGATCAAGGCGGGCGAATAGTTGCCGGCATCGACATCCTGCACGACCGCGCGGGCGACATCGCCTTCGCCCATCCGCAGCAACAACGCCGCGCGCTTGGCCGTGAAATCCGCCGGGTTCATGCCTGCGGGCGCATCCAGCCGCGAAGCCAGCGCACGGCGCAGCAGGATGTGCCCCCAGCGCGACACCATCCGCCCGTTGTTCTTGTCCAGCGCAGCTTCGACCAGCCGGGCATTCTGCCGGGCGAGCGATCCGACCGGCAAACCGCCCTCACCTGCGGCCAGCACCCCGACCTGCTTCATCGAGCGGCGGGCGGCTGCGGGCATGTCCGATTTCGGTTTAAGTCCCAGCAGCGCGTCAAGCTCATCCGGCGTCATCGCCTCAAGCTCTTTCAGTGAGGGCACTTTGACCCCGCTGGGCAAGACCGACGCGGCGCTGGCTGGTCCGCCGGGAATAGCCTGCACCACCGGAACAGAAACCGACCCCTGGCCGGACGAACCGGTCCCGCCCGACTTTGCCGCCGGGACTGCCACAGGTGCAGGCGTGGCGGCCGCAGGCGTGCGGCTGGGGCGCGGCTTGTCAAAACCGGGGGGAAGCAGGGATTCGGGGGCATCCTGCGCAATCGCGAAGGCCGACGTCAGTGCCAGCGCACCGCCGGCCAGCAGCAGGGACAGGCGCTTCACTGGGCGGCTCCCGGTGCGGGAGCGGGCGCGATTGCGGGAAGCGTGACCGGTTCAGCCAGCGGGCGAACCGGGCGCAACCCGCCATCAACCCAGGCATACGCCAACAACGCAGCCAGCGCTGCCGCGCCAATCACCAACCACCCGTATTTCCCGATTCTCAACGCCACCCGCGACCTCACCTTGCGCAATGCTTGCGCTGCGGACTAGCGCAACTATAGGCGTGGCCGCAATGGAACTTGACGAAACCTCGCTGTCTGCGACCGAAATCGAGGCGCTGGCCCGGCGGATCGACCGGCCAGTGGTGCTCGTCGGGATGATGGGCGTGGGCAAATCAAGTGTCGGGCGCAAGCTGGCGAACCTGCTGCACATGCCGTTCGTCGACGCCGATGACGAGATTGAGCGCGCCGCGCAGATGTCGATTCCCGAAATATTCGAACGCTTTGGCGAAGCCCATTTCCGCGACGGCGAACGCCGCGTGATCGCCCGGCTGGTCGATGGTGAGCGCAAGATCATCGCCACCGGCGGGGGCGCATTCGTCAATCCCGAAACCCGCGCCATGATCGTGGACCGCGCGATTGCGGTCTGGCTGGACAGCGATGTCGACACCTTGCTGGAACGGGTCGGGCGCAAGGACAACCGCCCACTGTTGAAACAGGGCGACCCGCGCGAAATCCTCACCCGGCTGCGCGATGAGCGCAAAGTGGCCTATGAACAGGCCCCGATCCACGTGTTCAGCACGCGCGGCCCACACGGGCGGACCATCGGCAAAGTGCTGAAAGGAATTGAAGCATGGCTGTGATCCCGGTCGATATCGCAGGCCGCCCCTATGAAGTGCGGGTCGCCGCAGGCCTGCTCGAAACGCTGGCCCAGCAATGCGCGGGCCGCCTGCGCAAGCGCCGCGTGCCGATTGTCACCGATGAACGCGTTCATGCGGCATGGGGTGCGGTGGTGGAGGCCTCGCTGGTCGCTGCCGGACACGAAGCCGCCTGGCGCATCCTGCCGCCGGGGGAAGCAACCAAAAGCTGGGACCAGCTGTCCGCGCTGGTCGACTGGCTGCTGGCCGAAGAAGTAGAGCGCGGCGATCACATTCTGGCGCTGGGCGGCGGGGTGATCGGTGATCTGACCGGGTTTGCCGCTTCGATCCTGAAGCGCGGCTGCCATTTCATCCAGTTGCCCACCACGTTGCTGGCGCAAGTCGATTCCAGCGTCGGCGGCAAGACCGCGATCAATACCCCCGCCGGCAAGAATCTGGTCGGCGCGTTCCATCAGCCTGCGCTGGTGCTGGCCGATTTGGCCGTGCTGGACACGCTGCCGCAGCGCGAATTGCAGGCGGGCTATGCCGAAGTGGTCAAGTATGGCCTGCTGGGCGACGCGGCGTTCTTCGACTGGTGCGAGGCAAACGGCGCGGCGATGCTGGCAGGCGATCCGGCCCTGCGCGAATATGCCGTGGGCCATTCGGTCGCGGCCAAGGCCCGGATCGTGCAAGCGGACGAGCGTGAAACGCTGGGTCTGCGCGCGCTGCTCAATCTGGGCCACACGTTCGGCCACGCGCTGGAGGCGCAGACCGGCTTTTCCGACCGGCTGCTGCACGGCGAAGGCGTTGCGCTGGGGATGGTGCTGGCGGCGCGCTATTCGGCCCGGCGCGGCCACTTTTCGCCGGCCAATGCGGAGCGGATCGCGCGCCACTTTACGGACGCTGGGATGATGGCCGAAATCAGCGCGCTGGGCCTGAACTGCGATGGCGCGGCGCTGACCGCGCACATGCTGCACGACAAGAAGATGGACGCGGGCACCCTGCCGTTCCTGCTTTTGAACGCGATTGGCGAGGCGTTCCTGGCGAAGGACGTCAGCTTGGCGGATGTGGCCGCCTTCCTCGATGCGGAATTGACCCGCTGACTCACCTAAACAGGGCGATGGACTGCATCCCCACCGCTACCGCGGTGCCATCGGCGTTCCAGATCGCCATGTCCTGGCTGGAACACCCTTTTTCCGCATAATTCCCGGCCGAGCGCAGCAGCCACCAGCCGTCGTTCGTTTCGGGCAGCGGGGTCAGCAGGTTGACCAGCCAGGTCATCGAACTGATCGGCCCGGCGCCGGTCATCAGCAGCAGCACGCCGGGCGGCAAGGCATCGGCACACAGCATCAGTTCCACCATCGGATCCAGTCCGGCGCGGTCTTTCAGTTGCACCCACCAGCCGATTTCCGGTTCTGGCTGGGCCGTACGCGGCAGGCCGAAACGGCGATTGAAGTGGCCGGCAAAGCCCGGCCCGCGCCCGTCCGGAATTGCCCTGGCCTGGTCCACCGGGATCACGCCCGCCGGCGGCGGGACCTGATGCAGGTGCAGCGCGCTTTCCACCGCCCCCATGAACACGAACGTCGCGGTGAGCCCGACCCCGGCCGCGCTGGTGACTTCCACGCTGATCCAGCTGGCATTGCGCCCGCGCCGCAGGATCCGCGCGCGCACATCCACTTCGCCCGACAGCGGACCGACAAAGCTGACCTGCGCAGACCGCAGCGGCGGCAGATCATCGACCAGCCCCCGCGCCGCTTCCAGCGCAAGCGCGGCGGAAAACCCGCCATAGCTGGTGCGGCCCTGCATCCAGTCGTCCGGAATGGTCGTGGCAAAGCCGCCGTCGATACGGCGCAGGTTCGAAAGGGTGTCAGGCAGGCTCATCCGCTTTCCATTGACGTAAACGGAAAGCGGGTCAACTCCTCACCGGAGCGGATCGGTCTTCACGGCCGCGTACTCGCAGACAGCACGCCGCCCACCTTGTCGCTGATCTGCTGGACCGAAAACGGCTTGGGCAGGAAGTGGACATTGGCAATGTCGATTTCCTTGCGCAGCTGTTCCTCGGCATAGCCGGACATGAACAGCACCGGCAGATCAGCCGTAGCCTTGCGGATTTCGCGCACCATCGTCGGGCCGTCCATCACCGGCATGACCACGTCCGACACGATCAGATCGAACTGCGCGCCGCCCTGCACGATTTCCAGCCCCTCGTCGCCGTCGGCGGCAGTGGTGACGGTATAGCCCGCGCGGGTCAGCGCGCGTTCGGCCACGGCGCGGACCATGTCCTCATCCTCGACCAGCAGGATGCGCCCGCCCCCGGCCCACTGGGTCACCACTTCGGGCTTCGAGACCTTGGCGGCCAGTTCTTCCGGCAAGGCGTGATAGACCGGCAGATAGACGCTGAACCGGGTGCCGCGCCCGACTTCGCTGTCGGCAAAGATGAACCCGCCGGATTGCTTGACGATCCCGTAGACCGTCGAAAGCCCCAGCCCGGTGCCCTTGCCCAGCTCCTTGGTGGTGAAGAACGGCTCGAAAATCTTGCCCAGATGATCGGGCGGAATGCCGGTGCCGGTATCCTCAACGATCAGTGCGGTATAGTCCGCCTGCGGCATGATTGCATTGCGCATGGCGCGCACTTCGGCGGCTGTGACGCGCTTGGTCGCCAGGGTCAGCTTGCCGCCGCTTTCGCTGCGCGCCTGCATGGCATCGCGGGCATTGACCGCCAGGTTGACGATCACCTGTTCCAGCTGGGTCGGATCGGCCCGGACTGGCCCCAGCCCGCGATCATGCGTGACAATCAGCTGGATCTTCTCGCCGATCAGCCGCTTGAGCAGGTGCGACACATCCGACACGACATCGGGCAGTTGCAGCACTTCCGGACGCAAGGTCTGCTGCCGGGAAAATGCCAGCAATTGCCGGGTCAGGCTGGCCGCGCGGTTGGAATTGGCGCGGATCTGCTGGATGTCGTCGTAATCGCTGTCACCCGGCGTGTGGCGCAGCAGCATCAGGTCGCAAGTGCCCAGAATGGCGGTCAGCACATTGTTGAAATCATGCGCGACCCCGCCCGCCAGCTGCCCCACGGCCTGCATCTTGGTCGCCTGCGCCACCTGCCGCTTGAGCCGGGTCTCCTCGGTGCTGTCGGTCAGCCCCAGCAGCACCGCCGCATCCCCCAGCCCCCGCACACCGGCAAGGCTGAGCGAAACGGGGTCCTCTGGCTGATGCTTCAGCCGCACCGCAATGTCGCCGCTGCTGACCCCGCCCTGGGCAAAGCGGCGGATCGCATCCGATAGCGGCCCCTTGTCTTCCTGCACCACCAGGTCGGTCGGATAGATCGGCGGCGGCTCGGTTTCGCGCCCGGCGGCACGCATGAACGCGGGATTGGCAAACAGCAGCCGCCCGTCGCGGTCGGCCATGGCCAGACCCAGCGGCAACTGGCCCAGCAGGGCTTCCAGATGCGGCGCAGCCGCCGTGCCTTCCGCACTGCCCCCACCGATGCCCACGCCCTGATCGACCAGCAGCATCAGCGATGGCGCCTGCTCGTAATCAGGGCCGCCGGCCGCATCGGGATCGGCCACGGGCAGGTAATACATCGTCAGCGGCCCGCCGCGTTTGCCCTCGCGCGCCCAGCTGATCCGGTCACGGTCGTCCTGCCGCAGCAGTGCAACAAAATCCTCGCCGCTCAGCAGCGCGGCGGCATCGCCGACGGCGCGCAGGGCAAAGCCGGGGCTGGCGATCCGGATCTTGCCATCGGGATCGACAATCGCGGCGGAAATCCCCGCCTGCGCCAGCGCGTGGCCGAGCTTGCCGGTCAGGTGCGGAACCAGTTCAGCCACCGGGTCAGCCGCGAGCAGCGGCTTGAGCGTCCAGACCAGATAATCGTCCCCGCGCCCGGCCCGCAGCGCTTCAGCCCGCCGGCGGCCGGTCGGCCCCTCAACCGGATCGGCCAGCCCGCTGCCATCGCGCCAGCTGGCGCGGCCGGCCTTGGCGAGCCGTTCGAGCGAGGGATTGTCAACCGGCAGACGCGGCGGGGCGTGCCCGGCCCCGAACCATTCCTCATACCGGGAATTGGCGCAGACCAGCCGCCCGGCGCGGTCAACAATCGCAACCGCGCAATCCGGCCGGTCAATCGCCGCGACTGTAACCGACCAGTCCGGGAGCGTCTGTTCCGGCTCGGACGTGAGCGGTGCAGGCCGGGTCAGCGCCCAGGCAATCGCGCCGAATGCCGCGATCCCGGCCACGAAGACGCCGATCAGCAGCGGTTGACGGGTGATGAACCAGACCGCCGCGATCGTCAGCACCAGCGCGGCAGCAATCAGCAATGCGCCACGCGGGTGCGGTCTGCCAGCCGCCTCGCGGCGTGCCGTCATGACGGTTCGCGTCCTGACAGCAATTGTTCAAGCTTGACCCGGCGCTTGTGCCGGACCCACCAGTTCCAGGTGACCGACGCGACCAGATAGCCGATCGCCGCCGTCACGGTGGAGATGATGAACAGCCCGACCAGCAGCGCGGGAGCGGCATCGGAGAGCATCCAGTAGGCCCACTCACGCAGTCCCGCCCCGTTGTCCATCAATGAATTAAACGTTGATATATCAGCATGAAAGCCCAGCTTGTTCCCAAGATAGATCGATGCTGCGAGGATGAACGGAGTGGTCGCCGGATTGGACAGGAACGTCATCAGCGTCGCGATCGGGATGTTACCCCGGCTGGGCACGCACATCAGCGCCGCACCCAGTATCTGAATGCCCGGAATCAGCGCAAAGATGCCCACCAGCAGGCCCACCGCGGCACCGCGCGGCACCGAGCGGCGCGTAAAGCGCCACAGCTCTGGCCGACGCGCGAACGGCCCGATGAAGCGGGTGTGTTCGAGGTCTTCGCGGCGGGGCATGTTGCGGTTGGCCCAGGCCGCGATGCGGGCGGCAAACGCGCTCATTTATAATCCCGCATGATCCGGGACTGTTCGCGCTTCCAGTCGCGTTCCTTGATCGTTGCGCGCTTGTCCGCCACGTTCTTGCCCTTGGCCAGCGCCAGTTCCACTTTGGCCCGGCCGCGTCCGTTGAAATAGACCGACAGCGGGACCAGCGTCATGCCCTTGCGTTCAACCGCCCCTTGCAGGCGATCAACTTCGCGGCGGTGCAGCAGCAGCTTGCGCGGGCGCTTGGGTTCGTGGTTGTAGCGGTTGCCGTGGCTGAATTCGGGGACGTTGGAATTGACCAGGAATACTTCGCCATTTTTCACTTCGGCATAGGATTCCGCGATCGAGCCTTCGCCAAAGCGCAGGCTTTTCACTTCCGTCCCGGTCAGCATGATGCCCGCTTCCAGCGTCTCATCGATGAAATAGTCATACCGCGCGCGCCGGTTTTCGGCGACGACTTTCTTCTTGTCGAACTGAGCGTGGTTGGGACGGGCCATGGTAAGGCGCATGTAGGGACGGTTTGGTAAAAAAGAAACGTATCATCCGCCCCCTTTTTACCGATCCCCCCGGAAACGTTCCCGCTTAAACCAGCCCGGCGTGCTCCAGCGCGGCATCGACCGCCTTGCGGGCGGCTGCGCTGCACGGCACTAGCGGCAACCGCAGGTCTTCACCAATCCAGTCATGCACCCGGCTCAGCGCATACTTGACCGGCCCCGGCGAGGCATCGTCGAACATCGCATAGTGCAGCGGATAGAGCCTGTCGTTCAGCTCGCGCGCCTTCTCCAGGTTGTTATCGGCGCAGGCCGCCTGAAAATCGGCGCAGAGCCGGGGTGCGACGTTGGCCGTGACCGAGATGCAACCCACCCCGCCCGCGGCATTGAACGGCAGCGCCAGTTCATCATCGCCGCACAGCTGGCACCAGTCCTTCGAAATGCCCATGCGGTGATCGGTCACGCGCGACAGATCGCCGCTGGCATCCTTGATCGCCACGAACGTGCGCGGATAGCGGCGGACCAGTTCGATCACCGTTTCCGGCTTCAGATCGGTCACCGTGCGGCCCGGCACGTTGTAAAGCACGATCGGCAGGTCCGTGTTTTCGGCCAGGAAGCTGAAATGCGCGATCAGCCCTTCCTGGCTGGGGCGGTTGTAATAAGGCGCAACGCACAGGCCCGCCGACGCGCCGCTCTTCTTGGAAAAGTTCAGGTGCAGCCGGGCGTTCATCGTGTCGTTCGATCCGCAGCCCGCGATGATCGGCACGCGGCCGGCGGCCTGCTCGATGCACACCTTGATCACGCGGTGGTGTTCGGCATTGGAAAGCGTCGATGCTTCCCCCGTGGTGCCGCAGGGAACCAGCGCGGCAGAGCCGTTCTCGATCTGCCAGTCAACCAGGCGGCGAAACGCCTTTTCATCAAACGCGCCATCCCGAAACGGGGTGACCAGAGCCGGAATCGAGCCGGAAAACATGGACTTTACCTTTGCACTTGCCCCATAGAAGACGGCGTAGGCCGCCTCGCATCCGGGGATTTCCACCATTCATGGTCTGATAAGGAGCCTTTGGCGACAATGTCCAGTATGCAACGCAAGACAATTCCTTTGCTGCTGGTAACACTGGCTATCGCTCCGGGCTGTGCATGGGCACAAGACGGGGGTGACCGCGACGGGGCCGACTGGGACCGCGCCCGCTCTGCGCTGGTCGGCGCGCCCGCCACCACCATGGCGCAGGCGATTTCCCGCTGGAAACTGCTGTCAGCCTCCGAACGCTTCACGTTCGCCGATTATTCGGGCTTCATGCTGAGCTATCCCGGCTTTCCCGAAGAACCCAAGCTGCGCAACTGGGCAGAGCGCGCGCTGGACCGGGAAAGCATCGATCCGGCCCGGACTGCCGGGTATTTCGATCGCTTCCCGCCCGTCACCAACGCGGCCCGCGCGCATCATGCGCTGGCCCTGTTCGCCCTGAACCGGCCAGAGGCGCTGACCGTCGCCCGCGCGGCCTGGCGCGGCGGCGCGATGAGCGACGCGGCCGAAGCCACGATTTCTGCCCGCATTGCCCATACCCTGACCCCGGACGACCACGATACGCGGATGGACGCGCTGCTGTGGGCCGGCGCTGCGGCGCAGGCAGAGCGGCAATTGCTGTATGTTTCCGCCGCCGCCCGCCCCCGCTTTCTGGCGCGGATGGGGCTGACCAACGGGACCGACCCGAACGGCACCGCGCTGCAACCCGGCGCGGACGCGCTGCGCGACCCCGGCTACCTGTATAACCGTGCGCGGATGTTGCGGCTGGCCGGGCGTCAGGCCGATGCAGTCAGCCTGCTGGCCTATCGTGCGCCGCTGGCCGCGCCGCCGCAGGACGTGCGCAAGTGGATTGCTGAACTGCTGGCCAACGCCCGGCGCGCAGATGCAGGCAGCGCAGCGCGAATCGCGGCGAGCGTGGACGATGCCTTTGCCCCTGGCGCCGATGTCAGCCGCGAATCGTTCCAGATTCGCGATGATTACACCTCGCTGATGTGGCTGGGCGGGACGATGGCGCTGGACGGCCTGAACGATGGGGCCAGGGCTGCCCCGCTGTTCTGGCGCTATGGCGCGGCCGCGCGCACGCCGCAGACCCGGACCAAGGGCTTCTACTGGGCCGGACGGGCCATGGCAAAAGCGGGAAATCCGGCCGAGGCCAACCGTTATTTCGAACTGGCCGCGGCCTTCCCCGATCAGTTCTATGGCATGCTGGCGCTGGAGCGGCTGGGCCGCGCGCTGCCCGCGTTCAACAATGTGCCGGGCGTGATCCCGACCCGCGCCGAGCGTGAGGCGTTCAACGCCCGCGCCCTGACCCAGGCGGTGCGCGAAGTGGCGCGCGAAAGCGACTGGCCGACCGGCGTACGGTTCTTCCGCGAAATCGCCAATCAGGCCGAAACAGAGGCGGAGCACGTGCTGGTGGCCGATCTGGCGCGCGAACTGGGGCGGCGCGATCTGGGCGTGATCCTGGCGCAGGCCGCGCATACCGATGGGTTTGGCGATTTCCAGAAGATCGGCTTTCCGCTGATTCCGATCCCGCAAGGCGGCAACTGGACGATGATCCACGCGATCACCCGGCAGGAAAGCCAGTTTGCGATGAACGCGGTCAGTCATGCCGGCGCGCGCGGGCTGATGCAGCTGATGCCGGGGACCGCGCGCGAACAGGCGGGCAAGCTGGAACTGGCCTATGACCAGCAGGCGCTGACCCGCGATGCCGGTTACAACATCACGCTGGGCAATGCCTACTTCGCGCGGGTGCTGGACTATTTCGGGGGCAGCTATCCGCTGGCGGTGGCGGCTTATAACGCCGGTCCCGGCAACGTGAACAAGTGGCTGCGGCTGAACGGCGATCCGCGCAATGGCTCAATCGACTGGATCGACTGGGTGGAGCGAATCCCGCTGACCGAAACGCGCGGCTATGTGAAATACGTGCTGGAAAACGCGGTGGTCTATGAAGCCATGCACCCCGCCCGCGCGCGGATGCCCGGTCCCAATCCGCTCAGCCGGTTCATCGGCAAGCGGCAGCCTGGATGAAGCCCGCCACGTGAAGCCTGCCAGATGAAACCAGAAGGACCGCCGATCACGCCCGCCGGGTTTGCCGCGCTGCGCGCTCGTTATGACTATTTGCTGGGCACCGAACGCCCGGCGATCGTCGAAGTGGTCAGCTGGGCGGCGGGCAATGGTGATCGCAGCGAGAACGGCGATTACCTCTATGGCCGCAAGCGGATGCGCGAGATTGACCGCGAACTGGCGCATCTGGCGCGGCGGATGAAAATCCTGCGCGTGATCGACCCGGCCCGGCAGGAAGACCAGCGCCGCGCGTGGTTCGGGGCCACCGTCACCATTGCGGATGAGGATGACACCCAGCGCACCCTGACGCTGATCGGCGATGACGAACAGGACGCGAGCGCCGGCCTGATCGGGTGGAGCGCACCGCTGGCCCGCGCCCTGCGCGGCGCGGCCTTGGGCGATTTACGGCGGGTCAGCCTGCCCGGCGGGGAAAAGGAATGGGAAGTTCTGGCGATCGCTTATCCCGCCGGGTAACGTCGTTCATTCCATTTGACCGACCCTGCAATCTGACTGGCCCTGCAATTTGACCGGCCTTTCTATTTGGCCAGTTTGTGCTAAGGGCCAGTCATCGTGGTTTTTCGCCTGTAAGCGACCGCGGCTGAGAGACCCTGCGCGCTCCCGCTTACCAGCCGGAGCCTGCCCATGGATCTCAACTCCCTTTATTCCAGTCACCAAGTCGCGCTGATGCGCGCCGCCGCCAGTGGCTGCCGCTCTTTGGGCGGTGTCCACCTTGCCGCCGCCGAAGCGCTGGCCGCCCGGATCGCCTGTTTCCAGGACCGCCTGGGTGCATCCGCCTCAACCGGCTGGGCCGCGATTGCCGCGCCCGCAGGCTGTGAGTGCGCCGCATGAGCCGCGCGATGAACATCAAGCTGACCGAGGCCGAAGTGCTGGCGGAATGCAAGACCCGCAACGTCAAGGTCAGCGCGATCGAACCGCTGCCCGGTGTCGGGACGCATCTGGTGTGCGTGACCATCGAAGGCGCGGACGAAATCCGCGCCCGGCTGAAAAAGCACCTGATCATCGGCAACGTGAAACGCTTTCCGTTCTACCGCGTTCCCGGCGCCTGGTAGGGGCTTTTCCGCTGGCCTTGCTTCTGGCAAGGCTGGCGGACCATGGCTGACATCATCAACCTTCGGATGGCCCGCAAGGCCCGCGCGCGCGGCGAAGCCCAGACAGTGGCAGCCGAAAACCGCGCCCGGTTCGGGCAGGACAAGGCCAGCCGCAGCAAGCGTCAGCTTGATACTGCGCGCGCCGCACGATTGATCGACGGCGCGCGGCGCGAGGACGATTGATGCGCACCACGTATGACAACGCCACCGTCCGGCTGTACCACCTCGACAGTGCCAGCGAAGGCGGCGCGGCGACCACGCTGTGCTATGCCCCGCTGGCAGAGGCACTGGCGATGGCCGCCGCCCAGCCCGAAGAGATGCAGGACGGCCTGTTCATCGCCACCGACAACGATGTGGTGGCGTATCTGGACCTGATCGGGCAATAGCGCCGCCGATGAAGCTTCGTTTCACTGCTGCCATGCTTGCACTGGCCGCGTTGGCCGCCCCGGCCAGCGCCCGCGACGCGCTGGGGATGTTCGGCGATTGGGGCGCGTTCCGCGATCCCGCCGTGCCGCGCTGCTATGCGATTGCCAAAGCCGCCCCGTCCACCTTGCGGCGCGATTACCAGCCTTATGCCGATGTGGCGTTCTGGCCGAAGCAGGGCGTGCGCGGGCAAGTTCACTTTCGCCTGTCGCGCAAACTGGCGGGCAATTCCGCGATCACGCTCAGCATCAGCGGCCAGAAGATCGCGCTGACCGGCGGCGGCGGTGATGCCTGGGCGCCGGACAAGCGCGCCGATGCGGCGATCATCGCGGCGATGCGCTCCGCCCGCGAAATGACCGTCAGCGCGCGCGATGCGAGCGGCCGGGGCTTTTCCAACACGTGGACTTTGGCCGGGGCGGCCACCGCCATGGATGCCGCCGCCGTGGGATGCGCGGCCATTCGCTAGCTTTTGCGGGGCGATGGCCCTATAGCGCGCGGCTTATGGCCGATACTGCACTAATGCCCATCCCCGGACAGATTGATCCGGTGCCCACCCCTCGCGACATCACCCCGCGCGCCGATGGCCGCGTCGACTTGCTCGGCCTGCCCCGCCTGCGCATCGCCGAACTGTTCGCCGCTGCCGGACTGGATGCCAAGGCGGCGAAGCTGCGCGCCAAGCAGGTGTTCCACTGGCTCTATCACCGCGGTGTCACCGATTTCGATGCGATGACCGATATCGCCAAGACGATGCGGCCTTGGCTGGCCGAACGCTTCGTGATCGGACGGCCGGAAATCGTGCTGGCCCAGCATTCGACCGACGGCACCCGCAAGTGGCTGCTCAAAACCGATGACGGCCACGAATACGAAATGGTGTTCATCCCCGATGCGGACCGGGGCACGCTGTGCGTGTCCAGTCAGGTCGGCTGCACGCTCAATTGCCGGTTCTGCCACACCGGCACGATGCGGCTGGTGCGCAACCTGACGCCGGGCGAGATCGTCGGCCAGGTCATGCTGGCGCGCGATGCGCTGGGCGAATGGCCCAAGGGTTCGATGGCCGGGCTGGACGAGGTCGAGGACGAGGATGGCGGCGGATATACCCCCGATGGCCGCCTGCTGACCAACATCGTGATGATGGGCATGGGCGAGCCGCTCTACAACTTCGACAACGTCCGCGATGCGCTGAAGCTGGTGATGGACGGCGATGGGCTGGCGCTGTCAAAGCGCCGGATCACCCTGTCGACCAGCGGCGTCGTGCCGATGATGGCCCGCTGCGGCGCCGAAATCGGCGTCAATCTGGCCGTTTCGCTCCACGCCACCAACAAGGCCGTGCGCGATGAAATCGTGCCGATCAACCGCAAGTATGGGCTGGAAGAACTGCTGGCAGCCTGCGCCGATTACCCCGGTGCGTCGAACGCGCGGCGCATCACGTTTGAATACGTGATGTTGAAGGACAAGAACGACAGCGATGCCGACGCGCGCGAACTGGTGCGGCTGATCAAGCAATACCGGCTGCCCGCGAAGGTCAACCTGATCCCGTTCAACCCCTGGCCCGGCGCGATCTATGAATGCTCCACCCCCGAACGGGTCCGGCGCTTTTCCGACATCGTGTTCGAAGCCGGGATCAGCGCGCCCGTTCGCACCCCGCGCGGCCGCGATATCGACGCGGCCTGCGGCCAGCTGAAAACCGCCGCCCAGAAAATGAGCCGCGCCGAACTGGACCGGCTGGCCGATGAAAAGCAGGCCGCGCTGGGCTAATCCAGTGCGGCACCCGCCGCGATCGTATCCACGCGCCCGCCAATCCAGACCGCACCGTCCGCTTCGATCCGGCAATGCACGCGCCCGTCCGCGCCAATCTGCTGCCCTTGCCCCGCCACGTAAGCGTTCTGTGCCAGCCCGCTGCCGAACAGGTATTGCGCGGTGGCGGCGTTGAGGCTGCCAGTGACGGGATCTTCCTTCAGTTCGCCATTGGCATTGGCGAAGAACGCCCGCACTTCCCACGCCGGATCAGCGCCAGCGTGCGGCCCGACCAGCCCGACGTCGGTCCCCGTTGGCGCGCGGGCGACCGGCTGGGCGGCGAGCACATCGGCGGCTGAGCGCAGCCGCAGCAGCTTCCACCCCGGCCCGTTGTTGGCGTGGACCGCATCGACAATCGCGGCCTCAGCCACTCCGGTAAGCCGTGCGACTTCCGCGCGTTCGTCCGCCGCCAGCGGTCCATCCCGCAGCAGCGGCGGGGCCTTGAACGCCAGCCGGTCAGCCTCGATCCGCACTTCGACCAGCCCGACCCCGCATTCCTGCACCACCACGCCCGCGCGTTTCGGCTGGCCCCCGGCGCGCAGCCACGCGTGCGCGGTGCCCAGTGTCGGATGCCCGGCGAACGGCAGTTCCCCCGCCGGATAGAAAATCCGCACGCGGTAATCGGCAACGGGATCGGTCGGCGGCAACAGGAAGGTGCATTCCGAAAACCCGATCCAGCGGGTCAGTTGCAGCATCGCCTCCGCGCTCATGCCATCCGCGCCGTGGACCACCCCCAGCGGATTGCCCGCCATCGCCCGCGCCCCGAACACATCGACCAGATCAAGCTTCATTCGCCGCGCTCCGTCACTTGTCCAACTATCCGCCCAGCAGCGCTAACCGTTCATCGCGCGAAGGCAACCTCGATGCGCTGCGGACCACAAAAGCCGTCATCTACCCATAGGCCTTTCGTCCCGCCCCGATTGACGGGACCAACCATAATCCGCACAGATTGGCGCGATGACCCGTCCCGCCGTTCTCATTACCGGAGGCGCCAAGCGCATCGGCGCCGTGCTGACCCGCACGTTTGCCGCTGCGGGCTGGCACGTGGTGATCCACGTCAAGGATTCCGGCCCCGATGCGGAAAGGCTGGCCGCCACGCTGCCATCGGCCGAAGTGGTCACCTGCGATCTGACCGATCCCGCCGCCGCCGCCGCGATGATCAAGCAGCTCGCCGCGCGGCTGGATGACTGGCGCGTGCTGGTGAACTGCGCCGCCGTGTTCAACCTCGATACCGCGCGGGAAATCGACCACGCGACCTATGTCGAGGCGGTGACCGTCAACGCTGAAAGCCCGGCGCGGATGGCGCAGGCGTTCCTGGCCCATGCCCGCACGAATGGTGGCCGCCGGGTGATCAATTTCCTCGATCAGAAGCTGCGCAACCCCAACCCCGATTTCTTCAGCTACACGATGGCCAAGCACGGGCTGGCGGCGGCGACGACAATGCTGGCGATGGCGCAGGACCGCACGGAGGACCGCATCTATGGTCTGGCTCCCGGCGCGATGATGGCCAGTTTCGATCAGGCACCGGAAGAGCACGAAGTCAGCGGGCGGATGAACCTGCTGCGGCGGCTGACCGATCCGCAGGAACTGGCCGACGCCGCGCTGTGGCTGGCGCAAGGCTGGCTGGCCAGCGGCGAGACGCTCTATATCGATTCGGGCCAGCACCTGCTGGCGCAGCCGCGCGATGTGCTCTACCTCGCGCGGGCATGATTCCCGAACCGCTCAGCATTTTCGCCGCCTCCACGGTTGTCGTCGCCCTCGCCGAAATCGGCGACAAGACGATGCTGCTCGCCATTGTCCTGGCCGCGCGGCTGCGCGCGCCCTGGCAGATTCTGGCGGGCATATTCGTTGCGACCATTGCCAACCATGGGCTGGCGGCACTGATCGGACAGGAAGTGGCCGGGCTGCTCGATGCGCAGTGGTTCCGGATCACGGTTGCGCTGGGGTTCATCGCCATGGCCGCGTGGACGCTGGTGCCGGACAAACTGGACGATGACGAGGAAGGCTTCCGCCAGCGCGGCGGCGCGTTCCTGACCACGGCGGTCGCGTTCTTCCTGGTCGAAATGGGCGACAAGACCCAGATCGCCACAATCGCGCTCGGCGCGCAGTATCAGAGCGTCGCCATCGTCGCGGCCGGGACCACGCTGGGGATGATGCTGGCCAACGCCCCGGCGGTGTTCCTGGGCGAGGAACTGGTCAAGCGCGTGTCGCTGAACGCCACCCGCATCGCCGCCGCGCTGTTGTTCCTGGCACTGGGACTGTGGCAGCTTGCAGTAATCCTCGGCTGGCTGTGACACTGGCGCAATAGGGCTTGTTTCCGACCGCAGGAGGCATAGTCTTGCCCCCATGTGGTTACTCGACAAGATGCTTCGCGCGCTGGTCCGGGACGGCCAGCTGGTCGTCACCGATTTTGACGGCAAGATTCACAGCTACGGCGATCCCGCTGCCGATCCGGTGCGCATCCGCTTCACCGATAAAGGCGCGTCGTTCCACGTCGCGCGCGATCCGCGCATCGGCGCGGGCGAGGCCTATATGGACGGGCGGCTGGTGGTCGAACCCCCGCACGACATCCGCGACATGGTGCTGCTGGTCATGCGCAATGCCAACCGGTCCGGCGGCAATATCAAGCCGCCCGGCAAGCTGCGCCGCGCACTCGATTGGGCCGCTGCCAAGGGCGACCAGATCAACCTGCGGGCCAAGGCCAGCACCAATGTCACCCACCACTATGACCTGACGCGTGAATTCTATGAGCTGTTCCTCGATGAGGACCGGCAATACACGATGGCCTATTTCCGCGATCCGGCCAATTCGCTCGAACGCGCGCAGATCGACAAGCAGGCGCTGATCGCGGCCAAACTGCGGCTGGAACCGGGCCGGGCCGAAGGGATGCGCCTGCTCGATATCGGCTGCGGCTGGGGCGGGTTGGGACTGTATCTCAACCGCCATTTCGGGATCGAGGTGCTGGGCGTTTCGCTCGCCCCCGATCAGGTCCGCTTCGCCAACGAACGGGCACAGGCAGCGGGCGTCGCCGACCGGGTAAAGTTCCAGCTGATCGATTACCGCGACGTCACCGGCCAGTTCGACCGGATCACCAGCGTCGGGATGATCGAACACGTCGGCGCGCCGCACTTTGGCGAATACTTTGCCAAGACAAACGAGCTGCTGGCCGATGACGGCATCATGCTTACCCACACCATCGGCCGCACCGGCCCGCCCGGCACGACCGACAAGTGGACCCGCAAGTACATCTTCCCCGGCGGCTACATCCCGGCGATGAGCGAACTGGTTGCCGCGCTGGAGCGCACCAAGTGGGAAATCGCGGATATCGAGGTCTTGCGCTATCACTACGCCCACACCCTGGCCGAATGGTATGCCCGCGCGAGTCGGCATGAGGCAGAGATCACGGCGCTCTATGACGCGCGGCTGTTCCGGATGTGGCAGTTCTATCTGGCCGGAGCAGAGCAAAGCTTTCGCTCAGGCGGAATGGTCAATTTCCACATCCAGTCGGTCAAGCGCCGCGATGCCGTGCCGATGACCCGCGATTACATCGGCGCCGAAGCCGCGCGGCTGGCGGCGCTGGATGAAGCGCCGGAGTGGCATCTGGCCCGCGATTGATCCTCCCCGTTCCGGCGATGGGGGACCATGCGCAGCGTGGTGGAGCGGCACGCGCAGGTAGCTGGCGCCGCGGTTTTCATTTCCGCTTTGACCATCGCCTTCCTCCCCTTGCCGTCACGGCCCCCATGGCTTAGGGGCGCGCTGCAATCCTAACGTCAACGCAGTGGAACTCCAGCCATGTCGGATATCAAGAAAGTCGTCCTCGCTTATTCCGGCGGCCTCGACACCTCGGTCATCCTCAAGTGGCTGCAAGTCACCTACAACTGCGAAGTGATCACCTTCACCGCCGATCTTGGGCAGGGTGAGGAACTGGAACCGGCGCGCGCCAAGGCCAAGCTGATGGGCCTGCCCGATGCGAACATCTATATCGACGACCTGCGCGAGGAATTCGTGCGCGATTTCGTTTTCCCGATGATGCGCGCCAACGCCCGTTACGAGGGCGATTACCTGCTCGGCACCTCCATCGCCCGCCCGCTGATTTCCAAGCGCCTGATCGAGATCGCGCATGAAACCGGCGCGGATGCCATCGCCCACGGCGCGACCGGCAAGGGCAACGATCAGGTGCGGTTCGAGTTGTCGGCCTATGCGCTGGACCCGAACATCAAGGTCATCGCCCCCTGGCGCGAATGGGATCTGACCAGCCGCACCGCGCTGATCGAGTGGGCCGAACAGCACCAGATCCCGGTGCCCAAGGACAAGCGCGGCGAAAGCCCGTTTTCGACCGACGCGAACCTGCTCCACACCAGTAGCGAGGGCAAAGTGCTGGAAGATCCGTGGGAAGAAACCCCGGACTATGTCTATTCGCGCACGGTCAACCCGGAAGACGCGCCCGACGCGCCGGAATATATCACGATCGATTTCGAACGCGGTGACGGCGTGGCACTGAACGGCACGGCCATGAGCCCGGCCACACTGCTCACGGAACTGAACGAGCTGGGCCGCAAGCACGGCATCGGCCGCCTCGATCTGGTCGAAAACCGCTTCGTCGGTATGAAGAGCCGCGGGATGTACGAAACCCCCGGCGGCGAAATCTATGCCCGCGCGCACCGCGGCATCGAACAGATCACGCTCGATCGCGGCGCGGCGCATCTGAAGGATGAGCTGATGCCCAAGTATGCCGAGCTGATCTACAACGGCTTCTGGTTCGCGCCGGAACGCGAAATGCTCCAGGCCGCAATCGACCACAGCCAGGAAAAGGTCTCCGGCACCGTCCGGCTGAAACTGTACAAGGGTCAGGCCTCGGTCGTGGGCCGCAAGTCGCCCAATTCGCTGTACTCGGAACGCCACGTGACGTTCGAGGACGATGCCGGGGCTTATGACCAGAAGGACGCGGCCGGCTTCATCAAGCTTAACGCACTCCGGTTGCGCCTCTTGGCGCAGCGGGACCGCTAAGCGCGAGAAAACCGCGTCGTTTGACGGCGTATCCTGATTCTGTCCACAGCAAGGACCGAGTTATCCACCGCCAAAACGGCGACCTGTGGATAACTCGGCCCTTGCCCGCTTGTGCGACTCAGCGATGAGGCGCAGCTTCAAGTCATCGAGAGGCTGAAAGCGAACTTGAAAATCCGGCAGGAAACTACTGGATTGAAAGGGAAAACAGAAACTTCAAGATACCGGCGGCGATGCCCGCAGCAGTATCGGAAAACGCGCTTGGCACGCTCTTCGGAGCCGCCCAGCGAACCGCAGATGCAGCGATAGGCGCAAGGCTGGTTGACCGCTTCAGGGCGGCCGGAATGGATGAAAGGAAAGCGGCGCTTCGGCGCAGCGGAACGAAAATTCGGACTGGCAAGGCTGGAAGAAGTCACGGAACCGCCAGGTGGAGGGGAACGGCTTTCGGGCCACCAACCTCTGCCTGACGGGACCACCACGCCGGCAGCGAGACGCCGGGCGAGGAGCGCCGGTTCTTCTGAACCACCGGAGCGTGAGCGACAGAAACGGCAGGGAATGGCAGCAATGCCGGAACCAGCCGGGCCGGATGCCGCAAGGGATCACAACGGCCACTCTGCTGCGAACACCTTCGGGACAGGCGGTCGCCCAACTCGACCGGAACCAAAGCAGGCGCGTGTGGGGCTGGCAGCGATGTCGGCCCCATTTGCGTATGGGCCGGGCGATTGCACACGCCCACGGTGATCCCGGTCGCGGCCTGCAACCCTACCATTTGTTACACATACCGCTTGCCACACCTCCCCGCCGCCGCGATATTGCGCGCCAAGGTGCCGCCCAGCGCACGCGGGAGAACAAGGATGCAGGATTTCACCGGCCAGTTGGCCTTCATTACCGGCGGTGCCTCAGGCGCGGGCTTTGGCCAGGCGCAAGTGTTTGGCCGCGCGGGCTGCCGGATCGTGATTGCCGATATCCGCGCCGAAGCGGTTGAAACCGCGCGCGCCGCGCTCACCGCCGAGGGAATCGAAGTTCACGGCATCGCGCTCGATATCACCGACCGCGCCGCTTATGCCGCTGCCGCCGATGAAGTGGAGCGCCTGTTCGGACAGGCCCCGACGCTGCTGTTCAACACGGCCGGCGTGAACAATTTCGGGCCGATCGAGAACACCACCTATGGCGATTTCGACTGGCTGATCGGGGTCAATCTGGGCGGCGTGGTCAACGGGATGGTCACCTTCGTGCCGCGCATGATCGCCAGCGGCAAGCCGGGCCACGTGGTCACGGTCGCCTCGCTCGGCGGGTTCACGGGTTCATCGCTGGCGGGGCCGTATTCGGCGGCCAAGGCGGCGGTGATCAACCTGATGGAAGGCTATGCCCAAGGCCTCGAAAAATACGGCATCGGCGTTTCGGTGGTCTGCCCGGCGAACATCAAGTCGAACATTGCCGAAGCCACCCTCACCCGCCCCGCCGCGTTCGGGACCAGCGGCTATGTAGAGGGGGCCGAAGCGATTGCCTCGCTCCAGTCGATCTATCAGCACGGGATGGAACCCACGGTGCTCGCGCAGCACGTGATGCAGGGCATCCGCGACAACGCGCTCTACATCATCCCCTACCCCGAAACGAAGGACATGCTGGACCAGCACTTCCGCGCGATCATCGAATCGATCCCGGCGATGGAGACCGATCCCGAAGGCGCGCAGCAGCGGATCGCCGCGCTGATGGAATGGGCTGCTGGCGGGGCAAAAGTATTCGTCCAGCCGAAGTAGGATCTACCTCACGAACAGGCTCGCCAGTTCGACGTGGGTCGACCAGCGGAACTGCCCCACCGGGCGCAATTCCGCGAGCCGGTAGCCGTTCTCGATCAGCAGCGCCCCATCGCGCGCCCAGCTCGATGGGTTGCAGCTGATATAGACGATCCGCTCAACCGTGCTGCCCGCGAGCCGCTCGATCTGCTCGCGCGCTCCAGCGCGGGGCGGGTCGAGGATGACGGCGTTGAACCGGTTCAGCTCATCCGCCAGCAGCGGGTTGCGAAACAGGTCGCGGTGCAGCGCGTGGACTGGCAGTTGCAGCCGTCCAGCCGCCGACTTGCAAGCCTGATGCGCATCGCGCGCCGCCTCAACCGCCAGCACTTTCGATCCCTGTCCGGCCAGCGCAAAGGCGAACGTGCCGAGGCCGGAGAACAAGTCCGCGACCGCGCCGCAGCCTTCCAGCCATTCGCACGCCGCCGCGACCAGCGCGGCTTCACCGTCGACCGTCGCTTGCAGGAAAGAGCCCGGCGGCAGCGGCACGCTGACCCCGCCGAGCGACACGGTCACCGGTTCCGGTTCCCACACCGCTTCGGGGCCATAGCCCGCGTCCAGCACCAACCGCGCCAGTTTATGATCCCGCGCGAAATCGAGCATCGCCTCGGTCCCGGCCAGCCCTTCGACTTTCAGGCCCTTGATGGCGATATCCAGCCCCTGCTCGGTCAGCGCAAGTTCGATGTCGGCGGCCAGCTTGGCATGAACGTGCTTGCCGCCGGGACCGCGTTTCGCGCCCTTGGTCGGGGCCGAACCCTGCCCCAGCTTGATCAGCAGCTTGCGCCAGTGCGGCAGGATCGCGACGAATTCGGGCACCAGCACCGGGCATTCGGTGAGTTCGACCAGCCGGTGTGATTTCGCCTCGCGGTAACCGATCACCACCCGCCCCTGCGAGCTTTCCGCCCGCAACGACGCGCGGCGGCGGCTGCGGGGCGGGGAGAGGTGCGGCGGCGCGATCCGTTCCGCCCCCAGCCCTTGCGAGGTTGAGGCATTGGCCACCCGCGCCTCGACAAAGTCGGCCAGCGATGCTTCGTCCAGCTGCTGCAACTGGCACCCGCCGCAGCGGCCAAAATGCTTGCACACCGGCGCCACGTGGTGCGGGCCGGGCTCAAGCGTGCCATCGGGCAGCAGCAGATCCCCCGGCGCAGCGCCCCAGGCAAACCGGCCCGATGCGGTTACGCCGTCGCCCTTCGCGGCGATCCGGATGATTTCCTCCGAGAGGATAATGTCTTCAGATGGGTCAGTCACAGCCAGATACTCTCACAAGCAGGCCGCGTAGGCGCTGCGAACCGCAGCGGCAAGCATTCCCGCCGTGAACGCGGGCGGACAGCGCCGCGCCGCCTCGCCGTGGAGCCACACGCCGTCGCAGGCAGCGGCGAACGGATCAGCGCCGCTGGCCAGACGGCTGGCGATGGTGCCAGCCAGCACATCGCCGGTTCCCGCAGTCGACAGCCAGCTCGATGCGCGCGCGGCCAGCGCGGTACGGCCGTCGGGCGCGGCGATTACGGTGTCGGCGCCCTTGGCAACGATCACCATCCCGGTCACCTGTGCCAGCGCTCTTGCCCGCTCGACCTTGCCACCCTCCCCCGCGCAGCCAAACGCGCGTTCCAGCGCGGCCAGTTCGCCCTCATGCGGGGTGGCGATCAGCGGCGCGGTGCGCTGTGCCTGCAAGCGCCCTGTGAGCAGCACCAGCGCATCGGCATCGAGCACGGCCGGGATATTCTCGGCCATCGCCAGCGTCAGCCGTTCGCGCGCGGCGGCATCGCGGCCAAGGCCGGGGCCGATCAGCAGGGCGTTGATCCGGGTATCGGTCAGGGCATTGGCCAGCGGCTGCGGATCAGCAACGATGTCATCGGGCGCGGGCGCTTCACCCAGCAGCTTCACATACCCCGCACCGGACCCTTGCGCGGCGGTTGCCGCGAGCCGCGCCGCGCCCGGCATCGCCCCGCCGATCACCACCAGCAGCCCGCGCGTGTATTTGTGCGCATCCGCCACCGGAGCGTGCAGCCGGGGCCGCGCGATCAGCGCCGCCGCATCCGGCACCGCACCAACCCCGATTGGCACCAGCCGCAGCGCGCCCATCTGGGCGCAGGCCGGCATCAGGAAATGCGCAGGCTTCCACGCGCCCAGCGCCAGCGTCAGGTCATAATCCGGCAGCCCCGGCCCCAGCGGCTGGCCGGTATCGCTGTCCACCCCGCTGGGCAGATCAACCGCAACGCGCAAGGCGTGGCTGGCTGCAAGGCGGGTCAGCAAAGCGGTGTGTTCGCTGGAGAGCGCGCGGGTCAGCCCCGTGCCGAACAGGCAATCGACCAGCACTTCGCCGATGGCAGACACATCAGTCCCGCAAACTTCGCGGTGATAGAGCGCGCGGGCGGTGCGCGCCGCATCGGTTTTGGGTTCACTCGCCGCGATCACCTGCACCGGGCCGCCGCGCTCGTGCAGCGCCTGCGCGATCACATAGCCATCGCCGCCGTTGTTGCCCGGGCCGCACAGCACGGTCACGGGCCGCCCGCCGCTCACCCGCCAGACCCAGTCCGCCGCCCCGCGCCCGGCGGTCTGCATCAACTGATCCACGCCGGTCCCGCCCGCGATCAGCTCCTCTTCCGCCCGGCGCATCTGCGCAGCGGTGAGGATCTGGTTATCGGGTGGCTGCATTGGTCCCGGCCGGAATGACATAGCGATCCAGCCCCAGGATCACTTCATAGCGATCCCCCTTCAGCGCGGACTGGGTTTCGTCCGCGCCGTCAGCAGCAAGCAGGTTCTGGCCATCGGGGCTGACCTGCATCCGCCGGAACGCGCCATCCGGATGGCGCACGATGAACACTTGCGCGCCCTCGATCACGCTGCGTTCCAGCTGGCAGTGCGGCGTGAAATCCTTCGCCCCGCCCAGCGAACACTGGATCGCTTCACCCGCTGGCGCTGCGGCCTGATCGCCCTGCCCGCAGGCCGCCAGCAGGGCCGCAAGGACGAGCGGCGCGCCGCGCATCACTTACCCTTCAGTTGCGACAGGTCACGCACAGCCCCGCGCGCGGCGCTGGTGGTCATCGCGGCATAGGCTTGCAGCGCGACCGAAACCTTGCGCGGGCGGTCCTTTTCCGGGTGCCAGCCCTTGGCATCCTGCACCGCGCGGCGGCGGTCCAGTTCCGCATTGGGCACCGCCAGATTGATCGTGCGATTGGGGATGTCGATCTCGATCACGTCGCCGTTCTGGGCCAGCCCGATCGTACCGCCCTCTGCCGCTTCGGGCGAGGCATGGCCAATCGACAGACCCGAAGTGCCGCCCGAAAAGCGCCCGTCAGTCAGCAGCGCGCAATCCTTGCCCAGCCCCTTCGATTTCAGGTAGCTGGTGGGATAGAGCATTTCCTGCATGCCGGGGCCGCCCTTTGGCCCTTCGTAGCGGATCACGACGACGTCGCCCGCCACGACCTGCCCGGTCAGGATCGCGGTGACGGCAGCGTCCTGGCTTTCATAGACTTTCACCGGGCCGGTGAACTTCAGGATCTTTTCATCCACGCCCGCCGTCTTCACGATGCAGCCTTCCAGCGCGATGTTGCCGAACAGCACGGCCAGCCCGCCGTCCTTCGAAAAGGCGTGTTCGGCGCTGCGGATCACGCCGTTTTCGCGGTCGGCATCCAATTCGGCCCAGCGGCGCGACTGGCTGAACGCGGTCTGCGTCGGCACACCGCCCGGCGCGGCCTTGAAGAATTCCTGCACCTTGGGATCGTTGGTGCGCTTGATATCCCAGCGGTTCAGCGCATCGGCCATGGTCGGCGAATGGACGGTCGGCAGATCGGTGTGGAGCAGCCCGGCCCGGTCCAGTTCGCCCAGGATCGCCGGGATCCCGCCCGCGCGGTGGACGTCTTCCATGTGGACGTCGCTTTTGGCTGGCGCGACCTTCGACAGGCACGGCACCTTGCGGCTCAGCCGGTCGATATCGGCCATGGTGAAATCGATGCCCGCTTCCTGCGCAGCGGCGAGCAAGTGCAGCACCGTGTTGGTCGACCCGCCCATCGCGATATCCAGACTCATCGCGTTTTCAAACGCCTTGAAGTTGGCGATGGCGCGCGGCAACACACTGGCATCGTCCTGTTCGTAGTAACGGCGGCACAGATCAACCACCACGCGGCCCGCTTGCAGGAACAGTTCCTTGCGGTCCGAATGGGTGGCCAGCTGCGAGCCATTGCCCGGCAGCGACAGGCCCAGCGCCTCGGTCAGGCAGTTCATCGAATTGGCGGTAAACATGCCGCTGCACGACCCGCAGGTGGGGCAGGCGGCGCGTTCGATCTTGGCGACATCCTCATCGCTGACCTTGTCGTCCCCGGCGGCGATCATCGCGTCGATCAGGTCGAGCGCGACTTCCTTGCCGTCCAGAATGACCTTGCCCGCTTCCATCGGCCCGCCGGACACGAACACCACCGGAATGTTGATCCGCATCGCGGCCATCAGCATTCCCGGCGTGATCTTGTCGCAATTGGAAATACAGACCATCGCATCGGCGCAGTGCGCGTTGACCATGTATTCCACGCTGTCGGCGATCAGATCGCGGCTGGGCAGCGAATAGAGCATTCCGTCATGGCCCATCGCGATCCCGTCATCGACGGCGATGGTGTTGAATTCCTTGGCCACGCCGCCCGCCGCTTCAATCTCGCGCGCGACCATCTGGCCCAGGTCCTTCAGGTGGACGTGGCCTGGCACGAACTGGGTAAAGCTGTTGACCACCGCGATGATCGGCTTGCCGAAATCGCCGTCCTTCATCCCTGTGGCGCGCCACAGCCCGCGTGCGCCCGCCATATTGCGGCCATGGGTGGAAGTGCGTGAACGGTAAGCGGGCATGGGAAACTCCGAACTGGTCAGCCATCCTTAGCCGTCCGCCCTGAGCTTGTCGAAGGTCCGTTTTTCCCTTTTGCGCTCCCGCGCAGGCCAGGGAAGAACAGGACGGTCCTTCGACAAGCTCAGGACGGACGGGCTTGGAATTCGTGGCCCCTACACCGCTAGTCGCCCAGCTTCAACGCCACTTCATTACAAATTCGGCCCAGCAGGCTCGCCCAAAATTGCTGGCCTGCGGCATCGGCGATCTGATCCTGCCGGATTTCGATGCCCAGATAGGGCCGCCCTTCGCCCTCGGCATGGCGGTTCATCGTCGCGTTGAGCAGTCGGCCCGAATACGGTTCCTGATCACCCACCATCAGCCCTGCGGCTTCCAGCAAGGGGATCGCGATGCGCGCCGCGCGGTCGTCGTGGTTATAGAGCACGCCCACTTGCCATGGGCGCAGTTGCTCCGGATGGCTGGCCAGCCGCGGCGTAAAGCTGTGCAGCGACAGGATCAGCGCCGGCGGCTTGTCATCCAGCAGCGCGGCCAGTGCCGCATGATAGGGACGAAAGAACCGCGCGAGCCGCGCCTCATGGCCTGCGTGATCCAGCGCATTGCCGGGCATGGCGTGACCATCGCTGGCGATCGGCACGACAGTGGGGGCATGTTCCTCGCGGTTGAAATCGCACACCAGCCGGCTGACGCCCCCCAGAAACGCCGCAATGCCGGGGCGCTCGGCCATGTGCTGCGCCACCCCCGCCACGCCGATGTCGATGGCGATGTGCTGGTCCAGCAGCGCGGGATCGATCCCCAGGTCGATATCGGCGGGAACGTGGTTGCTGGCATGGTCCGACACCACCAGAATGCCGCCAAAGCGAGGCGCGCCGATCAGGTGGAACGCTTCAGTCATGGTCCGCCCCCTCACCCGTTCGTGTCGAGCGAAGTTGAGACACTGCGCGCAACGTGTCTCGACTTCGCTCGACACGAACGGAGGTTGGTTGATGGGGCCGAAGATCACCGCAGCCGCCCCAGCAACTGCCACCAGCCGGGCTGATCCCGCCCGATCTGCACCGCCGCCGCCTCTGCCGCCGCAAAATCCTCGTACAGCGCAAAGCAGGTCGCGCCCGAACCCGACATCCGCGCGATCAGCGGTTCAGTTGCGCGCAACGCCGCCAGCACATCGCCGATCACGGGACACAGCGCCAGCGCGGGCGGCTCCAGATCGTTGCGGCCAGTCAGGGTGATGGTCCGGACGTCGCCCACCGGCAAAGGTCCACGATCCTGCCCGTCCCACGCCTTGAACACCGGCCCGGTGCTCAGCGGGACGCGCGGATTGACCAGCAGGCAGGCCATGCCCGCCAGATCGTTGTCGACCGGCTCCAGCTGCGTCCCGGTGCCAAGCCCGATGCAGGCGCGCGACAGCACGCAGGCGGGCACATCGGCCCCCAGCGCGGCGGCGCGCGCGGGCCAGTCAGCCGGCAGGCCGTGGCTGCGCTCCACGATGCGGAACACCGCGCCCGCATCGGCCGACCCGCCGCCCAGCCCCGCCGCGACCGGCAGGCGCTTTTCCAGCGTCACCGCCCAGCCCTCGCCGTGGGGCAAGGCCGAGAGCGCCTTGGCGACGATATTGCCAAACGGATCGTCCAGCGCCCCGCCAAACTCGCCCACCACGCGCAAGCTATCGCGCGCAGCTGGAACTGCGCTCAGCGCGTCCCCCGCATCGACGAAGGCAAACAGCGTTTCCAGCTCATGATAGCCATCCTCGCGCCGCCGTCTAACGTGCAGCGCGAGGTTGATCTTGGCGTAGGCGGTTTCGTTCAAATGCACCTTCAGCGCGTCAGCTTTTGTGATGTAGGCACCGAGCTCAACTGAGCAAACTTGCGATCCAGACAGGCTTAACTGGCTGGCGCGACCCGGTAGCCGTCCAGAGAGGATATCCAGCGAACAGGTTTTGCGGGGAGTGCAATACCGACGCCATCGACGACACCTGCCTTCACAAGCTTGCCGTTCTCGATCCGCAATGCATCACAGGCTGTCTGGCCCACCATCGATGATAGTTTCTCTTTGATGTTCGCCATGGCCGCAGCATTCTGTTCAGCAGTCAGCGGAGCAGCATTGCGCTTGATCTGCCCGGTCTCGAAACTTTCGTTCTGCAGCGATCCGCAGATCGCGCCATTCTCGACACGGCCACGCACGGTTAGCGTCAGAGTAATCGGTTGCTGCGGCGACAGCAGCATTTCTGTGGTCTCAGTCAAAGTGCCGTCAGATACAATTTCATAGCTTGCAATCGCAGTACATGTCTTCGCGGCATCGTCAGGGTTCGAGCAAATCATCCTGCCAGCTTTAAAATTTGCCAAAACATCCAGTTCAGGCGGAACAGCGGCAAGTCCTGCAGTGAGTATCAAGAAATCAATCACCATAAGACTCCCCGCTGTTTGGACAATGCCGGTCCCATATCACATATTCGGATAGTTCGGCCCGCCGCCGCCTTCGGGCGTCACCCAGTTGATGTTCTGGGTCATGTCCTTGATGTCGCAGGTCTTGCAGTGGACGCAGTTCTGGGCGTTGATCTGGAGGCGCGGATTGCCTTCCTCGACGCCGAGGAATTCATAGACCCCCGCCGGGCAATAGCGCGCTTCCGGCCCCGCATACCGCGCCAGATTGAGCTCGACCGGGATTGCCGGGTCCTTCAGCTGAAGGTGGCACGGCTGGTCTTCCTCGTGGTTGGTGAACGACAGCGCGACCGAGGACAGGCGGTCAAAGCTGACCACGCCGTCGGGCTTGGGATAGTTGATCGGCTGATAGAGGTCCGCCCGGCCAATCGCTTCGCAGTCGCGGTGGTGCTTCATCGGCTTCCACACGCCGAACCCGAACAGCGTGCGCAGCCACATGTCCGCGCCCGCCAGGATCGTGCCGATATCCCCGCCCCACTTCGCCACCAGCGGCTCTGCGTTCTGGACCAGCTTCAGTTCCTTGGCGATCCAGCTGTCGCGCACGGCGGCGTCGTATTCGCCCATCGAATCGTTCGCACGGCCCGCGGCGATGGCGGCGGCGATGGATTCAGCCGCCAGCATCCCGCTTTTCATTGCGGTGTGGCTGCCCTTGATGCGCGGCACGTTGACGAACCCGGCCGAGCACCCGATCAGCGCGCCGCCGGGGAAGTCCAGCTTGGGCACCGATTGCCAGCCGCCTTCGTTGATCGCCCGCGCGCCATACGACACGCGGCGACCACCTTCCAGAATGGCGCGGATTTCCGGGTGCTGCTTCCAGCGCTGGAATTCCTCGAACGGGAAGACGTAGGGATTCTTGTAATCGAGCGCGGTGACGAAGCCGAGCGCGACCTGGTTGTTCGCCTGATGATACAGGAACCCACCGCCCCAGCTTTCGCTTTCGGTCAGCGGCCAGCCCTGAGTGTGGATGACACGGCCCGGCACGTGCTTGTCCGGATCGATATCCCACAGTTCCTTGATGCCGAGGCCGTAAACCTGCGGTTCGCAGTTCGCTTCAAGGTCATAGAGTGCCTTGAGCTGCTTGGTCAGGTGCCCGCGCGCGCCTTCGGCGAACAGGGTGTACTTGGCGTGGAGTTCCATGCCGGGCTGGTATTCGCCCTTGTGGCTGCCATCCTTGGCCACGCCCATGTCCTGCGTGGCGACGCCCTTGACCGAGCCGTCCTCGTTATAGAGCACTTCGGATGCCGGGAAGCCGGGGAAGATTTCGACGCCCAGTTCCTCAGCCTTGCCCGCCAGCCAGCGGCACAGGCTGCCCAGACTGCCGGTATAGTTGCCGTCGTTCGACATGAACGGAGGCATCGGCCAGTGCGGAATCGGGATATGCTTGCCCTTGGTCAGCACCCAGTGCCAGTTGTCGGTTACCGGGGTTTCCGCCATCGGACAGCCATCGGTGCGCCAGTCGGGCAGCAGTTCATCCAGCGCCTTGGGATCGACCACCGCACCCGACAGGATGTGCGCGCCCACTTCGGAGCCTTTTTCCAGGATGCACACCGAAAGATCGGCGTTCAGCTCCTTCAACCGGATCGCCGCACCAAGGCCGGCCGGACCGCCCCCAACGATGACAACGTCATAAGGCATCGATTCGCGTTCGCTCATGGCGGATTCCATTCCCTGCATTGTCGGCCTGTTTCTGCGGGAAAGCCTTGATTGCTGCGATGCGCCGGGTCAAGACCACAATGTGGATGCGATAACACATTCTGATGCCCCCGATGGCCTGTCCCCGGCCCAGTTCGCCGCTGCGGTGGACTGGTGGCGCGATGCCGGAGTGGATCTCGATTTCGTCGACGCCGCGCGCGATTGGCTGACCCGCCCTGACGATGCCGTACCGGCAGGCACTGCGCCGCAGTTCACAGTGCCGGAGCCACCCGCGCCAGCGCCCGCGCCAAAAATCGGCGGCGACGGGGCCGACCTGCCGGCCACACTGGCCGAATTTACGCAATGGTGGCTGACCGATCCCTCACTCGACGGCGGACAGGTGTTTGATCGCGTGGCCCCGCGCGGGCCGGCCGGGGCGGAACTGATGGTGCTGGTCGATCATCCCGAGCCGGGCGATTCGCAGCGCCTGCTGGATGGACCGCAAGGGCAGCTGCTGGATGCGATCCTGACCAGCTTCGGCATTGCGCCGGATGCCGCCTATGTCGCCAGCTGCCTGCCGCGCCATACGCCAATGCCAGATTGGGCCGCGCTGGCCGAGGCTGGTTTGGGCCGGATCGTGACAACCCACGTCAAATTGGCCGCGCCGCAGCGGCTGATTGTGCTGGGACCGCACATCTCGTCGCTGCTGGGCCACGACCCGGCGAAAAGCGCTAATCCTTTACCGCGATTTAACCATGAGGGGGCGAATGTTCCGGTATTGGTCGCGCAAGGGTTGGTCCGCCTTGGCGGCAGACCGCGCGACAAGGCCGCGTTATGGGACGCATGGCTGAACTGGACGGGATAATTCTGGACGTGACATTGCGGCTGACAACACGGCTTGTGGGACTTGCGATGACCGGCGCGGCCGTCCTGCTGCCGGTCGCCGCGCAGGCTAACAGCGCGGCAGTCGATTACTTTCGCAACCGCGCCAGCCGCACCGCCGTGCCCAGCCTGCTGACGCAGGACGAACGGGCCTATTATCAGGAACTGTTCGCCGCGATCGACAAGGCCGACTGGACCAAAGTGCAATCCCTGTTTGCACAAAAGACCGATGGCCCGCTGCATCAGGTCGCCCGCGCCGAATACTTCCTCGCGCCGACCTCGCCCAGGATTGAGGCCGGACCGCTCGGCGAATGGCTGGCGCGCGGCACGGACTTGCCCCAGGCCACACAGATCGCCGCCCTGGCCACCAAGCGCGGCGTGGCCGAACTGCCCGCGCTGCCCGCTGCCAACCGGCTGGTGTCGATGCCTAGCCGCGCAAAACGCATCCGCCCGCGTGAAGTGAACGACGGCACGATGCCCGCCGCCGTGTCGACTGGCATTCAGGCCCGGATCAAGGCCGACGATCCCGCCGGAGCCAAAGCGCTGCTCGACGGGATCGACACGCAGCTTTCCGCCGAAGCGCGGGCCGAATGGCGCGCCAAGGTAGCGTGGAGCTTTTACATCGAGAATGACGACGCCAATGCCTATGCGCTGGCGCAGTCATCTGTGCAGGGCGCGGGGCCGTGGGTGGCCGAAGGGCTGTGGACGGCAGGTCTGGCCGCGTGGCGGCTGAATGATTGCGCCGGGGCCGCCGACGCCTTCGAACGCACCGCGCAGGCTTCCGAGAACGCCGAACTGACCGCCGCTGCGCACTTCTGGCAGTCGCGCGCGCTGGTGCGCTGCCGCCAGCCCGAACGCGCCGCCGCGCCGCTGAAAAGCGCCGCTCGGATGGACGAGACGCTTTATGGCATGCTTGCCGCCGAACAGCTGGGCACGAAGCTGCCCGAAACCCACACTGCCCCCGATTTCACCCAGAACGACTGGCAGAAGCTGCGCGATGTGCCCAATATCCGCGTCGCCGTGGGGCTGGCCGAAGTGGGCAAGGACGGGCTGGCCGATGAAGTGCTGCGCCATCAGGCGCGGATCGGTTCGTCCCAGCATTACCAGCCGATGTCCCGCCTCGCACGCGATCTGGGGCTGCCCTCCACCCAGTTGTGGATGGCCTATAACGCGCCAGCCGGGGGCAAAGCGGAACCTGCCGCGCGCTTCCCCACACCAAAGTGGACGCCAACCACCGGCTGGAACGTCGATCCGGCGCTGGTCTATGCCCACGCCTTGCAGGAATCCGTCTTTCGCACCGCTGTGACCAGTCCGGCCGGGGCCAAGGGCCTGATGCAGATCATGCCCGCCGCCGCCCGCGACCATGCCGCCGCATTGGGGGTGTCGGGATCGCCCGGCGATCTGGCCAAGCCCGAAGTCAACCTGGCGTTCGGCCAGCGACACCTGCAACGCCTGAAGGACAGCCCCGCCACCCAGGGGCTGCTGCCCAAGGTGATGGCGGCCTATAACGCCGGGCTGGTGCCGGTCAGCCGCTGGCAGAGCGAAATCCGCGATTCTGGCGACCCGCTGCTGTGGATCGAAAGCGTCCCTTATTGGGAGACGCGCGGGTATGTGAACATCGTGATGCGCAATTACTGGATGTATGAACGCCAGGCCGGCGGCCCATCGGAAAGCCGGATGGCGCTGGCGCAAGGGCTGTGGCCCACATTCCCCGGTCTGACCGGATCGGAAGCCGTGCGCCTGTCACCCAGCGGCACGGTGCTGCGCACACGCTGATTGCCTGCCCGGCATCCCGTTCGACCGCAGCATCAACAACTATCGCGGGTGCGAGCACAATCGCTCTGCTGATCAACGTTGTGTTCGTCGGCTTTTGGTCGCTGCGCTGCGAAGCACGAATGACCAATGATGGGTGGTTTGCGGACAAGGGATTGCCGATTGGAACCGTTCCCCTAAGCTGAGCGCATGGGACCGGAATACGTGCATCTGCCTCCAAACGAGAGTCCACCACAGCTACCCATCGGGCCGCTTCGGGCAGTCATTGTCTCCGAGACCACGGTGACCGACGACTGGCGCAACAGCATCGCCCAATGGTTGGTAGAAGGCGGTTGCCTGTATGCAATCGCCTGGGGGGCCGAGTGCGAAAAGTGGCACGACGCGGTTGATTGGGCGGTCCTTGAAACCTTTAATTACGGCCACATACCGGATGAAAAGTTCGTCATGACGACGTGGCATTCCGATGAACCAATGTCGGAAGCGCTATGGTTCGCCGGGAA
>NZ_JAUYNB010000010.1 GCF_030699305.1 Novosphingobium sp.
GAGCGAAGTCGAGACACGTTTGCGCTAACCGTGTCTCGACTTCGCTCGACACGAACGCGAGGTTGGGAAACGAGGGAGGGGGTTCAGTCCGAACCCGCCTCCAGCGCCAGCAGCGCGAACGTGGCGAGCCAGTGTTCGCCCATGTAATCGTCGGCCAGATGCGGCAGCGCGGCGGCCAGATGCCGCTCTGCCGCTGCCCGCGCGACCGGGACGACCGGATGATCCGCAGGCAGCGCCGCTGCAATCTCGCACCAGCACCACGCACGGCTGAGGTTCAGCCCATCGAGATGCGCGATCTTGCCGTCGCTGCGGTCTGACACCGTGGCGGGGGTGAACAGCGTCGCGGGCTGCATTCCTGCGCAGTCCGGCAGGAAGCCTTCGAACCACGCGGCAAAGTCCGTCCCCAGCACCCGGCTCATCACCAGCGCCTCGCACAGCGCCGGGGACAGGAACTCGTCGCCGCCCGGTTCCCACGCCTGACAGGCCCGGTCACCGCCGAACCATTCGCGCACCCGCGCATCGATCAGGCTGGCCAGTGCGGGATCGCGAGTCCCAGCCCAGTCCCGCGCCAGCACCAACGCGAAGGCGGAATTGTAGTGCGTGCCGACCCGGATCGGATACGTCTGTTTGGGCAGGAAATCATGCAGCCGCTGCGCGAACGCCCGCGCGAACGGCTCGGCCAGTGCCGCCCACGGCGCATCGTGCAGCGCCAGTTCGGCATGGAGCGCCAGCGCCCAGCCCCAGCCATAGGGCCGCTCAAACCCGCGCGCCGATGGCCGGGCGAGGTAATCCGTTTCCGTTGCCCAGTTTTCGGGCGTGAACGCCCGCGCGGCATGGGCGCGCACGGCTGCCGCCTCCGGCAAATCCGGGAACCGCCGGGCGAGGCGCAGGACCTGCCAATAACCATGCACGCACGAATGCCAGTCAAAGCTGCCGTGAAAGATCGGGTGCAAGGCGCTGGGGCTTTGCACGTCCGCAGGGCCGTCCAGCACGTGATCGAGCTTGTGCGGATATTCGCGGCCGAGATGGCCCAGCGTCAGCGCCATGAAGCGCGCGGCGGTATCAGCGTTCAGGTCAGTCATGGAAAAGCCAGCCAGTAGATCAGCGCGATGTTGACGACCAGCAGCGGCAGCGCGGTGGCAATCTGCGCCTTGACCACTGCGTTGCGGTCCGTCAGTTCCAGCAGCGCGGCGGGGACGATGTTGAAGTTGGCGGCCATCGGGGTCATCAGCGTGCCGCAGAACCCCGCCAGCATCCCGATGGCGCAGACAATCGCGGGATCGCCCTGATATTCACCGATCAGCAGCGGCAAGCCAATCGCCGCCGCCATCACCGGGAACGCGGCAAAGGCATTGCCCATCACCATCGTGAACAGCGCCATCCCCAGCCCATAGGCGATCACCGCGCCCAGCAGGCTGCCATCCGGGATCACGTCCGCCATCAGCCCGCCGACGACATCGCCCACCCCCGCCAGCGCGAAGACCGCGCCCAGGCTGGCCAGCATCTGCGGCAGGATGCCCGCCCAGCCGACCGCGTCCATCAGCCGCCGGCCTTCTTCCAGCGGCACCAGCGGCGCAGGCCGCAGCCACGCCGCCCCCGCGCCCAGCGCCAGCACCACACCCAGCGCCAGGCTGACCAGCGTCACCTGTCTGGCATCAACCAGCGCGGGGAACTGCTTGAACAGGAACGTCCCCGCCAGCGCGGTTGCCGGGATCACCAAGGCCAGCAGGAACAGGCGGTTGCCGTGCCGGTCCGCATTGGCGGCGCGTTCCTCTGCCGCGCTGCCGCCCGTGCCTTTGCCCAGCCCGCGCAAGCCCGCGATGCCGACCAGCGCCACCACCAGCACGCCGTTGCCGAAATCGCCCAGCCGGTCCCCCGCCAGCATCGACAGCGCCAGCAGCGCCCAGAAGCCCGTGTTGGCGAACCGGCGCGGATTGCTCGCATCGCGCGCCGACAGCAGCGCGAACGCGGTGAACGTCAGCCCGGCGAGGACATAGACTTGTGCCAGTCCGATCATGCGGCAGCCCTCCGGTCAACCGTCACCCCCGGCCTCCGCGCCCGCCCGTCCCGAGCTTGTCGAAGGGCTGCTTTTCTTCCCGCCCCATGCGCCCCTGCCCGCAAGCAAGGACAGTCCTTCGACAAGCTCAGGACGGGCGGGGTTTGCGGGTGAGGGAAGGTTACGTGGATCATGCGCCCGCTCCCCGCTGGCGCAGCTTGCGCCCTTGCCGCCACAGCCGGAAGCCGTGGATCAGGAACGCGAAAATCGCGGTCGGGATCGCCCAGACCGACAGGTCGAACGGGGCGAGAATGATCCCCTGCTGCTCCATGAAGCCCTTCATCAGCAGGATCGAGCCGATGGCGATGAAGATGTCCTCGCCAAAGAACAGCCCGACGTTGTCGGTCGCGGCGGACATGGCTTTCACCTGTTCGCGCTCCGCGTCCGACAGCGGCCCGGTTTCCTCTGCCGCCGCTTCGGCCATCGGCGCGACCAGCGGGCGGACGGTCTGCGCGTGGCCCGCGACCGAGGTCAGCCCCAGCGCCGCCGTCGCCTGCCGCAGCAGCAGATAACCGGTCAGCAAGCGGCCATACGTCGCGCCTTTCATGCCCGCGATCAGCCCCCGCGCGCGTTCCTGCAAGCCATAGCGTTCCAGCAGGCCGATCACGGGCAACACGATCCACACCACGCTGACATAGCGGGTATCGTTGAACGCCTTGCCGAAGGCGGAAACGATGGCGACAAGGTCCAGCCCTGCCGCAACGCCCGTCGCCAGCGCGGCGCTGACCACCACCAGCAGCGGATTGAACCGCAGCACGAACCCGGTGACCATCACCACAATGCCGGACAAGACCCAGTAGTTCATCGTTTTCCGTATCCCCCGCCGCCCGGTGTTTCGATCACGATCACGTCACCCGCCGCAACCATGACGCTGGCGGTCGAATCCAGCACTTGGGTCGCGCCGGACGCGCGCAGCACGCTGGTCCGCCCGCAGGCCCCGTCCGCACCGCCGTGCAAGCCAAACGGCGGCACCTTGCGGCGGTTGGACAGGATGCCCGCTTCCATCGGTTCCAGAAACCGCAGCCGCCGCACCGCGCCGTCGCCGCCCCGGTGCGCGCCTGCGCCGCCCGAACCGCGCCGGATCGAAAACTCCTCCAGCAGCACCGGAAAGCGGGTTTCCAGCACTTCGGGATCGGTCAACCGGCTGTTGGTCATGTGGGTCTGGACCGCACTGGCCCCGTCGAAGTCCGGCCCCGCGCCCGCGCCGCCGGCGATGGTTTCGTAATACTGGTAGCGGTCCGTGCCGAACGTGAAGTTGTTCATCGTCCCCTGCGCCGCCGCCATCGCCCCGAACGCGCCGAACAGTGCATCGGTCACCGCCTGGCTGGTTTCGACATTCCCCGCGACCACGGCCGCCGGATAGCGCGGGCGCAGCATCGATCCTTCGGGCACGACAATCGTTACCGGGGCGAGGCAGCCCTCGTTCATCGGGATTGGATCGTCGATCATGGTGCGCAGGACATACATCACCGCCGCCCGCACGACCGAGAACGGCGCGTTGAAATTGCCGGGCAGCTGATCGCTGGTGCCGGTGAAGTCGATCGTCACGTGGCGCGCGGCATGGTCCACCCGCACCGCAAGCCTGATCACCGCGCCGTTGTCCATCGCATAGGAAAACGCGCCGTCTGCCAGCCGTCCGATCAATCGCCGCACGGCTTCTTCGGCATTGGCGTGGACGTGATGCATATAGGCGGCAACCACATCGCGGCCATGCTCGGCGCAGGCCCGCTCCAGCCCCGCCGCGCCGCGCGCGCAGGCGGCGACCTGGGCGGCAAGGTCCGCGATGTTCTGATCGACATTGCGCGACGGCAGCGGCCCGGCGGACAGCAGCGCGCGCAGTTGCCCCTCACAGAACCGGCCTTCGTCGACCAGCAGGACGTTCTCCAGCAGGACGCCTTCATCCGCGATGGTCCGGCTGTTCGGCGGCATCGAGCCCGGCGCAATTCCGCCGACATCGGCATGATGCCCGCGCGCGGCGACGAAGAAATCGGGGGCTGCGCTGGCATCATCGACGAACACCGGCAGCACCACCGTTATGTCGGGCAAGTGCGTTCCCCCGGCATAAGGCGCGTTGAGGACATAGGCATCGCCGCGCCGCACGCCGCGCCCGTCGCGGCCATCCGCCCGCTCCCGCAGCACCGCCTGCACGCTTTCCCCCATCGATCCCAGATGGACCGGCATATGCGGCGCATTGGCGACCAGCCGCCCGGCAGCATCGAACAGCGCGCAGGAAAAATCGAGCCGCTCGCGGATGTTGACCGAGGTGGCACTGCGGGCGAGCGCGCTGCCCATTTCCTCGGCAATCGCCATGAACAGCCCGTTGAAGATTTCCAGCCGGACCGGATCGACCGCTGTCCCGCTGGCAACCGTGACCGCGCGCGGGGCATGGCGGGTGAGGCGCAGGCTGCCATCGCCATCAACCGTGACGCGCCAGCCGGGTTCGACCACGGTCGTCGCCAGCGCGTCGATCACAATCACCGGGCCGTTCGCGGTGAACCCCGCCGCCAGCGCCGCGCGGTCCCACACCGGGGTGTCCTGCGCTGCCCCGGCCAGATAGCAACTGGACTGACCCAGCGGCGTGCCGGTGGCGGTGGGCAGCGGCCAGGCGATCTGCGCAGCGGTAATATCCTCGGCCGCCGCTTCAACCCGCACCCGATCCACCACCAGCGCGCCCGCGCCGTCATAGCCAAACTGCGCGCGGTGCGCCGCAGCAAAGGCCGCTGCCAGTTCATCGACCGGCCCCGTCGGCAGTTCGATGGCGTTTTCGGACCCTTCGCGGCGCAGGAACAGGCTGGCCTCAACCCGGCTGGGCGGCATGTTCAGCTGCTCCGCCGCCTCGTCCGCCAGGGCAGCGCGGACCTGCTCCACCGCCGCTTCCACCCCGGCCACCAGCGGCAGGCCCAGCGTGCGTTCACGCACCGCCGCCTCGCTCGCCAGCCCCATGCCATAGGCGGAAAGCACCCCGGCGAGCGGATGGACCAGCACCGTGCCGATCCCCAGCGCATCGGCGACCAGACAGGCATGCTGGCCCCCGGCCCCGCCGAAACAGGCGAGTGCATAGCCGGTCACGTCATGCCCGCGCGCCACGGAGATCTGCTTGATCGCGTGGGCCATGCCCGCAACGGCGATGCTGATGAACCCTTCGGCCAGCGCCTGCGGCGTCAGGTCCTGCCCGGTTTCGGCGGCCACTTGCACGGAGAGCGCGGCAAACTTGCGCTCTACCACCGCCCGGTCGAGCGGCTGGTCGCCGGTCGGGCCGAACAGGCGCGGAAAGTGATCGGGGATCAGCTTTCCCAGCAGCACGTTGCAGTCCGTCACCGTCAGCGGACCGCCATTCCGGTAACACGCCGGACCCGGCACTGCGCCTGCGCTTTCCGGGCCGACCACCAGCCGTCCGGCATCGAACCGGCAGATCGATCCGCCGCCCGCCGCAACCGTGTGGATGCGCAGCATCGGCGCGCGAATGCGGACATTGGCGACGCGGGTTTCGCTGTCGCGTTCAAACGCCCCGGCATAGTGGCTGACATCGGTCGAGGTGCCGCCCATGTCGAATCCGATCACGCGGGCTTCGCCGGACGCTTCTGCCGTCCGCGCCATGCCGACGATCCCGCCGGCCGGGCCGGACAGGATCGCATCCTTGCCCCGGAACCGCGCGCCGTCGATCAGCCCGCCGCTGCTCTGCATGAACAACGGGCGGATATGGCCACCCAGCTGGCCGGAGAACTGATCGACATAGCGCCGCAGCACCGGCGAGAGATAGGCATCGACCAGCGTGGTATCGCCGCGCCAGATCAGCTTGATCAGCGGCGCGACTTCGTGGCTGACCGATACTTGCGTGAACCCGGCGGCGCGGGCCAGTTCCGCCAGCCGGGCCTCGTGCGCGGTAAAGCGGTAGCCGTGCATCAGCACGATGGCGATGGCGCGCAGCCCGTCCGCCACGGCAGCGGCAAAAGCGGTGCTGGCGGCGTCCTCATCCAGGGCGCGCACCACATTGCCGGATGCATCGACCCGCTCGTCGATCTCGATCACGCGGGCGTGGGGCGGCTCGGGCAATTCGATTTTCCGCACGAACAGCTCTGGCCGGTCCTGCGTGCCGATCCGCAGGGCATCGCCAAAACCGCGCGTGATCGCCAGTACGCATGGTTCGCCCTTGCGTTCCAGCAGCGCGTTGGTGGCGACCGTGGTGCCCATCCGCACGTCAGCTGGGGGCAGCGGCGCATCGCCCGCGCCGGTCAGGCTGCGGATGGCATGGGCGGCGGCATCGGCGGGGCGGTTGGGGTCTTCGGACAGCAGCTTGGCGGTCAGAATCCGGCCATCGGGCGTGCGCGCGACGACATCGGTGAACGTGCCGCCGCGATCGATCCAGAACTGCCAGCGCGGCGCCGGGGAAATGCTCATCTGCCCGTCATAGCCGCTGCGCCGCGCCTTTCAATCGGCGGCCGCGCAATCAGTCGCGGATTGCAACGGCGTCCGCCGGCGTGACCACGATCACCACCCGGCGGTTTTCGGCGCGGCCCGCTTCGCTTTGGTTGTCCGCGATCGGATCGCTTTCACCCAGCCCGATCGGACGAACGGCCGCATCGGGCAGCCCGCCGCCAACCATCGCGGCTTTCACCGTTGCGGCGCGGCGTTCGGACAATTGCTGGTTGTATTCCGCGCTGCCCGTGGAATCGGTGTGGCCTTCCACGATGGCCCCGTTGATTCCGACGCTGGTCAGGCTGCGGGTCAGCTTGTCCAGCGTGGCAACCATTTCCGGCACCAGATCGGCCTTGTCGACTTCGAACAGCAGGCGATCGGAAATGCCCAGTTCGAAATTCTCACCGACCGGCTTGAACCCCTGCTCGGTCAGCAGCGCAACCTGCTTGGCCGAAAAGGCCGGTTTGGACGGCGTGGTCTGGCACGCAGCCAGCAGCGCCATCAGAACAATCAGCAACCCGTTACGCATTCTCAATTCCTTCAAATCCTGCCGAGCGGCGGCCACGCTTGCGCAAATACATTTCCGCATCGGCGCGGCGCAGCAAATCCTGCGGTGACACCCCGTCATCAGGGTAAACCGCCACTCCGATGCTGAGCGTCGAAGTGGCAAACAGCCCGTTCGGCAGCCGGAACGGACGTTCCATCGACTTGTCGATCCGGGCGCTGACCGCGTCCACGTGGGCGCGGTTATAGAACGGGGCGAGGACCACGGCGAATTCATCACCGCCCAGGCGGAAGGCGTGATCGACGTGGCGGATGCTCTGGCGCAGACGCTCGGCCACGGCAATCAGCGCGGCATCGCCGCATTCGTGGCCGTGCCGATCGTTGATATCCTTGAAGTGATCGACGTCCAGATACAGCACCGCAAAGCTGACCCCGCTGCGCACCGAACTGCCGATGGCATCGCCCAGCGTCTGTTCGAACAGCACGCGGTTGCCCAGCCCCGACAGCGAATCGTGCGTGGCGCGGCGGGCGAGTTCGGCGTTTTCCGATGTCAGCCCGGCGTGCCAGCCCTGCAATTCGGCCAGCAGCGCATTGAAATCCTGTCCGAAGCGGTCAATTTCGGCAATGCCGGACGATGGCACCCGCTTTTCAAAAGCCCGGTCGCTGCGGACCGAATGGGCCACATCGGCAACATGATCGAGCGGGCCGATCACGTCCTTTTGCAGGCGCTGCGCCAGGATGCGGGTGGCCAGCACAGTCAGCCCCAGGCACGACAGCGCGATGATCAGTCCCGCCAGGATATAGCGCAGCAGGCCTTCGGAATTGCCGTAGACCCGCACTTGCCCGATCACCACATCGCCGCGCTGGATCGCGGCCCGCGACGGGTCCGGCCAGATCACGCCGTTGGCAACGTCTTCGATCCCGGAATGCAGTTCGGCGTGGCTATGCTGCCAGTGGGCCAGCACCCGGCCCGCCGGATCGCGCACTTCGACCCGGTCGACCCCGCCGACGGCGGCGACCGAAACAAGGCCTTCGCGGATCGCGTCCGCATCGCCGAACACCACCGCCGGTTCCACCGTATAGCTGACAGTGCGGGCGATCAGATCCAGGTTGCGCTGGGCATAGTTGCGGATCACGATCCCGCCGCTGACCACCAGACTGGCCGCCGCCAGCGCAACCGCAAACAGGATCAGCCGCAAATGCACGCGGCCCAGAATCTGCGCCAGCGTGGGCAGCGCGGCCGACTGTGCGGCGCTTGAGGACATGCCAAAAATCCTGCGCAGGGCCATGATCAGCGCCCCCCCTGCGATATGCGCAGCACGCGCGGATCGACTTTCAGGCCAGACCGGGCAATCGCGTCGATGTTCATCCGGAACGTCACGGCCTGCGGGGGAAACAGCAGGCAGAACATCGCCTGGCTGCGGCAATCGGGGTCAGCTTCGGCAATGGTGAGCACGCCGCGCCCACGCGCCTGCGCGGTCAATATGCGCATGTCCGGCATTGCCACCCGGCCGATATAGAGCGCATCGCACGCGGCCGGGGCAAACCCGGTCAACGCCACTGTCCGGCGCTCAATCAGGCGGCCATCGGCCAGCCGGAGATCGTCCAGCCGTTCGGCATGGGCGGCGGGACCGACCACGCACAGCGTGACCGGATTCTGCCGGGTGGGCCAGCTGGTATATTCGGTTATCGACTGCACAATCCGCCCGACCGGGGCCGCATAAGGGTCATTCGCCCCGCCCGCGACCGGCACAAGCACAAGGTCCGCCGCACCCACCAAGGGCACGGCGGCCAGCGCAAGCAGCGCGATCCGCAAACGATTGGCAACTTTCATTTCGACCCTGATCCTTGCCAGACCAACCTTGCCCTTTGCCTGAACCCACCGGAAAGGCAAGGATTTGTGGGTATTTCGTTTACGTGGAACTAACCGTTGCAACCGGACCGCGCCTGCCGGATTGGTTTCCATGGTAACCAGTGCTAGGGCGGGCCAATCGCTTTTTACCGGAGAAGCCGCCTTGCCCGCCCCGCAGAATCGCACCCTGTTGCGCCGCGCCTATCGCCCGGACGAAGAAACCTGCCTGGCCGAACGGCTGCTGCAAGCCGCCCCCGCCAGCGCGGTCCACCCCGCCGCGCAGGCGCTCGCCGCCCGGCTCGTCACCGGCGCGCGGGCGCACAAGGCCAGCGGGTTGGACGCGTTCCTGCAAACGTATGGCCTTGGCACCGAAGAAGGCATCGCGCTGATGTGTCTGGCCGAAGCGCTGCTGCGCGTCCCCGATGCCGCCACTGCCGATGCGCTGATCCACGACAAGCTGGCCGGAATCGACTGGTCGGACCGGCTGGGCGACAGCGGCAGCACGTTCGTCAATGCCGCCACGTTCTCGCTGATGCTGACGGGGCAAGTGCTGCAACAGCGGCGCGAGGCCGCGGGCGGGCTGGGCGCATCGCTGAAGCGCGCGGTCGGACGGCTGGGCGAACCGGTGATCCGGCAGGCAACCTTGCAGGCGATGAAGATCCTGGGCGGGCAGTTCGTGTTCGGCCGGACAATCGACGAAGCGCTGGCGCGCGCCGCGCCCGAACGCAAGGAGGGGCTGACTCACAGCTTCGACATGCTGGGCGAAGCGGCGATGACCTTTGCCGATGCGGAACGCTACCGCCAATCCTACGCCGCCGCGCTCGACCGGATCGCGGCGGAGGCGGGCGAGGGCGTGGTCCGCTCCCCCGGCATTTCGGTGAAGCTCTCCGCGCTCTATCCGCGCTATGACTTCTATCATGCCGAGGCCGCGAAGGCCGCGCTGGTGCCGATGCTGCGCGAACTGGCAGCCAAGGCGCGCGATGCCGACATTCACTTCACCATCGACGCCGAAGAGGCTGAGCGGCTGGAGCTGTCGATGGACATCATCGCAGCGCTGGTGGCCGATGACAGCCTGTTCGCGGGCGGCTGGCAGGGGTTCGGCCTCGCGCTGCAAGCCTATCAGAAACGCGCGGTGCCGTTGGTCGACTGGGTAGCACAGCTGGCGCGGCGGCATGGCCGCCGGATCATGGTGCGGCTGGTCAAGGGCGCGTACTGGGACAGCGAGATCAAGCTGGGGCAGGTCGGCGGCCACGGCGATTACCCGGTGTTCACCCGCAAGGTCGCGACCGACGTGTCCTATCTCGCCTGCGCAGGCCGGATGCTGGCCGCGAGCGACGCGATCTATCCCGCGTTCGCCACCCACAATGCCTACACCATCGGCGCAATCAAGGCGCTGGCGGGCACCGCGCAGTTCGAATTCCAGCGGCTCCACGGCATGGGCGAGGACGTCTATGCCGAACTCGCCCGGATCGAGGCAGCGGACGGTGTGGCCCGAACTCCGGTGCGGATTTACGCGCCCGTCGGCGGGCACAAGGAACTGCTGGCCTATCTGGTCCGCCGCCTGCTGGAAAACGGGGCGAACTCATCCTTCGTCAACCGGATGGCCGATGCCGAAGTGCCGGTGGCGGAGCTGACCGGCGATCCGGTGGCGGAACTCGCCGCGCTCTCCCCGCGCCGCAATCCGGCGATCCCGCTGCCCACCGCGCTGTTCGCCCCGCGCGCCAACAGTGCGGGCATGGACCTGGCCGATCCACTGGTGCGCGCGCCCTTGCTGGAAAGCATGGACGAGCTACGCAGCTTTTCCGGCTGGACCGCCGCCCCGACCGCCGAAGTCGCGCCCGCTGCCGCGCCGCGCCCGGTACAGTCGCCGCATGACCGCGCGGTGGTGGTCGGCCACTGCCGCGATGCCCGGCCAAACGAAGTTTCCACCATGATCGAGCGCGCGCTTATCGCCCAGCCGGACTGGGACGCGCGCGGCGGCGCAAGCCGGGCCGTGCTGCTGGAAGCGGTGGCCGACCAGTATGAAGCCCACCGCGACGCGTTCCTGTCGCTCTGCCAGCGCGAGGCCGGCAAGACCCTGACCGACGCCGTGCTGGAACTGCGCGAAGCGGTCGATTTCCTGCGCTATTACGCCGCCGAGGCGCGGCGCCTGTTCACGCCGGAGGGCGAGGCGCTGCCCGGCCCGACGGGTGAGAGCAATCGCCTGACCCTGCACGGCTGCGGGGCGTTCGTGGCAATCGCCCCGTGGAACTTCCCGCTGGCGATCTTCACCGGGCTGATCGCGGGACCGCTGGCGGCAGGCAACACCGTGCTGGCCAAACCGGCTGAACAGACCCCGCTGATCGCGGACCTGGCGGTGCGCCTGTTCCGCGAAGCCGGGGTGCCGGACGGCGCGGTGCAGCTCGTCCCCGGCGACGGCACGGTCGGCGCGCTGCTGACTGGCGATCCCCGCATCGCGGGCGTGGCCTTCACCGGATCGACCGAAACTGCCCGCGCGATCAACCGCAGCCTGGCCAGTCGCGACGGGCCGCTGGCGCAGTTCGTCGCGGAAACCGGGGGGCAGAACGCGATGATCGTCGATTCCTCCGCCCTGCCCGAACAAGTCACGCGCGACGTCGTCGCCTCTGCCTTCCAGAGCGCGGGGCAGCGCTGTTCGGCGCTGCGGGTGCTCTGCCTGCAGGACGATATCGCCGATGCGATGTTGGAGATGATCCGCGGCGCGTTCGAGGCGCTGGTGATCGGCGACCCCGAAGACCTTACCACCGATGTCGGCCCGGTGATCGATGCCGAGGCGAAGGCGGCGCTGGACGCCCACGTGGTCGCGATGCGCGCCGCCGGGCACACCGTGTGGCAGCGTGATTTGCCAGAGGCTTGCGCGAACGGCACCTTCGTCGGCCCCGCGATCATCCAGATCGACAGCATCCGCCAGCTGGACCGTGAACAGTTCGGCCCGGTGCTGCACATCGCGCGCTTCGCTGCCGACGGGCTGGAGCAGGTCATCGCCGATATCAACGCTTGCGGTTATGGCCTGACGCTGGGCGTCCACACCCGGATCGACAACACCCGGCGGCTGGTGCAGGCACGGGCGAAAGTCGGCAACCTCTACGTCAACCGCAACCAGATCGGCGCGGTCGTCGGCAGTCAGCCGTTCGGCGGCGAAGGGCTGTCCGGCACTGGTCCCAAGGCGGGCGGGCCGCACTATGTGGCGCGCTTCGCGACCGAGCGCGTGACCTGCATCGACACCACTGCGGCAGGCGGCAATGCCAGCCTGATGGCCGGCGGATAGCATGACGCACCGCTGGGTGTGACAGGATCGCGATTCCCCCCTTGCCCTTGTTAATCGCCCGGTTAAACTGCCCGCCGGGAGAATATAATGGATCAGGCAACTTACGACCGCTTGCTGGCGAAAGCCCAGCGCACTGCAGACTTGTTCACGTTCGACGACTTTATCCGGTTCTGGGCCGCTGACCGCCCGGAGCGACTGGCGATGGACGGAGACGACCTGCGCTTCGACTTCGCCGGACTTGAGGACGCGACCGCCCGCGTCGCCAGCGCGCTGCTGGCCATGGGCGTGGCCAAGGGCGACCGGATCTGCTGGTTCGGCAAGAACAGCGTCACCTATTTCACGCTGTTTTTCGGCGCGGCGCGTGCGGGCATCGTGATGGTCCCGGTCGGCTGGCGACTGGCCGAGCCCGAGGCCGCCTTCATCATCGACAATGCCGATGCCAGGCTGCTGTTCCTGGGCGACGGGTTCGAAGCCTGCGCCGCCACGCTGGGCACCCGCCCCGGCCTGCTGCGCTGCTTCACCGCCGATCAGGCCCGCAAGCTGATCGCCGAAGCCCCGCGCGCGGCGTTCGAGCCATCCGGCGCGGACGAAGCGGTGCTGCAACTCTACACCTCCGGCACCACCGGCAACCCGAAAGGCGCGGTGCTGTCCAACCGCAACCTGTTCGGGCTGCGCAAGGCCAGCCTGGACAATCCGCCCGAACACACCCTGTGGGACGAGGATGAGGCCGTGCTGGTCGCCATGCCGTGCGCGCACATCGGCGGCACGGGACTGGGCGTGATGGCGCTGGCGGCGGGCCTGCCGGGCGTGGTGCTGACCGAATTCGATCCGGTGCGGGTGTTCGATGCAGTCGAAAATCGCGGCGTCACCCGGTTCTTCATCGTGCCCGCCGCGCTGGCGCTGCTGTTGAACCATCCGGACTGCGCGAAGACCGATTTCAGCCGGATCAAGTATATCCTCTATGGGGCCAGTCCGATCCCGCTGGAATTGCTGCGTGAATGCATCGCGATGTTCGGCGCACAGTTCGTCCAGAATTACGGGATGACCGAAACCACCGGCACGATCTGCATCCTGCCGCCCGAAGACCACTCGGTCGAAGGCAATGAGCGGATGCGGTCGGCCGGAAAGCCGCTGCCGGGCGTGGAAATGATCATTCGCGGGCCAGACGGTCAGCCGATGCCCACGGGCGAGATCGGGGAAATCTGCACCCGTTCATCCAGCAACATGCTGGGCTACTGGAAGCTGCCCGAAGCGACCGCCAGCACGATGGATGCGGACGGGTGGATCGCCACCGGCGACGTCGGCTACATGGATCCGGACGGCTATGTCTATATGTTCGACCGGGCCAAGGACATGATCATCACCGGCGGCGAAAACGTCTATCCGGCGGAAGTCGAAAGCGGGATCTATGGCCATCCGGACGTGCTGGAAGTGGCCGTGATCGGCGTGCCGGATGAAAAGTGGGGCGAAGCGGTCAAGGCCGTCTGCGCGCCCAAACCCGGCCACACCATCGATCCCGCCAGCATCATCGCCTGGGCGCGCGAACGCGTCGCGGGCTTCAAGGTGCCCAAGAGCGTCGACGTGATCGACGCCCTGCCCCGCAACCCCAGCGGCAAGATCCTGCGCCGATCCTTGCGCGAACCATACTGGGCGGGCCGCGAACGCCAGATCAACTGAGGTAACCACACCGCAAAGCCCTTCCCCGGTGGGGAAGGGTTGGGATGGGGGTTCTGCCCTCTCCCGGTGACGACCCCACCCCAACCCCTCCCCACCGGGGAGGGGCAATATTGTCTCGACTTCGCTCGACACGAACGGATCGGGGATTATTGTGTTCCGGAACGATTTAGGAGAGCCCCATGTCCGAACCCCTGCCCGGTGCCAAGGAGCACATCGACGCCGCCCTTCGCCAAAGCGCGGTGATCGATGACCTGCCCGCCGACACGGCGCTGATCCCGATTGCCAAAGTGGGCGTGATCGGCGCAGGCACGATGGGCGGGGGGATCACCATGAACTTCCTGACCGCGGGCATCCCCGTCACCATCGTCGAGCGTGAACAGGCCGCGCTGGACCGGGGCGTGGAGGTGATGGGCAAGAACTATGCCGCCAGTGTCAAACGCGGGCGGATCGAGGCCGCCGACGCCGGAGCGGCGATGGCGCGGCTGACCCCGGCGCTCGATTTCAGCGCGCTGGCCGACTGCGATCTGGTGATCGAGGCGGTCTATGAATCGATGGAGGTGAAGCAGGATGTCTTCTCCCGGCTGGACGCGATTCTGAAGCCCGGCGCGATCCTGGCCAGCAACACCAGCTATCTCGACGTCGATGAAATCGCCAGTGTCACCAGCCGCCCCGAAGCCGTGCTGGGGATGCACTTTTTCTCCCCCGCCAACATCATGAAGCTGCTGGAAGTGGTGCGCGGGGCAAAGACCGGCGCGAGCCAGCTGGCGACCGTGATGCAGCTGGCGGGCAAGATCCGCAAAGTGCCGGTCGTATCGGGCGTGTGCCACGGCTTCATCGGCAACCGGATGCTGGCCAAACGCCAGGAACAGGCCAACGCGCTGATCATGGAAGGCGCGGCCTATTTCGACATCGATCAGGTGCTGCTGGACTTCGGCTTTCCGATGGGACCGTTCCAGATGGGCGATCTGGCCGGGCTGGACATCGGCTGGCACCGCGATCCCAGCAAGGTCACCACCGTGCGCGAGGCGCTGTGCGCCGCCGGGCGCTGGGGCCAGAAAACCGGCAAGGGTTTTTACGACTATGACGAGAACCGCCAGCGCACGCCCTCAGCTGAAGTGCAGGCGATCATCGCCGAGTTCGCCACCCGCGAGGGCGTGCCGCAGCGCACCGTCACGCGCGAGGAAATCTTCGAGCGGCTGATCTATCCGATGATCAACGAAGGGATGCTGATCCTGGACGAAGGGATCGCCCAGCGCGCCTCGGACATCGATCTGGTCTGGCTCAACGGCTATGGCTGGCCCGCGTGGACCGGCGGTCCGATGTACTGGGCCGCGCATCAGGGGCTGGACAAGGTGGTCGCGGGGCTGAAGCGCTATGGGTTGCCGGTCTGCGACAAGCTGGCCCGCGATGCGGGGTAGATCCTACCACGCCCACACAATCCGTCATGCTGAACTTGTTTCAGCATCCATTTCTCCGCCAGCGCGGATCGTGGTCTGCTGGCGCAAACGGCTCAGCTGATTGTCATCCAAGGCAACTGCCTTCGCGGCATGATGGATGCTGAACCAAGTTCAGCATGACGAAGTGGCGGGGGTGGGGAGCGCCCAGCCCTCATCGCGCCCGGGGAATGCAGCTTTCGCGCGGCAGCCCGGAAAATCGGTCGCAATTGTAAAGCACGATCTCCGCACCCGCCGGATCGCGGGTGAAGCTGAATTGCAGGCTGGCGCGGGCGGCGGGTGGCAGCGGGAACGCGGCTGGCACATCGGCGCGGGCGCCCCAGCCCAGCACCCGGCAGGTCGCATCCGGCTTGCACAGCTTGCGCGCAATCGCCGCCGCATCCGCCGCGCTGGACGCCGCATCGATCACCACGAAGTTGGCGCGGCCTGACGCATCGCGCATCTCAACCTGCCCGCCGGTCACTGCCGGGGTATCGGCGGGCAGGTCTGGCGGCGGCAGGGCCGCCTCGGTCGCCGCCGGATCAGGACCGGCGAGCAGCGGGCGGATATCCGGCTCCCCCCCGCGATAGGGCAGGCGGCCCGCCGCCTTGCTGCCCCAGTATCCCGGCCAGCGCAGGAACAGGTGGGTTTCGACGCGGGCCAGCTTGACCAGTTTCGGGCTCCACCATGGGAACACCCAGTCGGTATGGTAATGCGTGGCGTTGCCGACCGGCGCATAGATCCCGCCGTTCAGCGCCTCCACCGCGCGCGCGCGCGCCGCCAGCCACGCGGGGTCGCTATAGCGCCGCGCCAGCGAGCCATCGCAGGTGAAGGTGAACTGACAGCCGGTCCGCCGCAGCGATCCTTCGAACACCACCCCGCACACGGTCTGGGCAAACGCGGGGTGGCGCACCCGGTTGAGCACGACCTGAATCACCGCGCGCTGGCCCGGATCGCTCGGCCCCGCTTCTGCCAGGGCAGCGAGCGCGAGGCATTCGGTCGCGCGGGCCAGATCGACCGGACTGCCGGAAAAACGGAACCGCGCCGCCGGTTCGATCCGCCCGGCATAGAACGGCACGGCGGCATTGCGCGCGCGCGCTTCGTCCATCGGCAGCAGCGGCGCGCCGTTCAGCAGCGGGGCATCCCCGCCGCGCCCGGGTAGTTCGGCCAGATCCGCCCCGAGCCGCGTTTCAGCCAGCGTGATCGCATCGAGGTTCGGCGGTTCCAGACCGGACAGCTGGCAGGCGACGATCACAGCCAGCACCGGCCCCGCGCCAAGTGCGGCGGGCAGGACTTTTCGCACGGCAGGGGGAAGGAAAGGCGGGACCATCATCAGTCACGCAGCCATGCACCGAAGCGCGCGGCAGATCAAACCGGCAGATCAGACCGGCGCTTCAGACCGGCGCTTCAGACCGGCAGGCCGACGTAGTTTTCCGCAATGCTCGTCTGCGCGGCCACGCTGCTGGCGATGTAATCGAGTTCCGCCACCTGCATCGCGCGCTCAAACGGCCCATCGCCGGGAAAGCGGTGCATCAGCTTGGTCAGGGACCAGCTGAACCGTTCCGATTTCCACACCCGCGCCAGCGCCTTCGCCGAATAGCCCGCAATCGCATCGTTGTCGGCGCGCGCAAAGAACGCGGTCAGCGCGGCGGCAGCGTAATGCACGTCGCTCGCGGCCAGGTTCAGGCCCTTGGCCCCGGTCGGCGGCACGATATGCGCCGCATCGCCGCACAGCAGCAGGCTGCCGTAACGCATCGGTTCGAACACATAGGACCGCAGCGGCGCGATCGACTTTTCGATTGCGGGGCCGCGCGTGATATTGGCCGCCGCAGCGGGGCCAAGCCGGATCGCCAGTTCATCCCAGATCCGCTCGTCGCTCCAGTCCTCGATCCGCTCGGTCAGCGGCACGTCGATGTAATAGCGGCTGCGGGTGTGGCTGCGCATCGACGCCAGTGCGAACCCGCGTTCGTGGTTGGCATAGATCAGTTCGGGATGGCACGGCGGCACATCGGCCAGAATGCCCAGCCAGCCGAACGGATAGACCAGCTCATACTCACGCGCTGCGCTGGACGGAATCGCCTTGCGGCTGGGACCGTGAAACCCGTCGCAGCCGACAATGAAGCGCGCGTCCAGCCGCTGGTCTGCCCCGTCATGGCGATAAGTCACAAACGGCGCGTCGCCCGCGATGGCGTGGACGGCAACGTCTTTTGCACCATAGAGCACCGGCAGGCCGCGCGCGGGGGCGGCGTCCATCAGATCACGGGTGATTTCGGTCTGGCCATAGACGACCACCGTCTGGCCGGTCAGCCCGGCCACGTCGATCCGGATCAACCGTTCGCCATCGGCCAGATTGAACCCTTCCTCGACCAGCCCTTCGGCCCGCAGCCGCGTGTCCAGGCCCAACCGTTCCATCAGCTCGACGGTCACCTGTTCCAGCACCCCGGCGCGAATGCGCGACAGCACATAGTCCGGCATCTGCCGTTCCAGCACCACGCAGTCGATGCCTTCGGCCCGCAGCAAGTGGCCCAGAAACAGCCCCGCCGGTCCCGCGCCAATGATGGCGACCTGGGTTTTCATGCCACGATTCTCCCGCGCTTGTTACTGCACCGGGCTAGCGCTGCCAGACGCGTCCGGCCATGGCGGTTTCGGCCATTAACTTGCACTTTTCGATCAGGCCGCGCCGATCGCGGCCACCGCGCCCAACCGGACACCGCAAGAACGCAGCAGTGGAAACGACTGGTCCGCATCCGGATGGCGGTTTACCTCGCCGCGCCCTTGGCGCAGACTCGTGCGCGAAGGCCCGTGCACGGAGGAGAGGGTACGATGAACCTGCTGAAAACGGCCCTGCTGCCGCTGGCCGCACTGACGCTTGGCGCTTCGGCCACGGCCCAGTTGCCCCCGCCGGAAACGATCAGCCCGGTCCGTCGCACGGCGGTTCCGCTCGGTGTCCCGTGCGCCGGGGCAGAACAGTGGGAACGGATGTTTGAACAGGTCAACGTCCGCAATGTTACCTGCCCGGCGGTCTATCCGGTGCTGCCCCGGCCGGGCAAGAGCAACGGCAAATCGGTGATCGTGGTCCCCGGCGGAGGTTACCAGTTCGTCTCGATCGAGCAGGAAGGGTTTCGGGTGGCCGATGCCCTGGCCGCGCGCGGCTACAGCGCGTTCGTGCTGAAGTATCGCACGGCCGAAACCCCGCGCGACAACGCGGCCTATATGGCAAAGCAGGCGCTGCTGTTCAGCAGCCTGGGCAAGCGCGAACTGGCGGACCACCCGCCCGCCGTCGATGATCTGGCGGCAGCACTGCGGATGGTCCGGGACGAAGCCGGCCAACGCGCACTGGACCCCGCGCAGATCGGCGTGATCGGCTTTTCCGCGGGCGCACGCTCGGCGATCCGCCTGCTGGAAGGGCGGGATGAGGGCGCGCTGGCCGACAACATCGCCCTGATCTATCCACCGATGGGGCACGCGGTAAACGGCGGTCCCCGCCCCCCGCTGTTCCTGGCCATCGCGGTGGATGATCCACTGTTCAAGCAAGGCCGGTTGGGCCTGCTGAGCGCCTGGCTGGCCGAGAGTCCAAAGGCCGAGTTCCACCTCTATTCGGCTGGCTCCCACGGCTTTGGCATGGGCACCAAGGGCACCACCAGCGACCTGTGGATCGACCAGTATATTGCCTGGCTCGACCGGCATTAGGCGGGCACACGGGGCCGTGGCCCAGGGTGGCGGTTCATCAATGGACAGGGATCGAAACTATCGGATAGCTTCTGCGCTGCGGTCCGTGACAGGCTGCAAGGCAATCAACCGGGAGAAACCAGCATGAGCCGCCGCTTCGTCGACCTGTCGATCACCCTGTGCAACGACGTGGTCACCGATCCGCCGTTCATGAAGCCGCAGATCGATTATCAGACCCACACCGATACCCGGCCGGAACTGGAAATGTTCTTTCCGGGGGTGAAGTTCGATGAAATGCGCGGCGGTGACGTGGGCTTTTGCGGGGCGGAGTGGGTCAGGCTGACCACGCACAGCGGCACCCACGTCGATGCGCCGTGGCATTACCACCCCCGGCAGGATGCCGGGCTGGGCAACACCCGGTCCGCCCAGACGATCGACGAAATGCCGTTGGAATGGTTTTTCCAGCGCGGGGTGAAACTGGATTTCCGCCATTTCGCGGACGGCTATGTCGCCACCGCTGCTGATATCGAGGCTGAGCTGAGCCGGATCGGCCACACCCTTGAGCCGCTCGATATCGTCGTGGTCAACACCGCAGCTGGCAGCGCGGTCGGCCAGCCGGACTATGTCAGCCGGGGCTGCGGCGTGGGTTATGAAGGGACGATGTATATGCTGGAACGCGGCGTGCGCGTGACCGGCACCGATGCCTGGTCATGGGACGCCCCGTTCATCCATACCAAGCAGAAGTATGAAGCAACCGGCGATGCCCGGCTGATCTGGGAAGGCCACCGCGCCGGGGCCGACATCGGCTATTGCCACATCGAAAAGCTGCACAATCTGGAAGCGATCCCGTCAACCGGGTTCATGGTCAGCTGTTTCCCGCACAAGATCAAGGCTGCCAGCGCGGGCTGGACCCGCGCTGTCGCCATCTTTGACGACTGAACCGGCTGGCTGCCGGAAGGTCCGGACGGTGAACGCCTGAGGCACGCGCCTTATGCGGCCAGGGCGCTGTCCGCCTCGATCCGTTCGATCGCGGCATGGATCGCGGCGGCGGCGGCCGGGACCAGATTGTGCTCGAACAGGGTCAGGTGCCGCTTCAGCGTGCGCCGGACCGTGCCGGACCCTTCGCCGCCGGGCTCGCCCAGTTCCAGGAAGTGTTCCAGACCATAGCGCAGGATGATCGTGGCGTTGATCGCCAGATCGCGCAGCCGGTCGCGCGGCCAGTCGAGCAGGCCCGCATCGGCCAGTGCGGCCAGGTGCGCCTCGATCTGTTCGAACGTCCGCTCCAGCCATTGCGGCGCGTTGGCGCTGACCAGCGCAGCACTTTCGCCGTAACCGCGCTGGTCGCGGTAGAGGAAGCGGAAGGCGCGAAACTCGGCCATCAGCGCGCGCAGCAACGCGCCGTAACTGGCGACCGGATCAGCCCCGGGGCGCAAGGCCAGCCGCGCCTCGATCTCATGCGCGAAACGCTCTCCCAGTGCATCGAGCAGCGCGGCGCGGGTCTTGAAATGATACCACAGGTTGCCTTCGGCCATGCCCAGATGCGCCGCCAGCGCGGCGGTCGTCACCTGGGCATAGCCGTGGGCATTGAACAACCGCCGCGCCTGTTCGACGATGCGCGCTTTCGTTCCTGTGGTTCTGGCCTTCATCAGTAGCGCGATAGTTCAACCTGCATCGACTTGTAACCATGTACGAAGCAGGCTGGCACGCGCGTCGGTTCACCGATCACGTTAACGCGCAGGCGCCGCTTCGCCAATTCCTCCAGCAGCGTGCACAGCTGGAGTTCTGCAACCCGGGCACCCACACAGCGGTGGATTCCGTACCCGAAGGACAAGTGGCGGCGCGCGTTTTCGCGGTCCACCTTGATCGCGTCGGCGTCCTTGAAGACGCTCTCGTCGCGATTGGCCGAAAGATACCACAGCACGACCTTGTCGCCCTTTTTCATGGCGACGCCGTCCACTTCGGTATCTTCCAGCACCGTCCGGCGCATGTGCGCCAGCGGGGTCTGCCAACGCACCAGTTCCTGGACCGCGTTGGGGATCAGGTCCGGGTTCGCCTCAAGCTTTGCGCGTTCATCGGGGAACTGCGACAGGCCATAGGCGAACGCCGACATCGAATTGCGGGTGGTATCGTTGCCGCCCACGATCAGCAGGATCAGGTTGCCCATGAATTCCTGCTCGCTCATGTGGTTCATCGCATCCGAGCGCAGCATGACCGAGATCAGGTCCTTGCCCGGATTGGCGGCCTTTTCCTGCCACAGCGCGGCGAAAGCGGCACCCATTTCGCCCAGCGCGGCATTGCGGCGGGCGTGATCCTCCGGCGATTTCATCAGTTCGACGTCGCCGCCCATGTCGGACCAGTAGGTCAGCTTGTGGCGCTGGTCCCACGGGAAGTCGAACAGCCGGGCCAGCATGCCCGTGGTCAGTTCGATCGAAACGCGCTCCACCCAGTCGAACGCTTCGCCGACGGGCAGCGCATCGAGCACTTGCGCGGTGCGCTGCTGCACTTCGGCTTTCAGCGCAGCGACTTCGCTCGGCCCGAACGACGGGGCGATGGTGCGGCGCTGCGCGGTGTGTTCGGGCGGGTCCATCGCAATGAACATCGGCATCCGCATCTCGCCCTGGGCCGGCTTCTCCACGTCCCCCGCGATCGAGATGCCGCCATATTCCCAGCTGGAAGAGAAAATCCTGGGCAGCGCCTCGATATGCACGATCGGCTTGTGCGTGCTGACCGACCAATAGGGGCCAAAACCGGATTCCGGAACGAACTGGATCGGCGCTTCGGCGCGCAGGCGGCGGAACAGGTCCTGCCAGCGGTCCTCGGCATAGAGTTCAGCGCGGCTGACGTCGATCGGGGCAAGCGGCGCAACACTGCGCGCCAGAGTAGCGGCTTCGGTCATGGCAATCCTCTCCCGGCAGCGCTTGTTGCGCCTTTTAGGGTATGGACCCTAATTCGCCGGAATGGCCTGACGAGTCAAGCGCCCAAACGCAAATCGCCGCCCGATCGAAACCGGGCGGCGATCCGTCGCTGTGCGCTGTTCGGTATCAGTTGGCCGTGGCGACTTTCGGAGCCTTCTTGTAAGGCACGAAATCACCCAGGTTGATGAACCCGGTGGGGAAATGGCCGGAGCGATCCACGGTGTGGACGATGTCCAGGCGGCACAACTGGCTGCCAAAAGTCCTGGTCACCATGATATCGTCCGAATCGAGCTGATCGATGTTCTCGGGGCGGTTGACGTAAAGCGTGCCGCCGCTGCGGAACACGATCCCGACTTTGTCCAGCACGGTCATGTCCCGCGAATCGTAGGTGCTGATGCAGCTGACCGGCTTACCGGGCTCACGCCCGTCGAGCATCTTGTCGAGCCGCTCCTGCGGGGTCAGCTTCGGCTTGGCCGAAACCGCCGAAGCGCCGCCCGCCAGCAACGCTGCCGACGCGAGAGCGAGTGCAATCCTGCGCATCATCCTGTCTCCTTCTCTCAACACTGGGTTGAGAATAGCACGGTTGTCTGAACGCTGGCTGACGGATTCTGGAGCCGGGCCGATCAGCCCGTGCCGCCGACCGTCAATCCCGCCACCAGCAACGTCGGCTGGCCGACCCCGGCCGGCACGCTCTGCCCGCCCTTGCCGCAGACGCCGACGCCTTCGTCCAGCGCCATGTCGTTGCCGATCCCCTGCACGCGGGTCAGCACGGTCGGACCGTCCCCGATCAGCGTTGCGCCCTTGATCGGCGCGCCGAGCTTGCCGTTCTCGACCAGATAGGCCTCGGTGCAGCTGAACACGAACTTGCCCGACACGATATCAACCTGCCCGCCGCCAAAGCTCTTGGCGAAAATCCCGGACTTCATCCGGCTGAGCAGATCGGCGGGATCGTCGTTCCCGCCCTTCATGAAGGTATTGGTCATGCGCGGCATCGGCGCGTGGGCATAACTTTCGCGCCGTCCATTGCCGGTCGGGGCCACGCCCATCAGCCGCGCGTTGAGCCGGTCCTGCATGTACCCTTTCAGGATGCCGTCCTCGATCAGCACGGTTTCCTGCGTGGGGGTGCCTTCATCGTCGATAGAGAGCGAGCCGCGCCGCGCCGCAATCGAGCCATCGTCGACCACGGTGACCCCCGGTGCGCCAACGCGCTCACCGATCCGGCCAGAGAACGCCGACGTACCCTTGCGGTTGAAATCGCCTTCCAGCCCGTGGCCGATCGCTTCGTGCAGCAGCACGCCGGGCCAGCCGGGGCCAAGCAGCACGGTCATCTCGCCCGCCGGGGCGGCGACGCTGTCCAGGTTGGTCAGCGCCTGCGCCAGTGCGGTGTCGATCGCGCGGTTCCAGGTTTCGGGCGCGAACAGATCGTCATAGAGCCGCCGTCCGCCGATCCCGAAGCTGCCAGTTTCGCGCCGCCCGTTCTGTTCGGCCACGATGGACACATTCAGCCGCACCAGCGGACGCACATCGGTCGCGACAAACCCGTCGGCGCGGACAATTTCGACCACCGACCAACTCGCCGAAAGGCTGGCCGACACTTGCGCCACGCGCGGATCGCGGGCGCGCGCGGCTGCGTCGATGGTTTCCAGCAGCGCGACTTTCCGCGCGAACGGGATCAGGTCCAGCGGCGAGGCATCGGTATAGAGGTGGCGGTTGCTCTGGCGCGGCGGCGGGGCCGGCTGGCCCTTGGCCGGATCGAGCAGTTGCAGCGTTTCACCCGCACGGCGGATCGCGGCGGCGCTGATCTCGTTGGCGTGGGCAAACCCGGTCATCTCGCCCGACACGCCGCGCAGGCCAAAGCCCGCGTCGCGCGAATAATCGGCTGTTTTCAGCCGCCCGTCATCGAACGCGAACGTTTCTGCCGCGATGAATTGCAGGTAGAGTTCGCCATCATCGCAGCGCGCCAGCGTATCGCGGGCAATCGCCTGCGCCTCGGCGGGATCGAGTTGGCGGTAAAGGAGCGAGCGGGGATCGGCAGTGGTCATGCCCCAGATATAGGGGCTGAACGGGGAAGCGCCAGAGTGGGGAGAGAATGGCCAGTTCCGGCCGGTCCCAAATCAGGCGGCGGACTGATCGGCCGGGCCGCCCTTCAGCACGAAGCGGCGGTCGCAATAGCCGCAATCAACGTAACCCTTTTCGTCGATCTCAAGGTAAACGCGCGGGTGGCCCAGAGCGGAACCGCCGCGGATGTCGCTGGCGCCGTCGCAGGAAACGCGGGTGGTGGCGGTGAATACGGTGTCGGGCTGCGTGCTCATGGTGCTGCCACTAACAGGCTGCGGCGGGCTTTTCCAGCCTACTGATACTGGACGGTGACGGTAATCGAACCATTGTAGATCCCCGGCAACTGGTTGGCGTTGACGTTCAGCCGCCCGCCGATCTTCAGCGTGTAGATCCCGGTGGGCGAGGTAATCGTATAGCGCTGGTTGCCGTTGCCCTGGGTCAGGCCCACCCCCTGCCCGTTGGCGTTGGGGTTGCCCGAAAAGCTGATGGTCGAATCGTTTGACAGGAACACCTGATCCAGCACCATCGTCTGGCCCGGCCCGGTCAGGCTGATCACGCTGTCCAGACTGATGCGCGCGCGCATGTTCCTGGTACCCATGCCCGCAAAGATTGCCTGGCGGCAGGTGCCGACTTCCAGGATCGGTCCGGTTACGGTGCAGGCGCCGGTTGCGCCGTTGATCGTCACAGTGCCCGGCTGGGGCCGCGCGACGATCCGGCCAAAGCTCATGTCCTGGACCTTGATGATGCTCGATGGGGCAACCACGACGGCCTGTGTGGTCGCGGTCGCGCTGGAAACTTCGTTGGCCTGGACCGGAGCGCTGAAGGCCAGCGCCAGCACCGCACAAATCGCGCGTCCGGCGTGTCGCGGCACAGCGCCGCGCTCAAGGAACCCCCAGGTCATCACAGCCTGCATAGTTTCCAGCCGTGAAGGGTTGCTGCAACAGCATGGTTAACGGCGCGGTAACCGCCGCCGTTCAGCACCGGGTTGCGGGGTCTTTACGCGGCGCGATTCCTGCCGCAAGAGCGCAGGCATGGACACTCCCGCCGCTATCCGTATCCGTGACGTCGTAAAGCGCTATGCCCCCGCCGGAAATACCGAGGCGAAGCTGGCCTTGCGCGGGGTCAGTTTCGATGTGCCGCAAGGGCAGATCTTCGGCCTGCTCGGCCCCAACGGCGCGGGCAAGTCGACGCTGATCAACATCCTGGCCGGGCTGGTGATGAAGACCAGCGGCAGCGCGGAAATCTGGGGTTTCGACATCGACGCCGACAGCCGCAACGCCAAGCGGTCGATCGGGATCGTGCCGCAGGAAATCGTGTTCGATCCGTTCTTCACCCCGTTCGAGGTGCTGGAGAATCAGGCTGGTCTCTATGGCGTACCCAAGGCCGCGCGGCGCAGTCTGGAATTGCTGGCCGAAGTGCATTTGTCGGACAAGGCCAATGCCTATGCCCGCACCCTGTCAGGCGGGATGAAGCGCCGCCTGCTGATCGCCAAGGCGATGGTCCATTCGCCGCCCGTGCTGGTGCTGGACGAGCCGACCGCCGGGGTCGACGTGGAGCTGCGCCGCCAGCTGTGGGAGCTGGTGGGTGACCTGAACGCCGCCGGGGTAACCGTGGTGCTGACCACGCACTATCTGGAAGAAGCGGAACAGCTGTGCGACCGGATCGCGATCATCAACCACGGCCAGCTGATCGCCAACAAGCCGACCCGTGAACTGGTCGACATGGCCCGCGAAAAAATCGTGGTGCTGACGATGGACCGCGATCTGGCCGACTTCCCCAGCCACCCCTCCTTCGTTAAGTGCGAGAAGACCGGCGAGCGGACGATCGAGGTTACCTACGACAAGGATCGCACCAACGCTGGTGAGGTGCTGGCGCAGATTCAGGCCCAGGGGCTGGCAATCGTCGACGTCACCACCCGCGAAGCCGATCTGGAAGACGTGTTCGTCAGTCTGACGAGCGGTCAGTCGGCGGATCACTGACCACTGAATGGTCAAACGGCGTGTCGGGCGGCAGGCGCGGTTCGGCCTTGCGCCACAGGCCCTTGCTTTCGCGTTCGACCAGCTTGCCGCAGAACCGGCACGTGCTGCGATAGCTCCAGCCATCCCAGTGAACCTGATCCCGCACGGGCTGGTGGCGGTTGAATAAGCATAGCGGTAATTCGATACGCATTGCAGAGGCTTTCCCATGGGTAGGACAGGAATGGAATGGACGTGCGACCCACTGCATTCCGGCAGCAGCCTCGTGCTACCAGATCAATTTGACACTACGGTATATGGTGCAGTGCAGCAAATGGATTTCTTGCTGACGGCTTGCAGCGCGGCACTTCGGCAGGCACAGACGGGCGATGACAACTGCTCTTTACAGTGACCACGCTGCGCATGATGTGATCATCGTTGGTTCGGGTGCGGCCGGGTTGACGGCGGCGCTGGCGCTGGCGGATCGGCTGAAGGTGCTGGTGCTGGCCAAGGGCGCGCTGACCGGCGGATCAACCGCGTGGGCGCAAGGCGGCATCGCCGCCGTGCTGGACGCGGGCGACACGTTCGAAAATCATATCCGCGACACGATGATCGCGGGCGCAGGCCTGAACCGGCAGGAAACGGTCGAATTCGTGATCGAGCGCGCGCCCCACGCGATCGAGCGGCTGGTCCAGCTGGGCGTGCCGTTCAACACCGAAGGCCAGGCGCTGCACCTGACGCGCGAAGGCGGACATTCGCACCGCCGGATTGTCCATGTCGACGATGCCACCGGCTGGGCAGTGCAATCGGCGCTGGTCAGGGCGGCCGAAGCCCATCCCAACATCACCCTGCTGCCGGGCCGCGCCTGCATCGACCTGATCACCGGGCGGCATGAGGCGCGCTATTCCGGATCGGGCCGGGTCTGGGGCGTCTATGCGCTGGACGAGGCAACCGGCACGGTCGAGGCGCATACCGCCCGCGCGACGATCCTGGCCACCGGCGGCGCGGGCCGGGTCTATCAGTTCAGCACCGCCCCGCGCGGCGCGACCGGGGACGGGATCGCGATGGCCTGGCGCGCAGGCGCGCGGGTCGGCAACATGGAAATGATGCAGTTCCACCCGACCTGCCTTTACAACCTCGACGTCAAGAATTTCCTGATCACCGAAGCCGTGCGCGGCGAAGGCGGGCGCCTGCTCAACCCGCGCACCGGCCACCGCTATATGCCGGACTATGACGAGCGCGCCGAACTCGCCCCGCGCGACATCGTGGCCCGCGCCAACGACGCGGAAATCAAGCGCGACGGGCTGGATTTCGTCCACCTCGACATCAGCCACATGCCGCCGGAATTTGTCCGCGAGCATTTCCCGACGATCCACGAAAAGCTGCTGGGGCTGGGCATCGACATGACCCGCCAGCCGATCCCGGTGGTCCCCGCGCAGCATTACACCTGCGGCGGGATCGTGATCGATCTGGCGGGCCGGACCGACCTGCCGGGGCTGTATGCGGCGGGGGAATGCACCGAAAGCGGGCTGCACGGCGCGAACCGCCTCGCCTCCAACTCGCTGCTTGAATGCTTCGTCTTCGGCGAAGCTGCGGCAGCGGACATTCTGGCCCGCTGGGACAGCTTCGATGTCCCCCCGCCAGTCCGCGCGTGGGATGCCAGCCGCGTCACCGATTCCGACGAGGAAGTGATCATCAAGCAGAACTGGACCGAAATCCGCCGGTTCATGTGGAACTACGTCGGGATTGTGCGCACCACCAAGCGGCTGGAACGCGCGGCGCACCGGATCAAGCTGCTGATGGAGGAAGTGGACGATTATTACGGCCACTTCCGCGTATCGACCGACCTGATCGAACTGCGCAACCTGCTGCAATGCGCCGATCTGATCGTGCGGTCCGCGCTGACCCGCAAGGAAAGCCGGGGCCTGCACTATACGCTGGACTATCCGGATCTGCTGCCCGAGCCAAAAGACACGGTGCTGGTGCCGTGATCCGCCAACCCAAAGTTCATATTGTGACATGAAACTGCAACAATTCGGCGGCTACGGCTGGGCCAAGCCATGAGCCAGGATGACAACGACGAAGCCGCAAGGCTGCCCCTGAGGGCCTTGGGCCAGGGGGTTGCGGAAGAACGCGTCGTGGCTGCGCAGCAAGCCGCGATGGCCGCAATCGAAACCCTCGCGGCACGCGGCCGCTGGAATGACATCGAAGCGCTGATCGAGGGATCGGCCCCCGATGATGCCGCGCGGATGCGCCAGCTGCTGGGCATCCCGGATCATTCGATCCCGCTGCGCCAGACCAGCGATGAACTCGCCCCCGGCTGGAAACAGGGCGGATATCCCTATAAATACAAGATGTTGCGCAAAGACTATGAGCGCGACAAGTTCCTCCTTCAGGCCGAACTGCTGAAACTGCAAACCTGGATCAAGGATACCGGCGCGCGCGTGGTGATCCTGTTCGAAGGGCGCGATGCAGCGGGCAAGGGCGGCACGATCAAGCGGTTCATGGATCACCTCAACCCGCGCGGCGCGCGGGTGGTGGCGCTGGACAAGCCGAACGAGATCGAGCGCGGGCAGTGGTATTTTCAGCGCTATGCCGCACACCTGCCGACGCGCGGCGAAATCGTGCTGTTTGACCGCAGCTGGTACAACCGCGCCGGGGTCGAACAGGTGATGGAGTTCTGCAGCCCCGAGGAATACCGCGATTTCCTGCGCGAGGCTCCGCAGTTCGAGCGCAATCTGGTGCGCGGCGGCATCCACCTGATCAAGTTCTGGTTTTCGGTCAGCCGCGACGAACAGTTGCGCCGGTTCGCCGAACGCAAGGTTCACCCGCTCAAGCAGTGGAAGCTGTCGCCGATCGATGTCGCCAGCCTCGACCGGTGGCACGACTACACGGCGGCCAAGGAAGCGATGTTCGGCGCCACCGATACCGAAATCTGCCCGTGGATCGTGATCAAGAGCGATGACAAGAAGCGCGCCCGCCTGAACGCCATGCGCTATGTGCTCAGCGCGTTCGACTATCCCGGCAAGGACCCGGCGATCATCGGTCAGGTTGACCGGCTGCTGGTTGGCCGGGCCAACGCCATGCGCGAACGGGATGAACCCGCCCAGCCACCCGCGGCCGACTGATCCCGCCACCGGCCCCGCTGGCCGGGGCCAGAACCGCGCATGTTGCAAACCATGCAACAGCACGTGCAACCTCTCCGTTTGACTCCCCGACGCGCTGGCAGGACAATTCCGTCCAGCCCTTATGGCCGGTTTTGTCGGGTGTTCCGGCTGATCGACAACCAATCGGGAAGGATTTGCTGCCATTGTCAGGCAGCGTGAATGCACAGGAGTTGTTGCCGATGACAGTCAAGACCCCAGGCCGGACGCGCCGCCCCCGCAGCACCCCGGTTGCCGGAACGCCGGTCGAGCAGGGGCTGGCCGCCGAACGGACCGAAGCCGCAGTGGAGGCCGAAACGGCTGCGCTGGATGAGATCGCAAGCCAAGGCAACACCGACGGGGTGAATGCCATCATTGCCGGGGCCGCGCCCGATGACGCCGCCCGGTTGCGCGAACATCTGGGCTTGCCCAAGCCCCCCGGCACGCCGCGCAAGACCAGCGATGCACTGGCCGACGATTGGCGTCAGGGCGGATATCCTTATAAATACAAGATGCTGCGCAAGGATTATGAGCGCGAAAAGTTCATCCTCCAGACCGAACTGCTCAAGCTTCAGCAGTGGGTCAGGGAATCGCAACAGCGCGTCGTGGTGCTGTTCGAAGGGCGCGACGCGGCCGGCAAAGGCGGCACGATCAAGCGCTTCATGGAGCACCTCAACCCGCGCGGCGCGCGCGTGGTCGCGCTGGAAAAGCCCAGCGACGTCGAACGCGGCCAGTGGTATTTCCAGCGCTATGTCGAACATCTCCCGACCCGCGGCGAAATCGTGATGTTCGACCGCAGCTGGTATAACCGCGCCGGGGTGGAGCGCGTGATGGGGTTCTGCAACGATGAGGAGTACCGGGAATTCCTGCGTCAGGCGCCGGAGTTCGAACGCAACCTGGTGCGCAGCGGCATCCACCTGATCAAGTTCTGGTTCTCGGTCAGTTGCGAGGAGCAGCGCCGCCGGTTCAAGGAACGCAAGGTCCACCCGCTCAAGCAGTGGAAGCTGTCACCGATCGACATGGCCAGCCTCGACAAGTGGGATGATTACACCCGCGCCAAGGAAGCGATGTTCTTCGCCACCGACACCGCCGACAGCCCGTGGACCGTGATCAAAAGCGACGACAAGAAGCGCGCGCGCCTGAACGCCATGCGCTACATCCTGCATTCGCTGCCCTACAAGGACAAGGATTCAGCCCGGATCGGCATGGTCGATGATCTGGTGGTCGGCCGCGCCAACATCATCCACGAACGCGGTGAGCATGGCTTTGCGCGGATGGACGATTGAACAAAGCCGCCTGATCCTGACCCGGCTGCGTCACCCTGAGCTTGGTTCAGGGTGACGCAGCCGTGTGCGTTCGCGCCGCGCAAGGTTGCGCTGATCCGCCATCACGCTAACCTTCCCTGAAATAAACCGTCAGGGAGCCACCATGCCGCAAGTCACCGCCAACGGAATCCGGATCGAATACGAAACCCACGGCGATCCGGCGAACCCGCCGCTGCTGCTGATCATGGGGCTGGGCGCGCAACTGACCTTGTGGCCGATCGAACTGGTGGAGGCGCTGGTGGCGCGCGGGTTCCATGTGATCCGGCACGACAACCGCGATATCGGCCTGTCGGAAAAGTTCGGTCATGCCGGGACTCCCAATTTCCGCCGGGTCGCGCTGATGCGGCTGTTCGGACTGCGGGCGCGGCTGCCCTACCGCCTGACCGACATGGCCAACGATTCAGCCGGACTGCTGGACGCGCTGGGGATCGACCGGGCGCACATCGTCGGCGGATCGATGGGCGGCATGATCGCGCAGCTGCTGGCGATCCATCACCCGCAGCGGGTGCGCACGCTGACCTCGATCTTCTCGACCACGGGCAATCCGCGCCTGCCCCGCCCCCGGCCTGAGGCGATGAACGCGCTGCTGGACCGCGCGCCCGCCAATGCCACGCTGGATCAGGTCATCCCGATCGGGATCCGCGTCGCCCGCGCAATCGGCAGCCCGGCCTATCCCACCCCGGAAGAGCGGTTGCGCGAACGGATCACCCGCGATTTCGCGCGCAGCTTCTATCCCGAAGGCCCCGCCCGCCAGATCGCCGCGATCATGGATGACGGCGACCGGCGCAAGCGGCTGAGGCAGGTCACCGCGCCGACGCTGGTGATTCACGGCACCGACGATCCGCTGGTCCCGGTCGAAGGCGGGCGCGACACGGCCCGGGCCATCCCCGGCGCAAAGCTGCACGAAATCCCCGGCATGGGCCACGACCTGCCGCTGGAGCTGGTCGACGAGATCGCGGGCGCGATTGCGGCGCACGCGGGTTAGCGGCGCCGCCCGTTTTAATCTGCCCCGTTCGTGTCGAGCGAACGGGGTTTTTCCGCTGGATTGGCGGGCCGAGTCTCTGGCGTCAGAAATGCCAGCCGAGCATCCGGCCGATGAAGATCAGCAGGACCGCGCCGACCACCGATGCCAGGCAGCCAGCCCGGTTGAACCCTTCGCTCCCGCGCGTGGTGGCGAACCCGGCGAGAAGTGAGCCGCCGATCCCCAGCAGCAGTGTCATGCCCCAGCCCATTTCGACGTCGCCGGGATAGAAGAACCGCGCCAGCGCACCGACGACAAGCCCGCTGATCAGCGCGCCGATAAGATTGAACATGGCCGTCATCCTCCAGTTGTCAGGGTACGAGTGTGGAGCCGATCCCGCCCGCGTGCAAGACCAAGAAGGGCGGGTCAGCGGATTGCGCGGACCGGCCCGGTTTGTGCAACAAGATTGCCGCGCCTGATTCGATCCGCGGCAACACGCTCAACCGGCTGCCCCCGCCAATAATTATTTTCGCCGGTTCACTTTGACTCTTGCGCGCTGCGCGAAGCCCGGAAACCCCGCGCGTCGCTGCGCGGCACAACGCGCCGCAAGCCGGTTTGACAGGGTCCCGGATTGTTAACGGGACATTTACCCACTTGCGCCCGACTCCGGTTCGGGCACTATGGATAGTGGTTCGACATGCGGGGGAACCTCTAGACCTAGATTCAACGCATTCCGCGCCAGACGCGCGGCCAAGCGCGATTCCAGGTTGTGGCAACCCCTTGCGGGCGTCGGGTTGGGGATGGAATGGGGATAAGTTTCGCTCGTTCCCATCCTGCTGTCTGGTAGGATGCACGCTTGCCCGCCGAATCGAACGTATGCGGAACATTGCGTCCGCGTGAGGCATTTGAGAATATTGGGGGCGTCAGGTGGATTTCAGGAACGGAGCAGAGCCGACGATGGCCGAAGTCGAAACAGCAATCGCGGACACGACGACGGACGACCTGGCCCCGGCACAGATGAAGGAGGCGGGCACTGGCCCGGCAGTAAGCATGACTGACAAGACCGACGCGGGTTCGGCAATTCTGGTGGAACAGCCCAATCTGGTGGAACAACTGGGCGCAGATGCGCTGGCCGGGGCGATGAGCACCGTGGCCAAGGCCGCTGCTGCGCCGAAAGAGGATTCCAAGGCGATCAACGCCCGCCGCTTCACCATTGTCACCGACGACGCCCGCGATGCGCTGCTGACCGATTTCGGCAAGGACACGCTGGACGACCGCTATCTGCTGCCCGGCGAGAAGTATCAGGACCTGTTCGCCCGCGTGGCCGATGCCTATTCGGACGATCAGGACCACGCTCAGCGGATCTACGACTACATCTCGAAGCTGTGGTTCATGCCGGCCACGCCGGTGCTGTCGAACGGCGGCACGGGCCGGGGCCTGCCGATCAGCTGCTATCTCAACTCGGTCGATGACAGCCTGGAAGGGATCGTCAACACCTGGAACGAAAACGTCTGGCTGGCCAGCCGTGGCGGCGGGATCGGCACCTATTGGGGCAACGTGCGCGGGATCGGCGAGCCGGTTGGCCTGAACGGCAAGACCAGCGGGATCATCCCGTTCGTGCGCGTGATGGACAGCCTGACGCTGGCGATTTCGCAAGGGTCGCTGCGGCGCGGCTCGGCGGCGTGTTATCTGGACGTTTCGCACCCGGAGATCGAGGAGTTCCTTGAAATCCGCAAGCCGTCGGGCGATTTCAACCGCAAGGCGCTGAACCTGCACCACGGCGTGCTGCTGACCGACGAATTCATGGAAGCCGTGCGTGACGGCGCCGAATTCAAGCTGCGCAGCCCCAAGGACGGCAGCGTCCGCGCCACGGTCGATGCCCGCGCGCTGTTCCAGAAGCTGGTCGAAAACCGCCTCGCCACGGGTGAGCCCTACATCGTGTTCTCCGACACGGTGAACCGCATGATGCCCAAGCATCACCGCGATCTGGGGCTGAAGGTTTCGACCTCGAACCTCTGCTCGGAGATCACCCTGCCGACGGGCCGCGACCATCTGGGCAATGACCGCACCGCGGTGTGCTGCCTGTCCTCGCTCAACCTGGAAACCTGGGATGAGTGGAACGGCGACAAGCACTTCATCGAAGACGTGCTGCGCTTCCTCGACAACGTTCTGCAGGACTATATCGACCGCGCGCCGGACGAAATGGCCCGCGCCAAGTATTCGGCGATGCGCGAACGCAGCGTCGGCATGGGGGTGATGGGCTTCCATTCGTTCCTGCAGCTCAAGAACATCGGCTTTGAAACCGCAATGGCCAAGGCGCTGAACCTGAAAATGTTCCGCCACATCGCCTCCCGCGCGGACGAAGCCTCGATGCTGCTGGCGGAAGAACGCGGGGCCTGCCCGGATGCCGCCGACATGGGCGTGATGCAGCGCTTTTCCTGCAAGATGGCCATCGCGCCGACCGCGTCGATTTCGATCATCTGCGGCGGCACCAGCGCCTGTATCGAACCGATCCCGGCCAACATCTACACCCACAAGACCCTGTCGGGCAGCTTCGTGGTCAAGAACCCGTACCTTGAAAAGCTGCTGCAATCGAAGTCCAAGGATTCCACCAACGTCTGGAACACGATTCTGGAACACGGCGGTTCGGTCCAGCACCTCGATTTCCTCAGCCCTGACGAAAAGGCCGTGTTCAAGACCAGCTTCGAGATCGACCAGCGCTGGCTGCTCGAATTCGCGGCAGACCGCACACCCTATATCGATCAGGCGCAGTCGCTGAACCTCTACATCCCCGCCGACGTGGAAAAGTGGGACCTGATGCAGCTGCACTTCCAGGCGTGGGAAAAGGGCATCAAGAGCCTCTATTACCTGCGTTCGAAGTCAGTCCAGCGCGCCGGGTTCGCCGGCGGGGTGGAGGCGGACAACACCGTCACTGCACCGGTGATGGAACTGGCCGCCCAGACCGATTATGAGGAATGCCTGGCCTGCCAGTGATGGCAGCCGGGCCGGAGCGTCCGTGATGTTTGTAACACTTGTTACAATTAATGACCAAATGCGGCTTGCGAAGTGCAATGCATTGGCCTTCGGGTGGCAGCCTCTGCCCCCTGTAAGGAGTTCAATGTAATGCGCAAATGGCACCGCTGGTTATCCGTGGCGTTCGGCGTGGTCCTGCTCTGGATCGCGATCACCGGCGCGCTCAGCCAGGTCGTCCCGGTCTATCTCGATGCGACCCAGCCCCAGACCGCGCCCGCAGCCCAGGCGGATGGCAAGCCCGCGTTCGTCTGCCCGCCGGACTATTCTTGCCGGCCCAAGCTCAAGGACGGTGATCCGCGCGCCTGGATCGGCACGCTGCACCACCTCCATTCGGGGGAAAGTTTTGGGCCGGTCGGTGTGGTGATTGCCACGCTGGCGGGCTTTTCGATGATCTTTTTCAGCTTTTCCGGGCTGTGGCTCTACATTTCGATGTGGCGCAACCGCAAGGAACGCAACCTTAAGCCCGGCTGGTTCTGGCGGTGATTTTCACTGGCCATGCCCTCCGGTTCAACTACAATCGCCCGCCGGTTGCCTGCGCCCTGTGCGCAGGCGCCGTGCCGGCCTGATCCGTCTGCCGCAGGAGCCAGCGCATGTCCCTTCTCGAAGCCCGCAAGACCTACAAGCCGTTCGAATATCCGTGGGCCTATGACTTCTGGAAGCGCCAGCAGCAGGTCCACTGGATGCCGGAAGAAGTACCGCTGGGCGAGGACTGCCGCGACTGGGCGCAGAAGATTTCAGAGCATGAGCGCAACCTGCTCACCCAGATCTTCCGCTTCTTCACCCAGGCCGACGTGGAAGTGCAGGATTGCTACCACGAAAAGTATGGCCGCGTGTTCAAGCCGACCGAAGTGAAGATGATGCTGGCCGCGTTCTCCAACATGGAAACGATCCACATCGCTGCCTATTCGCACCTGCTCGACACCATCGGCATGCCCGAAAGCGAATACGGCATGTTCCTTGAGTACGAGGAAATGCGCGCCAAGCACGATTACCTCCAGCAGTTCGGCGTCGACAACGATCAGGATATCGCCCGCACGCTGGCGATGTTCGGCGGCTTTACCGAAGGGCTGCAACTGTTCGCCAGCTTCGCCATGCTGATGAACTTCCCGCGCTTCAACAAGATGAAGGGCATGGGCCAGATCGTCACCTGGTCAGTCCGCGATGAAAGCCTGCACTGCGAAGGCATCACCAAGCTGTTCCACACCTTCGTGGCGGAACGCCAGTGCCTGACCAAGGCGGTCAAGGAAGACATCATCGACTGCTGCCAGAAGACCGTGCGGCTGGAAGATGCGTTCATCGACCTGGCGTTCGAACAAGGCCCGGTGCCGGGGATGAGCGCCAAGGAAATCAAGCGCTACATCCGCTACATCGCCGACTGGCGGCTGAGCCAGCTGGGCCTGCCCGCGATCTACATGATCGAGGATCACCCGCTGCCCTGGCTCGCCCCGCTGCTCAACGGCGTCGAACACGCCAACTTCTTCGAAACCCGCGCGACCGAATATTCCAAGGGCGCGACCAAGGGCAACTGGCAGGACGTCTGGTCCAACTTCGACCAACGCCGCAAAGCCCGCACCAGCGAACCCGCAAACGAAGCGGGCGAGGATGGGAGTGAGCCGGATATGTTTGGCGGCACCGGGGTTGCGGCGGAGTAGTTGCCGCCAGAACAGAGCAAGTTTTCCGCCTGTGCCTTGACAACCTCTGACTTGTAGAAGAAGATCTCGTTATGTTCCAAACCGATGATCTTCCTGAAGCCCATGCCGATCTTCTTGCCGCAGCCAAAGGCAAGAAGTTCGGCACGATTTTGGCGGATCCGCCTTGGCAATTCCAGAACCGCACCGGAAAAGTCGCGCCTGAGCACAAGCGCCTGAACCGGTATGGCACGATGACGTTGGATGAGATTTGCGCGCTGCCTGTCGGCGATATCGCAGCCGATCCCGCCCATCTCTATCTATGGGTTCCGAACGCCTTGTTGCCGGAGGGCCTTAAGGTGATGGAAGATTGGGGATTTCGCTACATTTCCAACATCGTCTGGCATAAAATCCGCAAAGATGGTGGATCTGACGGGCGCGGGGTTGGCTTCTATTTTCGTAACGTGACGGAGATTCTTTTGTTTGGCGTTCGCGGCAAGAACGCGCGGACGCTCGACCCAGGGCGCAGCCAAGTTAATATGATTCAGTCACGCAAGCGGGAACATAGTCGCAAACCTGATGAACAGTACAAGATCATCGAGGATTGCAGCTGGGGTCCACGGATCGAACTTTTTAGCCGCGGGAAGCGTAAAGGTTGGACCGTATGGGGTAATCAAGCCGATGAAGGCTATGCGCCTGACTGGTCCACTTATGGCTATAACAGCGCGATGGCCGTGGCGGCAGAATAAGGAATGGTAACCGACCACCTTGTGCCCACCGACATTGTTGCGCTCTACGAAGTCCATGAGTGGCGCAATGCGGTCGGCGTTTTATCGACAGCCTGCCCAACCGAGTGGAGCGAAATCCAGACAGCGCTGCGAGCGTTTCGCTTGCAGCGTAGTGAGATATTAGCTGCTGGCGGCAATCGCTCAGCAATCGTTGAACGGCTTGAACGCCCCCTCAAGGATGCGGGGTGGGTGGAAAAGCAATTTGCAACCGCCATCCTGATCGATGGGGAACAGCGCGATTCGCCAACTCACAGCGTCGATTGCTTTAAAGGACGCGTGGCGCTCGAAGTGGAATGGAACAATAAAGATCCCTTCTACGACAGGGATCTGAACAATTTTCGCCTGCTGTTTGATCTACAAGTCATTGACGTTGGTGTTATTATTACCCGCTGTTCTGGCCTACAGGCCATTTTTAATGCCCTGCAAAAAGGCAGCAGCTATGGCGCGTCAACAACACACATGAATAAGCTGCTTCCTCGTTTACGAGGTGGATCCGGCGGAGGATGCCCGATTGTAGTTTTTGGCATCAAACCCGAACTTTACGTCGAGGATTGATCCCGGAGGAACCCTGAATGATCGAAGTCACGAACGCAGACCGTGCAAACTTGGCGTTGGACGCACTCAATGTTTTCGTGTCGCAAACGCGCGTTGATACGGCTCAAGATGCTATCACCGACCTCATCTGCGATCTGTTGCATTTGGCGAATGGACGCAAACTCGATGTCGATACGATCCTTCGAAATGCGGGTGCCATGATGCAAGAAGAGAACGTGGAAGACATCGAAGGCGACATGGAAAGTATCCAAACAGCATTTCATAAAATTCTTGCCGACGACCGCTAGTCAGGCACGCCATCCCGAACTTTCGGTCGGACTGCAAGCCGATAAGCCGAGACCCACTCCACCCCAACTTCCCCTTGCGCCCACCCCTTCCTCCGCGTCATGTTGGCCCGAAACCAACAACCGAGAGGAAATCCCGCATGGCCGCCTACATCGTCTTCACCAAGGAACGCGAACATGATGCCGCTGCGATGGCGGAGTATGCCGGCAAGGCCCGTGCGGCCGGGGCCGGGCATCCGCTCAAGCCGTTGGCGTTTTATGGTGCGATCGAGACGCTGGAGGGGCCGGAAGCGGCAGGCGCGGTGATCATCGAGTTTCCGACCGTGGAAGACGCCCGTGCGTGGTACAACTCGCCTGCCTATCAGGATGCGCGCAAGCACCGCTTTCAGGGGGCCGATTACCGGGTGTTCATCACCCAGGGTCTGTAAGGGCCCGCCCTCAGGCGCGCACGCCCAGCAGCACGCGCCTGAGGTCACCCTGCTCGCGGTGGAGCAGGATCAGCAGGTAGACCATCAGGAACCCCGCCCCGCCGAAAAAGGCCAGCACGGCCAATCCGCTGCCCGCTGCGCTCCAGCCATTGCGCCATCCGGTCCACAGCCCGGACAGCATCAGCATCAGCATGAAATCGAGGTTGAACTGCCCCTGCCAGCTGCCCGATGCCATCGCCCCGAAGAATGCGGGGAACAGGTTGATACCCTCTTTCCCGATGGTGAAGGCGGTATAGGCCAGCAGCACGGTCCAGCCGATGATCAGGAACAGGCGCAGGGCAGTCATGGCCGTCAGATCCTTTCCGCGAGGAGGAATTCGGGCGCGTCGGCAAAGCCCATGAACTGGCCCATGATCGTCTGCACCACCTCACCCGCCATGTCCTCCCCGGTGAACCCGGCGATATCGTCAACCTCGAACACTTCGACATAGTCGGCGGATGGCGATCCCTCGCCCATCAGCAGCCCGGTGACGCGGTAAGTATTGAACGCCTGCACCCGGGTCAGGCCGCGCATCGCGGGCTGGTCCACGGTTTTGACCCAGTGTTCGAAGTCCGCACGCGTGACGCCGGGCTTCAGGCGGTATTTCAGGATGATCGCTCCCATCAAGGCATTCCCATTACAACAGGGCGCGCGCCCGTGGCCGAATGTGCCGGGGTTGCGCTGCGCTGGCAATTGCTTTGTCAGGCGCTTTGTAAGCGGGCAATGTTCATGGTATGTTTCAGCCACGAATCAAACGCGGGAGGATAATCATGACACGATCCGGTGGATGCCAGTGCGGCGGCGTGCGGTATGAAGCAACGGGTGAGCCGCACCATCACGCGGTGTGCCACTGCGCCGATTGCCGCGCCTCGGCCGGGGCACCGATGGTGGGGTGGATCGCCTTTGACGCGGATCAGGTCCGCGTGACGCAGGGCGCGCCGACCACGTATGCGGGCAAGAACGGCGCCCGGCGGCAGTTCTGCCCGGCGTGCGGCACCGGCTTGTTCTATACCAATGCCGAAATACTGCCGGGGATTACCGAAATCCAGTCCGCCACGCTCGATACAGCGGCGCAGGAAACGCCGCAGGCGCAAATCCAGCTGGCCGACCGGCTGCCGTGGATTGACCAGCTCGATACGCTCGCGCGGTTTGACCGTTTCCCTGAGGGTTGAAGCGCCCCCCGCCTCAGTCATGCCCCCACGGCGCAGGCGGCGCGGGGATCGGGCGGGTCAGGTCAAATTCCACCCGGAAATTGCGCGCGTTGGGCGGCTGGCGCAGCAGTTGATAGGCAAAGCGGGCCTGCGCTGAACCGGCTGGCGTGACTTCCACCCGCCAGACGTTGGTGACGGACACGGTCCGCCCTTCGGCCCGGAACAGCGCCACGCTTTCCGCATCGACCGGGAATTCCTGCACAGCGGCGCTGCCGGGCGCGGCGGTATCCCCGCCATAGAGCGTCATCGCATCGGGCTTGCCGTCTTCATGGCGGTGATCGTGCTTCAGGCGCAGACCAGACGGGGTGCGCGTGATCAGCCAGGTCCGGCTGCGATCCCAGCTGCCATCGGCGCGCTGGACATGGAAAGGCACCGCGATCCGGCTGGCGGAGCATTCGCGCACGTGCATCGTCATGGCTGCGCCGCGCATATCGGCATCGGGCGTTTCGTCGGTGACCATCCGCCCGGCAAACGCCTTGCCGCAGTGGCTCGACAGCGCCTGCCAGAACGCATCCTGCGGCGCAGGCGCGGGCGGCGTCGTGGCGCAGGCCGTCAGGACGGCGGCGGGGCAAAGGGCGAACAGCAGGCGGGCGGGCTTCATGGCCGGACCATGACAGCCCCCCGGTTGCGGCGCAATCCCGCTGCTTCAGCCAACCAGCTTGAGCGGCTCGGCAGCGGTGTGCTGCGCGGGCCTGGGCTGATCCAGCCAGATGCCGCGCGTGTCATAGACCAGCTTGTGCGCGCGCTCGGCCAGCGGCACGGCCTTGAACGCGTCGTGATCGACCAGCACGATCAGGATGTCCGACGTTTCCAGCGCAGTGTCGATGTCGATCAGCTGCGCGGTGGTTCCGGCGAATTCCTTCGGCAGTTCGGCGGCATAGGGTTCGACCACCGCAACCCGGTCACCGAACTTGCGCGCCAGCGTAACCGCCACCAGCCGCGCCGGGCTTTCGCGGAAGTCATCGATATTGGCCTTGAACGCCAGCCCCAGACACGCGACGCGGGCCTGCGGATTGGCTTCGATCAAGGCTTCGGCCTGGGCGATCACGTGGTGGATCTTGCCGTCGTTGACGCCGCGCGCGGTGCGGATCAGCGGGGTCTGCTCGGGCGCGCCGTGGACGATGAACCACGGATCGACCGCGATGCAGTGCCCGCCCACGCCCGGACCGGGGGTCAGGATGTTGACGCGCGGGTGGCGGTTGGCGAGGCGGATGACTTCCCACACGTCCAGCCCCATCGTGTCCGCCACCATCGACAGCTCGTTGGCGAAGGCGATGTTGACGTCGCGATAGGCGTTTTCGACCAGCTTGGTCATTTCCGCGCTGCGGGCATCGGTGGTGATGCAGGTCCCGCGCACGAACCGCTTGTAGAACGCCAGCGCCTTGCGCGCACAGCGCGGGGTGATCCCGCCGATCGAGCGATCGTTGTTGGTCAGTTCCTCCAGGATCTTGCCCGGCAGCACGCGTTCCGGACAATAGGCGATCGAGACGTCGGGCGTTTCCGCCGTCAGGCCGGGGCACTTCAGGTCCGGGCGGCGCGCGGCGATCAGATCGCGCAACTGTTCGGTCGTGCCCACGGGCGACGTCGATTCGAGGATCACCGTGTCCCCGGCCTTCAGCACCTTCGCAACGGCCTCACCGGCGGCGAGGACATAGGAAATGTCGGGCGCGTGGTTGGCATCGAACGGGGTCGGCACGGCGATGATGAACACATCGGCAGTGGCGATTTCAGTCGACGCGGAAAGCATTCCGCGCGCGACCACGCCCTGCACCAGCCCGTCGAGGTCCACTTCCTCGATATGGATCTCGCCCCGGTTGATCGTGTCGACCACGTGCTGCGACACGTCGATCCCGCGGACCTTGCACCCGGCGCGGGCGACAATGGCGGCGGTGGGCAGGCCGATATAGCCCAGGCCTACAACACAGACGTCAGGCTTCAGATCCGATTTCATGCGCGAGCAGCTCCACGATACGGCGCGCGGAGTGCCCATCCCCGAACGGGTTGTGAGCGCGCGCCATGGCTTCGTAGACGGCCTTATCGTCGAGCAAGGTGAAAATTTCGGTAACGATACGAGCGGTTTCAGTGCCCACCAGTTTGGCGGTGCCCGCCTCCACCCCTTCGGGACGTTCGGTGGTTTCGCGCATCACCAGCACCGGCTTGCCCAGCGCGGGCGCTTCTTCCTGCACGCCGCCGCTGTCGGTCAGCATGATTTCCGCGAGCGAGAGCAGGCGGGCGAAGTGCGGATAGTCCAGCGGTTCGATCAGCGCGACGTTGTCCAGCCCGGCCAGCGCGTGGTCCATCACCTTGCGGACGTTGGGGTTGGGGTGAACCGGAAAGATGATCGCCACATCGGGCCGCGCGGCAATCTGGCGCACCGCCTCGGCAATCGCCTCCAGCCCGCCACCGAAGTTTTCGCGCCGGTGGCTGGTCACGCCGATGATCCGCTTGCCCGCAAACCGCGTTTCCAGCTCGCCAAGGCCGCTCGCCAGCGACGGATCAGCAGCGATCCGCGCTGTCACCCAGTGCAGCGCATCGATCACGGTGTTGCCGGTCACGTGGACGCGGGCGGGATCGACGGCTTCACGCTTCAGCGCATTGGCGGCGGTTTCGGTCGGCGCGAAGTGCAGGCTGGCCATCGTGCCGATGATCTTGCGGTTCACTTCTTCCGGCCAGGGCTGATAGATGTTGCCGGACCGCAGCCCGGCTTCGACATGATCAACCGGCAGCTTGCGGTAATACGCGGCGAGCGCGCCCGCCATGGCGGTGGCGGTATCGCCCTGCACGATCACGCGGGCGGGCTGCACCGCATCCATCACCCCGCCGAGGCCGGTCAGCAAGGCGGCGGTCAGGCCGTCCAGCGTCTGGTCGGGTTTCATCAGGTCCAGATCGTGGTCGGGCACGATCCCGGCAATCTCCAGCACCTGATCGAGCATGCCCCGATGCTGCGCCGAAACGCAGACCACCGGGGTAAAGCGCGGATCGGCCGTAAGCGCGGCGATGACGGGGAACAGCTTGATCGCTTCGGGGCGGGTGCCGAACACGACCAGGATCTTGTGGGGCAGAATCTTGTGCGGTTGGGTCATGGGAAATCGCCCTAACGCCTGAGAGTTAACCATGACATAAGACGGCACAGCTAATGGCGGTCCGTCAAGCCGTGAGGGAAAGCAAGGCAATGCATGTTCTGGTTACCGGCGCGGCCGGGTTCATCGGCTATCACCTGATCCAGCGGCTGCTGGCGCGCGGCGATATCGTGATCGGGGTCGATAACCTCAACGACTATTATCAGGTGTCGCTGAAGCGTGACCGGGTGGCGGCGCTGACCGCCGCGGGGGGCAACCGCTTCACCTTCCACGCGCTCGATTTTTCAGACCTGGCGGCGCTGAACGCCGCCGTTGATGGCGCGCAGATTGACCGGATCGTGCATCTGGGGGCGCAGGCCGGGGTGCGCTATTCGATCGAGAATCCGCACGCTTACGTGCAGTCCAATCTGGTCGGTCACGTCAACCTGATGGAACTGGCCCGGCACCGCGAAGTGGAACATCTGGTCTATGCCAGCTCATCCTCGGTCTATGGCGGCAACACCAAGCTGCCGTTCGCAGTGGAGGACCGGGTCGATCACCCCGTCTCGCTCTATGCCGCGACCAAGCGCGCCGACGAATTGATGAGCGAAACCTATGCCCACCTGTTCCGCCTGCCGCAAACCGGGCTGCGGTTCTTCACCGTCTATGGGCCGTGGGGCCGTCCGGACATGATGTTGTGGAACTTCACCAACCGCATCCTGACCGGCCAGCCGATCCCGGTGTTCAACCACGGCGATATGTACCGCGACTTCACCTATATCGACGATATCATCGCCGGGGTCGTCGCCTGCCTCGATAACCCGCCGCCCGACGACGGGCTTGAAAAGGCCGGGGGCAGCGTCAAGCCGCACCGGCTTTACAACATCGGCAACAGCCGCAGCGAACACCTGATGAAAGTGGTCGGCCTGCTGGAAGATGCCTGCCGAAAGAAGGCCGAGATCGAATTCCTGCCGATGCAGCCCGGCGACGTCCACAAGACTTATGCCGATATCAGCGCGATCAGCGGCGATCTGGGCTATGCACCGACGACCAGCATCGAAACGGGCGTGCCCGAATTCGTGCGGTGGTACCGGGAGTATCACAAGGTCTGAGCTCCCTTTCCGCAAGCGGGAGGGGGAAAAGGTTGCTGACCCGTCTTGTCGAAGCGCGCGCGCGGCGGCATCACACGCTCATGTCGATTCTCAGTGACCGTTGGATCCGCAACGAAGCCCGCCATTCGGGCATGATCGAACCGTTCGTTGAGCGGCAACAGGCCGATGGCTGCATCAGCTATGGCCTGTCATCCTATGGCTACGACGCGCGCGTCGCGGACGAATTCAAGGTGTTCACCAACGTCCATTCGGCGGTGGTCGATCCCAAGAACTTTTCCGACAACAGCTTCGTCGACATGAAGACGGACTGCTGCATCATCCCGCCCAACAGCTTTGCGCTGGCCCGCACGGTGGAATATTTCCGCATCCCGCGCGACGTGCTGGTGATCTGCCTGGGCAAGAGCACTTATGCCCGCTGCGGGATCATCGTGAACGTCACCCCGCTGGAGCCGGAATGGGAGGGCCACGTGACGCTGGAATTTTCCAACACCACGCCCCTGCCCGCGAAAATCTATGCCAACGAGGGCGCGTGCCAGTTCCTGTTCCTGCAAGGGAACGAGCCGTGCGAAGTCAGCTATGGCGACCGTTCGGGCAAGTATATGCGCCAGCGCGGGGTCACCCTGCCCCGCCTTTGATCAGGAGCCGCGCCGATGACCGCCCCGATGTTCGACCAGTGGCGCGCCCGCTCCCCCTACTATGACGACAGCCACGAGGCGGTGTGCGACACGGTCCGCGCCTTCGTGACGCGCGAGATCACCCCGCACGTCGATGAATGGGAAGCCGCCGGGCAATTGCCGCGCGAGCTGCACAAAAAAGCTGCGGCGGCGGGCGTGCTGGGGCTGAATTATCCGGAGGAATTCGGCGGCACCGGCACCGCGTTCGACCTGTTCCACAGCCTCGTCCAGACCGAGGAACTGGCCCGGCCCGGCGCAGGCGGGATCTGCGCTTCGCTGATGACTCACGGTATCGGACTGCCACCAATCCTGGCGATGGGCAGCGCGGAGTTGCAGCGCCGAATCGCGCCGGACGTGCTGGCGGGCGAAAAGATCATCGCGCTGGGGATCACCGAACCCGGCGGCGGATCGGACGTTGCCAACCTGAAAACGCGCGCGGAGCGCAAAGGCGCGGCCTACATCGTCAACGGCGCGAAGACGCTGATCACATCGGGCGTGCGGGCCGATTACATCACGCTGGCGGTGCGCACCGGCGGCCCCGGCATTGGCGGCATTTCGCTGCTGCTGGTGGAAACCGACCGCCCCGGCGTATCGCGCACCGCGCTGGCCAAGATGGGCTGGCATTCCAGCGACACCGCAACGATCCACTTCGACGATGTCGAAGTGCCCGCCGACAACCTGATCGGCCCGGAAAACGGCGGGTTCGCCGGGATCATGCGCAATTTCAACGGTGAGCGGCTGGGGATGAGCCAGCAGGCCAACGCCTTTGCCCGCATCTGTTTCGAAGACGCGCTGGACTGGGCGCGGCACCGCGAGACATTCGGCCAGCCGCTGATCCGCAACCAGGTGATCCGCCACAAGCTGGCCGACATGGTCCGCCGGATCAGCGCGACGCAGGCGTGGATCGATCAGTGCGCGTGGTCCGTGCTCAACGACAAGGCCTTCCCCGGCGATTTCGCGCTGCTGAAAGTGCAGGCGACCCAGACCATGGAATTCTGCGCGCGCGAAGCCTGCCAGATTCTGGGCGGGGCCAGCTTTGTCCGGGGCAGCCGGATCGAGCGGATCTACCGCGAAGTCCGCGTGATGGCGATTGGCGGGGGCAGCGAGGAAATCATGTTCGACCTCGCCAGCCGCCAGTACAAGTTCTGAGGCACAGGTTCGTTCCCAGACTCAAGCACTCGTCACCCTGAACTTGTTTCAGCATCCATCTCTCCTCCTGCACGGACAGTGCGGGCCGAGAAATGGATGCTGAAACAAGTTCAGCATGACGGTTTAGACTTTACCGTGACGAAGTGATTGCGACCAGAGTGGAGCGCAGCACCCCGGACCAAAGGCTGCCGTAGCGTCACCCATAATCAGTTCGACATCGCCACCGATCTGTGGCGTTCTGCGGCCAACCCGGACCTGCGGATTCGGGACAGTGGAGAGCATTTGCAATGAACAAGGCGGACCGTCCGTTCGATATCGTGGTCTATGGCGCAACCGGCTATACCGGGCGTCTGGTGGCCGAGTATTTGGCCCATCACTACCAAGGGAACGGCCCGAAATGGGCGATGGCCGGGCGCAGCGCGGCCAAGCTGGCCGAAGTGCGTGACCTGATCGGCGCGCCGGCCGACACTCCGCTGATCGTCGCCGATTCGGATGATCCGGCCAGCATGAAGGCGCTGGTTGAACAGACCCGCGTGGTCGTCACCACCGTTGGCCCCTACCAGCTTTACGGCGAGCCGCTGCTGGCGGCCTGTGTGGCGGCGGGGACGGACTATGCCGACCTCTGCGGTGAGCCGGTGTGGATGCGCCAGATGGCCGACAAGTATCACGACGCCGCCAAGGCATCGGGCGCGCGCATCGCGTTCTCATCCGGGTTCGATTCGATCCCGTTCGATCTGGGCGTGTTGATGCTGCAACAGGAGGCCAAGGCGCGGTTCGGTGCCCCGGCCCCGCGCGTCAAAGGCCGGGTGCGGGCGATGCAGGGCGGCTTTTCCGGCGGCACCGCCGCCAGCCTGACCGCGACGCTGGCCGCGCTGGGCAAGGACCCCAGCCTGGTTCCCTACATGGTCAGCCCGTTCGGCCTGACCCCCGGCTTCGAAGGCCCCGCCCAGCCGCGGGGCGATGCGCCGGAATTTGACGAAGCCGTGGGCAGCTGGTGCGCACCGTTCATCATGGCCGTGATCAACACCAAGAACGTCCACCGCACCAACTTCCTGCTGGGACATCCGTACGGCGCGGACTTCGTCTATGACGAAATGCTGTTGACCGGCCCTGGTGATCAAGGCGAGGCGATTGCCAAGCACGTCGCCGCCACCCCGATGATCGGCAACCCGAACGATCCCAAGCCCGGCGAAGGCCCGACCAAGGAAGAGCGCGACACCGGCCATTATGACGTGCTGTTCCTGGGCGAATACCCCGATGGCCGCACGATCCGGTACGGCGTGAAAGGTCGGTATGATCCGGGCTATGGCTCGACCAGCCGGATGATCGCGGAAACCGGAATCGCGCTGCTGGCCTGCACCGCCGAAGGCGGCATTGCCACCCCCGGCGCGCTGCTGGGTGAGGCACTGGTCCAGCGCCTGCGCGATCATGCCGAGATCACCTTTACGCTGGAGGACTGACCATGACTGACAACACCGCCGTGGTGCGCGCATTCATCGCCGCGTGGTCACGCCTCGATGTGGAGGAGCTGGTCGGCTATTTCACCGAGGACGGGATCTATCACAACATGCCGATCGAACCGGTGCAGGGCCATGCCGCGCTGCGCCAGTTCATCGGTGCATTCGCGGGCGGGTGGAGCAGCACCGAATGGGAAGTGCTGAACCTGGCCGCCGCCGGGGATGTGGTGATCGCGGAACGGATCGACCGCACTGTCGCGAACGGCAAGCAGGTCGACCTGCCGTGCTGCGGCGTGTTCGAATTGCGCGACGGCAAGATCGCGGTGTGGCGCGATTACTTTGATATGGCCACGTATACCCGCGCTTTGACCGGTTGAGCGGATGGCCCGAATGATCCCCGCCTTCACCGGCGAGTGGCGCGAAGGCTGGCGGATCGTGCTGGGCTGCGCGATGGCGTCCGCCACCGGCGTCGCGCTGCTGTTCTTCACGTTCAGCCTGTTCCTGTTGCCGCTGGCCGATGAACTGAACGTTTCGCGCGGGCAACTGGGCATCGTCCAGGCGCTGATCATCACCGCCGCACTGGGATCGCCAGTGATCGGGCGGATGACCGACATCTATGGCTTTCGCCCGGTCTATTTCACCTGCACGCTGATCGTCGCCACCATTCAGGTGATGACGTCGTTGCTGGGCAGCAGCATCTGGCACATGGCCATCGCAATCGCGCTGATCGGGTTCTTCAGCGTCGGCAGCACTGCCGTCGCGATTACCCGGCCGATCAGCGCGCATTTCCGGATCCACCGCGGCAAGGCGCTGGGGCTGGTTGCGATCGGCGCGGCGATCACCACGATGTTCATGCCGCCGATCCTGCAACAAGTGCTGGACGCCTATAGCTGGCGCGGCGGGTTCATCGCGCTGGCCGCGATTTCGGTCTGTATCGGCATCCCGTCGGTCGCGCTGCTGCTGCCGCGCAATTCCGGGCGCAGCGGCAGCGGCATCGGGGGCAAGTCCCCGCCGCCCGACTGGTCGTTCATGAAGGTGCGCGATTTCTGGTTCATGACCATGTCCAATGTCGTGATGTCGATGGCGACTGCCGGAGCGGTCAGCCAGATGTCGCCAATGATCCAGGAAGAAGGGATCGGCGCGGGCACCGCCGCACTGGCGCTGTCGGTCTATGCCGCCGGGCAGTTTGCCGGACGGCTTGGCGGCGGCTGGCTGCTCGACCGGTTCGATCCGCGCCGGGTCGCCTTCCTGCTGACGCTGGTTCCGGGCACGGGCTTCATCGTCCTGCTGTTGACCACGGGCTTTGCCCCGGCGGCGCTGTTCGCGGCCGCGATGATCGGGCTGCAACAAGGCGCGGAACTCGACATTTTCGCCTATTTCGTCAGCCGCCGGTTCGAGGTTTCGAAGTACGGCACGGTCTATGGCGCGCTGGTCGGGATCGGCTGGATCGGCAACGCGGTGGGCATCATCGGCGTCGGCCTGCTGCACGATGCGACCGGCAGTTACGCGATCTGGCAGGCGATCGGTGCCGGTGCGCTGCTGATCGGTGCCCTGCTGATCCTGCCGGTGCGCCTCCCCGCGCGGGAGGAACCGGCCTGACGGCGGCCCTTGCGCGAGAGGCCCGACCGGCGCAATAGCGCGCGCATGTCCCAGACTGACCCTTCCGCGCCTGATCCCGTCCGCGTCGCCGCGCTGTACCAGTTCACCCCCTTTGCGGGTCCGGCGGACCTGCGCGCGCCCCTGCTGGCGGTGTGCGAGGCGGCGGGCATCAAAGGGACGTTGTTGCTGGCAGGCGAAGGGATCAACGGCACCATCGCCGGGACCGAAACCGGCCTCGCCGCCGTGCTCGACCACATCCGCGCGCTGCCGGGCTGCGCCGCGCTGGAGGTCAAGTTCTCCGCCGCCCCCGCGATGCCGTTCCAGCGAATGAAAGTCCGGCTGAAGCGGGAAATCGTGACGCTGGGGGTGGACGGAATCGACCCGCTCGCCAGCGTCGGCACGTATGTTGCCCCGCACGACTGGAACGCGCTGATTGCCGATCCCGGCACCATCGTGATCGACACCCGCAACGCCTATGAAGTCGCCGCCGGGACTTTCACCAACGCCATTGATCCCGGCACGCGCAGTTTCCGCGAATTTCCGGACTGGTTCCGCGCCAACCGCGAACTCCTGCTGGGCAGCGGCACGCCCCCCAAGGTCGCGATGTTCTGCACCGGCGGCATCCGCTGCGAAAAATCGACCGCGTTCCTGAAAGCGGAAGGCATCGACAGCGTGTTCCACCTGGCTGGCGGCATCCTCAAATACCTCGAAACCATGCCGGCTGAGGACAGCCTGTGGCAGGGCGAATGCTTCGTGTTCGATGAACGCGTCACGGTCGGCCACGGCCTTGCCCCCGGCAGCTATGCGCTGTGCCACGCCTGCAACCAGCCGGTCAGCGCCGAAGATCAGGCCTCGGCGCTCTACGTCCCCGGCGAAAGCTGCCCGGCCTGCGCCGATTAGGCCAGTTGGCGCAAAGGTGGTTTCCCGGTAAGGGGCGCGGATGCTGCGCCTGTCCGGACTGTCCCTGCCGCTCGACCATCCCCCCGAAGCGATTGCGCCCGCGATCTGCGCGCGGCTGGGCATCGAGGGCAATGACCTGCGCGGCTATACCATGTTCAAGCGCGGCAACGACGCCCGCCGCAAGAGCGCGATCCTGCTGGTCTATACCTTCGACCTCGATCTGGCCGACGAAGCCGCCGTGCTGGCCCGTTTCCCCAATGACAAGGACGTGCGCCCAACCCCGGACATGGTCTGGCACCCGCCGGTCCATGCGCCCGAAGGCTGGTCGGGCCAGCGCCCGGTGGTAATCGGCGCGGGGCCGTGCGGGCTGTTCGCGGGGCTGGTGCTGGCGCAGATGGGGTTCCGCCCGATCATCGTCGACCGCGGCAAGGTCGTGCGCCAGCGCACAAAAGATACCTGGGGGCTGTGGCGGCGGTCGGAACTGAACCCCGAATCCAACGTCCAGTTCGGCGAAGGCGGCGCGGGCACGTTTTCCGACGGCAAGCTCTATTGCCGGGTCAAGGACCCGCGCTTTCTGGGCCGCAAGGTGCTGGAGGAATTCGTCAAGGCGGGCGCGCCGGACGACATCCTGTACGAAGCGCACCCGCACATCGGCACGTTCCGGCTGGTGACGATGGTGGAAAGCATGCGCGCCACCATCGAGGAACTGGGCGGTGAATACCGCTGGGAAACCCGCGTCGACGATCTGGTACTGGACCGGCTGCCCGATGGCCGCCAGCAGTTGCGCGGGCTGCAACTGGCCGATGGCAGCTTTCTGGAAACCGATCATGTCGTGATGGCAGTCGGCCATTCGGCGCGCTCCACGTTCGAAATGCTCCACGCGCGCGGCGTGCATATCGAGGCCAAGCCGTTCTCGATCGGCGTGCGGATCGAACACCCGCAAAGCTGGGTGGACGAGGCCCGGTTCGGCAAATGCGCCGGGCATCCGGTGCTGGGCGCGGCGGCTTACAGTCTGGTCCATCACTGTTTGAACGAGCGCACCGTTTACAGCTTTTGCATGTGCCCCGGCGGGCGCGTGGTCGCCGCGACGAGCGAGGAAGGCCGCGTCGTCACCAACGGGATGAGCCAGTATTCCCGCGCCGAATTCAACGCCAATTCGGGCTTCGTCGTGGGGATCGACCCGGCGCGCGATTACCCGGACGGGCCGCTGGCGGGGATCGCGTTTCAGCGCAAATGGGAATCGCTGGCCTATCAGGCGGGCGGCGGCAACTATTTCGCGCCGGGCCAGCGGGTGGAAGATTTCCTCGCCGGTCGCCCCTCGACCGCGCTCGGCAGCGTCACCCCCAGCTACAAGCCCGGCGTGACGCCCACCGATCTGGCCGCCTGCCTGCCCGATTTCGCGGTGGAAGCGATGCGTGAGGCGCTGCCGATCTTCGGCCGCCAGATCGCCCGCTATGACCACCCAGACGTGGTGATGACCGGCGTCGAAACCCGCACGTCATCCCCCATCCGCATCACGCGCGGCAAGGATTTCCAAAGCCTTAACGTCGCGCGGCTGTTCCCGGCGGGCGAAGGCGCGGGCTATGCGGGCGGCATCCTTTCCGCCGCGATTGACGGCATCAAGGTGGGCGAAGCGGTCGCGCAGAGCATCATGGCGCAATGAGCGCCCCCCAATTCGATGCAATCGTGCTGGGCGCGGGCGCGGCCGGGATGATGGCGGCGGCGACCGCAGGCCAGCGCGGCAAGCGGGTGCTGCTGCTCGATCACGCTGACGAGCCGGGCAAGAAGATCCTGATTTCCGGCGGCGGGCGCTGCAATTTCACCAATCTGGGCACCGCGCCGGAGCGTTACCTCTCGGCCAACCCGCACTTCGCCAAGTCCGCGCTGGGCCGCTACACCCCGCAGGATTTTCTGGAACTGGTCGAACGCCACGGCATTGCCTGGCACGAAAAGACGCTGGGCCAGCTGTTCTGCGATGGCTCCGCGCGCCAGATCGTGGCCCTGCTGGTCGAGGAATGCCGCGCGGGCGGGGTGACGATTGCGCTGGGCCAGTCGGTCAGCGCCGTAACGCACGCCGACGGGCAGTTCCGGGTGAGCGCGGGCGGGCGGGACTATACCGCCCCCGCGCTGGTGCTGGCGACCGGCGGCCCGGCCATCCCAAAACTCGGCGCAACCGGGTTTGCCTATGAACTCGCGCGCCAGTTCGGTCTGTCCGTCGTCCAGCCGCGCCCCGCGCTGGTGCCGTTCACGCTGGGCGCGGACGAGGCGCTGTTCCGCGAACTCTCTGGCGTGTCCGCAGAAGTCGTGGTGCGCTGGAACAAGGTCCGCTTCCGCGAAGCCGCGCTGTTCACGCACCGGGGGCTGAGCGGCCCGGCGATGCTGCAAATCTCGTCCTACTGGCAGCACCGCACCGCCATCGGCGTGAACTTCCTGCCCGACGCCGCGCAAGGCTGGCTGACCGAGGTCAAGCGCACCCGCCCCAAGCTGGCGCTGCACAACGCCCTGCCCCTGCCCGACCGGCTGAAAGCCGCCCTGCTGGACCGCGCCGGGATCGGCGGCGAACTGGCGGGCCTGACCGACAAGGCGCTGCGCGGGTTTGAAGCAAAACTGGCCGACTGGCAATTCACGCCCAACGGCACCGAAGGCTTCGCCAAGGCGGAAGTCACCGCAGGCGGCATCTCCACCGCCGACCTCTCATCGCGCACGATGATGGCTAGCAAAGTGCCGGGGCTCTACGCCATTGGCGAGGCCGTGGACGTCACCGGCTGGCTGGGCGGCTACAACTTCCAGTGGGCCTGGGCCAGCGGCTGGGCGGCGGGGCAGGCGGTTTAGCCCGCGCACGCCCCCTCTCCGTTCGCGTAGACAACTACCACGCTCGACGAATGTCAGCTGTCGGGATGTGCCAAATGTTGCCTGAATGACAGCAATGTCGGGGATTGCGGACGTTAGACATCGCGCAGCCACTTTGCCAAATCAGGCTCCATCCAACCCAAATCTTCGCGCAGACCAAAAGTATCGCATTGCTGCTTGAGCGTTTTCGTCGCGAAGTCGTAAGCCATTGCATAGCCTCGGTCGAAGTCCGTCTCACAAGTTAGCCCGTCAAGATGTTCCTTCATTTCTACCACGGTATCGCGCAGCATCAGGGCATGCGGTGAAGGTTCCATGACCCGCAGCGAACTCGCCGCGTAGCGAAGGACATAGGGTTTCTCGCGCGGTTTGCGGATAGGCATCTCAGCACCAAAGAACGCAACGTAGCAGTCAAAGGCGTCGATCTCATCGTCACCCCAACAGTGGACGACCACACCATGTTCGTGCTCACCATCGGTTGGATTTCTTAGGCTTACTATCGTGCCGGGAGCCAAGTAACGGTCGGATGTATTTTCGTCGGTCATTTCCGTTTTTTGGATGACAGCGTCAATGACTGCAATGGAGTCGTGTCCGGAAAGGCCGCTTTGAAGGCAGAGATGGAAAAAGCGGGCCATCTGGAATTACCCACGCGCCTATGTCGGACAGTCTTCACGGCGCTGGCTCGCCTTGATGCGCCGGACGATTCGACGAAATCTTCGTCACCCCGGACTTGATCCGGGGTCCAGCTTCCTTGGTCCGGCGCTGCGCTGACAGGTGCAGCGGGACCCCGGATCAAGTCCGGGGTGACGGGTGCAGGAGAGGATTCCCCTCAATTCACCACGTAATAATCGATCACCACCGAATCCGGCTTGCGAATGCCGCGCGCGACGAAGGCGTGGCGCTGCATCCAGTCGAGCGCGCCGCCGTTAACCTTGAAGTTGGGCGTGGTGCGGAAATAGTAGAGCGAGGGGTCGACCACCTCGCCACGCGCCAGCTTCTCCACCACTTCGACCGAGGCAACGCGCACACCGGGGTTGGTGACTTCGATCACGGTGCCATCGGCGGCTTTCAGGAAATAGCGCGCCTCCACCTTGGTCAGGCCTTCGGGCATGATCGTCTGCCAATCGCCGCCGCCCGCCATGACCGTGCCTTGCAGGCGCGGGCCATAGACTTCGCCGCCGCGAATGCCGATGAAGCGCCGCCGTCCGCCGTCGACCGTGCCAACTTCGATCGGAGGGTCGAGATCGGCGCGGATTGAGAAGACATAAGTCAGCGTCGGGGCGGGTGCCGCCGCCCCTTGCGGCGCTTCTGCCTGCGCTGCCCCGGCAAGGGTGGCGAGGGCCAGAGCGGCGGCGGTGAGCAGGTGTTTCATGGGCGGCGCCTTTCGCTCAGATCGGGAAGTGGCCGGGCTGGGTTTCGACCGTGATCCACCGGGTTTCGGTGAAGCTGTCGATCCCCTGCTTGCCGCCGAACCGGCCATAGCCTGATGCGCCAACCCCGCCGAACGGCATCTGGGCCTCGTCATGCACGGTCGGACCGTTGACGTGGCAAATGCCGGACTGGATCTGCTTGGCGATGGTCAGCCCCTTGGCAATGTCGCGCGTGAACACGGCGGCGGAGAGGCCATACTGGGTGTCGTTCGCCAGTTCGACCGCGTGGGCCGCATCGCGCGCGCGGATCATGGCGACGACCGGGCCGAAGCTTTCATCGCGGTAGAGGTTCATCGCCGCCGTCACGCCATCGACCACGGTGGCGGGCATCAGCACGCTGTCGGCCGGGCCGCCCGCGATGACCTGCGCGCCCTTGGCCGCGGCGTCCGCGATCAGCGCGTTGACGTGAGTGACGGTTTTCTGATCGACCACCGCGCCCAGCGGGGTCGTGCCTTCGCGCGGATCGCCGGTGGCCATGCTGGCGGCCTTGGCGGCGAAACGCTTGGCGAATTCATCCGCCACGGCTTCGACCACGATGATCCGCTCGGTGCTCATGCAGATCTGGCCCTGATTCATGAACGCGCCAAACGCGGCGGCCTTCACCGCTTCGTCCAGATCGGCGTCTTCAAGCACGATCAGCGGGGCCTTGCCGCCCAGTTCCAGCAGGCACGGCTTGAGGTGTTCAGCCGCGCGCTTCGCAATGATCCGGCCAACCCCGGTGCTGCCGGTAAAGTTGATCCGCTTCACCTGCGGCGCATCGATCAGCGCGCCGACCACTTCGGCAGCATCTTCCGGCGCGTTGGTGACGACGTTGACCACGCCTTCGGGGAAGCCCGCCTCGGCAAAGGCCTCGATGATCAGTTCATGGGTGCGCGGGCAGGATTCGCTGGCTTTCAGGATCACGCTGTTGCCGCAGGCCAGCGGCACCGCGATGGCGCGCACGCCCAGGATGATCGGCGCGTTCCACGGCGCAATCCCCAGAATCACGCCGACCGGCTCTTTCAGCGCCATGGCCAGACAGCCCGGCTTGTCGGAGGGTATCACTTCGCCGGTGATCTGCGTGGTCAGCGCGGCGGCTTCGCGCACCATCCCGGCGGCCAGACCCAGGTTGAACAACGCCCACCCCTTGGTCGCGCCGATTTCCCCCATCATCGCCGCGACAAAGGCATCGGCCCGCGCCTCAAGCGCGGCAGCCGCCTTCATCAGCACCGCGCGGCGGGCATTTGGCCCTTGCGCGGCCCAGGCCGGAAATGCAGCGGCGGCGCGGGCGGCGATGGCAGGAATATCAGCGGCCTTCATCGCCGGAGCGGACGAGGCAACTTCACCGGTCAGCGGGTTGAGGCGCGAAAATTCCATGACAGCTCTCCCTTGTTGTTATGAGGCATAACAATGAGGGCTGCTGTCGGCAAGTGTGGTATTTGCTAGAACCTCTCGACCGCGCCCCAATGCGCTGGATAAGGAGTTCGTCAGACACGAGACTCAGCAGCGGCGGGAATCGCAATAATCCCTCAACCTTAGAGGCACTCGTGTCGGATGGCCTCCCACTCGACCCCAGCCGCCTTCAATCTTGCAAACGGGTCAGCGCCGTCATCTTCGAAGCTCCAGCCATCTGGCATGCGAACTTTCAAGCCAAGTTCGAAGTCGATCCTGTAGCGCTCAGCCTTGGAAATCATGACGACCCTCAGGTGCCGCCTCAGCAACATCGACACGGCCCTCAACTCAGCACCACAAGCGAACATTTTTTCGCAATGGTCGCGAATTAGTGCCAACGGCACCACATGCTCACGATACTCTGCACCCGCGACAGAATGACCCGCCAAGATAATGTGATTCGGAATCAAGGGCTCATCCAATAATCGCGAATGTCGCCAGCCTTCTTCCCAAGATTGCTGCAGCACCCAAGCAGCTCGATCGTAAACGCGATTTCGAATTTCATCATGGCTCAGTTGAAGCATTTCAAGAAAGTTCCAATCCAACCACCGCGACGAATATTCCACTCTCTCAAACGTCGAGGTTGGCCACGTTCAGCGCGTTTTCCTGGATGAATTCGCGGCGGGGTTCGACAACGTCGCCCATCAGGCGGGTGAAGATTTCATCCGTAACGTCAGCATCTTCGACCTTCACCTGCAGCAGCGCGCGGTGTTCGGGGTCGAGCGTGGTTTCCCAGAGCTGCTCCGCGTTCATTTCACCCAGCCCCTTGTAGCGGGCGATGGCGAGGCCCTTGCGGCCACCGGCCAGCACCGCGTCGAGCAGTTCGGACGGACGGGTGATCTGGTCCTTGGCTGCCACCGGACGGGCGGCGGGGGGCTCATCGTCGGTGGCTTCTGCGTCCGGCTCAGGCGCTTCCTCCACCGCCGCGGTGGCGCGCACCAGCCGCACCGGGCTGGCATAAACGTCGACGTTTTCGGCGGCGAGACGCGCCAGCTTGCGCGCTTCCGGGCTGACCAGGAAGGCCGCGTCGATCGGATAGGCATCGGTCACGCCGCGCCACAGCCGCTTGACCATCACCGCGCCGTCTTCGGTCAGTTCGGCAGTCCAGCGGGCATCGCGGTCCCCGGCGTCGAGCCAGATCGCCACTTTCGCCAGCGCGGCTTCGCGGCCCGCGCGGTCGATATCGGGATGGAGCACCCCGGCCATCGCCAGCGCCTCGATAATCGCGGGGTCATAGCGGCTGGGCACGAAGCCCATCAGGCTGCGCATCCGCATCGCGTGTTCGACCAGCGCTTCCAGTTCCTTGCCACCGCGCGCGCCGCCGGCGGTTTCCAGCACGCGGCCAGCGAGGCCAGCTTCGACCAGATAGCGATCGAGCGCGGCGTTGTCCTTCAGATAGACTTCGCTGCGGCCCTTGTTGACCTTGTAGAGCGGCGGCTGGGCGATGAACAAATGTCCGCCCCGGATGATTTCCGGCATCTGGCGGTGGAAGAACGTCAGCAGCAGCGTGCGGATATGCGCGCCGTCGACGTCGGCGTCGGTCATGATCACGATCTTGTGATAGCGCAGCTTTGCGAGGTTGAATTCATCGCGGATCCCGGTGCCCATCGCCTGGATCAGCGTACCGACTTCCTTCGATGAAATGATCCGGTCAAACCGGGCGCGCTCCACGTTCAGTATCTTGCCCTTCAAGGGCAGGATCGCCTGATAGTGGCGGTCACGCCCCTGCTTGGCACTGCCGCCAGCCGAATCCCCTTCGACCAGGAACAGTTCACACTTGCTGGGATCGCGTTCCTGGCAATCCGCCAGCTTGCCGGGCAGGCTGGCAATGTCCATCGCGCCCTTGCGGCGGGTGAGTTCACGCGCGCGCCGGGCGGCTTCGCGGGCGGCGGCGGCGTCGATGATCTTGCCGACGACCTGCTTGGCATGGGCGGGGTTTTCTTCCAGCCAGTCGCTCAGCCGGTCAGCCATCAGGCTTTCCAGCGGCTGGCGCACTTCGGACGAGACCAGCTTGTCCTTGGTCTGGCTGGAGAACTTCGGATCGGGCAGCTTGACCGAGACAATCGCGGTCAGCCCTTCGCGCATGTCATCGCCGGTCAGGCTGACCTTTTCCTTCTTCAGAAGGCCGGTCTTTTCGGCATAGTTGTTGAGCGTGCGGGTCAGCGCGGCGCGGAACGCGGCCAGATGCGTGCCGCCATCGCGCTGCGGGATGTTGTTGGTGAAGCACAGGACGTTTTCGTAATACGAATCGTTCCATTCCAGCGCGACGTCGATGCCGATCCCGTCACGCTCGGACGAAATCGCGATCGGATCGGGCAGCAGCGCCACCTTGTTGCGATCCAGATAGCGCACGAACGCGGCAATCCCGCCTTCGTAAAACAGATCATGCTCCTTCGCTTCCTCTCCGCGCAAGTCGCGCAGCAGGATGCGCACGCCGGAGTTGAGGAAGGCGAGCTCGCGGTAGCGATGCTCAAGCTTGTCGAAGTCATAGACGGTGACGTTCTTGAATGTTTCCTCCGAAGCGAGGAACGTCACGCGGGTGCCCTTTTTCGGCACGCCCTTGCCGTTGTCGGGCGCGGGGCCGCGGACGATCAGCGGAGCCACCGCATCGCCGTGGGCAAACTTCATCCAGTGTTCTTCACCGTCGCGCCAGATCGTCAGTTCCAGCCATTCCGACAGCGCGTTGACCACCGAAACGCCCACCCCGTGCAGGCCGCCCGACACCTTGTAGGCGTTGTCTTCGCTGGTGTTTTCAAACTTCCCGCCCGCGTGGAGCTGGGTCATGATCACTTCGGCGGCGGACACGCCCTCTTCGCTGTGGATGCCGGTGGGGATGCCGCGCCCGTTATCCTCGACCGAGACAGAGCCATCGGGGTTGATCTCGATCAGCACCAGATCGCAGTGCCCGGCCAGCGCCTCGTCAATCGCGTTGTCCGACACTTCGAACACCATGTGGTGCAGGCCTGACCCATCGTCGGTATCGCCGATGTACATGCCGGGGCGCTTGCGCACGGCATCAAGGCCCTTGAGGACCTTGATCGAATCCGCGCCATAGGAATTGGTGTTCGGGATGTTTTCGCGTGGTTCAGACATGGCAAGGCTATAGGCAATGCCCCCCCAAATCCCAAGTCAAACCGCCCCGCAGCCGTGTATTTTTCCCCAAGGTTGGGCATTTTCGCCCGATTGCGATACGACCGCCGTCATGCACCGCGATTCCGCCCTGCCCGCTCCCACCCCGGACCAGCTGACCGGCCATGCGCTCTATGGCGAAGGGCTGGACGACGCCGGGCTGGCCGCCTGGTTCGCCAGCGAGGAGCAGGGCTACTTCGAACTGACCGGTGGCGCGCGCGAAAACCCCACCGGCGCGGTCCACCGCTACCATGCACTGCGGCACCTGCCGCTGCGCCGCTATGCCGCCGCGCTGGCACTGGGTGCGGCGGACGGGGGGGAATACGGCGTGTTTGCGGGACAAGTTGACCGCTTCATCGCGGTCGAGCCGGGGCGCGGGTTCTGGCGCGAAACGATCGCGGAAGCCCCGGCCGAATACCGGATGCCGACCATGCGCGGAAAGCTCGACCTGCCGGACGGCGCGTGCGATCTGGCGTGCAGTTTCGGCGTGTTGCACCACATCCCCAACGTGTCCGAAGTGCTGGCCGAACTGGCGCGCGTGCTGACCCCCGGCGCACCGCTGATCCTGCGCGAACCGATTGTCTCGCTGGGCGATTTCCGCGCCCCCCGGCCCGGCCTGACCGCGCACGAACGCGGCATTCCCCGCGCGCTGATGGACCGGATGCTGACTGAGGCCGGGTTCACCATCCGCGCCAGATCGCTCGCAGGCTTTCCGGGCTTGCAGCAGGTCGCCCGGCGGCTGGGGCTGCGCCAGGTGTGGGACAACCGCGCATTCGTGCTGGCAGACGCCTGGCTGTCCCGCCTGATGGCCTGGAATGCGCGCTATTGGCGTCCCCGCCTGTGGGACAAGGCCGCGCCGACGATGGGTTATTGGGTGGCGATTCGCGACCCTCTTCCATCGGCGCGCTAAAGCTGCTCAAACAAGCGCGACCCTTCAGTCCCTGACCCAGAGGTAGCCCGATGCGCATGACCCTCTCTGCCCTGCTGGCCGGAACCCTGATAACCGGAACCCTGCTGGCCGGAACCGCCGCTGCACAAGGCGCCACGCTCCGTCCCGATCAGGTCGAATACCGCGCGCTGTTCAAGGAACTGGTGGAAACCAATACCACGCTGTCAACCGGCAGCTGCACGCTGGCGGCCGAGCGCATGGCCGCGCGGCTCAGGGCGGCGGGTATGCCGGATGACCGGATTACCCTGTTTGCTACACCCGAAAATCCCCGCGAAGGCGGGCTGGTGGCCGTTTACCCCGGCACGTCGAAAGTGCTGAAACCGATTCTGGCAATCGCGCATATCGATGTGGTCGAGGCCAGGCGCGAGGACTGGACCCGCGATCCGTTCAGCCTGATCGAAGAGGATGGCTATCTGTATGGGCGCGGGGTGTCGGACAACAAGGCGATGGCAGCCACGCTGGTCGATACGCTGATCCGCTTTCAGCAAACCGGCTACAAACCGAAACGCACCGTCAAGATCGCACTCACCTGCGGCGAGGAAACCAATGGCGCTTTCAACGGGGTTGAATGGCTGGCGGCCAACCGCCGCGCCCTGATCGACGCCGAATTCGCACTCAACGAAGGCGGCGGCGGATCATCGGACGGCAAGGGCAAGGTCGTCGAGCAGGTGATACAGGTCGGCGAAAAAACGTTTGCCAATTACCGGTTGGAAACGCGCAATCCGGGCGGGCACAGTTCGGTCCCCCGGCCCGACAACGCCATCTACCAGCTGACCCGCGCGCTTGCGAAGCTGGAAGCCCATGAGTTTCCGATCGAGTTTACCGACACGACGCAAACCTATTTCCGCGAGGCAGGCGCAGGCCGCAAGGATGCGATCGGGACAGCGATGGTGGCGCTGGCCGCCAATCCTGCGGACAAGTCCGCAGCGGCGATCGTCAACGCCGACCCGTTCCTGCATTCGAACCTGCGCACAACCTGCGTGGCGACCATGCTGGACGGCGGCCATGCCCGCAACGCACTGGCGCAGCGGGCCGGCGCTTACGTCAACTGCCGGATCTTTCCCGGACACTCGGTCGAAGCGATCCGGGCCGAACTGGGGCGCATCATCGGCGATCCGGACGTAGCCATCACCGCGCTGCCGCCGCTGCGCCCGACACCGCCCGCGCCGCCGCTTGACCCGCGCGTGATGGAACCGGCCCGCAAGCTGGTGGCCCGTTACTTCCCGGGCGTTCCGCTCGTGCCGGCGATGGCCAATGGCTACACCGACGCCACGTTCCTCGGCGCTGTCGGAATCCCGACTTACGGGGTTCCCGGTGCCTGGGGTGATCCAGATGGCAACGGCGTTCACGGCCTGAACGAGCGGATTGAGGCGCGCTCGCTTTATGTTGGCCGCGATTTTCTGTTCGACCTGATCAAGGCTTATGCCGGGCAATGATCTGGCTGTCACAACCGAGGGGAATTTCATGAGATTGCTTGCCGCCGCACTGCTGGGTGCCACCGTATTGGGAGGCGCCGCGCAGGCGCAATCCGCCGATCCGCCGATCCGCCCCGATCAGGCCGAATTCCGCGGGCTTTACAAGGAACTGGTGGAAACCAACACGACCCTGTCGGCGGGCAACTGCACGCTGGCGGCAGAACGCATGGCGGCCCGCCTGAAAGCGGCGGGGATGCGCGATGACCAGCTGAAAGTGCTGTTCACCAGCGATCATCCCAAGGAAGGCAGCCTGGTGGCGACCTATCCCGGCACGTCGAAGAAGCTGAAGCCGATGCTGCTGCTGGCGCATATCGACGTGGTCGAGGCCAACCGGGCCGACTGGACCCGCGATCCGTTCACCCTGATCGAGGAGAACGGCTATTTCTATGCACGCGGGGCGGCGGACGACAAATCACAGGCCGCGATCTGGACCGATACGCTCGTCCGCTTTGCCAAGTCTGGCTACAAGCCCAAGCGCACGATCAAGATGGCGCTGACCTGCGGTGAGGAAACCAGCGGCGCGTTCAACGGCGCGGAATGGCTGGCCAACAACCAGCGCGACCTGATCGACGCGGCGTTTGCGCTGAACGAAGGTGGCGGCGGACGGTCCGACGGCAAGGGCAAGCTGCTGGTCCAGACCATCCAGATCGGCGAAAAGGCCTATCAGGACTTTACCCTGACCACGACCAACCCCGGCGGCCATTCCAGCCAGCCAGTGCCTGATAACGCGATCTATGTGATGGCCGATGCCATCGCGAAAATCCGCGACTATCGCTTCCCGGTGGAATTCAACGACACCACCCGCGCGTTCTTCACCAAGGCCGGGGCGCAGCGCGGCGGTGAAACGGGCGCGGCGATGCAGGCGCTGGTTGCCAACCCGGCCGACAGCGCCGCCGAAGCCATCGTGAACAAGGACAAGATGCTCCATTCGATGCTGCGCACCACCTGCGTCGCCACGCTGGTCGATGGCGGCCATGCGCTGAACGCGCTGCCGCAGACGGTGACCGCCAACGTCAATTGCAGGATGTTCCCCGGCCGCACGGCGGAAGAAACCCAGGCCGCGCTGGAGCGCGAGATCGGCAATCCGAAGGTCACGGTCGAACAGCGCGTGAAGGGCAAGCCGATTGCCAAGGCGCCGCCGATGGACCCGGCGATCATCGGGCCGATGGAACAGCTGGTCGCCAAGCACTTCCCCGGCGTGCCGGTGATTCCGAACATGGCAACGGGCGCAACCGATGCGCTTTATCTCGCTGCCGTCGGCATCCCGACTTACGGCGTGCCCGGTGCGTGGGGCGATCCCGACGGCAATGGCGCGCATGGCCTGAATGAACGGATCGGGGTGAAGTCGCTCTATGCCGGGCGCGATTACCTGTTCGATCTGGTCAAGGTTCTGTCGAGCAAATAGCCTGGCCGGCACCATAACGGGCAAAGGCCGCCGCGCCGGTTGGGGCGCGGCGGCCTTTGCTGTTTGGGAGTGCTGCTACTCCGACGCTCAGGCGAGCGTGGCGGAAAACATCAGGCCGCTGAAACCAGCAGCAGCGATGAACGGCAGCACTGCGACGATAAGATTGCGCATCGTGTGCCTCCTTGGTTGGTGTAGCGAAGCGTTGTTCGCACTTGCAACATAAGTATTATGGTAGAGATTGCCAGTGCAAAGGCCGTCACACTTGTTGCATATTTTGCAACCACCGCCGTAATCGTCGGGAAAGGGTTCTGATCTGCAATTCATCGTTGCAGGCACCGGCCAAGCCGCGCCATGACAAGGCAAATAACAATCCTGAAGAGGCCAGCCGCGCAATGACCAGCAACCCCGCCGCCCAACTTGATGCCGAATTCGGCTCCTTCCCCGGCCTGATCGCCGCCTGGGGTGAATACCGCGGCGATGCCGATGCCCTGTTCGACGGCAGCACCCGGCTGTCGTGGCGCGAAACAGCGGACCGCGTGGAACGGATTGCCGCCCGCCTGCAGGCGGACGGGCTGGAGCGCGGACAAGCCGTCGCCATCCTGGGCACGACCACGGTCAACTATGCGCTGCTCTACCTCGCCGCGATCCGCGCGGGTGGCTGCGCCGCGCCGCTGACCACCAGCGCCAGCCCCGACCAGCTGGCCGGCATGGTGAGCGATTCGGGTGCGATCCATTTGTTCATCGACCGCGCCAAGCTGACCGAACTGGGCGATTTCAAGCTGCCGGTCGCCCACCAGATCGTGCTGGACGAGGATCTGGACAACTTCATGGCCCCCGCTGGCACCAAGGCCGCGCCGTTCGAGCCAGCCGAGCAAGACCCGCTCAACATCATCTACTCCTCTGGCACGACCGGGGTTCCCAAGGGGATCGTGCACAGCCACGGCATGCGCTGGCGGCAGATGACGTTCCGCGCGGCGCTGAATTACGGGCAAGACAGCCGCACGCTCACCTCCACCCCGCTCTATTCCAACACCACCATGGCCGTATTCCTGCCGACGCTCTATTCGGGCGGATACGTATCACTGATGGGCAAGTTCGATACCGAAGGCTGGCTGAACCGCGCGCAGGATGAACGGATCACCCACACCATGCTGGTGCCGGTGCAATACCGCCGCCTGATGCAGTTCGAACGCTTCGACGCGTACGACCTGTCTTCCATGCGGATGAAGTATTGCACCTCCGCCCCGTTCCCCGCCGATCTCAAGGCAGAAGTGCTGGCGCGGATGCCCGGCGGACTGATCGAGATCTATGGCATGACCGAAGGCGGGGTGGCGTGTATCTTCCCGATCCACGAACACCCCGACAAGCTGCACACCGTGGGCAAGCCCGCCCCCGGCCACTTCCTGAAAGTGCTGGACGAAGACGGCCACGAAGTTGCCCCCGGCGTCGCAGGCGAACTGGTCGGCAAATCGCCCACGATGATGCTCGGCTACAAGAACCAGCCCGAAATGACCCGCGAAGGGTACTGGGCCGATCCGGCTGACGGCAGCACCTGGCAGCGGATGGGTGATGTCGGGCGGGTGGACGAAGAGGGGTTCGTCGAACTGGTCGGGCGGACCAAGGACGTGATCATCTCTGGCGGGTTCAACATCTTCCCGATCGACCTGGAAACGGAACTGGCCAAGGACGACCGCGTGGTCGAAGCCGCCGTCGTGGGCATCCCCTCTGACCAGTGGGGTGAAACTCCGGTCGGCTTCGTGGTGCTGAAGCCCGGCACCGGCGACGACAGCCTTGAGGATATCCGCGCCATCACCAACAGCCGCCTTGGCAAGACGCAGCGCGTCTCCGCGCTCCATGCCATTGCCGAAATGCCGCGCAGCCACATTGGCAAGCTGCTGAAAACAGACCTGCGCGAGATCGCGATCGCCCAATAGGCTGTTCGGGACCGCTTGACGGTGGTTGTGGCAGGGGTTGAGGCCCGTTGGTGCCGCTTGGGCAGGCCTTGGTGCGGGAAACCGCCGCGCCTGCCCTTGCCACCGCGCGGCGGCGTCTTTATCGGCCAGACATGACCATCCAGCCATCCGATTCCATCCTCATTGTCGATTTCGGCAGCCAGGTAACCCAGCTGATCGCCCGCCGCGTCCGCGAAGCGGGGGTCTATTCCGAAATCGCCCCCTTTACCCAGGCCGCCGCCGCGTTCGCGCGGATGCAGCCGAAGGGGATCATCCTGTCCGGCTCGCCCGCCTCGGTGCTCGATGCCGAAGGGCCGCGTATTCCGCAGGAAATCCTCGATTCAGGGCTGCCGATGCTGGGCATCTGTTACGGCCAGCAGGCGCTGATGCATCAGCTGGGCGGCGAAGTGCTGCAAGGTGACGCGGGTGAGTTTGGCCGTTCTTTCATCGAAGTTTCAGATGGTTGCGCCCTGTTCGACGGTCTGTGGGCCGCAGGCGAAAAGCACCAGGTCTGGATGAGCCACGGCGACAAGGTCACCCATCTGGCCCCCGGTTTCCGCCCGGTCGCCGCCAGCCCCGGCGCGCCGTTCGCCGTGATCGCCAACGATGAAAAACGCATCTACGCGATGCAGTTCCACCCCGAAGTGGTCCACACCCCCGATGGCGGCAAGCTGCTCAAGAACTTCGTGCGCCACGTCTGCGGCCTGACCGGTGACTGGACGATGGCGGAGTTCCGCAAGACCAAGATCGCCGAAATCCGTGCGCAAGTGGGTGATGGCAAGGTGATCTGCGGCCTGTCCGGCGGGGTCGATTCGGCCGTGGCCGCCGTGCTGATCCACGAAGCCATCGGCGATCAGCTGACCTGCGTGTTCGTCGATCACGGCCTGATGCGCATGGGTGAAGCCGATCAGGTCGTCAGCCTGTTCCGCGGCCATTACAACATCCCGTTGATCCACAAGGACGTATCCGCGCTGTTCCTGGGCGGGCTGGCCGGAGTGACCGACCCCGAAGCCAAGCGCAAGTTCATCGGCAAGACCTTCATCGACGTGTTCGAGGCCGAGGCCAAGCAGGTCGGCGGCGCCGAATTCCTGGCACAGGGCACGCTCTATCCGGACGTGATCGAAAGCGTCTCGTTTACCGGTGGGCCGTCGGTCACGATCAAGAGCCACCACAACGTCGGCGGCCTGCCCGAACGGATGAACATGCAGCTGGTCGAACCCTTGCGCGAACTGTTCAAGGACGAAGTGCGCGAGCTGGGCCGGGAACTGGGCCTGCCCGACGTGTTCGTCGGCCGCCATCCCTTCCCCGGACCGGGCCTGGCGATCCGCATCCCCGGCGAAGTCACGCGCGAACGCTGCGATGTGCTGCGCAAGGCCGATGCAATCTACCTTGAAGAAATCCGCAACGCGGGCCTTTATGACGCAATCTGGCAGGCTTTCGCCGTGTTGCTGCCGGTCAAGACCGTGGGCGTGATGGGGGACGGGCGGACTTACGATAACGTCTGCGCGCTGCGGGCCGTGACCAGCACCGACGGGATGACGGCGGACATCTATCCGTTCGACGCCGCCTTCCTCAGCCGCTGCGCCACCCGCATCATCAACGAGGTGAAGGGCATCAACCGGGTGGTCTATGACTATACCTCCAAGCCCCCCGGCACGATCGAATGGGAATGACCCCAAGCCCAGCCCCACCCCCGGACCTGTAATAAAATCAGGCTTTACCGCCGGTTCAATCGGGCGCAGCCTTTCCATTCGTTGCAACGACAACGTTCGGAGGGGAAGATGAATCAGACCAATCGGTTGCTCGCTGAGACTTTCGGCACGTTCTGGCTGGTGTTCGGAGGGTGCGGAAGCGCCGTTCTCGCCGCCGGTTTTCCGGGGCTGGGGATCGGCTTTCTGGGGGTCAGTCTGGCCTTTGGCCTGTCAGTTGTCACGATGGCCTATGCCGTAGGGCACGTATCGGGCGGGCATTTCAACCCCGCTGTGACGCTGGGGCTCTGGGCTGGTGGACGCTTCCCCGCCCGCGACATCCTGCCTTATGTTCTGGCGCAAGTGGTCGGTGCGATCATCGCGGCTTTCACACTCTACTTCATTGCCAGCGGCAAGGCCGGGTGGGACGTGGCGGCAACCGGACTGGCCAGCAACGGGGTCGAAGGCCATTCACCGGGCGGTTACAGCCTGATTGCCGGGTTCCTGATCGAAGTGATCCTGACGGGCCTGTTTCTGTTCATTATCATGGGGGCGACGCACCCCAATGCGCCCGCCGGGATGGCGCCGGTGGCCATCGGTCTGGCGCTGACGCTGATCCACCTCATTTCGATCCCGGTCACCAACACCTCGGTTAATCCGGCCCGCAGCACGGGTCCTGCGCTGGTTGAGGGCGGGATTGCCCTGCAACAGCTGTGGGTGTTCTGGCTGGCCCCGCTGATCGGCGGAGCGCTGGGCGGCTGGATTTACAAGACCGTGATCGCCGACAGCGAGTGACACTGTCCATGACTTCCCCGGTCAGTGGCCGGGGAAGTCCATCAGGGCACTGACCCGGACATCCAGGGCGCGCAGACGCTCTGCCCCGCCCAGATCGGGCAGATCGATCGCGAACAGCGCCTGATCGACTTGCGCTCCGGCGCTGCGCAACAACCTGACCGCAGCGGTGGCGGTCCCGCCGGTGGCGATCAGATCGTCGATGATGATGACCCGCTGTCCGGTGTGGATCGCGCTGGGATCGACCTCCAGCGTGTCGGTCCCGTATTCCAGCGCATAGTCGATCGAGAGCACTGGCACGGGCAGCTTGCCGGGCTTGCGGACCGGCAGGAACGGCAAGGCCAGACTGGCGGCAACCGCCGCGCCAAAGATGAAGCCGCGCGCCTCCATCCCGGCAATCGCCTCAGCTTTCGCGGCCAGCGTTTGGTCGGCCAGCAGGTCGATGGTTGCAGCGAAGCCAGCCCCATCGGCAATCAGCGTGGTGATGTCACGGAACAGGATGCCCGGCTTGGGGAAGTCGGGGACCGTGCGGATCAGCGCTTTAAGGTCGGCAGGGGTCATCAGGATGCTCTCGCACAAATGAGAAACGCCCCCTGCACCGGGGTGCAAGGGGCGTTTATCGGTCCACCATCGGGGCGGGAACGGCCTTAGTGGCCCTTCTTTTCCGCCCAGATGTTGCGGTATGCCATGTAGGCCAGCACGGTCGTGAAGAGCAGGAAGCCCATCCACCACAGGCCGGTCTGACGGCGCTTTTCCAGTTCCGGTTCGGCAGTCCAGACGAGGAACGCCGATACGTCCGCCGACATCTGGTCAACCGTCGCCTTGGTGCCATCGCCGTAAGTCACCTGGCCTTCGCTGGTGATCGGAGCAGGCATCGACAGGTTCAGGGTCGGGAAGTAGCGGTTGTAATACAGCCCATCCGGAGTCTTGGCGTCGGGGAAGGCCTTGATCAGTTCAGCCGGCTGTTCGGAATATCCGATCAACAGCGAATGGATATAGGCCGCCCCGCCGTGACGCGATTTGGTGATCAGCGACAGATCTGGCGGAACGCCCTTGCCGGCATAGACCACCGGCGGGAACTTGTCGGCAGCCATGCCCGGCCGATCCTTGAACTCACCGGTCAGCGGGTCCTGCGCGTTGACCGTGTAGCTGGCGGCGATCGCCTTCACTTCGGCTTCGTTGTAGCCCAGCGCCGAAAGGTCGCGGAACGCAACGTGCTTCAACGAGTGACACGCGGCGCAGACTTCCTTGTAAACCTGGAAGCCGCGCTGCAGCTGTTGCCGATCGAACTTGCCGAACACGCCGTCACTGGCCAGCGCCAGCTTTTCCGGGTGTTCATAGAACGTGGCTTCGACGGTCTTGGCCGGGGGTTCCGTCACGTAGCTGTAGGCACCGGTCAACACGGCCAGCAGCAACGCAAGCGAGAAGAACGCGCCGACGAGGATGGAGAAGATGCGGATCATGGGTCTCTCTTGTCCCTCGCTGGAGTTCAGGCCTTGGCGCCGAGCGCCGACTGCCCATCATGGCCGAGCACGCTTTCCGTGATCGAGAAGGGCAGCGGATCGGGCCGCTCGATCGAGGAAACGATCGGCACAATCACAAAGAAGTGGAGGAAGTAGTACAACGAGGCGATCTGGCTGATCATCACGAACGGCTCCTCGGCGGGAGCGCCGCCGCAGTAAGCCAGGACCGCGACGTCCAGCACGAGCACCCAGAAGAACTTCCGGTAAAGCGGGCGGAACTTGGCCGAACGGACCGGCGACTTGTCGAGCCAGGGGAGGAAGAACCACACCAGGATCGCGCTGAACATGGCGAGCACGCCCATCAGCTTCGCCGGAACGATCAGGAAGTCGACCGTGAAGGCGCGCAGGATCGCGTAGAACGGCCAGAAATACCATTCCGGAACGATGTGCGCCGGAGTCTGCATCGGGTTGGCCGGAATGTAGTTGTCCGGGTGGCCCAGCGCGTTCGGCATGAAGAACACGAACGCGCTGTAGATCAGCATGAACAGACCAACCGTCCAGCCATCCTTGGCCGTGTAATACGGGTGGAACGAAACGGTATCGCTCTTGGTCTTCACTTCGACGCCGGTCGGGTTGGTCGAACCGTTGATGTGCAGCGCCCAGATGTGGAGGATCACCACGCCCAGGATCACGAACGGCAGCAGGAAGTGCAGCGAGAAGAAGCGGTTGAGCGCGGCGTTGTCCGGCGCAAATCCGCCCAGCAGCCATTCGCGCAGCGGATCGCCAACCAGCGGGATCGCACTGAACAGGCCGGTGATGACCTGTGCGCCCCAGAAGCTCATCTGGCCCCACGGCAACACGTAACCAAGGAAGGCGGTGGCCATCATCAGCAGGAAGATCACGACGCCCAGCAGCCACACCATTTCGCGCGGTGCCTTGTACGAACCGTAATAGAAGCCGCGGAAAATGTGCGCATAGATCACGATGAAAAAGGCCGAGGCACCGTTGGCATGGCCATAGCGCAGCATCCAGCCCCAGTTGACGTCGCGCATGATGTGCTCGGTCGAATCGAACGCCACCAGCGTGTTCGGCGCGTAATGCATCGCCAGCACCACGCCGCTGATGATCTGGATCATCAGGCACAGCCCGGCCAGGATGCCGAAGTTATACATGTAGTTGAGGTTGCGCGGAACCTCATACCCACTGCCGACCGCATTGTAGACAAGGCGGGGAAGCGGCAGCTTTTCATCCATCCACTGCATCAGCGGGTGGCTCGGCTTGTATTCGTTTGCCCAGGGGAAGCTCATGATGGTCTACCTCAGCCGATCTTCACGACGGTGTCGGACAGGAATGTGTATTCCGGAACCTGCAGGTTCAGCGGCGCGGGGCCTTTGCGGATGCGGGCGGCAACATCATAGTGCGAGCCGTGGCACGGGCAGAAATAGCCGCCATACTCACCCTTCACTTCGCCGTCGGCCACACCGGACGGCACGCAGCCGAGGTGGGTGCAAACGCCCATCGTGATCAGCCAGTTTTCGTGGCCTTCCTGCGTGCGTTCCGCCAGCGTCTGCGGATCGCGCAGGGACGCCACGTCAACCTTGTCCGCTTCGGCGATTTCCGCCGGGGTCAGGTTGCGGATGAACACCGGCTGTTTGCGGAAGATCGACTTGATTGCCTGACCCGGCTCGATCGCGCTGATATCAACTTCGGTCGAGCTTAGCGCCAGCACGTCTTTCGATGCCGACATCTGGCTGATCAGCGGGTAGAGCGTGGCGAGACCGCCGACACCCGCCGCGCTGACCGCAGCGATATTGATGAAATCGCGCCGACGGACCCCTGCCTCGACAGCGAGGGTCGGAGTGTCGATGCCAGCATCTTCTGCCATGGTCGAACGTATCCTGCTTCTGCTGGTTTCCCCGGCAACGCACCTTGCGCACCTGAAAAACCTTCCCAAATCCAACGCGCGGGGCGGTTCGGAGTAACTTTGCAACCGGCCCCTGCATCAACCGTTCGCCCCCGACCCAAGGCCGCACGAACTAACGATTTGGCGCGCCTGATAGACGCAAGGGGGGCAGATGCCAACAGCCATTTTTACAAGAATTGTTGCGCTGTGCGCGCACCGCTCAAGCAAGGCCGATCAGCGATATCTGGCGACCATAGTTCGGCTCGGCCCGGTGGGTCGCGCGGCGGAAGGAATAGAACCGCTGCGCATCGGGGTAAGTGTCCAGTCCCAGCGGCTCAACTTGTGCGCAGCCGCCGCTTTCCAGCCGCGCCGCAACATAGCCTGCCAGGTCGAATTGCCAGTGTCCGGGCGCGCCGGGTGCAAAGAACCGCACATTCTGCGCCGCCTCCCCGGCAAACCGGGCGTAAAACGCATCATCCACTTCATAACTGGCCTGCGCGATGCACGGACCAACCGCCGCCACGATCCGGTCCCGCTGCGCACCCAGCGCCTCCATCGCGGCGATCGTCGCATCGGTTACGCCGCCAACCGCGCCTTTCCACCCCGCATGGGCCGCACCGACCACGCCCGCCACGCGGTCCGCCAGCAGCACCGGCACGCAATCGGCAGTCACGATGCCCAGCAGCACGCCCGGCCGGTCGGTCACCAGCGCATCGGCGTGGGGGCGTTCGGCATCGGGCCATGGCTCCGTCACCGCCGCACAATCGGCGGAATGGACCTGATAGACCGTCGCCAGTCGCGCGCCGGGCAGCACCGCAGCAACCGCCAGCGCGCGGTTGCGTTGCACCGCTGCGTCCGCATCGCCTGCGCCCAGCCCGACGTTCAGCCCCGCGACCAGGCCGGTCGAAACCCCGCCGCGCCGCCCCAGGAAGCCGTGCGGCACGCCCGCCAGCACGGCCGCGCGGTTGACCTCGACCGGCTCAGCCAAGGCTTTTGCTCACTTGCTCAAAGGTATCGCGCGACAGCTTGGGCGCCGCCAGAATGCGTTCCAGCTCGGCCCGCATCAACGCGGCGCGGCCCGGCTCGATTCGCTTCCACCGACCCAGCGGCGCGACGAATCGCGCGGCGGTCTGCGCGTTCAAGGGATCGAGCGCCAGAATCAGGTCCGCGATCATCCGGTAGCCTGCCCCGCTGGCCGCATGGAACGCCTGCGGGTTGACCGCCATCGCCATATAGAGCGCGCGGACCCGGTTGGGGTTGTGCAGGGTGAAATCCGGATGCGCGGCCAGCGCGGTCACATGGCCCAGCGTCTGCGGGTGGAGCGATCCGGCCTGGAGCGAGAACCACTTGTCGATCACCAGCGCGTTATCGGCAAACCGCTGGTGGAACGCGGCCAGCTTGGCCTCGCGCAGCGGGGTTTGCAGGCCGCTCAGCACCATCAGCGCGCCTTGCCGGTCAGTCATGTTGTCCGCGTGATCGAACTGCGCAGCGGCCAGCGTGGCGGCTTCATCCGTCGCCCCGGCCGCCAGATAGACCAGCGCCTGCGTCTTGAGCTTGCGCGCGCCGCGCGCGGCAGCGGACAGGCCATAGGGGACGGCGCTGGCCCGGGCATGGAGTTCGCGCAGCTGCGCTTTCAGGCTGGCTCCCAGATAGGCCTTCAGCCCTTCCCGCTCGGCATGGATCGCGCCCGGATCGGCGACCAGCAGCTGTTCGGCCAGATAGGCCTCGCCCGGCAGAATCATCAGTTCGCCGCGCATCAGGTCATCCAGCGCGGGATCGGCGATCACCGCCGGCAGTGCGCCGCGAATCGCCGCACGGCCGGATTCGCGCGCACGCACGTCCAGTCCGCCGCTGACGGCCGCGACAAGATGCTGGACCACCAGCTGCTGCATCGCTTCATAGCGGGCAAACGGATCGTCATCGTGCGCCGCCAGGAACACCAGATCCTCGGCGCTGGTATCGGCATCGATCGCGACCGGCGCGGAAAAGCCGCGGTTGATCGACAGCACCGGGCGGCTGGTGAAGCCGGGGAAGCTGAAGCTGGCCTCCGGTTCGCTCAGTGTCACCAGCTGCTCACCGCCGTGCTGCCCGGTCTGGCGGTTGAACAGTGCCAGCCGGAGCGGGATCACCATCGGCTGTTTGTCGGTCTGACCCGGCGTGGCCGGCACGGTCTGCGACAGGGTCAGCGTGGCGACATCGCCGGTGTGATCCAGCCGCGCGGTGACTTTGGGAGTGCCGGCCTGCGCATACCAGCGGCGGAACTGGGTCAGGTCCAGCCCGGCCCCGTCCTCGATCGCCTTGATGAAATCCTCGCAGGTCGCCGCATCGCCGTCGTGGCGGTCAAAATAAAGGTCGGTGCCCTGCCGGAACCGCTCCGGCCCCGCCAGTGTCCGCATCATCCGGATCACTTCCGCGCCCTTGTTATAGATCGTGGCGGTATAGAAGTTGGAGATTTCCTGGAACGCATCAGGCCGGATCGGGTGCGCCAGCGGGCCGGAATCTTCCGGGAACTGGGCCGAACGCAGCACCCGCACATCCTCGATCCGCTTGACCGCTGCGCTCCCCATGTCGGCGCTGAACAGCTGGTCGCGCAGCACGGTGAAGCCTTCCTTCAGACTGAGCTGGAACCAGTCACGGCAGGTGACGCGGTTGCCCGACCAGTTGTGGAAGTATTCGTGTGCGACCACACCTTCGATCCCGTCATAGTCCATGTCGGTCGCGGTATCGGGATCGGCCAGGATATAGCGGGTGTTGAACACGTTCAGCCCCTTGTTCTCCATCGCCCCCATGTTGAAATCGGCCACCGCGACGATGTTGAACAGGTCGAGATCGTATTCGCGCCCGAACACCTCCTCGTCCCATTTCATCGAATCCTTCAGCGCCTGCATCGCGTGATGGGTGCGGTCCTGATCGCCGTCGCGGACCCAGATGTTGAGTTCGACCGCGCGGCCGCTGACAGTTGTGAACGTACTGGAATTGGCCACGAGTTGCCCCGCGACCAGCGCGAACAGGTAGCTCGGCTTGGGCCAGGGATCGTGCCATTCGGCCCAGTGGGTGCCATCCTCACCGTCGCCGCGCGCGGTGCAGTTGCCGTTCGACAGCAGGATCGGGAACACGTCCTTCGGCCCGCTCATCCGGACGCGGTAGACCGACAGGACGTCGGGCCGGTCAGGGAAGAAGGTGATCCGGCGGAACCCCTCGGCCTCGCACTGGGTGCAGAGCATCCCGTTCGAGGCGTAAAGCCCCATCAGCTGGCTGTTGGCCGCCGGACTCAGCGCGGTGGTGATTGTCACGCGGTGCGCTGTGCCGGGCAGCTCGATCAGCAGATCGGCCCCGTCCATCCGCCAGTCACTGACCGGCTGGCCATCGACCAGCACCGCCTGCGCCGTCAGCCCGTCGCCATGCAGGCGCAGGGTGGGCGGTCCGCTGCTCGCGGGGTTGCGCCGCACGTCCAGCATCGCGGTCACTTGCGTTGATTCCAGCCCCAGTTCGAACGCCAGCGCCACTTCCGGCACCAGCCATGCAGGCGGGGTATAGTCTTCGCGGCGGATGATCGGCGGCGGGGCGGCGGGGGAGGCGGTGATGTCCATGACCGGGTTACTAGGCCGGAGAGTTGGTGTTTGCCAGCCACCGCGCTAACCAATGCACCATGAAACGCCTGTTTGTCTTCGGTCTGGGTTACACCGCCAGCCGGATCGCCGCCGCCATGACCGCGCAAGGCTGGGAAGTGATCTCGACCGGGCGCGACGGGACGCTGCGGTTTGACGATAGCGGCGCGGTCCGGCTGGCGCTGGCGGATGCGGGGCATGTGCTGTCCTCCGTCCCGCCGGGGGCGGACGGTGATCCGGTGCTGGATAGCTATGGCGACGCGCTGGGCGGCAGGTGGCTGGGCTATCTCTCCTCAACCGGGGTCTACGGCGACACACGCGGCGCATGGGTCGATGAAACGGCACCTGTCGGAACCGGTCGCCGCACCGCGCGGGCCGATGCCGATGCGCGCTGGCTGGCGCTGGGCGCACGGGTGCTGCGCCTGCCGGGGATCTATGGTCCGGGCCGCAGCGCGCTGGAGCGAGTGCGCGAAGGCCGCGCCCACCGGATCGATCTGCCAGATCAGGTGTTCAGCCGGGTCCACGTGGGCGACATCGTGTCTGGCGCAATCGCCGCACTGAACGGTGCGCCGGGGGCTTACAATCTGGCGGACGACGAACCGTGCAGCCAGAACAGCGTGATCGAACACGCCTGCCGCCTGCTGGGGATCGCCCCGCCGCCGCTGCAAACGATGGACGAGGCCGCGCTCAGCCCGATGGCGCGGGGATTCTATGCCGAAAACCGCCGGGTCGCGAACGGCAAGGCCAAGCGGGAACTGGGCTGGTCGCTGCGCTTTCCGACCTACCGCGAGGGGCTGGCGGACTGCCTACTTGCGGCCCGATAGCGCGATCAGCAGGCCGATCATGGCCAGCACGGCACCGCCGCCCGCCAGCAGGGTCCACTGATAGCCTTCAAACAGCGTCGACAGCGCCATCGCCACCACCGGCACCGCGACGCTGTTATAGGCCGCCTTGCCCGGCCCCCAATCGCGGATCAGCGCGAAGTAGAGCGGGAAGGTCACCACCGATCCGACAATCGCCAGATAGGCCAGACCGGCCAGCTGGCGCGGGCTGGCATCAAACACCGGCGGGCCAGCGGTGATCCATGCATAGAGCGCGTCGGCAATCGTCCCGAACACCATCGCCCAGCCGATCAGCAGCACCACGCTTTGCCGACGGGCGCGTTCGGTCGCCTGCATGACGTTGGCGATGGAAGCGCTGAGGATCGCGCCGCAGGTGAGAACAATGCCCGTCAGAACCGCGGCCCCGCCCGCCGGGGCCGCGCGGTATTCATGCAGCAGCAGCAACGCGATCCCGACCAGCGCCACCGCCGACCCAGCGATGAACCGCCCGCTGACTTCCGCTTTCACGAACACCCGCGCCAGCAGCGCATTGGGCACCATCAGCAGCGCGAACAGCACCGCGACGAGGCCGGAGGTGATGAAATGCTCTGCCCTGTAGACAAACTGGAAGTTGGCGAAGAACTGGAACAGCCCCATCGGCAGCGCCAGCAGCATCCCTTCGCGCGACAGCAGCAGCCGCTCGCGCCGCACCGCTGCCAGCAGGAACATCCCCAGCGCCGCCAACGCAAAACGCCAGGTCACCGCCCACGCAGGCGGGACGGCGCTGATCTGGTCCTTGATCACCAGCCAGGTCGAACCCCAGATCAGCGTGATCAGGATGAACGCGCCGATAGCGCGGGCTTGCGAAGTCGGGGCGGCACTCACAAGGTTGCGATCGCGCGGGCCAGCGCTGCCACGTGGGCGGGATCGCTGTTCCACGCGGTAACCAGCCGCGCCGCGCCGTCGCCCCAGTCATAAAACGAGAAGCCCTGCGCCCGCAGCGCTTCGCGTTCGGCTTCGCTCACCGTCAGGAACAGCTCGTTCGCCTGCACCGGATGGAGCAGCCGGTCGCCCGCCACACCAGCGAGTTCCTGCGCGGCGGCGTTGGCGGCGCGGGCGTTTTCCAGCCAAAGATCGCCGTCCAGCATCGCCAGCAACTGCGCGGCCAGAAACCGGCCCTTCGATTGCAGATGCCCGGCGCGCTTGCGGCGAAAGCGCGCCACATCAGCCAGCGTTTCGTCGAAGAACACCAGCCCTTCCGCGCTCATCCCGCCGTTCTTGACGCAGCCAAAGCTGAGCGCCGCCGCGCCCGCGCAGGCTTCCCACGGGGTGCAGCCCAGATAGGCGACCGCGTTGGCGAACCGCGCGCCATCGACGTGCAGCGGCAGCCCGCGCGCGGCAGTGAACGCCGCCACGTCCGCCAACTCGGCGGGCGTATAGACCCGGCCATATTCGGTGGCCTGCGTGATCGACACGGCGTGCGGCTGGACCCGGTGGACATCGGGGCGAATCGGATCGAGCACGGCGGCAATGCTGGCAGGCGTCAGTTTTGCCCCGTCCCCATCGGCCAGCAGCAGCTTGGCCCCGTGGGTATAGAACCCCGGCGCGCCGCCTTCGTCCATTTCGATATGCGCCTCGCGGTGGCAGACCACCCCGCCGTGCGGCGGCACCAGCGTTGCCAGCGCCAGACAGTTCGCCGCTGTCCCCGTCGCCACCCACAGCACCGCGCAGGGGCGGCCGAACAGCGCGCCGAACGCATCATCCAGCTGCTGGCTGAGCGCATCGTTGTCATAGGGCGGGGCAGGCGCGTCGGCGGCTTGCAGTGCGGCCCAGATGCGCGGATGCACCGCAGCGGCATTGTCTGACAGGAATTGCATGGCATGGTGCATTGATCGCGGCCACCCGGCCCGTCAAGCCGCAGGAGCAGGACATGGACGAAGTCACTATCACCCGGCACCCCACCCCGGCGGGCGGTGAATACCACGCCCATGTCCCCGGCAGCAGCGCGATCGGGCGGCTGACGTGGACCCGGCAGGGCGCTGTGCGAATTGCCGACCATACCATCGTCCCGCCCGAAATCGGCGGGCGCGGGATCGCGGCCCTGCTGGTCGATGCGCTGGTGGCCGATGCGCGGGAACAGGGTTTCCGGATCGACCCCGAATGCAGTTACATTGCTGCCGCGTTCAAGCGCCATCCGGACTGGGCGGATTTGCTGTCAGGGTGAATCCCGGTTCACCCTTTCCGCTCAGCACACCTTGCGACGCGGCGTTCACCAGTCCTGCATAGACACTGTTCACTCACAGGACAGCCGCAGGAGGGTCCGGATGCGCTATATCATCTATTCGCTGGTCGTCGTGCTGGTGGCCACCCTGTGGCTGAACCACACCACCGACGGGCGCGAGATCAAGGCGCGGCTCCAGGAACCCGCACCGGGAACCCCGCGCGTGAATCACTGATTGAGCGGTATTACGACTGTTCGGGGGCGGGGAATGGTGCTGCTGGGGAGGATTGAACTCCCGACCTCAGCCTTACCAAGGATGCGCTCTACCACTGAGCTACAGCAGCACACCATTCCACGTGCGCCAGACAGCAGAGCCGTCCGGGGCAGGGGCGGGCTAATGGCTGCGGCCCCGGGGTTTGTCAACCTTGCATATGCGCCGAATGGCCGATGCAGCTGGCAGATGCCGCCGGGCCAGTTGGCTGATGCCGCCAGGGTTGGGCCTGCCCCGGTTTGATGGCGCCCCGGTTTGACGGCGCCCCGGTTTGGCGGCAGGGACGGTACATGGATCACACGCCGCCCCGCCCGACGCGCGAAGACCGCCTGGCCGCCAAGCTGCGCGAGAACTTGCGCCGCCGCAAATCGCAGGCCCGCGAACTGGACCAATCCGCAGCGGCCCCGGACGATAACCCTGCCATTCTCCCCATCCCCGGCCTTCCCAAAGGGAACCCAAGCAGCTAGTGCCCGAAACTTCGGTAAATCAGCTTGGAGTTCGCCTTTGCCGCGCCTGATCCTGGTCCGTCACGGACAAAGCCAGTGGAACCTGGAAAATCGCTTCACCGGCTGGTGGGATGTCGATCTGACCGCGAAGGGTGAGGACGAAGCCCGCGCCGCCGGTGCGCTGCTGAAAGCGCGCGGCATGCTGCCGACCGTGGCCTTCACCAGTTTCCAGACCCGCGCGATTCGCACGCTGCACTTTGCGCTGGAAACGGCCGGTATCCTGTGGATCCCGGAAACCAAGGACTGGCGCCTGAACGAGCGCCACTATGGCGGGCTGACCGGCCTCGACAAGGCCGAGACAGCGGCAAAGCATGGTGACGATCAGGTCAAGATCTGGCGGCGCAGCTTTGATACCCCGCCGCCCGTGCTGGAAGCCGGATCGCAGTTCGATCTGGCGCAGGATGCGCGCTATGCCGGGATCGCGATTCCGTCGACCGAAAGCCTGAAGGACACGATTGCCCGCGTCCTGCCCTATTACGAATCGGCGATCGCACCTGCGCTGAAGGCTGGCGAAACGGTGCTGGTTTCCGCGCACGGCAATTCGCTGCGGGCGCTGGTCAAGCATCTGTCGGGCATTTCGGATGACGAGATCACCGGCCTTGAAATCCCCACCGGTCAGCCGATCGTCTATGAACTGGACGACAACCTGGCCGCGCTGGAACGGTATTACCTGGCGGAGCGCTAAGCATGGCCAATCCCCCCGTCGCGATCATCATGGGCAGCCAGTCTGACTGGCCGACGATGATTCGCGCCGCCGAAGCGCTCGACAAGCTGGGCGTCGCCTATGACGCGCGGATCGTGTCGGCCCACCGCACCCCGGACCGGCTGGTCGCCTTCGCCAAGGGCGCGGCGGACGAAGGGTTCAAGGTGGTGATCGCCGGGGCTGGCGGCGCAGCGCACCTGCCGGGAATGGTCGCCAGCATGACCCACTTGCCGGTGCTGGGCGTGCCGGTGCAGTCCAAGGCGCTGTCGGGGCAGGACAGCCTGCTGTCGATCGTGCAGATGCCCGCCGGGATCCCGGTCGGCACGCTGGCGATTGGCGAGGCCGGGGCCACCAATGCGGGGCTGCTGGCCGCCGCGATCCTGGCCACCAACGATCCGGATCTGGCCCAGCGCCTGCAGGAGCTGCGCGCCGCGCAGACCGCCAGCGTGGCTGAGCGGCCGGCCTGAGGGATTGATCGCGGCGACATGATCCCCCCCGGCGAAACCATCGGCATTCTGGGCGGCGGCCAGCTGGGCCGGATGCTGGCGATGGCCGCAGCGCAGCTGGGCTATCGCTGCCACATCTTCGCCCCGGAAAAGGACAGCATCGCCGCCGAAGTCTGCGCCGCGTTCACCCGCGCCGACTGGCACGATGCCGCCGCGATGGCCGCATTCGCCGCCGATTGCGCGGTGATAACCTATGAGTTCGAGAACGTCCCCGTCGCCCCGCTGAAGGCGCTGGGCGCGGTGCCGCTGTTGCCCAACGCCCGCGCGCTGGAAGTGGCGCAGGACCGGCTGAGTGAAAAGCGCTTCGTCACCGATCTGGGCGGCGCGGTCGCGCCGTTCAGGGCGGTCGATACCGCCGATGATCTGGCCGAGGCGCTGGTCGAGATCGGCTCCCCCGGCATCCTCAAGACCCGCCGTGATGGCTATGACGGCAAGGGCCAGTGGCGGATCATGGCCGACCACGACGCCGATGGTATCGCGCTGTCCGGCCAGCCGCTGGTCTATGAAGGGTTCGTCCACTTCAGCGCCGAATTCAGCGTGATCCTGTGCCGGGGCCACGATGGCCGGATCGTGTTCTGGGACAGCGCCGAAAACGTCCACGAACACGGCATTCTCGCCCGCTCCTCCCTGCCCGCCAGTGCAGCGGTGCGGGCGCAGGTGCCCGCCGCGCGCGACCTCGCCGCAAAAGTGGCCACCGCGCTGGGCTATATCGGGGTGCTGACGCTCGAATTCTTCGCGACGGCGGACGGCCCGGTGGTCAACGAAATGGCACCGCGCGTCCACAATTCGGGCCACTGGACGATCGAAGGCGCGCTGACCAGCCAGTTCGAAAACCACATCCGCGCGATTTGCGGGTTGCCGCTGGGCGACACCCGGCTGGCCGCGCGCACGGTGGAAATGCGCAACATCATCGGCGATGCGGCGGAAGACTGGGACAAGCTGCTGTCCGATCCGGCCAACCACCTGCACCTCTACGGCAAGGCCGCCGCCCGGCCGGGGCGCAAGATGGGCCATGTCACGCGGCTGGGGCTGGACCCGGCGTGAAGCGGTCAGAGGTCTTCCTCGTCGTCGCGGTCGCCGACAATGGCGTGATCGGCAACGACGGGGGCATGCCCTGGCACATCTCCGCCGATTTCCGCCGCGTCAAATCGCTGACCATGGGCAAGCCGCTGGTGATGGGGCGCAAGACCTTCGAATCGCTGCCGGGCGTGCTGCCGGGCCGCCGCCACATCGTGATTACCCGCGATGCCAGCTGGCAGGCCGACGGGGCAGAGCGCGCCGGATCACTGGATCAGGCGCTGAAACTGGCCAATGCACCGCATATCGTGATCTTCGGCGGGGCGCAGATCTATGCCGCTGCGCTGCCGCTGGCCGACCGGATCGAATGGACCGAAGTCCACGCCGCGCCGGACGGCGACACCCGCTTCCCCGCGTTCGACCGGTCAGAGTGGACCGAGACCTTTCGTGAGAGTCATCCGGCAGAAGGGCGCAACCCGGCCTTTGATTTCGTCACGCTGGTGCGTAAACCATCCCCAAAACAGGAGGGATGATGCGCAAACGTTTCTGGATTCCGCTGGCCGTGCTGGGCCTGGGCGCCGCTGGCTTTTTCGGCTTCGCGCCGGGCTATCTCGAACGGGGCATGAACAAGATCGACGGCCAGCCGCTGCGCCCCGTCAGCGCCGAGGCGGCGGCCCTGCACAAGACGTTGCAGATCGTCGACCTGCATTCCGACACCCTGCTGTGGCAGCGCAACATGCTGGACCGCGCGAGCCGCGGGCATGAGGATTTGCCCCGGATGCAGGACGGCAACGTCGCCCTGCAGCTGTTCGCGTCCACCACGAAAAGCCCCAAGGGCCAGAACTATGACGCGAACGGCAGCGACACGGACAACATCACCGCGCTGACCATCGCCCAGCTGCAACCGCCCCGCACCTGGACCTCGCTGCTTGAACGTTCGCTGTGGCACGGCCAGAAGCTGGACCGCGCAGTGGGCGAAGCGGATGGCAAGCTGGCCAAGATCACCATGCCGGGACAGCTCGACGCGCTGATCGCCGCGCGCGCCAAGCCCGGCGGTCCGGTCGGCGCGCTGCTGACGGTTGAGGGCCTGCACAACCTGGAAGGCAAGGCCGAGAACCTCGACCGGCTGTTTGGCGCGGGCTTCCGGATGGCGGGGCTGACCCATTTCTTCGACAACGAACTCGCCGGGTCGATGCACGGCCTGAAGAAGGGCGGGCTGACCCCGTTCGGGCGCGAAATCGTGATGGCGATGGAAGACAAGGGCATGATCGTCGACATCGCCCATTGCAGCCCGGCCTGCGTCGCCGATGTGCTGGCCATGGCGCGCCGCCCGGTGGTGTCCAGCCACGGCGGGGTGCAGGCGACCTGCAAAGTCAACCGCAACCTGTCGGACGACCAGATTCGCGGGGTCGCGCGCACCGGCGGGATCATCGGCGTGGGATACTGGGACGCGGCGGTCTGCGATACCGATCCGCGCTCCATCGCCCGCGCGATGAAGCACATCCGCGATCTGGTCGGCATCCAGCACGTCGCGCTGGGCAGCGACTATGACGGGGCGACGACCGTGCGGTTCGACACCAGCCAGCTTGCCCACCTGACCCAGGCCCTGCTGGACGAAGGCTTTACCCCGGATGAAATCCGCGCGGCAATGGGCGGCAATGCCCTGCGCGTGCTGCGGGCCGGGATCCTGCCGCTGCCCGCCGGAACGCGGAGCGAAGAGGCCCAAACCGCATCATGACCATTCCCTTGCTCGACGCCCGCCAGCCGGTGCCCGAAAGCCTGCGCGGCGCCATCATCGCGCTGGGCAATTTCGACGGGTTCCATCGCGGCCATCAGGCCGTGGCGGGCGCCGCGATTGACTGGGCGCACGCTGAAGGCCGCCCCGCGATCATCGCCACGTTCGATCCGCACCCGGTGCGCTACTTCGCACCCGATGCCGCGCCGTTCCGGCTGACCACGCTGGCTCAGCGGCAGGAACTGTTCGAAGCGGCGGGCGCGGACGCGATGCTGGTGTTCCACTTCGATGCCGAGCTGGCCGGAACCACCGCGCAAGAGTTTGTAGCCGATCTGCTGGTCGGTCGGCTGGGCGCGGCCGGGGTCGTCACCGGCACCGACTTTACCTTTGGCAAAGCGCGCGGCGGCAATATCACCGTGCTGGCCGAACTCGGCTCCACCTGCGGTCTTGCCACCCGCGCGGTCGGCCCGGTGGCGGATTCGGGCGAGGTCGTGTCCTCCACCCGCATCCGCGAGGCGCTGCAAGCCGGGGACTGCGCCGCCGCTACCCACCTGCTGACGCGGCCCTTCGCGATCCGGGGCGTGGTCCAGCATGGCGACAAGGTGGGCCGCACCATCGGCTATCCCACCGCCAACCTGCCGCTCGGCAACTATCTGCGCCCGCGCTATGGTATCTATGCCGTCACCGGCCTGCTGCACGGCGGAACAGTGCTGCACGGCGCGGCCAATCTGGGCATCCGGCCCAGCTTCGATCCGCCCAAGGAACTGCTGGAGCCGCACTTCTTCGACTTTTCGGGCGACCTTTATGGTCAGGAAATCGAAGTCGCGTTCCACCACTTCCTGCGGCCAGAGGCCAAGTTCGATTCGCTCGATGCCCTGACCGCGCAGATGGAGGCGGACTGCGACCGGGCGCGGGATTTGCTGGCGGGGTGATTGCACCCCACCCTGCTACCGGCTAACCCCTTGCCGATGCGCCGGAACCTGAAACGCATCGCCCTTGTCCTCGCGCTGGTGTTTCTGGCGCTGACGTTCGTCAACGCCAGCTGGATGGCACCCACCCCGCGCGGCTATCCCAAGTTGATTGCACACCGGGGCGCCTATCAGCTCTACAGCACGGCGGGGATGACCCGCGACAGTTGCACGGCATCCAAGATCTATCCGCCGACCCATCCTTATCTGGAAAACACTCTCGGCGGCATGGCCGAAGCCCGCCGCCTGGGCGCGCAGATGATCGAGGTGGACATTGCCCCCACCGCCGATGGCAAGCTGGCCGTGTTCCACGACTGGACGCTGGAGTGCCGCACCAACGGCAGTGGCGAAGTTCGCAAGGCGACGATGGCGCAGCTGAAGGCGCTCGACGCCGGGCACGGTTACACTGCCGACGGCGGCAAGACCTTCCCGTTTCGCGGCAAGGGCGTGGGCCTGATCCCGGACCTCACCGAAGTGCTGGCCGCGTTCCCCGACAAGGCGCTGCTGTTCAATTTCAAGAGCAAGGACGCAGCCGAAGCCGACCTGCTCGCCGCCGCGCTGAAAGCCGCGGGGCGCGATTCGGTGAAGCTGGGCGACGGGTTCTATGGCAGCGTGGAGGCAGGCCCGGTCGCGCGGATGCGCACCCTGCTGCCGCAAGGCTGGGTGTTCAGCAAGGACAGCGTCAAAGCCTGCACCAAGGCCTATGCCCTGCAAGGCTGGCTGGGCCTGACGCCGCAGGCCTGCCGGAATGGCACGCTGATGATCCCGCTCAACTACCAGTTCGCCTATGCCGGGTGGCCCAACCGCCTGATCCAGCGGATGGAAGGCGTCGGCGCGCGGGTGATCGTGATCGGTCCGCAGGACGATGCCGACCGCCCGATGGGGCTGGACCTGCCCGAACAGCTGGGCGAGGTGCCGGCCAGCTTCAACGGCTATGTCTGGGTGGACGATATCTACACCGTCGGCCCCGCGCTCCGCCCTGCCTACAACAAGCGCAACCCGGTGGCGGAGGCGGAACTGGCAGCAGAGCTGGAGCGGCGGCGGCAGATGCGGGATTGATAGGCTTCACACGAACCAAAAATTGCGCATTGGCGCGTCTGCCGCTAAGGCCCGCCGGTTATGACTGAACAGCGCGACTATCGAGCCACTGTCTTCCTGCCGAAGACCGATTTCCCCATGAAGGCCGGACTCCCCCAGAAGGAGCCGGGCATTCTCAAGGGCTGGCTGGATCAGGACCTGTACCGGCGCCTGCGCGATGCCCGCGCGGGCCGCGAAAAGTTCATCCTTCACGATGGCCCGCCCTATGCCAATGGCGATATGCACATCGGCCACGCGCTGAACCATATCCTGAAGGACATGGTCGTGCGCACCCAGAACCTGCTGGGGAAGGACGCGCCCTATGTGCCCGGCTGGGATTGCCACGGGTTGCCGATCGAATGGAAGGTGGAGGAACAGTACCGCAGGAAGAAGCTCAACAAGGATGAGGTTCCGGCGGAAGAGTTCCGCGCCGAATGCCGCGCCTATGCCCAGAACTGGGTCAACGTGCAGCGCGAACAGCTCAAGCGCCTTGGCATCAATGGCGATTGGGACAATCCCTACCTGACGATGGATAGCCAGGCCGAAGGCACCATCGTGGCCGAACTGCTGAAATTCGCCGCCAACGGCCAGCTCTATCGCGGGGCCAAGCCGGTGATGTGGTCCCCGGTCGAAAAGACCGCGCTGGCCGAAGCCGAAGTCGAATACGAGGACATCACCTCGACCCAGATCGACGTGGCGTTTGAAATCACGGAATCGCCGATTGCCGAACTGGTCGGCGCTCATGCGGTGATCTGGACGACCACGCCATGGACGATCCCGGTAAACCAGGCTTTGGCTTATGGGCCGGAGGTTGAGTATCACCACTTCACGGTCTTGTGTGATGCGGTCGGGTTCGCCGATCCGAACAACCAAGCCGAGGTGGTAGCCAACATCAGCTTCCGACTGGCGGATCATGGCTTGGACTTCTCTGGCCGCCGGTTCATTGTCGCTAAGCCGCTTGTCGAGCCGTTCCTTGCTCGCCTGAACGCGATGGCGGCGCGTGTGGATGTATCAGACCTTGGCGCTGAACAGGCAGTTTTCGCTTACTCAGGCTACCAAATGGGTATCGACTTCCAGCCGCCCTTCAGCCGTGAAATAGAGAACTTCAAAGGCTCCGACCTCGCCGGAACCGTCGCCCGCCACCCGATGCACCATCTCGGCGGGTTCTTCGCCAAGCCGCGTCCGTTCCTGCCGGGTGATTTCGTCACCACCGAAAGCGGCACCGGCCTCGTCCACATGGCCCCCGACCACGGCGAGGACGACTTTGCGCTGTGCAAGGCGCATGGGCTGGAGCCGGTCTTCGCGGTTGAAGGTGACGGCAAGTACCGCGCCGACTGGGGCTGGCTGGGCGGCGAAGGCTCTGTCATCAATCCGAAGTTCAACGCGCCCGACGGCCCGATCTGCACCGCGCTGCGCGAAAGCGGCGGCCTGCTGGCGGCCTCAGCGGACTACAAGCACAGCTACCCGCATTCGTGGCGCTCGAAAGCCAAGGTGATCTATCGCTGCACGCCGCAGTGGTTCGTGCCGATGGACCGGGTGATGACGCATATCTCCCCCAAGACCCGCGCCGAAAAGGGCTGGGAAAACGAAGGCGGGGCGATCAACCCGGCGGATGAAGCGCTCTGCGCCGCGCCGACCCTGCGCGAAGCCGCGATGCAGGCCATTTCCGATACCCGCTGGGTGCCGGAAAAGGGCGAAAACCGCATCCGTTCGATGGTCGAAGGGCGCCCGGACTGGGTGCTGTCGCGCCAGCGTGCGTGGGGCGTGCCGATCACGCTGTTCGTGGATCGCAAGACCGGCCAGTATCTGGTCGATCCCGCCGTCAACGACCGGATCATCAACGCCGTGCGCGAAACCGGCGTCGATGCGTGGAGCGATGCCCGCGCGCAGGAATACCTTGGCCCTGACTACAACGCCGACGATTACGAGCGCGTCACCGACATTCTGGACGTCTGGTTCGATTCCGGCTCCACCCATGCCTTCGTGCTGGAAAGCGGCCGCTGGCCTGACCTCACGCGCCCGGAAGGCTATGTCGGCCCGCTGGCGGACATGTATCTGGAAGGCAGCGATCAGCATCGCGGCTGGTTCCAGTCGAGCCTGCTGGAAAGCTGCGCCACGCGCGGCCATGCGCCCTACAAGGCGGTGCTGACTCACGGCTTCACGATGGACGCCAAGGGCATGAAAATGTCCAAATCGCTGGGCAACACCATCGACCCGCTGAAGGTCATGGAAACATACGGCGCGGATATCATCCGGCTCTGGGCGCTGTCGGTGGACTTCACCGAGGATCACCGCATCGGCGATGAAATCCTGAAAGGCGTGGCCGACCAGTATCGCAAGCTGCGCAACACCTTCCGCTACCTGCTGGGCGCGCTCGACGGGTTCAGCGAGGCCGAGCGGGTGGACGTCGCTGCAATGCCAGAGCTGGAACGCTATGTGCTGGCGCTGCTGGGCCAGCTGGATGCGACGTTGAAACAGGCGGTCGCGGACTATGACTTCAACAGCTATGTCCGCGCGCTGACCGACTTCTGCAACGAAGACCTCTCGGCGTTCTTCTTCGATATCCGCAAGGACAGCCTCTATTGCGACGCCGCGACCGATCCCAGGCGGATGGCCTGTCGCACGGTGCTGGACACCCTGTTCCACGCCCTGATCCGCTATGCCGCGCCGGTGATCGTGTTCACGGCGGAAGAAGTGTGGGGCACGCGCTATCCGGATCAGGGCAGCGTCCACCTGCTGGAATGGCCGGTCATCCCGACCAGTGAGGTCAACCTTGACCAATGGGCAGACCTTCGCGGCCTTCGCCAAAATGTTAACGAGGCAATCGAGCCTCTTCGCCGAGAAAAGGCCGTGAAATCTTCACTCGAAGCAGATGTAAATATCTTTAGCGTTTGGGATGGTTCAGCGACCGCAGCTATTACAGACCTCGCCGAGCTTTTCATCGTTTCAAACTGCGAGTGGAAGCAAGGCGACCCACCGGTCGGCGCTCACCCACTTCATCACGCATCAGGCGATGAGGTAGAAAGGGCCGGATTTATCGTTAAGCCCACCGCCCATCACAAATGCGGCCGCTGCTGGCGGCATCTGCCCGAAGTCACCGAGGACGGCGCGCTCTGTTCACGTTGTGATAATGTGGTGAATGGTTGAGATGACCCCGACCACCCGTCACCCTCAACTTGTTTCAGGGTCCATCTCTCCCCCCGCACGGCCCCATCGGGTCGCGCGATGGATGCTGAACCAAGTTCAGCATGACGAACAATGGAGTAACCCGTCGTGACCAACTCAGTTACCATCTGGCGCAACCGCCTGATCGGGCTGCTGCTGGCGGCGGTGATCTTTGTCGTGGACCAGTGGTTCAAGGCGCAGGTGCTCAACACCATCAAGCTGCCGCAAGTCCGCTCGATCGAGATCGTGTCGTTCTTCAACCTGACTTATGCCGAAAATTACGGCATTTCGCTGGGGATGCTGACTGCCACGTCGATGGAAATGCGCTGGATGCTGATCGCGGTGACCTCCGGCATCGCGCTGGTCGTGTTCATCTGGATATTGCGCGAAAAGCTGCTGGGCGAAACCGCCGCGCTGGGGCTGGTGCTGGGCGGGGCGCTGGGCAACATCCTCGACCGGATGAACCACGGCTTCGTGATCGATTATGCCGACTTGCATTTTGGCGAATTTCGCCCGTTCCTGATCTTCAATCTGGCCGATGCCGCGATCACCATCGGCGTCGTGATTATCCTTGCCCGTTCCTTCCTTTCGCGCGAAAAGCACGATGAACCGGCGCAGCGCGCCACGGAGAGCTGATACCCATGCGTAAGATTCCCGCCCTTTTCGCCCTGACCGGCATGGCCACCCTGCTGGCTGGCTGCGGCAGCACCGGGCTGTTCAACCGTGATCGTCCCGATGAATTCGCCGTGCAGCGCCAGGCGCCGCTGGTGATCCCGCCCGATTTCGCGCTGACCCCGCCCGCCCCCGGCGCGCCGCGTCCGTCTGACCGCACCACCGCCACGCAGGCGCAGGACGCACTGTTCGGCGCCCCCGCACCGCGCAGCGAAGTGGAACGCACGGCCGGAAACCGGGCCGGCACGGCCGCCGCCAGCATCCGCTCCACCGTGGGTGATCCGGCGACCAACACTGTGGCCAAGGGTGACGTGACCCGCGACATCATCGCCGCGCCGCAGGGCGACGGCCGTGAAGCACAGGCTGTCATCGGCGGCTGATCCGCCGGTTTCCGGTCTGGACAAGACAGGCTCGCCGCAAGGCGGGCCTTTTTTGCGGCCTGCCCGCGGGCAAGAACTAGTCGGTTACCGCATCGTCCGGCTCGGCCAGCGAACTGACCAGCAGCTTGTCGATCTTGCGCCCGTCCATGTCGACCACTTCAAAGCGCCAGTCCTGCGCGATAAAGTGTTCCCCTTCCGTCGGCAGGCGTTTCAGCACCGACAGGACAAAGCCCGCCGCCGTGGCGTAATCGCGGTCATCCGGCAGGTCGATATCCAGCCGATGGGCCAGCGCATCGGCTGGCAGCGCACCCGCGATCAGCAGCGAGCCATCCTCGCGCTCGACGATCATCGGCTGGTCGCCGTCATCCTGATGGCTGGCAAAGTTGCCGACGATAGCGGATAGCAGGTCGGCTGGGGTCACCACCCCTTCGAGGTGGCCGTATTCATCGTGGACCAGCGCCATCGACACATCCGACTGTTGCAGGATGCGCAGCGCGTCCATCGCGTCGAGCTGGTCGGGCAGGATTTCGGCCTTCTTCATCAGCCGGGCGACCTGCAATCGCTTGCCCGCCAGCAGCACCGCCTGGACATCGCGGACCTTGACCACGCCGACGATGTTGTCGGGCGATCCATCCGCCACCGGCAGCAGCGAATGCGGGCTTTCCTTCAGGATCGCGCGCACGTCCGCCTCGGTCGCGCGACGGTCGATCGTGTCGAGTTCGGTGCGCGGGGTCATCAACTCGCGCACCGGCCGGTCGGCCAGCCGCATGATCCCGGTCATGATCTGGCGCTCGTCCTCCTCGATCACGCCGGAGCGCGTTGCCTCGGCGATTACCATCTGGAGTTCATCGGCGGTCAGCGCGTGTTCACCCTTGTGGCGCACGCCGATCACCCGCAGCAGGAATGCGGACGAACGATCCAGCAACCAGACCACCGGCGCGGTCGCCCTGGCCACCAGAACCATCGGCGGCGCGGCGATCACCGCGATCTTTTCCGCCGCGCGCAATGCCACCTGCTTGGGCACCAGTTCGCCGATCACCAGGCTGAAATAGGTGGTCAGCGCGATCACAATGGCGAACCCGGCTTCTTCGGCAAAGCGCGCAGGCACGCCCAGCGCGGCCAGCCGCTCAGCCGTGGGATGCCCCAGGCTGGCACCCGAATAGGCACCTGCGATAATCCCGATCAGCGTGATGCCGATCTGCACCGTCGACAGGAACTTGCCCGGATCGCCGGCCAGCGCCATCGCCGCGCGCGCGCCCAGGCTGCCGCGCTCAACCAGCACTCTCAGCCGCGCCGGGCGCGCCGATACAATCGCCAGTTCCGCCATCGCGAACAGGCCGTTGAGCAGGATCAGTCCCGCAATGATGAGGACGTCGGACCAGGGAAAAGGTGTCACCCGGCCTCCCTAGCAGGAAGTTGCGGCGAAGCGAAGAGGCTGCGCGGCGGTGCGGGTTGACGATCATGCACCGTGGGTTCAGGTTGCTGCTGGCAGGGATTGATCAAACATCAAATGCAACAAGGGGTTTGCACCATGAAGAAGTCCCGTCTGCTCGTATCGAGCATCGCCGCCGCATCATTGCTTACTGTATCGGCTTGCGTCACTGATCCCAACACCGGTGAAAAGAAAGTTTCGCGTACCGCCATCGGCGGCGCTGGCGGCGTGCTGGCCGGCGCACTGCTGGGCGGCCTGATCGGCGGCAAGACCGGTCGCATCGTCGGTGCGGGCATCGGCGGCGTCGCCGGGGCCGCAGTCGGCTATACCATGGACAAGCAGATCAGGGAGCTGCGGGAAAGGACCGACGGCACCGGCGTGGACGTGACCACGACTGATGACGGCAAGGCGATCCTGGTCAACCTGCCCGACGGCGTGACCTTCGACGTCGCCAGCTATACCCTGAAGCCGCAGTTCCGCGCAACGCTGACCCAGGTGGCGCAGAGCCTGAACGAATATCCGAACAGCCTGATCGACGTTTATGGCCACACCGATTCGACCGGATCGGACGCCTATAACCAGACCCTGTCCGAAAACCGCGCCCGTACGGTCGCCAACTATCTGATCTCGCAAGGGGTGTCGGCCAGCCGCATCCGCAGTCACGGGTTTGGCGAAACAATGCCGGTCGCCAGCAATGCCACGGCCGAAGGGCGCACCCTGAACCGCCGGGTTGAAATCAAGATCGTGCCGGTGACCCAGGAAGACGTCGCCGCCGCGCGCGCGGGCTGAACCAGACTGGCGGGGGCACCGCCGGTCTCAGGACCGCGGCGCTCCCGGCCAGCGAACCACCAGCGTCAGGTCGGACTGGACCGGTTCGCCTGCCGCATTGGTGGCAGGCACAAACTGCGCGCCCTTGCGCAGCCGCTCGCACGCTTCGGGGCGCAGCGCGATATTGCCAGTGACCTTGCCGACATTGCATTGCCGCACCCGGCCGCCCCGGCTGATCGTGACGCGAAACTCGGCGCTGCCGGGCCGGACATTCTCACTGCTGAGCGGGTTACCCGCAAACGTTCCATCGAACAGCGATGGCGTGACCAGTTCCGGTTTGGCCCGGATGCCCACGGGTTGAAAGACCGGCACTGTCGCAATCGCGGCGGGCAGCTCGGCCGGTATAAACAGGCTCATGCAGTCCTGCCGGAACGTGGCCAGATCCATCCCGCGATCTGGCACCAGCCCAACGGTCAGGCGCTGCGTCCCGCGATGCCAGATCTCGAATCTGCCGGTGTTCAGGAATGCGGCCAGAAACTGCGGCCCTGCGTGGATTTCGCCTTGCCCGGCGCTGTTGAACGTGGCCTGCCCGCCGACAAACCAGTCCGCCCCGCTGCGCAGCACGATTCCGTCGGGCATATAGGCCGGGGCGCGATCCCCCTTCACTTCGGGACCGATATCGTCCGCCAGACGCACTTCCGTCTCGATCACCTTGTTGCGCAGCATGATCGCGTTGCGTCCGCCGGTCAGCGCAATCAGGCCCTCGTCCAGCGCATCCAGCTCGATCCGCACGTTCGGTCCACGCATCAGCATCAGCCCCAACGGACTGGTCTGCGGCTCTGCCCCCGGCTGGGCCGCCGTAATGGTGAAGGCATAACCGCAGCCCTGTGCGGCATGGGCCGCGCCGGGCAGATTGATCGCCAGCCCCAGCCCCGCGATCCATAACTTGCGCATCATTGCCCCTGCTCCGCCAGATGCCGCGCCCGCTCTGCCAGCCGCGCCACGGCAGCGGCATGGATTGCGGGCGAAGACGCCAATACCCCGAAATCGCGGGGATCGCGCTTGTTGTAGTTGAGCGGCTGGCCGAACGCATCGGTTACCGCTGCACCCGCTTCCCGCGCAATCAGCGCGGCGGCGCCGATGTCCCATTCATAGCCCCAGCGCAGCGTCGCAACCAGGTCCGCCTCATCCGCCGCGACCATCGCAATCCGCAGCGCGATTGAGTTGGGCCGGTCAACCGGGACCAGATCGGCATCGGCCTGCGGCACCGCATCGGCGGGAACCCGCGCGCCCGGCAGTTCACCGCGCTGGCTGGCGACCAGCCGCAACCCGTTGCGCCAGCTGCCGTGGCCGGCTTCGCCATGCCAGAACTCACCGCGCGCCGGGGCGTCCAGCATTCCCAGCAACGGCCGGCCAGCGCTGACCAGCGCGACCGACACTGCCCAGCCGGGCCGCCCCCGGATGAAATCGCGGGTTCCGTCGATCGGATCGACCAGCCAGATCAGCCCGCCGTCCAGCCGGTCGGGCGCGTCGATGGTTTCTTCCGACAGCCAGCCGGCCGACGGCAACAACGCCGCCAGTTCGCGTTTCAGAAACACATCGACCGCCAGATCGGCCGCGCTGACCGGATTGCCGGGGTCCTTGTCCCACGAATCGAGCGCATGGCCATGCCCCGGCCAGCTCGACAGGGCGATCTGCCCGGCGGCGCGGACAATCGATTCGAGGCGTTCGCGGTCGATCACGCGCCGCTGAACCCGCTTTCTGATAGTGACTCGCAACTGGCGTTCATATTTCTTCCCTTGCGCCGCGTTCCGGGACTTTTCAAGCCCGCGCTGGTGTGCTTATGCGGCGCCGCACACCGGCCTTTTCGGCCGCCACTCCCCCGGAGCCAACGCCCATGAACATCCATGAATATCAGGCCAAGGAACTGCTCGCAAAGTTTGGCGTCAGCATTCCCAAGGGCATCGCCGCCATGACCGTGGCCGAAGCCGTCGAAGCTGCCAGGCAGCTGCCGGGGCCGCTCTACGTCGTGAAGTCGCAGATCCACGCTGGTGGCCGCGGCAAGGGCAAGTTCAAGGAACTCGGCCCCGATGCCAAGGGCGGCGTCCGTCTGGCCAAGAGCCTGGCAGAAGTCGAATCGCACGCGACCGAAATGCTCGGCAACACGCTGGTCACCATCCAGACCGGCGACGCGGGCAAGCAGGTGAACCGCCTCTATGTGACCGACGGCGTCGATATTGGCAGCGAATACTACCTGTCGATGGTGGTCGATCGTTCGACCGGCCGGATCGCACTGATCGTGTCGACCGAAGGCGGCATGGACATCGAGGAAGTCGCGCATTCGACCCCGGAAAAGATCACCACGATCATCGTCGACCCGGCGCAGGGCTTCATGCCGCACCACGGCCGCGCGGTGGCGTTCGCGCTGAAGCTGAAGGGTGACCTGAACAAGCAGGCGCAGGTGATGTCGAAGCAGCTGTACGACGCGTTCGTCGCGCTCGACTGTGCGATGCTCGAAATCAACCCGCTCGCCGAAACCGGCGACGGGCAGCTTCAGGTGCTCGACACCAAGATGAGCTTCGATTCGAACGCGCTCTATCGTCACCCCGAGGTGATGGCGCTGCGCGACGAAACCGAGGAAGACCCGGCCGAAATCGAAGCCAGCAAGTATGACCTGGCCTACATCAAGCTGGACGGCAACATCGGCTGCATGGTCAACGGCGCGGGCCTCGCCATGGCGACGATGGACATCATCAAGCTGAACGGCGAATTTCCGGCCAACTTCCTCGATGTGGGCGGCGGCGCGACCAAGGAAAAGGTCACCGCAGCGTTCAAGATCATCCTGAAGGACCCGGCGGTGAAGGGCATTCTCGTCAACATCTTCGGCGGGATCATGAAGTGCGACATCATCGCCGACGGCATCGTTGCCGCCGCGAAGGAAGTGAACCTGTCGGTTCCGCTGGTCGTCCGGCTCGAAGGCACGAACGTCGAACAGGGCAAGCAGATCCTCGAAAATTCGGGCCTGCCGATCGTGTCTGCCGCCAATCTGGGCGATGCGGCGCAGAAGATCGTGGCGGAAGTCCGCAAGATCGCCTGATCCGGGCATCAGGACGAAGGAATGCAGGCCGGGCCGCGCACCACGCGCAGCCCGGCCTTTCCTTTTTCCAGTCGCGCTGCGGGTTATTTTCGGAAAGTCTGACGCGGCAGATGCGTTGCAGATCGTCATCTGCACTTACAATCCCGGCATTTTCCGGCGCGCAAGGGTGCTCATGGCCCGATTCCGGGCTTGACCGCATACGCATGCGCGGCAATGGCGAATGCTGTTTCGCGATTAAGTGTGCGGCTAAAGCCTGGTTGACGTTTACGTAAACGCAAATTATGCGGCACCGCAGCATTGAATGGGAAAGGCCTGAACCGATGAAAGCCCTGGTCTGCGTCAAGCGCGTGATCGACTATAATGTGAAGCCGCGGGTCAAGTCCGACGGCACCGGCGTCGATCTTGCCAACGTAAAAATGAGCATGAACCCCTTCGACGAAATCGCCGTCGAAGAAGCGATCCGCCTGAAGGAAAAGGGCGTCGTCACGGAAATCATCGCGGTTTCGGTCGGTCCGGCCAAGGCGCAGGAAACGCTGCGTACCGCGCTGGCCATGGGTGCAGACCGCGCCGTGCTGGTGCAGGTCGATGACGGCGTCGAGGTGGAACCGCTGGCCGTGGCCAAGATCATCAAGGGTGTGGTCGGCGAAGAAGCCCCCGGCCTGATCATCACCGGCAAGCAGGCGATCGACGATGACAGCAACCAGGTCGGCCAGATGCTGGCCGCGCTGCTGGGCCGCCCGCAGGGCACCTTCGCCAACGAAATCACCGTCGAAGGCGATTCGGTCGTGGTGAAGCGCGAAGTCGATGGCGGTCTGGAAACGGTCAAGCTGGCGCTGCCCGCTGTCGTCACCACCGACCTGCGCCTGAACGAGCCGCGCTATGCTTCGCTGCCGAATATCATGAAGGCCAAGTCCAAGCCGCTCGCGAACAAGACCCCCGCCGATTACGGCGTGGACATCGCCCCGCGCCTGAAGACGCTGAAGGTTACCGAACCGGCCGTGCGGCAAGCTGGCGCCAAGGTCGCCGATGTCGACGCTCTGGTCGCCAAGATCAAGGAACTCGGGATCGCCTGATCCCGCACCCGAACTAAGGAACGACACATGAAAACTCTCGTTTGGGTCGAACACGACAACGCCTCGGTCAAGGACGCTACCCTGGCCGTCGTCACCGCCGCTGCGCAGCTGGGTGAAGTGCACCTGCTGGTCGCCGGGTCGGGCTGCGCCGCCGTTGCCGAAGCGGCCAAGAGCATCGCGGGCGTGGGCAAGGTCCACCTCGCCGATGACGCCGCCTATGCCAACGCGCTCGCCGAAAACGTCGCGCCGCTGGTGGCCGAGCTGATGGGCCACCACGACGCCTTCCTCGCGCCTGCCACCACCACCGGCAAGAACATCGCGCCGCGCGTCGCCGCGCTGCTCGACGTCGCGCAGATTTCGGACATTCTCTCGGTCGAAGGCCCCAAGACCTTCACCCGTCCGATCTATGCCGGCAACGCCATCGCCACGGTCGAATCGACTGACGCGAAGCTGGTCATCACCGTGCGCGGCACCGCCTTTGCCAAGGCCGAAACCACTGGCGGTTCGGGCAGCGTCGAAGCTGTTGCCGCTGGCGCCGATTCGGGCCTGTCGAGCTTCGTCGGTTCGGAAATCGCCAAGAGCGAGCGTCCGGAACTGACCAGCGCCAAGGTGATCGTCTCCGGCGGCCGCGCGCTGAAGGATGCCGAAACGTTCCAGGCCACGATCTTCCCGCTGGCCGACAAGCTGGGCGCCGCCGTCGGCGCCAGCCGCGCGGCAGTCGACGCGGGCTATGCCCCCAACGACTATCAGGTCGGCCAGACCGGCAAGATCGTTGCCCCGGAAGTCTACGTCGCAATCGGGATTTCCGGCGCGATCCAGCACCTCGCGGGGATGAAGGACAGCAAGACCATCATCGCCATCAACAAGGACGAAGACGCCCCGATCTTCCAGGTCGCCGACCTTGGCCTCGTGGCGGACCTGTTCAACGCGGTGCCGGAACTGACCGGCAAGCTCTGATCGGCGCGATCTGCGTGAAATGCGGAAAGGCCCTGCTTCGGCGGGGCCTTTTTGTATCTGCGTCAGCCAATCACCACTTGTTGCGGACCTTTTCCGCAAAGCCGACCAGATTGTGGACAGCCAGCGTCGTGCCATCGTCCAGCACCACGGTTCCGGAGAACCGCCCGAACACCTGATCCTGAAAGGTCTTGAACAGCCCCAGGTCAATCCGCTCGCGCCGGTTCACAATCGGCGTGAAGGTCATCTCAAAGCGGTGGTCATTGCTGGTGAATTGCCAGGGCGCGCCATCCAGCGGGCCAGCGGGCAGCGCGAATTCCACCCGGTCCAGCTTGTGCGCGCGCCCGTTCACGAAGACCATGTTCTCGCTGGCGGCAGCGGTATCGCCGAACCCGTAACCGATGTTGAAGCCAAAGGGCCGCCCCTCCACCAGTCCGGATGCAGAACCCCAGTACCAGGTGTTGTCATAAGTCCAGACCCCGCGCCCCCAGTCGAGCACGGCAAACGCCGCATCCGGGGTCAGCCGGATCGTTTCACCGCCCAGCACAATTGCCCCCGACACCGGCATGCAGTTGATTTTCTGGTTGTAATAGAACGCCTTGGGGTTCTCCCTGAACGGGGTGGCAATCACCATCCGGTCCATCGGTGGCTGATCCAGCCGCAGCTCCCCGGACAGCCCCTTGCCGCCATCAAAGCCCGGTGCGGAAAAAGTCAGCCTGCGCCCGCCGTCCTCATGGCGAAACGCCAGCGCAACCGTGCCCCGCGCCTGCACCACGTCCCCCCGATCGGCGCTGGCCGGCAGCTTCATCCGCCCCAACGGCAACACGCGCACCGCGCCGTGGTTCACGGCCGTGCCCGCAACCAGATCCATCCATGACGTTCCCAGAAAGCCCAGATAGCCGTTATCCGCCACGGTCAGCGCCAGCGCGAACCGGTCCGTCAGGATGCAGTAGTAATCCCATTCCTTGATCCGCAGCGCGCTGGCCCCAATCCGGGCGCGATCGTAACGGCGCAGTTCCTGCGTGGCCCAGCCAGCCTCGGCCAGCCGCCCCGTGTCATCAAGCAGATCGCCCGCGCTCAACTGGTGCTGCATTTCCCCTCCTCCGCCGAATCAACGTTGCTCATACAGCACCGCGCGGGGCTGAAGGACAACAAGACCTCCATACGGACGAGAACAGACCGATCTTCAAAATCGCGGATCTTGGCTGCGTGAGAGATTTGTTCAAGCGGCGAAGGAACTCACCGGCAAGCCCTGATCATGAAAGAGTCGGTGTTTAGGCCGACCCTTTCATTTTCCTTACTGCAACTGTTACTCGGCAAGCGCCCTGCGGAATGCCTCCCGAGTGACAGGCATCATGCGGGCAACCCAATCATTTTCTGTTTCCTCGATCCATTCGATCAGATCGACGTTATCGTTGTTGGTGATCGTGTGAATGCGCTTAGTTAGTCCGGCCCATACACCGCGCAGGCCACCGACAGGCACACCCATGTCGGCCTCCAACTCGCGCAAAGAGAACGTCTCCCCAGCTTCGACGATCAAGCGGATGGCATTGGTTGTTTTTTCACCACACCCCTGAAGGAATGCGCGAGCCGCCTGAAGGCCAAGTTCGGCATACTCTTCCCCTTCCACGCCCTCATCGAACTGATATTCTGGTGGCCTCGCCATTTCAAAGCCAAGGTGCGCCGCCAGCTCTGCCTTGCAAGCAGGCGAGAGCATCCGTATGGTATCGGCATCGAGTGTGATTTGATTGGTCATTTCGATATTCCTTCTGGTTTTCATCAACGAAACTCAACTTCGTTGATGAAAACCAGATACGAAACCGATTTCGTTATGTCAATCGTGGCATGAAAATATTTTCATGATCCTTAAACCCGCTCATACAGCACCAACGCCGCTCCGCTGTCAGGCTGGTGCAACCCATAGCGCACGAAGCCCAGCTTGCCCGCCAGTGCATCCGATGCACCGTGGCCGTCCTCGATCATGCAGGCGATCCGCTGGCGGCCATGGGCGGCGTCGAACCATGCCAGCGCGGCCTCCATCACTTCGCGGGCGACGCCTTGCCCCCAGTGGTCCTGATGCACGATCCAGCCCGCTTCCGGCACGTCGTCCAGCCCCTGCCCAAAGCCGCGATGGCTGCGGAAGACGCCGCAGTTGGCGATGATCCGGTCCTGCCCGCGCGGCCGCACCATGAACGTGCCGTAGCCGTGCAGCGCCCAGCTGCCCGCGTTGCGGTGGAGGCGGTTGAACGTGTCCATTTCGGATGGCACGAAACCACCCAGAAAGCGGCGGGTCTCCTCGACCAGGGTGAGGTCGAACAGGCCGGGCAGGTCGCGCAGTGCAGGCTGCCACAGTTCGAACCGGGCGGTAGTCAGCAAGGGCGATCCCGGCTTGTTCATTGCTACCCCCTCCGCACCGCCTGCCCTGAGCTTGTCGAAGGGCCGACCTTTCGTTTCTGCGTTCATCGCGCCTGCATCGAGGAAAAGCAGTCCTTCGACAAGCTCAGGACGGGCGGATTTCAGGGCATGGTGCCCGATTGCTAGAGCAGCTGGTCGATCACGTGGATGGTCACGCCGACCAGCCCGCCGACCATGGTGCCGTTGATTCGGATGAACTGCAGGTCGCGGCCCACCGCGCCTTCGATTCGGTCGGTGACGGTCCGGGCGTCCCAGCGCTTGACCGTTTCGGACACCAGCCGGACGATCTGATCGCCATAGCGCGAGGCCGCGCCGACCAGCGTGCGGCGGGCGAAGCGGTTGATCTGGGCCTGCAGCGCGGGATCGTCGCGCAAGTGGCGGCCCAGTTCGGCGAGCGCTTCGGCCAGCTGCCCGCCGATTTCGCCTTCGGGGCGGCGCAGGCGTTCCAGCATGCCGGTGCGCAGCCGTTCCCACACGCCCTGCCACCAGGTGGACACCGCAGGGCTCGCGATCAGCTCACCCTTCATCCGCTCCACCCGTTCGCGCAGTTCAGCGTCGGTTTGCAGGTCCTGCGCCAGCTTGGCGAGGCCTTCCTCGACCTTGGCGCGCAACGGATGGTCGGGATTGACGATCACTTCGGCCAGCAGCTTGTACAGCCCGTCCAGCACCGAACTGGCCAGCCGTTCATCCAGCCCGGTCCAGCGCAGGATCGCGTTGGCGCGGACGTGGATCAGCTCGCGGACCAGTTCCTCATTGTCTTCCAGCGTCAGCCCGGTCCAGCGCACCAGCGATTCGATCACCGGCATGTGCCGCCGGTCGGCAATCGCGGTGCCCAGCATCTGGCCCAGCAGCGGCGACACCTCCAGCTTGTCGATCTGGCGAAACAGTCCGCCGCGCACCTGATGGCCCAGCCGCTCAGGATCGAGCGATTCGAGCGCCTGCGCCAGCAGTTCCGCTGCGCCCGCGCGGACCCGCCCGCCGCCGCCGCTCTGCGGATCGGCCAGCCAGCCGCCTACCGCCGCCGCGATATTGGTGCTGCGCATCCGCCGGGCCACCACTTGCGGGGTCAGGAAGTTGGTGCGCAGGAACGCCGCCATCGTATCGGCGATCCGGTCCTTGTTTTCCGGCACGATCGCGGTGTGCGGGATCGGCAGGCCGAGCGGATGACGGAACAGCGCGGTCACCGCGAACCAGTCTGCCAGCCCGCCGACCATCGCCGCCTCGGCAAACGCCAGGACATAGCCCCAGGCGGGATGGACCCCGGTGAACTGCCGCGCGACCAGATATATGCCCGCCATGACCACCAGCAGTCCGGTGGCGAACAAGCGCATCCGCCGTGCCCGATCGGCGGGAACCGCGCCGTCGGGGCGCAGCGCTGGGGCGGGACTGGTCACTCCGCGGGTAAGGCCCCGGCTGTGCCGCCGCCCGCCGCCGCCTGTGCATCGGATGCGCGGCTATGCTGGGGGTCATACGTCAGGAAGATGCGGCGCAGCCATGGCCCCATCCGCTTTTCCAGCCCATCGGCCAGACTGAACCCGGCCGGCACGATCAACAGCGTCAGCAGCGTCGAAACGATCAGCCCGCCGATCACCACCGTGCCCATCGGCGCGCGCCATGCCCCGTCACCCGATAGCGACAGCGCCGTGGGCACCATGCCCGAAACCATCGCGACCGTGGTCATCACGATCGGCTGGGCGCGCTTGTGACCGGCCTCGGCAATTGCGGTGTCCTTGTCGGCTCCCAGCGCCATTTCCTCGATCGCGAAGTCGATCAGCAGGATCGAGTTCTTCGCGACGATCCCGAACAGCATCAGGATACCGATGAACACCGGCATCGATACCGGCTGCCCGACCAGCACCAGCGCCAGCAGCCCGCCGAATGGTGCCAGGAACAGTGATCCCATGTTGACCAGCGGCGAAACGAACCGGCGGTAAAGCAGCACCAGCACCGAAAACACCAGCAAGATGCCGGAAACCAGCGCAGTGGCGAAGTTGACGATCATTTCTGCCTGCCATTCATCCTGCCCGAACGGTGCGTTGGACACACCCTGCGGCAGGTTCTTCATGATCGGCAGGTCGGCGATCGCCTTGTCGGCCTCGCCCTTCACGATATTGGGGGCCAGGTCTGCGCCGACAAACACGCGGCGGCTCTGGTTATAGCGCTGGATCGAGGTCGGGCCGGAGCCGAACCCGATATCCGCCACGCGGGACAGCGGCACGGAACCGCCGTTCGCGGTCGGCACCGGCAAGTTCCGGATCGTATCGAGACTGCGGCGCGATTCAACCGGCAGCTTGACCCGGATCGGCACCTGACGGTCCGACAGGCTGAACTTCGCGGCGTTCTGGTCAATCTCGCCCAGGGTGGCAACCCGGATCGCCTGACTGAGCGATGAGGTCGTCACGCCCAGGCTTGCGGCCATGTCCAGCCGGGGAGTGATAATGATTTCGGGACGGCGCAAATCGGCTGACACGCGCGGCGCGACCACCTGTTTCAGCCCACCCATCTGATCAACCAGCGTGGCGGCCGCCTTGGCCAGAGCGTCAGGGTCAGACCCCGACAGCATCACGTTCACCGCCCGGCCTGACCCACCGCCAGGTCCGGGGCCACCCGCCTGGAAATTGATCCGCGCATCCGCGATTGTCTGCAGCTTGGGCGTCAACTGGCGCTGAAACTCGACATTCGTCAGTTCCCGGTCTTCCTTCAGCGTGATGAGCAGGTTGCCGCTGCCTTCACGGATGCGCTGGAACGTCGATTCCACGTCCGGCTCGGAGCTAACCAGTTCGGCCACTTCCTCCATGGTCCGGGCGGTCTGTTGCAGGGTGGTGCCGGGGACCATTTCCACGGAAACCCGGCTGAACCGGCCATTCCCGGCTGGGAAGAATTCCTGCGGGGTCGTTACGAACATCACGACGGTCAGCCCCAATGCGCCAAGGCCGATCCCCATCATCCAGATCCGGTGATCGCGCATCCGCGCCAAAAAGCTGCGGCTGATCCGGTCCAGCACCCGTGCTGTCAGCCGCGTGCCGGGCAGCGGCACCCGCTCAACCTGGCGGGCGACGAACCCGCGATACCCGCGTGACTTGCGCCAGCTGCGGTATGCCTGTGCCTTTTGCGTATTCAGCGACCAGCCCAGCAGGCGCATATAATGGTCCATCGCCTTGCCCTCGCCATGGCTGGCGTGGCCCCTGGCGTGCAGGAAATAGGCGGCCACCATTGGCGTTATCATCCGCGCGACGACCAGACTCATCATCACGGCCGCGACCACGGTCAATCCGAAGTTCTTGAAAAACTGACCGGACACACCAGGCATCAGGCCAACCGGCAGGAACACCGCAACAATCGAGAAGGTGGTCGCAACCACGGCCAGCCCGATTTCATCGGCAGCGTCGATTGACGCCTGATAGGCGCTTTTGCCCATGCGCATGTGGCGCACGATATTTTCGATTTCCACGATCGCGTCATCGACCAGCACGCCTGCAACCAGCCCCAGCGCCAGCAGGCTGAGCATGTTGAGCGTGAAGCCCATCATGTCCATGAACCAGAAGGTCGGGATCGCTGAAAGCGGGATCGCCAGCGCGGATACGAACGTGGCGCGCCAGTCGCGCAGGAAGAAGAACACCACGATCACGGCCAGCACCGCGCCTTCGATCATGGCCGCGATCGAGCTTTGATACTGTGCCTTGACCTCGTCCACTTCGGTCCACAACCGGTCGAACCGGATGGCCCCGTTGCTGTCCTTGCTGATCTTGGCCAGTTCATCCATCGTCGCGTCATAAACCGCGACGTCGCTTTCACCGCGCGCACGGGAAATCGAAAAGGTTACAACCTCTTTCCCGTTCACCTTGGCCTTTGTGGTCAGTTCCCCATAGGCATCGCGCACGGTGGCAATGTCTGCGAGCTTGACCCGCCGCCCGCCACCCAGACCGATTTCCGTCTGCGACAGCTGATAGGCGTTCGCGGCATTGCCCAGCACCCGCACCGACTGGCGCGAGCCCGCAACTTCGGTGCGTCCGCCCGCGGCGTTGACGTTGATCTGGCGCAGCGCCAGGTTAACCTGCGAAGCCGTGACGCCCATGGACTGCATCCGCGCCGGATCCAGCTCAACCAGGATTTCACGGTCAACGCCGCCATTGCGTTCGACTGCGGCCATGCCCGGAATCGCCAGCAGGCGCTTCGCAATCGTGTCATCGATCAGCCAGGACAGCTGCTCGATCGTCATGTCATCAGCCGTGACGGCAAAGAACCCGATCGCGTTGGATGAGGTCTGCGCCTTGAACACCTGCGGTTCCAGGATGCCGTCCGGCAGTTCGCCGCGCGCCTGATCGACCGCGTTCTTCACCTCGTTCACCGCCTCGGCGATATCGACCCCGATCTGGAACTCGATAATCGTCTGGCTGTTGCCCTCACGCGCGGTCGACGAGATCGACTGGACGCCGCTGATCGACCGGATCGAGGATTCGACGCGCTGCGTGATCTGGTTTTCGATTTCCGAGGGCGCCGCCCCCGGCTGCGCAATGCTGACGATGACGATCGGGAACTCGATGTCGGGATCCGCCTGGATCGACATGGACCGGAACGCCATGATCCCGGCCAGCGTCAGGCCGATGAACAGGATGATCGGAACAACCGGGTTGCGGATCGACCAGGCCGAAATATTGCGAAAATTCATGGCGGTGGCCCTGTTCCTGTTCGGCGCTACTTGGTGGCCGAGCGCGGCTGGACTTTCTCGTCCGGTTGCAGGAAGCCGCCGGCGCGCAGCACCACGCGTTCATTCCCGCTCAGCCCTTCGATGACCGCAACGCCGGTATCGGTCACAATCCCGGTCTTTACAGGACGGCGGCGAGCCTTGTTGTCGCTGTCGACGATGTAGACAAAGCTGCCCTTGTCATCGGACAGGATTGCCGATTCAGGCAGCAGCGGGGCCACGATCGTGCCCGATGTGATCGTTGCGGTGGCAAATCCGCCAGGGCGCAGTTCGGGCGAGTATGCCAATGCGATCCGCGCCACACCCTGACGGCTGGCGGGGTCGATCACGGGCGCCAGCTGCCAGATCTGGCCCGTAAAGGCCTTGTCCGTCCCGGCGGGCACCACTTGTGCGGTAACCCCGGTCGCCAACGTGGCCAGATCGAGTTCGCCCAGCTGCGCGCGCAATTCCATCTCGCCGCCTTTGGCCAGACGGAACAGCACGCCCGAACCAGCGCCCACCACCTGACCCGGCTCAACCCGCCGCTCCAGCACCAGTCCGGCCGCCGGGGCAACGATATTGAGTCGCCGCGTCTGCGCCTGCAACACGCCCAGCGTGGCACCGGCAACCCGCACTTGTGCCGCCGCAGCATCACGCTGCGCCGTCAGGCGATCAATGTCTGCGGTGGAAACGAAGCCGCGCTCAACCAGCTTGAGTGCGCGGTCAAGATTGGCCTGCGCCAGCTGGGCATTGGCCCGCGCCACCTGGATCTGGGCCGACTGGCTGGCCTGCTGCTGCACCTGGACCGAACGGTCGATCACCGCCAGCACCTGGCCCGCGCCGACCCACTGGCCGGGCTCAACCAGCACGGCTGCAATCTGCCCGCCTTCGCCCGGAACGCCAACCGGCAGTTCACGCCGCGCGGCCAGCGTGCCGGTCGCGTTGATCGTGCCTGCGATGGTGGTCTTTCCCGGCGTGATGACGCTGACGACCGCGCCTGCATCAGACTTTGTCGCCGCATCGCCGGCGCCGCTGCGATGGGTAAAGAACCACACCGCCACCAACAGCGCCGCCACGACCGCTCCGATGATCCACAACCGCCGCCGGGTGGCGCGATCTTCCACATCGTCCGCCAGCAAGGGATTATCCTCGGCATCCGGTTCGGCAGCGGCGGTCGGGGCATCAATCCGCGAATCGTAGTTCATTGTCGGCTTCGCCTTCGTCCTCGCCCCGCGCCGGAGGCTCGCTACGCGTTGCAGCAAGTCGGCGGGGGACCATCGCGCACTGTATTACTATGATAAGTCACCCAGCACAAGCCCTCGTCGGGCGAGCGGACGGATAACCCGGTCTTCCGTCCGCGCTTAGGCGGGGGAGAGTAATGGCGCAATCAAAGGCTCTGCGAACAGCGTATCGTTTTCGGTAAACGGCACGCAGACGGGTGAATCAGCGCACTTTGCCGCGCTTGATCAAGTTGACAATCGCCAGCAGCACCACGGCACCAATAAATGCCGTCAGCAAGGTCTTCGGATCAAAAGCATCGCCGCGCAGGTTTCCGCCGCCGATCAAACCGCCAAGCAGCAACCGGCCCATGATCGAACCGACACAGCCGACCACCACATTGGCGAAGATGCCCATCGAAGCATCACGATTCATCACCTTGCTGGCCAGCCAGCCGATGATGCCGCCCATCACAAGTGCGACGATAAAACTGATCATTGCGCATTCTCCCGTCAGGCCGACCAATCTGGTCGGCACGGGCGGAAGCTAACGCAATCTGCGGCAAGGTCAATTTGTCGTTGATTTTCAGTGCGTGTCTGAGCGGTCCGGCGGGCCGCCCAGACAGATCGGATCAGTATTTCAGCTGCCGCTCATAGAGGTCGCGATAGTGCTGGATCCGGGTGACGCGCAGCCCCTGCATCCCCGAACGATCGACGGCACGCTGCCACGATGCGAACTCTTCGAGCGTCAGGTTGTAGCGTTCGCACACTTCGTCAATCGTCAGCAGGCCGCCATTGACCGCCGCCACGACTTCGGCTTTGCGGCGCACAACCCAGCGGGTGGTCGACGGTGCAGGCAGCGATTCAAGCGTTAACGGCTCCCCAAGCGGGCCAATAACCATCGCGGGTCGGATTTTCTGGTTTTCGATCATTGTTATCCTCGTCCGCCGACAACGGCTTTACTGGCGACAACGTCACCATTGCGCCCGGGGAATTTGCCATCTGCTGAACTGCTAAGGTTAACGGCCCGTGAGGCATCTTTCCGGGAACTGGACGCGACCCTTGCCCAGTCCTCGAATCCACCGGAGGGGAACGTCGCGCTGGCCTGCCCATCCTGCAACGCACGTCGCGCAGCATGCGCAGCCACGCACCGGGCGCGCAGCCCGGCCCAGTCGAACGCCATCCCATCGGCAGTGCCGCAGGATGCGCCGCGCTGGTTGCGCAAGCTCGCCAACAAGTCGTTTCCGATCTCCATGGACTGGCTTCTACGCCCCCAAGGTCAAGATCAGGTAAAGCCGGAGTTTACCATGTGTTCAGCTTGCCTAACGATTTGCCGCACGCCTGCTCCCCGGTGTAAGGCGCCTTCATGACCGCCCAAACGCTGCCACCTGTAGATTATACCAGCCTGTTTCAGCTGCCTGCACCGCTGACGGACAAGCGCATTGTTGTGGCGATGTCGGGCGGGGTGGACAGCTCGGTCGTGGCCGCACTGGCCGCGCGCAGCGGGGCCGAAGTGATTGGCGTTACGCTGCAATTATACGATCACGGGGCGGCATCGGGCCGCAAGGGCGCGTGCTGTGCGGGCGACGATATCCGCGATGCGCGGGCCGTGGCGGACCGGCTGGGGATCGCCCATTATGTGTTCGATCACGCCAGCAGCTTCCGCGAAGAAGTGGTGGAGCGGTTCGCCGACGATTACCTGGCCGGGCGCACCCCCATCCCCTGCATCCGCTGCAACATGGGACCAAAGTTTACCGATCTGTTCGCAATGGCGCGCGAACTGGGGGCCGATTGCCTGGCCACCGGGCACTACGTCCGCCGGGTCGAAGGCGCGGCCGGACCGGAACTGCACCGCGCGCTCGATCCCGCGCGCGACCAGAGCTATTTCCTTTATGCCACCACCGAGGCGCAGCTCGATTACTTGCGCTTTCCGCTGGGCGGAATGCCCAAGTCCGATGTGCGCAAGATCGCCGAGGCCGAAGGGCTGGCCGTGGCGGCCAAGCCGGACAGCCAGGACATCTGCTTCGTGCCCGATGGCGATTACGCCAAGGTGGTGAAGTCCGTCCGCCCCGAAGGCGTCGCCCCCGGCGAGATTGTCCATGCCGAAACCGGCGCGGTGCTGGGGTCGCATCAGGGGATCATCCACTTTACCGTCGGCCAGCGGCGCGGGCTGGAAATCGGGGGCCAGCCGGAACCGCTGTATGTGACCGGGATCGACGCCGCCCGGCGTCAGGTGCTGGTCGGCCCGCGCCGGTTGCTGGCCGTCGGGGCCGCGCACCTGATCGAGACCAACCGGATCGGCCCGCTGCCCGATGCGCCGCTGCTGGCCAAAGTCCGTTCGCTGGCCAAGCCGGTTCCGGTGACGCTGGACGGCCTGCTTGGCGATGGCAGCGCAGCCACGATCCGCTTCGAAACCCCGGAATACGGCGTCGCGCCGGGACAGGCCGCGGTAATCTATGCCGGTGACCGCGTGATCGGCGGCGGCTGGATCGACCGGACTCAGCCGGCCCCCTGACCAAGCGGCTGCGCGATCAGGCACAGTCCCCGGCTGGGGAACGCCGCCTCGGCCAGGCTGGGGGCAAGCGCACACTCTCCCGCCGCCACAGCTTCCCCGGCCACAACCACCGCGCAATCGAGCGGGATCACCAGCACCGCCCCCGGATAGCGGGCCGCAACGGCGGCAGCGGGCGGGCCGTCCAGCCGGTCCAGCCGGAACAGCGGCCCGTCGACCAGGGTTTCCGCGCCGTGCACGGGCACGCGGCGGCGCAACTGCGGGTCATGCGGCGTTCCGCTGGCCACGGCGATGCCGTCATCCAGATGCAGTTCGCGCGGGCGGCCATAATCATACAGCCGATAGGTAATGTCGCTGTTCTGCTGAACTTCGACCAGGCTGATCCCGCCGCCGATCGCGTGGACCGTGTTGGCGGGGATATAAAAGAAGTCGCCGGGGACAACCGGGTGCCACTCCAGCAGGTGCTCGATCGTGCCGTCCAGCGCGGCAGCGCGCAACGTGGCGGCATCGACCGATTCGCGAAAGCCGATGCCCAGCCGCGCGCCGGGTTCGGCTGCGATCACCAGCCAGCATTCCTCCTTGCCCTGTCGCCCCAGCCCGGCTGCCATGGTTTGCGCATCGGACGGGTGAACCTGCACCGACAGCGCTTCGCTGGTGAAGATGTACTTGACCAGCAGCGCGCCAAGCGCAGGCGGCGGCTCAAACCATACTTCGCCGATTGTCTCGCCCGGCGGGGCGCTGAACGGCGCGGGCAGGTGTGCCTTGCCCCACGGCTTGGCAACCATCCGCGTCGGCAGCAGCGCGCTCATTGATTGGCTGCACCATCAAGCTTGCCGACCATCTGCGCCCCGGCGCGGGTGGTGACCAGCACTTCGCCGCCATCGACCACGACAATCACGTCCTCCAGCCCGATCACCGACACGCGCGGGCCATCGGTATCGACCAGCACATTGCGGCAGGCGACCAGTTCGGCGGCCCCCCGCACAGTGTTACCGGCATCGTCGCGGGGGAGCGCGGCGTGCAGCGCATCCCAGCTGCCGATATCGGACCAGCCCATGTCGGCCGGCACCAGCGCGGCGCGGGTGGTGTTTTCCATCACCGCATAATCAACCGATTCGCTGGCGATCGCGGCAAATTCAGCCGCGCCGGGATGGAAACAGTGGCGATCGACCCGGCCAGCCGCGACAGCAGCTTCGGCAGCGGCGGCGATGGCCGGTCGGTGCGTGCGCAGTTCATCCATGAACGTGCCGACCCGGAACGCGAAGATCCCCCCGTTCCAGGCATAGCCGCCATCGGCGACGAAGGCCTGCGCGCGGGCCAGTTCGGGCTTTTCCACGAACCGTGCAGTGCGAAAGCCCAGATCGCCGATCGCCTCGCCCCGCTGGAGATAGCCAAACCCGGTTTCCGGGGTCTTCGCCTCGATCCCGAATGACACCAGCCAGCCATCGGCAGCCAGCGCCGCCGCCTTGGCCGCTGCCGCGCGATAGGCGGCGGTATCGGCGATGTGGTGATCGCTGGGGCAGACCAGCATGATCGCGTCATCCGGCAGGCGCAGGGCCGCCAGCGCAATCGCAGCGGCGGTGTTGCGCGCGCACGGTTCGACAATGATCTGCGCGCCCGGTTCGCTGCCCAGCTGCGCCTCGACATGGTCCAGATGCGCGGTCCCGGTCACGATTACGGGCGCGGCGAACCCGCCATCACGCCCGCTCCGCCGCAAGGTCGCCTCGAACAGCGTGCAATCGCCGACCAGTGGCAGAAACGGCTTGGGCTTTACCGCACGGCTGCGCGGCCACAACCGCGTGCCACTGCCGCCGCACAGCACGACCGGGTGAACTGTCAGGGTCTCGATCACTCTTTCAATACTCCGATAGCCGGATTCCAACGCGGCGGCGTTTAGACATTTTTCCTATTATTTCAATGGATTAAGTCGATTCACTCCGCCCACGGCTGCAACCGGCACCCTTCACCCTCACGGTACGTGGCGGTTTGTGTGGCCAGCAGCGGGAACCGGGCGGTCACGCTCTTCCCGGGATAATCCGCACTGAGGGTAATCAGTTCCATTCCGGATTCAAAATCCTTGCGGCAGTCCGCCAAATCGCGTCCGCCGACGAACCGGCATGAGCAGCCAACCCGCGCGGCATAGGACGCACCGGTTACCGCAAAACTGTTGAGCGGCTGCCAGAACCACGCCAGCGCCGCCGCTGCCAGCACGGTCAGCAGCAGCAGCAGTCGCAGCAGCAGCCGCGATTTGGGGCCGGATGGCGAGGGGGCGGCGACGGAGCCGGTGGCCGGGTTAGAGGTTGCCATTGCACTGCCTTTGGGCGAGGGATGCACGGCATGTCGCCGCACCGCCTTTTCCTTATCCTGCCATTGCTTGCGCTGCCAGTCCTGATCGGATGCAGCGGATCCGGCAGCGATGTCGCTCCGCCGCCACTTGACCAGCAGGCACTGGCCGCCGTCGTCAAGCAGCCCGGTGCCCCGCGTGAGGCGCTGGCACGGGCCGTGGACAACCTGTTTGTGGCTGAAGAAATGGCCGAAACCCGCGCCGTGCTGGTACTGCACAACGGGCGGATTGTGGCGGAACGCTATGGCCCCGGCTATCACGAGAACACCCGCTTCGTCAGCTGGTCGATGGCCAAGACGATCACCGCCGTGATGATCGGCCAGCTGGTCGCCGACGGACGGCTGCGGCTGGATGAAAGCGTGCCGATCCCCGCATGGCAGCGCGCGGGCGATCCGCGCGGGGAAATCACGCTGCGCCAGTTGCTGCAGATGCGGTCGGGCCTGAAGCATTCCGAAGCGATTCAGCCCGTCTATCAATCCGATGAAGTGCGGATGCTGTTCCTCGACGGCCGCGACAACATGGCCGCTTATGCCGAGGCGCAGCCGCTCGAAGCGGAACCCGGCCGCAAGTGGGAATATTCCAGCGCAACTACCGTAATCCTGGCGGATCTGGCCGCGCGGGCGCTGATTGCCAACCCGGACCCGGCCGCCAACACGCCGGATGAACGCCGCCGGGTGGTGCGCGATTACCTGCATACCCGGTTGTTCGATCCAATCGGCATGCGCAGCATGATCCCGGAATACGACGCGTCCGGCACGCTGATCGGCGGCAGCCTGATCCACGGCACAGCGCGCGATTGGGCCAAGTTCGGCGAATTCCTGCGCACCAAGGGTGCGGTCAAGGGCGCACAACTGGTCCCGTCCGGCTGGATCGAATTCATGGTCCGGCCCAGCCCGCGCAATCCGGGATATGGCGCGCAAACCTGGCTCAACCGTCCGCAAGTGGACGACGGATCGGTGCAATGGCCGGGCGCACCGGCCAGCACCTTTTCGATGAACGGGCACCTCGGCCAGTATGTGGTCGTCTCGCCCACCCAGGGGGTCACCGTGGTCCGGCTGGGCAAGACCCCCGATGGCCAGCATGAACCGGTCCGCGCCGGCATCGCGCGGATCATCCAGCTGTTCGAATAGCGTCGGGACTTAGGGCCGACTCGCCAGCAGGTCTTCGGACGACAGGTCGGTCGGATCGACATGGCCTTCGGGATCGGGATGAATCAGGATTTCCACACCCGGAAATTCCGCCAGCAGCTTCGCCTCGATCTCGTCCATCACATCGTGTGCATCGCGGACGCTCATCGCCGGGTCGACCGCAACGTGAAACTGCACGAAGTCGCGGTCGCCCGAAGTGCGGGTGCGCAGATCGTGCAGGCCGCGCAGTTCCGGGTGACGCGCCACGACTTCGAGGAAGCGGGCCTTCTTTTCGTCCGGCCATTCCTTGTCCATCAGCTGATCGACGGCGGCCTGCGAGGCACCCCACGCCCCCCAGCCCAGCCACAGCGCGATGGCCATGCCAAAAAACGGATCGGCCCCGGCAATCCCGGCATACTGATCGATCGCCAGCGCGGCGATCACCGCCAGGTTGAGGAACAGGTCCGACTGGTAATGGACATGATCGGTCGAGATCGCGAGGCTGCCGGTCTGGCGGATCACCCGGCGCTGCCAGGCCAGCAGGGACAGCGTGGCGGCAATCGCGATCACCGACACCGCGATCCCGCCTTCGGCTTCCTGCGGCCGCGCCCCGGCGACCCACTGGCCAATCGCGCGCGCCGCCAGACTGAGCGCCGAGATCGAGATCAGCACCACCTGGAACATCGCGGCGAGCGCTTCGGCCTTGCCGTGGCCGAACCGGTGGTTTGCATCATCCGGCTGCGCAGCCACCCAGACCCCGGCCAGCGTCGCCACACTGGCCACCAGATCGAGCACGGTATCGGCCAGACTGCCCAGCATTGCGGTGGAACCGGTGGTCCACGCCGCCCACACTTTCAGCCCGACCAGCAGCACCGCGACCGTGATGCTGGCCAGTGCTGCGCTGCGGTTCAGCGCTGCCGACGAGTTCATGGATAAAGCAACGTGCTGGTCCACCCGCCATCGGGCAGGCGGGTGAAGCGGCGGCGTTCATGCAGGCGGAACGGACGGTCCATCCAGAATTCGATGGCCTGCGGATCAAGGCAGAACCCGGTCCAGTGCGGCGGGCGCGGGACGCTGCGGCCCAGATAGCGCGCGCCTTCCTTCGCGATCCGGCCAAGGAACGTCAGGCGCGAATCCATCGCTTCCGACTGGAGCGAGGCATGCGCGCCGACTTGCGAATCGCGCGCGCGGCTGGCGAAGTATGCGTCGGCCACGGCGTCCGCAACCGGGGTGATCGTCCCTTCGATCCGGACCTGGCGGCGCAGCGATTTCCAGTGGAACAGCAGTGCGGCGCGCGGATTGGCCAGCAGTTCACCGCCTTTGCGGCTGTGGCTGTTGGTATAGAATACAAACCCGTCCGGGCTGTAATCCTTCAGCAGCACCATCCGCAAGCTGGGCACGGCATCGGGCCTGGCCGTGGCCAGCGCCACCGCATCGGGATCGTTGGGTTCATGCTTTTCCGCCTCGGCAAACCACTGCGCGAACAGCGTGAAGGGCGCTTCGGCGGGGATTTCGGTGCGGGCGCTATCATCGGTCATGGTGCGATGCGGCATAGCCCGGTGCGGGCGGGTAAGAAAGCGCGACCGTCTCGCAACAAGCGGGGAAAGCTTGCCGCCGGGGCACAAGCTACCTAGCTAGTGCAGTATTATGGCAGATCCCTATACCACTCTTGGCGTGGCCCGCGGCGCGACTGAAAAGGACATCAAGTCCGCCTATCGGACAATGGCAAAGGAATGCCACCCGGACCGAAACGCCGACAACCCCAAGGCGGCTGAGCGGTTTTCCGAGATTACCCGCGCCTATGACCTGCTGTCCGACAAGGACAAGCGCGCCCGGTTTGACCGGGGCGAGATCGATATCGACGGCAACCCGGTGATGGGCTTTGGCGGCGGCGGGTTTGGCGGCGGTCCGGGCGGCGGCGGCCATCGCGGCTTCCGGGCGGATGGCTTTGAAGGCTTTGGCGGCAGCAACGAAGGAATCGACCTAGGCGATATTTTCGACGGCCTGTTTGGCGGGCGCGGCGGAATGGGCGGCGGCGGAGGAGGTCCACGCGGGCGGGCCGCCCCAAAGGGCGCCAACGTGCAATACAAGCTGGGCGTCTCGCTCCCCGATGCCGCAACCCGGGCGACTCAGCGGATCACGCTGTCGGATGGCAAGACGATTGACCTGAAATTGCCCGCCGGGGTGGAAGATGGCACCCAGATGCGGCTGGCGGGCAAGGGCGAGCCCGGCCCCGGCGGCAACGGCGATGCGATCGTGGTGATCCATGTCCAGCCTCACGCCTATTTCCGGCGCGATGGCGACAACTTGCGGATCGACTTGCCGATTACCCTCGACGAAGCCGTGCGTGGCGCAAAAGTGAAAGTACCGACCGCCGATAGCGCGGTGATGCTGACCATCGCCCCCGGCACCAGTTCGGGCAAGACCCTGCGGCTGAAGGACAAGGGCATGACCCGCAAGGATGGCTCGCGCGGGGACCAGCTGATCAGCATCGAGGTGCAACTGCCCGATCCCGGCAGCGAAGATGCCGCCGAACTCGCCCGCCGGCTGGAAGGCTGGCTGGACACGCGCAACCCGCGCAGCCGCATGGGCGTGTAGGGCGCGTGGAGGAGCGTCCGCTCGACGACGCGCACCTGCCGCTGCTCGCCGCACCAGACCTCTCGCCCGAAGCGCGCCGCGAACGCGCGCTGCGCTGGCGGGCCGGGCTGGACGTCCGGGTTGGCCGGTCGCAAGCGTTCTGGGACCGGTTCTGGGTCAGCCGCGTGTTTCGCGTGGCCAGCCGGGCCTGGTCGGGGGCATGGAACGACGGGTTCATCCATGCCGGGAACCTGGCCTACATGGCCATTCTCTCGCTGTTTCCATTCTTCATCACCGTCGCCGCGATCTTTGCGCTGGTGGGTGAGGAAGCACAGCGCGCCGCTTCGGTGAAGACCTTCCTGCTGGCGGTCCCTCCGGTGGTGCGCAGCGCGCTGGAACCGGTCGCGATGGACGTGGTCGGCGCGCGCAGCGGCTGGCTGCTGTGGGTTGGCGGACTGATCGGACTGTGGACGGTCAGCAGCCTGATCGAGACGATCCGCGATATCCTGCGCCGCGCCTATGGCACGCCGGTAACCTCGGCGTTCTGGCGCTATCGGCTGATTTCCAGCGGGGTGATCGTGATCGCCGTGATCGCGCTGCTGTTTTCGCTGTTCGCACAAGTCGCGATTGGCGCGGCGCAGCAGGTCATCGCGGCGTGGTTCCCGCTGGCGGGCAATTGGGCCGCGCTCCTGGCGACCAGCCGGATGGTCCCGGCGCTGGTGCTCTATGTCTCGCTCTACCTGCTGTTCTACACGCTGACGCCCACGGCCTACCGCGCGCGGCGCTACCCGAAATGGCCCGGCGCACTGCTGGTAACCGGCTGGTGGGTGGGGGTGATGGTGGCGCTGCCGTATGTGCTGGCCCACTTCTTCACTTATGACCTGACCTACGGCAGCCTGGCCGGGGTGATGATCGCGCTGTTCTTTTTCTGGCTTGTCGGGCTGGGCATGGTAGTAGGCGCGGAATTGAACGCGGCGCTGGCCGTCACGCCGGAAGAGCGCGACATGATGGGCGATGCCGTAACGGAAACGGACCGCAGGGAAGGGATGGTGGGACCAGAATGACAGGATTGATGCAGGGCAAACGCGGCCTGATCATGGGCCTTGCGAACGACAAGTCGCTGGCCTGGGGGATTGCGCAGAAGCTGGCCGAACAGGGGGCCGAACTGGCCTTTTCCTATCAGGGCGAAGCGCTGGAAAAGCGGGTGCGCCCGCTGGCCGCCAGCCTGGGCAGCGATTTCCTGATCGATTGCGACGTATCGAGCATGGACGCGCTGGATACCGCGTTCGCGGCACTGGCGGGGCGCTGGCCGACGATCGACTTCGTGGTCCACGCGATCGGCTTTTCCGACAAGAACGAGTTGCGCGGCAAGTATTGCGATACCAGCCTCGAAAACTTCCTGATGACCATGAACATTTCGGCCTACAGCCTGGTTGCCGTTACCAAGCGCGCCGCGGCGATGATGCCTGAAGGCGGCAGCATCCTGACGCTGAGCTATTACGGCGCGGAAAAGGTCATCCCGCATTATAACGTGATGGGTGTGGCCAAGGCCGCGCTGGAAACCAGCGTAAAATATCTGGCCAACGATCTGGGTCCGCAGGGCATCCGGGTCAACGCGGTCTCCGCCGGGCCGATCCGCACGCTGGCCGCCAGCGGGATCGGCGATTTCCGCTATATCCTGAAATGGAACGAACTGAATTCGCCGCTGCGCCGCAACGTGACGATCGAGGACGTCGGCGGATCGGCGCTCTACCTGCTGTCCGACCTGGCATCGGGCGTGACCGGCGAGACGCACCATGTCGATGCGGGTTATCATGTCGTCGGGATGAAGCAGGAAGATGCGCCGGATATTGCGCTGACCTGATTCGGTCCACGGGAAACGGGGCGATGCTGGCGGCGGTTCAGGCCGCTGCCAGCACCCGGTCCAGCACGGTCCGCAGCGCGGCGGCATTGGCTGCTGCCGCCGCCGCCGCATCGCCCGCTTCGGTATAGCAGCGCAGTTCGGGCGCGTTGCCCGATCCGCGCAAGTGCACCACCACGCCGTCCGCCATCGTCATGCGGATGCCGTCGGTCAGGTCGACCCCGGCCAGCCCGCCGTGCGGACCCGCGAAATAGCCCGCCAGCCGCGCATCGCGCGCCGCCGCATCGCCATCCTGCAAGTGCGTGAACAGCCGCTGCGAATCCTCTGGCGGGAAGGCCTGGACCCGGTCGCTGTAGGTCACCCGCGCGGGCAAGGCCGCTTCCAGCGCAGTCAGACCGCCCGCTTGCCGCGATGCAACCAGCGCTGCCAGGATCGGCAGCACCGCATCGCGGGTGGGCAGCGCGCTCAGCACTTTGCCGTCCTGCGCAATGTCGCTGCCCAGCAGGAACCCGCCGTTCGCCTCATACCCGCAGACCCGCGTTCCACCGGCAGCCAGCGCGGCATTCATCGCCGCGATCACATATGGCGATCCGATCCGGGTGCGGGCGACGTGGGCAAACTGCCCGGTCAGTTCCAGCGCGGTGTTGCTGCTGACCGGCGTCACCACGTGATCTGCCCCCAGCACCTGGGCACACAGGATGCCCAGCCGGTCCCCGCGCAACCATTCGCCCGCCTCATTCGCCAGCAATGGCCGGTCCGAATCCCCATCGGTCGAGATAATTGCATCGGTGCCATATTCCGCTGCCCAGCCGCGCGCGGCAGCAATATCCTCTGGCCGGACCGCTTCGGTATCGACCGGGATGAACGTATCCGAGCGGCCCAGTACCAGCGCCTTGCCCCCCAGCCCTTCAACAATCTGCACCAGCACATCGCGGCCCACGGCGGAATGCTGGTAGACCCCGATGTTCAGGCCAGACAGCGCATGCGCGCCAAAGAAATCGACATAACGCGCCAGATAGGCCGCCGTGACGTCGGTCACCGGAGGCAGCGGCGCGGGATCGCGCAGCTGATCATCCCCCCCGAACAGCGCCGGATCGAGCACCACGGCCTGCCCGGTGATCCCGGCTTCATCATCCTTCAGCACTTCGCCCGCACAGCGATAGAACTTGATGCCGTTGCGGTCGTCCGGGATGTGGCTGCCGGTGACCATCAGCGAAGGGATCCCTTGCGCAAAGGCATAGGCCGCGAGCGCCGGGGTCGGGACATAGCCGCAGAACACCGGCTCTCCGCCCAGACTGCGCACGGCTGCGGCGCAGGCGGCCAGGATGCGCGGGGTGCTGAAGCGCAAGTCCCCGGCCAGCGCCACCCGCGTGCCCGCGCCGAATTCGCCCTGATCCCGCAAATGCTGGAGGAACCCGGCGGTATAGGCAAAGCAGATCCGGTCCGTCATCGCAACAACCTCACCGCGCGCGCCGCTGGTGCCGAACGCCACCCCGGACTGGGCCATGAGATCACGGACGATTGACGTCTGCGCCATATTCATATTGTTCTTATTCCGATCTGTATCAGCCAAAAACCGTTACCCGCGATCCGGCTGCAAGATTGCCGGACAATTACAGTCAATGCGCCCGATTTATGGTTTTTCAACCCGGTTGAACCGATTCATTGCGCCGTGATGATGCGCGCGCGTCCCCCCGGATCGGCAATCTGGCCAGGCAGAAGAGGGCTGCTCAAGTTTCTCGCAACTGCAAAAAACTGGGCTTACGCAGTCCGGCAAGTGTTGTAAGACGGCGCGGCAGAGTTTGATTTCGGCTATTCGACCGATTTGTTCATTCCAGTTCAAGGAAAGCAGCCCGATGCAGCAGAAGAAGGCCCTGATTACGGGCGTTACCGGTCAGGATGGTTCGTACCTTGCTGAGTTTCTGCTGGAGAAGGGCTATGAAGTGCACGGGATCAAGCGCCGTGCATCGCTGTTCAACACGCAGCGGGTCGATCACATCTATGCCGATCCGCATGTCGAATCAGCCCGGTTCAAACTGCACTATGGCGACCTGACCGACACGTCGAACCTGACCCGGCTGATTTCCGAAATCCAGCCTGACGAGATCTACAACCTCGGGGCGCAAAGCCACGTTGCGGTCAGCTTTGAGGCGCCGGAATACACCGCCGATGTCGATGCCATCGGCACGCTGCGCCTGCTGGAGGCGATCCGGTTTCTGGGGCTGGAAAAGAAGACCCGGTTCTATCAGGCCTCGACCTCGGAACTTTATGGCCTGGTGCAGGAGATCCCGCAGCGCGAAACGACGCCGTTTCATCCGCGCTCGCCCTATGCCGTCGCCAAGATGTACGCTTACTGGATCACGGTGAATTACCGCGAAGCTTACGGGATCTATGCCTGCAACGGCATCCTGTTCAATCACGAAAGCCCGCGCCGCGGGGAAACCTTCGTCACCCGCAAGGTCACGCGCGGTCTGGCCAATATCGCGCAGGGGCTGGATACCTGCCTGTATATGGGCAACATCGATTCGCTGCGCGACTGGGGCCATGCCAAGGACTATGTCCGGATGCAGTGGATGATGTTGCAACAGGAAGAACCCGAAGACTTCGTGATCGCCACCGGCGTCCAGTATTCGGTGCGTGAATTCATCGCCTGGTCGGCCGCCGAACTGGGCATCACGCTGGAGTTCAAGGGCACCGGCGTGGACGAGATCGCGGTGGTCGCCGCAATAACCGGAGACAACGCACCCGCGGTCAAGGTGGGTGACCTGCTGATGCGGATCGATCCGCGCTATTTCCGCCCGGCCGAAGTGGAAACCCTGCTGGGTGACCCGACCAAGGCCAAGGAAAAGCTGGGCTGGGTGCCTGAAATCACCGTGCAGGAAATGTGCGCCGAAATGGTTGCCGAAGACCTCAAGACCGCCAAGCGCCATGCCCTGCTCAAAACGCACGGGTATGACCTGCCGGTTTCGTCCGAAGGCTGATCGGGGGTATCGCGATGCGCGTCTATGTAGCCGGACACCGCGGCATGGTCGGCGGCGCAATCGCGCGCCAGTTGACCGCACGCGGCGATGAAGTGATCGCCCGCACCCATGCCGAACTGGACCTGCTGGACCAGCATGCCGTGCGCGAATTCATGGCCAGCGAACGCCCCGATGCGGTGGTGATGGCCGCCGCGAAAGTGGGCGGGATCCACGCCAACAACACCTATCCCGCGCAGTTCATCTATGAAAACCTGATGATGGAATGCAACGTGGTGCACCAGGCCTGGCTGGCGGGTGTGTCGCGGCTGCTGTTTCTGGGTTCGTCCTGTATCTATCCGCGCGCGGTGCCCCAGCCAATGCGCGAGGATGCGCTGCTGACCGGCGTGCTGGAGCCCACGAACGAGCCTTATGCCGTCGCCAAGATCGCCGGAATCAAGCTGTGCGAAAGCTATAACCGCCAGTACGGCACCGATTACCGCAGCGTCATGCCGACCAACCTTTACGGTCCGGGCGACAATTTCCATCCGGAAAACTCGCACGTGCTGCCCGCGCTGATCCGCCGCTTCCACGAAGCCGTGCGCGACGGCCGCGATGAAGTGGTGATCTGGGGCACCGGCACGCCCCGGCGCGAATTCCTGCATGTGGAGGACATGGCCGAAGCATCGCTGTTCGTGCTGGGCCTCGATCAGGCGGCGTATGCGGCCAATACCCAGCCGATGCTGAGCCACATCAACGTCGGCTTCGGCGATGACGTCTCGATCGGCGAACTGGCCCACCTGATCGCTCAGGTTACCGGCTTCACTGGGACCATCGGGTTCGATTCCAGCAAGCCTGACGGCACGATGCGCAAGCTGATGGACGTCAGCCGGCTGGCCGCGATGGGCTGGCAGGCACGGATCGGGCTGGAACAGGGGGTGCGCGAAACTTACGCGTGGTTCCTGGCCAACCACGCCGACCTGCGCGAGGCTTGAACCAAACCGGCTAATTGACCGGACAGCGCGGCGAAATCAATTTTCCGGCGGGACGTCTGCGCCGGATTCGGCCGCTTCCTGCGCCTTGCGGCGCTTCAGCACTTCTTCTTCCAGCACTTCGACGCGGGCCTGGGTGTCAGACGCGTCCTGGTCGATGGTCGACAGCCGCTTTTCGCGTTCGGCCGCGATCAGTTCGCTGAACCGCACGCCGGGCGCGGTCTTCTTTTCGGCATAGGCCGCGTCGATCAGCTTGCCCGAACAGCCGGTCCAGCCGCCCGCGCCAACCGGCGAACAGCTCATCGTGCCGCTGCGGCCGACCGTTTCATAGGCCAGAACTTTCTGGGTCCACGCCTCGTTCGCGGGTGAAGCGGACTGGCGCAGGATTTCGGGAATCCGGAACCGCTCCGCCTCTTCCTTGCGGGCGCAGACGGTGATCGTGTCGTCCGGTGACACCGGGCACGGATCCTCGCCATAGATAATCAGCTGGTTGACCTTGGGCTCAGGCGCGCCTTGTGCGGCGGCAGGGGCCGAAAGGGCCAGCCCGGCGCTGAGAGCGGCGGCGGCAAGGATCATCGAACGCATCGGCATACTCCTGAAATTCCCGGCACCATTGGCACCCATCGCGCTGAATGGCAGCTTAAGCCGCCCAGCGCCTTGCGACCAATCAAACTGGCGATCAAATCCGCCCATCAAACCCGTTCAGCCAGCTTGATCGCCACCCGGCACCCCAACCGGATCACGCCGGACAGCAGCGGATAGGCCACCGCCTGCTCCGCACCGTGCGCCAGCGCGGTATCGCGGTGATCCCGTTCATCCGCGCGGAACTGTTCGATCAGGTCGGACAGCTCCGGGTCGGATGTGCCCAGTTCATCGAGCTGGGCGGTATAGTGGCGGTCGATCTCTTCTTCGACCGCAGCGGTGCAGGCCATCGCCGCTTTCGGCCCGACCAGTGCGGTCGCCGCGCCCAGCGCAAACCCGGCGACATGCCAGAACGGCTGCAACACGGTCGGCCGCACGCCGCGTTCGGCCAGCAAGGCATCGAACTTCGCCCGGTGCTCTGCCTCTTGCGCGGCCATGTGGATGATCTCGCCCGACAGCGGGCTGCGATCGCCCATGACTGCCAGTTGCCCGGCATAGATCCGCGTCGCGCCGTATTCCCCGGCCTGATCGACGCGCAGCATCCGGGCGGTTTGGGGTGACGTCATGCCTGGTCTCCGGAACGGCGCAGCAGCGCGAATATCGTCAGCGCCGCAGCAGTGGAAATGAGGAAGTTATAACCCGCCAGACTGATCCCGAACAGCGACCACGGCGCGACGTCACACCGCACGATCGGCGCGTTCATGATCGCATCCAGCGCGCTGCCTGAGCCAACCGCGAGATCGGTGCTGCACGCGGTCAGCCCTTCCCACCAGCCATATTCGACCCCAGCATGGAACGCGCCGATCAGTCCGCTGGTCAGCAGCGCCAGCGCGGCCAGCCCGACCAGCACGCGCGAGGGCCGGACAAACGCCAGTCCGGCCAGTATCAGCGCAGCAAAATGCGGATAGCGCTGCCACCAGCACATTTCGCAAGGGTAAAGCCCGAACCCATACTGGCTGATATAGGCCCCGCCCAGCAGCGCAGCAGGCACGGCCAGCGCCAGCAGGCGGGCGCGGTCAGTGGCGACGGTCATCGTCATTTCCCCTTTGCCGCCAGCGCCGGGGTGCCGTCAGTGCGGCGCAGCGTTTCCAGCGCATAGTGCAGCTGGAAGTCGGTGATGCCCCTGGTCTTCAGTTCCTCAGCCGTCAGCTTGAAGCGCGGATCGTCCTGCTTGTCGGCTTCCAGCTGCTTGTCGTCGATCCCGACTTCGTTAACGAGGTGGCGGCGCAAATCGCTTTCGCGCAGCACCATCTGCGAGCGGCGGCGCGCATCGGGGTCGGACAGCTGCGGGACGCGGATGTCGGGTTCGATCCCGCCTTCCTGCACCGACCGGCCCGAAGGGGTAAAATACCGCGCCGTGGTCAGCTTTACCGCCTGGGTCCGCTGGTTGTTGAGGTAGAACACCGATTGGACGCTACCCTTGCCGAACGACCGCTCCCCCATCACCAGCCCGCGCCGGTGATCCTGGAGCGCCCCGGCAACGATTTCCGAGGCAGAGGCAGAGCCTTCGTCGATCAGCACCACAATCGGCAACCCGCGCGCCGAATCGCCCTTGAACGTGGCTGCAACGGCGGATGGCAGATCGGGATAGTTGCTCATGTCGTCGGCGCGGAAATACATGTCCTCGCCCTTGTTGCGGCCGCGCTGCGAGACGATATCGCCGGTCGACAGGAACAGGTCGGACAAGGCCACCGCCTCTTCCAACGAGCCGCCGGGGTTGGACCTGAGGTCCAGCACCAGCCCGTTGAGCTTGCCCCCGCTCTGCTTGCGCAAGTCAGCAATCCCGGTGCGGACATAGTTGCCGACGTCGCGCGAAAATTCGTTGATGCTGATGACGCCAATGGTTCCTTCGAGCTTCCACGTCACCGGTTCCAGCAGGATTTCCTTGCGCGTCACGGTCACGTCGAACGGCCCGTCACGGCCGGTGCGGAACAAGGTCAGGCGGATCTGCGTGCCCGCTTCGCCGCGCATCTGGGCCACGGCCTCATCCAGCGGAATGCCATAGATCAGCTTGCCATCCAGATGCGTGATATAGTCGCCCGGCTTGACCCCGGCTTCCGCCGCCGGACTGCCGCGCAGCGGGGCGACGACTTTGACCGTTTCCTGTTCCTGCACCACGCTGAGGCCCAGCCCGGCATACTTGCCGTCGATCAGCGTGTTGACCCGCTGGACCGCACTGCCATCCAGATAGCCGGAATGCGGATCGAGTGCGGCCAGCATCCCGTCCAGCGCGCCGTCGATCAGCTTGGTATCGTCCACCTGTTCGACATACTGGGCCTTGACCAGCTGATAGACGGTGAACAACCGCCCGAACTGCGGCGCGGAGCGGCCATCAACCGCCGCCAGTCCCGCAGTGGTGGCGGGCACCAGGGCCACGGCGCTCACCAGCAGCGCGGCGCGGGTCAGGGAAGCAAGTTTCATGGGCCTGGATTGCCTTTCACGTGAATAGCCGGTGAATCTATCGCCCATGACGCGTTAACGCCAGATGGCCAGAAGACCGATGATGCAGATTGTGCGAGTTGGCACTAGCCGCGCACGAAATCGAGCGGGTTGACCGGTTCACCCTGACGGCGCAGCTCCAGCGTCAGCACCGGACGACCCGGTCCGGTCACGCCCAGGGGCGATCCGCTGACCAGTTGTTGTCCGACGCGCGCGTCGAGCGCGGCCAGCCCGGTAACCAGCGACGTCCAGCCGCCGGGATGTTCGATGATCACGATGTTGCCATAGCCCTGGAACGGCCCTGAAAACGCCACCCGCCCTGCTGCCGGGGTCACGACTTGCGCCCCGCCGCGCGCCGCGATCGAAATCCCGCGCGAACGCGGCTGGCCCGGCTTGCTTTCACCAAAGCCGGTCACCAGCCGTCCGGCCAGCGGCAGAATGTAAGCGGATGGCGGTGCAATCTGCGCTTCCGTCAGTGCTCCCGCAGCACCGCGCACCTCTGCGCTCTGCGGTTGCGCGGGCCGCAGCACCGGCCCCGGCAAAGCGGCCAGTTCGCCGCGCAGCGCACCCGCTTTATCGAGTTCGTGGGCCAGCACTGACAGGTCGCGGGCCTGTTCGGCCAGCGCCAGCGCCCGTTCCGCTTCACGGTCAGCGCTGCCACTGGCCTGCCGCGACGCCAGCCGCTGTTGCGATTCAAGCGCGGCGAGCGACTGGCGGCGCTGCGCCAGTTCGCCTTCCCCGGCGCGCAGCGCCGCAGCCGCGGTCTGGGCCTGACGCTGCAAGGCCCGCCCGCGTTCGATCTCTGCCCGCAGCCCGGCAGTGCGGCGCTGCACTTCGGGGAGCATGGTTTCCAGCACCGCGCGCAGATAGACCGCCTCGCGCAGCGAGCCGGGGCGCACCAGCGAAAACGCGGCCGGACGGCGCGACAGTCGCTGGAGCGCGGCGGTCAGCTGCACGACGGGGCGCTGCCGCTCCGCCAGTCGCGCACGCAGCTGCACCCGCTGGCGGTCGATCAGGCGAATGCGCGCTTCATGTTCGGCAATTTTGGCTTCGGTCTGCTGGATTCGTGCTGCCACGGCGGCGGCTTCCTGCGCAGTCCGGTCAGCGGCCGCAACGATCCCCGCAGCCTGCGCCTCCAGGGCTTCGGCCCGCCGGCCGGCCTGCGCGCCTTGCGTCTGCGCTTCGGCCAGCAGCTTGCGCGAATCCTCAGCCGTATCGACCGGCAGCTGCACTTGCGCAGTCGCCGCACCGACCATCAGGGCAGTGAGCAACGGCAGCAGGCGCAACGGGCGGGGCACGATCATAGCAGCGCGCTTATCCCGAACGATGATAGGGATGGCCAGCCAGAATGCTGGTCGCGCGCCACAATTGTTCCGCCACCATCGCGCGCGCCATCATGTGCGGCCAGGTCATCGCACCGAACCCGATCAGCAGGTCGGCCCTGGCCCGTCCGGCCTCTCCGTGTCCATCCGCCGCGCCGATCAGGAACCGCGTTTCGCGCACGCCCTCGTCCCGCCACTTGCCCAGCAGCGCCGCGAACTCCTCGGACGAAAGCTGTTTGCCGCGCTCATCCAGCAGAACATCGCGGGACGGGGTAAGCGGATCGGGCAGGGTGCCACCGGTGTCGGGCAGCTCGGTCAGCTTGAACGGCCAGGCGATCCGCTTGACATAGCGGTCCACCAGTTCAGCCTCTGGCGATCGGCCGATCTTCCCGCGCGCGATAACATGCAGGCGCATTCTATCCGCCGTGATCGCCACAAGCTGCGCTTGTGGCTGGCGCGGCACCGGCCCGCTCCCCCGCCCGGCCACCCACGGAAGTATATCCTTGATGGGTGGCCGGGCGGGGGAGCGGGCCGGTGCCGCGCGAGGTCATGCCATCGGCATGACCGGACCACGCAGCTGAAGTCACGCGTTGCCGCTGTCGCCGAATGCCCACATCCGTTCCAGGTTGTAGAACGTGCGAACTTCTGGCCGGAACAGGTGGACGACGACGTCACCGGCATCGACCAGCACCCAGTCGGCAGCCGGCAGGCCTTCGATCCGGACGTGGCCAAAGCCGCCGTGCTTGATCCGTTCGGCCAGCTTTTGCGCCATGGCAGCAACCTGACGGGTCGACCGGCCCGATGCGATCACCATGTGATCGGCGATCGAGCTTTTGCCTCCGAGCGGGATGGAAACCAGCTCTTGCGCCTGATCGTCGTCAAGCGACTTGAGCACGAGTTCGTGGAGCGAGCCCGGCTCCGATGGCGGGAGCGGGGTGGGCGTTCCGGCAGTGGCCGGAGTGGGTTGGGCAGGCGTCATGTAAACCGGAACGGCTCCTGTGAACGGGCGGCGCGAAAGGGGGCGGGCATCATTGCCCGGCCTTCGTGATGCTGTCTGGATGAACGGGATGGTGCGTCAGGGGATCACGCTGTGGGCGGCCGGTGTAGCGGCTGGCCCAGTCAGGATCGGCGCGGCGAATGGCCGTGGCCGAGCGCGGATCGGGATCAAAACGCAAAGGTATCAGCGCAGGGGCGCTCCATCCTTTCCGGGTTCTCAGGCTGGCGGCGGTCCGCCGGAAACGGCCGAGCCAGGCCATCGCGGGGCTCGCGAGGACAGTGCCATCATAGCCCGGCCGGGCAATAACCGCAATCGGCATGGTGCGGGCGATCCCGCGCCAGTTTCGCCACTGGCTGAACTGGGCAAGGTTATCGGCCCCCATCAGCCAGATGAACCGGTATTTCGGGTAGCGCCGGGTCAGCGCGCGCAGGGTGTCGGCGGTATAGCGGGTGCCCAGTTCACGCTCGATCGCAGTGGCGCGAATCGGGGCGCGGCGCGAATGCGCGCGGGCGGAGGCCAGCCGCGCCGCCAGCGGGGCCATTCCTGCCTTTGATTTCAAGGGGTTGGCGGGCGAAACCAGCCACCACACTTCGTCCAGCCCCAGCGCTTCGCGGGCGAACAGCGTGATCCGGCGATGCCCGCCGTGCGCGGGGTTGAAGCTGCCGCCGAGGAGGCCGATCCGCTTCAGGACAGCGCCTCAGGGCCGGACCTGGCCAGTGCCGCGCACCTGCCATTTATAGGTCGTCAGGCCCTCCAGCGCGACCGGTCCGCGGGCGTGCAAACGCCCGGTGGCTATGCCGATTTCCGCGCCCAGACCGAACTCTCCGCCGTCGGCGAACTGGGTCGAGGCGTTGACCATGACGATCGCGGAATCGACCTCTGCCAGGAACTGTTCGGCGACCGATTCGTCCTCGGTCACGATGGCATCGGTGTGGTGCGAGGAGTGCCGTTCGATGTGGTCCAGCGCGGCACCAAGCCCGTCCACAACCGCCACCGAGAGGATCGCATCAAGATATTCGGTATCCCAATCCTCGGCCGAGGCGGCACTGATCCGGGGGTCGAGCGCCATCGCCCGCGCATCGCCGCGCAATCCGCAGCCGCCGCCCAGCAAATCGCTGACCACCCCTCCCGCATCGGGGAAGGTCGAATCGATCAGCAGCGTTTCCATCGCCCCGCAGATGCCGGTGCGGCGCAGCTTGGCGTTGTGGGCGATGGCGCGGGCCTTGGCCGGATCGGCGGCGGCGTGGATGAAGGTGTGGCAGATGCCATCGAGGTGGGCGAGCACGGGGACGCGGGCATCAGCTTGCACCCTTGCCACCAGGCTTTTCCCGCCGCGCGGGATAATCATGTCGATCAGGCCGGCGGCGGTCAGCATCGCGCCGACAGCCGCGCGGTCTTGCGTGGGGATCAGCTGCACGGCGGCGGCGGGCACTCCGGCGCTGGCCAGACCCTGCACCAGCGCGGCGTGGATCGCGCGGTTGGAATGGACCGCCTCGCTCCCCCCGCGCAGCAGCACCGCGTTGCCGGACCGGACGCACAGCGCGGCGGCATCGGCGGTGACGTTGGGGCGGCTTTCATAGATGATCCCGATCAGCCCGACCGGCACCCGCACCCGGCGCAGTTCCAGCCCGTTGGGCCGCACCGCTGCATCGATCACCTGCCCGACCGGATCGGGCAAGTCGGCCACCGTATCGACCGCGTCGGCGATCCCCGCCAGCCGGGCAGAATCCAGCCGCAACCGGTCCAGCAGCGCGCCGGTCAGCCCGCGCGCTTCGCCTGCGGCCATGTCCTGCGCATTGGCGGCCAGAATATCCGGTTCCGCAGCGCGCAAGGCGGCGGCGGCGGCGTGGAGCGCTGCGGCCTTGGCCGGGGCATCCAGCCGCGCCAGCACGCGCTGGGCGGCGCGGCCCGCTTGCGCAAGTCGGGCAACAAGCGCTTCGGGCGCGTCGGCAGCGGGGGCAATTTCACGGGTCATCAGGTCCGCGCGCCTAGCACTTCCCCCTGCCCCTGTCACCGCCTCCGCCGATTCGCCGCAATCCTTTGCAACGCGATTACGGGCCAATTCGTAAGCAACCCGAACGATTCGTCGCGCGAGGCCTTCGGTTCGGCGACTCCAACGGTAAACGGATTCGCCAGTCCTGCTTGCACCTGCTAGCGGGCGCCCAGCTGAAAACAGTTTTCCGGGGTCGTCTTGCAAAAATTGAGCGTTGGCGGTTTCGGGGATCGCCTGCGGACATGGTTTCCGGATCGCGAATTTTTCATGCGATCACAGGGACAGGTTCGCTTCATCAAGGTTTCATCGCGGGTCCAGATGATCGGCGCAGGCGTAACCGCCGCGCTGCTGGCAGTGTGGGTGCTTTCCATGGCCGGAATGGCCGTGTCGCAGTACTTCGCCGCGCGCGACCGGCTGTCGCTGCTGAACCGTGAGGCGCAGGTCGCCACCGCCGAAAGCCGCGTTTCCGAATACCGCGATGACATCAAGGGTGTCGCTACCGACCTCGAAAAGCGCCAGGAATTCCTGGAAAAGATGGCAGAGGCGCACCTGGGCGACCTGCCGGAAGACAGCAAGACCGGCGAAACCGTGTCCGATTCGTCGGGCGAAGCGGCGAAGACCGTAAACAAGGTCAGCTCGATGATCCCCGAAGCCGGCGCGCTTGCCCGGATCGAGGCGCGCCAGCTGGCCTTCACCGAACGGCTCACGCGCGCCGCCGATCGGCGGTCCGCCATCGCCGAAAGCAAGATCAAGCGCCTCGGCCTCAACCCCGGCACGCTGCTCGCCTCGGTCGATGATCGCAGCGCGATGGGCGGCCCCTTCATTGCGCTGGCCACGGCCCGCAAAGGCGGGATCGACCCGCGCTTTGAACGGCTCGGCGTCAGCCTGGCGCGGATGGACGCGCTCGAACGCGGCCTTGCCGGAATCCCGCAAGTCCTGCCCGCTGCGCTGGAATTTGTCTCGTCCGGGTTCGGCTACCGCGCCGATCCGTTCGGCGGCGGCGCAGCGTTTCATGCCGGGCTGGATTTCAAAGGCCCGATCGGTGCGCCGATCTATGCCGCCGCAGACGGCACCATCAGCTTCGTCGGCGTGAAGTCGGGCTATGGCAACTGCGTGGAGATCGACCACGGTAATGGCCTGACTACCCGCTATGCCCATATGTCGCGCTTTGCCGCGCGGGTCGGCCAGCCGGTCGAGGCTGGGGCCGTGATCGGCGCCATCGGCAACACCGGGCGGTCCACCGGGCCGCATCTCCATTTCGAAGTGCGGATGCACGACCGTCCGCTCAACCCGCGTCCTTTCCTTGAGGCTGCCGCAAATGTTTTCCAAAAACCGCGCGCCGTCGCGCCCGGCGGGCAATAGTCCCGTGGCTGGCTCCACCTTCTCCGTATTCGGAGCCGATATCCGGATCACCGGCGATGTCGCCGCTTCGGCCGACCTCCACGTCGATGGCCGGATTGAGGGCGACGTGACCTGCACGTCACTGGTCCAGGGCGAAGCGAGCGAGATCGTCGGCGCGGTCAGAGCCGAAACCGCCCGCCTCGCAGGTGTGATCCGCGGCACGATCAGCGTGCGCGACCTGGTGGTGCTCAAATCCGCCCGCATCCACGGCGATGTCCACTACGATTCGCTGACCATCGAACAAGGCGCCCAGGTCGAAGGCCGCTTCGCCCCGCGCGGCGCGAACGACCCCAGCGTGGCCGCTGGCGTCGAGGCACTGCTGGTGGCCGCGGAGTAACCCGGCGGTCGTCGGAGCGCGGCCAACACCTCCGCTGCTCACTCGTGACCGGCCGGAACAATATCCGTTTCTGAAAACAGATACGTCTTCAGTTGCAGTGCAAATTCACTGCTGTTGCGGCGGAGCCATTCGATCAGCATCGCGGCGTGCTCGATCTCTTCGCGCATATTGTGCAACAGCACCGCGCGCAGGGCGGCATCCTCGCAGTCGTCGGCGCGCTGGGCATACCAGTCGGCCGCTTCCAGCTCTTCCATCAGCGATGTGATCGCCTGATGCAGGGCGTAAGTATTGCCGGACAAGCGTTCGCGCGGAACGTGTAAGCCTTCACTGGACATGCAATTCCCTTTCAGTTTGCGGTATCTCTGTTCGGTCTAGGAATCCTGCCAGGCCTGATCGCCGCGTGACACGCCCGCGCCGTCCAGATTGAGCGCGGCAAAATCCCAGTTCAGGTGGTGGTCCAGCACGGCATCGAGGTAGCGGGGCCGGGCATTGCGGTAATCGATGTAATAGGCATGTTCCCAGACATCGACCGCCAGCAGGGGCTGCATCCCCTTGTGCGCGGCGGGCGTTTCCCCGTCATGCGACGTCGTGATCGTGAGCGCGCCCTGGTCCAGCATCAGCCAGGCCCAGCCGCTGCCAAAGTGACCGGCGGCCTGTTCCCCCAGATCCTTGAGCAAGGCTTCGGTCGATCCGAACCCGGCGCTGATCAGGTCCGCCAGTTCACCGGACGGCTGTTGGGTATCGGGCGACAGGCTCTGCCACAGAAAGTTGTGGTTCCACAGCTGGCAGGCATTGTTGAACAAGGCCCCCGGTCCGGCCACGCCGATCAGATCGACCAGCGATTGTCCGCCCAGTCCGTTCGAGGTGGCCAGTTCGTTGGTCTTGTCGACGTAGGCCTGATGGTGCTTGCCGTGGTGATACTCCAGCGTTTCCGCCGAGATCTGCGGCGTCAGGGCATTGCGCGCAAACGGCAGCGGTGACAGGACATAGGGCATGCAGCAGTTCCTTTGACCCGGGAAGGATCAAGCAGAGAACGCACCATCAGGCCGATTGTTTCATCCGGGCGGAGACGCCTGCACCCGCCCGCAAGGCTTGCACGGAGCGCGCGGGCGCGCCAAGAGGCCGGAATGCGGATTGCCCTGTTTGAACCGGAAATTGCTGGCAACGTCGGGGCCGTGCTGCGCCTTGGCGCGTGTCTTGGGGCCGGGGTGGACCTGATCGAGCCGCTGGGCTTTGCATGGGATGATCGGCGCGTGCGCCGGGCGGCGATGGATTATATCGATCATGTCGCCATTGCCCGCCATGCCGATTTTGCCGCGTTCAGGGCGGCAATCGGGGCGCGGCGCGTGGTGCTGTTCACCACGAAGAGCACCGGGTCGGCCTATGCGTTCGACTTCAGGCCGGACGATGTGCTGCTGTTCGGCAAGGAAAGCGCGGGCGTGCCGCCGGAAATCGCGGCGGTCTGTGACGCGCGGGTCTGCATTCCCATGGTCCGTCAGGTGCGCTCGATGAATCTGGCCACGTCGGCAGCGCTCGCGCTGGGCGAGGCCTTGCGCCAGACCGCAGCTTTGCCGGAGTGGCCACCAGAACCGGCCAGCTGAACCGGTCAGCGGCGGGCCGGTCAGCCTTCTGCGGCTTTGGCCTCATCCTCAGCCGCAACTTCGGCGCGCAGCGCCTTGCGGTCCAGCTTGCCGATCATCGTCTTGGGCATGCTTTCGCGCACCACCACGGCCTCGACGCGTTCGTGCTTGCCGATGCGTTCGTTGATCCAGTCGCGCAGGGCTTCGCCGGTTTCGGCCGCGCCTTCGTTCAGGGTGACGTAGGCGCGCGGGGCTTCGCCGCGATAGGGATCGGGCACGCCGATCACCAGCACTTCCTTGACCGCCGGGTGGTCCAGCACCACCGCTTCGACCTGGCTGGGGAAGACCTTGAAACCGCCGACCGCGATCATGTCCTTGATCCGGTCAACGATGCGGATGTAGCCCTGTTCGTCCAGCACCGCGACATCGCCGGTGCGCAGCCATGCGCCGTCGGGGCGCTGCGCAAAGGCGGCGGCGGCGGCTTCGGGGCGGCGCCAGTAGCCGCGCATCACTTGCGGGCCCTGGATCGCCAGTTCGCCCGGTTCCCCGGCGGGGGCATCACGGGTTGGATCTTCCTTGTCGAGCAGGCGGATCCGGGTGGCGGGGATCGGCTGGCCGATGGTGCCGGTGCGGTCCTCGCCCTCATAGGGGTTGGTGGAGGCCACGCCCGCCGTTTCGGTAAGACCATACCCTTCGACCAGCCGCGCGTCGGTGGCGGCCTCGAACTTGTGCTTCAGCGGCCCGGCCAGCGGCGCGCCGCCGGAAATGCAAACCCGCAGCGAGGAAAAATCGGTCTTCGCCAACGCGGGATGATCGAGCAGCGCCTGATACATCGTCGGCACGCCGGGCATCGCGGTGGCCTTGACCCGTTGCAGCGTCTTGAGCGCCTGTCCGGCGTCGAACCGGGGCAGCATCGCAATGCACCCGCCGTTCACCACCGTACGGTTGAGCACGCAGATGTTGGCGAACACGTGGAACAGCGGCAGCACCCCCATGATCACGTCGCGGTCACCCCGGCGCGGGTCGATCGCCTCAACCTGGCGGGTGTTGGCGGAAATGTTCTGGTGGGTCAGCATCGCGCCCTTGGGCGTGCCGGTGGTCCCGCCGGTATATTGCAGCAGCGCCAGATCCTCCAGCGGGTCAAGCTGGACGGGCGCGGGCGCGGCATCGACCAGCGCATCTTCCCAGCGGATCACTTCCGGGCGGGCGGGAATGCGGGTGAGTGACTTGCGCCCCAGCAGCCGCAGCGCCAGCCCCTTGGCCAGCGGCAGCATTTCTGCGAGCGAGCCGACCACCAGCCGTTCCAGCCCGGACTGGTCGAGCACGGTCAGCGCGGTCGGCAGCAGCGCGGCGGAATCGATCGTCACCAGCAGCCGCGCGCCCGAATCGGCCACTTGCGCGGCGAGTTCCTGCACCGTGTAGAGCGGGCTGAAATTGACCACCACCGCGCCTGCCAGCATCGCCCCGTAATAGGCCGAGACATAGATCGGGACGTTGGGCAGGTAGAGCCCGATACGGTCACCCTTGACCACGCCGAGCCGTTGCAGCCCGGCAGCAAAGGCGCGCGCCTCTTCATGGAGATCGCGGTAGGTGAAACTGCGCCCCATGAAGTCCACCAGCGGCCGCTCGGCAAAGCGCGCGGCACTGTCGGCGAACATGTCGGTCAGGGTCAGCGGCGCAAAATCCATATCCCACGCGCAGGGGTGGGCATAGTGGGCCTGCCAGGGGGCAGGCGCGGCGATCAGGGCGGGGGTGTTATCCGTCATGCCTGCAACTTGGCCCTTCCCGCCGGGAAGGGCAAGCCGGAGCAGTGCGGAAAACGGGCCGAATTACTGGCCTTCGGCGGCCTCGGCAGCGCGCTTTGCCTCAAGCCAGGCGGCGGCTTCGGCTTCCTGCGCGGCTTCACCGGCCAGCTTGGTCGCGGCGTCGCGTTCGGCGCGCAGTTCCTCGATCAGCGAGGCGCGGTCATCACCCAGGCGCTGGTCGTCACCGGCAGCATCGTCCAGCCCGGCCTTCTTCGCGGCCTTGGCCACGATTCCGTCCAGTTCACGCTGGCTGCACAGGCCAAGCGTTACCGGGTCCTTGGGCTGGATGTTGGCGATGTTCCAGTGGCTGCGATCACGGATCGCGGAGATGGTGTTGCGGGTCGTGCCGATCAGCTTGCCGATCTGCGCGTCCGAGATTTCCGGGTGATGGCGCAGGATCCAGGCAATGCCATCGGGCTTGTCCTGGCGCTTTGACACCGGGGTATAGCGCGCGCCCTTGGTGCGGCTGACCGTGACCGGGGCTTTCTGCATCTTCAGCGCATAGCCCGCATCGGCCTGGCCCTTTTCGATTTCGGCCATGTTCAGTTCGCCCGCGCGCACCGGATCGCGCCCGGTATACTTGGACGAGGCGAGATCATCGGCCATCGCCTGGACTTCCAGGATATGCAGGCCGCAGAACTCCGAAATCTGTTCAAAGGTCAGCGCGGTGTTGTCGACCAGCCACGAGGCAGTGGCATGCGGCATCAACGGGGTCGGCTGGGACACGGGTGCTCTCCGTTCAAAAAAGAAGGGCCGCCCCTCCCGGAGCGGCCATTTGGGCAGGCATCTAGGCGGATTCGCCGCGCAGGGCAAGGCTTTCTAAGGCCGCGCTATGCTTAGCCAATCGCCAGCACAATCTTGCCGATATGGCTGCCCGCCTCCATCCGCGCGTGGGCGCCCGCCGCATCGGCCAGCGGGAAGGCCCGGTCCATTACCGGGCGCAGCAGTCCGCTTTCCACCAGCGGCCAGGCCATCCGCGCGATTTCCTGCGCCAGCAGCGCCTTGAACTGGTTGGAGCGCGGACGCAGCGTCGATCCGGTCAGGCACAGGCGGCGGCGCATCACTTCGGCCATGTTCAGTTCGGCCCGCACTCCGCCCTGCACCGCGATGGTCACATGGCGGCCATCGTCGGCCAGACATTTGAGATTGCGCATGACGTAATCACCCGCAACCATGTCGAGCACCAGATGCACCCCCTGACCAGCCGTGATCCGTGCAACTTCCGCGACGAAATCCTGCGCCTTGTAATCAATCGCGTGGTCCGCGCCGATCCGCAGCGCCGCGGCGCACTTGTCCGCGCCGCCGCAGGTGACGATCACGGTCATCGAAAACAGCTTGCCCAGCATGATTGCCATGCTGCCGATCCCGCTGGTGCCGCCGTGGACGAGGATCGTCTCCCCCTCTTTCGCCCAACCGCGTTCGAACACGTTGTGCCAGACGGTGAACAGTGTTTCGGGGAGCGCGGCGGCCTGATCCAGCGGCAGGCCAGCCGGCACCGGCAGGCAGTGATCCGCCACCGCCACGCAATATTCGGCATAGCCGCCGCCCGAGACGAGCGCGCAGACCTTTTGCCCCAGCAGCGCCGGTTCCACCCCTGCGCCGAGCGCCGCGACCTCGCCCGCAATTTCCAGTCCCGGAATTGGCGAAGCGCCCGGCGGCGGCGGGTAGAAACCCTGGCGCTGGATCACATCCGGGCGGTTCACCCCGGCAAACGCAACCCGGACCAGCACCTCGCCCGGTCCCGGCACTGGCACCGGCGCATCGGCCAGCCGGAGCACGTCCGGCCCACCGGGGGCGTCAAAGCCCGCGAACTTCATGGAATCCGGAAGTATACCAGTCATTTGCCAACCCCGTTGCCAAAAAAGCACGCCTGCCTTCCCCTATCCTTTGGCCGTGTTGACAGCAAGCGGTCCAGCGGTGATTCTGCCGGCAATGGAGAACGATGATCGCCCCCGCCCACGCGGCGATGCCGCCAGCGCCCTCGCCCGCGAAAGCCTGGACAGCTATTCGCAGGATGAACTGGCTGTGCGCATCAGTTTGCTCGAAGCCGAAATCGCCCGCGTCGCGGCCCACCGCGACAAAGCCGCCGCGCACCGCGCGGCGGCCGATGCGCTGTTCGGCGGACCAAAACCATGATCGCCCCTACCGGTTTGGCGAATAGGTGCCATATAGGTCCGGTTAACCGGCCGCGTTCATACTCCCCGCTGCTCCCCCGTTCCTCCCGCGTGAAAGCCAGCTAGATGCCCAGTTTCGCCCAGAGCCTTGAAAAGACGCTGCATTCCGCGCTCGCCAACGCTTCGGAACGCAGCCACGAATATGCCACGCTGGAGCATTTGCTGCTGGCGCTGATCGATGACGCCGACGCGGCGCAAGTGATGCAGGCCTGCGGGGTGGAGCTTGGCGAACTGGGCGACGTGGTGCGCCAGTATCTCGATCAGGAATATCAAAGCCTCAAGACCGAGGAAAAGGGCGATCCTGCCCCGACGGCCGGGTTCCAGCGCGTGATCCAGCGCGCGATCCTGCATGTCCAGTCATCGGGCAAGGATACCGTCACCGGCGCCAACGTGCTGGTCGCGCTGTTTTCCGAACGCGATTCCTACGCGGTCTATTTCCTGCAACAGCAGGACATGAGCCGGCTCGATGCGGTCAGCTATATCAGCCACGGGATCGGCAAGGGCGGCAAGCGGATCGAGGATCGCAACCCCAAGGGAGCCGACAGCGATCAGCCCGCCGCCGAGGAAAAGGCTCCCGCCAAGGATGGCAAGAAGGAAACCGCGCTCGATCAGTTCACGGTCAACCTGAATGACAAGGCGCTGGCCGGCAAGATCGATCCGCTGATCGGGCGCGGCCCGGAAGTGGACCGCACGATCCAGATCCTGTGCCGCCGCAGCAAGAACAACCCGCTCTATGTCGGCGATCCCGGCGTGGGCAAGACCGCGATTGCCGAAGGCCTGGCCCGCAAGATCGTCGAAGGCGACGTGCCCGAAGTGCTGTCCGAAGCGGTGATCTATTCGCTCGATATGGGCGCGCTGCTGGCTGGCACGCGCTATCGCGGCGATTTCGAGGAACGGCTCAAGCAAGTCGTGAACGAACTCGAAAAGATGCCGCACGCGGTGCTGTTCATTGATGAAATCCACACCGTGATCGGCGCCGGGGCGACCAGCGGCGGGGCGATGGATGCATCCAACCTGCTCAAGCCCGCGCTGTCGGGCGGGACGATCCGCTGCATCGGATCGACCACCTACAAGGAATTCCGCAACCACTTCGAAAAGGACCGCGCGCTGCTGCGCCGGTTCCAGAAGATCGACGTGAACGAACCGACGATCGAGGACACGATCAAGATCCTCAAAGGCCTGCGGACCGCGTTCGAGGATCACCACAAGGTGAAATACACCCCCGATGCGATCAAGACGGCGGTGGAACTGTCCGCGCGCTATATCAATGACCGCAAGCTGCCCGACAAGGCGATCGACGTGATCGACGAATGCGGCGCAATGCAGATGCTGGTCCCACCGTCCAAGCGCAAGAAGACCATCACCGCGCGGGAGATCGAGGCTGTGATCGCGACGATGGCGCGCATCCCGCCGAAGTCGGTATCCTCGGACGACCGGACCGTGCTGGAACATCTCGACCGCGATCTGAAGCGCGTCGTGTTCGGGCAGGACAAGGCGATCGAGGTGCTGTCCAGCGCGATGAAGCTCAGCCGCGCCGGGCTGCGCGATCCCGACAAGCCGATCGGCAGCTTCCTGTTTTCCGGCCCCACCGGCGTCGGCAAGACCGAAGTGGCCAAACAGCTTGCCCAGATCATGGGCATCCCGATGCAGCGCTTCGACATGTCGGAATACATGGAGCGCCACTCGGTCAGCCGGTTGATCGGCGCGCCTCCGGGCTATGTCGGCTATGATCAGGGCGGTTTGCTGACCGACGCCATCGACCAGCAACCGCACTGCGTGCTGCTGCTCGACGAGATCGAAAAGGCCCACCCGGACCTGTTCAACATCCTGTTGCAGGTGATGGATAACGGCCGCCTGACCGATCATCACGGCAAGACAGTCGATTTCCGCAACGTGGTCCTGATCATGACCACCAATGCGGGCGCATCCGACATGGCCAGGCAGGGCATCGGGTTCGGCGATGTGTCCAAGGCGGATGCGGGCGACGAAGCGGTGAAGCGGATGTTCAGCCCCGAATTCCGCAACCGGCTCGATGCGATCGTGCCGTTTGCCTATCTCGGCACCGAAGTGATCGCCCGCGTGGTCGACAAGTTCGTGCTCCAGCTGGAGCTGCAACTGGCCGAACAGAACGTCCACATCCAGTTCGATGGCGATGCCCGCAGCTGGCTGGGCGCGCGCGGCTATGACAAGCTCTATGGTGCGCGGCCAATGGCCCGCCTGATCCAGGAAAAGGTCAAGCAGCCGCTGGCGGAAGAGCTGCTGTTCGGCAAGCTGCGCCACGGCGGCGAAGTCCACGTAGCGGTGAAGGACGATGTGCTGGCGTTTGAATTGACACCCGCCCCGCCCAAGCTGGTCAAGGGCAAGAAGACCGTCCCTTCGGTCGGCAAGAAGCCCAAAGCCGCGCCCGAACCGAGCGGCGACGGCGAATAACCGGCCATGAACAACCCGCCGCCCCGGACCTGTTCCGGGGCGGCGATTGATTCGGGTCAATTCCCTTGGCATCGCAGCGCGCTAGGCATTATCTGTCCACCTGTGCCTGCCGGAGACTTGCCCGTGACCATGACTGCCGAAGCCCCCGCCACCAGCCCGTTTGAACGGATCGGCGGTCACCCGGTGCTGCGGGCGATCACGGACCGGTTCTATGACCTGATGGACCAGGACCCGGCCTATGCCGAATTGCGCGCGATGCACGCGCCGGACCTGCTGGAAATGCGCGCCTCGCTGCCGCTGTTCCTGGCGGGCTGGGCAGGCGGTCCGCGCGACTGGTTTGAGGCGAACCCCGGCAAATGCATGATGAGCGCGCATGGCAGCTTCCGCATCAATGCGGCCACCGCCGGGCAGTGGAGCGAAGCAATGCGCCGCGCGCTGGCTGAGACCGACGTGGCGGACCGCGAAATCGCCGACGCGATGGCCGATGTGCTCGACCGGATGGCGAAAGGCATGGCGCGGGATTGATCTCGCCAGAAACGCCGCGGGGGGTTAAACGGTCCCGATGCACCAATACGACCGACCACGCCGGGCGCTGGCCATCGCGCTGGCGGGCCTTGCCGGATATATCGACGCCGCCGGATTTCTCTCGGCGGATCGCTATTTCGTGTCGTTCATGTCGGGCAACACTACCCGGCTGGGCGTGGACCTGATCCAGTTTCCCGCGCTCGCGTGGATCCCGGCGCTGCTGATCATCGGCTTTGTAGCCGGGGTGATGGGCGGCGCGATGCTGGCCGCAGCCGCCGGAGAACGGCGCAAGCCCGCAGTGCTGGGACTGGTCGCGCTGCTGCTGGCGGGCGCGGCGGTGGTTCAGGCCGCCGGGCAGACGGGCGTGATGCTGGCGCTGCTGGTGGTGGCGATGGGGGCGCTCAACAACACGTTCCAGCGCGACGGGGCGGTTTCGGTCGGCCTCACCTACATGACCGGGGCGCTGGTCCGCATGGGGCAGGGTCTGGCCGCACGGCTGATAGGCAAGGGCGGCGATGGCGGGTCTGGCTGGGCGCTGTTGTGGCTGGGACTGGCGCTGGGCGCGGTGCTGGGGGCGGTCGGCTGGATTCACGCCCCGGCACTGGTGCTGTGGATCGCGGCAGGCTGGGCCGGAATGCTCGCGGCGCTGTCGCGGCGCTTGCGGGGATAAACGGCGCTATCCGTCCAGTTGAACCAGCTTGTCGCGCCCAGTTGCGCCGCGCAACATGCGCAGTCGTGACGTCGCCACCCCCAGCGCATCCGCCAGCAATTCCAGCACGGCGGCGTTCGCTTTGCCGTCTTCCGGCTTGACCCGCACTTTCACCAGCACCCGGCCATCCCCCAGCTCAACCGATTCCACCCGCGCACCCGGCGTGACGCGCAGCGCCAGCCGCCCTTCGCCATCGGCCAGCGCGCGGATTGCGTCCGCCGCGGGAAAATCAGCCCTGGGCCGCGCCATCAATCGCGGCGCGGTGGTGCTTCGCGTTCTCGACGTAGTGCTTCACGCCCAGTTGCAACCCGGCCAGCGCACGGTCTTCCAGATCGCGCATGAACGTGGCTGGCCGCCCGCTCCACAACTGGCGGCTGGGGATGCGCTTGTTGGGGGCGAGCAGCGCGCCCGCAGCCAGCATCCCGTCCGCCTCGATCACGCAGCCGTTCATGGTCTGCGCGGCAAAGCCGACGAACCCGCGATCTTCGATCACGGTGCCGTGGATCATCGCCATGTGGCCGATCAGCACATCATCCCCGATCAGCGTGGGAAAGCCATCCAGCGCGCCGGGCATCGGGCTGTCGCAGTGGATCACGCTGCCGTCCTGCACGTTGGTGCGCGCGCCGATCACGATCTGGCTGACATCGCCGCGCAGCACGCAGTTGTACCAGATGCTGGCGTCCGGCCCGATTTCGACGTCACCGATGATCCGGCAACCCGGCGCGATGAACGCACTGTCGTGGATGCGCGGGGTCTTGCCGTGGATCGAGATGATCGAAACGTCGGGGCGGCTAGCGGTCATTGCGGGTGTCCCAGGAAGTTGCGCCACTGGATATAGGGCAGGATCGAGGCATGGTCATCGTTCCACCGCCGCGCGGCCGGGGCCACCAGCGGTCGCCACGCCATCGCCGGAGCCTTTTGGCCAAGCCGGGCCAGTTGGCCCGGATCGCGCGCAATCGCAACCCATGACGATGCGGTCCAGCCCGACCCATAGGGCGGCGCGTCCTCGCGCATTGCCCCGTGCAGGCCGCGCGCGCGGACTTCGGCGGACAGCACCGGTTCCAGATCGATGTAGCGGTTGGAAATGTGGACCAGCAGCACACCGCCGGGCGCCAGCGCCCGCAGATAGACCCCAAACGCCTCTGACGTCATCAGGTGCAGCGGAATCGCATCGGACGAGAACGCATCAATTGCGAGCACGTCGAAACTGCCGGGTGCGGCTTTGGCCAGTTCCAGCCGCGCATCGCCCAGCACCACCTGGGTGTCGGGCGCGCAATCGCGGATATAGGTGAACGTGCCGTCCTGCGAATAGCGCAGCACTGCCGGGTCGATCTCGAAATAGGTCAGCCGTTCACCGGGCTGGTGGTAGCAGGCCAGCGACCCCGTCCCCAGTCCGACCACCCCCAGCCGCGCGCCGCGCCCATAGATCGCGCTGGCGATGGCAAAGGCGATCCCCGCGCCCGATCCGGGGCCGTAATAGCTCAGCGGCATCCGCTTCATCACCGGATCGAACGACTGTTCGCCGTGCAGCGTCGTGCCATGCGCCAAAGTGCGGATCCCGCGCGATTCGTGGTCGCGCACGGTATAGACGCCGAAATAGCTGCGGCTGCGCACGCCGTCGCGCGTATCGCGCAGCGTCTGGTCGCCGCCTTGGGCAATCATCGTGGCCAGCAGCAGCCCCGTCACCAGCCAGCGCCACGGGGTGAGCAGCAGCCCGATCAGCACGAGCGCTGCGGTATAGAGCCAGCGCTGCCAGCCCGGCTCGGCCGTCGAATTGGCATCCAATAGCAGCCAGATCAGGAACGCCGCCATGCCCAGCAGCGCCGCCAGCCCCAGCTTGACCATTTCCGGCTGAAGCCCGCCCATCCGCCGCCAGTCAAGCAGCCGCTCCACCGGGAGCAGCGCGGCTGCGGCCAGCACCAGCAGCGGGTGTTCCCACACCCAGTCGAACACCAGCGGCGCAACCAGCGCGGTAAACACCCCGCCCAGCGCGCCCCCTGCGGACATCACCAGATAGAACAGCGTCAGCTGCTCGGCCGGGGGGCGCAGATCATACAGCCGCGCGTGGAGCGCGACGCAGATGACGAACAGCAGCACCAGGCTGAGCATCACCGGAACGAGGCCGGACGATCCTTGCGAAATCATCGCCATGCCGCCCGCGCCCAGCACCACCGCCCAGGCCAGTGCCGACACCACCCGCGCCGGTCCGCGCCGGTCGGCAAAGGCGATCACGAAGCTGAGCAGGTATAACCCCAGCGGAATCACCCACAGCAGCGGCATCGCGAAGATATCGGTCGTCAGGTGCGTGGTGGTCGACAGCATCAGCCCCGACGGGACCGCCGCCAGCGCCAGCCACACCGCGATGCGGCGGCGCGGGACCGGCTGAACCGGGGCCGCGACTTGCGCCGGAATGACGTCAGCCGCGCTCCACCGCGCCCGCGCCGCCAGCGCGATCAGCACCAGCAGCAGGCCATAACCGATGCTCCACCCCCAGCTTTGGGCATGGATCGACAGTTCCGGTTCCACCAGCAGCGGATAGGCAATCAGCCCGCCGAAGCTGCCGAGGTTGGACGCGGCATAGAGCGCCCACGGCTCCCCCGCCTGCGGATGCGCGGCAAACCAGCGCTGCATCAGCGGGGCCTGCGCGGACACCAGAAAGAACACCGGCCCGATCGTCAGCGCCAGCAAGGCCGGAACCCAGACCACTTCGGTGCCGGGGCGCGGCGGCGGCAGGCTGGCCAGCGTGATCGGCAGGGTCAGCGCAGCGACCGCCAGCAGGCTGAGATGGATCGTCGCCTGCCGCCGCAGCGGCATCCGCGACAGCCGGTGGGCATAGAAATAGCCCGCGAGCAGCAGCGCCTGATAGACCAGCATCGCGCTGTTCCAGACGTTCGGCGCGCCGCCCAGCCGCGGCAGCGCCATGCGCGCGACCATCGGCTGGACCAGGAACAGCAGGAAACTGCCCGCCAGGATCGTCGCCACGAACAACGCGCGCGACAGCTGTGCAGCACCGGCCGCCGAACCGGGGGTCGGTTCAGCCATTCAGCAGCCGCGCCGCATGGGCCGCGTGATAGGTCAGCACGCCGGAACAGCCCGCGCGCTTGAACGCCAGCAGGGTTTCCAGCACGAGCGCGTCGCGGTCCCCGGCCCCGGCGGCCACCGCCGCCTCGATCATCGCGTATTCGCCGCTGACCTGATAGGCGAAGACCGGCACTTCGAACGCCTCCTTCACCCGCCGGACGATGTCCAGATAGGGCAGGCCGGGCTTGACCATGACGCTGTCGGCGCCTTCGGCCAGGTCCAGTTCGACCTCGCGCAGCGCTTCCTCGGCGTTGGCCGGGTCCATCTGATAGGTCTTCTTGTCGCCCTTCAGCAGCCCGCTGCTGCCGACCGCATCGCGGAACGGGCCATAGAAGGCTGAGGCATACTTTGCCGCATAGCTCATGATCTGGACATTGACGTGGCCCGCGCCTTCCAGCGCGTCGCGGATCGCGCCGATCCGGCCATCCATCATGTCGGAAGGAGCAATGACGTCAGCCCCGGCCGCCGCCTGATTCAGGCTTTGCCCGATCAGCACTTCGACCGTGGCGTCATTCAGCACATAGCCAGCCGCGTCGATCAGCCCGTCCTGCCCGTGGCTGGTATAGGGATCGAGCGCGACGTCGGTCAGCACGCCGATGCTGTCCCCGCAGGCATCCTTGATCGTACGGATCGCGCGGCACATCAGGTTGTCGGGATTGAGCGCCTCGCGCCCGTCCTCGCTGCGGCGATTTGGCTGCGTGTTCGGAAACAGCGCCAGACACGGGATGCCCAGCGCGGCGGCTTCCTTCGCCCGCTGCGCGATGCCATCGACCGACCAGCGCGACACGCCGGGCAGCGAGGCGATGGGATCTTCCACCCCGGTTCCTTCAGTGACGAACAGCGGCCAGATCAGATCGGCCGGGGTCAGCACGGTTTCGCGGTGAAGCGCGCGGCTCCACGCATTGGCGCGGGTGCGGCGCAGGCGGGTGGCGGGAAAAGGTCCGGTCATGCGGGGCTTCTAGAACGGGACCTGCCCGGTTGGAAGCCCGGTGTGCGGAGCGGTGCCCTTGAGAATCCAACCCCAAACTTCCGTTCGTGTCGAGCGTAGTCGAGACACCGTTGCGCGAACGTGCCTCGACTACGCTCGACACGAACGGACAAGGTGCTGGGAATCAAGCGAGTGCGCGCCTAATCCAGCCGCTCGATCTCACGCGATGGGCCGACCACGGCAGCCTGACGCGGGGCGAGGCTGATCAGTGCGGCACCGGGCTGGACCGATCTGAGCGACGCCAGCCGCGCCTTGAACGCGGCCAGTTCCTGCGCATCAACCTGGGTGCTGACCGTGAACTTCACCGACATCGGGTTCACTTTCTGGCCGTTGCGATAGAGTTCGTAGTGCAGGTGCGGCCCGGTCGACAGGCCGGTGGAACCGACATAGCCAATCACTTGCCCGGCGCGCACGCGCATGCCCGATGCCACGGCAATCCGGCTCATGTGCGAATAGCTCGTGCCAAACCCGCCGCCGTGTTCCAGCCGCACGAAATTGCCGTTGCCGCCACGCCAGCCGGAATAGCTGACCACCGCATCGCCGACAGCATAGATCGGCGTGCCGGTCGGCGCGGCAAAATCCACCCCGCCATGCATCCGGGTATAGCCCAGGATCGGATGACGCCGCGCGCCGAAGTTGGACGTGATCCGCCCGACCACCGGCATCAACAGCCCGGTGCGCTGCGCGCCCATGCCCGATGCCTCGAAGAACTGGCCCTCGCTACCCCAGCGCAGCAGCTGCGCCTTGGCCCGGTTGTCACGCTCGATCCCGGCATAGAGCAGTTCGCCGACTTGCGTCTCGCCACTGGCCGACCGCTTGTAGGCGACGACGAGGTCGAACGTGTCGCCCGGCTCGATCGCGGTGTCGAGGCTGAGGTGCTGGTCGACCGCGTGGAGGTATTGCTGGATCGCCTCGATCGGCGCACCCGCCGCGCGGGCCGAGCGATAGAGGCTGCCCCCCACCGTGCCGCGAATCCGCAGCGGTGTCGTATCGACATGGATCGGGCGCGGGCTGACCACCAGCGCGCGGCCGCTGCGCGAAATCGCCAGGTCCAGATCGAACCGCGCGCGCAGCGCCAGGCTTTCCAGCGGGCGCGCACTTGCGCCATCAGCACGGCGGCCGAGTGTGATGTCCACTTGCGTGCCGGGCGCAATCTGTCCCGGCGGAACGGTCTGCGCGACCAGTTGCGTCACGCGCTCCGCATCGGCAATCCCGACTCCGGCGCGTTGCAACATCCGGGTAAAGCTGTCGCCCTGCACCAGCGTCGCGGTCAGTTGCACCAGCGCGCGTTCGGGCGCGGCAGTCAGCGGCACCACGGCGGGGGTCGGTCCCATCCGGTGACCGCTATCGCCGCCCAGCGCGAGCGGCTGGATCATCTGGCTGCGAAACTCGTCGCGCGCGCCTTCATCCATGCGCATCGCGGGCGGCGCAGCCAATGCCGAATAATCGGGCCAGAACGCCAGCGCCGCCAGCGTCAGCCCCAGCATCGTGCCCAGCCCGCGAAACCAGCGCTGGCTGCCGATATCCTCGGCCAGATCAGGCGCCCAATCATAGGTGGCAAGAGTGTGGAGCACGGCGGCACGGCGCTCGTCCAGCCGCTGGCCCAGACGCTGGCCCATGGCGACCGCGTCTGGCTGGACGATCTGACCATGGGTCAGCACCGCGGCAATCGCGACCGGGCCGCCCTGGCCCGGTTCCGGCATTTCGCGCGGCTTGAACAAAAATCCCGCCCCCGGCAGCTGCAGCATCAGCCTTGTTCCTGCACGGTAAGGGTTAATGTTCGGCTAAAACCGCCCGATTCTGCGGTGTTTTCACCGTGTTTCCGCGACCAGTCCGGGCAATTGGGGATCATCCCCAAGGGCCGGGTTGCGGGGGGCGGGCGGCAATGCCACACCGAGCCGGTCATGCCGCACCGCCCGCTCCGCCATGCCGACTCCCGCGTGAAGGCCGTGCTCGGCCCGACCAACACGGGCAAGACGCACCTCGCGATCGAGCGGCTCTGCGCGCATTCCTCCGGCGCAATCGGGTTTCCGCTGCGGCTGCTGGCGCGTGAGGTCTATGACCGGGTCTGCGCGATCAAGGGCAAGGACCGGGTTGCGCTGATCACGGGGGAGGAACGGATCGAGCCGCCCGGCGCGCGCTGGCTGCTCTGCACGGCCGAGGCGATGCCGGTCGACGCCGATCTGGCCTTTGTCGCGCTGGACGAAGTGCAACTGGCGGCAGACCGCGAACGCGGCCACATCTTCACCGACCGGCTGCTGCACGCGCGCGGGCGTGAGGAAACGATGTTCCTGGGGTCCGCCACCGCCGAACCGCTGATCCGCGCGCTGTTGCCAGAGGCCGAGATCATCGGCCGCCCGCGCTTTTCCACGCTCAGCCATGCAGGCGCGAAAAAGCTGTCGCGCATTCCCCCGCGCAGCGTGATCGTCGCGTTCTCGGCCGAGCAAGTCTATGCGGTGGCCGAAATGCTGCGGCGGTTCCGGGGCGGCGCGGCGGTGGTGATGGGGGCGCTCTCGCCCGAAACCCGCAACCGCCAGGTCGCGCTCTATCAGGCCGGCGAGGTTGATTACCTCGTCGCCACTGACGCCATCGGCATGGGCCTCAACCTTGACGTCGGGCACGTCGCGTTCGCGGGCCTGTCCAAGTTCGACGGGGTGCGCCAGCGGCGGCTGACCACGGCCGAAATGGCCCAGATCGCGGGCCGCGCCGGGCGGCACCAGCGCGACGGCACGTTCGGCACGCTGGCCGGATCGGGCGGCCACGACGCCGAATTCAGCGCCGAGGAAGTCTATGCCATCGAGGAACACCGCTTTCCCCCGCTGACCCGCCTGTTCTGGCGCGACGCTGCGCCGCGCTGCGCATCGCTGGGCGGGCTGATCGCCGATCTGGAAGCGCGCCCGGACCGCCCCGAACTCGCCGCTGCGCCCGAAGCCATCGACCTGGCGGTGCTGAAGCGGCTGGCCGAGGAACCCGACATCGCCCGGACCGTGCGCGGCGAAGCGCTGGTGCGGCGGTTCTGGACCACCTGCTCGCTGCCCGATTTCCGGCAGGCGGGAGTCGATACCCATTCTCGCTTCGTCGCGCGGTTGTGGGAGGATTTGCGCGGCGGTTATCTGGGCGGGGACTATGTCGCGCGCTCGATCGCGGAGCTCGACAACCCGTCAGGCGATATCGACACACTGCAAATGCGGATCGCGGCGATTCGCAGCTGGGCCTATATCGCCCAGCGTCCGGACTGGGTGCTGGCCCGCGATGAGATGGCCGCCCGCGCCCGCGCGGCGGAGGCCCGCCTGTCCGATGCGCTCCACGCCCGCCTGACCGAACGCTTCGTCAACCGCCGCACCAGCGTGCTGATGAAGAAGCTGGGTCCGGATGCCGCCCTGCTGCCGGTCGCCATCGCAGATGACGCAGTGGAAGTGGACGGTGAACATATCGGCCAGCTGACCGGGTTTCGCTTCAACGTTGATCCGGGCGCGCGGCTGGCCGACCGCAAGCTGCTGCTCGCGGCGGCGGAGCGTCACTTGCCCGCCCTGCTGGCCGAGCGGGCGAACCGGCTGATCGACGCCATTGCGGCGCGCACCGCACCGCTGGAACTGACCGGCACCATGATCTGCTGGGACGGCGCTGCGCTGGCCCGGCTGCGGCCCAGCCGTTCGGCCCTTGCGCCCCTGCTCCAGGCCGATCCTGCGCTGAACTCGCTCGACCCGGCGGTCAGGCGCGCGGTGCTGGGCGGGCTGGAAGGCTGGCTGGGGCAGGCGCTTGCCCCGCTCGGCCCCTTGCGCAAGCTCGAAGCAGCCACGACCGATCCCGCCGCCGGACCGGAATTGCGCGCACTGCTGATCCGGCTGGTCGAAGCAGGCGGATTGCTGGACCGCGGCGAATCCGGACTGGACCGGCTCGCTCCCGGTCAGCGCGCGATGCTGCGCCAGCTGGGCGCGCGGGTCGGCGCGCTGGATCTGTTCGTGGCCGCCATGCTCAGACCGGCTGCGCAAGCGGCATGGTGCGTGGCATCGGCGGTGCGCGGCGGTAGCATGATACCGCACCCGCCGGGGATGCCGCCCGTCCTGCCACTGGCGGGCAAGGCATCATCTCCGCCGGGCTATCGCGCGCTCGGCAGGCAGGCGCTGCGGATCGACCTGGCCGAAAAGCTGCTCCACACCGCCCACGGTCTGCGCACCGGCGCGGGCAAAGCGGCGTTCACCATCGACCCGGCGCTGGCGGTTTCCATGGGCCTTGGCACAGCGGCCTATGCCCAGTTGCTGCGGCAGGCCGGGTTCCAGCCACTGGTGCCGCGCGCCCTGGCCAAAGGCGCGGCTGGCCCGCCTGCCCCGCTCAAGTGGCGGTGGCGGCCCACCCGGTGGCAGGCGGCGGCCGAGCGGCCCGCACCGCCGCCCGCGACGGGTGCGTTTGCCGCTCTGGCGGAACTGGTCCGGTAATGCGCGTCGACAAGCTGCTCTGGTTCTTGCGGTTTGCGGGCACGCGCAGCCTGGCGCACGATTGGGTGCTGGAAGGGCATATGCGGCTGAACGGACGGCGGATCGAACGTGCCAGCGCCGCCGTGAAATCCGGCGACGTGCTGGTCCTGCCGCTGCCCCGGCGCGTGACCGTGATCGAGATTCTGGCCCTGCCCGACCGCCGCGGACCGGCGGCTGAAGCACAAGCATGCTATCGGACGCTTGACGACCCCGCTGAAAATCCCATAGCAGCGATCAAGTGCAACGTGCCTTAGAGGATAAGCCTGCCATGACTTATGTCGTCACCGATGCCTGCATCAAGTGCAAGTACATGGACTGCGTCGAGGTCTGCCCGGTGGACTGCTTCTACGAGGGTGAGAACATGCTGGTGATCAACCCCAGCGAATGCATCGATTGCGGCGTATGTGAGCCGGAATGCCCGGCCGAAGCGATCCTGCCCGATACCGAATCCGGGCTGGAACAGTGGCTGGAACTCAACACCAAGTATTCCGCCGAATGGCCGAACCTGACCTCCAAGAAGGATTCGCCGGCCGACGCCGACGATTTCAAGGGTGTGGACGGCAAGTTCGAAAAGTTCTTCTCGCCGGAACCTGGCGAAGGCGATTGAGCGGACGCGCCTGAACGGACGCGAATCGGGCCTTTCCGCCTGATTCCACCGTTTGACCACAGCAAAAAACCGGGTTTGCCGGCGCGCGATTCTGCGCGCTGGCAATATTGTTGCGGATATGTTATATAATCCGCAACTGCCGGGGTTTTCCGCCTCGTGCGCAGCCGCAGATCATGAAAGGCAGGACGCAACGTTCGGTTGATGGGAACATCGGACCGGGTCGCAAGGCTTTACCCCGTTCCAGCAAGCATCAATCGACCAAAGGCCCGCAAGCGGGTCCGTTCAGCCGTATGAAAGGACGTTACATGGTGGTCAAGGCGCACGCCTTCGATGTTGGTGACTACGTCGTTTATCCCAAGCACGGTGTTGGCCGGGTGATTGAACTGCAAGAGCAGGAAATCGCTGGCATGAAGCTCGAACTCTATGTCCTGCGTTTCGAAAAAGAACGCATGACGCTCCGCGTGCCGACCAACAAGGTCGAAGCGATCGGAATGCGCAAGCTGTCGTCTGACAAGACGCTGCGCGAAGCGCTGGATACCCTGACCGGCAAGCCCAAGGTGAAGCGCACCATGTGGTCGCGCCGCGCCCAGGAATATGAAGCAAAGATCAATTCGGGTGATCTGGTGTCGATCGCCGAAGTGACGCGCGATCTGTTCCGCGCCGATGACCAGCCGGAACAGAGCTATTCCGAACGGCAGATCTTCGAAGCCGCGTCTTCGCGCCTGGCGCGCGAACTGGCCGCGATGGAAAAGACCGACGAACCGGCTGCACTGAAAAAGATCCTCGCGATCCTGAACGAGCACGCGCCGAAGTATTATGCGGAGCAGGCTACCGCCTGACCCCGCCGATCCGGCAAGCCGAAAAAAGGGCCGCTCCTGCAAGGGAGCGGCCCTTTTTGCATTGGCCCTCTTGAAACCGCAGAGTTGGCGTATTATTACAGTAATACACGAGAGCACTTGCTGACCAAACGAGGGAGTTTCACATGAAGCTGGGCAATTTCGCAAAGGCGTTCGCGCCGATCATCGCCGTGGTCATGGCCGCCGGAGTGTCCGGCTGCGATGCATCCAACATCACGCTGAACGGCGGCGAAGGCAAACCGCTGTCCGAACTGGACCTGACCGGGACCGCGCCGAGCGAACTGGTCCTGCTTGGTCCCGATGAAGTGCGCGTCACCACGGGCGACAAGCTGGCCATCACGATCGAAGGCGACGACGCGCTGAAGGACCAGATGCGCTTTACCCTGAAGGACGGCGCGCTGGGCATCCTGCGCAAGGACAAGACCTTTTCCGGCAGCGGCAAGGTCGCGGTCGTCAACGTGACGATGCCCGCGCCCGCCGAACTGGTCATGGCCGGATCGGGCAAGATCACCGCAGGCGCGTTGGCCAGTGCCGCGAAAATCACGATTGCCGGGTCCGGGCAGATCGAAACCCCGACCGTGGCAGGTGATTCGCTGGACGTGACGATCGCCGGATCGGGCAACTACCGCGCAGCAGGCAACGTGAAGTCGCTGAAATTGACGGTGGCCGGCAGCGGATCGGCGGCGCTGGACGCGCTCAAGGCCGATACCGTGAAAGTCACCATTGCAGGGTCGGGCAGCACCACGTTTGCGTCTGATGGCGATGTCGATGCCACGATCATGGGATCGGGCGATGTCACCGTAAAGGGCCGCGCCCGCTGCAAGGTCAGCGCGATGGGATCAGGCAAGTTGACCTGCGAAACCGGCGCAACCGGCAAGGCGGAACCCGCCAGCGCTGAATAGCAATTGCGCATTCGCGCTGAACCACCAGTCCCGGTTCATCGCGGCGTAACCCCGCACTGCCATGTTGCGCTCCATCATGCAGTGCGGGGTTCTGATCATGCGGTACGGGGGCATAATTCTGGGGGCGCTGATGCTGAGCGGGTGCGGCGCGGCAAGTGCCGTGGTCGATCTGGCCACGCTGCCGGTGCGCGGCGCGTCGAAGGTGGTCGATGCCGCAACCGTCAGCCAGTCCGAACGCGACCAGCAGCGCGGCCAGGACATTCGCCGCCGCGAAGAGCGGCTGGGCGAGCTGGACCGCGAATACGAGAAGCAATCCCGCCGCTGCGCCGAGGGCAACGACGAAGCCTGCCGCAAGCGCGATGCCGCCTATGCCGAAATCCGCACGCTGCTGCCCGGCGTGCCGTACGAACCGCGTTAGGCCGCAGCGCGCCGCAAGCGATCATTGATCGCCGCCCCGATCCCTTCGTCAGGCACCGGGGCAACGGCAATGCGCGGCTGATCGGCGGCTGCCGCGCGGTGCAGGCAATCGTACAGCCGCGCCGCCGCTTCGGCGAGATCGCCGCTGGCCGAGAGGGTCATGTCACCCGCAACCACGCCGAACCCGATGTGGAATTCATCCGCTGCCGCCGCTTCCGCATCCAGCCGGACGGGTTTGCCCGGAGCATAATGGCTGGCCAGCTGGCCCGGCGCCTCGATTCCGGTTGACGTCGCGGCGTCGGATTCCTGTCCCAGAACGGTGGAAATCTGCGCTTCCGTGATCGGTCCAGGGCGCAAGACCTGCCAGCCCCCATCGGCGCGCAGCGCGACGATGGTCGATTCGATCCCCGCCGCGCAGGCCCCGCCATCCAGCACCAGCGGCACCCGATCCCCCAGCGAGGACATCACGTGAGCGGGCGTGGTCGGGCTGACCGCGCCAGACCGGTTGGCCGATGGTGCAGCCAGCGCCAGTCCGCTCTCAAGCAGGACGCTGCGCATGGCCGGGTGCGCGGGGCAGCGCAGCGCGATCGTCGGCAAGCCTGCCGTCACCGCCGGGGCGATTCGCGCGCCCGCCCGCAGCGGCAAGACCATGGTCAGCGCGCCGGGCCAGAACGCCGCCGCCAACTGCTTTGCGCGATCATCCAGCACAGCGATGGTTTCGGCCTGCGCGACGTCCAGCACGTGGACGATCAGCGGGTTGAAATCGGGCCGTCCCTTGGCACGATAGATTGCCGCTACGGCATCGGCGCTGTCCGCGCGGGCGGCGAGGCCATAGACCGTCTCGGTCGGCACCGCGACCAGCTGGCCGGCCAGCAACGCCTGCGCGGCAGCGGCAATTCCCGCCGGATCGGGCACAAGCAGCTGTGGGCGCAGATGTGGGGCTTGCGGCTTGTCGGGCATGGCAGCCGCGCTATAGGCCATAGGCAGCAAAGCCAAGGAAAAGCGCGAGGACGCCCGATGGAATTCACTGCCCCCACTGCCGAACAGGTCCTGGCCATCAAGGTCAACGCCGGGATCGACGAAATCGCCGGGCATGACCGGTTCGCCGCTGCCAGCCCTGACATGGTCGAAGCCATTGTCGAAGGGATCGGCACGTTTGCTGCCGGTGAATGGGCACCGCTCAACCGGATCGGCGACACGCAAGGCGCGGTGCTGGCCAACGGCACGATCACCCTGCCCGCCGGGTTCGCCGAAGCCTATCGCGGTTATGTCGAGCAGGGCTGGAACGCGATATCCGGCGACGCGGAGTTTGGTGGTCAAGGCCTGCCGTTCACGCTGTCGGCCAACGTGATCGAGAACCTGGGCACGGCAAACATGGCGTTCGGCCTGCTGCCGATGCTGACCGTCGGCGCGATCGAGGCGCTGACGCATCACGGCAGCGCCGCGCAAAAGGCGCTCTATCTGGACAAGCTGATCAGCGGCGAATGGTCCGGGACGATGAACCTGACCGAACCGCAGGCCGGGTCTGACGTCGGCGCGCTGCGCACCACCGCCACACCGATCACGGATGGCGAACATGCGGGCCGCCATAGGATCAAGGGCACCAAGATCTACATCACCTGGGGCGAGCATGATCTGGCGGGCAATATCGTCCACCTGGTGCTGGCCCGCACACCGGGCGCGCCCGAGGGCAGCCGGGGGATTTCGCTGTTCATCGTGCCCAAGTTCCACGTCGCTGCGGACGGCACGCTGGGCGGGCGCAACGACGCGCGCTGCGTGTCGATCGAACACAAGCTGGGTATCAACGCCTCGCCCACCTGCGTGATGAGCTTTGGCGACAACGATGATTGCATCGGCGAGCTGGTCGGCGCGGAGAATGCGGGCCTGAAGGCAATGTTCACGATGATGAACTCCGCCCGGATCAATGTCGGCAATCAGGGCGTGCAGATCGCCGAACGCGCGCTGCAACAGGCGCAGTATTATGCCCGCGAGCGCGTCCAGTCGGCGCGGGCGGGCGGGCCGGGCCGCGAACCGGTCGCAATTATCGAGCATCCCGACGTGCGGCGGATGATCCTGCGGATGCGGGCGCTGACCGAAGGCGCGCGGGCGCTGCTCTACTACACCGCCGGGATGGTCGATCGCGGGACGCTGGGCGTGGCCGGAGCGCAAGGGCGCGCCGATTGCCTGGTGCCGATGATCAAGGCCTGGGGCACCGACATCGGCTGCGAAGTGGCCAGTATCGGCGTGCAGGTCCACGGCGGCATGGGTTTTGTCGAGGAAACCGGCGCGGCCCAGCATTACCGCGATGCGCGGATCACCCCGATTTATGAAGGCACCAACGGCATTCAGGCGGCTGACCTGGTCACCCGCAAGCTGGGCTATGAAGGCGGCGAAGTGCTGATCGCGCTGCTGGCCGATGTCGCGGCGGGCGCGGGTGACGGTGCCCCGGCGCTGAAAGCACTGGCCGAGGACTGCATCGCAGTCGCGCGCTGGATGATCAGCGATGCCAGCCTGGATGACAAGCTGGCAGGCAGCACCGCGTTCTGCACGATGTGTTCGGTCGCGGTGGCGGGCTGGCAACTGCTGCGCCAGGTCGATGCCGCCGAAGGCGCGCTGGCGGTCACCAAGCCGGTGATCGCACGTTATTTCGTGGAGCATATCGTTCCCGAAGCACGCGGCCTGAAAGCGGCGGCCACCGCCGGTACTGACCTGCTCTATGCGCTCGACGCAGCGACGCTGGCGGGATGAGCGACGCGCTGATCCGGATCGCCGAGGCGCTGGAGCGACTGGCTCCGCCGCCCGCCAGCGCGGCAGACTGGGCCGCTGCCCCGGCGTTTGTCTATGACCAGCGCGGCGCCCGCGCGGTGGAGCGCTTCGTCGCCCCGCCACTCGATCTGCTGCGCGGGATCGAGGCGCAGAAGGCGCTGGTTACCGCCAACGTCAACCGGCTGGCGCAGGGCCATGCCGCGCATGACATGCTGCTGTGGGGGGCGCGCGGCATGGGCAAGTCCGCGCTGCTGCGCGCCAGCATTGTCGCCGCGCAGGCGTTGCACGACAACGCGGTGGCGCTGGTGCAGGTTGCGCCCGATGCGCTTTCGGCGCTGGCACCACTGTTCGCCGCGCTGGGCAGGCAGGACCGCCGGTTCCTGGTGTTCATCGACGACCTGGGGTTCGAAGACGCCGACGGCGCAGGCCCGCGCACGCTGCGCAGCTGGCTGGAAGGCGGGGTCGAGGCGCGGCCCGGCAACGTCCGGCTGGCCGTAACCTCAAACCGCCGCGCCATCGTCCCGCGGCACCTGTCAGAACAGGATGATCCGATCAACCCGCGCGACGCGGTGGATGACAAGCTGGCGCTGGCAGACCGGTTCGGCCTGTCGATCGGGTTCCACGCCTGCCCCCAGGACGATTACCTGGCGATCATTGGCGGCTATTGCGCGCAGTACGGACTAGAATGGGACGCTGGCGAAGCGCTGGAATGGTCCAAGCGGCGCGGCGCGCGGTCAGGCCGGGTGGCCTGGCAATTCGTCACCGAACTGGCAGGCCGGGCGGGCAAGGCGCTTTAGGCGCCCCGCCCGCTATTGCTGCTTCACCGTCGTATCGTCCTTGAACCCGGCCGAGAAGCGCGCGTTGGGATCGCCCTGAAGCGAGCGCTGCGGCGGCAGCTTGCCGGTCACCACGGGCTTCACCGGCGCAGCAGGCTGCGCGTTCGGGGCGATCACGCGCCAGATGATCCCGGCGGTATCGTCCGACACCAGCAGCGCGCCGCCCTTGTCAAACGCTACCCAGGTCGGGCGGCCCTGAGTCTCGCCGCCGTCCTTGGTGAGGAACCCGGTCAGCACCGGCACAGGCAGCCCCACCGGGTTGCCGTTGGCGTCAAACCGCACGAACACGACGTCGTATCCGGCCTTGGGCTTGCGGTTCCATGAACCGTGGCGGGCGATGAACGCGCCATTGCCAAAGTCCGCGCCCAGCCGTTCCCCGCCGCTTACAAAGGCCATTCCCAGCGCAGCCACGTGCGCGCCGAGTGCGTATTCCGGCTTGCGCACGAAATCGTCGATGTACTCAGGCGCGGCGGCGGTAACGCGGTCATCGTTGTATTTCTTGAAGTATATCCATGGCCAGCCATAGTGCGCGCCAACCGGCACGTTGGTGAGGTAATCGGGCACCAGATCGGGACCGAGCATGTCACGCTCGTTCACGGTGGTCCACAATTCACCCGACGCAGGGTTCCAGGCGAGGCCATTGGCATTGCGCAGCCCTTGCGCGTACTGGCGCGGATGGCCGGTCTTGAGGTTCAATTCCCAGATCGCGGCGCGGCCCTGTTCGATCTCCATCCCCTTTTCGCCGATGTTCGAGGCCGAACCGACGGCCACGTAGAGCTTCTCGCCATCGGGGCTGAGGATGATGTTGCGCATCCAGTGGTTGCCGCCCGGCGGCAGGTCCATCAGCTTTTTCGGCGCGCCCGCCAGGGTGGTTTCGCCAAGCGGATAGGCGAACGCGAGCACCGCATCGTGGTTGGCGACATAAAGCGTGCCATCGCGCCAGGCGAGGCCGGAGGGGGAGACGAGGCCATTGCCGACGCGCAGGTCGAACTTGCCCTCGGCCTTGCCGTCGCCGTCCGCGTCGCGCAGCAGCACCAGCGTATCGGCCGATTCGCCTTTCGCGCCCGCGCTGCTCATCAGCCATTTGCCAATCTTCGCCATCAGGCCCGTGCCAAGATTGCCCTTGGGCGATCCGGTCAGCGCCACCACGACGTCGCCGTTGGGTAATGTCAGCATGGTGCGCGGATGGTTCAGCCCTTCGGCAAACCGGCCCACGACCAGCCCCTTGGCCGGGGTCGGCGCGGCATCGGCGGCCCAGCCGATCGGCTTGGCAATGCCGACGCTCGGCAAGGTTTCGGGTTTGGGTTCGACGATGACCGGATCGGTCCCGGACAGCTGGTCGACGGTGTATTCCGCCGGAACCCCCCGCCAGATCCAGAACACGAACCCGCCCACGACGAGCAGGAATACCCCAAGGGCGACGAGCAGCTTGCGTTTGGTCGACATGGGGCGGGACGATAGATGCACTGCGGCTAGGCGGCAACAGGGGAGTATTGTAGGGCCGTCACCACCCGCCGCCGCCAAGGAAACCACCGCCCATGTTCGCCTTTGAACCCGATCCAAACCAGCCCAGGGCCGAATTGTATGCCGATCTGGTCGGCGCGGCCCGGGCGCTGACCCACGGGGAAAGTGACGGCGTGGCCAACATGGCCAATGTCGCGGCGCTGATCTGGCAGTTCCTGCCCCGGCTCAACTGGTCAGGCTTCTACCGCGTGGTGAGCGCGGACGAGCTTGTCCTGGGGCCATTCATCGGCAAGCCCGCCTGCATCCGCATTCCGTTCGGTCAGGGCGTGTGCGGCGCAGCGGCGGCCACCGGGGCAACCCAGCTGGTGCCCGATGTCCATGCCTTTCCCGGCCATATCGCCTGCGATGCCGACAGCCGGTCCGAACTGGTGGTCCCGGTTCTGCGGGATGGCCGGTTGATCGCGGTGATTGATCTCGACAGCCCCGAACCCGCCCGCTTCGATGCCGAGGACGCAGCGGGAATCGAGGCCTTGGCAGCGGCCATCGCCGACGCGATCTGAGCGCGCGCAAACCGCACCGATTCGGGACAGCGCCAAGACAACACCCCTCCCCGCCTTGGTTTTCCGGGCGATACGATGCTAAATTTCGGCTTAACGCCGGGAATCGCCGTATCGTCGCGCCCGGTCGATCAGGGGAATGCCCATGCCTGTCGCTCATTCGCTCCACCCGCTTGCCGCCGCCGCCGTGCTGGCCGGTTCGCTCGCCCTTGCTGCGCCCGCGCTGGCGCAATCCATGCCGGGTGCCGCCGTCGATGCCCAAGGGCGCGTTTTTGGCAACGCGGTTCCGGCAGAGCAGATGCCGGCCATGCCGCCGATGGTCTCGCATCCGGTGGTCCAGCCGCTGCCTGCCGGAGCACTGCGGCATGCAGTTCCCGGCGCGCCGATGGCGCACCCCGGTGCCTATCATGCGCCCGCCCAGGCCCCCGGCTACGATCCGGCGGCGTGGGACCGCGCCAGGGGTGACTGGCTGGCCGAATGCCGCCGCCGCATGGGCGGTTCCAGAAGCACGACCGCCGGGGCCGTCGTCGGCGGGCTGTTCGGCGGCCTGCTGGGCAACCGCGTCGCGGGCCGGGGTAACCGCACGGTCGGCACGATTGCCGGGGCAGCCGTCGGTGCAGTGGCTGGCGGCGCGATCGGCGCTTCGGCCGACCGCAACCGCGCGCGCGACTATTGCGAAGCCTATCTGGAAGATTCGCTGGCCGGGTATTACGGTCAGGGTCAGGCCGGGTATGGCCATGGCTATCAGCAGGCGGGTTATGGCCCGGCGCATTATGGCTATGCCATGCAGCCGGTGATGATGGTTCCGGTCATGCACCACGCCGCGCCGCCCAAGGCGCGCGAATGCGTGGAAACCACCGTGATCGAGGAATGGGTGCCGGTGAAGACCCGCAAGCGCACCATCGCCCCGCGCCCCGACAAGCGCGTGAAAATCGTGCCGGACAAGCGCGTCCGCACCTATTGAGCAGCAACGAAAAAGGGGGCGCCATCCGGCTCCCCCTATTCCATCGCCCCCGGCAACACCGGGGGCGTTCTGGTTTGCGCGCTAGAGCGAGCGGCCGATCAGTTCCTTCATGATCTCGCTCGTGCCGCCGAAGATCCGGGTCACGCGCGCGCCGCGCCACTGCTTGGCAATCGGGTGTTCGTTCATGAAGCCCGCGCCGCCGTGCAGTTGCAGGCACTTGTCGACCACTTCGCCCTGCAATTCCGTGTGCCACAGCTTGGCGCCCGACGCCTCGACCGAGGTCAGCTCGTGCCTGATATGGCGTGACAGCGCCCAGTCGATATGCGCCCAGCCGACCTGCAACTTGGTCTTGAGGTCCGCCAGCAGGAAGCGGGTGTTCTGGAAATCCAGCACCGACTGGCCGAACGCCTTGCGCTCACGGCAGAACTCGACCGTCATGTCGAACGCGCGCTGCGCGGCGGTCTGCGCCGAAATGGCGATGCCGAGGCGTTCCTGTGGCAACTCGCTCATCAGATAGATGAAGCCCTTGCCCTCTTCACCCAGACAATTGGTAATCGGCACGCGGACGTCCTCGAAGAACAGTTCCGACGTATCCGCCGCGTCCAGCCCGACCTTGTCGAGGTTGCGGCCACGCTTGAACCCATCGCGGCTGGCTTCGACCAGCACGATCGACACGCCTTTCCACGCGGGCTGCACATCGGTGTCGGTCTTGCAGCACACCAGGATCAGGTCAGCGGTCTGACCGTTGGTGATATAGGTCTTGCTGCCGTTGATGACATAATGGTTGCCATCCTTCTTCGCGGTGGTGCGCAGCGCCTGAAGGTCAGAGCCGGTGCCCGGTTCGGTCATCGCGATCGCGGTAACGACTTCGCCCGACACCATCCTGGGCAGCCAGGTCTGCTTCTGCTCTTCCGAGCCGTATTGAATGATGTAGTTGGCGACGATGTCCGACTGGAGCGAGAAACCGGTGGCCACATCGGTGCCGTAGCCGATTTCCTCGTCGATGATAGCGTTATAGCCGAAGTCGAGGCCCAATCCGCCGTATGCCTCGGGCACGGTCGGGCAGAGCAGGCCCAGTTCGCCCGCCTTGGGCCAGACGTCCTTGGGGATGATCCCATCCTCGTCCCACTTGGCGGCGTTGGGTTCCAGCTGTTCGGCCACGAACCGGCGCACGGTGGAACGGAATGCTTCGTGATCTTCGTTGTAACAAGTGCGGTGCAGCTGATCGAGCGACATGGGAAACCCTCTCTACCGGGAATGATTGTGGCAAAGGGTTAGGCCGGGCCGCGCGGGGCGGTCAAGCCGAATTTAATCGCGCGATTAAGGCCTTTCGGCACCCTGCGCCGCAACTTGCGTCGCGCGCGGCCCGGCCTCCAGCCGCAGTCGCCCTAGCCGGAGCGAGGCATTGCCCCGATCCAGCGTCAGCGTGCCCGCGATATCGGGCTTCACCCCCAGGATCTGCGCGCTCGGCCCATGTACCCGCAGGCGATATTGCCCGTAAGGGACACTGTCGAACAGCGTGTACCCATCGAAGTCGCTGCGCGTCTGGACCAGCATCTGCCCGGTCATGTCGACCAGTTCGATCGGAACGCCTGCGCGCGGTTCGCCGTCCGGGCCGAGCAGGATTGCCTCGATCTCACCGGTCGGGGCCAGGGCCAGTTGCACTTTGGCCGCAACGCCGGGGCGCGGCACCACGACCATGCCCTGCCCCTTGGGCTGGAGCAGCGGATCGGGCAGCGTCCCCGCGTCGATCGAGATCAGCACCGGCACATACGGCGTCAGCCCGTTGATCACCGCGCGGCCATCGGGGTTGGTGGCTTTCTCGCTGTGGCGGAAGCCCGCTTCGACCGTCACGCCTTCAACTGCTTCCTCGCCCGCCTGACGGATGCCGTCGCCGTTCTCGTCGCGATAGACCTCGATGCTCGCCTGGCCTTCCTCGGCCAGCCGCTCCCGCGCCAGCCTGATCCCGCCGCTGACCGGGTCCGGCCCCAGGCTGAAGGCCAGCGTCAGGTTGGCGCCGCGATTGCCGCGATTGTCCATTCGCCCTTCGGCGCGGACCGCAAACTTCTGGAACTGGTGGACCACCCCCAGCATCAGCTCGCGGCGGCCCGCCCGGGCATCGTAATCCAGCCCGGCGCGCACGGTCGAGGCGCGGGCAAAGCGGGTTTCCGCCATGACCTGCGCGGTTTCCAGCCCGCGCTTCGGCCCGCTGAGCGCAATGCGCGCCGAGCCGCGCAGCCGCACGCCGCCGATCATGGTGTTGGCGATCAGGTTGAGCTTGGTCCCGGCATCGCCCAACCCCAGCCCGGCGGTCGGCCCCGTCGCGCTGCGCTGCATCAGCTCCGCCGCGAGCGAGACCCGGCCAAAATGCGCCGATGTGCGCAGTAACAATTCGTTAACTTTTGCGCCGCTGCGCAGGAGCGACTGGCGATAGCCCACCTCGACCGGCAAGCGCCAGCTGCCCAGCGGAATCGCACTGCTCAGCCGCAAGCTGGCATCGCGCCGCAAGGTCGATCGCACCAGATCACTGTCGAAATCGCCGTTCACCCACAACACTTGCGCGTTGAACCGCACCGGGCCGACCTTGCCCAGCGCTTCGGCCCGCACGGCTTGCCCGCCGCCCAGCTGCTGCGCGCCGGACAGCCCGACCAACACCGGGCCGAACGCATGGTCGACCCGCGCTTCCAGGTACTGGCGGCGCTGATCGGCCAGCATCAGGCTCTGATACTCGACCCCGACGCTGGTGCGCTTACTGATGCCATGCTCCACCCCCACGCCCCAGCGCCAGCCGGTCTGCGGATTGGCAAAGCTGCTGGAGAAATCGATCAGGTCACGGCCTTCCTCGGCGATGCCCGCCCAATAGAGCGTCTGCCCCGCCGGAACCCGCGCCTGCCCGACCGGCACGCTGGAGCGTTCGCGCTTGATCTGCCCCTGCGGGCCATAGAGCACGACTTCGAACTCGTTGTCGCCGAACAGCAGTTCGACATCGTTGAAATCATAGCGTCCGTCGCCGCGATCAGCCTGAAACGCGCGCAGTTCGCCGTTGCGATAGAGTTCCGCGTCCCACCCGGCCGGCAATGTCCCGCGCAGCGCGGTTACACCGAACCGCGCGGGCCGGTTGATCGGTTGATTGGTAACCACCGCCCCCCGGCCATAGGCGCTTTGCCCGGTCAGGTTGCCGCGTTGCAGATCGACATCGCCCAGCGCGACTTGCGTCGCCTTGAGCGGCCCGAGCAGTTCGCCCGCCGGATCGCTCCGATAGGCGCGCACGCGCAGCGAATCCGGGCGGCCCAGCCCTTCGCCCGCCAGCCGCGCGGTATAGCTCATGCCCAGCAGCTCGCCCGCCGCCAGCGCTTCATACTGCACGCGGGTGCCGCCCGCCTTGCTCCACTGCGCCTGCAACTGGATATCGACCGACGGCGCGCGCCAGGTCTTGTAGGGCAATTGCGCCTGCGGCAGCTTGGCCAGGTCGAATTGATCAGACGAACGCGGCTGAAGTCGCGCCGCGCGACTTTTGCGCTCGATCGCTTCGAGGAACGGCAGCTTGCGGTCGGATTCGAGCACCACGGTCAGATTGCCGAGATCCGGTTTGAACCGCACCCCCATCCAGCCCGACAGCGCCCCCAGATCCATGCACCAGCCTTCGGGCACATCGAGAATCGCATTCGCGGCAATTCCGCGCGCCCCGTTCATGGTTTGTACCGTGTTGGCATCGCGGTCGAGGACGAAGCGCTGATCCTCCGCGAACAACCAGCCAGTTGCGCGGCGCGACTTCTTGTCGAGTCGCACCGGCAGGTCGAGGTTCTGGATCAGGTCGGCAAAATCGATGCACACTCCGGCGGGCGTCTGATAGCCGCGCATCGGCTCGCCCAGCCTGTAGGCTCCGCTGCGCAGTTCGAGCAGCAACTGGTCATCTTCGGTCGGCTGCCAGGCTTCCGCCTGCGCGCTGCCCGCCCCCGCGCAAACGCCAAGCGCCGCCCCAACCAGGGCGGCGACGTGGCGCAGCGAGGATGACCAGCGTGTCATGACGTCAGTTTGAAGTAATTATCGCTTGGTTTCAGTGCTATGGGTTTAGCGGATGGCCGAAGTGACAGCGGCGATCAGCTGGCCGCCGTTCTCCGGCAGCTCGCGGTATTCGATCCGGATCGGGCCGGTCAGCTTCGCCTGCTGCTCTGGGGTGACCGCAACGCGCAGTTTGCGTTGGGTCACTTCGGGGTAGATCGCGATCCCGCGCAGCTGGAACACTTGTTCCCCGCGCGCGGTCTTGCCCTCTACCATGCCGAACACCGAACGCTCACCAGTGCGGCTCATGTCGAGTTCGACGAAGGTCTGCCCCCCATCCTTGACCAGACGGGGGTTGGCCAGCGCCGCGCCCCCTTCCAGGCGGCCCTTGCGCACGAACACGGGAATCGTGATCCCGTAGATCGGGGTCAGCCGGATCGAGAGGCCCCCGGCGGCGGCTTCCCTGGCAGCTTCCCCTGGCGTCAGCGCGGCGGGAATCGCACGAAAACCCATATGGACCCGATATTCGCCATCGGGGAGATCCGGTGCGGGCCGGGCCGACAGCCGCACGGCTTGCGGCTGTCCGGGCAACAGCGTGATTCGGCGCGGCGCATAGCGGATCATGTCCAGCGCGGCCCGCTCCACCGCATTCGCGGATTCCTCGGCCACGTCCTTGAAATCGCCTTCGCCGTCCATCCGGCGCAGTTCCAGGGTGATCCGGTAGGTCGCTGGGGCGCTGCCGATGTTGCTCAGCACCACTTCAGCCGAACCGCCGCCGTTCATCACCACGCGGGTCGGGGCAACCAGCAGGTCGCCCTGGGCCTGCGCAGGCACTGCGGCGAACACGGCACTGATGGCAGCCACGCCACACACGGCACGGCGAAAACGGGAAAGATGCGACATGAAATACCCCTTGGTGCAATCACGACCGGCCGGTGCACAGGCACCTCCGGGAATTCCCTTAGGGCTTAGGAAAACAGGGTTAATTTTCGGCTAACCACGCCAGCTTGATCGAGCGCGGAGCGCAGACAAGCCAAGGGCCGCACCCGCGTTGGCGGATGCGGCCCTTGTGAATTCGTGTCGCGGCTGCGACGCGGTGCTTTCAGGTATTGGGCTTACTGGTATTCGACCGAAACGTCGAAGGTGCCGTTGTAAACGCCCGGGTGCTGTGCGCTACCCACGGCCAGCGTACCGCCGACCTTGAAAGTGCCCTGGCCGGTCGTGGCGCTGAGCGCGACGTCGGTCAGGTTCGATTCGAAGCCGTCCAGCGACATCGTCGGCAGCGGGCCCTGTGCGACCACGTCCCAGCTGGGATCGTTGAGGCTCAGCACAACCGGGCCGCCCGAGGTGTCGGGCAGTGAAACCAGCACGTTGGCACCGGCGCTGCCGGTGACGGTGAAGCCGGCCGGAGCGCGCGTTCCGGTCGAAACCAGTGCGCCGGTCGTCGCGGTGTTGGCATCCGAACCGACAGTCACAGTGCCGCCAGTGTTGGCAGCGATCTGGCCGAAGTCGAGCGCCGAATCGGCGGTCAGCGACAGCGTGTCGAGCACTTCTGCCGTGGCGGTGGCGGTGGCGGTGGCGGCGGCGTTGGCAACCGAAGCAAACGAGATGGCGCTGAGAGCGGCGCCGACAACAGCAAGGCGAAGTGAGTTACGCATAATTCTTCTGGTCCCTATCCAAGCATTCAAAAGCTTGCAGCGCGTGGAGCGCCGCCCGAATGGACGGTCTGCCCCATTCGCAGGACCTTAAGTAGAACCACTCTGTTCAGGCATTGCTTTTGAGTATGGTTAATGGAATCGAGTAATCTGTTAACGCTTCTCCGGGGAAATTCCCTATATTCCGCCGCCAGTTAGCCGCTGGCAGATCAGATCGAGCTGATCGAGCGTGCGATAGCGGATGGTGACCGTACCGGACCGCGGATCAGCATCGGCGTTGATCCGCACCGACAGGCCCAGAAACTCCTCAAGATGGCTCTGAACCGCTGCAATGTCGGCGGATTCGCCCACATCCCGGTCCCGGCGGGCGCGGCGCGGCGCGGTGGTGCCGGTCGTCTGGCGGCGGACCAGCTTTTCCACTTCGCGCACCGACAGCTGTTTCGCAACCGCCGTCTCGGCCAGCGCCCCGGCATTTTCCACGCCGACCAGCGCGCGCGCATGGCCCATCGACAGGCGGCCATCCTGAACCATGTCCATGACCGGTTCGGGCAAGGCCAGCAGGCGCTGGAGATTCGCGACGTGACTGCGGCTCTTGTCGACCAGCTTGGCGATTTCCGCCTGAGTCAGCCCTTCCTGTTCGGCCAGGCTGTGATAGGCGCGGGCCTCCTCGATCGGATTGAGATCTTCGCGCTGAAGATTCTCGATCAGCGCCAGCGCCATCACCTCGCGTTCGCTCAAATCGCGAATAATCGCAGGAATTTCATGGAGTTGTGCGCGCTGGGCGGCCCGCCAGCGGCGCTCACCCGCCACCAGGCGATAGCGCCCGTCGCCCAGCGGGGTGACAATCACCGGCTGGATCACGCCGCGCGCCGCAATCGACGCGGCCAGTTCGTCCAGCGCGGCTTCATCAAAATGACGGCGCGGCTGGCCGGGTAGCGGTGAAATGGCCGAAACCGCCAGTGTTGCAAGGCCCGATGACGCCATGACCGGTGACGTCGTGGCCGCATTCGCGCCCGCTGGCCCGTCCGCAGACATGACCAGCGGTTCTTCCCGGCGGGTTTCACCCAGCAGTGCGCCCAGCCCGCGGCCCAGCGCAAGCGGGCGCTTCCTGGCCGCACTGGCGGCTGGCGGCGCGGAAATGCGGATTACGGGTTCGTCGCTCATGCGGCCTTCCTCTGTTTGGGCAGGCGGGTAATCAACTCACGCGCCAGCGCCATATAGGCGCGGCTGCCAACGCAGTTGTGGTCATAGATCAGCGCAGGCAACCCGTGGCTGGGCGCTTCCGACAAACGCACGTTGCGCGGGATGACCGCTTCGAACACGAGGTTGCCGAGGCACGAGCGCACGTCGTCTGATACCTGATCGGTCAGGCGATTGCGGCGATCGAACATCGTCAGCGCAATGCCGACAATCCCCAGATCGGGGTTGAACCGCTGCTGCACCCGCTCCACCGTCTGGAGCAGCTGGCTCAGCCCCTCCAGCGCGAAGAATTCACATTGCAGCGGCACCAGCAACGTGTCGGCCGCGCACAGCGCGTTCAACGTCAACAGGCCCAGCGACGGCGGGCAATCGATAAAGCAGATATCATGCGTGGTATCGCCAGCCAGCGCATCGGCCAGGCGCTGGGTCCGATTCTCGACCGACACCAGTTCGACTTCCGCCCCGGACAAGTCGACGGTCGCCGGGATGAGGTCCAGTCCCGGAATGCGCGTCGGCATCACGCATTCATCGAGCGCGGCCTGATCGACCAGCAAGTCATAGGACGACCGCTCCCGCTCGGCCGTGCTGACGCCAATCCCGGTTGAGGCGTTGCCCTGCGGATCGAGATCGATCAGCAGCACTTTCCACCCGGTTGCAGCCATCGCGGTGGCGATGTTGATGGCGGTGGTGGTTTTGCCCACTCCGCCCTTCTGGTTGGCGATCGCCACGCGAATCACGATTTGCGTCCCTTCCTTGCGGTGCTTTCGGCCACAGTGCCGACGATCACCCCCGCTTCGGCATCGGTCAGCGATGGTTCCACGTGGAACGTATGCTGCCAGCCGGAGAGTTCCTGCAATTCTTGCGGCGCGGAACGGCCTTTCGGCAACAACCAAATCGTGTCGGCTGTGGAAAATCGTGCGGATAGCTCCAGCAGGCGGGGCAACGGCGCAAACGCACGGGCCGAAATGACGCGAACCGGCTGACTAGGCACCAGTTCCAGCCGGGCGCCGACCACTTCCGCCCGGTCCAGCCCCAGCGCGATTCGCGCGCGCTCCAGCCACTCGATTCGCCGCGCCCGCGATTCGACCATCAGCACCGCGCATTCCGGACGCAGCGCCGCGATCACCAATCCGGGGAACCCCGCACCGGTTCCCAGATCCAGCCAGGGCGATCCTGTTTCACGTGGAACATGGGTCAGCAACTGCGCCGAATCGGCAATGTGCCGCCGCCACACCTCAGCAAGACTGGCGGCGGAAACCAGATTCTGGCGCGTGTTCTCTTCGACCAGCAATCGCACGAGCGCATCGAGCCGCTCGGCAGCAGCCCCGTCCCATTCGGGCAACTGCGCCAGCCAGTCGCGGGCATCGGCTTCGCTGTGCAGTATCATGCCGCCCGCCGCCGGGCATGAACCAGCAGCGCCGCCAGCGCCGCCGGGGTAATTCCCGGCACACGCCCCGCTGCGGCCAAAGTTTCCGGGCGCGCACGGGACAAGCGTTCCACCATTTCCCGCGACAGGCCGGGGATCGCCGCGTAGGGAAAGTCATCCCCCAGCGGCAGCGCTTCAGCCGCGCGCAGATCGCGCAGTTCAGCATCCTGCCGCGCAAGGTAGGGCGCATAGGCCGCATCTTCCGCCACTTCCCCGGCCAGTTCCGGGTCTGCCGCCTGCGCCGCGGCAAGGCTGTCCACCGCGATCCACGGGGACAGGCTGGTCAACGCCACCCCGCCGAACCGCAGCCATTCGCGCAGCGGCAGGCGTCCGGTATCGGCCCGGACCGGCAGGCCTGCCAGAGCCAGTTCGTTGCTGGTCACCGCCGAATCGAGCGCCAGATCGAGCCGCGACCGCGCCGCTTCGCGCGCCTGATACCAACTGGCCCGCTCCGGTCCGATGCACCCTGCGGCCAGACCCAGCGGCGTCAGCCGCGAGGTGGCATTGTTGGCCCGCAATCGCAGCCGGTATTCGGCCCGGGCTGTGAGCATCCGATAAGGTTCGGTAACGCCGTGCAGCGTCAGATCATCGATCATGACGGCCAGATAACTGTTCGCCCGGTCGAGCGCGACCGGCGGCCGACCCAGCACCGCAGCGGCGGCGTGCATTCCCGCGACCAATCCTTGTGCAGCGGCCTCTTCATAACCGGTGGTGCCGTTGATCTGGCCGGCGCAATACAGCCCCGGCAGATCGCGCAATTCCAGCGATGACCGCAAGGCGCGCGGATCGATGTAATCGTATTCCACGGCATAGCCCGGAACGACCATTTCGACGGCTTCCAGCCCGGCCATCGTCCGCAGCATCGCGAGCTGGACATCGCTGGGGAGCGAAGTGGAGATCCCGTTGGGATAGACCAGATGCGTCGCCAGCCCTTCGGGTTCCAGGAACACCTGATGCCCATCGCGGTCAGCGAACCGGTGAATCTTGTCCTCGATCGACGGGCAGTAACGCGGCCCGGACGCGCCGATCGCCCCGCTGAACAAGGGCGAACGATGCAGGTTCGCGCGGATGACGTCGTGACTGCGCGGGTTGGTCCGGGTGATCGCGCAGAACACCTGCGGATTAACCCGCCCGTTCCCAAGCGCCGACATCGTCCATGGTTCCGCATCGGACGGCTGCTCATCCAGCCGCGCCCAGTCAATCGTCCGGCCATCAAGCCGGGGCGGTGTCCCGGTCTTGAGCCGCGCCATCGGCAGCGCGGCTTCGCGCAGTTGCGCCGCCAGCTGCTGGGCCGATGCCTCACCGATCCGTCCGCCGACAATCCGCTCTTCCCCCCGGAACAGCACGCCGCCCAGGAACGTGCCGGTGCACAGCACCACGGCCTGCGCGGCGATTCGGGTGCCGTCCGCCAGGGTAACCCCCGTGACGCGGCCCCCATCCAGTTGCAGCGCTGCCGCCTCGCCGGCAATCAATGTCAGGTCGCCTTGCAGGGCCAGCAAGCGCTGGACCTCGACCTTGAACAGCACCCGGTCCGCCTGAACGCGCGGCCCCTGCACGGCGCTGCCTTTGGAACGATTGAGCATCCGGTAATGGATCGCGGCGGCATCGGCCGCGCGGGCGATAATGCCGTCGAGCGCGTCGACCTCACGCACCAGATGGCCCTTGCCCAGCCCGCCAATTGCCGGATTGCAGCTCATCGCGCCGATCACGTTCAAGTCAAAGCTGACCAGCGCGGTGCGCGCACCCATTCGCGCCGCCGCAGCCGCAGCCTCAACCCCCGCGTGCCCGCCGCCGATCACGATGATGTCAAACGCCTGCATGGCGCCGCTGTAGCGGAGGAGCGTTTCACGTGGAACAGGTTTTACGGCGATTGCATCGGCGCGCGATGTTTCACGTGAAACACGCTTACTTGCCGATACAGAACCGTCCGAAAAGCGTGTCGAGCATGTCTTCGGTCGTGGTTCGCCCCAGCAAGGCATCGAACGCCACCCGACCCAGCCGCAGGCTTTCCGCCACGAGCAATGGGTCGCTCAAGGTTTCCGCCGCTGCCAAAGCTGCTCGCGCCTCGCCCAGCCAGTGGTGCTGGCGGGCGTTGAGTGCGGCTTCGCCGGGGCGCGGCAGGCTGGCACGGGCGTGGGCCACCAGATCGGCGCGCAGCGCGTCCAGCCCTTCCCCCGTCACCGCCGATACCCGGTGCCGCGGCGCGCGCTTGACCGGGTGACCGGCCACATCGATCTGCGCCTCGATGTCCCATCCGCCATCCGGTCCGGCACCGTCTGCGCCCAGCCACAGCACCAGATCGGCCTGCGCCAGCGCAGACCGGGCGCGCTCAACCCCGATTGCTTCGATCGCATCGCCCGTGTCATCGCGCAGACCAGCCGTGTCGCTGAACCGGAACGGCACGCCGCCCAGCGCCACGGGATGGGTCAGAACATCACGCGTGGTTCCGGCGACCGGCGCGGTAATGGCCGCTTCGCTCTCCACCAATGCGTTGAACAAGGTGCTTTTGCCGGAATTGGGCGGGCCTGCCAGCACGACCCGAAAGCCATCGCGCAAGGTTTCAGCACGCGGGCGGACGAGCCATCCGGCAATCTCGTGCTCCAGACCCGCAACCTGCGCGATGAAATCGGCGGGCAGATCGGCAACGTCATCTTCATCGCCAAAGTCGAGCACCGCCTCGACCGCTGCCGACAGCAGCAGCAAGCGTTCGCGCCATCCGGTCACTTCGCGTGAGAAATCGCCGCCTGCCATCGCCAGTGCCGCGCGGCGTTGCAGTTCGGTTTCCGCGGACAGCAAATCCGCCAGCCCCTCTGCCTCGGCCAGGTCGATCCGTCCGTTGGTAAAGGCCCGGCGGGTGAACTCCCCCGGCTGCGCCGACCGCAGCCCCGCCACGGCGGCCAGCGCCCGCTCGACCGCGCGCACCACCGCGCGCCCGCCGTGGCAGTGCAGTTCCAGCGTGTCCTCACCGGTGGCGGTTGTCGGCCCCGGCAACCACAGCGCCAGCACCCGGTCCAGCACCGTGCCCGCATCGTCGCGCAGCGTTACGGCAACCGCCCGGCGCGGCGGAAGGCTGCGCCCGGTCAGCGCGATCGCCGCCGCCCCGGCTTGCGGGCCGCTGACCCGCACGACCGCGATTGCGGCAGGCGGGGCGCCGCTCGACAAGGCAAAGATCGTGTCATTCATCGCCGCGCGCCTGCCACGGCGGGCGCGCGGTGGGAAGCGGGATCAGTCCTCACGCTTCTTCTTGGTTCCCCCGGCAAAGGCCGCGCCGTTTTCCATGAAGGATTGAAACAGCTTCATACCGGCTTGTCCCATGGGTGCCATGTTCTTCGCGAATTCCTGCACCTGCTCGATATTGCCGGCCCCCTTCATCGCCTTGGCGATGGCGTCGACATAGAACTCGTTGGCTTTGCCCACATCGGGCAGCCCCAGGAAGGTGCGCGCTTCTTCTGGCGTGCAGTCGATCTCGAGATGAACTTTCATTTGCTTCTCCTTCGGCCAGCACCCCAGCCTTCCCCGCTATGAAGCTGACACATGGGCTTGGCAAAGTCCACGGTGCGTGGTTAGGCCTTGGCCGTAGCCGTAACGCGAAGCACCCATCACAGGAGCACCACCGATGTCCGATATGGTCCAGATCCCCACACCCGATGGCCCCTCTTCCGCTGGCCATGCTGCCATTCCCGCTTATGTCGCCCGTCCTGCCGGGACGCCCACGGCGGCGATCATCGTCATTCCCGAAATCTTCGGCCTAAACCCCGGCATCCGCCAGAAGTGCGACAAGTGGGCTCAGCTCGGATTCCTGGCAGTCGCGCCCGACGTGTTCTGGCGCTTTGCCCCCGGCGTGGAACTGAACCCCGACGTGCCCGCAGAGCTGGAGGAAGCCTTCGGCTATTTCCAGCGGTATGATCCCACTGACGGCGTTGCCGATATCGCCGCGACGATCACATGGCTGCGCGCCACGCAGGGCGTGGGCAAGGTTGGCTGTGCCGGATACTGCCTGGGCGGGCGGCTGGCCTATATGGCCGCGGCGCGGACCGATATTGACGCCTCGGTCGGCTATTACGGCGTTGCAATCGAAACGATGCTGGACGAAGCCGCCGCCATCGCCAACCCGCTGCTGCTCCACATCCCGACCGGGGATCATCTGGTCGGTCCGGAGGCGCAGGCCGCGATCCACGGCGCGCTGGATGCCCACCCCAAGGTCACGCTGCACGACTATGCCGGGCTGGACCACGGCTTCGCCGCCGAAATGGGCAACCGCCGCAACGAAGAAGGCGCGCAGCTGGCTGATGGGCGGACGGTGGCGTTCCTCAAGGCAAATCTGGCCTGATTTTGTTTGCAGGGGCCATTGCCCCTGCACCCCTGACGTCTTCCGGCACGATGCGCGCGCTATGGTTCATCCAGGCGCACCGACCGCGCCGGGAGACGTATCGGGGCCCGGGGCAATGGGCCCCGGAATCCTTATTCGTACTGCCCAATCGCCTGAAAAATCCGACCGATTGCCTCACGATCCGCAGTGTCAATTTCCGGACGCCAGATCTCGAACAACAGCACCACGCGTTCCCGCGGACCGTCATTCTTGGCCTCGTGGTTGATGCTGTCATCGAACACCAGCGGCACGCCATCGACCCAGCCGCGTGTTTCGCTGCCCACCCGGAACCAGCAGTCGGGCGCGGTCAGGATCGGGATGTGGCAGATCAGCCGGGTGTTGAGCATCCCGGTATGCGGGGCGATATGCGCGCCCGGCAGCAGCCGCGACCAGTGCGCATTGGGGGACCGCCCCGGAATCTGCGGCATCGGTGCATGGGCCAGCGCCTCCATCGTTGCGGGGCAGCGCGCGGCGTTGTCCTCGACCCGTTCGCCATCCTGCCAGAAATGAAGCGCGGTCCAGGCCGGGTTGTCGAGCAAGGGCGTATTGGGCGCGGGCCGGTGTTCCTTGCGGTGAACATAGGGCGCAAAACCTTGCGCCCCGCTTGCCAGCACTGCGGTAAGCTCATCCTGCATCCGGGGGGCCAGCGCCAGCATCGGTTCCAGCCAGGGGAACTCCGCCGGATCATAGAACCGCTTTTGCGGCAGGCCCGGGTAATAGAACACCGATGGTTCCTGCAAATAGAGGTCGCGCTTGCCGGTCAGCAACTCGATCGCCTCGGCCATCGTTGGTGACAGGTCTTTTCCAATTAGTTCATAGAGATAACTCTCAAACCCGGCATTGGCCTGCCCCAGATACTGGACCGCATGGGCATGCAGCGCGGTCAGCGCAGGCGGCACCGCGCCGTCCGCCGCCGCCTGATTCAGCGCGGTGCGGTAAAAGGTCGATGCAGCCCGTGCGTCGCCCGCCTGTTCGCGTAGCCGGGCCTTGAGCAACAGCGCACCCACTTCACGCGGAGCAAGCTCCAGCTGTTGCTCCAGCGCGGCCTCCGCGGCATCGGCGTGGCCCAGCGCCAGTTCGGCGTTGGCCAGCGCCACCCATGGCACGTCCGCCGCCGGTGCGTGCTCCGCCGCCTCGCGCAACAGCGCGGCGGCGCGGGCCATGTCGCGCGCTGCCAGGGCCTGCATGCCCGCCGCGATTGCCGCGCGGAAGTCGTTGCTCATGCGCTCTCCTTGTGGAGTCAACGCATAGGCGAGGCTGGAACTTCTTCGCAAGCTGGGTCATGCTGCCCGGCAGCAAATAACCGCAGAGGATACCCGCAGATGGCAAAACACCCCGGACTGACCCGCTGGCACGCCTATATGGAAGGCGGCAGCAACCCGGCCGTGCTGGCCGACATGCTGGCGGATGACGCGGTGTTCCACTCGCCCGTGGTTCACACGCCGCAGGCCGGCAAGGCCAAGGTGATGGCCTATCTGGGCGCGGCGGGCGGCGTGTTCGGCAACGGCACGTTCGAATATGTCCGGGAAATTGCCGATGGCGACAATGTCATCCTGGAATTCACCGCCGAAATGGACGGGATCATGGTCAACGGAATCGACATGATCCAGTTCAACGCGGACGGAAAGATTCAGGATTTCAAGGTGATGGTCCGCCCGCTGAAGGCGATCAACAAGGTCTGGGACATGATGGCCGCGCAGCTGGCGGCGGCGAAGGGATAACAAAATGGCGCCGCTCGGCCAGAACCAAGCGGCGCCCTGATTGCGTGAAGCTGGTTACCCGGCCTTACTGATTCATCGTCGCGAAGAAGTCTTCGTTGGTCTTGGAATCCTTCATCTTGTCGAGCAGGAATTCCATCGCGTCGATCGTGCCCATTTGCATCAGGATGCGGCGCAGGACCCACATCTTGCTGAGCTTGTCCTTGCTGACCAGCAGTTCTTCCTTGCGGGTGCCGGACTTGCCGACGTCCAGCGCCGGGAAGATCCGCTTGTCCGCGACCTTGCGGTCCAGCACGATTTCCGAGTTACCGGTGCCCTTGAATTCTTCGAAGATCACTTCGTCCATGCGGCTGCCGGTATCGATCAGCGCGGTGGCGATGATCGACAGCGAACCGCCTTCCTCGATGTTGCGGGCCGCGCCGAAGAAGCGCTTGGGGCGCTGGAGCGCGTTCGCGTCGACGCCGCCGGTCAACACCTTGCCCGATGACGGGACCACGGTGTTGTAGGCCCGGCCCAGGCGCGTGATCGAATCCAGCAGGATCACCACGTCACGCTTGTGCTCGACCAGACGCTTGGCCTTTTCGATAACCATTTCAGCAACTTGCACGTGGCGCGTAGCAGGCTCGTCGAAGGTCGAGGAGATCACCTCACCCTTCACGCTGCGCTGCATGTCGGTCACTTCTTCCGGGCGTTCATCGACCAGCAGGACCAGCAGGAACACTTCGGGGTGGTTGTCGGTGATCGCCTTGGCGATATTCTGCAGCAGCACGGTCTTGCCGGTGCGCGGCGGGGCGACGATCAGCGCGCGCTGGCCCTTGCCCTGCGGGCTGATGATGTCGATCACGCGGGCCGATTTGTCCTTGACCGTGGGGTCCAGCGTATCAAGATTGAGCTTCTGATCGGGATAGAGCGGGGTCAGGTTGTCGAAGTTGACGCGGTGGCGCACGGCATCGGGATCGTCGAAGTTGACGCTGATCAGCTTGGTGATCGCGAAATAGCGTTCGCCGTCCTTGGGCGCGCGGACTTCACCTTCCACCGTGTCACCGGTGCGCAGGCCCCATTTGCGGACCTGATTGGGTGAAACATAGATATCGTCCGGGCCGGCCAGATAGTTCGCTTCCGGGCTGCGCAGAAAGCCGAACCCATCGGTCAGCACTTCGATCGTGCCAATCCCCAGGATCTGTTCGCCATCGTCGGCCAGTTCCTTGAGGATCGCGAACATCAGGTCCTGGCGGCGCAGGGTCGAAGCGCCTTCGACGCCCAGCTCTTCAGCCATTTCAACCAGTTCGGCCGAAGTCTTTTGCTTGAGTTCTTTCAGATGCATGGCGAATCCAAATCCAGCTTGCCTTGGTTCAGGTCTTGAAACGGCCGGCTGATCGAAGGGCTTGGAGAAAGCGGATCATCCCGCGCACAAGGGCGCAGGTCATGCCGGATAGCATGGCGCGGATAACCCCGCAGCCGCGCCCCTGTCAACGTAAACCCGCCATTCCAGGCCAGAAATCAGGCTGAACGGAACGCGTGACTGATCGGATAGCGGCGATCGCGGCCAAAGTTGCGCGTGCCCAGCTTGACCCCCGGCGGGGCCTGACGACGCTTGTATTCGGCCAGATGCAGCAGGCGCTCAATCCGCACCACAGTGGCGTGATCGAACCCTTCGGCAACCAGCTGGGGCACGCTTTTTTCATGCTCTACCAGTCCCAGCAGGATCGCATCGAGCACCGGATATTCCGGGAGCGAATCCGAATCCTTCTGGTCCGGGCGCAGTTCGGCGCTGGGCGGCTTGGCAATGATAGTGTCAGGCATAACCGGGCCGTCCGGTCCCAGCCCGATCTTGGGCTTGTGCCGGTTGCGCCACTTCGACACCGCGAACACGGTCAGCTTGTAGGCATCTTTCAGCGGGTTATAGCCGCCTGCCATGTCGCCATAGATGGTGGCATACCCAACGCTCATCTCGCTCTTGTTGCCGGTGGTCAGCAACATCGGACCGAACTTGTTGGACAGTGCCATCAGCGTCACGCCGCGAATCCGGCTTTGCAGGTTTTCCTCGGTAATATCGACGGCTGCATCGGCAAAGCTGCCTTCCAGCATGGCATCGAACCCGGCAACCGCAGGCTGGATCGGGATCGTTTCATAGCGGCACCCGATCAGCCGGGCGCATTCGGTTGCGTCATCCAGGCTTTCCTGACTGGTGAACCGGCTGGGCAGCATCACGCACCACACCCGCTCCGGCCCCAGTGCATCGGCCGCAATCGCGGCGCAGATCGCGCTGTCGATCCCGCCGGACAGGCCCAGCACCACGCCGGGAAAGCGGTTGCGGTTCACATAGTCGCGCAGCGCCAGCACCATTGCGCAATAGATGTCCTCCGGATGGTCGGACAGCGGCTCGATCACGCCGCGATCACAGCGCCAGCCAGTGGCGGTGCGGGTCCAGCGCGTCGTGATTTCCTGTTCTTCCCAGTCGGTCATCTGCACCGCCAGGCTGCCATCGCCGTTGACCACAAAGCTGGCCCCGTCGAACACCAGTTCATCCTGCCCGCCCACCCGGTTGAGATAGGCCAGCGGCAAGCCGGTATCGACCGCGCGGCGCTTGGCCACGCCATCGATCCGCAGCGTATCCTTGTCGATCTCATACGGGCTGCCGTTGATGCAGATCAGCAGTTCCGCGCCGAAATCGGCGAGGTGGCGGCAAACGTCGGGGTGCCAGATATCCTCGCAGATCGGCAGGCCGATCATCACGCCCTTAAACACGATCGGTTCGGGCAGCGGGCCGGGCTCAAACAGGCGCATTTCATCGAAAGTGCCGTAATTGGGCAGCTCATGCTTGAACCGGACCGCTGCGATCTTGCCCTGATCGAGCAGGGCCACCCCGTTGTGCAGGTTGCCATCGCGGACGAACACGCTGCCAACCAGCATTGCCGGGCCGCCGTCAGCGGTCGCCAGCGCCAATTGTTCCAGCCCGGCCGCCGCGCGTTCGATCAGTGCAGGTTTCAGCACCAGATCTTCGGGCGGATAGCCGATCAGCTGCATTTCCGGGAACACGACCAGATCTGCCCCTGCACTGCGCGCCCGGTCACGCGCAGCAAGCATCGCAGCAGAATTGGCAGCCAGATCGCCCACAGTCTGGTTAAGCTGGGCCAGCGTGATCGCAAGAGTATCGGTCATCCCGCTACCCTAGGCGGGAAAAAGCGGTTCGCGCAATGCCGCAAGGCCGATCAGAACGGCCGGACGATCACCAGAATGACGATCACCGGAATGGCAATGCCGGGCACCTCGTTGATCATCCGCAGCGCCCGCCCGCTCAGCTTGCGTTCTCCGCGCGCCAGCGCCTCGGCATAGCCCGCCAGCCAGACGTGATAGGCAGTCAGGCCCAGCACCGCGGCCAGCTTCACCAGAAACCAGCCGGAGGCGAAATACCCCATCGACCAGGCAATCATCAGGCCCAGCACCCAGCTGACCAGCAGTGATGGCCACATGATGATCTTCAGCAACCGCCGCTCACGCTGGATCCAGGCTGCGTTATCGGGGGAATCCGGCGCGCATTCCTGATGATAGACAAATACGCGGGGCAGCATGAACAGCCCGGCCATCCAGAAGATCACAAAGATCAGGTGCCCGGCCTTCAGCCAGAGATATGTCACGGAAAGAACCTCTTGCATGAACCCATGATAGCTTACTTGCGCCAGCCGCGCACCACCGCAAGCAATGCCTCGACATGCTCCAGCGGGGTGAACTGGCCGATCCCGTGGCCCAGATTGAACACGTGCGGCCGATCCGCAAACGCGTCCAGCACGCGCAGGGTCTGGCGTTCCAGCTCTGCCCCGCCGGCCAGCAGCAACAGCGGATCGAGGTTGCCCTGCACCGGCAGCCCGGCAGGCAGCGTTCTGGCCGCCCACAGCGGGTCAACCGTTTCATCGATCCCCACCGCATCCACCCCGGTTTCACGGGCATAGGCGGCCAGCTTTTCACCGGAACCCTTGGGAAAACCAATCACCGGCACATCCGGATACCGCGCCTTGATCCGTCCGGCGATTGCAGCATTCGGGGCAATTACCCAGCGTTCAAACTCCTCCGGGGCCAGACTGCCGGCCCAGCTGTCGAACAGTTGCACCGCTTCGGCGCCCGCTTCGATCTGACCGGCAAGGTATTCCACGGTCACATCGACAATGGCGTCGATGATCGCCTGGAACGCCGCCGGATCGCGATAGGCCATGGCGCGCGTTTCATGCTGGTCGCGGCTGCCCTCGCCCGCCACCATATACGTCGCGACGGTCCATGCACTGCCCGCAAAGCCCAGCATGGTCTTGTCTGCGGCCAATCCGGCGCGGACCAGCCGGACGGTGTCATAGATCGGGCTGAGCCGGTCTGGCACGGCTGTCAGCGCGGACAAGGCCGTATCGACCAGCCGGGGGGACAGGTGCGGACCTTCACCGGCCAGGAACTGCAAATCCTGCCCCATGGCGTAAGGCACGATCAGAATGTCTGAAAACAGGATCGCGCCGTCGAACCCGAACCGCCGGATCGGCTGCAAAGTGATCTCTGCCGCAGCTTCGCTGTCATAGACCAACGGCAGGAATCCGCCCTTTTCGGCCCGCAATGCACGGTATTCCGGCAGATAGCGCCCTGCCTGCCGCATCAGCCAGACTGGCCGCTGACTGGCGTTCCGACCACGCAGGGTATCAAGCAGCAAACCGGGCATCGAACGATTCCATTCCAATAACATTTAAGATTTTTTATAAGGATGTGACTGTAGTTGGCCTGTGGATAGCGCGAACAACCGCGCCTTGCCTGATTTGTCCCGGCCTGAACAGGGGGCAAGCGCAGGGCGACTCTGTTGCCCCCCGCGTCAAGCAAAGGTTATCCCGGCTATCCCCAGCCTGTGGGTAACAGTTTCCACCTGTCCACAAGTGGCGCACAGGAGTCCGGTCAATGGGCATGGAATCCATGTCGGATCTTGTCCCCCGGTTTGTCCCGTGATTTATGCGACCAATTGTCCACAGGGAGCCAAAATGCCCCGTCTCAACCTGCATCTGCTGTCGGATTCCACCGGCGAAACGCTGGAAGCCATCGCCAAGGCGGCGCTGGCGCAGTTCGAGGGGGCGGACGTGATCCGCCATTTCTGGCCGATGGTCCGCTCGCAGCAGCACCTTGACCGGATCATGGGCGATATCGCCAGCAATCCGGGGCTGGTGTTCTATACCATGGCCAGCACTGAATTACGCGGCAAGCTGGTGGAACGGTGCCGCGCGCTGGGGTTGCCGGTCGTGTCGGTGTTGGATTCGGCAGTCGAAGCGCTGGAATCCGCGCTGGGCCAGCACCCCCGCGCCCGCCCCGGCCGCCAGCACATGATGGACGAGGCCTATTTCGCCCGGGTCGACGCGATCCAGTTCACCATCGCCCACGACGACGGGGTGATGTGGGAAGACTGGGAAGAGGCCGACATCGTCCTTGCCGGGGTGTCACGCTCGTCAAAGACGCCGACCAGCATCTATCTCGCCAATCGCGGGTTCAAGGTCGCGAACATCCCGGTCGTGGTGGAAAGCCCGCCGCCCACTGCGCTGTTCGGGCTGAAGCATCCACTGGTCGTGGGGCTGACCACCGCGCCCGACCGGCTGATTCAGGTCCGCCGCAACCGGCTGCTCTCGCTCAACCAGGCGCCCGAAACGGCTTATGTCGATCAGGACCGGGTGGTGCGCGAAGTGCAGTATGCACGGCGGATGTTTGCCGATAACGACTGGCCCGTGATCGACGTCACCCGCCGCTCGATCGAGGAAACCGCTGCCGCCGTGATCAACCTTTACAACGAATCCCGTGCGCCCAAGGATGGCCGGGCCGACTGATGCTGGTGCTCGCATCGCAAAGTGCATCGCGTCAGGCGATGCTGACCGCTGCCGGGGTGGCTTTCACCCCCTGCCCCGCCGATGTCGATGAACGCGCGCTTGAGGCCAGCATGGCGGGGGCCGATCCCGATGGAATCGCGCTGGCGCTGGCCCGGGCCAAGGCGCTGGCCGTCTCGGCGCAGCACGTCGGCGCGCTGGTGCTGGGCAGCGACAGTCTGGTCGAAGTCGCTGGCCGCCGGTTCGACAAGCCGCGCAGCCGCGCCGAAGCGGCCGAGCATCTGCGGTTCTTTTCCGGACAGGCGATGCGGTTGCACAGCGCGGTCGCGCTGGCCCAGGGTGGCGCGGTGACCTGGCAGCATGGCGAATGCGCCGTGTTGCAGGTCCGCCCGCTAACCGAGGGATTCATCGAACGCTACCTTGCCGCCGAATGGCCCGACGTGCGCGCCTGCGTGGGCGTGTTCCGGATCGAGGGGCTGGGCGTGAACCTGTTCGAAACGATCACCGGCAGCCACTTCACCGTCCTGGGCATGCCGCTGCTGGCCGTGCTGGGCGCGCTGCGCGAAGCTGGGGAGCTGCCTGCATGACCCGCCCCTATGCCGAAGTGATCGGTGATCCGATCGTGCAATCAAAATCCCCTGCGATTCATGGCTTCTGGCTGGGCAAGCTGGGGATCGAGGCCGATTACCGCGCCTGTCATGTCGCCGCGGATGGGCTGGCCGATTACGTCGCCCGCCGCCGCGCCGATCCGGACTGGCGCGGGTGCAATGTCACCATGCCGCACAAGCAGGCGATCATGCCGCTGCTCGACCGGATCGATCCGGCCGCCGCGCGGATTGGCGCGGTGAATACGGTGGTGCGGGCCAGCGACGGCACGCTGACCGGCTACAACACCGACGCCCCCGGCTTTCTGGAGCCGCTCCAGTCACTGCTGGACCAGACGCACCTGTACCGGATGGCGCGGATTTTCGGCGCGGGCGGGGCTGCGCGGGCGATCATCACCGCGCTCGCGGACAAGGGCTTCACGCTGGTCGTTGCGGCGCGCAAGCCCGCGCAGGCCCGCGCATTGCTGGATGACCTGGCCCCGAACGGCGAACATCACGCGGTGGAACTCGCCCACTTTGCCCCCGCCACCGATTTCGCGTTCGACGACCGGGACCAGATCCTGGACCTGGTGATCAATGCCAGCCCGCTGGGCATGGCTGGCAACCCGCCGCTGGAGCTGGATTTCAGCCACGTTCCACCCGGCAGCGTGGTCTATGACATTGTCACGCATCCGCTCGACACCCCGTTGCTGGTCGAAGCCCGCCAGCGCGGACTGGCAACGGTTGATGGGCTGGCGATGCTGATCGGACAGGCGGCGGCAGCGTTCGAACGGTTCTTTGCCGCGCCCGCTCCGCGCGAATACGATGCTGAACTGCGCAAGGTGCTGACCGCATGACTGAACAACGCCCGTTTATTCTTGGTCTGACCGGCTCGATCGGCATGGGCAAATCGGCCGTCGCGGCCATGCTGCGGGGGTTGGGCGTGCCGGTGTTCGATGCCGACGCCGTGGTGCATGAATTGCAGGGTCCGGGCGGACCGCTGCTCCCCGCGATCGAGGCGGCGTTTCCCGGCACCACCGGGCCGGACGGGGTCGACCGGATCAAGCTGGGCGCGGCCGTGTTCGGCAATCCGGAAGCGCTGGGGCGGCTGGAAATGATCGTCCATCCGGAAGTGGCCGAAGTGCGCCGGGCGTTTCTGGCTGACAATCGCGATGCCCCGCTGATCGTGTTCGATGTGCCGCTGCTGTATGAAAAGGACGGCTGGAAAGCGGTCGATGCGGTTGCGGTCGTGTCCGCCCCGGCGGAAATGCAGCGGGCCCGCGTGCTGGCCCGCCCCGGCATGACCGAGGAGAAGTTTGAGCGGATCCTAGCGCTGCAAGTGCCCGATGCGGACAAGCGCGCACGGGCCGATCATGTGATCGATACCGGAACCTCGCTGGCCGAAACGCGCCATGCGGTGCAGCGGTTGATTCATGCGATCATCGGCGGTCAAAAATAGGGTTTCACCCCCTTGCCTAGGTGCCCTGACAGGCCCATGTCTTGTGCGTAATGCGTGAAATTATCTTCGATACCGAAACGACTGGACTTGATCCCAGAAACGGTGACCGCCTGGTTGAGATCGGCTGTATCGAAATGGTCAACCGGGTCACCACCGGTGCGACATTCCACTGCTACATCAACCCTGATCGCGATATGCCCGCTGCGGCCGAAGCGGTGCACGGCCTGTCGGCGGCATTCCTGTCGGACAAGCCGCGCTTCCATGAAAAAGCGGCTGCGTTTCTGGACTTCATCGGCGATTCGATGCTGGTCGCGCACAATGCCGGGTTCGATTTCGGGTTCATCAACGCCGAACTCGAAGCCTGCGGGCTGGAACCGGTCAGCAAGACGCGGATGATTGATACCGTGGCGCTGGCGCGGGTCCGCCACCCCGGTGCGAAGCTCAGCCTTGATGCGCTGTGCACGCGTTACGGGATCGATCGCAGCCACCGCACCATGCACGGCGCGCTGCTCGACGCCGAACTGCTGGCGCAAGTTTACGTGGAACTCACCGGGGGCCGCCAGATTGGCCTTGAACTGGCTGGTTCCCGGCAAGAATCGATCGTCGCCCCGGCAGCCATGCCGGTGCGCGACCGTGTGTTCCGCCCCGCACGTCCACATCGGGCGAGCGAGGCAGAGCTGGCGGCGCACGCCGCTTTCCTCGAATCGGTAAAGTCACCGCTATGGAACGACTGATTCGGATCGGCTGATTAAGACAGGAGAAGGTACTTATGGATATCCGCGTTTCCGGCCACCAGGTTGAAACTGGTGAAGCGCTGCAGGTCCATGCGCAAGAGCGGATGACCGCCATCGCCGCCAAGTACTTTGTCGGCACGATTTCCGCACACGTGACCTTCAATCGCGCCCCGGCGGGCGCGTTCCGCTGCGATATCGTGATGCACGTGATGCAGGGCCTGATCCTGAAGGCTGCCGGGGTTGCGCACGAGGCGCACGCCGCGCTCGATGTCGCGGCTGAAAAGATCGACAAGCAGCTGCGCCGCTACAAGCGCCGGATCAACGACCGGCATGAACAGACCGCCCATGCCATGCGGCAGGAAGAAGCCGCTTATACCGTGTTTGTCGAGCCGGAGCCGGATGCGGAGGAGGTGACCGTCGATGCGCCGGTCGTGATTGCCGAAACCCGGGTCGACGTGCCTGAATCGACGGTCTCGGACGCGGTGATGATGCTCGACCTGCGCAACACCAACGCGCTGTTGTTCAAGAATGCGGGTACCGGCACCTACAACATGGTCTACCGCCGCGGGGACGGTTCAATCGGCTGGGTTGAACCTTCCTGAATGAACGCGTAAAGGCGCGGTCATTCTGAAGGGGTGAGGGGCAGGAAATTGACGGTGCAGCCGCGCCGGGTTTCCAATCCTGCCCCTTTCCCCTGCACTTGCCGGATCCGGCAACTTTGGGACACGGGCCTTTCCATGACCGCACTTTTCACGCTTACGCCCGAAGCTGTCGGCACGATCGATGCAGACAGCAAACAGGCCATTCTGGACCAGCTTGCGCACTGCTTTGCCCAGGTCTACCAGCTCGATCCGGCCGTTGTGCTGGAACGGATCGAAGAACGGGAGAAACTGGGCAGCACCGGCTTTGGCCGCGGTGTCGCCATCCCGCACGCCCGCATTCCCGATCTTGCCCGTCCAGTGGCGGTGTTCTTTCGGCTGACGTCGCCAGTGGCGTTCGATGCAGCGGACGGCATGCCGGTGGAAATGGTGTTCGGGCTGCTATCGCCCGAATCGGCGGGAGCGGCGCATCTGCACGCGCTCGCCGCGATCAGCCGGATGATGCGCAATGAACAGATGCACACCGCCCTGACCGAAGCGCCAGGGGCCGAGGCGATCTATTCGCTGATTGCCAATGACATTGACCGCAACGTTGCCTGAAGCAGCCCCCGCCGGCGCGGCGCTGCACTGGCGCGCGCTGGAGGGGCTGTATGCTTCGGCTCCCGTCAACAGCCTGTTCGCCTCGACCCTGGCCATCACCGGTGAAGGCACGGCGCGGATTGCGTTCGACATTGATGAGCGCTGCTATCACGCGGCCGGTGCGGCGCATGGCACGATCTATTTCAAGATGCTGGATGACGCCGCATTCTATGCCGCAAACACGCTGGTAACGGACAAGTTCCTGCTGACCACATCCTTCAACCTGCACTTTTCGCGCCCGGTCAAAGTGGGGCGGGTCATTGCCGAGGGGCGCTGGGTTTCCGGCCGCCGCCGCGTGCTGGTGGCCGAATCCCGCCTGATTGATCGGGACGGAGAGGAAATTGGCCGCGGCACCGGGACGTTCCAGCGCAGCCGGATCGCCTTGTCCAGTCTGCCGGGTTACGCCGCCGGTCTGGTCGGCTGACCGGGCGTGGAGCCGCGCCTGCCAGCCCACATCGAAGTCAGCGCGATGATTCGCCGCGCGAATGCCGAAGGCGGCTTTGCCAGCGTGCTGCAAAAGGGTGAGCATGATGCCGGGACGATCCTGCTGGTATTGACCGAACGCGGCGGAAATGCGCGGGTTTTTGAACGGATGCCGGGGCCGTCCGGCCCCCGCTCCTGGCAGAAGTCAAATGCGGAAACTCCTGAAAACAAACAGCAATTTTATGAATGGCTGGATCGGCGCGGGGCGCAGGACCCGGATCTGTGGATTGTCGAACTGGATATCGCGGATGGAGAACGGTTCATCCGATAGCAAGGTTGGGTGGGTTGACTTTGTTGCATTGCGGCATCTAGGGGCGCGAACGTTTTGATGCGGAGGCAGCGCATTCGGGCAATCGGCCCGGTTCGCCAGCACGCAGACGGGGGACAGTCGGCAGGGCTGGATTGAGGGTTTCAGGGTCATTCGGCCCCATCCTCACCACTCTGCGTCAGGCGCGTTCACCGCCCGTTTTGATGTATTGATGAGCAGTAAACTGAACAAGGCCAGCGCGTTTGCCGTGGCGGCCATGATGACAACCATACTTGTCAGCGCCAATGGTTCCGGCGCCGCTGCGGAAAGCCTCGATCCCGTGGCCATTCCCCAGGAACCAATCCCCGAAATCCAGCTTCAAGTGCCGCAAGTCGCCTCGGTTGAATCCGACGCCGCTGACTCGCTGGCTGAACTGGTCGCAACGCAGCCCTATCCCCAGGAATTGTCGAGCGAGCTGAACTGCCTCGCCGGCGCGATCTATTTCGAATCCAAGGGTGAAACTCTGGCCGGCCAGCTGGCCGTGGGCCGGGTGGTTGTTGCCCGGTCCAAATCGGGCCGCTTCCCCGGCAGCTATTGCGGCGTTGTGTTCCAGCCGTCGCAGTTCTCGTTCGTGCGCGGCAACGCCCTGCCCTATGTCCGCAAGCAGTCGGCCGAATGGAAAGAGGCGGTGGCAATCGCCCAGATCGCGAATGAAGGCACCTGGCGCAGCCCGGTCGAAGGTGCGCTGTTCTTTCACGCGACGTACGTCTCGCCCGGCTGGCGCCTGAAGCGCCTGGCGCGGGTGGATAATCACATTTTTTACCGCTGAGCCTTCGCGGATCAGTTCAAAAGGGGCCGGGCAATCCGGCCCCTTTTTCATGCCGCTGCCGCGTTATTCGGGGCGCAGCTTGACCCACATCGGCGCGTGGTCGCTGGCCTTTTCCCGGCCGCGATGGTCCTTGTCGACGCCGCACGCTTCCAGCCGGTCGGCCAGTTCCGGCGAGAGCAGGGCATGGTCAATCCGGAACCCGTGATCACGCTGCCAGGCTCCGGCCTGATAGTCCCAGTATGTCCATACCCCGCCGCGCGGATTGTGGGTGGCGATGGCATCGGTCCAGCCATCATTGAGCAGCCGCAGATAGCCATCGCGTGATGCAGGCTGCATCAGCGCATCATCGGCCATCGCGCGGGGCGACCAGATATCGGCGTCGGTCGGAATGACGTTGAAATCACCGGTCACGATCGCGGGCACCTCTTCGGCCTTGATCGCCGCCATGCGCGCGCGCAGCCGCTCCATCCAGGCCAGCTTGTAATCGAACTTCGGCCCCGGCTGCGGATTGCCGTTGGGCAGATAGATGCACGCTACCCGCACCCCGAACACGTCCGCTTCGAGATAGCGGGACTGTTCATCCGCCGGATCGCCCGGCAGCCCGCGCATGACTTCCACCGGCCTGGTCCCGTCGGCCAGGATCGCGACGCCGTTGAAGCTTTTCTGACCATGCCAGATCGCGTGATAGCCCAGCCGTTCAAACTCTTCGGCGGGAAAGCCTTCATCCTGGGTCTTGATTTCCTGAAGGCAGGCGACGGCCGGGCGGGTTTCTTCCAGCCATTCCAGCAGGCGCGGCAGCCGGGCCTTGATGCCGTTGATATTGTACGCGGCGATTTTCATCAGATCGCGAAGCTGGAACCACAACCGCAGCCCGAAGCCGCATTGGGGTTGGTCACCCGGAACGCCGCACCGCCCAGCGATTCGACGTAGTCCACCTCTGCCCCGGCGACCAGATCCAGACTGACCGGATCGACCACCAGTGCGACGCCATCGGTTTTGACCATCAGGTCATCGCCATCCGCGGCGTCGGCCAGACCGAACTTGTACTGGAACCCGGAGCACCCGCCCCCTTCGACCGACAGGCGCAGGATTGCGGGCTTGCCCTGTTTGGCGGCAATCGCGGCCACACGGGCAGCGGCAGACGGGCTGAGAGTCATCGTTTGAGCGTCCATCCCGCCGATGTAGGGCGCTTCGGTCCGTGCGGCAAGGACGCCCTCAGGCGCTCTGGATATAGCTGCGCATTGCGTTTGCTTCGGATTCGATCCGGTCGATCCGGTATTTCACCAGATCGCCAATCGACACGAAGCCGACAACCGTCCCGCCATCGACCACCGGCAGGTGGCGAATCCGCCGCCGGGTCATCAGCCCCAGCGCTTCCAGCACGTCGGTGTGGGGTGAGACGGTAATGGCCGGGGCGGTCATCGCGGAACTGACCGGCTGGCTGAGCATGGCCGGACCGTTTGCCGCCAACTGATAGACCACATCACGTTCGGAGAAGATCCCGGCGATCTTGCCATCGGCGAAAACCGGCAGCGCCCCGATGCGCCGTTCCGCCAGAATCGCGACCGCTTCGCGCACGCTTAGCGTCGCATCGCAACTGACGACTTCCCCGCTTCGCCCTTCGATCAGCCGTGCAATGGTCATGGAACCTCTCCCGCTCCTGTTGTTGCCTCAGCTTCTCATGATTCGCGGGGTAACGCCAGACCGTGCAAATGCGGGGTGAATGCGGGCCAAATGCCGGGCCAAATGCCGGGCCAAATGCCGGGTTGCGGCCGCGCGGCGGAGGGCGCAAAAGCGCCGCACTATGCATCGTTCAAGCCTTGATACGCCCGAAGGGGCGGCGTTTGCCTGGGCGCGGTTCCGCCGCATCATGCGCGGCTGGGGCTGGGCCTCGCTCGTCTGCGTGATCGTGGTTGAGGCGTGGCTGTGGCCCAGCTTCGGGTTCAGTTCGCTCCACGTCTATCTGGCGTCTGCCGTTGGTACGGTCGGCATCGTGATGATGGTGGGGGCGCTGATGGGACTGGTGTTCCTGTCCAGTGGCACGGGTCACGATGAATCCGTGATCGACCCGACCGAGATCGAGAAACGGCGCTAGGCGGTCTGGTCAGCGGCTTCCGGTCGCAGCCGGAACTCCTCCACCGGCACACCCCCGATCAGATGTTCCTGGATAATCCGTTCCAGCACGGGCGGGGTGCAGGAATGATACCAGACCCCGTCCGGCCAGACGACGGCGACCGGACCAGCCGCGCAGATCTTCAGGCAATCCGCCTTGGTCCGGGCGATGCCGCCATCACGGTCCAGCCCCAGTTCCTTCAGCCGTTTTTTCAGGAACTTCCACGCGGGCGCACCTACTGCCGCAGAGCAGCATTCGCCCTTCTGCGGTTCGGCGCAAAGGAAGATGTGGCGGCGAATGCCGTCGCCTCCGCAGCTTGTCAGCGCCGCGCGGGCGCGGGCCAGTTCCTCAGAATCAGCGGTCATTCCTTCAGGGTCCAGTCGCTGAGCAGGTGGGTGCGGAACGCGTCGGGAATGGGGGAGGGGGTATCACCATCGGTGCAGACGATGATCGACCGCGCGAACGCCACGTTCTGCCCGCCTTGCGACAGCAGCTGGATGATGGCGAAACTGGTCCGGCCCACCCCCTCGATGGCGCAGCACACTTCGACCGGATCGGGGAAATACCCTTGCGCCAGATATTCGATCCCCATGCTCGCCACCATGGCACGGCGCGGGGCAATCGCCTCGCGAAACCCGATCGCAAAGTTGAACCGCACCCGCCCATCTTCCATCATCGCCGCCAGCGCGACGTTGTTGAGGTGCTGGTTGGGATCGACATCGGCAAACCGCGTGGTCGTTTCCAGCCGGAACGGATAGCGCGCCGCGTTCAGCAGCGCGGGATCGGGACGGGGCATCGGCCTATTTCCCCGACTTCAGCCAGCGGTCGAGCCAGCTGAACACTGTCTGGTGCCATTGCAGCGAGTTTTTCGGCTTGAGCACCCAGTGGTTCTCGTCCGGGAAGACCAGCAGCTCGGCCGGAACCCCCTTGCGCTGCAAGGCGGTGAACGCCCCCAGTCCCTGGCTGTAGGGGATGCGGTAATCCTTTTCGCCCAGCACCACCAGCATCGGCGTCTGCCATTGGGCCACGCGGCTGGCCGGGTTCCACTTTTCGTATTCGTCCGGCGCTTCATGATAAGGCTTGCCGCCGTGTTCCCACTCGGTGAACCACAGCTCCTCGGTCGAATAGGCCATGCCGCGATTGTCGAACACGCCGTTGTGGTTGACCAGGCACTGGAACCGGTCGGCCCATTCGCTCTGGATCCAGTTCATCATGTAGCCGCCATAGGACGCCCCCAGCGCGCAGGTGCGGGTGCCATCCAGTGCGGAATCCCTGGCCAGCGCGGCGTCCAGCCCCTGCTTCAGGTCTTCCAGCGGCTTCCCGCCCCAATCGCGGTTGATCGCATCGGTAAAGGCTTGCCCGTATCCGGTGGAGCCGTGGAAATCGACCGACACTACCGCATAGCCCTGCGCCGCGAACAGGCGCGGGTTCCAGCGCGAGGACCAGGAATCGTTATAGCTGCCTTGCGGCCCGCCGTGGACGAACAGCAGCACCGGCAGTTTGCCAGCCGCACCGGCAGGCTTGTGGATCTGCCCCCACACTGTTGCCCCTTGCGCCCCGGCAAAGCTGAACCGGGTGGATTCGACCGGGGTGAGCGCGGTGAGTGCGTCGGCGTTGGCCCGGCTCAGCGCCGTGGCGGGCTTGCCCCTGGCTGCGATCAGGACTTCCGCCGGCCCGGCAATGGCATCGCGGGTGAACACGATCCGCCCGTCCTTCAGCGGCACGACATTGGCGACGTGCGCTTCGGCCAGCCCCTTGGGGGCCAGCTTCAGCCGCTCTACCCTGCCGCTGGCGATGTCGATGCGGAACGCGGGCGTATCGAGCACGTCCTGCGCGGTCGCGATCAGGGCTCTTGAATCGGGCGTCCAGGCGAGCGAACTGACCGAGCGGTCCCAGCCCGCCGTCAGCGCGCGCTTTTGCCCGGTTTTGAGGTTGAGCAACTGCACGATCAGCCGGTCGGCCTCGTAACCCGGCCGCTCCATCGCGGCCCAGGCCAGCCACTTGCCATCGGGCGAGGCGGCGGGGAGCGTATCGGTGGCCTTGTTGTCCGCTGTCAGGTTGTGGGGCGCGGTGCCGTCCAGCGGGGCGTGCCAGATGTCCAGATTGGTGGACAGCGGCTCATGCCGGTCGGCTTGCCGGGCGGCAAAGAACGCACCCCTGGAATCAGCCTGCCATGCAATTTCCTCAGCCCCGCCCATCGGCTTTGACGGGGTATCGCCGGTCAGGGTTCCGGGCGGGCCATCCAGCGCGGTGGCATCGCCGGTCACCCTGCCGTCTGTGCCCAGCGTCAGCGCAAACGCGCGACTGTAGGTGCCGGGGGTTTCCCAGCTGTCCCAGTGCCGGACGAAGCCCGTCCCGTCGCGATAGAGGCGGCCCGTGCCGGGACCGGGCTGGCTGGTATCGCCACCGGCATCACAGTCCAGTGTCGGGCAATCGCGCGCGACATCGCCCCAGACCAGCACGCGCCGGCCATCGGGGGAGAGCAGGTATCCGGCGACATCGGCCTTGAACGTGCTGGCCTGGACAGGAGCAGCGGCAGGATTGGTCAGGTCCAGGAACCACAGCTGGTCCGTGCCCGACTGGCCGGACAGGAAATAGAGCCGCTGGCCGTCCGGGCTGAAGGCCGGCGCGCTTTCGCCGGCGTCGGGCAGGTCGGCAATCCGCACGGCCGTGCCGCCCCCGGCGGGCACGCGCCACAGGCCGGGCGTGCGCTTGTAGCTGGCCGGATCGGTATCGGTCTGCTGGAACACCACGGTTTGCCCATCGGGCGATACGGCGGGTGCGCCGATGCGCTTCAGCGTGACAAGGTCCTGCGCGTTCATCGGCCGGGTTTCGGCCATGGCGGGCAGTGCGGTGAAAGTCAGGGCGATAGTCAGCGCGCCGAGCGCGGTCGTGATGTGCTTCATCCTGCCGGGTTAGCGGGAAGGACGGGGCTGGAAAAGGGGTTAGCCCTTTTTCCCGACGATCCGGGCGATTTCGGCGGCGACCATGCGCTCCACCAGCGGCGGCAGGTTCCGGTCGAGCCATTCGGCCAACGCCGGTCGCAGCAGTTCGCGGGTCAACCCTTCCAATGACGTTTCGCCGCTGCGCACAATCTGCGGTGCGACGCCCGGTTCGGCCAGCATTGCCAATGCAGCCAGCGAATCGCGCATCGAACTGGCAACACCGGCGTCCAGCAGCGGCGAATCGTCCGAATCATCGTCAGCGTCGTCGGTGATCGCGGTTGCGGCGTCCAGTTCCAGGACTTCGTCAGCGTCGTCTGGTGCCTGCGCCCGACCACCACGCGCAAGGCCGCGCTCGGTCCGCTCGCGCCGTTCCAGCGCGGCGCCATCGCGATTGTCGCGCGCGATCACGTTCTTGATCGACGCGAGAATCTCCTCGACTGACGGTTCACCCACCTGACGCATTTTCCAATCAACCCCCGATGATCCGGATATGTCCCGTGGCGGGACGCCAATCACTGGCCGGTTACTGAACCGTCCTGGGGCGCGGTGTCAACGGTGCGAGTGCCGACCGCCCTGGGATCGGGATCGGTCGACCAGTCCCAGATCTGGTTGCGGACGCGTTGGTAATTGGTCTCAGGGTCATACAGCGCCCCGCCATCAAGGCCCAGATCGCGCGCTTCGGCCTTGCCCATGGCGGCCAGCAGATTGAACCCGGCGACATAGGCATTGCGCCGGGCGGTCGCGAGCTGGACCTGTGCGCCAAGCAGTTCCTGTTCGGCGTTCAGGATTTCCAGAATCGTGCGGTTGCCGACGGTGTTTTCCGCCCGCACGCCTTCGAGGCTGAGCGCGGCGGCATCGACCGCGCTTTGGGTGGAGGCGATGATATCGCTCGATGCGCTCCAGCTGGCATAGGCGGCGCGGACCGAGGCGATCACTTCGCGTTCGATCGCGATTTCCTGTTCCAGCGTCGCCCCTTCACGGGCCTGGGCCTGACGCTGTTGCGCAGCGGGCAGGCCCCCCTGGAACAGCGGAATCGTTGCGCGCACCCCGGCCGTGGCCGAAGTGAAGCCCTGACGGGTCACAGCCGAGGCCGGGCCGCCGTTGGTGCCCAGGTAATCGGAATAATCCGCGCCGGTGAACACGCTGATCCGGGGCATCCGGCCAGCGCCTGCGGCATTGCTGTCAAACCCGGCGGCCTTGCTGCGCTGGCGCGCGGCGATCAGGTCGGGGTTGTTGTCCAGCGCGGTTGTCACCGCTTCGTCCACGCTGGCGGGCAGGCCGGGCAGGGCGGGAGGGGCTTGCAGATCGACCGGGGCCTTGCCCACGATCTGGATATAGCGCTCGCGCGCGGCGATCAGGTTGGCTTCGGCGCTGCGCGCCTGCCCCTTGACCAGCGACAGGCGTGCCTGCGACTGGGCAACATCGGTGCGCGTCAGATCGCCAATCTCGAACCGGTCCTGTGTGGCCTGCAGGTTTACTTCCAGCACGCCCACGTTGCCGCGGTTCAGCTTGACCACGGCTTCGGCCAGAATGACGTCCATGTAAGCGGCCACGACCGCGCTGAACACGCCGGTTTCCGCGCCGCGCAGATCGGCCTGTCCGGCTTCGACGCGGGTCTTGGCTGCGCGGATCGAATTGCGGATGCCGCCGCCTGCGTAAAGCGGCATGCCCAGCGTGGCGGATGCGCCCAGGACCCGGTCGGGCGAGGCGACGTTGGGCGTGCTCTGCTTCATCAGTTCGGTGAAGCTGGCTGTGCCGCTGAGCGAGGGCAGGCTGGCCGACCGGGCGATCGGCACGCTTTCGTCCACCGCGCGCTGCGCGGCGCGCGCGGCTTGCAGGTTAGGGTTGGTGTTATACGCCAGCACCAGAGCCTCGCGCAGATCGTCAGCCAACGCGGGCGTAGCGATCATGGCGAAACCCGCAAGCAGGACGGCGGCGCGACCCCTCCGTGATGGCATATTCAGAAGCTCCAGCGTTTCGGCGCGGCGAATTCGGCCAGGACGGGAATGCCGATCTCGGCCAGGGGCAGCAGCGCCACAGACCCGGACAATTTGCGACCGGCGGCCAGACGGGTCACCCCGCGTTCGACCAACCCCGTTACCACTCGACCAGCGTCAACCAGGCAATCGGTCAGCGCGGCGGGCAACTGTTCGACGGCCCCATCCACCAGCAGCAGCGAATAGTCGCCGCGGACCTGCCCGGCGGCGGCATCGGCGGCGGACACGACGGTGACCGCACCGGCGAGCGGGCGGACCAGCGCCGCCAGATAATCGCTGCCGCAGCTGACGATCAGCACAGTGTCCTGTGCGGTCGGGGCGGCTTCACCCAGCATCCGACCATGAACCAGCGGGGCGGGCAGGGCATGGCCATCGTCCAGCGGGATCGCCCGGTCGATATAGGCGTGGCCGCGTGCGGCGGCGGGCACGAAATCTTCGCGCGGGGCCTTGCCCATCGCGGAAAGCACCCATTCCTCGTTCACACCGCTGACGCGCAGCTGGCTGTCGATCATGGCGCGGCGCGCGGCGACAAAATCGGTGGCTGCCGGATCGGCGGAAGTCGGACGGTCTGCGGTAAGCGTCATTTTGGGATCCCTCTTGGACGCTGTATTGCACACGTAACACAGCGACGCAATCCCGTGCCTTCTAGGCGAAGCGTCTTCCTGCGCCAAGCGCTTTGACGCGTTCGCCGCAGCGGCTTATGGGGACGGCAAATCATGGCTTGGCGAAGGAGCGCGATATGACCGGGATGGTAACGATCCGTGAGGAAGACCTGATCGAAAGCGTCGCCGACGCGTTGCAATACATCAGCTATTACCACCCGATGGACTACATCCGCGCGCTGGGCGAAGCCTACAAGGCGGAACAAGGCCCGGCAGCCAAGGATGCCATCGCCCAGATCCTGACCAACAGCCGGATGTGCGCCGAAGGGCATCGTCCGATCTGTCAGGATACCGGAATCGTCAACGTGTTCATCGCCTGGGGCCAGAACTGCCGCCTGGAATCGGACAAGTCGCTCCAGGACGTGGTCGATGAAGGGGTGCGGCGGGCCTATCTCAACCCGGAAAACAAGCTGCGCGCCTCGGTTCTGGCCGATCCCGCGTTCACCCGCCGCAACACGCGCGACAACACGCCGTGCGTGCTGCACGTCGACATGGTTCCGGGCAGCACGGTGTCGGTCGACGTCGCGGCCAAGGGCGGCGGGAGCGAGAACAAGTCGAAGTTCAAGATGATGAACCCCAGCGACAACATCGTCGACTGGGTGGTGGAAATGCTGCCGCAGATGGGCGCGGGCTGGTGTCCGCCGGGGATGCTGGGGATCGGCATCGGCGGCACGGCGGAACATTGCATGCTGCTGGCCAAGCAGGCGCTGATGGAACCCATCGATATGGCCCAGCTGAAACAGCGCGGGGCCCAGAGCGATATCGAGGCGCTGCGGATCGAGATCTTCGACAAGGTCAACGCGCTGGGGATCGGCGCGCAGGGGCTGGGCGGTCTGTCGACCATCCTCGACGTCAAGATCATGGACGCGCCCTGCCATGCCGCGGGCAAGCCGGTGGCGATGATCCCCAACTGCGCCGCCACCCGCCACGCGCACTTCACGCTGGACGGCTCAGGGCCGACGTTCCTTGAAACGCCCAACCTGGATGAATGGCCTGATGTCCACTGGACGCCGGACAAGGCCGCGAAGAAGGTCAACCTCGACACTTTGACGGCTGCGGAAGTGCGCAGCTGGAAGCAGGGCGACCGGCTGTTGCTGAACGGCAAGATGCTGACGGGCCGTGATGCGGCGCACAAGCGCATTCAGGACATGCTGGCGAAGGGCGAGCCGCTGCCGGTCGATTTCAAGGGCCGCGCGATCTATTACGTCGGCCCGGTCGATCCGGTCATCGGCGAAGTGGTCGGCCCGGCTGGCCCGACCACCGCGACCCGGATGGACAGCTTTACCGACATGATGTGCCAGCTGGGCCTGCTGACCATGATCGGCAAAGCCGAACGCGGGCAGGGTGCGACCAAGGTGATCGCCGATCACAAGGTGTCCTACCTGATGGCGGTTGGCGGGGCGGCCTACCTTGTGGCGCGTGCGATCCGCGAATCGAAAGTCGTCGCGTTCGCAGACCTGGGCATGGAAGCGATCTATGAATTCACGGTCGAAGACATGCCGGTGACGGTTGCGGTCGATAGTGAAGGCAACAACGTTCACACGATTGCACCGCAAGTCTGGAAGGACAAGATCGCCCGGGAACACCTGCTGGGCTGATTCCCGCTTCGGAGGGCCAGCCCGGATCGATCAAGGCACCCGGATCGACCAAAGCACCTTGCGCCTCGACGAAGCCGCTGGCGCTTTGCAGGTCAGGCGTTAGGCCATGATCGAGATGGATGCGACCCACCCCCCGGCCCAGGCTCCAGCGCACGCGCCCCGTGTCCCGGGGCGGATCGTGCTTGCCACGATCGCGGCGCTGTGGGTGACTTACTTCGTGCTTGCCACCCTGCGCGGGTGGCTGGTCGGTCTTGAACTGCACGACGCGTTGCTGTGGCGGCGGGTGCTGGTGATTCTGGCATCGATGGTGGTGACAGTCGGCCTGTGGCCGCTGCTGCGCATGCTCGATCGCCGCACGGTATGGGTTAAGATCGTCGCGGTGCTGTTGATGGTGCTGCCTGCGTCGCTGCTGCTGGCCGGCATCAACCAGTGGGTGTTTGCCGCGATTGAGGATGAAGTCGTCGCAAAAATCGGCGAGCGCGAAGGACTGCGGGTGCGCAGCGATGAAGCCGGCAATCTGCTGGTCGATCCGCTGGAGCGGCAAAATCCGGCTGATGCCGCTGCCTTGCCCACCGATATCGTGCCGGATGAACAGCTGCTGCCGGGTGCAACGGCAGCCCCTGCGATCACGATTGCGGCCGAAACCCGGCAGGATAACCGCTGGCGTCAGCTGACCGATGTGGCGCTGGGGCGCTATTTCCTGCTGCTGGCCTGGGCGGCGTTGTATTTTGCGCTGGTCAGCGCCGAACAGGCCCGCGCGGCCGAGCGCCGGGAAGGCGAGTTCCGGCGTGCAGCCAAGGCCGCTGAACTGCGGTCGTTGCGCTATCAGGTCAATCCGCACTTCCTGTTCAACACGCTCAATTCGCTGTCGGCACTGGTGATCACCGGCAAGGTCGACGCGGCGGAAGAAATGATCCAGACGCTGTCGACCTTCTATCGCCGCAGTCTGGCGGGTGATCCCACTGCCGACGTGGCGCTGGAGCAGGAAATTGCCCTCCAGCGGCTCTATCTGGAGATCGAAGGCGTCCGCTTTCCCGAACGGTTGAAAGCGCGGATCGATATCCCCGATCACTTGCTGGACGCGCGCGTGCCGGGGATGATCTTGCAGCCGCTGGTCGAAAATTCGGTCAAATACGGTGTCGCCCCGACCAACCGGGCGGTTCATGTGTCGGTTTCCGCCCGCAGCGAGGGCGGCCAGCTGGTGATCGAAGTGGGTGACGACGGTCCCGGCGCGCCCGGCGGGACAAAGCCCGGTTTCGGAATCGGCCTCGCCAATGTGGAAGACCGCCTGGCCGCGCGCTACGGCGGTGCGGCCCAGCTGGTGGCCGGTCCGGTTGCGGGCGGCGGCTGGCGCACGGTGATCCGCCTGCCCCTGGAGGCCCATGCCGGATAAAGCCCCCACCCCTGCTCCCGGCCCCGCGTCCTCAGCGCCGCTGCGGACCCTGATCGTCGATGATGAACCATTGGCGATTGAGCGGATGCGGGTGATCTGCGCAGGCCTGGCCGGGATCGAAGTCATCGCCCATGCGCTTGATGGCGCGGCGGCGCTGCGCGCGATCGAGGCGAGCGGGCCGGATCTGGTCTTGCTGGACATGACGATGCCCGAACTCGATGGACTGGCGGTTGCCAGCGCACTGGCGCGCACGGCCAATGCTCCGGCGGTGATCTTCGTCACCGCGCATGACAATTTCGCGGTTGAGGCGTTCGATCTGGATGCGGTCGATTATGTGTTGAAACCGGTCACGGCCGAGCGGTTGGCACGCGCCGTGGCACGCGCCGTGACGCGGCGCGGCACCCGCGCGGCAGGCGGCGGCAACTGGCTCAGCGAGTTCTGGGTGCCCTATCGCTCGGAATTGCTGCGGATCGCAGCGGGCGATGTCGACCGGATCGATGCCGAGCGCGATTATGTGCGGCTGCACGTGGCCGACCGCAGCTACCTGCTGCTCCAGACGGTTTCGGGGCTGGAGGCACGGCTCGATCCGGACCGGTTCATTCGCCTGCACCGTTCAACGATTCTGCGCCGCGACCGGATCACCGGCTTGCGCCACGATGGACTGGGGGTCTGGTCGGCGGAGCTGGAAGATGGTTCTGCGGTGCGGATCGGGCGGACCTATCTGGCCCGCGCGAAAGCAATGGCGGGACGCTGACAGAGCGCCTAGGGTCATCGCGATGGGCGTTATTCTGGTCTTCCTGCTCGGCATCGGCAACTTCGCGGTCCACAAGGCCGTGCTGGAAAGCCGTCATCCGCTGCTGGGGCAGGTGCCGATGTTCTTTCACCTGCTGGGCGGACGGTTCAGCCTGATCGTCGAGTTCCTGATGCTGCTGGGCGCGCTGCTGATGGTATCGCAAGGGTCCGGCGGGTGGATCTGGCTCTATCTCGGGTACAGCGGGGTCAACGCGGTTTCCGCGTGGCTGATCCTGACGGGCCGGGTGTGATCGGTTACCCGGCGCGATGACCCAGCCGACTGTCCTCTATCATGTCAGCGATCTGCATTTCGGCTATGAAGACCGGGCCGCGCTGGACTGGTTTGCCGCGGAAGTCGCGCGTGAACGGCCCGCTGCGGTGATCTGCACGGGCGACCTGACGATGCGCGGGTCGGCGCGCGAATATGCTGCGGCGGCGCAGTGGCTGGCCGCGCTGCCGGTGCCGGTCAGCCTGGAGCCGGGCAATCACGACGTTCCCTATTACCACCACATGGTGCGCCGCCTGACCCGGCCCTATGCCCGTTATCATGCGCTGGAAGCGGAACTGGAAAGCGAAATTGTGCTGCCGGACGTGACCGTCATTCCGCTCAAGACCGTGGCCCGCGCTCAGTTCCGGCTGAACTGGTCAAAGGGGCGGGTCAGCACGGGGGATCTCGACAGCGCCTTGCGCGGTCTGGCGCAGCACGCGGCTTGCCCGGTCCGGCTGGTCGCCTGTCATCACCCGCTGGTTGAGGCCGATACCCACTCCACCGCGTCAACGCGCGGCGGCAAGCGTGCGCTGGCGGCGCTGGCGCGGGCCGGGGCGACTGCGGTTCTGTCCGGCCATGTCCACGATCCGTTCGACCAGCTGGTCGAGCTGGATGGCCAGACAATCCGGATCATCGGCGCAGGCACGCTGTCGCAGCGGCTGCGCACGTCCCAGCCTTGCTTCAACCGGCTGGAACTGGGGGCGGACGGGGCGCTGGATGTCCGCGTGCAGACGCTGGATTAGCGGCTTGGGCGGCGCGGCCTGGGCGGACCTTGCCGGACACCTCAAACACAACAGGGGCCAACGAAAAAGGGGCCGACCTTGCGGCCGACCCCTTTTCGCATAACCGAAACGGTCTGGATCAGCGCTTGCTGAACTGGAAGCTGCGGCGAGCTTTGGCCCGGCCATACTTCTTGCGTTCGACGACGCGCGGATCGCGGGTCAGGAACCCGGCAGCCTTGACGGCGGCGCGCAGAGCCGGCTCATACTTGGTCAGCGCCTGCGAGATGCCGTGCTTCACGGCGCCCGCCTGGCCCGACAGACCACCGCCCTTGACGGTGGCGATCACGTCGTACTGGCCTTCACGCTCAGCCACCTGGAACGGCTGGTTCAGCACCAGACGCAGGGTCGGACGCGCGAAGTAGACTTCCTGGTCGCGACCGTTGACGGTGACTTTGCCGGTGCCGGGCTTGATCCACACGCGGGCAACGGCGTCCTTGCGGCGGCCGGTGGCGTAGGAACGGCCCTGCGCGTCGATTTCCTTTTCGCGCAGCGGCGCGGGCGGAGCGACGGGAGCTGCCGGAGTTTCGGCGATCGTGCCGAGATCGGCGAGATCGGTGACGGTGTTATCGGACATCAGGCACCCACCTTGTTCTTGCGGTTGAGGGCAGCAACATCCAGCGCTTCGGGCTGGTTGCCCGCGTGGGGATGTTCGGCGCTGGCATAAAGGTGCAGCGCGCGCATCTGGTCACGGCCCAGCGGACCGCGCGGGATCATGCGTTCAACGGCCTTTTCCAGCACGCGTTCCGGGAAGCGGCCGTCGAGGACCTTGTCCGCCGTCACCGCCTTGATGCCGCCAGCATAGCCGGTGTGCTTGTAATAGGTCTTCTGCTTCAGCTTGTTGCCGGTCAGCCGCACCTTGCCAGCGTTGATCACGACCACATGGTCACCGCAATCGACGTGAGGGGTGAAGCTCGGCTTATGCTTGCCGCGCAGACGATTGGCGATGATCACGGCAAGACGCCCGACCACCAGACCTTCGGCATCGATCAGATGCCATTTTTTTTCCACCTCGGCCGGTTTGATCGACCGGGTGACCTTGCTGAGCGCCTTCATGGCCAGCCCTTCCTGAAATTAGGTCAAAACCCTTGTTTCCCGAATCTCTATCCAGCACGGACAGACAGCGGGGAAGGCGGCCCTTTCGCGGAACGGTGCCGCAAAGTCAAGCGAACCGGGGTGTTTCCGGGGAGGTAAAATAATACCGTTGCGCCAGAGCTATCGCGAACCGATCGTCCAAACCTCGCGCGAGGTGCGCTCCGAACCATCCAGCCGGGTAATCACGGTCCGTTCAAACAGCTCGGGCAGCGGGCCTGGTCCGGGCCGCTGGACGTTGATCGACACATCCACTTCGCCCGATGCCCCACCCGGCAGTGGCACCCGGCGTACTTCGTGACGGTTGTTCTGCGCCGGGTTGAACAGGTCAATCGGCCAAGCGGCGCTGCCACTGGTTGATGACAGCACGCGGGTCAGCACCGCCAACGCCTTGTCCTGCGCGTCGCCCGATTGCGCGGCCTTTTTCAGTATCAGCGCGCTGCCCCGCGTCGCATCGGCACGCGCGGCACCATCGGCTGGCGATTCAGCCACTTCAGTTATGATTCCGTGCCGGTCCAGCCGCAGCGGAAACGGTCCGGCATCAGGCCGCTTACGCTCCAGTTCGGCCAGCATGGCCACCGGCGGGGGGGCTTCGACAACGGTGTCCAGCAGCGCGCCATTCACCAGATAGCCGTCGTCCAGCGCCGCAATCCGTACTTCATAACTGCGGCGGACCATGATGTTCTTGCCATCGGGCAGCGACCGCCAGATCGTGCGGCTGAGCACCACCGGGGTCTGCGGCGGCGCGAAATGCCGGGCGTTCTGGGCCGTCAGCTTGGCCTGTTGGGCACCCAGCGAACCGGGCAGCAAGGCCGCAATTCCTGCCAGCAGCAATGCGCGCCCCGCAACCATCGCTGATCGGCGGGAAGAGTGGTTGGCCGGATCGGCTGAAAGATTCAGTTCAGTGCTGCGCTGAAGCGCGCAATTGAGCACGGTTGTGTCGGCCTTGAACAGCACCCCGGTCCCCTCAATCTGATTTCATGCGCCCGGCCGGTCATATAGCCGCATTGTTGACCCAAGTATATTCACGCAGGCAACCTGCCGTTCGTCAAGCGACTTGACTGCAACAGCGGGTGCGGACGCCGCAATCAGCAATTGGTCCGGAGCAGGAACCGTGCGCCGGAGTTCTGCGTTTCAGGCGTTTCAGGCGTTCCGGCGCCCCAGCGCATGGGAGCCAAGCGCAGTCGCGGCCACCAGCAAGGCGCCGCACAGCTGGTGCAGCACGGCAATCCACAGCGCCATCCCGCTCATCACGGTGGCGATTCCGAGCAGAACCTGAGCGCCGAATGCGCAATGGATTGCGATTGAGGCAGGGCGGTGATTCGCCCGCACTTTGCGCGCCAGCACGATCAGGATCGCAACCACGCCCCACGCCCACCAGCGGTGGACGAAATGGGTCAGGAACGGATCGCTCAGCAGCGCGTGCAGTGCCCCGGCTGCCCAGCCAATGCCGTCCGGCACAAACTTGCCCTGCATCAACGGCCAGGCGTCCCAGTTGAACCAGCCCGCTCCGGCCACATAGCCGGCCCGCAAGCCCGCCACCAACGCGCCGAAAAACAGCTGCACCGTCAGCGCCGCCAGCGCGAACGCGGCAAACCCGGTCAGCCGCGCGCGCGCCTCACCGCGTGCCAGCGCGCGCAGGTCCAGCGCGGTCCAGACCAGCCCGCCCAGCGTGGCCAGCGCGATCAGCAAATGCGCGGCAAGGCGGAAATGGCTGACCTTGACGTCATTGACGATGCCGGATTTGACCATCCACCAGCCCACCGTTCCCTGCAGCGCGCCCAGCGCGAGCAAGGCCAGCAGCCGCGGTTTGTATCCGGCCGGGATCATCCCCCTCACCCAGAACCACGCCAGCGGCAGCGCAAATGCCAGCCCGATGATCCGGGCGATCAGGCGGTGAAACCATTCCCAGAAATAGATGAACTTGTAGGTTTCCAGCGTCATTCCCGCCGGGCCGTTGATCTCCAGGTACTGGGGCGTCTGGCGATATGCGGCGTATTCGGCCTGCCACGCTGCATCATTCAACGGGGGCAGCGTGCCGGTGACCGGTTTCCATTCGGTGATCGAAACCCCGGATTCGGTCAGCCGGGTAATCCCGCCGACCGCGACGATCAGAACCACCAGCGTGGCTACGCCCAGCAGCCAGCGGGCGAGGATTGCGGCCGAAACCGGCGAATGCACTGCCTTGCTCATGCCTGTCCCTTGCTGCGGACGACTGAAAATCGCAAGACCGGATCGGCGAACGGCACCCCGGCACTTGATCCATGTTACAACATAACATACATAGCGATCGTGATCCGTAATTCGTTCCTTTCGATTCGAGACCGGCTGGACCGGGTTGGTGTGCTGCTGTCCGGGCTGTGCATGCTGCATTGCATCGCCGGGATCGTGCTGGTCGCCGGACTGGGGCTGGGCGGCGAAGTGTTGCTGTCGCCCGCGTTTCACCGCATCGGTCTGGCGCTGGCGATCGTGATCGGCGCGATCACGCTGGTCATCGGCGTTGCCCGCCACGGCGATCCGCGTCCGCTTCAGGCGGGCGGTGCAGGAATCGCAATGATGACGGTCGCGCTGTTCGTCGGCCATGGCATCGAAGAAGCGGTGCTGACCATTCTGGGCGTCAGCCTGCTGGCCTGGGCGCATCTGCGCAACTTGCGCTGCGCGGCCTAGTCGCTATCTGCGGGGTATGACCCCAGCACAGACTCCAGAACTGAACCTTGCCCTGACCATCAATGGCGAACCCCGCCGTGCCGCGCCCGGAACGATTGCCGATCTGGTTCGCAGCCTTGAACTCGATCCGGCCAAGGTCGCGGTGGAGCGCAATGGTGAAATCGTGCCGCGTTCGACCCTGGCGGCTGTCGTGCTGGCCGATGGCGACAAGCTGGAAATCGTGCACTTCGTGGGTGGCGGCGATCATGGGGACAGCTGGACTGTCGCAGGTCGGACGTTTCATTCGCGCCTGATCGTTGGAACCGGCAAGTACAAGGACTTCGCCCAGAACGCCGCCGCGCTGGAAGCATCGGGCGCGGAAATCGTCACTGTCGCGGTGCGCCGCGTCAACGTCAGCGACCCCAAGGCACCGATGTTGACCGATTTCATCGATCCGAAGAAAGTCACTTACCTGCCCAACACGGCCGGGTGCTTCACCGCCGACGAAGCGATCCGCACCCTGCGGCTGGCGCGTGAGGCGGGCGGCTGGGACCTGGTCAAGCTGGAAGTGCTGGGCGAGGCGCGTACGCTCTATCCCGACATGCGCGAAACGCTGAAGGCCACCGAAGTGCTGGCCAAGGAAGGCTTCCTGCCGATGGTCTATTGCGTCGATGATCCGATCGCCGCCAAGCAGCTGGAAGAAGCCGGGGCCGTGGCGGTGATGCCGCTTGGCGCGCCAATCGGTTCGGGGCTGGGCATCCAGAACCGGGTCACGATCCGCCTGATCGTGGAAGGCGCGAAAGTGCCGGTGCTGGTCGATGCGGGGGTTGGCACGGCCAGCGATGCGGCCGTGGCGATGGAGCTGGGCGTCGACGGCGTGCTGATGAACACCGCCATCGCCGAGGCGAAGGACCCGATCCGCATGGCCCGGGCGATGAAACTGGCGGTCGAGGCCGGGCGCGAGGCCTATCTGGCCGGGCGCATGGGCACGCGCAAGTATGCCGATCCGTCCAGTCCGCTCGCCGGGTTGATTTAGACGGTTTGGTTAACCGGTTCATAACCATATTCTGGTGTTCTGTTCCCGACCACTCTTGGGAACGACAGTCATGGCCAATACCGGAACCGCTTCGCTGACCATTGCCGAACTGCGCGAGTTCGCCAGCTTTTCAGCGGCCGAGCAGCGATATATCAAGCGCAGTCTGGATATTGGCCTGGGGCGGCAGGACGCGTTCAAGCTCTGGGCGCGCGATGCCGGGGAAAGCGCCTCGATCCGCAGCCAGTATGTGGTCTATCAGGAATTGAAGGCCTTGCGGGGCAATGTTCCGGACGAAACCAGCTTTGCGGCGCTCGAAGCCTTTATGGGCAAGCTGATCCGGGTCGCCGCGTTCGACCTGGCACAGGGCCGGATCGAGGGCTTTTCGGCCTTCCGGTTCCTTTACGAACGGCTGCTCGGCGCGGAAGTGCGCCCGTTTCTGCCGTCGGCGTTCTGTGCGGCCAGTGCATTGCCGCAGATCCGGCCCGATCGCCGCAGGGGGCTGCTCCAGTCGATCAGCGAAGCCGCCGCCACCGCACCCGGCTGGTCTGCGCGCGAACCCAGTTTCTATCCCGAATGGGTGGAGAAGGAAGCGGCCTAGTTGGCCTCGCGGCGCATCCGCGCCGCCAGTTCCTCGATCTCGTTCGGTTCCAGAATCCAGGTCCGGGTCTTGCGCCCTTCGCGGTGAAACGGCTGCGTCAGCAGGATGCACGCCTGATCCCTGGCGTGCGGCTTGTAGATCGCAAAGTGCATCGTGCAGTCGCGGATCGTGCCGATGATCGGCGCGCGCCCTTCAAGGTCGATCATCGTCGCGGGCTGGTCCCACGGGATGGTAGCGGTGCCGGTCATTTATACAGCCCGTCCAGCCGCTCCCCATAGCGTTCCTTCAGCCTGTGCCGACGGATCTTCATGCTGGGGGTCATTTCCTCGTTCTCGATGGTGAACGCTTCGTCCGCGAACGTGTACTGGCGGACTTTCTCGATCACCGACAGGTCCTGATTCACCCGGTCAATCGCGGCGCGCACCGCGCTGCAGAAGGCGGGCAGGGCCTGCAAGGCCTTGAAATCGAACTTCTCGTCCTGCGCACGCGCCCATTCCAGCGCCCATTCGGGATCGGGGACGACCAGGCCGACCAGATATGGCCGCTTGTCGCCGACCACCATCGCCTGCGCGATTTCGGGCTGGAGCGTGAGCATCCCTTCGACTTTCTGAGGCGAGACGTTGTCGCCCTTGTCGTTGACGATCATGTCCTTCTTGCGGTCGGTGATCAGGATCCGCCCGGCCTCGTCGATATGGCCGATATCGCCGGTGTGGAGCCAGCCGTCCTGCAGCGCGCGGGCGGTTTCCGCCTCGTTGCGCCAATAGCCGTGCATCACCAGTTCGCCGCGCACCAGGATTTCGCCGTCGGCTGCGATTTTCACCTCGACGCCTTCCAGCGGCGGACCGACGGTGTCCATCTTCAGGCCCGCGGCGGGGCGGTTGCAGCTGATCACCGGCCCGGCTTCGGTCTGGCCATAGCCCTGGAGCATGGTCAGCCCCATCGATTCAAAGAACACCCCGACTTCGGGATTCAGCGGCGCGCCGCCGGAAACCATGGCCTTCAGCCGTCCGCCGAACTTCTGCCGGATCTTGGGGCGCAGCGCCTTTTCCAGGATCAGGTCCATCGGCTTGTCGCGCAGCCGCCCCTTGCCGCCGCGCAAGCCCTGCGCCTTGGCCGCGCCGATCGCCATCGCGCGGGTCATCATGTAGTTGGCGACTTTGCCCTGCTTTTCGATCTGCTTCATGATCCGCGTGCGCAGCACTTCGAACAGGCGCGGGACCACGACCATGATCGTCGGGCGCACTTCCTCGATATTGCTGGCCAGCTTTTCCAGGCCTTCGGAATAATAGATTTCCGCGCCCACCCCGATTGGCAGCATCTGCCCGCCGGTGTGCTCATAGGCGTGGCTGAGCGGCAGGAACGACAGGAACACGTCGTCGCCCAGCCCGAAATCCTCGGCCAGCACTTTGGCCGCGCCATAGACGTTGCACAGCAGTGCGCCATGGTGTTGCCGCACGCCGCGCGGGGCGCCGCCGGTGCCGCTGGTATAGATCAGGCAGGCGGTGGCATCGCGGTTGATCTTGGCAATCCGGTCTTCCACCAGCCCGCGCGCCGCGATCCCGTCCCCGCCGGTCAGCGCCGCCCAGTCGTGGTATTCGAACGATCCGGTCTGGGCGATCCGCAGCGGATCGATCCCGATCACGTGCCTCGCCACGCCCGATCGCAGCACGGCCGGAAGCAGCGCCTTGCCCAGCTTGTCATTGCTGACAATCACAGCTTTCGCGCCGGAATCGTCCAGCACGTGCTGGTGATCGCGCTCGGTATTGGTGACATAGGCTGGAACGGTGATGCAGCCTGCGGCCATGATCGCGAAATCGGCGATGCACCATTCGGGCCGGTTTTCCGACACCAGCATGACCCGGTCACCCGCTTCCAGCCCCAGGCCGCGCAAGGCCTCGGCCAGTTCGCAGACCTGCCGGGCGGCATCGGCCCAGCTGATCGATTGCCACTGTCCATCGCGCTTCGCCCACAGGAACGGCGCGGTCCCTTTGGCATCGGCCCGGGCCAGCAACAGCTCGACCAGATTCCGGCTGGTCGGAAGATCCGAAATATCCACCACTCGCCCCGCCCCCTTCGCTGCAGCCGTTCTACGTTCTCGTCTTGAACATGACTTAGGCGTGCTTGGCCGTAGCGGCAAGTTACTCGCTTACCGCGACCCCTTCGCTGCGCGGATCGGCTGCGCCCAGCAACCGCCCGTCCTTCACTTCGATGGCGTTGGCCTTGAAGCTGCGTTCGCGCAGCTGCACGTCGGTATGGCCTAGCGCCTGCAGGAACGGAATCATCACTTCGTGCGGGCTGCCGCGTTCGACGAACACGGTCTGCCCGCCGGGGGCGAAGATCACCGGCAGGGCAATGGCGTCCTGCGCGGTCATGTCCCAGTCGATCACGGCAATGATCGCTTTCAGCACTTGCGCGGGGATCGTCGCCCCGCCCGCCGCACCGACTGCCAGCCGCAGCTTGCCGTCCGGGGCATAGACCAGCGTCGGGGCCATCGAACTGCGGGGCCGTTTGCCGCCTTCGACTTTGTTGGCCACCATCCGTCCGCCGCGTTCCGGCAGGATCGACAGGTCGGTCAGTTCATTGTTCAGGAAGTATCCGTTGACCACCAGCCCGGACCCGAATGCGCTTTCGATGGTGGACGTCAGCGTGGCGGCGCGGCCTGCGCGGTCAATCGCCACGAAGTGCGAGGTGGAGACGACATCGGGCGTCAGTGTATCGGCCAGCGCCACTTTCACGCCCTTGGGGTTGCCGGCCTCGACCGATGGCATCGTCCGGTCGATCGCGATCAGTTGCGAACGCGCGGCAAGATAGTCCGGCGCCAGCAATCCGGCGGTCGGTACCGGGAAAAAGTCCGGATCGGCGAGATACCGTTCGCGGTCGGCATAGGCGAGGCGCATGGCTTCGGCGATCAGGTGCCAGCCGCGCGGATCGTCCTTGCCCAGGCCGCGCAGGTCAAACCGTTCGACCATGCCCAGCACGCCCTGCACGGTGGTTGCGCCGGATGAGGGCGGCCCCATCCCGCAGACCTTGTGGGCGCGGTAGAACGTGCAGACCGGCGTGCGTTCCTTCACCTTGTAACCGGCGACATCGGCCATGGTCATCGGAGCGGGATTGCGCGGCGCGAGCGTCACCGCATCGACAATCTTCTGCGCATTGGCGCCGGTATAGAACGCATTCGGACCCTGCGCGGCAACTTGCTCAAGAAACGTTGCCAGATCGGGGTTTTTCAGCGTGGTACCGGCGGGAATGGGGTTGCCATCCGGCTGGTAATAGATTGCCCGGCCCGCTTCGGTCAGCGCGGCGCTGGCCTTGAACCGGTCCAGGAACGCGGCCAGGCGCGGGGTGACCGTAAAGCCATCGCGCGCCAGCCGGATCGCGGGCTGGAACAGCGCGGACCATGGCAGCTTGCCGTGCGCGCGGTGCGCCTCGGCCATCATGCGAATGTTCCCCGGCACGCCGACGCTGCGCCCGCCGGGAATCGCCTGCGGCACGGTCAACGGCTTGCCATCGACATAAAACCATGTGCCATCCGCCGCCGCCGGGGCGGTTTCGCGGCCATCGAAGCTCTCGACTCCGCCCTTGCCGTCGTCGTGGATCAGAAACCCGCCCCCGCCAATGCCCGAACTTTGCGGTTCGACCACCGTCAGCGCCAGCAGCGTTGCCAACGCGGCATCGGCAGCGCTGCCTCCCGCGCGCAGGATTTCCGCCCCCGCCTCCGCCGCGCGCGGATCAGCGGCGCTGACCATGCCGTGCTCAAACGTGGGCGAGGCAGCGGAAAGACGCGGGGCGGAGGTTCCCGCACAGGCTCCAAGCAGGAGCGGTGCGGTGAGGATTGCGACCAGTTTCAGTTTCATGACGCCAAACGCTATTCGGTTCCGACCGCCTCGGCAATGGTCGAAAACCCGTCGCGCCGCATCAGGCGTTCCAGCCCTCGTGTGATCTGGCGGGCGATACCCGGTCCGGCATAAGTCATCGCGCTATAGAGTTGCACCAGGCTGGCACCGGCGCGAATCCGCGCCCACGCGTCTTCGGCAGTGGCGATTCCGCCCACCCCGATCAGCGGCACTGTTCCGCCCGTGGCATGATGGAAATCGCGCAGCCGCTGCTGGGCCAGATCGCGCAGCGGCGCGCCCGACAGCCCGCCGGTTTCTCCGGCATGGGCCGATTGCAGCGGCGGGCGCGAGATCGTGGTGTTGGACACGATCAGCGCACCCAGCCGCTTGTCCACCGCAATCCGGGCAATGGCGACGATATCGGCCGGTTCCAGATCGGGCGCGACTTTCAGGAACACCGGCGGGCCGCTGCGTCCGCGCGCTTCCAGCACGGCATCGAGCAGGGCGGTCAGCGCGCCTTCGTCTTGCAACGCGCGCAGGCCCGGGGTGTTGGGGCTGGAGACATTGACGGCCAGATAGCTGGCCAGCGGGGCGGTCAGCCGCGCCATCGTGGCGTAATCGGCGATCCGGTCGGTCGAATCCTTGTTCGCGCCGATGTTCACGCCGACGATTCCCGGCCGCGCGTTGCGCTGCGCCAGCCGCTCGACCGCTGCTTGCGCGCCGCCGTTGTTGAAGCCCATGCGGTTGATCACTGCGCGGTCCTCGACCAGCCGGAACAGGCGGGGCCTGGGGTTGCCGGACTGCGGCAGCGGGGTGATCGAACCGACTTCCGCGAACCCGAAGCCCGCGCCCAGCAGCGCGTCGGGCACTTGCGCATCCTTGTCGAAGCCTGCGGCCATGCCCAGCGGGTTGGGAAACGTCAGCCCGGCCACGGTTGTCGCCAGCGGTCCGTCGGTGCGGTCCGTGCCGCCGCCGGGCCAGAGCTTCAGTGCAGTCAAGGCAAGACCGTGGGCGCGTTCCGCGTCGAGCAGAAACAGGGCAGGGCGGATCAGGGCATAGAACATGGTGTTGTCCCTATGGCAGCGCGCAGCGGCCGAGTCGATGCTGTGCGCCGCGCTGCGGGTGTTGCAAGATTGCGGCGATCGTGGCTGCGGCATTGGTTTTGATCAAAGTCGCGCTCCAGATTGTCGAATCCATACAATCCCTACGCTTGGCCCCGTGCTTATGACCCGCTTGCGACCCGAAGGGCTCGTGGCGCTAGTGCAACGAGTTCGAAACTTTATATAGCGGCTCCCTGGCCTGGCTTGGGAGCCGCTCTTTTTTTGCAGCGCTCAGCAGGCGATTGTAATCCTGAAAATACGCGCCTAGGGAAACCGGAAGGAATCAGTCTGATTTAACCGGAGCCCAGCCCGTGCGCCTTTCCAGCATGGCCGATTATGCCGTTGTGACAATGAGCGCCGCCGCGCGCCATTGCGGCGGATTGCGCGTTTCGGCGGCGCAACTGGCCGAGGAAACCGGGCTGCCGGTGCCGACCGTGCAAAAACTGGTCAGCCGGTTGACGGCGGCGGGCCTGCTGCGCTCCTCGCGCGGGGTGGGCGGCGGACTGAAGCTGGCGCGCCCGGCAGCGGCAATCACGCTCGCCGATATTATCGAAGCGGTCGAAGGCCCGATCGCGCTGACCCCGTGCGTGGATGACGCGCGGCATGAATGCGCGCTTGATGCGTCCTGCACGGTCAAGCCGCATTGGGGCGTGGTCGGCGCAGCGGTGCGCGGCGCCCTGGCCGAAGTGCCCCTGACCCGGCTGGCGGAAAATGCCCGGCTGGCGGAGACTGTCCGATGAGCGAAGACGTAACCGTGAAGGATCAGGCCGCCCGTGACGCCGCCGACAAGGTGGCCGATTACGAACACGGCTGGTCGGCGGATATCGACACCGAATTCGCGCCCAAGGGGCTGAACGAGGATACCGTCCGGTTCATCTCGGGCAAGAAGAACGAGCCGGAATGGATGCTCGACTGGCGCCTGAAGGCGTTCCGGCTGTGGCAGACCATGCCGATGCCTGATTGGGCCAAGCTGAACATCGCGCCGATCGATTACCAGGACGCCTATTACTACGCCGCGCCCAAGGCGAAGCCCAAGCTGGCCAGCCTGGACGAGGTCGATCCCGCGATTCTGGAAGTCTACAAGAAGCTGGGCATCCCGCTGGAGGAGCAGAAAGTGCTCGCCGGGGTCGAAGGTGCGCGCCGCGTGGCGGTGGACGCGGTGTTCGACAGCGTCAGCGTCGCCACGACTTTCCGTGAGGAACTGAAGAAGGCCGGGGTGATCTTCCTGTCGATTTCGGAGGCGATCCGCGAATATCCCGATCTCGTGAAGCGCTGGCTGGGCAAGGTCGTGCCGGTGCGCGACAACTTCTTCGCAGCGCTGAACTGCGCGGTCTTTTCGGACGGGACCTTCGTCTACATCCCCGAAGGCGTGCGCTGCCCGATGGAGCTGTCGACCTATTTCCGGATCAACGCGGAAAACACCGGGCAGTTCGAACGCACGCTGATCGTGGCCGACAAGGGCGCGTATGTGTCCTATCTCGAAGGCTGCACCGCGCCGATGCGCGATGAAAACCAGCTCCACGCCGCCGTGGTCGAACTGGTCGTGCTCGACGATGCGGAGATCAAGTATTCAACCGTCCAGAACTGGTATCCCGGCGATGCCGAGGGCAAGGGCGGGATCTACAACTTCGTGACCAAGCGGGCGCTGTGCCAGGGAGCGCGCAGCAAGGTATCGTGGACGCAGGTGGAAACCGGCAGTGCGGTGACGTGGAAGTATCCCAGTTGCGTGCTGAACGGCGAAGACAGTGTGGGCGAGTTCTATTCCGTCGCCGTCACCAACAATTACCAGCAGGCCGATACCGGCACCAAGATGATCCACAACGGGCGAGGCACCCGCTCGACCATCGTGTCGAAGGGGATTTCGGCCGGCAAGAGCCAGAACACCTATCGCGGCCTGGTTCGCGTGGCCCCGACGGCCGAGGGCGTGCGCAATTTCACCCAGTGCGATTCGCTGCTGCTGGGCAGCCAGTGCGGCGCGCATACCGTGCCGTATATCGAGGTGAAGAACCCCTCTGCCCAGATCGAGCATGAGGCGACCACCAGCAAGATTTCCGACGACCAGCTGTTCTACGCGATGCAGCGCGGGCTGGGTCAGGAAGAGGCGGTGGCCTTGATCGTCAACGGTTTTGCCAGGGAAGTGCTGCAACAGCTGCCGATGGAATTCGCGGTCGAAGCGCAGAAGCTGCTGGGGATTTCGCTGGAGGGCAGCGTCGGATGATCGCGCTGTCGATCTTGCTGGCCGCGGCCTTCACCGGTCCCGATGCCGTCCCCGCGCTGGAAGCGGTGAAGACCTGTGATCGCGGCGCGATGGCGGAGATGACCAAGGGCGAACCCCACCGCCGCAGCCAGTTTGCCGCTGCCGCCTATGCCGAACAACAGGCCATCGCGCGGGACCGTGCCGGCCTGCTCGCCCGGCCCGGCGGCGATCCGACCCCGGCCGGGCAGGCCAGCCTGATGCTGGCGCTGAGCGGCCTCGACGGCCGCCAGAAACTCCTCGACGACGCGCGCGCGGTCGAAGCTGGCTGGCGCACGCTGGTCGATGAGCTGCGCGCCGATTTCCTCGCCAATTGTGCACAAGGCAAGCGCTGATGCTGAAGATTGATAACCTCTCCGCCACGGTCGCCAACAAGCCGATCCTCAAGGGCCTGTCGCTGACCATCAACGCGGGTGAAATCCATGCGATCATGGGGCCGAACGGGGCGGGCAAGTCCACGCTGGGTTACACGCTGGGCGGGCGTCCGGGTTATGAAGTGACCGGCGGTTCGGTCGAGTTTGACGGGCAGGACCTGCTGGCGCTTGAGCCGCACGAGCGCGCCGCCGCCGGACTGTTCCTGGGGTTCCAGTATCCGGTCGAGATTCCCGGTGTGTCGTTCGTGCAGTTCCTGCGCGAGGCGGCCAATGCCCAGCGCAAGGTGCGCGGGGAAGCGCCGCTGTCGGGCGGGGAATTCCTGAAGCTGGCGCGCGAACAGGCGGCGTTGCTGCGGATGGACATGGACATGCTGAAGCGCCCGGTGAACGTCGGCTTTTCCGGCGGGGAAAAGAAGCGCGCGGAAATGGTTCAGATGGGGATTCTCGGTCCCAAGCTGGCGATTCTGGATGAAACCGATTCGGGTCTCGATATCGACGCGCTGCGGGTCTGCGGTGAAGGCATCAACACGATCATGCGGCGGCCGGACAAGGCGGTGCTGCTGATCACGCACTATCAGCGCCTGCTCGATTATGTGCAGCCTGATTTCGTCCACGTCCTTGCGGGCGGGCGGATCGTGAAGACCGGTGGGCCGGAACTCGCGCACCAGCTGGAAGAGCACGGCTATGAGGCGGTGGCGGCCTGATGAGCGCCGAGCCCCTTCCCACCCGGCGCGAAGAAGATTTCCGCTATGCCGACCTGACCGCGCTGGCCGGGGTCTGGCCGGTCGCGGTGGAGGCGATCGTCGTCGCCGCTGGCCAATCCGCCGCGCTGAGCGTCGTCAACACCGGCGATGCACCCGTCGCGCGCGAGTTGTCGGTCACGCTGGCGGCGGGCGCGAAGTTTGCGCTGCACGTGCTGAACGCGGGCAGCGCCTATGGCCGGATCGCGGTGCGGGCTGAACTGGGCGCGGGCGCGGAATTCACGCTCGGCGCGGCGCAACTGGGCGGCGGCGGGCAAGTGCTGGAACTGATCACCAACGTCAGCCACGCCGCGCCGGATGCGGTCAGCCGTCAGGTCGTGCGCTCGGTCGTCGGCGGGCAGGCGACGGCAAATTACCTTGGCAAAGTCCACGTTGCGCCGGGGGCCAATGGCACGGACGGTTCCCAGTCGGTCCGGGCGATGCTGCTCGACCGGACGGCCACTGCCAATGCCCGGCCCGAACTGGAAATCCACGCCGACGACGTCAAATGCGCCCACGGCTGCGCTGTCGGGGAACTCGACCGCAACGGCTTGTTCTACCTCCAGTCGCGCGGGCTGACCCCGCCTGAGGCCAAGCGGCTGATGCTCCAGGCCTTCATCGCCGAAGCCTTCACCGGTGCGGCGGACGAGGCGACCTTGCAGGACGCGGCGCTGAAAGCGCTGGGGGACTTGCTGTGACGCTGGACCCTGCCCTGCGCGACGATTTCCCCGGTCTGGCAGGCGGCTGGCACTATCTCGACAGCGGCGCGACTGCGCAGAAGCCGCAAGCGGTGATCGATGCCGCGACCCATGCGATGGGCCGCGATTACGCGACTGTCCACCGGGGGGTCTATGCCCGCAGCGCCAACATGACGCTGGCCTATGAGGAAGCGCGCCGCAAGGTGGCGGCCTTCATCGGCGGGTGCGAGGACGAGATCGTGTTCACCCGCGGGGCAACCGAGGCGATCAATCTGGTCGCGCAGACCTGGGGGCTGGCCAACCTGAAGGCGGGCGACCGCATCCTGCTGTCGGTGCTGGAGCATCATTCGAACATCGTGCCGTGGCAGTTGCTGGCAGAGCGCACCGGCGTTGCGATCGACGTCTGCCCGCTGACCACCGATGGCCGGATCGATCTGGACGCAGCCGAAACGATGCTGACGCCGGCGCACAAGCTGGTTGCGCTGGCGCATGTTTCCAACGTGCTGGGTTCGGTCCTCGATGCCCCACGTGCAGCGGCGCTGGCGCATGGGGTGGGGGCGAAGCTGCTGCTCGACGGCTGCCAGGCCGTGCCGCGCCTACCGGTCGATGTGGCCGCGCTCGATTGCGATTTCTACGTGTTCTCGGCGCACAAGCTCTATGGCCCGACCGGGATCGGCGCGCTGTGGGCGCGCTCCGCGATTCTGGCCGAGATGCCGCCGTGGCAGGGCGGCGGCGCAATGATCGACCGGGTGAGTTTTGAGCGCACGACCTACGCCCCGCCGCCGCAGCGGTTCGAAGCCGGAACGCCTGCAATTGTCGAGGCGATCGCGCTGGGCGCGGCGGTGGATTATGTGACGGCGATCGGCGTTGCCGCGATCCATGCCCACGAAACGGCGCTGGTTGCCGAATTGCGCGCTGCCCTGCGCAGCCGCAACGACGTGACGCTGTTCGGCCCGGAAGACAGCGCCGGGATTGTCAGCTTTGCACTTGATGGGGTGCATCCGCATGACCTCGGCACCATATTGGACGAAGAGGGTGTGGCGATCCGCGCCGGACACCACTGTGCGCAGCCGCTGATGGATCATCTGGGCGTGCCCGCCACGGCCCGCGCCAGTTTCGGTTTATACAGCAATTCCAGTGACATCGCCGCGCTGCTGCGCGGGATCGAACGCACCAGGAGGATTTTCGGGTGAGCGACGACAGCAAGTTCACGGTCGAGGAAGTCGCAGCGGTTACTGCTCCGCCGCGCGCCAAGGTCGACGATATCGAGGCTCCGGCTGACAAGCTGGAACGCAAGCGCGACTATCTGGAAGGGTTTCTGGCCGCGAAGCCGGAAGGCGTGCCCAGCACCGCGCCGGGCGGGGACCTGTATGAATCGGTCGTCGCCGCGCTGCGCGATATTTTCGATCCGGAAATCCCGGTCAACATCTATGATCTCGGCCTGATCTATGGCGTCGAAATCACCGACGAAGGCGGCGCGATCGTGACCATGACGCTGACCACCCCGCATTGCCCGGTGGCCGAATCGATGCCCGCCGAAGTGGAACTGCGCGTCAGCGCGGTGCCGGGCGTGCGCGACGCCGAAGTGAATCTGGTGTGGGATCCGCCCTGGGACCCCGCCAAGATGAGCGACGAGGCCCGCCTCGAACTGGGAATGCTGTAATGACCACCACCACCGAGCGCCCGTCAATCCGCCAGCGCCCCGCCGCCGTGATCCTGACGCCGTCCGCCGAAGCGCGGGTGGCCAGGCTGATGGACGAGGCACCTGCCGATGCAATCGGGGTCAAGCTGTCCACCCCGCGCCGGGGCTGTTCGGGGCTGGCCTATTCGGTCGATTACGTGACCGCGGCGAACCCGCTGGACGAACGGATCGAGACGCCCGGCGGCACGTTCTTCATCGACGGGGGCAGCGTGCTGTACCTGATCGGCAGCACGATGGACTGGGTGGAAGACGATTTCACCGCCGGGTTCGTGTTCCAGAACCCCAATGCCAAGGGCTCATGCGGCTGCGGCGAGAGCTTTACCGTCTGACCGGCCTGCCGGGCCTGCTAACCCGGCTTTAAGCAAATTGTCCGATACCACCCAGGTTACTGACCTTGGGGGCGAGACGCCATGAGTATGCATTTCCGCGACCTTGCCGCACACGCGGCAACTGACGGTGCGATCAGCGCAGAGGATATCCTGGCGCTGCGCGGTGCGGGCTGGGCCGACGGGCGGATGGACCCGGAAGAGGCCGAATCGCTGTTCCTCGCGAACGATGCGCTGCGCAATCCGGGGCCGGACTGGTGCGATTTCTTCGTCGATGCGCTGTGTGAATTCGTGGTCAACACGGTGGAGCCGCGCGGCTACGTCGATCAGGTGATGGGCGATGAACTGGTGTCCCGGATCGACCACGACGGCCGGGTTGAATCCATGGCCGAACTGGAATTGCTGGTGAAAGTGCTGGAAAGGGCCGTGTCGGTGCCGGACAGCCTGAAGGCCTATGCCCTGCGTCAGATCGAGGATACGGTCCTGTCCGGTGATGGCACGACCCGCGCGGGCGCACTGGACTCCAAAGGAATCAACGATGTTGAATGCCGCTTGCTGGGCCGGATGGTCTTTGCCGCTGGCGGGGATCGCCCCGCCGCTGCCAGCCGCGCTGAGGCCGAGCTGCTGTTCCGGCTGAAGGATGCGACCCTGTATGACGTCAACGCGCCCGAATGGGAGCAGTTGTTTGTGCAAGGCGTCGGCAGCTATCTGCTGGGATTTGGCGGGCGCGAGCCGCTCAGCCGCGAGCGGGCCAGCGATCTGGAAGCCTTCATGAATCGCCCGGGCGCCGGAATTGGCGGGTTTCTGCGGCGGATGCTGGGCAGCGATGTCGATCTGGAAACCAGCAATGGCTTCAGCAGCCTGCTCAGCATCACACCGCACACGCCCGATGTGGCGGATGAAGCAGACGAGGCCGCTCGCCTGACCGGGAGCGAAGAGCTATGGCTGCTGGATCATATCGACGCGGACGAGGAACTCGATCCGCTTGAAAAGGCGTTGTTGCAGTTCATTGCCGAGGAAACCGGCGACGAGCCCCTGCGCAGCTGAACCGCCCGGCCCGGTTCGGGGCGGTTCGCTCAGCGTTTGCGCAAGGCGACGATACAGGCCGCGCGGTCAACCTCCTGCCCGTCGCCGGCGCGGCGCGCATCGACGTAAGTAGCCTGCGGTTCCCGCCCCGGCGCGGCAGGATACAGATAGACATCCAGCACGCACGCATCGCTGGCGAATTGCAGCTTGCGCGCGTCCCCTTCCCACACATCCAGCCGGGCTGTGCCGAACTGGCGGATCAGATCGGCCGGACTGGCGCCAATCACCCCTTCCAGGCCCGGCGCGGACTGGATCCGGGCGGTCAGCGGGCCGGTTCGCATGGGCGGGCGGGGGATGGCCAGTGCCGGTTTGGTCAGAGCGGGTTTCTTCGATGCGCTTTGCACTTTGCCGGCCGCAGTTCCGCCGCCACCGCCACCGCACGCGGCGAGCAGCGGCAGCAGGATCAGCGCGAGTGCGAATCGGGCAGGCATGGGCGGCGCTTCCTTGCAGTCTGGCGGCGGCAGTCAGGGCTTGGCGCATCGCCCGCTCGGCGCGCCCTGTCAACGCTGCGACGCTTGCTCTGCGCCAGACTGGCCGCTAGGCCCGGTGGGTGCTTTGGGGCAACAATTGAAGGAAATCCATGTCCACCACCCAGTTTGATGTCATCGCCATCGGCAACGCTATCGTCGATGTCATGGCCCCCTGCGATGACACCCTGATCGAGCGCCTGGGCATGACGCGTGGCGGGATGACCCTGGTCGATACGGCCCGCGCGCATGAACTTTACGACGCGATGGGGCCTGCGCGCGAGATTTCGGGCGGGTCGGCGGCCAACACGCTGGCAGGCCTGGCCGCGCTGGGCGCCAGTTGCGCGTTCATCGGCCAGGTTGCCGATGACCAGCTTGGCGAAGTCTTTGCGCACGATATCCGCGCTGGCGGAATTGCGTTCGACACCCCGGCCCGCGCGGATGAACCGCCGACGGCGCGGTGCCTGATCTTCGTGACCCCGGACGGTCAGCGCACGATGAACACGTTCCTCGGCGCATCGCAGTTTCTGCCGCCGGCCGCACTGAACGAACAGGCCATTGCGGCTGCGAAAGTCCTTTATCTTGAAGGCTATCTGTGGGACCCGGAAGAGCCGCGCGCGGCCATGCGCCGGGCGATCGCGGCGGCGAAGAATGCGGGCCGCAAGGTGGCCTTCACGCTGTCGGACCCCTTTGTGATCGAACGGCACGGTGCGGATTTCCGGGCGATGATCGAAACCGGCGATGTCGATATCCTGTTTGCGAATCACGTCGAACTGGCCGCGCTGACCGGACACGACGATTTCGAAACCGGGCTGGCCGAACTTGCGCCCATGGTTCCGGTGCTGGTGGTGACGCGCGGGGAGCACGGCGCGGTTGCGGTTGCGGGCGGGCAGCGCAGCGAGGTGCCGGCCGAGCCGGTGGCGCAAGTGGTCGATACCACCGGAGCGGGCGACTTGTTCGCGGCCGGCTTCCTGCACGGCCATGTGACGGGACGGCCGATCATCGAGTGCCTGACGATGGGCGCGGTGGCGGCTGCGGAAATCATCTCGCACTATGGCGCACGGCCCGAAGCCGACCTCAAGGCGCTCGTCAAATCACGGCTTGATCGGGCAGACTGATTTTCGCAGTTGCGCACGCCTATGGGTTTCAGCTAGCTAGGCGCGCCTAACACAGAAGGGGGCTCTATAATGCGCAAGACCGTTCTCACTCTCGCTCTGCTCGCCGCACCGCTGGCTCTCTCGGCCTGCTCGAAGGCTGAAGAAGCTGCTTCGGAAGCTACCGAAGCCGCTGAAGAAGCCACCGAAGCTGCTGCCGATGCCTCGGCTGCTGCCACGGACGCTGCTGCTGCCGCGACCGAAGCTGCCAAGTAAGGCGCTTATCGCGAGAGCGATCAGGATGGGCTGAATGGCCTGTCCACAGTGGACCAGCGACGGCGCTCTCTCCGCCAAGGAGAGAGCGCCGTCTGCTGTTTACGGCCTAGCTGGCTGACTTTTCCGCTGCCTCGCGCGCCACTTCGCGATAACCGATGTCGCTGCGACAGAACCCGTCCGCGAAATCGATCGCGGCGACGGCGGCGTAGGCCCGGGACTGGGCCTCGGTAGCGCTGGACCCGCGGGCGGTGACGTTCAGCACCCGGCCGCCACTGGCCACCAGCTGATCGCCGTCGAGTGCAGTCCCGGCGTGGAATACTTTGGCCCCAGTTGCCTCAGCCGTATCAATCCCGCGAATGGCTCCGCCCTTTTCCGGCGTGCCGGGATAGCCAGCGGCGGCCATCACGATGGTCAGTGCGGTATCCGGCGAAAGGCGCGGTGGTTGCAGCGTTGCCAGCCTGTTTTCGGCCACGGCCAGCAGCAGTTCGGCCAGATCCGATTCCAGCCGCAGCATCAGTACCTGGCATTCGGGATCGCCGAACCGGGCATTGTATTCGATCAGCTTGACGCCGTCCCTGGTCAGCATCAGCCCGGCATAGAGCACACCCGAATAGGGCATCCCTTCATCCGCCATGCCCTTGACCGTGGGGGCGACGATCCGTTCGATCGCCTCGCCTTCCAGCAGCGGGGTCAGCACCGGGGCGGGGCTATAGGCCCCCATGCCGCCGGTGTTGGGGCCGGTATCGCCGTCGCCGACGCGCTTGTGATCCTGCGCCGAACCGAACGGCACGATGGTGTGGCCATCGGTGATCGCGAAGAAACTGGCTTCCTCGCCCTCCAGAAACTCCTCGATCACGGCTTCGGCCCCGGCTTCGCCGAACTTGCCCGAAAAGATGTCGGCGACGGCGGCTTCGGCCTCGGCGCGGGTCAGTGCGACGGTCACGCCCTTGCCGGCGGCCAGGCCATCGGCCTTGATCACCACCGGAATGCCGAACCGGTCAAGCGCGGCCAGCCCGTCGGCCGCGCTGCCCACGCGAACGAACCCGGCGGTGGGGATATTGTGGCGCTCGCACAGCTCTTTGGTGAAAGCCTTGCTGCCTTCCAGCTGGGCGGCGGCCTTGCTCGGCCCGAACACCGGGACGCCAGCGGCGCGCAAGGCGTCGGTCAACCCGTCAACCAGCGGCGCTTCGGGGCCGACCACTACCAGGCCGATGCGCTGATCGGCGCAGAATTGCAGCACGGCGGCGTGATCTGCGGCATCGAGCCGGACCAGCTCGGCATGCTGGGCAATGCCGGGGTTGCCGGGGGCTGCGAACAGTTTCGTGCACAGCCGGGATTGCGCCAGCTTCCACGCCAGCGCATGTTCGCGCCCGCCCGATCCCAGCAGCAGGATGTTCATGCCCGGTCCCCGTTCCCATGATGATGAATACAATGCTGGCGGGCTGGTAGCGAAGGAACCGGCTGGGGACAACGCCGCTGCGCTGTCTGTCAGCGAGATTTCCGCCGCCCTGAAGCGCGTGGTCGAGGACCGGTTCGGCTTTGTCCGCATCCGGGGGGAGCTGTCCGGGGTCAAGCGGGCGGCATCGGGCCACCTCTATCTGTCGATGAAGGACGAAACCGCCCGGATCGACGGGGTGATGTGGCGCGGCAATGCCCAGCGCCTGTCGTTCCTGCCCGAAGACGGGGTGGAAGTGATCGCGACCGGCAAGCTGACGACCTATCCGGGCCGCTCCAACTATCAGATCGTGATCGACCGGATGGAGATCGCGGGCGAAGGCGCGCTGCTGGCGCTGCTGGCAAAAACCAAGGCGCGGCTGGAGGCGGAAGGGCTGTTCGATCCCGCGCGCAAGCGGGCTTTGCCTTTCCTGCCGCGTGTCATCGGCGTGGTCACATCGCCCACCGGCGCGGTGATTCGCGATATCCTGCACCGGCTGGCGGACCGCTTTTCCAGCCATGTGCTGGTCTGGCCGGTGCTGGTTCAGGGCCAGGGCGCGGCGGACCAGGTGGCCGCAGCCGTGCGGGGCTTCAGCGCCATCGCGCCCGGCGGACCGGTTCCGCGCCCCGATCTGGTGATCGTCGCGCGCGGCGGCGGTTCGATCGAGGATCTGTGGTCGTTCAACGAGGAAGTCGTCGTCCGGGCGATTGCCGATTGTTCGATTCCCGTGATTTCTGCCGTGGGCCACGAAACCGACACCACGCTGGCCGATTTCGCCGCCGATGTGCGTGCGCCGACGCCCACCGCAGCGGCGGAAATGGCGGTCCCGGTGCGTGAGGACTTGCTGGGCCAGCTGGCCGAACTGGCGCTGCGTACCCGCCGCGCCGTGATCCGCCCGGTCAAGCTGGGGCGTGAGCGGCTGGCGGTGCGGGCCGAGCGGCTCCCGCGGCCCGAAGCCTTGCTCAGCGTCCCCGCCCAGCGGCTCGATGATCTGGCCGACCGGCTGCGGCGCGGGCTGAAGGATCGCATTACGACGGCCCGGACCGCCTTGCAGGCCGATGCGGCGCGGCTTTCCGCCCCGTTGCTGGCCGCGCGGGTGGCGCGCGCGCGTGATCGGCTGGCGGCGGCGCGGCTGTCGCCCGCGCTGGTAACGCAGCGGATCGCCGCCGGGCAGGAGCGGCTGGACGGCCTGGCGCGGTTGTCCGCCTCGCTCAACCCGGACCGGGTGCTGGAACGCGGCTATGTCCGGGTTACCAGCGCGGATGGGCGCACGGTGATCACGCGCGGCGCGGCAGCGGGCGAGACCGCGCTGGCGCTGCATTTCAGGGACGGGGTGCTGGACGTGGCGGTTGGCGGCGCAGCTGTGCCGCCTGTTGCCGCCCCGCCCGTCGCGCCAAAACCCCGGCCCGCCCCGAAACCGGCAGCGCCTGAACAGGGCAAATTGCTCTGATCGCAAACCCCGGCTAGGGTGCGGCCATGCTGATGTCTCAATCCGATCGCGCCGCCACCCTGTTTTACCAGCCCAACGGCTTTCGCGTGCTGACGCCCGGCAAGTACGTGACTTGCGCCATGTCGGGGGAGCCGATCCTGCTCGACGCGCTGCGCTATTGGAGCGTGGATCATCAGGAGGCTTATGCCACGTCCGATCTTGCCAGCAGGCGGCTGCTGGGCGGGGCGTGACGCGCGCGCTGTCCCTGGCTGCGGGGGCGATGCTGGCCGCGCTGGCGGCGGGATTTGCGCCCGCGCTGGCAGGCTGGCGGGCCGATGCGGCAACTGCGGTGGATGCGGCCGGGCCGCTTGATCTGGCGCTGACCGGGGAATTGACCCAGGGCGGCTGGGCGCGCGGCACTGCGCCGCGCGGGGTTGCGGCGCTCAGCCTTGATGGCCGGCCCGTTGCCATTGCGCCGGATGGGCAGTTCCTGCTGGCGTTCGATCGCGATGCCGCCGGGCGGGCAGAGCTGGCGGTGCGGTTTGCCGATGGCCGAACCATGGCCCAGCCGCTGACTATCGCGCCGCGCGCCTGGCAGATTGAGCGGGTTGGCGTGGGCTTGCGCCCCGGCACCGCGCCCAGCGCCGAATGGGCCGCGCGGCGGGCGGGCGAACTCGCGCAGATCAAGGCGGCGCGCAGCGTGGATAACCCGGCGCAGGGCTGGCGGCAGCGGTTCATCTGGCCGGTCCAGGGACGGCTGTCAGGGCGGTTCGGATCGCAGCGGATCTACAACGGCACCCCCGGCAGCTATCATTCCGGGCTGGACATCGCGACCGGCACCAGCGGCACGCCGTTTGTTGCTCCGGCGGACGGGGTGGTGATCCTGGCGGCGCAAAGCCCGTTTTCGCTGGAAGGGCGGCTGTTGATGATCGACCACGGGATGGGCCTCAACAGCGCATTCCTGCACTGCTCCGAACTGGCGGTGAAGGTGGGTGACACGGTCCGTCAGGGGCAAACCATCGGCCGGATCGGCGCCACCGGGCGGGTGACGGGGCCACACCTGCACTGGTCGATCAAGTGGCGGGATTCCCGGCTTGATCCGCTGCTGTTTACCGGGCCGATGCCGTCACGCTGATGCAAATCCTGCTGCCGGGGCGGGTGGCCGACGAAAGGCGGAGCGCGCCACCTGCACCAATGTAAGTTGCGCAATTTTTGCAAAGCACGCAAAAATATTGCGCAAGCACCACTTGGCTGTGGCTTCACTGCCACAGCCATTCAAGCGAATGTTGCAGTTGCGTGAAAATGCTTTGCCCCGACACCCTTAGTTCGCCATTGCCCGCCCATCTGTCTGCCAGTGTGGCGGGGGTAATTCCCTGTTTGGCTGAAGGATGATCAGGAATCCGCGCTGACCTGTCAGCGGGATCTACAGAGGGACTGACCTGTGAACACCACCAAGAAATCGCTCCTTTCGAGCGCGACTTATCTTCAGTCGCTTGCGCTCGCGGGCGGCGCTGTTGCGCTGCTCTCATCGACCGCCGCCTTCGCGCAGAATGCTGCTGAAGAAGACGCCGCCAGCAATGACCAGACGATCGTCGTCACCGGCTCGCTGATCCGCAACCCCAACCTGTCGGCTTCGGCTCCGGTCGCCACCATCGGCGCCCAGGAACTGGAACTGCGCCAGTCGAACAACGCTGAAGAAGTCCTGCGCACCCTGCCGGGCGCCGTGCCCAGCATCGGTTCGTCGGTCAACAACGGCAACGGTGGTTCGTCTTACGTCAACCTTCGTGGTCTGGGTTCCAACCGCAACATCGTGCTGCTCGACGGCAACCGCATCGTCCCGGCTGACCTTGTTGGCCGCGTCGACCTCAACAACATTCCGCTCGCTCTCGTTCAGCGCACCGACGTGCTGACCGGCGGTGCAAGCTCGACCTACGGTGCCGACGCGATCTCGGGCGTGGTGAACTTCATCACCAAGCAGGACTTCGCTGGCATGGAAGCCACCGTTTCGGAACAGATCACCCAGCGCGGTGACGGCAACGTGTTCCGCGCCGACCTGACCATGGGCGCCAACTTCGATGACGGCCGCGGCAACGCCGTGCTGTCGCTGGGTTACCAGAACCAGAAGGAAGCCTATTTCGGCGGTGACCGTCCGTTCTCGACCGTGACGCTCGAATCGTATGACGAATTCTACGTCGCCGGCCAGGGTTCGTCGACCGCTTCGCCTTCGGCGCTCGACATCGGTGGTGGCCGTACCCGCCGCCAGGTCACTGCCAACGGTCAGGACATCAGCCCGTTCTATTCGGCCTTCAACTTCAACCCGTACAACGTGTTCCAGGTGCCGTTCGAGCGCTTCAACATGTACGGTCAGGCCCGCTATGAAGTGGCCGACAACATCGAAGTCTATGCCCGCGGCATGTACTCGAACAACACGGTCAACACGATCATCGCGCCGTCGGGCATCTTCGGTTCGTCGGTGACCGTGCCGGTTTCGAACCCGTTCATGACCGCCGCCCAGCGCACCTACCTTTGCGCCAACGCGGACACCAACACCGGTGTTGCCGGCAACCAGACCCTGACCGGTGCAGAATGCGCCGCTGCAGCTCTGGCCACCAGCCCGTCCGATCCGAACTACCGCGCCTTCACGTTCGGCCTGCGTCGTCGCACGACCGAAGTCGGTCCGCGCGTTTCGAACTACAACAGCCAGGTGTTTGATTTCCGTGCCGGCGTGCGGGGCAACATCACCGATGCGATCCAGTTCGACGTTTCGGCTTCGCATGGTGAATCGAAGAAGCTGCAGACCATTCAGGGCTATGTCCTGCTGTCGCGTGCCCGTCAGGCGCTGCTCGCCACCAACCCCAACACTTGCCTGACCAACACGAACGGCTGCGTCCCGCTGAACATCTTCGGCCCCGATGGCTCGATTACGGCGGCCATGGCTGACTACATCAGCGACAACGCTACCGTTCAGGAAAATACCAAGCTGGACCAGGTCAAGGCGATCATCAGCGGCGATACCGGCATTTCCTCGCCGTGGGCTGCGGAAGCGATCAACTTCGCGCTGGGTAGCGAATATCGTCGTTATGGCGCCCAACAGTCGTCGGACGTGCTGGCCAAGACCCCGGGTGAACTCGGCGGCGCTGGCGGTGCACAGCCGGACATCAAGGGTGGCTACGAAGTCTATGAAGGCTTCGGCGAAATCATCCTGCCGCTGGCTTCGGACAAGCCCGGCATCCACGAGCTGACCGTTGAAGCCGGGATCCGTCAGTCGCACTACAAGATTCAGGCTGCTGGCAACCCGACTTTCGACACCACCACCTGGAAGGTGGCCGGCACCTGGGCCCCGACCCCGGACTTCAAGATCCGTGGTAACTACCAGCGCGCCGTCCGCGCCCCGAACATCGGCGAACTGTTCTCGCCGGTTTCGACGGGCCTGACCAACCTCGGCACCGATCCGTGCCAGGGTTCGGCTCCGGTGACCAACGCCAACCTGCGTGCCGTCTGCCTTGCGCAGGGTGCTCCGGCGGCGGTGATCGGCACGATCCAGGCTCCGACCGCAGGTCAGGCCAACATCACCGGTGGTGGTAACACGGCAGTTGGCCCGGAAACGGCAACCACCTGGTCGGCTGGTCTGGTCTTCACCCCGGCGTTCCTGCCGGGTCTGTCGGGCTCGATCGATTACTACAACATCAAGGTGAAGAACGCGATCACCACGCCGACCCCGGCTGACCTGATCGCGGCCTGCTTCGGCTCGACCCCGACCAACCCGTCGGCTTCGGCTGCGACTTCGGCGGCTTGTACCGCTATCCGTCGCAACCCGATCACCGGCGGCCTCGACGGTGACCCGGCGACCACTGGCGGTCTGTTCGGCGCACTGTCGAACCTCGGCACGCTGGCGACCGACGGTATTGACCTGAACCTTGCCTACACGACCGGCATCGGCACCGTGTTCGGCCAGGAAGGGCGCCTGTCGCTGATGTTCAATGGCAACTACACCCACAGCTCGAAGTTCCAGGCGACCCCGACCGCCCTGGATCGCGAGTGCATCAACCAGTACTCGGTGAACTGCGGTTCGATCCAGCCGAAGTACTCGTTCAGCCAGCGCACCACGCTGGGCCTTGGCCCGGTTGACGTCTCGCTGCTGTGGCGCTGGGTCAACAAGGTGCGGTTCGAAGATCAGCAGCTCGCTGAAGATCTGGCCGCCGCCGTGGCCGGTGGTTGCACCGATCCGGCTGGTACCGACCCCGATGGCTGCATGATCGATCCGCGCTTCCGCACGATCAAGGCCTACAGCTGGTTCGACCTGACGACCCGCTTTGAAGTGTCGAAGAACTTCGACCTGACGATGTCGGTGTTCAACCTGTTCGACAAGAAGCCGCCGGTTGTTGGTGGCTCGGTCGGGTCGACCTCGTACAACGGTGGTAACACCTACCCGTCGTCCTACGACGCGCTGGGTCGCCGTTTCGCGGTGAGCGCTCGCCTGAAGTTCTAGTCTCTAGACTTCAGTCAAACCAATCGGGGGCGGGCAGCAATGCTCGCCCCCTTTTGTTTGGGGTGACGTTAGAGGCTGGTGCTGTGCGGAGTCGGTTGAAGGCGGGTTACCGCTACCCCAGCAGCGGGAGCGGCAGGTCCAGCGGCAACCCGTTGGCTTTGGCCACGGCCTGCGCCCAGATCACGACTTTGCCGATCTCGTCCTCATGCGCGCGGCGGGCATCGGCGTATTCGGCGGCGCGCTGGACGGTATCGAACGCCGCGCCGGATTTCGAATGGCGGGTAAAGGCGGGGCCAGCCGCCATCGCCGCCAGATCGTCCGCGCTGGCCGCCAGCCCCAGATGCGCCGCCGCCGCCGCCAGCACCGCTGCCGGATCGCCGGTCAGCACTTCGGAATCGAGCGTGCGCACGCGGGCTGGTCCCAGCTTGCCCGCCAGCCGGTGGAACAGCGCGTGCTGCGCCAGCCAGCCGGTCGCGGCGACTTGCAGGTCGCTTTGGCGGAAGTAATCGTTCGCGGTCATCCCCAGATCGACGACCTGATCGATCAGGAACCCTTCCAGCAATTCGCGCACCCACAACCGGCACCACAGCCCTTTGCGCACCACCGACACCAGAAACGTTTCCAGCGGCGCGTGAAGCAGGATTGCCGGGGCATCGCTGCGCAGCGCCAGCAGCAGTTCGGCCAGCGGGTTCAGGATGTTCGATGGCTTGACGATCACCCGCTCCCCCGGCGTGAACGGGCGGGCGAGCAGCCGGGTGGCCGCATCGGCCAGCCGCGCCACAGCCGCAGGCGGTGCGCCGCGCCGCCGAAAGCCGACCACATCGTTCAGCAGCACCGGCTCGCTCAGCCCCATGGCCAATCCCGGCCGGTCGAGCGCGGACAGCAGCAGCGTCGATCCGCAGAACGCCGAATGAAAGATAAAGCCCATTGGCCGGGGCGGCACTTCGCCCAGACATTCCGCCACGCCCAGTTCGCGGCGCGGGCGGTCCGCGCCCAGATATTCGTCGGTCAGGAACGGCGCGGTGCGGTGTTCCGCGCGGGCCACGTGCTGAAACGCGATCCGGTCTGCGCCTTCGATATGGCGGTGGGCCAGCCATGCGGCATCGGCAAGGTCGAAGGGCGGCGGTCCGGTCATTGGCCAAGCCTAGGGGGCGCAGCGCGGCGCCGCAACTCCCGCTTGCGGGGGCTTGGGTGCGGGCCTATCCCGCTGTAATGGCTCAAGCACCTGTCGATCCCGCCCATCTCGAACTCGCCCGCCAGCAGAACGCACTGGGCATGGCCGCGCTGCGCGCCGGTAACGGGCCGGAAGCTGCGGCCGCGTTCCGCCGCGCGCTCGCCGCCGATGCGCAGGCCGGGCCGCTCTGGCGCAATCTCGCCCACGCGCTGCGGCTGGCCGGGGATGACGCGGCGGAGCGGGACGCGCTGGACCATGCGCTGTCGCTCGACCGGACGGATTTTGTCGCGCAGCTGCGCAAGGCCCAGAACCTGGAACGCTGCGGGGCCGAGACCGACGCGCTGGCGGCATGGTCGGGCGCGCTGCAACTGGCGCGGGGCATCGCCAACCCGGTCCCGGGGCTGGACGATGAACTCGCTGCCGGGCGGCGCTTTGTGGCCGCCGTGCAGCAGCGACTGGGGGTCGGGGTCGATGCCGCGCTCGCCCCGCTGGAGCCGCAGCTCGATGAAACCGAACGCCGCCGGATTCGCGCCTTTGCCGATCACGCGCTGGGCCGCCGCCAGATTTTCGTCAACGAATGCGCCGGGGTCTATTACCCGTTCCTGCCCGCCGACGAATATTTCGACGCGAAGCACTTCCCGTGGTTTGCCCAGCTGGAAGCGGCGGCGGATGACATCCGCACCGAACTGCACGGGCTGCTGGCGGATAGAAACCCGTCGATCATTCCCTATGTCCGGCTGGATGAAGGCACCCCGGACAACAAGTGGACCGGCCTCAGCCATTCCTATGACTGGAGCGCCTGCTTTCTGTATGAATACGGCGTGCCCAACCAGCCGGTGCTGGACCGCTGCCCGAAAACCGCCGCGCTGCTGGCCCGGCTGCCGCTGGCGCAGATCCCCGGCAAGGCGCCCAATGCGTTCTTTTCCATGCTCAAGCCGCGCAGTGCGATCCCGCCGCACACCGGGGTTACCAACACCCGCGCGATCGTCCACCTCGGGCTGGACATTCCGCCCGATTGCGGGTTTCGGGTGGGCGGGGAAACCCGCGAATGGCAGGCGGGCAAGGCCTTTGCGTTCGACGATTCGATCGACCACGAAGCGTGGAACCACAGCGATGAACGCCGCCATATCCTGATTATCGACACCTGGAATCCGCACCTGACACCGCACGAACAGGACGCCATCGTCCGCTATTTCGCGGCGACGGACCAGTCGCTGGGCTGAATTGATCGACGAACGGCGCGGGCCAACGCTTGCTGCATTGCGGCAAGCGGGTTAGCATCCCGGCTTTCCTTCATGACGGGAGCGTACCCGCGATGTCCTTGTTGCTCGCCATCATTCTGACCGCCGGGTCGCCCGCCGCCGCCGAAGTGCCAGTGGCCGAACCCGCGCCCGACAAGATGACCCGCGCCGAAATTCGTGCGCACAATGGCAAGGTAGGTAACGCCCACCCGCTGTTCATCCGCTGCCGCCGCGACGTCGAAATTGGCAGCCTGGCCAAGGCCAAGACCGTGTGCCGCACCACCCGCGACTGGGCCGCCGCCGATTATGCCGGTAACCGCACCGCGCGCGATACCGTGCGCCTGATGCATGAAACAGCAGGTAACGTCGGCAACTGAGCCGCCGCCGCTGCGTTACTGGATGCGAATCACGCGGGCGTTCTGGCCCTTGCCGATCTTGGCGAAATAGCTGCCCAGTGATGCCGTCTCGATCAGAATCGGATCGCCGCGCTTGGCATAGGCGGGGCGTCCGGCGATCTGTTTCCAGCGCGCGCCATCGGCCAGCACGAAAATGAACTGGCCATCACGGGCGGTGTAAGTGCTTTCGATCGTGCTTTCGATCGCGGTCACATCCTCGCTGTCGCCGCCGCCGAACAGCTTGATCGTGGGGAGCGAGAGGCCGAACAGACCGCGCCGCGCCTCGCGCATGGTCGCGCGGTCGGCGATCACCAGATCCTTGGTGTCACGCGCGGTGGCCATGGCGCCGACGGTGCGATCATAGCAGGCGAGCCGTTCGGCTGCCTCGGCCACGCCCTTGCAGTCCAGCACGGCCTGGAACACCGGCGGCGGGGTGCTGGGCGGTTCCTTGTCTTTGGCGGCAGCCGGGGCGGCCAGCACGGCCAGCGCGGCACCCAGAATGGACAGGCGGATCGGGGGCAATCGGTTCAAGGGGTGCTCTCCATGCGTGGCCGGGTGGCGGTTCGCCCGATCCACGATGCCCGCCGAACCCGCCAGCGTCAATCATGTGCACGCGGCGCTTGCTTTGCCAGGCGGCGCCCCCCACACCCACAGACGATGCTGCGCCGCGTGATGATTGCCCTGCTGATAGTGGGACTGACCCCCGGTCTGTGGTGGCAGATGCCGCGTCCGACCCCGATTTACGAACAGCGAATCGCCGTGCGCGCGGTGGCGTTTGATCCTGCCGCTGCCCAGCTCGGCCCGCTGCGGCTGACGGGAGTATGGCAGGTCACCAGCGCGCATGAATGGTTTGGCGGCTATTCCGCGCTGTTGTCGGTGCGGCCGGGGCGCTTGCTGGCATTTTCCGATCGCGGCCATACGCTGGAGCTTGCGATCCCCGGCGTTGACGGCGGGCCGCCGCCCCGGATCGGATCGGCCGTAGGCGATCCTGCTGCGCTCAAGGCATCGCGCGACATCGAAGCGGCTACATATGATCCGCAAGCCGACGAGATTTTCCTGGCGATGGAGTTCCGCAACGCCATCACCCGCATGACGCCGGATATGCAGGACTGGCACATGGCGTTTCCGCGCCTGATGCAGGGCTGGTCCGGCAATCAGGGGCCAGAGGCGATGGTGCGTCTGACAGACGGCCGCTTTATCGTGCTGGGCGAGCTGAGCGAGGGCTGGCGCAAGCCCGATTCGCATCCATCGGTGCTGCTGGCTGGCGATCCGACGCGCGGTGCGCCGGTTGCGGAGCAGGCGTTCACGTTTACCGGCGATTCGGGTTACCGCCCAACCGAGATGGCGCAATTGCCGGATGGGCGGGTGCTGGTGCTGCAACGCAGGCTGCTATGGCCGTTTCCGCCGCGCTTTGCGGGCAGCATCGTGCTGGCCGATCCCGCCGATCTGCGTCCCGGCCAGGTCTGGCGCGGGACTGTCCTGACACAGCTGAAGCGGCCCTTGCCGGTCGACAACTTTGAAGGGCTGACGATCATCCCCGCAGCGGACGGCAAGGTTCAGGTCTGGTTGATAACCGATGACAACATGGCGGTCACCCAGCGCACGCTGCTGTGGCGGCTTGAGCTTGATCCGGCAGACCTGCCAGCGCGGCGCTGATTCAGCCGTCAATCCGGGATCATGGCGCCGGTCACAGCAAAAGGCGCGCAGCATCGCCGCACGCCTGTTGCATCCTGTCTGGCACCGGGCGCAGCCGCAGCTGCGCCGCAGCGATCAGGCAGCCTGCTTCTTGAACAGTTCGCGCTTAACCTTCAGCGCGGTGATCGACAGCTTGTCATCAGCCGTCTTGAGCAGCCAGTTATCCAGCCCGCCGACATGCTCAACCGAGCGCAGCCCGTGGGTCGATACGCGGAACTTGAAGCTGCGATCGAGCGCTTCGGACATCAGCGTGACGTTCTGCAGGTTGGGCAGGAACACGCGCTTGGTCTTGTTGTTGGCGTGGCTGACGTTGTGGCCTACCTGGCGGCCCTTGCCGGTCAGTTCGCAAATACGGGACATGGCTAAACTCGCTTCGAATTTCGTTACCGTTGCCGGGTGAAGGCGGGCGCTTAGCGATTCACCCTGCAAAGGTCAAGTTGCGTGAACGGGATCAGCACGGTAGCGCGGCGGCATGAACACCTGGCCCCTTCCGGAACCGATGGCCCATGCGCTGGAACAGGCCCGTGCCGGGGCTGCTGCGGGCGAAGTGCCGATTGGCGCCGTGATCGTCAAGGACGGCGTGATCATTGCCGCCGCGCACAACGCCCCGCGCGCCCTGACGGACCCCACTGCACACGCGGAAATCCTGGCGATTCGCGCGGCAGCACAGCGCCTGGGGAATGAGCGGCTGGACGGGTGCGAGCTGTGGGTCACGCTGGAGCCGTGCCCGATGTGCGCCGGGGCGATTGCCCATGCGCGAATCGGGCGGCTCTACTATGCTGCCGCCGATCCCAAGGGCGGCGCGGTGGAACACGGCGCGCGGGTGTTCGAACATGACCAGTGCCTGCACCGGCCGGACGTCTACACCGGAATCGGCGAATCGGTTTCGGCGGACCTGCTGCGCGCGTTCTTTCGCGCCCGCCGGTAGTTGACGTTCTGCCTGCGGCGGGAGCAAGGCTGCGGACATGAACCGCATCACCCCCTTCGCTGCACTGGCTTTCGCGCTGGTCGCCGTCCCGGCTCTGGCCCAGCAGACACCGCCGCCGCAGCCGCAGCCGGAACTGGCGATGGTGGACGATCCGTGCCCTGCGAACCGGGACGGGCTGTGGGCGCTGTCCGATTATGTGCTGAAGCATGACTGGCCGTGGCTGTGCCGCTACCGCGCGGAAAACGCAGCCTACAGCGCGGCGAATCCGGCCCGCGCGGTGTTCATCGGCGATTCGATCACCGAAGGCTGGGCGCGGACCGATCCGGCGCTGTTCACCGGCGGCGTGGTCGGGCGCGGGCTGAGCGGGCAGACCAGTCCGCAGATCCTGCTGCGGTTCTGGCAGGACGTGATCGCGCTGCACCCGCGCGTGGTGCACATCATGATCGGCACCAACGATATTGCCGGCAATACCGGGCCGACCTCGGTCGCCGCCTATCAGGCCAATATCCGCGCGATGGTGGATCTCGCCCGCGTCAACGGGGTGCGGGTGGTGCTGGGCAGCATTCCCCCGGCCCGGCGGATGGACTGGCGCCCCGGCCTTGAGCCGGCGCCGCGGATTGCGCAGCTCAACCGCTGGCTGCGTGAGTTCGCGGACGCGCAGGGACTGGTCTATGCCGATTACCATAGCGCGCTGGCGACGCCTGACGGCGCTTTGCGGCCCGATCTTGGCAAGGACGGGGTTCATCCCGGAGCGCCCGGCTATGCCCTGATGCGCCCGATTGCCGAACGCGCTCTGGCCGAAGCCGAAGCAGCTTACCCTTAACCCAGCGGGTTGGTTTCACCCGGCTGCGATCCTTGCGCGGCCTTGGCGCGCTGGAACGCGGGGCGCTGGCTCAGCCGGTCAAGATAGGCGGCCATGCCGGGAGTGACCTGCGCTTCCAGTCCGATCGATTGCGCCAGCATCACTGCATAGCCGACCGAGATGTCCGCCATCGTGAACCGCCCGGCAGCGGCGTAATCCCCGTCCAGCATCGTTTCGGCATTGCGCAGCCGCGATCCGAACCACTGGGCGTAATCCTCTGCCGCCTGCGCCACGCGCCGCTCCGGCGGCTCCAGCTGGGTATAGCGCAAGTGGATCGTCTGCGGGAACGTCAGCGTCGCCTCGCCCATGTGCAGGAAGTTGAGGTAAGCGGCATAGCCTGACTCATCCGGGGCGACCGCCAGATCGCTCGGCCCGAACCGGGTGGCCAGGAAATGCGGGATCGCCGCGCTTTCGGTCATCAGCTGGCCATCGACGATCAGCGCCGGGACCGTGCCCAGCGGGTTCACATCGCGGTAGCCCTCGACGAACACGCGCGGGGGAAAGCGCATCAGTTCGAGGGCATAGGGCAATTCCAGCTCTTCCAGCGCCCACAAGGCCCGGAACGAGCGGGCATCGCGGCAGTGATAGAGCTGGATTTGCCCCGTCACTTGCCGATGTCCGCCATGGTGGCCAGCTCGCACTTCTCGTTGCTCTGCTTGGCATCGCCGCCGACAAGCGCCAGCGCGATGAACCCGGCAACGATCAGCACGCCGAACAGCGCGGTCAGCAGGCCCAGGTACTTGTCGATGAACGCCTTGATCGGCGTACCGAACAGCCGGAACAGGATGCCTACGCCCAGGAAGATCGTGGCGCGCCCGGCAATGCTCGCCAGGATGAACGGCACCAGCGCCATTTCGATGAACCCGGCGGTGATCGTCAGCAGCTTGAACGGGATCGGGGTGGTCCCGGCGATGATGATCACCTCGACGTCATATTCGCGCAAGTAGCACGCCGCCTTGGGGAAAGCCTCGGCCAGACCCAGGCCGGACAGGATCACCGCGCCAACCGCTTCATAGAGGAAATAGCCCAGCGCATAGCCGAACAACCCGCCGATCACCGAAGCAGCCGTGGCAATCAGGCCAAAGCGCACGGCCTTTTTCGGTTCGGCCAGACACATCAGGCCGAGCAGCGGGTGCGGCGGGATCGGAAAAAAGAACGCTTCGATGAAGCAGAAGAACGCCAGCCAGCGTTCGGCGTGGCGGTGGGCGGCCTTGGCCATGGTCCAATCGTAAAGGCTGCGCAGCATGAATGCTCCCTTGAGCGTAGCGATAGTGGCGCTTGCTTATAGAGCGTGCCGCACGGCGACAAGCGCACTTGCGGAATAACCAAATGGGTTAAATACGCTTGACATCGTCACGCTATTTCGGTACATATCAGGAACATCGCGACAGACCGATTCGGCCGGGCAGGCCGCATCGCTCCATCCGCTTCCAGCCAGCAGGAACCCTCAGCATGACCAAGGCGATTTCTCCGCCCGGCGTCCCCGTGCCGGTCCGGACCCCGCGTTCGCGTGGGCGGCGGATCAAGCTGGCCCCCGCCTTGCGCGCCGCCGCAGGCGAAACGTCGCTGAACAAGCACTGGCGGACCTATTTCCTGGCCGCGCTGGTCGAAACGTCGTGCGTCAAGGCGTCGGCGGCGGTTGCCGGAATATCCCCGACTCGGGCCTATCGCGCCCGGCGCGAGGATCCGGCCTTTGCCGCACAGTGGCGCACCGTGCTGGCGGAAGGGTATGAGAACCTGGAGCTGGAACTGCTCGCCTATCTGCGCAATCCCGATCCGGCGCGGAAGCTGGACGTTGCCAATGCGCTGCGGCTGCTCGCCCACCACCGCACCGCGAAGGCCGAACAGCGCGCGCCGACGGATGACCGCAGCGAACAGGAAGTGCTCGATTCGATCGACGCCATGATCGACCAGATGCGCGAACGCGCCGCCGCCAACGCGGCCTTGCTGGCCGAACCGGACGGTGACCACGGCGGGGAGGGCGAACTTGGCGCGGATTGACCGCGGGGCCTATCTCGCCGGTCTCGATCCGCCCGAACGCCGCGCCGCACTTGTCCGCCTGCCCGACCGTGAGCGCCAGGCGCTGCGCACGCATTGGCATTTGTGGGCGCACGATGGCCAGATTGCCCCGCCGGGGGACTGGCTGGGCTGGCTGATCATGGCCGGACGCGGGTTCGGCAAGACCCGCGCCGGGGCCGAATGGGTTCGCTTGGTGGCGCGCGACGATCCGGAGGCGCGGATCGCGCTGGTCGGCGCTTCGCTGGTCGAGGCCCGCAGCGTGATGGTCGAAGGCGAAAGCGGGCTGCTGGCGATCGCGCCGCGGGGCGATCGCCCCCGGTTCGAACCGTCGAAGCGCCTGCTGACCTGGTCGAACGGGGCGCAGGCGACGCTCTATTCCGCCGGGGAGCCGGAAAGCTTGCGCGGCCCCCAGCACAGCCACGCCTGGTGCGATGAAATCGCCAAGTGGGGCGGCCCGGCGGGGCAGGCCGAGATGGCGTGGGATAACCTGCTGCTCGGCCTGCGGCTGGGATCGCGCCCGCAAGTCGCAGCCACGACCACCCCGCGCGCGGTGCCGCTGCTGCAGCGCCTGCTGAAGCATCCGGATGTCGTGGTGACGCGCGGCTCCACGTTCGACAACCAGTCCAACCTGCCGACCCGCTTCATCCGCGCGGTGCGCCGGGAATACGGCAAGTCGCGGTTGGGGCGGCAGGAACTGGACGGCAAACTGATCCTCGACCTGCCCGGCGCACTGTGGACCCGCGCCGGACTGGAAGCCGCCCGCGAGGCTGCGCCGTCAGCGCCGCCGGTACGGATCGTGATCGGGGTGGACCCGCCCGCTTCGGCGGCGGGCGACGCCTGCGGGATCGTGGTCTGCGCGCTGGGCGAAGATGGCGTGGGGCGCGTGCTGGCCGATGCCACCGTGGCGAAAGCCAGCCCGGAACGCTGGGCGCGGGCGGTCGCACAGGCAGCCCATGCCTGGCAGGCCGACCGCGTGGTCGCCGAAGCCAATCAGGGCGGGGCGATGGTGGAAAGCGTGCTGCGCGCCGCCGACATCGCCCTGCCGCTGCGGCTGGTCCACGCCAGCACCGGCAAGGCCGCCCGCGCCGAACCGGTCGCCGCGCTTTATGAAGCGGGGCGGGTCCGCCACGTCGGCCAGTTCCCGCAGCTGGAAGACGAGCTGTGCGGGCTGATCGCGGGCGGCCGCTACGAAGGCCCCGGCCGCTCCCCCGACCGCGCCGACGCGCTGGTCTGGGCCATGACCGAACTGCTGCTGGGCAAACGCGGCCAGCCGCGCGTGTGGCTCGGCTGAAGTCACCGAATACGCCATCCACCAAACCCCCGCCACACGCGGTCGGGGTGTTGTCGAAAGGCCTCTCATGTCGTTCTTCCAAAGCCTTGCCGCTGCCTTCAAGGGCGGGGCGCAGAGCCGTGTGCCTTTGGCGCGCAACTTTTCCTCGCCGTGGTTCTTTGCCGAAGGTTCGGCGCGGGGACCGTTCGAATACACCGGAGCGGTGCGCCGGGCCTATCTCGACAATCCGGTGGCGCAGCGCGCGGTGCGACTGGTGGCCGAGGGGATCGGCGGCGCGCCGCTGACGCCTACCGATCCGGCGCTGGCCGGGCTGGTCCGCGCGACCAGTGCCGGGCAATCGCTGCTCGAAACGCTGGCCAGCCAGTTGCTGCTGCACGGCAATGCCTATGTCCAGGTGGTCAAGGATGCCGCCGGACGTCCGGTCGAGCTGTTCGCGCTGCGGCCCGAACGGATCAGCGTGATCGCCGGGGCGGATGGTTGGCCCATGGCCTATGGCTACAAGGTCGGCGACCGGTCGCTGACGATCCCGGTGCTGGACGAGGACGCCTCGCCCAACCTGATCCACGTGCGGCACTTTAACCCGGCGGACGATCATTACGGCGCGGGCTGCCTCTCGGCGGCGGATCAGGCGGTGGCGACCCACAACGCCGCGGCGGAATGGAACCGCACCCTGCTGGAAAACGCGGCGCGGCCGTCGGGCGCGCTGGTCTATGATCCGGGCGACGGGGCGGGGCTGACCGCCGACCAGTTCGACCGGTTGAAGGCGGAACTGGCGCGAGCCTATTCGGGCCTGACCAATGCCGGGCGGCCGATGCTGCTGGAAGGCGGGCTGAAATGGCAGTCGCTCAGCCTGTCGCCCGCCGACATGGACTTTGCCGCCCTGAAAAGCGCTGCCGCGCGCGATATCGCGCTGGCGTTCGGGGTGCCGCCGATGCTGCTGGGCCTGCCGGGCGATGCCACCTACGCCAACTACCGCGAGGCGAACCGCGCACTGTGGCGGCTGACGCTGCTGCCGCTGGCGGGCAAGCTGCTCGGCGCGCTGGCCGAAGGGTTGCAGGTCTGGTTTCCCGATGCCGCGCTGGCGATCGACCTCGATCAGGTGCCCGCGCTGGCCGAGGACCGCGAGCGGCTCTGGGCGCAAGTCAGCGCGGCCGATTTCCTCAGCGACGCGGAAAAGCGCGCGCTGCTTGGCCTTCCCCCTGCGGAGTAACCCCGGATGAACCGTGAAGACATGCTTGCCCGCCTGCTTGCGCAGGCGGCGGACGAAGGCGCTGACCTGGTCACCTTGCGCGCCGTGGTGGAAGAAGCCAGCGAACTGGGCGCGAACCGCGTGCTGGCCCGCATGGGGCTGGATGATCCCGCCGCGCATACCGATCTGTCGGAACTGCGCGAACTGCTTCAGGCGTGGCGCGATGCGAAGGCCAGCGCGTGGCAGGCGGCGATCGGCTGGGCGGTGCGGGGCGTGCTGGCGCTGCTGCTGATGAGCATCGCCTGGCGGCTGGGCGTGGTGGAGCTGCTGAAGTGACGCCCCCTGCAACAACCCTGCGGTTTGCAGGCTACGCGGCCTTGTTCGATCAGCGCGATGCCGGACGCGACACCATCTTGCACGGCGCCTTTGCCCGCACGCTGAAGGCGCGCGCCGAACCGCTGCCGCTGTTCTGGCAGCACCGCCCGGACCAGCGGATCGGCTGGATCGAGCAGGTGATGGAGGATGCGCGCGGGCTGCGCGTGATCGCCACCATCGACAACCCGGCTGGCGGCGCGGCGGCGGCGCTGAAGCGCGGCGCGGTCACCGGCCTGTCGTTCGGCTACCGCGCCCGCGCCTTCACGCGCAGCGCGGCGGGACGTGATCTGCAGGACATCGACCTGTTCGAAGTCAGCCTGGTTACCCACCCGATGCAGCACGGCGCGCGGGTTCATCTGATTGCCTGACGCCGGGGCGCTGCCCCGCACCCAGCAGGCCCTCCCCCTGACCCCTCCCGCAGGCGGGAGGGGAAATCCCGGTGTTCCGGCCTTCGGCGGAACGATTCACAAGAAAGGCTACCCCATGGAAAATACCCTGCCTGCCGAGGCGCTCGACGCTTCGTTCGATCTGGTCGCGCGTCAGGACGCCGCCGACGCCGCGCTGGGTGCGCTGCGTTCGGACGTGGAAGAAGTGAAGTCGCGGCTCGAACGCGTCAGCCGCGCCGCAGCCCGCCCGGCGCTGTCGGGCGCTGCCCAGCCCAGCCCGGAACTGAAGGGCTTCGTCGATGGCTATCTGCGGTTCGGGCGCGAGGCGGAGCTGAAGTCGGTGTCGGGCGCAGTGCTGGCCGATGGCGGCTTTGCCGTCCCGCGTGAAATCGACGCGATGATCGCCGCCCAGCTGAAGGCGATCAGCCCGATCCGCGCCATCGCCCAGATCGTGCAGACCGGCACGGCGGGCTATCGCAAGCTGGTCAGCACCGGCGGCACCGCATCGGGCTGGGTCAGCGAAGTGGCCGCGCGGCCCGAAACGAACACCGCCAAGTTCAGCGAAATCGCCCCGCCGATGGGTGAACTCTATGCCAACCCTTCGGCCACGCAGGCGATGCTGGACGACGTCGATTTCGATCTGGAAGCCTGGCTGGCGAGTGAAATCGCGACCGAATTCGCCCGCGCAGAGGGTGCGGCGTTCATCACCGGCAGCGGCACCAACCAGCCGCTCGGTTTCCTGTCCGCCCCGACCGCGACCACCGGCGATGCCAGCCGCGCGTTCGGCACGCTCCAGTTCCTGGGCAGCGGCCATGCCAGCGGGTTCGATACCGCGCCCGAACTGAAGCTGATCGATCTGGTCCATGCGCTGAAGTCCGGTCACCGTCAGGGCGCGACGTTCGTGATGAATTCGAAGACGCTGGCCGCCGTGCGCAAGTTCAAGACCGCCGACGGTGCGTTCCTGTGGCAGCCGGGCCTGCTGGAAGGCCAGCCCGCGCGCCTGCTGGGCTATCCGGTGATCGAGGCCGAGGACATGCCGGATGTCGCCGCGAACGCCTATCCCATCGCGTTCGGCAACTTCCGCAACGGCTATCTGATTGCCGAGCGCAAGGTCACCACGATCCTGCGCGATCCGTTCACCAACAAGCCGTTCGTGAACTTCTACGCCACCAAGCGCGTCGGCGGCCAGGTGCTGGACAGCGACGCGATCAAGCTGCTGCGCATCGAGGCGTAAGGCTTTGCCTTGCGGCACCGGGCCGGTGCCGCCTGCGCCGTCAGGCGCAGACAACGCGCCCGCGCCGTTCCTCCCTTGCGGCGCGGGCGCACCCTTTTTCTGATCCTCAACCACGGAGACCGCCATGCAGCGGGCAATCATCACGCCGGCCGTGCTTCCCCCGGCGGCGCTCACCGAACTGAAGGACTGGCTGGGCATCACTACCAGCACCGACGATGCGCAGCTGACCAGCCTGCTGCGCGCCGCCCTTGACCTGTGCGAAGGCTTCACCGGCAGCATGCCGCTGCAACAGGTGTGCGAGGCGGTACTGCCGGTCTCCGCCGGCTGGCAGGATCTGCCCGCCCGCCCGGTTCAGGCGATCACGCTGGTGGAGGGCATCCCGGCCGAAGGCGCGCGCTTTGCCGTGCCGACCGCTGACTATGCGCTGGACCTGACCGCCGATGGCGGGGGCCGGGTGCGGGTGCTGAACCCCGGCGCGGCAGGGCGCATCGCGGTGCGCTTCAGCGCTGGCCTTGCCGCCGACTGGAGCGCCCTGCCCGAAGCCCTGCGCCACGGCGCGGTGCGGCTGGCCGCGCACCAGTATCGCCAGCGCGAGGGTGCGGAGGATGGCGCAATGCCGCCCGCCGCTGTCGCCGCGCTGTGGCGGCCGTGGCGCAGGTTGCGGCTGGCATGACCGGCTTTGCCGATCTTGCCGCCCGCCTGACCCAGCACGCCGCCCGGATCGCGCTGGCCCGGGCTGAAACCCGCCGTCTGGCGCAGTCCGATCCGGCGGTGCGCTGGCGCAAACCGGGGCTGCTCTGGCCCCGCTTCACGAAAGGATAAGCGCGATGGAAATCCCCCTGCGCGCCAGCCTGATCGCCTGGCTGGCCGCCGATCCGGCGCTGTCCGGCCAACTCAACGCCATTGTTGAGGAAGCCCCCAGCCGCACCGCACTGCCGTGGCTGGCGCTGGCTGCCAGCGCCAGCGCCGACTGGAGCTGCAAGGACCGGGCAGGCCGCGAAGTGCGCGCCGCGCTGGAACTGCACTGCCGGGGCGACCGGCCCGATGCCGCCGCCGCGCTAGTGGCCGCGATCGAGGCGTGCGTGGCCGCGTTTCCGGCGGCGCAGACGGGCTTTCGCGTGGTGACCGCCACGTTCCTGCGCGCCCGCGCCGAACAGCGCGCGGCGAACACCCGCGCCATCCTGCTCGAATACCGCTTCCGCGTGCTGGCTGACCAGGCCGCCCCTTAATCCCCTGTTTCAAGGAGAACCATCATGACCGCCCAGAAAGGCAGCGCCTTCCTGCTCAAGATTTCGAACGGCGCGACCCCGCCGGTTTACAACACCGTCGCCGGACTGCGCACCACGCAGCTGTCGATCACCGGGGATACGGTGGTGATCACCTCCAAGGAAAGCGGCGGCTGGCGCGAGTTGCTGTCGGGCGCGGGGGTGCGGCAGGTGTCGGTCAGTGCCGCCGGGATTTTCCTGGGCAGCGCCGCCGAAGCGCAGCTGCGCAGCAACGCGATGGCCGGAACGCTCGACGATTATGAATTGAGCTTCGAGGACGGCGAAAAGCTGCGCGGGCGGTTCCTCGTCCAGAAGCTGGACTATGCCGGGGATTTCAACGGCGAGCGCAATTACACGCTCAGCCTTGAAAGTTCCGGCGCGGTGGTCCCGGCGTGAGCGCGGCCAATTCCTGGCGCGGCGAAGCCAGCCTGACAATCGCGGGCAGTGCGCGCGTGCTGCGCCCCAGCTTTGCCGCGCTGGTTGCGGCGGAGGAAGAGCTTGGCCCGCTGTTCGCGCTGGTCGAACGCGCCGGGGCAGGGCAGCTGCGGCTGGCCGAACTGGCGGCGCTGTTCTGGCACTGCCTCTCGCCGCAGGGTGGCCTGACCCGCGAGGCTGTGGGCGAGGCGGTGCTGGCGATGGGTCTGGCCGCCGCCAGCGCGCCCTTGCGCGTTGTGCTGGGACAGATCCTGCAGGGCGATGCGGGCCAACCTGCCGCATGACCCGCGCGTTCGGCCCCGGCGCGCTGCGGCTGGCGGGGCTGGCGGCGCGGGCGCTGGGCTGGCGACCGGACGAATTCTGGCAGGCGACCCCGGCGGAACTCGCCGCGATCCTGCTGCCCCCCGATGCCCCCGGCGAGCCGCTGTCTCGCCGCGACCTCAACCGACTGATGGAGCGCGACAATGACCGACCCGGTAGATAGCCTGCTGATCGATGTGCGCGCCAATACGCAAGGGTTTGCGCAGGATATCGCTGCGATGCGCAGCACCTTTGACGGCACGCTGGTCGATGGCTTCGAACGCGCGGGCACCGTGCTGGAACGCGGACTGCTGACCGCGATCCGCAAGGGCAGCCTGGGCTTCGATGACCTGAAGCGGATGGCCTTCAACGTGATCGACCAGATCGCTGCGCAGGCCGTTTCGGGCTTGTTCGCCGGAACCGGCGGCGGCGGCGGGGTGGGCGGTCTGCTCAACCTTGGCAGTCTGTTCGGCGCGGTGCTGGGCCTGCCGGGGCGCGCCACGGGCGGGCCAGTCTCGCCGGGGCGCGGCTATCTGGTGGGGGAACGCGGGCCGGAACTGTTCGTGCCGACCAGCGCGGGGCGGGTGGAAGCCAATTCCGGCAGCGCCGCGCCGCGCGATGTGCGCGTGTCGATCACCATCGCCCAGCCCGCCGGGGGCAGCGCCCCGCAGGCGCTGCAACGTTCCAGCCGCCAGGTCGCCAGCGCGGTGCGCCGGGCGCTCAGCGAACTTTGATCAGGGGATTCCACGATGGCTTACTGGCTTGCCGCCCGCCGCGAAGGGCAGGACGGCGACTGGATCCAGCGCTTCGATCCGCGCTTCTGGACCGTCAATTTCCCGCGCCCGATGATGGCCTCGGTCATCACCACCGCGCCCGATGCGCTGCGGGTGGATGCGGTGTTCCTGCGTGAAGGCGATCTGGCCGGACTGATCTGGGACAGCGCCGATACGCTCGATCACCCGCTGCTCGGCTATGCGACCGACCGGGATTATGCCCGCACCACGTTGCGGCTCCGCTGGCGCTCGGACGGCGTCCTGCCGCTCGATGCGGTGAGCGGCCCGACCCTGACGATCGAGGGGCGCGATGCTGCTGGAGCGATCCGCAGCTGGTATGTGCGGCTGTGGAACTATGCCACTGGCACGCCGACCGATGCCCAGATCGAACTGCCGTTTTCGGCGCTCAGCGGCGGATTTCTGCTGCCGGGGGAGGCCGATCCGGTCCATGCGTCCGCGATCGACCGGATGTTCATTTCGCTGGTTGCGCCGGGGTATGTCGCGGGCAGCACAGTGCCGCTCGCCGCCCCGGCGGAAGGGTGGGCGGAACTCTCCGCCATCCGCTGTGAGGGCGCGCGGGCGATGCTCGAACTGGGCGATGTGATCGTCCCGCCGCACGGCCTCGCCATGGCCAGCGCCTATGACGACGCCACCAACCAGACGCCCGCGCGGCTGATCCGGAATGCCCGCCAGCTGGGCTATCGCGGCAGCTTGCTCCACTATGTCGGGATGAGCCATTTCATGCGGCTGGGCGCGGCGGGTGAAGGGTTCCTGGCGCAGACCGGCGGCGATCCGCTGTGCGGTCCGGCGCGGGCCTGGCACCGGGCGTTCTTTACCGAGGCGTTGGCGGCGGGGTTTTCACCGATTGCCTCGCTGTCCTATGAATTGCTGGCGCAGCATTGCCCGGATGCGTGGCAGCAGCGCGCGGCGAACGGCGACCCGGCGCGGACCGGATGGAGCCCGCCTTCGGCGCTGCTTTCCCCCGCCAGCAGCTCCGCGATGGTCTGGCTGCAAGCGGCTGGCGCGGCCTTTGCGGACCTGATGCAGCAAGCGGGCGCGCCGGTGCGGTTCCAGATTGGCGAGCCGTGGTGGTGGATCATGGCCGATGGCCGCCCGTGCATCTACGACGATGCCGCCCGCGCCGCGCTGGGCGGCAATCCGGCGGTGATTGCGGACCTGCGCCAGCCGCTGAACGCGGCGCAGCAGACCTTGCTCGATGCCGCCGGGGCGCTGCTCGCCAGTTCAACCGCCGCGCTGACTTCCGCCGTGCGGGCGGCGGCTGCGCCCGCCAGCGCCGAAGTGCTGCTGCTGGTGTTCACACCCACCGTGCTCGACCCCGCCATGCCCGATCTGATCCGCGCAAACCTGCCGGTCGGCTGGGCCGCGCCCGCGTTCGACCGGTTGCAGGTGGAAGATTACGACTGGCTGACCGCCGGGGCCGATGCGTTCCGGCGCGGCGGCTATGCGCTGGTCAACCAGCGGCTGGGCTATCCCCCGGCGGCGCAGGATTACCTCGCCGGGTTCGTGCTGGACCCGGCGGATGCGGACCAGTGGCGGCGGATCGACGCCGGGCTGGATGAGGCCGCCACGCGCGGCGCGCACGAGCGCTTCGTCTGGGCGTTGCCCCAGGTCTGCCGCGATGGATACGTCCGCCTGCCCCTCTCTCAGAACGAGGACGATATGCTGCCTTTCGATGACGTCCCCTATCCGCTTGCGCTCGGCCGCGACGCGACGATCACGCCGGAATTTTCGACCAGCGTGGCCGTGACCGCATCGGGGTTTGAGCGGCGCAACAGCCTGTGGTCGAACGCGCGGCTGCGGTTCGATGTTGGCCCCGGCATCCGCTCCGAAGCGGAGCTGGGCACGCTGATTGCCTTTTTCCGGGCACGGCGCGGCGCGGCGCGGGGGTTCCGGCTGCGCGATCCATCGGATTTCAGCTCCAACGGGATGACCGGCGCGCCGACCCTGCTCGATCAGTTGCTGGGCACTGGTGACGGCGTGACCGCCAGTTTTCCGCTGCTGAAGCGCTATGGCGAAGGGGAGGCGGAGCAGCTGCGACGGATCACCCGCCCCCGCGCGGACAGCGTGCAGGTCAGCGTCGCTGGCGTGGTGGCAGCCGGCTGGGCGCTGGATGCGGGCGGCGTGATCACGCTCACCGCACCGCCCGCGCCGGGCCAGGCGGTGCGCGCCGGGTTCCTGTTCGACGTGCCGGTGCGGTTTGCCGAAGACCGGCTGGAAATCTCTGGTGCGGCCTTTGCCGCTGGCGAAGCGCCCAGTGTGCCGATCATCGAAATCCGCGAGGAACCGGCGTGAGCCGGGTCTGGTTCAGCCAGCCGCTGGAAACCGTCGCCACGTTCTGGCGGGTCTTGCGGCGCGATGGGGTGACGCTGGGGTTCACCACGCATGATCGCGACCTGTGGTTTGACGGGATCTGCCACCGGGCAACGCCGGGCATGGTTCCCTCGGCCATTCGCCGCTCGGCTGATTTCGAACCGGACAGCGCCGAAGTGCAGGGCGCGCTGAGCCATGATTCGATCGCGGCCACCGATCTGGCAACCGGGCGGTTCGATGGGGCGCGGGTGCTGATCGGGTTGGCCGACTGGCAAACGCGGGAGCGGCACATCCTGTATCGCGGCAGCATCGGCGCGGTCGCGGAACAGGCCGGGACGTTCACCGCCGCGCTGCAATCGCGCAAGGTCGAACTGCACCGCGATCCTGTTCCGCGGACCAGTCCCGGTTGCCGGGCGGCGTTCTGCGGACCCGGCTGCACGCTGTCGGCGGCGCGGTTTCTCCATGACATCGCGGTGCAGGCGGTCGATCCGGCCACGAATGCCCTGACCTTCACCGGCCCGGTCAGTGCAGCCGATCTGGTCGGCGGGCAGTTGCGCTGGCTGGATGGTCCGCTGGCCGGGATTGCCATGGGGGTGACCGGGTCGGTGGACGGCGCAATCGTGCTGGATCAGCCGCTCGATCTGGTTCCGCCCCCCGGCACCCCCGCGATTGTGCAGGAAGGATGCGATCGGACGCTGGCAACGTGCGCGGGGCGTTTTGCCAACGCGATCAACTTTCAGGGTGAACCATTTCTGCCGGGCAATGATCTGGTCGCCCGCTATCCCTCAGCCCAGCAATGACCGGGGCAGTAACTGGCGCGGACCTGGCGCGGGCGGCCAGCGGGCTGATCGGTGTGCGGTTCCTGTTGCACGGGCGCGATCCGGCCACCGGGCTGGACTGTATCGGCCTGCTGGCCGCAGCGCTTGCTGCCATCGGCCGCCCGGCCGTGCTGCCTTCGGGCTATGCACTGCGGATGCGCGATCTGGCCGGTTGGCTCCCGCCGCCCCGGACACTGGGGTTCACGTGCGCTGAGCGGCCGGTTGAACCCGGAGACGCGGTGCTGGTGCGGCTCGGCGCGGCCCAGCTGCATCTGGCGATTGCCGCGTCCGATGGCGGCTGGATTCACGCCCATGCCGGACTGCGCCGGGTGGTTCACCAGCCGGCGCTGCCCGACGGGGCAATCCTTCACCACTGGCGTCTGACGCCCTGCGATTGAAAGCGGATTTTCATGGCCACCTTGTTGTTCACTGCCATCGGCACGATCATCGGCGGACCGATTGGCGGTGCCATCGGCGCGCTGGCCGGGCGGCAGGTCGATGCGCTGATCTTTGCCCCCGGCCCGCGCGAAGGGCCGCGCCTGAACGAGCTGGCCGTCACGACCTCCAGCTATGGCATCGCCATCCCGCGCCAGTTTGGCCGGATGCGGGTGGCCGGGCAGATAATCTGGGCGACCGACCTGTCCGAACGGCGTGAGCAGCGCGGCAACGGCAAGGGCAAGCCCGCGACGGTCAACTACAGCTATTCGGCCTCGTTCGCGGTTGCCCTGTCGAGCCGTCCGCTGGAACGGATTGGCCGGGTCTGGGCCGATGGCAAGCTGCTGCGCGGTGCGGGCGGGGACCTCAAAGTCGCGGGGGCGTTCCGGTTCCACCCCGGCACGGGCGATCAGGCTCCGGACCCGCTGATTGCGGCGGCTGAGGGCGCGGGCAATTGTCCGGCGTTTCGCGGGTTCGCCTATGCGCTCTTCGAAGATCTGGACTTGTCGGAATACGGCAATCGCATCCCGGCACTGACGTTTGAAGTGGTGGCGGATTCGCGGACCCTGACCATGGCAGACCTGCTGGACGGAGTGGTTTCCGAAACCGATTCCGCCGTTCCGCTGCCCGCTGTTGCGGGGCTGACGGCGGATGGCTCTCCGGCCGAAATCCTGCAGGCGCTCGATCCGTTCTTCCCGGTTGATTGTGATGCCTGCGATGCATTGCTGGCGCTGCGCCCGGAGCGCAACCAGAGCGCGCCGATTCCGCTGCCGGAACCGGCCATATCCGATGATGCAGAGGATTTTGGCGGCAACGCCGGCTTTGCCAGCAAGCGTGCGCAAGAAGCCGATCAGCCGGTCGCGCTGCTGCGCTATTACGATGTGGACCGCGATTATCAGCCCGGCGCACAGCGCGCGGCCGGACGCCCGCTGCCCGGTCAGCCGCGCAGCATCGATCTGCCAGCCGCGCTGGATGCGGGAACTGCCCGCAGTCTGATCGAATATGCTGCCCGGCGCTCGCAATGGGCGCGGCATTCAATTGCCTGGCGCACCACGCAGCTCGACCCGGCGGTGCGGCCCGGCGCGCTGGTTACCCTGCCTGGCCGCGCCGGGTTGTGGCGGGTGCACGAATGGGAATGGCGCAGCCACGGGGTTGACCTGCTGCTGGTCCGCCGGATGCCCGATCTGGCGGAGGGCGGCAATTCCGGCGCTGGCAGCGCGGACCCGGGCCGGGCCAATCCGGCCCCTGACCTTGGCGGGGCGGCGACATTGCTGGCGGCGTGTGAACTGCCCTGGGATGGCAACCCGGCCACGCCGGTGCCGCTGCTGCTGGCCATGCCGTCCTCGGCCAGCCCGCATTGGGCGGGAGCCAGCCTGTTTGTCGACCACGGGGACGGGGTGCTTGTGTCGCTGGGGCCGTCCGGGCGCAGCCGGGCGACAATCGGCATGGCCGTCGGCGCGCTCCCAGTAGCCAGTCCGCTGCTGATCGATCGAACGAGCAGGATTACCATCGAACTGGCCGCCGATGACTTCACCCTGACCGATGCAACCCAGCGCCAGCTGGCCATGGGGGCGAATCGCGCGCTGGTGGGGCAGGAACTGATCCAGTTCGCCTCCGCCCGCGCACTCGGTGAGCGCCGCTGGGAACTGTCGGGCTTGTGGCGTGGGCGGGGCGGCACCGAAGCCGCGATTTCCGGACACCTGCCAGGCGATCGCTTTATCCTGCTCGACGGCAGCGGAACGCTGCTGGATCCGGGCGCGGTCGGCAGCGGGCCGCAAACTGTGGTTGCGGCCATCGGGCTGGCCGAAACCGAACCCGTCACGGCCGAAATCGCCCTGCGCGGGATCGGGTTTGCGCCGCCCGCACCGGTCCACGCGCGGTGGAGCGCGGCGGAGGGTGGCGGGGCGGCCCTGCACTGGGTTCGCCGCGCACGTGGCGGCTGGCACTGGGACAATTCGGCCGATACCCCGCTCAACGAACAGCTCGAACGCTACGAAGTCACGTTCGGTCCCGACAACAGCCCGCTGGCGCGTTGGGAAGTGACCGCCGCGACCCTGCCCCTGACCGATAGCGAGCTTGCCGGCCTCCGGCTGCTTGACCCGGCGGGCGCGTTCCACATCCGGCAACGCGGTGATCGCGGCATGTCGCTGCCGCTGCAGGCCAGTTTGCCATGACATTTCACTGCCAATTCGAATCTGGAAGGACCGCTGATGAGCGAACCATTGTTTGACAGCCGCACGCAGCGGCATGATCTGCCCTATCTGTTCGCCGGACAGGCGCAGAAGGAAGGCTTCGTGAACGAGGCGTTCGCCCGAATCGACGCGCTGCTGCACATGACGATTGAGGGCACCGCAAGCAGCCCGCCGGTTGCCGCTGCCGAGGGCGATTGCTGGCTGATCGGCAGCGAATCTACAGGCACGTGGTCCGGCCATGCTGGCGAGATTGCGGCGCTGGCGGGCGGAAACTGGCTGTTCTTCACGCCGCGCGACGGCATGCGCGTGCTGAACCGGTCGACCGGACAGGAACAGCGCTTTGCTGGCGACTGGTCGGCTCCGGACCGGCCCGCTGCGCCAACCGGCGGGACGACCGTCGACGTCGAAGCACGGGCCGCGCTGGTGGCGGTGATTGACTGTCTGACCGCTTCTGGCATCCTGCCCGCGAGCTGAATGATCGTCAGGTTGACCCGCTGCACCGGCCCTGGACGTGTCCGCAGAGCAGCCTGCCGGGCTGCTTTTCGACGAAGGCAGGCGCAGAATCGCGACATAATTGCAACAGATACGATCTTTGAACGCTTGCGCGGGCAATTCTAAGGGGTTAGACAACCGCAACTCGGTGGCTCAATCCTACTATCAAGGGGAAATCATAATGCGGAAAATGGTCATAGGGATGGCACTTGCCACCTCGGCCCTCGCGACGCCGGCCCTGGCTCGTGAGAATTCGTGGTACGTCGAAGCAGATCTCGGCGGCACGATCGTCGAAGATATCCAGAACATGACGGGCCAGAACAACGTCGGCACGTTGGAACTGAAGCCCGGTTACGACTTCGGCGGCATCGTCGGGTACGACTTCGGTGCGTTCCGCCTCGAAGCCGAAGCCAGCTATCGCCGCGTTGAAGAAGAAGGCTATCGCAGCCCGACGGTCAGCTACAGCAATGCGCAGATCGGCGGCGGTGCCGACGCTCTCAGCTTCATGCTGAACGGCCTGCTCGATTTCGGTGACGACGATGGCCTGCAGGGCTTTGTCGGCGGCGGTGTCGGCGTTGGTCGTGTCAAGAACGCGCTGATTACCCCGAACGCTGCGCTCAACGTGGTTGATTCGGACACGGGCCTTGCCTGGCAGGCTCTGGCGGGTGTTCGCGCGCCGGTCAGCAGCAACGTTGACGTCGGTCTGAAGTATCGCTTCTACAACCAGTTCGGCAACGACATGGTCAACGCTGCGGGCCGCGATGTTCGCACCCGTTTCCGTTCGCACTCGCTGATGCTGACGCTGGGTTACAACTTCGGCGGCGCTCCGGAAGAGATGGCTCCGCCGCCTCCGCCGCCCCCGCCGCCGCCCCCGCCGCCCCCGCCGCCTCCGCCGCCGGCAGTGGTCTGCAACAAGGGTCCGTACATCGTGTTCTTCGACTGGGATAAGTCGGACATCACGCCGGAAGCCGCATCGATCCTCGACAGCGCTGTTACGGCTTACGCCAGCTGCGCCAACGTTCCGATCATGCTGGCTGGTTATGCCGACCGTTCGGGCGCAGCCACCTATAACCAGGGCCTGTCGGAGCGTCGTAACGCTTCGGTGCGCTCGTACCTGAACTCGCGCGGCATCGGCGATGGCGCGATCTCGAGCCAAGGCTTCGGCGAAAACAATCCGCGCGTTCCGACTGCTGACGGTGTGCGTGAACTCCAGAACCGTCGGGTGGAAATCACCTACGGTCCGGGTTCGGGCTTCTAAGCAGCCGCAAGACGCTGAAAAGATTTGGGGGGCCGGAGCGATCCGGTCCCCTTTTTCTTTGCACCGCGTGAACGTCCAAAGGGAAACCACCATGAAGTCACGAGCCGCAACGCTTGTTCTTGTCGCCGCCATCCTGTCCGGATGCGCCACCTCCGCCCCGCCCGCGTCAGTGCGGGTCGCAGCGGCAACCTTGCAGAATGCCGATGGGGCATCGGTTGGCACCGCTGTGGTCACCAGCCTGGGCGGCACTCTGACGCTGAATGTCGTCGCTGCGGGCATCTCCCCCGGTCCGCATGGCATTCACCTTCATGCCGTTGGCGATTGCACACCGCCCGGTTTCACCAGCGCAGGCGGGCATCTCAACCCCGGCGGCCATCAGCATGGCACCGCCAATCCGGCAGGCAGCCACCTGGGTGATTTGCCCAACATCGTTGCGGCCAGCAGCGGCGCGGCAAGTCTGGTCGTCCCGCTGGGGGGCAGCCGGACACAGCTCGAAAGCGCGCTGTTCGATGCCGATGGGACCGCCATCATCATCCACGCTGCGGCGGATGACTACAAGACGGACCCCACCGGCAACAGCGGTGCGCGGATCGTTTGCGGTGTGCTGAAGCGCGGATAAGGCCCCGCGCCGCAGTTCAGCCGCCTTCGCCGCCTCGCGCGACCAGGGTGGCCTCAGCCGCTGGCACCGTACGATAGGCGTGCAGCAGCAAGGCGATTGCAATCGGGGCAACCCCGATCAGCGCCAGGATGCCGGTGCGCAGGTCACCAACCGGACGGCCATCCACAATCGTTCCGGCAAGGTCAGAGATCTGCCCGACCATGTAAGGGCCGAATGACAAGCCAACCAGTGTCGTGCCCAGGAAGAACGCCGCGGTGGCCGTCCCGCGCATCCGCGGCAGGACCAGATCCTGCGTGGTTGCCGCCGCTGCACCCAGTGCGGTGGCCGCGCCCATGCTTGCCAGGAAGTTCATTGCATAGAACAGGGTGGCATCGGACGTGGTGTAGCCGATCCAGATCGGCACGATCGGTGAAATCACGCCAAACATGATCACCAGGATTCGGCCAGCCGGGATCCGCGCGCGCAAGGCATCGGCGATTCGGCCGCCAATGATCACGCCCAGAAAGCCGCTGATTGCGCCGTTGGCGCCCAGCCAGAAGGCCAGTTCCTGCTTCGGCAGCTTGAGCACTGTTTCGGCGTAAGGTGCCGACCAGAATCCCAGCGCGTAAGCGGCCAGCGACACCAGACCATAGCCCAGCGTGGTCGTAAGGAACGCCGGGGTTCCCCAGATCAGTCTATATGTCGCCGGATCACGCGCGCGCAGCGTCGATGCCCATGAGAACACCGCGTAATATCCCAGGCCCACCGCCGACCATTGCGGCAGGTTGCCGGTCAGCTTGATCATGGCCGACGCAAACGCGAACACCAGCGCGGCCGCACCCAGGTTGATCGCCAGTGCAGCCGGGCCACGCCGAAAGGCACCGATTAACGTAAACGGCGGCACGATCGCCGAAAGGTCGGCCAGGAGATCCCCGAACGGAGTGGGCGAGCCCTTGCCCTCCACTCCGTCCATTGCGCCGCGCTTTGGCTCGCGCAGGGTGGCGACCCATATGGCAACAGCAATGCCCGGAATCCCGACCGCCAGAAATGCCGCCTGCCAGCCCACCAGCCCCAGCGGGCCACCGGCTGGATAGGCCTGATTCCAGCCCTGCACGATTTTCGCCCCGATCAGCAGGGATATGCCCCCACCGATATACAGCCCGGACGAATAGATCGCGAGCGCGGTCGCGCGCTGGCGTTTCGGGAAATAATCGGAAATCAGGGAGTAGGCGGTCGGGCTGGCAGTGGCCTCGCCGATCCCAACCCCCATCCGCGCCAGCGACAGGCTGAGCTGGTTCCGGGCAAAGCCCGACAGCGCGGTCATCACCGACCACAACGCCAGCCCGATGCTGAGCAGTTTGACACGGCTCCAGTTGTCCGCCAGCCGCCCCAGCGGAATGCCGAACAAGGCATAGAAAACCGCAAACGCGGCCCCGCCGAGAAAGCCCATGTCGCTATCGGTCAGCCCCAGGTCGGCCTTGACGTCGACCGCCAGAATGCTGAGGATCTGCCGGTCGATGAAGTTCAGGATATAGACGATCACGAGCACGCTCAGCACATACCAGCTGTATGGCTGAGCCTTGGCCTGCGCCGGCGCGGTGTCGGCCGCTACTCCGCCCGTGGGTGCGTCTGCCTGATTTGGCTGCGCGTCGGCCATTGTCATTCTCCCAGAAGTCAGATCGCGTAGCGGGTCGTATCGACCAGCCCGGCCTTGGCAAAACCGTCACGCCGCAAGCGGCAACTATCGCACAGCCCGCACGCGGCACCATCCGGCTGCGGATCGTAACAAGACCAGCTGATCGCCGGATCGAACCCAAGCCGGTGTGCCTCGACGGCGATTTCCGCCTTGCCGAGGAATTGCAGCGGTGCGTGAATGTTGAAACCCTGACCTTCGGCACCGGCCTTGGTGGCAAGTTCTGCCAGCCGGGCAAAGCCCTCGATAAACTCAGGCCGGCAATCCGGATATCCGGAATAGTCGAGCGCATTGACCCCGATGAAAATGTCCCGCGCGCCGATTGCTTCGGCCCAGGCCAGCGTCAGCGACAGGAACACCAGATTGCGCGCCGGAACATAAGTGACAGGAATGTCTGTGCCGACGCCATCCTTGGGCACGGCGATATCATCGGTCAGCGCAGAGCCGCCAAACTGCCGCAGATCCAGCGGCAGCACCACGTGGCGCGTCGCACCCAGAACGCCCGCGATCAGCCTGGCCGCGTCGATCTCGCGCCGATGCCGCTGATTGTAATCAATGGTCAGGGCGTTGATTGCGAAGCCTTGTTCACGAGCAATTCCGGCTGTTACCATGGAGTCGAGGCCACCCGACAACAGCACAACGGCACTTCGACTGGGTTCATCCGGATTGGAAAGCATCGCACCGGGCTAGCCTGTGCCCGACACGCTGGCAACACCGCTTAGCCGGAACAGTTCCCAACCCGGCGCGCTTCCGCACTGAATTCAAACGGCAGGCCATCGCGGATGCCCTGACTCTGGATCTGGAGCAGGCGGTTGGTTTCGCGGCGGATGCTGGTTCGGCCATAACCCTGCCCACGGCAGGTATACTGGACGGTCACCTCGCTCGGCCCGTCTTCCACGACCAGCCGCTCGCACGTTACCTCCGGATGGCGCAACTGGATGAACCGGCGTCCGTTGCTGATGCACATACGCTCGGCCGGGATGCCGGAATCGCGCAAGCGCAGTTCCCACCGGCCCGCATCAAGCTGGTCCAGCATGGTCAGGCTGGCGCGCTCACCGGATGCCGGAGCGGAGCAAGCCAGCATGGCCGCAATGCCTGCGCCTGCGAGGCGCAGAGTGTTCTTCCCCACCATCTTTGTCCTCGGTCTCAAGCCAATTGGGCGCGACAAACCCGGATTTCGTTGCGGGCACTTGTACCATGCCGACGCGGTGCGACCAAGCGTGTATTTTTATCGATGAATGGTGAAATCAGGCGGTGATTTCGAACAGTCGCGAACAGAATGCGCAGTCCACCACAACCAGCCCGGCCTCATTGCGCATGCCTGCCCGTTCGTCCTCAGGAAAGCGCCCGATGACGTCGGCAAAGTGCGCCTCGCTGCACCGGCACCCGCGTGACAGTTGCGGTCCGGCCAGAACCCGCACTTCCGATTCTTCGTGAAACAGCCGCCAGACCAGCAGTTCCAGCGACAGGTCAGGATTTACCAGCTCCTTGTGGCGAATGCTTCCGGCCAGCGCGGCAACATGTTCCCATTCCGGATGGTCGAGCCGCACGTGCAGCCGTTCACGCCCTTCCTCGCCCTCAGCCAGATGCTGGACCAGCAGGCCGCCAGCGATGCAGCCCTGTCCGTCCGCACGAATTGCCACCCGGGCGAGCGTGGGCACTTGTTCGGACTGCGCAAAATAGCTTTCCACCGCGCGGGACAGCGAATCACCCTCCAGCGGTACGATCCCCTGATAGCGTTGTCCGCTGGCGGCCAGATCGAAGGTGATCGCCAGATACCCTTGTCCGAACAGCGCATGAAGCGAAGGGTTATTGCCCAGCGCTGCCAACCGCTCGGCATCGTGGCGGACATAGCCGCGCACTTCACCGGCGCGGTAATCGCAAACCAGCAGGTCCACGATTCCGCTTTCGGTCTGCGCCTGCATGGTCAGCTGGCCATCGTCATCCTTGAGCAGGCTGCCCAGCAGCGCGGTCAGCACCAGCGCCTCGGCCAGCAGGTGCTTGATCGCAGGGGGATAGTCATGCGCCGACAGGATGGTTTCCAGCACCGGCCCCAGCCGCACCACCCGGCCGCGCGCATTGCGCTCCGCGATGGTGAAGCTGAGCACCCGGTCAAAGCCGGTCTCGCCCGCAGTAGTGTGGGCAGGCGCGCTCATAGCTGGCCGAACGCCCAGCGCAGCACGCTCTTCTGGGCGTGAATGCGGTTTTCAGCCTCATCCCACACGACCGAATGCGGCCCGTCGATCACGCCGTCGGTCGCCTCCTCGCCGCGATGCGCGGGCAGGCAGTGCAGGAACAGCGCATCGGCCTTCGCCGCCGCCATCAGCTCCTCGTTGACCTGATAGGGGGTCATCGCCGCGATGCGGGCCTCGGCCCCGCTCTGCCCCATCGACACCCAGGTATCGGTCACGACCACGTCCGCCCCCGCGACCGCTTCGCGCGGGTTGCGGGTCACGGTGATGCGCGCGCCGAGCGCCTGTGCCGCCGCGATATAGGCGGGGTCGGAATCGTACCCCTCCGGCACGCCGATCCGGACGTTGAAGCGCATCAGGCCCGCCGCCTCGACAATCGAGTTGAGGACATTGTTGCCGTCGCCCAACCAGGCCAATTCCAGCCCCGGCAGCGCCTTGTCGTGTTCGATCACGGTCAGCAGGTCAGCCATGATCTGGCACGGGTGCGACCGGTCGGTCAGCCCGTTGATGACCGGGACCGTTGCATAATGCGCCAGTTCCTCGATCTTGGCATGATCGTCGGTCCGGATCATGATTGCATCGACCATCCGGCTGAGCACGCGGGCGGTATCGGCAACCGTCTCGCCGCGCCCCAGCTGGGTCGTTCCGGCTTCCAGGATCAGCGCACTGCCGCCCAGCTGCCGCATCGCCATGTCGAAGGACACGCGCGTGCGGGTGGAATTCTTCTCGAAGATCATCGCCAGCACGCGGCCCGCCAAGGGCGCATCGGCATCGACCTGCCCCTTGGGCGAGCCGGCCCGCGCCGCTTTGCGCAGCATCGCATCATTGAGCATGGCGGCAATTGCATCGCCGCCCGCGTCGGTCAGTTCTAGAAAATGCCGGACCATCATGCGCTCTCCGGTGGCTGAAAGCTGGCCGCACCGGCGGACAGTTTTTCCATGAATTCATCGATGTGCGAATCGTCGATTACCAGCGGCGGAATGACACGCACGGTATTGTCGCCCGCCGAGACTGTCAGCAGATCGTGATTGTCGCGCAAATGCGCCACGAAATTGCGGGTTTCGAACTTCATCTTGACGCCGATCATCAGCCCGCGCCCGCGCACCAGTTCGAACATGTCGGGATAATTGCCGATGAACTGTTCGATCCGCCCGCGCAGGCGTTCGCCCTTGGCGCGGACATCGGCCATGAACGCTTCGTTGGCGACCGCGTCCAGCACGGCCTCACCCGCCGCCATGGCCAGCGGGTTGCCGCCGTAGGTTGATCCGTGGGTGCCGATCACCATGCCGCGCGCGGCCGTTTCCGTGGCAAGGCACGCGCCAAACGGAAAGCCGCCGCCGATGCCCTTGGCCGTGGCGACCACGTCGGGGGTGATACCGTACTGCTCATAGGCATAAAGCGTCCCGGCCCGGCCGACGCCGCATTGCACTTCATCCAGCGCCAGGATCAGGTCATGCTCATCGGCCTGCGCGCGCAACCCTTGCATGAATTCGTCCGACGCGGGTCGAATCCCGCCTTCGCCCTGGATCGGCTCGACCAGGAACCCGGCGGTGTGGGGTCCGATCGCTGCCCTGGCACCTTCCAGATCGTCAAAGTCCACGTACTTGAAACCTTCCAGCAGCGGCAGGAAGCCCTTGTGCATCTTGTCCTGATTGGATGCGCTGATCGTGGCCATGGTCCGCCCGTGAAAGGCGTTCTTGAAAGTGATGATCTCGAATTTGTGGTCGTTGCCGACATGCGCGTGATAGGCGCGGGTGGTCTTGATCGCACATTCCACTGCTTCGGCACCGGAATTGGTGAAGAACACGGTATCGGCAAAGGTCAGATCGACCAGCCGCTGGGCCAGGTGTTCACCCTGCGGGCTGCCGTACAGGTTCGACACGTGCATCAGCGTTGCCGCCTGCCGCTGGATCGCGCCGATCAGGCCCTCGTGCGAATGGCCCAGCAGGTTCACGGCGATGCCGCTGGCGAAATCCAGGCATCGGCGGCCATCCTCCCCGATCAGGTGGCAGTGCTCACCGCGCACCGGACGAAAGCCGCAGCGGGGATAGACTGGCATCAACGGGGTAATCGACATCGCACAGGTCCTTTTCGTAACGATGAAATGCAGGGGAAATGCGGGGCCGGGGTTTCCGGCATTCAAATCGGAAAAGACAAATGGCGGCCCCCCTGCCGTTGAAGGAGGGGACCGCCATTGCCGTGTTCTCGAATTTGTTGCGTGGGTGCGGTCAAATCCGACTGCGCCCAAGCCGACTGGTCAATCCTGACGCGGCACCAGGTTGACCGCCGAGTACTTGCCTCGTCGATCGACCTCGATGTCAAACTCCAGCCGGTCGCCTTCGTTCAGGCCAGCCATGCCCGAACGTTCCACCGCGCTGATGTGCACGAAGGCATCGGCCTGACCATCATCGCGCGTGATAAAGCCGAAGCCCTTCATCGCGTTGAAGAACTTGACCGTTCCGGTTGACCGTTCGCCGGTCAGCTCGCGCTGCGGCGGGGCTTCACGCTGGGCCACTGCGATCACTTCGCCGACGACCTTGAGGTCGCTGGCTGAAACCTTGCCGCCGCGATCGACCAGAGTAAACTCCAGCTGCTGACCTTCGGCCAGCCCTTCCAGGCCGGCACGCTCAACCGCGCTGATGTGGACGAACACGTCCTCACCGCCGCCATCCTTCTGGATGAAGCCGAAGCCCTTGCCTGCGTTGAAAAACTTTACCGTGCCGGTGCCTTCGCCAACAACCTGGGCGGGCATTCCGCCACCGCCGCCGCCGCCAGCACCACCGCGCGGGCCGCCGAAGCCGCCACCACCGCCGCGCGGCGCACCGCCGCCACCGAAGCCGCCGCGATCACCGCCACCGAAGCCGCCACGATCACCACCGCCGAAGCCGCCGCGATTCCCGCCGCCGCCAAAGCGATCGCCGCCGCCAGCAAAGCGGTCACCACCGCCAGCAAAACGATCGCCGCCACCGGCAAAGGGATCGAAAGTTTCTTCACCGAAACCATCCCGCTTGTCGCGCCCCCGGCCACGACGCCCTCTATCAAAACCCATAAACCCGAACAAACCTTCGCTTCGCCGCAATTCGCGCAGTCCGGCGGCGCGGACGATTCGCGCCGGACGACAGGGCGAAATGCCGAAAGGCAAACTCCGCTGCACCACGTCTATTATCCGATATTGTGCAAGTTGGCGAACGGATTCCTGCAAAGGGCCGATTCCGTAGGGTTGAGGCGGGCAGGTGTGACATTTCTGCCAGTCCGGTTGGAGCATTCCGGACGGCGATTTACCTTTCGGGCGCGGAACTTGCACCGTGCCGGGCGCTGCTGGCTTGCCAGTCCCGGTCCGGCTTGGCAGAGAGTCCTGCAAGCGCTGGAGGCGCGTGTGCCATCCAGCCCAGCCGAGGGAAGCACCTGTCATGTTCCGCCAGCTTTCGCCGCGCATTTTCGCCAGTCCGCAGATCGGCCTTGCCGAAGTGGCTGAGGCCAGGGCGCAGGGCATTGGCCTGATCATCAACAATCGCCCCGAAGGCGAGAGCGACGATCAGATCAGCGGGGCCGAGATCGCGGCCGCTGCTGCTGCTGCCGGGATCGCCTATGTCGCAATTCCGGTCACCCACGCCGGGTTTTCCCAGCCGCAAGTGACCGCCATGGCCGCCGCGCTCGCGTCGACCGATGCGCCGGTGCTGGCCTATTGCCGGTCGGGCACGCGGTCCACTTTGCTGTGGGCGCTGGCAGAGGCAAGCCGGGGCGAAAGCCCGGATGCGCTGACTGCCGCTGCCGCCAGCGCGGGCTACGATGTTGCCCCGGTGCGCGCGGTCATGGATATGCTGGCCAGCCCGAAGAGCTGAACGCAGATGCCGTTCATCGCGATCCAACTGGTCGTTTCGGTCGGGCTGATACTGCTGGTCAGCGGCCTGGCGCTCTATCTCAAACTGGGTGACGACGTGCGGCTGCGCGGTGAGGCGGAGGCGCGCGAGCTGGCTGCGACTGCCGTCTGCGGGTTTGATCCGGTCGACCTGACGCTGGACCGGGCCGGGATCGGGGCGCTGCTGCGCGATTCGCAAGGCCGGGTGATGTTGCTGCGGCGGCACGGCGCGCAGTTTGCCGTGCGGCTGCTGGACAGTCACGCCTTTGCCCGGCTGGACCGCAACTTCCTGACCATCGGGACCGGTGAGAAGACCTTTGGCCAGGTCACGCTGGATCTGGGCGATCAGGCGCAGGTCTGGGCTGCCAGCTTGCGCAGACTGGGGAACAACCATGCCTGAACTGGGTCCGGTCGAATACGCCATTCCGCTTTTCATCCTGCTGATCCTGCTGGAAATGGTCTGGGCGCGCCGGAACGCGCCGCAGAAATATGAACCGCGCGATACGCTGACCTCGCTGGCGCTGGGGGTCGGCAGCACGGCGGCGGGGGCCTTGACCGCCGGGGTGGTGGCCGTTGCCGCGGTCTGGCTGTTCGAACACCGGCTGGTGACGATCAGCTGGGCCTGGTGGGCGTGGATCGCCTGCTTCGTGCTCGATGATTTCAATTATTACTGGGCGCATCGCACCGGGCACCGGGTGCGGTGGTTCTGGGCGGCGCACGTCAACCACCATTCCAGCCAGCACTACAACCTGTCGACCGCGCTGCGCCAGACCTGGACCGGGTTTGTCGCGCTGTCGTTCGTGTTCCGGATCTGGCCCGCATTCATCGGCTTTGATCCGCTGATGATCGCTGCGTGCGGGGCGGTGAACCTGGTCTACCAGTTCTGGATTCATACCGAGGCGATCAACCGCCTGCCGCGCTGGTTCGAAGCGGTGATGAACACCCCCAGCCACCACCGCGTTCACCACGCGATCAACCCGGTCTACCTTGACCGCAACTATGCCGGGGTGTTCATCGTCTGGGACCGGATGTTCGCCACGTTCCAGCCAGAGCGGGACGATCAGCGCATCCAGTATGGAATCGTCCGGCAACTGGGCAGCTTCAACGTGCTGTGGGCGGTGTTCCACGAATGGATCGGGATGGCGAAGGACGTCTGGCGCGCGCCCTGGCGGCACAAGCTGTCCTATCTGGTCCGCGTGCCCGGCTGGACCCATGACGGCAGCCGCGACACCTCCGACACGATCCGCGCCCGCTGGCAGGACCGCCAGGGACTGACGCCAGCCGAATAACTGTCGCCCGCAAAGTCGTTTGCCCAAATTCGATTGCGTGAATTTAAGCGACCGATTAAACCTGCGCGGAAATACAACACCGGAGTGGGCCATGGAAGAATTCGACGTCATCGTGATCGGCGGTGGCAGTGCAGGCAGCGCGGTGGCCGGACGGCTGGCCGAGGATGGCCGGCGGCGGATCTGCCTGCTCGAAGCGGGCGGCACCAACGACAACATCCGGGTCAAGACGCCGGGCTTCATGCCCTGGCTGCCGAAGAATTCGAACTGGCGGTTTGAAACCGTCCCGCAGGCCGGGCTGAACGGCCGCCCCGGCTATCAGCCGCGCGGCAAGGGGCTGGGCGGATCGAGCGCGGTCAACGCCATGCTCTATGTCCGGGGCAATGCCTTCGATTACGATCAGTGGGCCGAACTGGGCTGCACCGGGTGGAGCCACGCCGATGTCCTGCCCTGGTTCCGGCGGTCGGAAGGCAACGAGCGCGGGGCGAGCGAGTTCCACGGCGGGGACGGGCCGCTTTCGGTATCGGACCAGCACTGGTCCAACCCCGGCAGCAACGCGTTTGTCGCCAGCGCCAGCGCGCTGCAATTGCCGCGCAACGATGATTTCAATGGCGCGCGGCAGGATGGCTTCGGGGTCTATCAGGTGACGCAGAAAGGCGGCGAACGCTGGACGGCGGCGCGGGCCTATCTCTCGCCGCGGCCCAACCTGGCGATCCGCACCGGAGCGCTGGTCGAGCGACTGGTGATCGAGCAGGGCCGCGTCACGGGCGTGGCGGTGCGGTTTGACGGACGGTCCGAAGTGCTGCGCGCGCGCGGCGGGGTGGTCCTGTCCGCCGGGGCGTTCGGCAGCCCGCAGATCCTGATGCTGTCCGGCATCGGCCCGGCCCGGCACCTGACCGAACACGGCATCCCCGTATCGGTTCACCGCGATGCGGTCGGGTCTGACTTGCAGGACCACATCGACTATGTGTCGAGCTGGCAAACCCAGTCGACCGACTTCATCGGTGACAGCCTGACGGGCGCGTGGAAGATGCTCAAGGCGATTGTCCAGCACCGCGTCAACCGCACCGGCATGATGACCACGCCCTTTGCCGAAGCCGGCGGCTTCTGGCGTTCCTCGCCCGATCTGCCCGCGCCCGATATCCAGTTCCATTTCGTGCCCGCGATGCTGGAAGACCACGGGCGGACTTCGGTCCATGGTCACGGCTTTTCCTGCCACGCCTGCGTGCTGCGCCCGGAAAGCCGGGGGACCGTGCGGCTGGCCTCCAGCGATCCGGCGGCAGCGCCCGCGATCGATCCCAACTTCCTCGACGATCCGCGCGATATCGCCACGCTGCGCCGGGGCGTGCGGCTGATGCACCGCATCGTCGATGCGCCGCCGGTCAGCGATTACGCGCCGAAGGACCGCTATCCGATCGACCTGAACGATGATGCCGCGCTCGATCACCTGATCCGCAGCCGCGCCGACACGGTTTATCACCCGGTCGGCACCTGCCGGATGGGCGGGGATGAGGACAGCGTGGTCGATCCGACGCTGAAGGCGCGCGGGCTGGACGGGCTGTGGTTGGCCGATGCCTCGATCATGCCGCGGTTGATCTCTGGCAACACCAACGCGCCCTCGATCATGATCGGCGAGCGCGCGGCCGACTTCGTGAAGGCGGCGCTGGCGTAAGAACAGGCCTTGCCTCGCAATGCACGGTGGTCACCCCTCTCCAGCGCGGAGGGGCTGGGGGTGGGGGCCTAACCTTGCGAGGGCGGGAAACCCCCATCCCAACCCTTCCCCACCGGGGAAGGGCTATCGGGTTCAATGCTGGCAGGCGAGCGCTTCGATCACGTCTTCCAGTCGGGCCGGATCGCCCAGCGCCAGCACGCGGCCATCGCTGGCGGCGTGAAGCGGATCGCCGTTCCAGTCGCACATCGTGCCGCCCGCGCCTTCGACGATCGGGACCAGCGCGGCATAGTCGTGCAGCTTGAGGTTCGCCTCGCACACCAGGTCCAGATGGCCTGACGCGAGCATCGCGTAGTTGTAGCAATCGCCGCCCATCACCATCCGCTTGTGGTCGGTCGTCGCGGCCAGTCCCATGAAGTGTTCGCCGTCATGGCTGTCGAAATAGTGCGGCCCGGTGGTCGCCAGGGTGGCGTCGGCCAGCGCGGCGCAGGGCCGGGTCCGGACCGGCTGGCCGTTCAGCGTGGTCGGCTTGCCCGTCACCCCCAGCCAGCGTTCATCCAGGATCACCTGATCGAGCACGCCCAGCACCGGCCAGCCTTCGACCACCAGCGCAATCAGCGTGCCGAACAGCGGCCGGCCAGCCAGAAAGGCGGCAGTGCCATCAATCGGGTCAAGCACCCAGGTTCGGCCCGAAGTGCCATTGGTGGCCCCGAACTCCTCGCCATGGATCGCATCATCCGGGGCTTCGGCCACCAGAATCGCCCGCATCGCCTCTTCGGCGGCGCGATCTGCCAGTGTCACCGGGGTCGCATCGCCCTTGCGCTCCGCCGCCAGCCCGCTGCGGAAATGGGGCCGGATCGCGGCCCGCGCAGCATCGGCCAGGCGATGGGCGAGCGCGATGTCAGCGGTCAGGTTCATCAGTCGAACAGGCTCGAAACCGAGCTTTCGTCGGCGATCCGGCGGATTGCCTCACCGATCAGCGGCGCGACTGAGAGCACCCGGATGCGGTCGGAGTTCTGGGTCGCTTCGGTCGGCTGGATGGTGTCGGTGATCACCAGTTCCTTCAGCGCCGACTTGCTCACCCGCTCAACCGCGCTGCCCGACAGGACGCCGTGGCTGAGATAGGCGGTGACGCTGGCCGCGCCCGCTTCCATCAGTGCCTGCGCCGCGTTGCACAGCGTGCCGCCCGAATCGATGATATCGTCGATCAGGATGCAGGCGCGGCCCTGCACGTCACCGATGATGTTCATCACTTCGGACTGACCGGGCTTGTCGCGGCGTTTGTCAACGATCGCCAGCGGGGCATTGTCCAGCCGCTTGGCCAGCGACCGGGCGCGGACCACGCCCCCAACGTCGGGCGAGACGACCATCAGCGCCTCTCCGCCATACCGGGCCTGCACATCGGCCGCCATCACCGGTGCGGCGAACAGGTTGTCGGTCGGAATGTCGAAAAAGCCCTGGATCTGCCCGGCGTGCAGATCGACCGCCAGCACGCGGTCGGCCCCGGCCGTGGTAATCAGGTTGGCCACCAGCTTGGCCGAAATCGGCGTGCGCGGGCCGGGTTTGCGGTCCTGCCGGGCATAGCCGAAATAGGGGACGACCGCCGTGATCCGCTTGGCTGATGCACGGCGCAGCGCATCGATGCAGATCAGCAGTTCCATCAGGTTGTCATTGGTCGGAAAGCTGGTCGACTGGACGACGAACACGTCTTCGCCGCGCACGTTCTCGTGGATTTCGACGAACACTTCATCGTCGGCAAAGCGGCGGACGCTGGCGTCGGTCAGCGGCAATTCCAGATAGGCGGCGACCGCCCGGGCCAAAGGCAGATTGCTGTTGCCGGCCATGATCTTCATTGCGCTGTCCCTCTACACGCCAAAGCACCCGCGCCCGGCTCTAGTGAAGCAGGGCGCGAATGCAATATCGCGGCGCAGACTTTTTGGGGATCAGCGCGACTTGCGGTGCTCACCCTTGACCCAGCGGACCGTGCCGGAGCTGGCGCGCATCACCACGGTGTGCGTGGTCATGGTGCCGTCCTTGCGGTGCCGCACCCCGTCCAGCAGCGAGCCGTCGGTCACCCCGGTGGCGGCAAAGATGCAATCGCCCTTGGCCAGTTCGTCGCGGGTGTAGATCTTGTTGAGATCGGTGATGCCCCACTTGTAGGCGCGCTGGCGTTCGTCGTCGTTGCGGAACAGCAGGCGGCCGTTGAACTGGCCGCCGACGCAGCGCAGCGCGGCTGCGGCCAGCACGCCTTCCGGCGCTCCGCCCGAACCCATGTAAAGGTCGATCGTGGTGTCCTCGTTGGTCACCGCGATCACGCCCGCCACGTCGCCGTCGCCGATCAGCACCACGCCGCAGCCCAGGCTGCGCAGTTCCGCGATCAGGTCGGCATGGCGCGGGCGATCGAGCACGCAGACGATGATTTCGTGCGGCTCCACACCCTTGGCCGCAGCCACGGCCCTGACGTTCTCGGTCGGCGACTTGTTGAGATCGATGATCCCGTCGGGATAGCCGGGGCCAACCGCCAGCTTGTCCATATAGACGTCCGGCGCGTTGAGCAGGTTGCCTTCTTCGGCGCAGGCCAGCACGGCCAGCGCGTTCGGGCCGGCCTTGGCCGTGATCGTGGTGCCTTCCAGCGGATCGAGCGCAATGTCGATCTTCGGCCCGGTGCCCTGCGCACCGCCAACCTTTTCCCCGATATACAGCATCGGCGCTTCGTCGCGCTCACCTTCGCCGATCACCACGGTGCCGTCGATGGGGAGCCCGTCAAATGCCTTGCGCATCGCTTCGACTGCCGCAGCGTCAGCCGCCTTTTCATCGCCCCGGCCAACCAGTGCCGATGCCGCAATCGCCGCCGCTTCGGTTACCCGGACCATTTCCATAACGAGGACGCGGTCGAGGACATCGCTGGGCGGCGTGGCAGAAGTCTTGCTCATGTGGTGTGGTTCCGTTGAAAACGTAAGTCGCGACAGCGCTTAAACAGCGGACGCGGGCTTGTCGAGTGGGCCGCCGTTACGCAGCGCGGTTCAGCGGCGATTAACCGCCCGGTGCGCTTGTGACTGCCATTACTTTTGGTGGGGTGAACAGTGCGCAATCAGGGTCTGGTGATGATCGCGGTATGGGCGGCACTGATCCCGGCCGAGTCGCGCGCCCAGTCGCCGGCTGAGCCAGTCCAGCCGGACAGCGTCGATCAGCGAGTAGCGGAAATGCTCGATTCGGCCCGCGCCGCGTATGGCGTGCGCGATCCGCGCGACCGGTGCCGCCGTTCGGCCGATGGAGAGATCGTGGTCTGCGTTGATCGCGGAGAAGACTTGCGCGTGCCATCAACCGCTGAATCCGATCCCAATTCGCGGGAGGCGCGCCACGCCCGCGACGCCGACGTGATGCGCGCACCGCAACTCGATCGCGGCTCGTGCCGGGGCCAGCCGGGCTGTGTGGTCGGCGGCTGGGCACCGCCGCCAGTCTACGTCGTGGACGTCAGCCAGTTGCCACAGGCCCCTGAAGGATCAGACGCCGACCGCATCGCCAAGGGCGAGATTCCGGCACCCTGACGGCGGATCAATCGCCCAGCAAGTGCAGCACCAGCGGCGGCTCGGTCAGGCTTTCGGACCCGTCGAGCAGGCGAATCGCCTCGGCCACGGCGCGCTCGGGGCCTTCGTGGGTGACCATCGACACCATCACTGCCCCGGCATCGCCCGCCCGGCCCTTCTGGATCAGGCTCTCGATCGAAACGCCCGCGTCACGCAGCGCGGCGGTGATTTCGGCCAGCACGCCGGGCCGGTCGGCAACCATGAAGCGCAAGTAGGACCGGCCCAGCCGGTGGCCGGTTTCCGCGCGCGGCATTGCCTCCAGCTCCGCGACGGGGACCGAGAACGGCGCCCCGATTTCGCCGCGCGCCAGATCGATCAGATCGGCCACTACCGCACTGGCGGTGGGGCCATCGCCCGCACCGGCACCCTGGAACAGCAGGCGGCCAGAGAAGTTGCCTTCGGCGACCACGGCGTTGGTTGCGCCATCGACATGCGCCAGCGGATGATCAAACGGCACCAGGTGCGGCTGAACGCGCTGGAACAGGTGGTGAGTGCTGCCGTGTGCCTCGGTGTCGGCCATCCCGATCAGCCGGATGACAAAGCCCAGCGCGTCGGCCTGGGCGATATCCGCCGCGCGCAGCCGGGTGATTCCGGCGGTTTCGACCGACGCGAAATCGACCTGCGCCCCGAACGAGATTGCCGCCAGGATCGACAGCTTGTGGGCGGCGTCGGTCCCCTCGATGTCAAACGCAGGGTCTGCCTCGGCAAAGCCCTTGGCCTGCGCTTCGGCCAGGACATCGGCGAAATCGCGGCCGGTATCCTCCATGGTGGACAGGATGAAATTGCAGGTGCCGTTGAGAATGCCGTAAACCCGCTCGATCTCGTTCGCCGCGGCCCCTTCGCGCAGACCCTTGATCACCGGGATACCGCCCGCGACCGCCGCTTCGAACTTCAGCCCGACTTTGGCAGCTTCGGCCTTGGCGGCCAGTTCCAGCCCGTGGTGCGCGATCATCGCCTTGTTTGCGGTGACCAGCGATTTGCCTGCCTCGAACGTGGTGCGCGCCAGCGCCAGTGCCGGGCCGTCAGACCCGCCGACCAGTTCGACCACGACGTCGACATCGTCGCGCTCGCCCAGGATGACCATGTCATCGACCCAGGCATAAGGTGAGAGGTCGACGCCGCGATCCTTGTTGCGATCGCGCGCGCTGACTGCGGTAATCTGCAACGGACGGCCCGCGCGGCGCGCGATCAGCGCGGCGTTGGCCTCCACCAGGCGGATGACCCCGGCCCCGACCGTGCCCAGTCCTGCAAGTGCGATACGAAGCGGTTCGGCCATGATGCCCCCTTAGATACTGGTCCGGCGCAATACTGGTCCGGTGTTGGCGCGCCCATGCCAAGCCCCGGCGCGCTTGGAAAGCCAGTTGTGCCTGGGCAGCTGCTATTTCCGCGTACGCGGGCTGATTATTTCCGCGTGCGCGGGCAGGGGCCAAGCCGTTCAAGCAAGGCGCGGTAATCGGCGCTGGCGGCAGCGCGGTCGGCCGCGCCGCCGGAAATGCTGGCTCCCGCCGGCAGGCCGGGGGCCAGGAAGCACGCCAGCCGGTACCACGCCAGCGAATCGCGCGGCGGTGTGCCGCCGTCCGTGCCGACCAGTTCGGAAAACGACACGCTGATCCGCGCGGGCTGGCCCGGCGTGCGCGCAATCGTGGCGGCGGCGGGGTCGCCGCTGGCAGTCGACAGGAACACCTGCGTCTCGCCTTCCCCGGCCAGTGTGCCGGTAACGTGGATCGCTTCGCGCACCCCGGTTATCCGCTGCGGTGCGCCCGGCGACAGCAATTCGCCCAGCACGCTGCGCAGCCGGGCATCCAGCGCGGTGTCCCACAGCAATTGCCCGTCCGGCGCGACCAGTTGCAGTTCACCGGGCCGCCCGGCGACCGTCCGGGCAAAGATCACCACGCTTTTCTTCCGGATCGCCGGGGGCTTGCCCTTGGCGTCCAGCGGCAGGTCGACCAGATAGCGCACCTGCTCACCCATCAGGCCGCGCCCGCTGACCAGAGCCTCGACCCGGCCTTCGACATAGAACCGGCCCCACCCGGCGCGCACGCCGCGTGCGCGTTCCGGTTCGACTGCGGCCAGTTTGCGCGGCTGGACCCGGATGACCAGCGGAGCGCCGTCGGCAAGGTCCGCCAGATCGGCGTAAGTCGGTGCGGGCAGCACTGGTATCGCTGGCCGCGAATCGGCCACGGCGGGGGCAATTGCCGCCGCAGCCGAAGCAAGTGCGAGAATCTGGGCAAAAGTGCTGGTAAGCGTGGGCATCTTCGGTCAAGTTCCAGTACGTGACGGGGCGATTACCCCACTAGGAAACGGATTCCCGGGGGTCTTTGTATGAAATGAGACATTAACACACTTGAATCGGCCGTTAATGGATAAAGCGTTGCGCGCTTGCCGCCTCGCGGTTAAAGCACACGGAAAACCGGGCTTATAAACAAAAAATGCCCGCGATCTGGCCAAGTCGGCGTCGGGCGTCGATGTGGTTTCCCGGATTGATCCGCAGGGTGGTAGTTAAGTTTTGAGCGGCCGAATCCGTCAGTGGGTTCGGGCGTTAGGTCCGGGTCTTGGCCCGGGGGGACTGTTAGGAGTGATCCGTCTGAATGGCTTACGCTGACCAGGAGATGAGCGGTAACAAGGTTACCGCATTTGTCATCGTTGCCTTGATCCACGTCGTCGTCGGCTATGCGCTGGTGACGGGGCTTGCCTATGAAGGCATTCGCCAAGTGGTGAAAAAGGTAACGACCGTCGACATTAAGAAGGAAGAGCCGAAGAAGGAAGAGCCGCCGCCACCGCCTAAACAGCAGGCAGCGCCTCCCCCGATCGTGGCTCCGCCGCCGAAGATCAATGTGAGTGTGGCTCCGCCGCCGATCACGACTGTGGTGACGGCTCCGCCGCCGCCGCCTGTTATCGTGCCGGTGCTGGCTCCGCCTGCTCCGGTGGCTCCGCCGCCGCCGCGGGTGCAGCCCAAGTCGGCTTCGCCCAGGGGCAATCCGGCAAACTGGGCGACGACCAACGATTACCCGACTCGCGCGCTGCGTGAAGAACGCGAAGGCACTACCAGCTTCCGCGTAACGGTCGGGGCCGATGGCCGTGTTACCAGCTGCGATATCACCGGTTCCAGCGGGAGCGACGATCTTGACGCTGCCACCTGCTCGAACGTGACGCGTCGCGCGCGGTTCAATCCCGCAACCGACGGCGATGGCAACCCGACTTCGGGCAGCTACTCGAACCGCGTCCGCTGGGTGATCCCGAAAGATTGATTCACATTGACCGCTCGGCTGGCTGAGCCGGGTTTTTCCAGACACCATTCTTCTCTGAGAGGACTATCGCATGTTTATCGTTGACCTTCTGGCCGCTGCTGCAGACGCGGCTGCTCCGCAGAACAAGTTCGGCTTCGCCGAAGCCCTGGAACAGGGCGGTTTCATCGCATACGCCACCGTCATCATTCTGGGCGTGATGTCGTTCGGTTCGTTCTTCATCCTGTTCACCAAGTGGATTGAACAGTCCAAGGTGCTGAAGCAGTACAACGAACTGAAAGCCGCCTTCTGGAAGGCTCCCGATCTGAAGACGGGTGCGGCCAAGCTCGACAAGAACAGCGCCTGGCGCCAGGTGGTCGACGATGGTCTGGCCGCTGAAGAAGCCCACGGCAAGATGACCGATGCCCTGGAAGCCCATGACTGGCTGCACGGCTCGCTCGCCCGTTCGGAAGCGAACATCAACTCGCGTCTGGCCACCGGCCTGCCGTTCCTTGCCACCGTTGGTGCAACCTCGCCGTTCATCGGTCTGTTCGGCACCGTGGTCGGCATCTACCGCGCGCTGATCGCCATCGGCATCGCCGGTTCGGCTTCGATCGATAAGGTCGCTGGCCCGGTCGGTGAAGCACTGATCATGACCGCGCTGGGTCTGCTCGTCGCCGTTCCGGCCGTGCTTGCCTACAACTACCTCCAGGCTCGCAACAAGCGCATCGCCGAACTGCTTTCGGGCTTCTCGACCGACGTGCTCGCGAACATCAACTCGAAGGGTGCGGTCAAGCCGGCCGTAACCGCTGCTCCGGCCGCGGCTGCGAAGCCTGCTGCTCCGGCTGCCAAGGCCTGAAGTCGCCAACCCGGCGCCGGTGTGGGGTTGGCCCCACCCGGCGGCGGTTCCAACCGGCCCGCGGCAACCGATCAGCCGATCGATCTGCGGGCGGGGGAAACGTTAGAATAGGATGTAACACATGGCGATGTCAGTAGGCGGCGCCGGCGGCGATGAGAAGCCGATGTCGGACATCAACACCACGCCCCTTGTGGACGTGATGCTGGTGCTTCTGATCATCTTCCTCATCGCGGTTCCGGTCGCGATCCAGACGATCCAGAAGCTGAAGATCCCCGTCATCGTCTCGGCGGAGTCCAAGGACAAGGTCGAAAACCTGCTCCTGACCGTGAGCACCACCGATGCTGCCGGTCGCAGCGCCGGTGATCCGGGCTTCGAAGGGGCGTATCTGGGCGGTGATTGCCGGATCTATTTCAACAACATCACGGCGGTCGATTCGAACGAGCTACGTGATCAGGCCTTCAAGCGGCTCGACAGCATCGTGAAGCGTGCTGGCGGTCCCGAAGCGCTGCGCGACAATCCGGAACTGATTCCGGAAGTGCACATTCGTGGTGACGTCAGCGCCCCGTGGCGCTGCGTGGCTGGTGCGATCTATAACGTGCAGATCTCCGGCTATCCGACCGTCGGGTTCATTTCGACCCCGGTTGATCCGAACGGCTAAGCCCGGCCTGACCAGAATTTAGGAGCAAAACCATGTCAATGTCAGCCGGCAGCGATGATGGCGAACCGATGATGGAAATGAACACGACGCCGCTTATCGACGTCATGCTCGTTCTGCTCATCATGTTCATCATCACCATCCCCGTGGCGACCCACGCGATCAATATCGATCTGCCCTCGCCGCAGCCTGTCACTCCGGACGTTCCGATCGAACGCCAGAAGAACAAGCTCGTGATCATGCCGAACAGTGAAATCCTTTGGAACGGTGCTGCAATCAACACCGGTCAGCTGGTGACATTGTTGCAGGCCACTCTGGCGATCAAGCCGGAGCCGGAACTGCAGTTCCAGCCTGACCCCCAGGCCCCGTATGAAACATCGGCCAACGTGCTGAACATCATCAAGGGTTCGGGCGTGACGGCATTCGGCTTCGTCGGGAACGAACAGTTCTCGGAATTCAGCAAGCCGGAAAATGCGCCGGAAGGCAATTAAGCCGCGAGCGGCTTGATCGACCGATAAATCGGGGGCGGAGCGATCCGCCCCCTTTTTTGTGCTGATTGCGGATCAGTCGCCATCCGGCCAGTGATCGACCGCCTGCCCAGGCCCGTCATCTTCAAGCGACATGGCTCGCGCCGCCAGGCCTTCGGCTTCGATCAGCAAATCCTCATCCGCGCTGCCCTGGGGCAGGCTTTCGCGGCCGATCATCACCAGCAGCGGAACGGCCAGCGGGCTCACCCGGTCCAGCACGACGTGGCAAAGCTGGGATGCAGCGCGGTTCAGCACCCCGCTCAATCGCCCGACATCGGTCATGCGTTCGCGCGCGTCCGCCCAGGCTGCCTCGATCAACACGTGGTCCGGCTCATATTTGCGCAGCACATCGTAGATCAGGTCGGTCGAGAAGGTCACTTGCCGCCCGCTCTTGCGCTTGCCCGGATGATACCGTTCCACCAGTCCGGCAATCACCGCGACTTCGCGGAAGGCGCGGCGCAGCAAGTAGCTGTCCTGCACCCAATCGACGAATTCAGCCGTCAGGATATCGGGGGACAGCAGCGCGCCGGGATCGCTGATCGGCCGCGTGCTCCAGACCGCAAAGCCGTAATCGTTGGCGACGAACCCCAGCGGACCCAGTCCGCGATCTTCCATCCGCCGGGTCACCAGCATCGCCAGCGACTGATGGGCCGGCCAGCCTTCGAAGGTGTAGAACACCGTGTAGTGCCGGTCCCTGTCCGGAAAGCTTTCAACCAGCAATTTTCCGGGCTCGGGCAGCTGCGAACGCCAGTCCTGCACTTCCAGCCATTCGCGCACATCGTCGGGAAACCGCGCCCAACCGGGCCGGTCGGCGAGCATCGCCTGAACCCGGTCGGCAAGATGCGTCGTCAGCGGCATGCGCGCACCCATGTAGCTGGGTATCTGCCCCGTTTTCCGGGCCGCGCGAACCACCAGTTCGGTCTCGCGCATGGCCTCTACTTCAAGGTCCAGTCCCGCAAACCGGAAGGTCGATCCCGGTGAGAGGCTGGCCGCAAAGCCTTCCTCCACCCGCCCTAGCGCGCGACCGTTGCGGAACCGCACGTCCAGCATCTCGCTGTCGAGGATGATACCCGCGTTCAGCCGATAGCGTGCAGCATGATCCGGGTGGGTCAGCCGCCACAACCCGTCCCGCCCGCAAACGATCCGCTGAAACCGGTCATAGGCTTTCAGCGCATAGCCGCCGGTCGCGACAAAGTTCAGCACCCGCTCCCACCGCGCCGCGTCGATCCAGCGATAGGCCGATGCCGACTGCACTTCGGCCAGCAGGGCTGCGCCGTCAAATGGTCCGGCGCAGGCCGTTGCCATGACATGCTGCGCGAGCACATCCAGCCCGCCGGGGCGAAATCCCTCGCCGTCGCGCTGCCCCGCTTCAACCGCATCCTGCGCGGCCATCGCCTCCAGAAACTCGAACCGGTTGCCGGGAGCAAGCAGCGCCCGGCTGGGGCAGTCGAGCCGGTGATTGGCGCGCCCGATCCGCTGGAGCAGCCGGGATGACCCTTTCGGCGCGCCCATCTGCACCACCAGATCGACATCGCCCCAGTCCACCCCCAGATCGAGACTGGCCGTTGCCACCAGCGCGCGCAGCCGCCCTTCCGCCATCGCGGTTTCGACCTTGCGCCGCGCCTCTTTGGAAAGGGAGCCGTGGTGAATTCCGATCGGCAGGTGATCGTCGTTCACGTCCCAGAGCAGTTTGAAGATCAGTTCGGCCAGGAACCGGGTGTTGCAGAACACCAGCGTGGTCCGGTTGTCGCGAATCGCCTGATACAACTGCGGCACCGCCCATGCAGCGGCGTGACCGCCCCACGGCACGCGGGCATCGTCCGGCAGCAGTATCGCCAGTTCCGGCGGCGCGCCCGGCTCCCCTTCGACCAGGGTCACGTCGTCCGCATCGCCGCCGGGGGCCAGCCAGCCGCGGAAGGCATCGGGATCGGCCACGGTCGCTGACAGTGCGGTCCGGCGCATCGCCGGTGCCAGCGTTTGCAGCCGTGCCAGCGCGAGCGCGAGCAGATCGCCGCGCTTGCCGGTGGCAAAGGCATGCACCTCGTCGATCACCACCCGCTTCAGGCTGCCGAACATCACTGCGCTTTCGGGATAGCTCAGCAGCAAGGACAGCGATTCGGGCGTGGTCAGCAGGATATGCGGCGGATTGGCGCGCTGGCGGGCCTTGCGATCGGACGGGGTATCGCCGCTGCGGGTTTCAACCCGGATCGGCAGGCACAGTTCGGCAATCGGCGTCATCAGGTTGCGCTGCACATCGTGTGCGAGCGCTTTCAATGGCGAAACATACAGCGTGTGCAGGCCATCAGGCGGCGGCGCACCGTCCAGCCGTTCGGGGCAGAACGCCGCCAGCGTCGGCAGAAACCCGGCGAGCGTCTTGCCCGCGCCGGTATCGGCCACCAGCAGGGCGTGGCGCAGGGCGTCTGCGGCAGCCAGCATGTCCAGCTGGTGCCGCCGCACGCGCCAGCCACGCGCCGCAAACCAGTCGGCCAGCAGGGCAGGAGGTGCGGTCGCGGACATGCAGTGGACAAGGCTTCCGAGTGCGAAGATGGCAAGTCCACCCTGCCGGGGCCGTGCCAATCGCGCAACCGCCGTGCGGCGGGCTGGTCGGCAATGCCGTAAACGCCCTTCCATCACAGGGCTGCGCCTGCCATCAGCATTGGATGGAGATTGCCACCCTGCTTGATGACCCAGCCCCGGCAGCGCTCGGTCTGGCGTTGGCGCTTGGCTTGCTGGTCGGCATCCAGCGGGGCTGGGCCTTGCGCGCCTCGCAGGACGGCAAGCGCTTTGCCGGGATTCGCACGTTCGGCCTGATCGGGCTGGCAGGCGGCATCGCCGGCACGTTGCAGGCACGCGCAGAGGGGCTGGCCACGGTGTTGCTGGCGGCCACGGCGGCACTCGTGGTGATTGGATACTGGCGCAGCACCCAGCGCGGGCCGTCGGTCAGCGGGACAGCCAGCATGGTTGGCCTTTTGACCATGGCATTCGGATTCGTGGCGGGCAGCGGCAACTTTGCCCTGGCCAGCGCCGCGACCGGGGTGATGGTGCTGGTTCTGGCGATGCGCCACCAGCTGCACGATTGGGTGGCGGCCCTCGACGAGGGCGAGATGCTGGCAATCGCCCGGTTCGCGCTGATCGCGCTGGTGATTTTGCCGCTGCTGCCCAACACGCCGTTCGGACCTTATGACGCCTGGCGACCGCGGGAATTGTGGCTGGTGGTGGTGCTGGTCTGCGGATTTTCGCTGGCGGGATATGTTGCGGCCAAACGGCTGGGCGCATCGCAGGCGACACTGGCGACGGCGGCGGCCGGGTCAATGGTGTCCTCAACTGCCGTGACCGCAGCGCTGGCGGGGCGCTTGCGCAGCGGCGATGGTGACGCCGCCGTGCTCAACGCCGGGGTTGCGCTGGCATCCGCCGTGATGTTCGCGCGGGTGATCGTATTGACCGGCGCGCTGGCCGGATTTGCCCTGCCAATGCTGATGCTGTGGGCGGTGCCGGGCATGGTGGTCAGCCTGATCGGCACAGCCGTGCTGATCCGCCGACGCCAGGATGGCGCGGGCAGCGGCAATGTCGCCCCCAGCTTGCGCAACCCGTTCGCGATCAAGCCCGCGCTGGTGCTGATGGTGCTGGTCATGGTGCTCAGCGCGGTCTCGCACTGGGTGCTGGAACGCTATGGCAATGCCGGTCTGGCGACTGTTCTGGCACTGTCCGGGATGGTCGACGTCGATTCGGCGATCATCACCATGGGGCACCTGCCGGTCGGGGCGCTTGCGCCGCACACCGCCGCGCTGGTGCTGATGCCGCCAATCCTGCTCAACACCCTGTTCAAGGCCGGGGCCGCACTGGGCATGGCCGGGTGGCACCGGGCGTGGCCGGGGGCTGCGGTGCTGGCGGCGAGCTGCATTGCCGCGCTGGGGACGCTGCCGCTGCTGCTCTAATGATCGATTTGCGGCCCGCGGGACACGCCGGACAGCGCCAGCTGCGCATCCACTTCGGCCAGCAGCCGTCCCAGCCCGGCCGCGTCGCCGCTTTCGGCGCGGACCACCAGCACATCCTGCGTGTTCGATGCGCGCAGCAGCCACCAGCCATCGGGCGTGGTCACCCGGACCCCGTCGATCGGGTTGACGTCTGCGCCTGCACGCTCCAGCCGTTCGCGGACTTCATCCACCACGGGGAACTTGCGCAGATCGTCGACTTTGAATCGCAATTCGGGCGTGTTGACGACGGCGGGGATCGCATCGCGCAGCTGCGTAACGGACCGTCCCAGCCGGACCGATGCGGCGATCAGCCGGACGGCGGCGTAAAGCGCATCGTCAAACCCGTAAAAATCATCGGCAAAACAGACATGGCCGGTCATCTCCCCGCCCAGAGGGGCAGCAATCCGTTTCATTTCGGATTTAATCAGGCTGTGTCCGGTTTTCCACATATGCGGCCGGCCTCCCAATGTTGCGATCCGGTCGAATAAGACACCGGAAGCCTTCACATCCGCGACAATCGTGGACCCTGGCAGGCGTTGCAGGAGGTCTTCGGCATAGATCATCAGCAACTGGTCCCCCCAGATTACCCGGCCGGTGCTGTCGACCGCCCCGATCCGATCGCCGTCACCATCGAAAGCCACGCCAAAATGGAGTGACTTGGCCGCGACCAGCGCGCGCAGATCGTCCAGATTGCGCTCTACCGTGGGGTCCGGATGGTGGTTCGGGAACGTCCCGTCCACCTGGGTGAAAAGCAGATGATGTTCGCCGGGCAGTTTCCGCGTCAAACATTCAATCGCGGGACCGGCGGCCCCATTACCCGCATCCCAGCCGATCCGAAGCGTAGCCAGCGCAGCGTGGTCGATCCCGGCGAGTCCGGCAGCCAGCCGGTCGACATAAGCGCCGAGGACATCGCGCTGCTCAACGCGGCCCATTCCTTCCTGCCAGTCGCCCGCAGCGGCCATTCGGCCAAGCTGCTGAAGCTCGTCTCCGAACACCGGAAGGCCTTCATGTACTATCTTGAAGCCATTGTGATCGGCGGGATTATGGCTGCCGGTTACCTGAATGCCGCCCTGCACAGCTGGTAACGTGGCTTCGGCGTAATACAGCATCGGGGTTGGTCCCAGCCCGATCTGCACGACGTCCGCGCCGCTGGCGGTCAGTCCGGCGACCAGGGCTGCTTCCAGTTCGGGCGAACTGATGCGCCCATCGCGGCCAACCGCCACTGCGCGGCCGCCCGTGCGCCGTACCATCGTGGCAAAGCTGCGTCCGATGGCGTGGGCGTCGTCCGGCCCCAGCGTTTCCCCCACCACGCCGCGCACGTCGTATTCACGCAGGATCGAGCGGTGGAACCGGTGCGCCATGGTCAATCAAGGGCCTGCCGGTCGATCCGGTCGAGCAACACGTCACGCGCGGCGTTGGCGGCGTGGACCTGTTCGCTGGTGCCGCCGCGATCCGGGTGAACGCGGGTGATCAGCCGCCGGTGAGCATCGATGATCGCCTCACGCGCGGCAGACCGTTCCACCCCCAGCAGCGCGCGGGCCTGCGCTTCCTTCTGGCCGCGTTCCGATGCGCGCCACAACTGCCAGGGCCATTTGCCGGTAAAAATCCGGCAAGCGAGGCAGGCCAGCACCGCGATCAGGATAATCCGGCCCATGCCGGGTCAGGCCGCTGAGGCCGGCGCGCCCGCCAGCACCAGTTCCGGCTGGGGGGTGCGTGGCATCGGCAGGTTCAGCCCTTGCAGCAGCGCGCGCAGCTCCTGGCGGGCGACCAGATGGCTGGTCCCCAGTTCGCCCAGATGGCCCTTGTCGAGCAGGGTCAGGCCAGAGGGGAACAATTCGCGAAAGATCACGCGTTCGGACAGGCCATTGGCGACGCGGAAACCAACGCGCTTGGACAGTTCGGTCAGCGCATTGTCCAGGCGGCGCATGTTGCGCGCTTCGGTATGCTGGGTGCGGTTGCGCACCACCACCCAGTCCATCTCGCGCTTCTTGTCCTTGATCGTCGCCATCGCCCGCTTCTTGCGCGCTTCCCAGATCAGCTCGGCATAGAACGACAGGCGGCGGACCTTGAACGTTTCGGCATCGACCTGCCCGATCAGGTCGAAATCGACGAAGCTGTCATTCAGCGGCGTCACCAGCGTGTCCGCGCCGGTCGCCACGTGGCGGGCGAATTCGTCGTCGCGGCCGGGGGTGTCGAAGATCAGGAAATCGGCCTCTGCGCCAAGTTGCGCGGTCAGCGCGTCCAGCTCCTCGACCGTGGTGCCGGTGAATACGGCGAACTGCGCATTGGGCAGGGTGATCTCACGCCGCCGCTCGGTCTCGGCGCGGTTTTCGAGATAGCGGTGCAGCGTGCGCTGGCGCGGATCGAGGTCGATCGCCGCGACGCGCGCCCCCTGATAGGCCAGCGCGATGGCGACATGGACCGCGGTGGTCGATTTGCCCGTCCCGCCCTTTTCATTGGCGAACACGATTCGATGCGGCGCATTGGCACTGGACGCGGAGGGGGCGTTTGACACGTGGGTTTCCCGGCTTTTCAAAGGTTGCTGCGAACGCCTGCCTGCGGCAAGGGCGCTGTTCAGACCTGCTTTATCCAAGGGGAATCGTGCGTGCAAACGATCAGCCAGCTTGTTCCACTGCGCAGTGCGGTCGATGCCCTCAAGGTCGATGGTCCGCTGGCGCTGGTGCCGACGATGGGTGCGCTGCACGACGGGCATCTGACGCTGGTGCGCGAAGCCCGCAAGCACGCCGCGCACGTGGCCGTTTCGATCTTCGTGAACCCCCGCCAGTTCGGCCCGAACGAGGATCTGGACGCCTATCCCCGCCAGCTGGCGCGCGATTCTGCGCTGCTGCAAGCCGAAGGCGTCAGTCTGTTGTGGGCGCCGACGGCAGAGGCGATGTATCCGGCTGGCTATGCCACCAACATTTCGGTCGATGGCGTCAGCGCCGGACTGTGCGGTGCGGCGCGGCCGGGGCATTTCGACGGTGTGGCGACCGTGGTGTGCAAGCTGTTCAACCAGGTCCGCCCGGACTGCGCGCTGTTCGGCGAAAAGGACTGGCAGCAGCTGGCCGTGATCCGGCGGATGGCGCGCGATCTGGACCTGACCGCGCCGCATGTCGATGGAATCATCGGCGTGCCCACCGTGCGCGAGGCGGATGGTCTGGCGATGAGTTCGCGCAACGCCTATCTCGACCCTGCCCAGCGCGCGCAGGCCGCGTGCCTGCCGCGCGCGATGCAGGCGGCCATCGCGGCGATGCGGGGCGGCGCGGACTATGCCGCGGCGCTGGCCGCGCTGCGCGGCGAATTGCTGGCGGGCGGGTTTCACACGGTCGATTATGCCGAAGTGCGCGGCGCGGATAGCATCGCCTTGCAGGCTGGTCCGGGAGCGGAGGCCGGACGGCTGTTTGTGGCGGCACGGATCGGTTCCACCCGGCTGATCGACAACCTGCCGGTCTGACTCTTTGCTGTTCCGGGCTGGCGCGAATGTGCAAGCCAAGCCGGGAAATCGTGCTTATAATTCATCGGCTGGGTCGCGCCCAGGACCACAGGGGGGGTAAGCCCAACCGGGCACCGTCCGCAGGGATGATGGAGATTTTCATGCGCAAAACCATTGCCAGCGCCATTGCGCTGGCGCTGCTCGCCACCGGTTCCCCCGCTTTCGCTGCGAAGGAAAAGGGTTCCTCCGGGCGGCAAGCCCAGGCCAACGGCACTCGCGAAATTCCAGTTTGCACCCGCAAGCTGGGCGCGATCGCGATCGTCGAACCCGACAACCAGTGGTGGCGCGAATTCAATCTGGGCAGCCCTGAGGCGATCCTGAAAGTGTTCGTGCAGAAGTCCGGCTGCTTCACGCTGGTCAACCGCGGCCGCTCGATGGGTAGCCGCGCGATGGAGCGGGCGATGGCCGACAATGGCGAGCTGCAGTCCGGATCGAACCTCGGCAAGGGTCAGGTCAAGGCGGCGGACTATTTCCTTGAACCCGATATCGTCTCGGCCAACCGCAATTCAGGCGGCAATGCCGTCGGCGGCCTGCTCGGCGGGATCGGCGGCGGGCTGTTTGGCCGTGCGGCGGGCGCGATCGCTGGCGGAATCAGCATCAAGAAGGGCGAAGCCAACGTGACGCTGTCCGTCGTCAACGCCCGCACGACCGAGGAAGAAGCCCTGGTCGAAGGCTATTATCGCAAGTCCGACCTCAGCTGGGGGGCGGGCGGCGGCCTGTTCAGCGGCGGCACGTTCGGCGCGGCTGGCGCTGGCGGGTATCAGGATACCGCGATTGGCCAGATCATCGTGCTGGCCTATCTCGATGCCTATACCAAGATGGTGACCCAGCTGGGCGGTCTGCCTGAAAACGCAGCCGCTGCGGCCCCGCAGGCCAAGCCCTGAATCACATGAATTGACCGCGTCCGCCTGTTCACGGGCGGCGCGGTCAAGTCCGCGATCAGCGGCGGTCGGTCCGCTTGATCCCGGCGCCCAGCTTGTTGGCGCCAATCTGCACCGCATCGTCGGTCCAGTTGGCGACGAACGTGCTTTCCCAGTTCACCCCCGGCGCAAACCGCGCGTCATTCCCGTCGATCACCAGCCCGGCCGAGCTGTACTGCTTGCCCTCTGGCGCGACGGTGATGAAGGCCGAATGGTTTTCCTTGTTCGGACCCTGCACGAACCAGTTGTTGGCGATCCGGCCCGATGATCCGCCCGGCAGGTCGATCATGTAATTCGTGCCGCGCCCGGCGGTGTCGTCGAAGCTGGAATTGAGCACGGCAACCCGGCGGCTGCGGCTTTTCAGGTAATGCCCGCCGCGTCCCGCCTCGAACCGGCTGCGGGTGACCGACAGCGATCCATAGTCACCGATGTAGACCGAATGCGCGCAGCCGCCCGGCCCGTCGCACGTGCCAAGGCGGGTGAAAGTGGACTTGTCGATGGTGATGCTCGATGCGGTATCGACCCCGGCCAGGATGCCCTGCTGGCTGTCGCGAAACCAGCTCTGGCTGACGGTCAGGTTGCCCTTTTCCAGCCGGATGCCGGACCCGTTGAAATCAGGCACGCGGATATTGCTGAAGACCAGCCCGGTGATCTTGGCACTGCGCCCGCGCAGTACCAGCGCGGCCTTGCCTTCGCACGCCACGTTGTCGAACACGGCCTGCCCCGGCGTCGCCGCGACATAGGATATGTCGCCCGCGCCCTGCACGGCGCAATCGGTGTGCCGACCATCGCCAACCTGGATCGTCCCCATCCCGTCGCCGATGGCATTGACCGCGTCCTGCAGGCGGGCAAAGCCCTGTCCGCTCTCAACGACAACATAAGGCGCGCCCGGCTGGGCAGCGGCGATGCCCATTGGCAGGATCAGCACACCAAGCGCGGCGGCGGCGAGCGGGAGGATCGAGGGGTTTTTCATGCCTGCCCATATGGCAGGCGCGGGTTAAAATCGCGCAAAGGCCGGTTCTGGGGCCTAACCCCGCTTGCCCCAGCGCCATTTCCAGCCGCCCCGCGTGCGCTGCGCGGCGATCGACAGGAAGGTCGCGGTCGCGCTGACGAACAGCGCAAAGGCGGCGATCCGGGTCGAGCCGAACCCCAGTTGGTCGAGCCAGCCTGCCACCCCCAGCACGGCCAGATAGGCCGCGATCAAGGCCCAGCCCTGCCATGCAATCGGCCAGCCCGCGCCATAACCGTGGGTCTTGGCGGAAAACCAGGGCGTGCGTTCAGTCATCGGTGTGCTCCTTTGGCGGGCGGCCCCGGCGCGGCGGATCGGCGGCGGCGAGCTTGATGCCGCGCCGGGCCAGCGCCTCGCGCAGCAGGACTTCGACTTGGGCGTTGACCGATCGGAAATCGCCCGCGGCAACCCGCTCCAGCGCCGCATAGAGCGCCGGATCGAGCCGCAGGGGGAAGGATTTCTTGATCGGTCCGGACATGGGCGGCGCTTAGTAAAGCGATCCGGCGTTGACCACTGGCTGGGTATCGCGTTCCCCGCACAGCACGACCATCAGGTTGGACACCATCGCTGCCTTGCGTTCGTCATCGAGGTGGACGACGCCCTTTTCGGACAGCTGGTGCAGCGCCATTTCTACCATCGTTACCGCGCCTTCGACCAGCTTCTTGCGCGCGCTGATCACGGCTTCGGCCTGCTGGCGGCGCAGCATCGCCCCGGCGATTTCGGGGGCATAGGCCAGGTGGGTCAGCCCGCAATCGTCCACGGTCAGCCCGGCCACCACCATCCGGCGGTTCAGTTCGGCGCGCAGTTCCGCGTTCACTTCGTCGTGGCTGCCCCGCAGCGTGGTTTCGCTGTGCTCGATGTCATCATAGGGATAACGCGAACCGATCGCGCGCACGGCCGCTTCGATCTGGACTTCGACGAAGGCCTTGTAATCGTCGACGTCATAGAGCGCCTGCGCGGAATCGGCCACGCGCCAGACCACATTGGTGGCAATCTCGATCGGGTTGCCGCGCAAATCGTTGACCTTGAGCTTTTCGGATACGACGTTGTTGGCCCGGACCGAGATCTTGGTCTTGCCCATCCACGGCCAGACCCAGCGCAGTCCGTGGCTGCGGTCGGTCCCCTGATAGGCGCCGAACAGCGTGATCGCGGCGGCCTGGTTGGGCTGGATCATGTAGAACCCGGCGGAAATCACGATCAGCGCCAGCACCGACAGGAAAGTCGGGATCAGGAATGCCCAGACTTCCCCTTCGCTCAGGTTCGGGCCGGACGCGACCCACACCACGCGGATGATGGTCAGCGCCAGCAGCGCCAGGAACACGATGAACATCAGATAGCCGCTGGTGCTCCACACGCCTTTTTCGCGGCTGGTGGTCATGGCGGGATGAGAATCAGACATAAGAACCCCCTTAATTTGATATCACATTAATATCAAATGGCGGCCATGTGTCAAATGGGTCTTGAAATGCGAGCGAATCGATCATATAAAAATCAGGCGGAACCGGGCCCCTCTGGCGCCGCGTGTGGCCTACCCCCTCCAGGCCGTGCGCAGCGTGATGTCGGACCGCATCGGATGTACCGATGCCATGGGTCCGGGTTCAGTTCCCATCCCTCTACCCGTCTGTGGCTCGGTGCATCCGATCGTACGTCAACACGTTACGAAAGGGACCGTTATCATGTCCGATCACGTTTACCGTTTGCTTGAGCGTCACCAGAAGCTGGATGATCTGCTGCGCCGCGTCCAATCGCGGCGGGCGGCCGATCCGTTCGAAGTGCTGCGACTGAAAAAGCTCAAGCTGGCGATCAAGGACCGGATCAACTGGCTGATGCAGCGGCGCCAGCTGGCACGCTAAGCCGTTCACTTCATCCCCGGCGCGGCTGCCTTTCCGGCCCGCGCCGGGTTTTCCTGTTCCAGGGGCAATTCAAGATGGAATTTCTGTTCATGGACTGGCTGGGGACGCCGGTCTGGTTCTGGCTGGCGTTCGGCGCGCTGGTGCTGGCGCTGACCGCGTTCGATCTTGGCATCCTGCACAAGGAAGACCGCGAGATGGGCATCGCGGAATCGCTGAAGCTGTCGGCGTTCTATATCAGTGTGGCGATGCTGTTCGGAATCTGGGTCTGGTATGCCAAGGGCGCCGATCTGGGGATGAAGTATTACACCGGGTTCTTCATCGAAAAGGCGCTGTCGATCGACAACGTCTTCGTGATCAGTCTGATTTTCACGTTCTTCGCGATTCCGCGGATGTATCAGTACCGCGCGCTGCTGTGGGGCATCATTGCGGTCATCGTGCTGCGCGGCGCCATGATCGCGGCCGGGGCGGCGCTGGTGGCCGAAGCGTACTGGGTGCTGTATATCTTCGCCGCGTTCCTGGTCTACACCGGGATCCGGATGATGTGGGCCAGCGATCATGAGCCGGACCTGTCGAAGAACCCTGCGATCCGCTGGATTTCCAGTCACATGCGGGTGACCAAGACGCATCACGGCCAGCACTTTTTCGTGAAGGTGCAGGATGAAAAGACCGGCAAGATGGTGCGTGCGGCAACCCCGCTGTTCCTGGCGCTGGTGGTGATCAACCTGGCCGACCTGGTGTTCGCGGTGGACAGTGTGCCGGCGATCTTCGCGATCACGACCGATACGTTTATTGTCTATACCAGCAACATCATGGCGATCCTGGGCCTGCGCGCGCTGTATTTCGCGCTGTCGGCGATGATCCACCGCTTCCATTACCTGAAGTATGCGCTGGCCGCGGTGCTGGTGTTCATCGGGTCGAAGATCTTCGTCTCGGACTTCCTGCTGGATGGGCACAAGTTTCCGCCGGTCGCCAGCTTGGGCGTGACCTTTGGCCTGATCGCTGCCGGTGTGGGCTATTCGCTGTGGAAGACGCGCGGCGCGGAAGCCCCGGCGGCCTGAGCTTGAACTATCGCGCGGCGGGCGGGCCTAGAACCGCTCGCCGCGCACGACCTGCACGTCCTGGATCGCGATCACCAGCCCGCAGCGCTCGATGTCGGGGGCCAGCCGGTCCAGCAGGGCATCGACCCGGTCGGCATTGGTCAGCGCCACGAACATCCGTTTGGCCACGCTGGCATAGCCATCGTCATCGCGCCACGGCCCGCCGCGCCCCAATCCGGACTGCACCGGCAGGACCGAATGATGGAGAATGCCCGCCGCGGCGGCCTGCTCCACGACCCATTCGCACAATGGGGCGTCGACCAGAATGTCGATGCGCTTGCGAGTGTAGGTTGCAATCATCGGTTGGTCCTATCCAAGCACGAGCGGGGCCAGCTGGGTTATCAGCGGGATACCGATCAGGATGTTGAAGGGAAAGCTGACAGCCAGCGACATCGACAGGTAGATGCCTGGATCGGCATCGGGCATCGCCAGTCGGACGGCAGCGGGCACCGCGATATAGGATGCGCTGGCCGCCAGCATGACCAGTGCCGCGCCGGTTCCGGCATCCAGCCCCAGCAGCATCGCCAGCGACAAACCTATGGCTCCGTTGACCAGCGGCAGGACGATGCCCAGCGCGGCGAGCCGCCAGGTCAGCGCGCGGCTTTCGCGCAGGCGGCGCATCGCGACCAGTCCCATGTCGAGCAGGAACAGGCACAGCAGACCGGTGAAGCCAGCGGTAAAGACCGGGGCAATCGGCTGGTAGCGGTCCGGCCCCAGCACAAGCCCGATGGTAAACGCGCCCAGCAGCAGCACGACCGATCCGTTCAGGAACACCTCGCGCACCAGCTTGCTGCGCTGGCCGGGGGCAACCAGCCCGCTGCCGCGCGCCAGCAGCAGCCCGGTAACGATGGCAGGGGTTTCCATCAGCGCCATCACTGCGACCATGTAGCCTGCCGGGGCCATGCCGTTGCGGGTCAGCACATCGGCGGTCGTCACGAACGTGACGATCGAGACCGAGCCGTAGTGCGCGGCGACCGCTCCGGCGTTCAGCCGGTCGAGCCCGGCCAGCGCGCGCAGCAGCGCAAACGCGATCAAGGGCAGGCCAAAGCTGAGCGCGATGCCGACAGCGGAGACTTGCAGCAGTTGCGGCGAGAAGCCAGCCTGGGCAACCTGGATGCCGCCCTTCAGGCCAATCGCGGCCATGAGGTAGAGCGAGAGGCTTTTCGCCAGCGGCTCCGGCACGGACAAGTCCGACCGCGCCGCCGCCGCCAGAACGCCGAGGATGAAAAACAGGATGACGGGGGAAAGCAGGGTCTCGAATGCGGGCATCGTAAGCTCCGTGGTTCGAGATCGCCCCCTGACGGCAGATTGCCGGGTCGGTCAAGCGATTTGTTGCAATTGACTTGCAACAGCGAGTTAATGCTGGCGGATCACCGCCAGGAACGCATCGCCGAACGCTTCCAGCTTGCGGGTGCCGACCCCGCCGATTTCACCTAGCGCGGCGAGCGTGGCGGGACGGGTTTCTGCCATTTCCCGCAAGGTCGCGTCATGGAAGATGACATAGGGCGGCACGCCCGCTTCCTGCGCCAGATCGCGGCGCAGCGCGCGCAGGGCATCGAACAGCGGATCGCCAACCGGGTTCGCCGCGCCTGCCGTCCCCCGCCGTCCGGCGCTGCCGCCGCGCCGGTCCTTGCGGGCGCGTTCCTGTTTGGGGGCGATGGCCAGCATGACCGGCACTTCGCCTTTCAGGATGACGCGGGCATCGTCGCCCAGCGCCAGCCCGCCATGTTCAGTCGGCAGCAGGCTGCCCCGTGCCTGCAAGGCCCGCACCAGCGCCTGCAGCAGCGGCGCCTCTTCCGCGCTGACGATCCCGAACACGCTCAGCTGGTCATGCCCGCGCTGCACCACGCGGTCGTCATGCTGGCCCAGCAGCACTTTCTGGATATGGCCAAAGCCATAACTTTGCCCCGTGCGGTACACGGCAGACAGGACCTTGCGCGCAAGCTCGGTCACATCGCGGATGCCGGGGGCATCCAGGCAGTTGTCGCAATTGCCGCAGGTTTCGGACGGATACTCGCCAAAATGGCGCAGCAGCACCGCGCGGCGGCAGCTGCCGGTTTCGACCAGCGCGGCCAACGCATCCAGCCGGGTGCGTTCCCCGGCGCGGCGGGCCTCGTCCACTTCATCCAGCCGCTGGCGCGCGCGCGCGAAATCGTCCGCGCCCCACAGCATCACCGCGACCGAGTCGTCGCCATCGCGGCCCGCGCGGCCGGTTTCCTGGTAATAACCCTCGATCGATTTGGGGATGCCCGCATGGGCGACGAACCGCACGTCCGGCTTGTCGATTCCCATGCCGAACGCAACCGTGGCGACCATCACCATGTCTTCCGAGGCCACAAACGCCGCCTGGTTGGCCGCACGCACTTCGGGCGGCAGCCCGGCGTGATAGGGCCGGACCGGGCGGCCGGTGGCGGCGGCCAGCTTTTCGGCCAGCTCCTCCACTTTCTTGCGGGTTGGGGCATAGACGATGCCGGGGCCGGACTGCTCTGCCATCAGCGTGGTCAGCTGGCGCACCGGGTTGTCACGGTGGCGGATCGCATAGCGGATGTTGGGCCGGTCGAACCCGGCGACGATCAACCCGTCGGCGGGAATGCCCAGCTGCGCCAGCACGTCGGCGCGGGTCTGGGCATCGGCGGTGGCGGTCAGCGCGAGGCGCGGAACGTTCGGAAACGCGTCCATCAGGGGCCGCAGCGCGCGGTAGTCCGGGCGGAAATCGTGGCCCCATTCGGACACGCAGTGCGCCTCGTCGATCGCGAACAGGCAGATCGGGGCCCCATTTCTTTCGGCGGCGCTGAGCAGTTCCCGGAAATGGCCCTGACTGGCGCGTTCGGGCGCGATGTAGAGCAAGTCCAGCTCGCCCGCGCGAAACCGGTCGATGGTCGCCTCGCGGTCGGTATCGACGCTGGTCAGCGTGGCGGCGCGGATGCCGTTGGCCAGCGCCGAGCGCAGCTGATCATGCATCAGCGCGATCAGCGGGGAAATGACGACGCAGGTGCCCGGCAGCATCACGGCGGGCAGCTGATAGGTCAGCGACTTGCCCGCGCCGGTCGGCATCACCGCCAGCGTCGATTGCCCGTCCAGCACGCGGCTGACCACCTGATCCTGCACCCCGCGAAAGGCGGAAAAGCCGAAAGTGGCGTGGAGCTGGTCAAGAACGAGGGGTTGCGTCACGTCGCTCGCCTAGCGCCCGGCGCGGCAAAGCGCAAAGGTCAGCGCCGCGTTCTCTCCACAACCGCTTCTTCGCGTGCCGTGAAGGCGCTGCGCCCGCGCGGTTCGTCGTCGGGCACTTGCGTGGTGAAGAAGGCGAGCCCCGTGCCAGTTTTCGGATCGACCCACAGGCCGGACCGCAAGCCATAAGCCTCGCCCGAATGGCCGATCCGCTGCACCCCATCGCCAAACAGGTCGTCGCGGCAGCCGGGGCCGGCGGCGCCGATCCGGTGCAGGCCCAGCCCATAGCCGCAGAAAAAGCCGGTGCTCTCGCCATATTCGCCGATCCCGCCCGTGCCGGTCGCGGCGCTCCACTGCGGCCCGGTCAGCGCGGCAAAGCTGGCGGGGGACAGGAACCCCCGGCCCTCGCGCGCCAGCATCTGGCCGATCCGGGCGAGGCCGCGCATCGCAATGCGCAGGCCGCCTTGCGGGCTGAACAGCGCGCCGTTCCAGCCGGGGACATAGCGGGCAAGGTCGCAGGGCTGGCCACCCTGCACCACCACCGGACAGGCGGGGCGCTGACCGTGCAGGTCATCGCGCGCCACTTCGCCACTGGCGCGATAGAGCACGGCGGCGCGGCTGACGGCTTGTGCGGAGCAGCCATCCCCCCAGTTGAAGCACGCGTCCAGCCGCAGCGGGCGCAGCACCAGCCGGTGCATCAGCCGGTCGAACCGCTCGCCGCTCACGCGTTCCATCACGCTGGCGGCTACGGGAAAGTTGATGTTGGCATAAGCGAACCAGCCGCTGCCCGGCGGGTGCGCGGCGTCCCACATGCGCGGATCGGCCAGCCGTTCGCGCAGGGTGACGCCCAGCGGGATGATGTACAGCTCGCCCCCGTCAGACAGGCTGGCCTGATGCGACAGCAAGTGCCGCAGCGTGATCGGCGCGTCCGGAAAATGCGGATTGCGCAAACGCCAGCCGAGGTAGTCCGACACATCGCGGTCCAGGTCGAGCCGCCCGGCATCGACCATCCTCAGCACGCCGAGCGCGGTTACCAGCTTCGACACGCTGGCGATCCGCACCGGATCATCGGCGGTAACGGCGCGGGCCGGGTCCTTGTCGGCAAGGCCTTCCGCCAGCACGGTTTGTATCGAGGTGCGGTCGAACGCGACCGCGACCGTGGCGGGCGGCGTCGCTGCGACCGGCGCGGCGATCAGGGCGAGCAGGATGGCAAGGGAGCGCATCCCCGCACCATATCCAACCCGTTCCGTTCGTGTCGAGCGAAGTCGAGACACGGCGCGCGCCGCCCCGCTGCCGCCACCGCAAACGCCCCGCCGCCGCCGTCGCCCCTTAACCGTCATGCTGAACTTGTTTCAGCATCCAGTCCTCCGCCGCAACTGCGGTGGCAGGACCAGCGCAAACGGCGCGGCAGGGCTTTGCCCGCCACAAACTGCGCCAGCGGCACGTTGGATGCTGAAACAAGTTCAGCATGACGATTGCGGGGAAAGACAATCAGTCCAGATTGGGCCGCAGCCAGCGTTCCACTTCGTTCAGCGGCAGGCCCCGGCGCGGGGCATAGTCTTCCACCTGATCGCGGCCGATCCGGGCCACGCCGAAATACTGGCTTTCGGGATGCGCGAAATAGAACCCCGATACCGCTGCCGTCGGCAGCATCGCCTGGCTTTCGGTCAGCACGATTCCGGCGTTCTCGGTGGCGTTCAGCAACTCGAACAGGATCGGCTTCAGGCTGTGGTCCGGGCAGGCCGGATAGCCGGGCGCCGGGCGGATGCCGTGATACTGTTCGCGGATCAGCGCTTCGTTGGTCAGCTGCTCGCCGGGGGCATAGGCCCACAGCGTGGTGCGGACATGGCTGTGCAGGCGTTCGGCAAAGGCTTCGGCAAAGCGATCGGCCAGCGCTTTCAGCAGGATGTCGTTGTAATCGTCATGCTCGGCGCGGAAGCGCTCCAGATGCGGTTCGATCCCATGGATGCCCACTGCGAACCCGCCAATCCAGTCACCATCGGGGTCGATGAAGTCGGCCAGACAGAAGTTGGCGCGGGTCTTGCTCTTGCGGATTTGCTGACGCAGGAACGGCAGGCGGACGTGGCGTTCCTCCTCGGCCAGATACAGGTCCACATCGTCGCCCCCGTTTTCCATGTCGCGGGCGCAAGGCCAGAAGCCGACCACGCCGCGCGCGGTCAGCCATTTTTCACTGACGATCCGGTCCAGCATCGCCTGCGCATCCTTGTAGAGCGACTGCGCGCTTTCGCCGACCACGTGGTCCGACAGGATCGCGGGATAAGTGCCGGCCAGTTCCCACGCGCGGAAGAACGGGGTCCAGTCAAAGCACTCGACCAGATCGGCCAGATCCCATTCGGGGAAGACGTGGATGCCGGGTTGTTCGGGCGGGGGGGCCTTTTCCGACAGGTCCGGCTTGAAGCTGTTGGCGCGCGCGTCTGTCAGGCTGAGCAGGACCGACGGGTCCTTGCCCGAACGGACATCGCGGATGTGCTGGTATTCCTTCGCGGTCGCGATCACGAACGGATCGCGCTGGGTATCGGAGAGCAGCTGGCTGGCCACGCCGACCGCGCGGCTGGCGTCGAGCACGTGGATCACGGGGCCGTCATAGGCCGGTTCGATCCGCAGCGCGGTGTGGACCTTGCTGGTGGTCGCCCCACCGATCAGCAGCGGGATCGAGAACTCGGCGCGCTGCATTTCCTCGGCCACGGTGACCATTTCATCCAGGCTGGGGGTGATCAGACCCGACAGCCCGATGATGTCGGCGTCTTCCTTTTTCGCGGTTTCCAGAATGGTCGACCACGGCACCATCACGCCCAGATCGATCACTTCATAGCCGTTGCATTGCAGCACGACGCCGACGATGTTCTTGCCGATATCGTGGACGTCGCCCTTTACGGTCGCCATCACGATCTTGCCTTTGGGCCGTGCGCCCGCTTCCTTGGCCGCTTCGATATAGGGGATCAGGTGGGCAACCGCCTTTTTCATCACGCGAGCGGATTTGACGACTTGGGGCAGGAACATCTTGCCCGCGCCGAACAGGTCGCCAACCGTGTTCATCCCCGCCATCAGCGGGCCTTCGATCACTTCGATCGGGCGCGCGTGGATCAGCCGGGCTTCTTCGGTATCCGCGACGATATGGGCGTCGATGCCCTTGACCAGTGCATGTTCCAGCCGCCGCACGACGTCCCAGCCGCGCCATTCCTCAGCGGCCTTTTCGGCGACCTTGTCCTGGCCCTTGTAGCTTTCGGCCAGATCGATCAGGCGTTCGGTGGAGGTTTGCTCACCCTCGACCGAGGGGCGGCGGCACAGCACGACGTCCTCGCACGCCTCGCGCAGTACCGGGTCGATCTGGTCATAGATGTCCAGCTGCCCGGCGTTGACGATCGCCATGTCCATGCCAGCGGGGATGGCGTGATAGAGGAACACCGAATGCATCGCGCGGCGCACGATTTCGTTGCCGCGGAAGCTGAACGACAGGTTCGATAAGCCGCCCGAAATGTGCACATGCGGGCAGCGCGCCTTGATCTCGCGCATCGCCTCGATGAAATCGAGGGCGTAGCGATCATGCTCCTCGATCCCCGTCGCCACGGCGAAGACGTTGGGATCGAAAATCACGTCTTCGGGCGGAAAGCCGATGCCGAGCAGCAGGTTATAGGCGCGCTCGCAGATTTCGACCTTGCGGGCCTTTGTGTCGGCCTGGCCCTTTTCGTCAAAGGCCATGACGACCACGGCCGCGCCGTATTCCATGCACAGGCGGGCATGATGCAGAAAGGCGTCTTCGCCCTCTTTCATCGAGATCGAATTGACGATCGGCTTGCCCGACACGCACTTCAGGCCCGCTTCAATCACTTCCCACTTCGAACTGTCGATCATCACCGGCACGCGGGCGATGTCGGGTTCGGCGGCGATCAGCTTCAGGAACGTGGTCATGGCATGGACCGCGTCGAGCAGCCCTTCGTCCATGTTCACATCGATGATCTGCGCCCCGTTTTCGACCTGCTGGCGCGCGACTTCGACCGCCCTGGCGTAGTCCCCCGCCAGAATCAGCTTCTTGAACGCGGCAGAGCCGGTCACGTTGGTGCGTTCGCCGACATTGACGAACGACGATCCGGTCGGGCGGGCGGGGGATTGGTTTGCTTCGGTCACTTCAAGACTTCCGTTCGTGTCGAGCGTAGAGGGGGAGTGGCTCAGGCAGCCATCACGAACGGTTCGAGCCCGGCCAGCCGGGTCACGCGTTCCGGCGTGGGCAGGGCGCGCGGGGGCAGGGTGGCCGACGCCTTGGCAATCGCCGCGATATGCGCGGGGGTAGAGCCGCAGCAGCCGCCCAGCACGTTGACCTGACCGGCCTCGGCCCACTCGCGCACCAGCGCGGCGGTGGTGTCGGGCATTTCGTCATACTCGCCCAGTTCGTTGGGCAGGCCCGCGTTGGGATAGACCATGATCAGCGTGTCGGCGAGCTGTGCCAGTGCGCGCACGTGCGGGCGCAGCTGGGTGGCGCCGAACGAGCAGTTCAGGCCCACGGTCACCGGCCTGGCATGGCGCACCGCGCACCAGAACGCCTCGACCGTGTGACCCGACAGGTTGCGGCCCGACAGGTCGGTCAGCGTCATCGACAGCATCAGGGGCACTTCGCGGGCGAGGTCGCGCTCCAGCCGCTTGACCGCCATGATCGCGGCCTTGCAGTTCAGGGTGTCAAATACGGTTTCGACCAGAATGAAATCCGCCCCGCCTTCAACCAGCGCGGCGGCCTGTTCCTGATAGACGTCGACCAGGAAATCCCAGTCGATCTCGCGAAAGCCGGGATCGTTGACGTCGGGGGAGAGCGACAGGGTCTTGTTGGTCGGCCCGATCGCGCCGGCCACAAAGCGCGGGCGGCCATCCTGCGCGGCGAATTCATCCGCGACGCGGCGGGCCATCCGGGCCGATTCCAGATTGATCTCACGCACCAGATGTTCGGCGGCGTAATCGGCCTGGCTGATCCGGTTGGCGGAAAACGTGTTGGTTTCCGCGATGTCCGCCCCGGCGGTGAAATAGGCGCGGTGGATCGATTCGGGCACTTCCGGCTTGGTCAGCGCCAGAATGTCGTTGTTGCCCTTCTGGTCCTTGGCCAGCCCCAGCGACCCGGCATAGTCCGCCTCGGTCAGCTTCCAGTTCTGGATTTCGGTGCCGAAGGCGCCGTCGGTGATCAGGATGCGCTGGGCCGCCTGGGCCAGCAGGGATTCGCGCGGGGTCATGCAGCATGGTCCTTGGGTCGCAGGCCGAGCAGGTGGCAGATCGCATACGTCTGGTCGGCGCGGTTGAGGGTGTAGAAGTGGAAGTCGCGCACCCCGCCCTGATAGAGGCGGCGGCACAAGTCGGCGGCGACTGCGGCGGCGATGTGCGCGCGCGGCCCCGGCAAGGCATCGAGTCCGCCGAACAGGTTCACCATCCAGCCCGGAATTTCGGTGTTCCCGCTCATCCGGCGGATCGCGGCGAAATTGGTGACCGGCATGATCCCCGGCAGGATCGGCGCGGTGATCCCGGCGGCCAGGACCTTGTCGATGAACCGGAAATAGGCGTCGGTCGAATAGAAGAACTGGGTGATCGCCCGGTCTGCCCCGGCATCGAGCTTGCGCTTGAGGTTGTCGAGGTCGGCCTCGGCGCTCAGCGCTTCGGGATGCACTTCGGGATAGGCGGCAACCGAGATTTCGAAGGGATGGCGCGCTTTCAGCCCGGCCACCAGATCGGCGGCGCTGGCGTAGCCGTTCGGATGCGGCACGAACCGGCCGCCGGTTTCGGGCGGCGGATCGCCGCGCAGGGCCACAACGTGGCGCACGCCCGCTTCCCAGTAGCGGTCGGCGACTTCGGCGATCTCGTCCTTGCTGGCGGCGACGCAGGTCAGGTGCGCGGCGGCGGGCAGATCGGTTTCAGTCGCGATCCGGGCAACGGTGGCATGGGTGCGTTCGCGGGTGGAACCGCCCGCGCCATAGGTGACCGAGACAAAGCTGGGCGCAAGCGGCGCGAGTTCGACAACCGCGTCCCACAACTGCTGCTCCATCTTTTCCGTCTTCGGCGGAAAGAACTCGAACGAAACCCGGAAGTCGCCGGGGATGGTGACGAACAGCGGACGGTCTTCAACCCCGCGCAGGGTGGTGGCGGGGCTCATGGACGGGATTCCTCTGTGGCTGCGAATTTGGGCGCGGGAATGGGGGAGGCAGACCGGATGGCGGTCCAGATCTTGACGGTCAGCGGCTTGCCCGGCAGCGCGACCGGCGGTGCGGCGGCGAACCCGGCGTTGGACAGCAGCGCCAGCATCTGTTCGTCGGAAAAGCCCAGGCGGGCGTGGGCGTGCTGGGTGCGCAAGTCTTCGCGGTCATGCGCGGCGAAATCGACCACCGCGACCCGCCCGCCCGCGCGGGTGACGCGCGCGGCTTCGGCCAGCACTTGTTCGGGGGCCTGGGCATAGTGCAGCACCTGATGGAACAGGAGCGTATCGAAGCTGGCCGGATCGAACGGCAGTGCGGTGAAATCGCCCTGCACCAGTTCCACTTGCTCAGCGGGCAGGTTCTGCAACCGGGCGCGGGCGATGCGCAGCATTTCCGGGCTCTTGTCGAGCGCGGTGATATGGGCGGCGCGCGGCGCAAACAGTTCGGCCATGCGGCCCGTCCCGGTGCCGACATCCAGCAATGCCCCCAACGCGGCACTGCCCAGCGCATCGGCCAGCGCGGCTTCGACCGGGCCATCCGGGGTGTGCAGCACCCGCAGCGTATCCCATTCGGCGGCATGGCGGGCGAAGTAGGTTTCGGCGCTTTCCTCACGCGCGGCGCGAATCGCGGCGAGGTGGCGGCGGTCCTCGCCGCAGCGTGCGGCAAACGCGGCGTCGTCGCGCTCAGCCACGGCCAGCAGCTTTGCGGCAGCAGCGCCCAGCGGCGGAGCGCGGGTTTCACCGATCGCGCTGCGCAGGAATACCCAGCTGCCTTCCTTGCGGCGTTCGGCCAGCCCCGCATCGCACAGAATGCGGACATGGCGCGATACGCGCGGCTGGCTTTGCCCCAGGACTTGTGCCAATTCGCCGACCGCCAGTTCCATGTGCGCCAGCAGCCGCATGATCCGCAGCCGGGTGGGGTCCGCCAGTGCGCGCAGGGTCGGATCGATCTTCATGGCCGCATCATATAAAGAAATCTTTATATGAACTCAAGGCGCAGGTTGCGGATTGCCTGATAACCGGCGCGAAAGGCGGTTGGCAGGGGGTTTCCGCTCCGCTAGAATTGCGCGCAACGCGGCGGAAATCCGCCAAGTCTGGTTCCAGAACGGGTAAGGTTAAGTCCATGAAGAAATTCACGATTGTTGCTTTTTCGGCGGTAGCAGCGCTGGCCCTTTCGGCTTGCGGCAGCTCCGACAGCGCATCGGATGAAGCGCAGGCCGACAACGTCGAAATGCCGGCCGAGGAAGCGATGGTCGATCCTGATGCAACCCCGGTGGCCGATCCTTCGGCCACAGTCGATGCCGGTGCGGCGATGGAACCGGCTGTTGCTCCGGTCGAAGCGCCGCTGCCGTAACGATCCTTTCCGGACCCAATCACGGGCGGCGTTTCCGGCATGGGAACGCCGCCCGCTGTTGTTTTGCCGTGGGGCTGGTATGATGCCGCCCATGCGCGCCATCCCGATCCTGATCGCCCTGCTCTGCCTGTCCGCTTGCGGCAAGCAGGACAACGCCCCCGGCCCCGGCGGGGTCAGCGTGGGTGAGGCGAAGGCACTGGATGAAGCCGCCGAAATGCTGGAGGGGCAGCGCCTGCCCGTGGCCCCCGCCGCCGCGCCCAGCACTCCGCCCGCAACCAAACCCTGAAATCAGTCGAATTTCACCGGTCCGCGCCCGGCCTTGATCGTGGCGCGCTTGACCTTGCCTTCAACCCGGCGCTGCTGGGATGCCTTGGTGGGCTTGGTCGGGCGGCGTTTCTTGGGGACAATGGTGGCCTCGCGAATCAGTGCGATCAGCCGCTCGCGCACATCCTGCCGGTTGACCAGCTGCGAGCGCGCGCCTTCGCTGCGCAGGATCAGCACCCCGTCGCGGGTCAGCCGCGATCCGGCCAGCTCGGCCAGCCGCAGCTTGACCGCTTCGGGCAGATTGGGCGAATTCGCGACATCGAACCGCAGCATCACCGCGCTGTCGGTGGTGTTGACGTGCTGCCCGCCCGGCCCCGACGCGCGGGCATAGCTTTCGACCAGCTCGTCGCTGTCGATGGCGATGTGGCGGGTGATGGGGATCAGCACCATGGCCTGATACTAGCCGATTTCAGGCTTCGGCAGAACCATCCATTGGCTCTGCCGGGGCTTCATCGGCAAAACCCAGCGCGGCGAAATCGGCGGGCAGCGGCGCGGCGGCGCGGATCGGGGCCTTGCCCGCGCGGTGCAGCACCAGCCCGGCGGCGTGGAGCATCGTGCGCTTCGCCCCCGGCGCAGTTCCGGCGCCATAGATCGGATCGCCCAGCAGCGGCAGGCCGAGGCCCGATGCGGCATGGACGCGGATCTGGTGGGTGCGGCCCGTTTCGGGGCGAAACTCCACCAGCGTCAGCCCGCCCTGCACCGCCAGCTTGCGCCAGTGGGTAACAGCAGGCTTGCCCGCCTTGGCCGGGATCATCCGCCAGCCATCGGCGGCAGAGCTGATCTTCTTGAGCGCGAGTTCGATCGTCCCTTCGTCGCCCGCGACTTCCCCGGCGACCACGCCGAGGTAGCGCTTTTCGACCTGCTTTTCCTCAAACGCGGCGGAGAACCGTTTCAGCGCCTTGGGGTTGCGGGCCATCAGCAGGCAGCCGGAGGTATCCCGGTCCAGCCGGTGAACCGGCGCGGGGGAGCGCTGGAAGCCCAGCCGCAATTGCTCCGCGTGGTCTTCGATGCAGGGGCCGCCCGCGCGCGGCCGGTCCAGCGGCAAGCCGCCGGGTTTGTCGATGACCAGCGCTTCGGCGTCTTCGAACAGGATGGTGAATTGCATATCAGGGTAGGGCCTTGGCTATGCGCCGCAGCGCTTCTTCAAGCCGCGCGTCGTCCGCGGCAAAACTGATCCGGAAACCCGCACTGCCGCCAAAGGCGGAGGCGGCAACCACGGCCACCCCGTGGTCCAGCAAATGCAGGCACAAGGCCTCGTCATCGCCGAACCGGGCCATCAGCGGCGCGGCATCGACCATGCAATAGAACGCACCGTCTGGCACGGGTGTGTACAGGCCGGGAATGGCATTGAGCGCGGCGACGCACATGTCGCGGCGGACGCGGAACTTGTCGCGCCAGTCGAGCAGAAAGTCCTGCGGGCCTTCGAACGCGGCCACGGCGGCGGCCTGGCTGATCGAGGCCGCATTGCCCGACGAATGCGATTGCAGCCGCGCCATCGCGGAAATCAGCCAGAGCGGCCCAGCGGACACGCCGATGCGGAAACCAGTCATCGCGTGGCTTTTGGATACGCCCGAAACGGTCAGCACCCGCTCGGCCAGATCCGGGCATTCCACTGCCAGCGTGGCGTGGCTGCCGGGGGTGTAGCGCAGCGGGGCGTAGATATCGTCGCTCATCACCAGCACATGGGGATGGCGGCGCAGCACGTCGCCCAGCGCGCGCAGCTCCTCGGCCGGATACGTCGCGCCGGTCGGATTGCCGGGGCTGTTGAGCAGCAGCCAGCGCGTTTTCGGCGTGATCGCGGCGTCCAGCTCGGCGGCGGTGATGCGAAAGCCCCCGGCGGCATCGGTCGGCATGGCCACCACTTCGGCCCCGGCGAACCGCACGATTTCGGGATAGCTGACCCACCACGGCGCGGGGATCAGCACTTCATCGCCCGGGTTCAGCGTGGCGAGCAGCGCGTGAAAGATCGCCTGCTTGCCTCCGGCGCTGACGATCACTTGGGCGGGCGGCACGGTCAGCCCCAAATCGCGCTGGAAGTGCAGCGCGGCGGCTTCGCGCAGGCGCTGGGTGCCGGGGACGGCGGTGTATTTGGTGTCACCCGCATCCAGCGCGGCCTTGGCGGCGGCGATCACGTGGGGCGGCGTGGCAAAGTCCGGCTCGCCCACCGACAGAGAGATGATGTCATGGCCCGCCGCACGCAGTTCCATTGCGCGGTCGGTCATGGCGGTGGTGCGCGATGCAGCCACGCGGGCCAGGGCGTCGGAAATCAGGGCAGCGGAAATCATGGCAGCACCGCCGCCGGCATCAATCCGCGCAAGGCATTGCCGATCAGGAACCCTTGCCCCAGATCGTCCAGCGTCAGGTCTGCTTCCACTGCGCGGCCCGCCTCGATCAGCGAACGGCGCAGCACGCCCGGCAGCAGGCCCAGCCCGGCGGGCGGGGTCAGCAGCTGGCCGCCGCGTTCCACGAACAGGTTGGTGAAGCAGCCTTCGGTCAGCAGGCCGTCGTCGCGCAGAAACAGCGCTTCGTCTGCGCCCGCTGCCCGCGCGGCGTTCAGGCCGGCGTCGTAGAACCCCCGGTCGCTGCTCTTGTGGCGCAGCCGCCAGTCGCCGGTGTCGATCGGCAGGCGCATCACCGCGCAGACTGCCGGACCGGTGAACGGTGCGGGCAGTTCATCCAGTTCCAGCGTGTAGGCGCCGCTGCGCGCGGCCAGAAGGCGCACTTTCGCGGGGCCGTCGGCTTCGAAACACAGCGCCTGGATCGCGTTGCGCACTGCATGGCGATCGAACGCGAAGCCCAGTTCATCGGCGCTGGCCTTGATCCGTTCCAGATGCAGTTCCAGCAGCGGGATGCCGTCTTCCGGTGAGAAGTGCATCGTCTCGATCAGATCGCACCCGGCGGCGTAGAGACGCACGAAACCCCCTTTGACCAGACACTCGCGCCATTCGGGCAGTGCCTCACTATCCGCGACAATGGCCGAGCCAACCCCCAGCACCGCCTTGCCGCGCCCGTTTTCGCCCGGCGTCAGCCGCAGAGTGCGGATTGCCACATTGAACGCGGCATCGCCAGCCGCATCGATCCGACCGATCGCGCCGCAATAGGGGCCGCGCGCATCGCGTTCCACCGCGTTGATCAGCTCCATCGCCCGGATTTTCGGCGCGCCGGTAATCGATCCGCATGGAAACAACGCGCGCAGCATGTCCGCCGCGCCGCGCCCCGGCTGCAACCGCGCGCGCACGGTGGTGACCATCTGGTGGACCGTGGGATAGCTTTCGACCGCGAACGGCCGGTCAACCTTGACGCTCCCCGCCTCGGCCACGCGGGAGAGGTCGTTGCGCATCAGATCGACGATCATCAGGTTTTCGGCGCGGTCCTTGACCGAGGACGACAGTTCGTCGGCCAGCCGCGCATCCTCGGCCGGGTTGCGCCCGCGCGGGCGGGTGCCTTTCATCGGCTTGACCATCGCGTTGCCGTCGCGCGCGGCGAAGAACAGTTCGGGCGAGAGGCTGAGCAGCCAGTGCGCGCCATCGCACACGATCCCGCCGTAACCCGCGCCTGCCGCAGGCCGGATCGCGGCGTAGAGCGCCAGCGGATCGCCCCGGAACGATCCCGCCAGCGGGAAGGTCAGGTTAGCCTGATAGATATCGCCCGCCGAAATCGCGTCCTGGATCGCGCCGAACATCCGGGCATAGCCGCCGGGCGACAACTGCGGTTCGACCGGGCCGATCTGGGCGATGCCGGGCTTGGCGCGGGCTGCCAGCCAGCCGGGCACTTCATCAGCGGGGATGGTTTCAAAGCGGTCGAACGCGCCAAACCACAGCAGCGGCCCGGTCGCCCCGGTGCGCGCGGCGGCCAGCGCGGTCAGGCGCGGCTCCAGCGCAAGGCCGGCTTCATAGGCCATGTATCCGGCCAGTTCGAAGCCTTGCGCGCGCAGTTCCTCGATCCGCTCCAGCGCCGGAGCGACATCTTCCACGCGCCGCGCGACCACGATCTCGCGGGGGGCGCGATAGAGCCGGGCGTCGCTCGCGCCGCTGGGGCGGGCGTCGTCTAACAGGATGAACGGTTCAGCCATCTGAGCGCGCTTCTAGCGAGGGTTTGCCCGCCATGCAAAAAGCCACTCGCACAAGTGCTTGGCGGCGTTTATTCGCTGGGAGCAGAGTCGCTGGGAGTTGCACATGACAGAAATCTACCTTGGCCTTGCCGCCAATGGCCAGCGGCAGCACCTGCTGCTCAGCCGGGCCAACCGTCACGGGCTGATTGCGGGGGCCACCGGGACCGGCAAGACCGTGACTTTGCAGGGCATTGCCGAACAGTTTTCGAAAGCCGGGGTGCCGGTGTTCATGGCCGATGTAAAGGGCGACCTGGCCGGGATCACGATGGCCGGCAGCAAGGATTTCAAGCACGCGGCCAAGCTGGAATCGCGCGCGGCGGAACTGGGCATCACCGATTACACCTATCAGGACAACCCGGCGGTGTTCTGGGATCTCTACGGCAAACTGGGTCACCCGATCCGCACCACGATCTCCGAAATGGGGCCGCTGCTGCTGGCGCGGCTGCTGGGGCTGAACGAGACGCAGGAAGGCGTGCTGACGATCGCGTTCAAGTGGGCGGATGACAACGGCCTGCTGCTGCTCGATCTGGAAGACCTGCAACAGGTGCTGATCGCCTGCGCCGAACGCGCGAGCGAACTGGCCACGCAATACGGCAACATCTCCAGGGCCAGCGTCGGCACGATCCAGCGCCAGCTGCTCGCCTTCGAAAGCCAGGGTGCGGCCAATTTCTTTGGCGAACCGGCGTTCGAAATCAACGATTTCATCCGCTGCGATGAAACCGGAAAGGGCGTGATCAACGTGCTGGCCGCCGACACGCTGATGCAGAGCCCCAAGCTGTACGCCACGTTCCTGCTGTGGCTGCTGTCCGAACTGTTCGAGGCGCTGCCCGAAGTCGGCGATGTCGAAAAGCCCAGGCTGGTGTTCTTCTTCGACGAAGCGCACCTGCTGTTCGACGACGCGCCCAAGGCGCTGTTCGACAAGGTGGAACAAGTGGTGCGCCTGATCCGATCCAAGGGCGTGGGCGTGTTCTTCGTCACCCAGAACCCGATCGACATCCCGGAAAAGATCGCGGGCCAGCTCGGCAACCGGGTGCAGCACGCGCTGCGCGCCTTCACCCCGCGCGATCAGAAGGCGATCCGCGCCGCAGCGGAAACGTTCCGGATCAACCCTGACCTTGATGTCGAGGCGGTGATTACCGAGTTGCGCGTCGGCGAAGCGCTGGTGTCCACCCTGGACGAGGAAGGCGCACCCGGCGTGGTCCAGCGCACGCTGATCGCCCCGCCGCGTTCGCGGCTTGGGCCGGTGACGCCCAAGGAGCGCGCGATCATCCAGTCGATCAGCCCGTTCGACGGCAAGTATGATGCCGCCGTGGACCGCGAATCCGCCGCCGAAGTGCTGGCGCAAAAGTCCGCCGATGCCGCCTCCGCTGCGCAAGTGGTCGACCAACAGGGCGAGGAAACCCAGCGCGCCCAGCCGCGTCAGTCACCCAGCCTGTGGGAAAAGGCCGGCAAGGCCGCGTTTGGTGCCGCTGCGGCATCGGCTGGTACCATGATGGCGCGCAAGATCAGCGGCAAGAAGACCAGCGGCTCACCGATCGCCTCTGCCGCCAGCGCGGCGGCGGGCAGCATCGGCACGGCGCTGGGCGGGCAACTGCTGGGCCGCTTCGCGCGCGGCTTGCTGGGCGGCCTGCTGCGCTGAGCCGCGCCGCCGGGGCGGTTGATTCAGGACAATGCAGGCCTTAGCGTTAAGTGCGAACCTTTTTCGTGTTGGGAAGGGAGTATGGTCTGTGAGCGATGTACCTCGCGCGTTGGCGGTGCGTCCGCTGGGACTGCTGCGGCTTATGCTGGCGGCCCTTGCGGCGCTGTGGATAGCTGTACCGGCGGCGCAGGCCGAAGACCTGTGGGCTTACGAGTATCACTGGTACGAGCCCAAGCCGCTCGCCGATGCGAGTCGGGCGGCCAGCACGATCATCAGCCTTCAGAAGTTCTTCATCCTCTATGGCGGGATGAACATCGACCAGCTGGTCGTGACGCGGGAAGGGCTGGCGGTCCATGGCAGCCAGACGACGATCCAGTCGAACAGCCAGTACGTGCCGTCTTATGGCGGATCATGGATCGGCAATCGGTATGTTCCTTATTACGGCGGCTCGACCGTGACGTCGCAAGTTCCCGTAACAACACAGCAACAGGCCTACGTCCCGTTCAAGGACGTAACCGGCGTGTACCTGATGTATCTTCCCCACCGGGAGAAGCATTGGGGGGTCCATTTCACTTCCCGCGAAGACGGCAAGAACGTAACTTTGCGGACCACCGACGAAGGACTGGCCCGCCAATTTGCTGACGCCGCAGTGACGTTGATCGAGCAAGCCAACCCGGCTTTCATGCTAAACTTCGACGAAGTCGGACTGTGGGGGGTCTGGAACGACGCAAAGGCGTTCAAGAAGGCAAAGTACAAAGGCACGGGCCTCCACCTCGTCAAGGTCACCAGAGGTAGTCCGGCTGAGCGGGCCGGGATACGCCCCGGTGACATTTGGGTAACGATCAACGGGAAGCCCCGGACGTCGGGACAGTCGTTCAGCGAAGTCATCGGTCCGGCCTATGACAGCAATCTGGAGTTTTCTTTCGATCTGGAGGTCTGGCGGGACAAGCAACTGATCCCGCTGCGCCTCACCGCGAAGAATGTCCGGATGACGCATTGGCTGGCCAAGAATCCCAAGTTTCTGGGGGTCAATTTCCGCGAGCTCACCAGTGCCGATCCGCTCGTGCCGGGCGTGACGGCACCGGCGGGGGTGTTTGTCCGGGCGGTAATGGAAACCACGCTGGCGGCGCGGATGGACATCCGGCCCGGCGACATCCTGTTCGAACTGAACGGTGCTGCCATAGCAAATGGGGATGCGCTGATAGCTGTCGTCAAAGCCGGCCCCATCACCTCTGCCAAAGTCCTGCGCGATGGCGCTGTGATCGAATTGCGGGCACCGCCGCCGCCTGCTGCGCCGAAGCCTCCTGCCGCCGCGCCGGAACGGTTGGGGCTGGGAGTGCGCGAAATCCCTGCTGCCGAGGGTCGTCCGGCCTATCTTGAGGTCGCCGCGGTCGAGCCGGGACTGGCGGCGGCCAAGCTGGATTTGCGAGCGGGGGACAAGCTGATCGAAGTGAACGGCAAGGCCGTGGCTACGACCGCCGATCTGGCCGCCATTGTCGCGGGCGGTCCGGTGGTCACGGCGAAAGTCGAACGCGCCGGGGTAGTTGTTCCGCTGGGCGGTGTGACGCGGTTCTGAGCACGGCTGGAGCGGTCGCGGCCAGTTCAGGCCAGCGGTCGTGACAGCGACAGTGCGGCGGCGGGCAGCATCGGCACGGCGCTGGGCGGCCTGCTGCGCTAGCCGACTTGCGTCAGGCTGAGCAGGTTGCCGTCGGGATCGGCAAACCAGGCCACGTGTGCGCCGCCGTCGGGGGAGCTCCATACCCCGTCGGCGTCCTGCCCGAACCCGTCATAGATTCGGAACGTCACGCCCTTGTCGGCCAGCGCCTGCACCGCGCTGCGGATGTCGGCGACGTGCCAGCCGACCACCGTGTGTCCCGATCCGACATGGCCCGCCACGTCGGTCAGGCGCAGCGGGGTGCGGTTGCCAAGGTCGAACGTCACGGCATGGCCATCTTCACCCATCAGGCGCAGGCCCAGAACGTCGGCATAGAACGGTCTGGACTTCGCCCGGTCGGCAGTCAGCACGAAGACAACGGGTTGCGCGGCGGGTGGCAGGGACATGGCAAGTTGATCCGGGGATTGTTGAAGTAACCGGGGCTTACCATCTTTCGTATCAATCGACACCACCATGACATGCGTGTAAGGCACCGAGATGAGTTCAAACCCGGCAACGCCGCTGCTCGACATTGTCGACACCCCGGAAAACCTGCGCAAGCTTGCCTCTGGCCAGCTCCGCCAACTGGCGGACGAATTGCGTACCGAAATGATTTCCGCCGTCGGGCAGACGGGCGGGCATCTTGGTTCGGGGCTGGGGGTCGTGGAATTGACCGTGGCGCTCCATTACGTGTTCAACACGCCTGCGGACCGGTTGGTGTGGGACGTCGGCCATCAGGCCTATCCGCACAAGATCATCACCGGGCGGCGTGACCGGATCCGCACCTTGCGGCAGGGCGGGGGCCTGTCAGGCTTTACCAAGCGCAGCGAGAGCGAATACGATCCGTTCGGCACAGCGCACTCGTCCACCTCGATCTCGGCCGCGTTGGGCTTTGCCATTGCCAACAAGCTGGCGGGCACGCCGGGCAAGGGCATCGCCGTGATCGGCGACGGCGCGATGAGCGCGGGCATGGCCTATGAGGCGATGAACAACGCGCAGACCGCCGGCAACCGGCTGGTCGTGATCCTGAACGATAACGACATGTCGATTGCGCCGCCGGTGGGTGGTCTATCGGCCTATCTGGCCCGCTTGGTGTCGTCACGGCCCTTTCTGGAACTGCGTGAATTGGCCAAGCGCCTGTCGCGCAAGCTGCCCGAACCGCTGCACCGTGCGGCCAAGAAGACCGACGAATTCGCGCGCGGCATGGCGATGGGCGGCACCCTGTTCGAGGAACTGGGGTTCTATTACGTCGGGCCGATTGATGGGCATAACCTTGATCAGCTGATCCCCGTTTTGGAAAACGTCCGCGATGCCGCCGAAGGGCCGTGCCTGATCCATGTCGTGACGCAAAAGGGCAAGGGCTATGTCCCGGCCGAACAGGCGGCGGACAAGTATCACGGCGTGCAGAAGTTCGATGTCGTCACCGGCCAGCAGGTCAAGGCGGTGCCCGGCGCTCCGGCCTATCAGAACGTGTTCGGCGAAACGCTGGCGATGCTGGCGGACACCGATCCCACGATCTGCGCGATCACCGCCGCGATGCCTTCGGGCACCGGGGTGGACAAGTTTGCGAAAGCGCACCCGGATCGTACCTTCGACGTCGGCATTGCCGAACAGCACGCGGTGACGTTCGCCGCCGGTCTGGCGGCGCAGGGGATGCGACCGTTCTGCGCGATCTATTCGACCTTCCTGCAACGCGCGTTCGATCAGGTGGTGCATGACGTGGCGATCCAGAACCTGCCGGTCCGCTTTGCGATTGACCGGGCCGGGCTGGTCGGCGCAGACGGCGCGACCCATGCGGGCAGCTTCGACATCACCTATCTCGCCACCCTGCCCAATCTGGTGGTGATGGCCGCGGCGGACGAGGCGGAGCTGGTCCACATGACCTACACCGCCGCGCTCCATGACAGCGGCCCGATTGCCTTCCGCTATCCGCGCGGCAACGGCGTGGGCGTGCCGATGCCGGACGTCCCGCAGCGGCTGGAAATCGGCAAGGGCCGGATCGTGCGTGACGGCACCAAGGTGGCACTGCTCTCGCTCGGCACGCGGCTGGCCGAAGCGCTGAAAGCGGCTGACGCGCTGGAGGCCAAGGGGCTGTCGACCACGGTGGCCGACTTGCGCTTTGCCAAGCCGCTCGACCACGACCTGATCCGCCGCCTGATGGCGACCCATGACGTCGTCGTGACGGTGGAGGAAGGCTCGATCGGCGGACTTGGCGCGCACGTGCTGACCATGGCCAGCGACGAAGGGCTGACCGACGCGGGCCTGAAAATCCGCACGCTGCGCCTGCCCGATGTGTTCCAGGACCACGATTCGCCCGACAAGCAGTACGACGCCGCTGGGCTGAATGCGCCGCAGATCGTCGAATGCGTGCTGAAGGCGCTGCGCCACAACTCGGCGGGGATTGAGGAAGCGCGGGCTTGACCAGCGACGCGGTCGCTCCTGAAGCCCCGTTTGAGGCGCGCTGTTCGATTGTCGCCGCCAGGACCTGATGAGCCGCTTCTAGCGCTCCGCTGAATTATCGAAATTCGTCACCCTGAACTTGTTTCAGGGTCCATCTCACCTCCTGCACGAACCGTGCGGGCCGAGAAATGGATGCTGAAACAAGTTCAGCATGACGGTTTAGACTTTACGGTGGCGAAGGGGATAAGCGCCAACTTGTTCCAGGGTCCATTGCGCGGTGCATCCGGATCGTGCGGGGGTGGCACTTGTCCTGATATCACGGTGCAGCGAAGTGTGCTCAACCAATCCAGCGCCACAGGCCCGCCGGGATATAAGCCAGCCATACGTGGGCCCAGCTGCCCAGCAACCACAGCACTATGCCGCCGATCCACGGCACCGCGCCCGCCTTCGCCAGCCCACCCAGGCGCGGCCAGAAGCTGGTGCGGGCTTCCCAGCCTTGCCAGGCCTCGCCCATTGCCGCTTCCTTCTTGCGGTCCTGCATGTGCGATCCGACCAGTGCCAGCACGCCCACTGCCAACGTCAGCACGATCACGCGCGGGGTCGGCGACACAAGGAGATGGGCGCCGCTCCACAGCGCGATGGCCCACATCATCGGGTGGCGGGTCACGTGAAACACCCCGTGCGGGGCCTTCGTGGCCAGCGCCGCGGCGCGCGGATCGGGCAGGGCGGGGTTGCCGAAGAACGATCCGGCCAGCAGCACGGAGCTGACCAGCATCAGCGCGGTGGCCGCGCCCCAGATCACGTTCCCGCGCCCGTCCCACAGCGGCCCGGCATCGGGCGTAACCGCCCGGAACGCCATGGCCATCCATGCGAAAGTGCCCAGCGCGACCAGCGAATAGACCGCCTGAAAACCCTTGTCGCCGACCACCCGCACGACAGCCCCGCGCAAGGGGTGGGACAAGGCAAAATGGGTTCCGACGAAAGCGACCGCTGCGGCGATCAGGTTGGCAAGTGCGTTGTCCATGGCGGAACCCTCCCTCGGTTCGTGGTGTTTACCAGTCGTAGGCTTTGGGCAAGGCGCCCTCGGTCGGTGTCTGATAGCGGTCGCGCAGACGCGTCTGGCGGTTGCTCAGCGGTTGTTCAACCCCGTCGATGAACACCTGTGTCACGCCCGACCCGGCTTCCAGCGGATCGCCGTCCCAGATCACGACGTCACCGGCGCGGCCCGGCTTCAGGCTGCCGAACTTGTCACCCTGCCCGATGATTTCGGCCGGAACCGAACTGATCGCGGCGAAGGCCTTGTCCCATGACAGCCCGGTTGCGCCGGGCACTTTGGTCAGGCCGACCAGGTTCCCGGCATATTGCGGGGCATGGCGCGGCTGGTCAAAGAACGCGCCCAGCGCCACCTTGACCCCCGCCGCTGCCATCCGCCCGACGTTCGACTGGGTTGCCCCCAGCTGTTCGAACGAGGCGGGGAGGTCGTTGAGCGGCGTGGCCAGCACCGGCACGCCCGATGCGGCCAGATCGCGTGCGGCCATCCAGCCCTCGGTCGCACCGACGATCACCAGCTTGAGCGCGGGAAAATCGGTCTTCAACGCCAATGCGATCCGGATGTCGGCGGCGCGTTCAGCCCGGACATAAAGCGGCTGACGGCCCGCGACGACCGGGATCAGCGCAGCGGCATCGAACCGGTTGAGCAGGGCATCGCCCGGCCGTTCCGGTGCGGTATCGGCCAGGCGCGGATCGGCACCCGTGCCGCCGCCCCGGCGCGCGAGCTCACGCGCTTCGATCAGGGCATTGCGCAGCACGGCATGCACTGCCACGCGGCTGCCCCCGGCGCGGCGCGCACCGGTTTCGCCCAGATCGACGTACTGGAACGCGCGCGGCTGGGTCACGGCCTGATTATCCGCCCCCAGATCGATGATCGCGCCCTGTCCGCCAAAGATCGCGCCGGTATCCAGCGGCGCAACCGCCGCCCGGGTTACCCCGGCAGCGCGGCTGATTGCGATCGGCTGGGCCACCGGGTTGATTGCGGGGGCGATATCCAGCGCCGCGCTGAACGGGGACTTGCCCGAATTGCCGTCGTTGCTTTCATCGACAGCCTCGACATCGACCAGCCCCAGATCGGTTATCGCCACGACGAGGCCGGGCGTAACCCATTTCCCGCCCGCATCGATGGTCCGAATACCAGCGGGCACGGCCACGCCGGCTCCGGCGGCGACGACTTTGCCGCTGCGCACGACCACGGTTCCACCGGCAATCGGGGCAGACCCATCGCCGATCACGACGGTGGCATTGGTGATGGCAATATCCTGCGCCAGCGCGGGAGCGGCGACCGAGGTGAGCAGCGCGGCGAGCGCGAGGGACAGCTTGCGCGCGCTCATTTCACGTCTCCTTCACCGGGCTGGCCAAGTTCGAAGTCGGTCACCGGACGGTGCTTCGGATTGCCGGAATCGAACAGCAGCGCGCCGTCGACCCAGACCTTTTCGGGCCGCGAATAGTTGGACAGCGGATTGCCGTTCCACAGCACCACGTCCGCCGCCTTGCCCGCGTCGAGGCTGCCGGTCAGCTGGTCGATCCCCACGGCCTTGGCCGGGTTGAGCGTCAGCCAGCGCACCACTTCGGCGTCGGAAATGTCCACCCCGGCGCGGCGGGCATCGCCCTGCGCCTTGGCGGCTTCCTGATTGAGCCGCTGGATGCCGTTTTCGTCGTCCGAATGGATCACCACGCAGGCCCCCGCCTTGTAGAGCAGCCCGGCGTTTTCGGGGATCGCGTCATAGGCTTCCATCTTGAAGCCCCACCAGTCCGCCCAGACCGCGCTGCAGGTGTCACTGGCCTTAAGCAGGTCGCCGATCTTGTAAGCTTCGACCGCGTGATGGAAGGTCGCGACCTTGTAGCCGAACTCCTTCGCCATATCGAGTACCAGCGCCATTTCATCGGCGCGGTAGCAGTGGTTCTGGATCAGGATTTCACCTTCCAGCACCCCGGCGAGCGTTTCCATCGCCAGATCGCGGCTTTCCAGTTTTCCTTCATCGCGCTTGCGGCGATAGTCCTGCGCTTTCAGCCAGGTGGCGCGGTTATAGGCAAAGTTGCCCATCCGGGTGGAGGGGGCGCGGCCCTTGCTGCCATAAACGCGCTTGGGGTTTTCACCGCAGGCCATTTTCAGCGTGTAGGGTGCGGCCGGGAACTTCATCCCCTGCACCGTGCGCGCGGGCACGTTCTTGAGCGTTACGCCGCGACCGCCCATCAGGTTGGCACTGCCCGGCAGCACGTGCAGCGCGGTGACCCCGCCGTTGGCCATGGCGCGGGTAAAGCCGGGGTCTTGCGGCCAGACGCTGTGTTCGGCCCAGACTTCGGGCGTGGTCGGCGCGGTCGCTTCGTTGCCATCGGAATGCGCCTCCACCCCGGGGCTGGGGTAATCGCCCAGGTGGCTGTGGGCATCGATGATCCCCGGCGTCACGAACTTGCCGGTCGCGTCGACCCGCTGATAGCCCTCGGGAACAGGCAGGTCGGCTCCGCCCAGCGCAACCACCTTGCCATCGCGGAACAGCACGGTCCCGCGCTCGATCCGGCCCCCCTTGCCATCAAACACGGTCGCGCCGACCAGCGCGGTCGCCGCGCCGGGATAGACCCGGTAGCTGGAGGGATAGGGATCCTTGTTGAACTCCCGCGCCGCTTTCACGGCGGCGCTGGACTCCTTCTTGTCCTTGTCCTTGTCCTTGGCGTCCTTGGCCAGACCCGGCCCGGCGCCGCCCATCACCAGTGCGCAAGCGGCAGCGACCAGCAGGGGGCGATGCAGTTTCTTCATCGTTGTCTACTCCGCCTTGGTTTCGGGCCGGTCTTCCAGCGTATCCAGGTGCATCCAGCGCTTCACGATCGGTGAAACCAGCAGCACCGCAACGGCCGCCCCGATCGAAATCCAGCCGAACATGGTATAGATTTCCAGCAGCTTTTCCTTGCTCATTTCGCCGCCATGGCCGCCGGTTGCTTCACCGATCTTGCCCGCAACGAAATTGCCCACTGCGGTCATGTAGAACCACGCACCCATGATCAGCGAGGCGAGGTAGCTTGGCGCCAGCCGGTTCATGGCCGACAGGCCAACCGGGGACAGGCACAGCTCACCCGTGGTGGCCAGCAGGTAATAGAGGAACACGAACAGGACCGGCGTCATCGCGGCGAGCCCAAACGCCTGCGCCCCCCAGACCAGCACCAGGTTGGCGAGGCCCATCTGGGCCAGTGCCAGACCGAACTTGGCCGGAGCCGACGGTTCCATCCCGCGCTTGCCGAGCCACTGCCACAGGGCGGCGAACAGCGGCGCCAGCAGGATGATGTAGATCGGGTTGATCGACTGGAACAGCGAAGCCGGGGTTGCACCGCGATCGACATAGCGATCCGTGAACAGGCTCATCGACCCGCCGGCCTGTTCGAACAGGCCCCAGAACAGCGGGTTGAGGCTGATCAGGAACAGCACCGCGAACATCCGCTCACGCGGCTCCTTGGGCAGCTTGAAGGTTTCATAAAGGACGTAGCCCAGCAGCGCGATGCCCGAAACCAGCAGCAGGTTCTGGATCACCGACTGGTACTGGACCAGCGCCCAGCACACCGCGACCGCGGCAATGCCGATGCCATAAAGCGTCATTTCGCGCGACTTGGTCAGCGGGGCCGGAGCCTCACCCGCGCCGTTCAGCGCGCCCTTGCCGAGGACGAACACGACCAGACCCAGCAGCATCCCGATGCCCGCCAGCCCGAAGCCGTAACCCCAGCCGATTGTTTCGCCCAGATAGCCGACCAGGATCGTGCCGATCGCCGCGCCGACGTTAATGCCCATGTAGAACACCGTGTAGGCACCGTCACGGCGCACGTCGGTCAGCTTGTAGAGCTGGCCGACCATCACCGAAATATTGGCCTTGAGGAAGCCCGAGCCGACGATGATGAAGGCCAGCGCGCCCCAGAACACGTTGATGGCCGGATCAGCCTGCTTCACCAGCGGATCGGTGACGCCGTGCATCCCCTCAACCGCCATCAGGCTGTGGCCAATTGCCAGCAGCAGGCCGCCAAACAGCACCGCCTTGCGCTGCCCCAGATACCGGTCGGCCAGATAGCCGCCCAGCACCGGGGTGATATAGACCAGGCTGGTGTAGGCGCCATAGATCAGGTTGGCGTTGCCATCGCTGAACAGCCAGTGCTTGGTCAGGTAGAAGATCAGCAGCGCGCGCATGCCGTAATAGGAAAAGCGTTCCCACATTTCCGCGAAGAACAGCATGTACAGGCCCTTGGGGTGGCCCGCGAATTCCGGCTCTTTCTGGATGGAGATCTTTGCCCCGATTGCCAGGAATATGCCGAGGACGACGACCGCGATGCCCGCGATCCAGTCACCCTCGTTCCACAGCGCCATGTCTTTCATTAAAGCCCCCATCAGCATTGGTGCGGCGCGCACTGCCGGGAGGCGCGCCAAAGTGGGGGGAGATTAGCGGGGTTTGCGCCGGATAGAAGCAGAATATTGCGCATTTGTGAAACAGGATGATTCAGTCGCAATGCCGGATTTGCGCGGTTCCGGCTTGCGTGATGCGCTGTATTATGTCACTGATGCAGCATGCCGAACGCCAGCAAGCCCGTCTATCTCAAGCTTCGTGACCTGATCGCGGCAGGGATCATTGATGGATCCTATCCGGAAGGGGCAATGCTGCCGTCGGTGCGGGCATTCGCGGCGGAGCAGGGGGCCAATCCCCTGACCGTGGCGAAGGCCTATCAGCAGTTCCAGCTCGACGGGCTGGTTGAAGTGCAGCGCGGGGTCGGCATGTTCGTGGCGCGCGGCGCGGCAGACAAGCTGCGCCGGGCCGAGCGTGACGCATTCCTGGCGGTGGAATGGCCCGCAGTCCGGCAGCGCATGGACCGGCTGGGCATCGTTCCGGCCGATTTGCTGGCGGAAGGTTAATTCTGGCTTAGTCCGGTTAACTTTATCCGTTGCACCCCCGCACCGCTTTTGGCACTACCGGATTGTGCAGTGCCGCTTGTACCGGGTCGAAAGCTGTGCCGCGCTTATTTCCAGACAGGGATAGCTTGCTTCGGCAACTTCCGGAAAGGCGTGAGAATGATCAGATCGGAATTGCTGCAACTGCTGGCGCGGGAAAATCCCGAGCTGCGTGCGGAAGAGATCGAGAAGGTGGCCAACGTCTTCTTCGATGAAATTGCCGAGCGGCTGGCCCGGGGCGGACGCGTGGAACTGCGCGGGTTCGGTGCATTTTCCACCCGTGAACGCGATGCGCGCAAGGGCCGCAACCCCCGCACCGGCGACAGCGTCGAAGTGCCGGGCAAGAAAGTGCCCTATTTCAAGCCGGGCAAGGAAATGCGCGCCAAGCTCAACGCCGATTGAAACGGCCTGGCGGGACGGGCGTGGCGCTCCGTCCTCGGCCAGTGCTCACTGTTGCTGATCGGATCGCGCTCACCCATTCCAATCGGCTGGACAACGGCTTGGCCGATCTGCCACAGGCGAACCCCTGCACCGTGCGGACGTGGCGGAATGGTAGACGCAGGGGACTTAAAATCCCTTGATCCTTGATCGTGTGGGTTCGAGTCCCACCGTCCGCACCAGTTTGGCCGCACCAGTTTGGCCGCACCAGCGCGGGGCGCTCGCGCTGCACGCTACAGGTCGTAGCGCAGCACCAGCAGGGTCGATAGCGTGACCACCATCAGGATCACCAGCGGCAGACCGGTTCTGACATAATCCCTGAAGACATAGTCCCCTTCGGACATGATCATCATGTTGGTCTGGTAAGCGACCGGCGTGGCATAGCACAGATTGCACCCGAACAGCACGGCCAGCACCAGCGGTTCGGCCGGCAGGCCAAGCGACTGGGCCAGACTGAACGCAATCGGCGTTCCGACGGCCGCTGCGGTGGCGTTCGAGGCGAAGTTGGTCAGCACGGTGACGAACAGCATCATCGCGGCCAGCACCCCGGCGGCGGGCAGGAACTGCAAGCCAATGGCCAGCAATTGCCCCAGCCACTCCGCCGCTCCGGTCACCAGCACCAGCTTGCCCAGCGCGATGCTGGCGGCGACCAGCACGATGACCTGGGCCGACAGCGCGCGGCCGACCCGTTCGAACTTGACGCAGCCGGTGACGAACATCAGCACCGCGCCGGCCAGCGCCGAAATCGCGATGGGCATCAGGCCGATGCTGGCGACGCCGACCGATCCGGCCATGATCGCCAGCGCCAGCCCGGCCTTGCCACTGCGCGGCATTTCCCGCCCACCTTCCAGCACCAGCAACCCGTCGCGCGCGGCAAAGTCCTGCGCCGTATCGGCGGCAGCGATGACCAGCAGCACGTCACCTTCGCGCAAGGGCGCTTCGGCGGTCCGGGCGCGCGCCTGGTGCAGAAACCCGCGCGCCTGGTGGATGCCCAGCACCGCCACGCCTTCCAGTCCGGCGCTTTGCAGGGTCAGGCCGATCAGCCGGGAATCGGGGGCGATGGTCATTTCCACCAGCGCCAGATCCTGCCGCGCCGCGTCTGCTTCCTGCCGCAGCCGGGCCAGCAGCCACGGCGGAGCCAGGGTAGCCCCCAGCTTGCGTGCGGCTTCGGTCAGCGCCTCTTGCGGGCCTGACAGGTTGATCCGGGTACCGGGTGCGATCCGGTCGGGCAAAGGTCCGTCGATCTGAACCCCGGCAGGCAGCATGGCGATGAACTGATCGGCAGTCTTGCCAAACGCCGGGGTTTCCTCGCCAACCCGCAAAGTTGCGCAATAGTGGCGCAAGTCGGGATTGGCGGCGCGCGAATTGTCCGGCAGCAGGCGCGGCATGACCAGCCAGAGATAGGGCAGCGCCACCAGCGCTGCGGTCAACACGATCCCGGTGAAGTGGAACACGCCGATCGGCGCCATGCCCATGTCGGTGGCGATGGAGACGACCAGCAGGTTGGTCGACGTGCCGATCGTGGTCGCCATCCCGCCGATCAGGATGGCGGAATTGACCGGGATCAGTGTCTTGGAGGCGGGCATTCCGCCTTGGTTGGCCAACTGCGCCAGGATCGGCAGCAACAGCACCAGCACCGGCGTATCGTTGATCATCATGCTGAGCGCCAGCGCCAGCATCAGCGTCACGAGCAGGCCGAGCTGCCGATTGAGCCGCCAGACCCGGTTGAGCGCGCGCGCCGCCGGCTCCAGCGCGCCGGTCACCACCAGCCCGCGCCCCAGGATCATCAGCGCGCAGATCGTGATCAGAGCGTGGTGCCCGAACCCCCCGAAGGCCAGCGCCAGCCCGTCATTCGGGGCGGTGCCGGGGAGCGGAAAGAAGTATAGCCCCAGCGCGATCACGCCGATGGTCAGCAGCGAAATGATCTCGACCCGCGCCTTGCCGCTGGCAAAGCCATAGAACATCGCACCGGCGAGGAGGATCGAGGCGAACCCGTGGAGCGATGGAAGGCCGATCATCTGAACCGTTTAGCCCTTCGCCGCAGGGCAGGTCACCCCCCTTTGCGGCAGGGCGTGCCCGGTCAGGGGCATGGCAGCCCCAGCCACGCCGCCAGATTGCGGCGGTGTTTTTCCACGCCATCGGTCAGCAATGGGCGCAGATCGGGCTGGACGGAAAGGTGCAAACCCTGGGCTGAGCGGGTCAGCGCGGAACCAGCCAGCACGTGCGGCACGCACAGGCTGAACTTGCGGCACAGCCGGATCGCCAGTCCCCAGCCCACCGCCTGATGCAACAACTCCGGCGGTGCCAGCTGTTGCAGGACCGGCGGCAATTCGCTGGTTCCGGCATTGGCCAGCGCAGTTGCGGCCAACACCGCACGGTCCCCGGCCGATGCGCCGATCCAGCGTTTGTGCAAGGCCCAGTCCATCGCTTCGGTCACGCGGCGGTTCGGTTCCGCGCGAAAGCTGGCCAGCGCCAGCATGGTTGCAGCCAGCCGCAGCGGCTCATCCGGGTTCGGGCCGGACGCAGCAGCGGTCCACTCCGCCACTTTGGCCGCAAGCGCGGGCGGACTGCCGCGCGCTTCGCCGAACGCGGCGACCCCGGCCAGCAGCGGGTGTTCACGCAATTCCGCGCGGCTCAGCCCGCCCAACAGCACCCCTTCACGCAGCCCCCAGGACGAAAAGATGATCCGGGTCGGCGCGAGTTCCTCCAGCAGCACTTCGAGCAGGGCCGCCGCATCGGGCAGCGCGGCCAGCCGCCCGGTCGGGATTCCGGCCGGACCCTTGACCAGTTTGCCCAGTTTCAGCGATTTGGCCAGTTCGGCAGCGGCGGCGGCGGTCAGTTCGTGGCCGTGCGGATCGTCCAGCGGCCAGCGCGCGCGCTGCATCGCGATCCGCGCCAGCGCCCGCCATGATCCGCCGACCAGATAAAGCGGTTGCGCCTGGCTGCCAGCCCATCCGGCGGTGGCCAGTTCGCGCCGTACGGCCGCGCCGAACGCTGCCGGGCCCGCTTCGCGCAGCGCGGTCAGGCGCAAGGTGCCAAGCGGCATGCTGGCGCCGTGTTCGCACCCGTCCGGGCTGATATGGATCAGCTCCAGACTGCCTCCGCCCAGATCGGCCACCACCCCGTGCGCGCCGGGGAAAGCCGCCTGCACGCCGCTGGCGCTGGCGAGCGCTTCTTCCGGACCGCTCAGCAGGCGCGGCTTCAGTCCCAGCGCCCGGATGCGGTCCATCAGTTCGGGACCATTGCTGGCATCGCGCACCGCCGCCGTCGCCACGGCATCGACAGCCGTAATGCCTTGCAGCCGCAGCAGCGCGGCATAGCGGGTCAGCGCGGCCAGCGCCTGCGCGGCGGCCTTGTCCGAAATGCGGCCGGTTTCCGCCATTCCCCGCCCCAGCCGGGCGGTGACCTTTTCATTGTGCAACACCACCGGCGCGCGCGGCGGTCCGCCGTAAATTACCAGCCGGACGGTGTTCGATCCGATGTCGATCACCGCACGCGGGGCAGCGGCGGCGGCAGACCGATCGGGCGAGGGGGGCATCGGGATACTCCTGCAACAACAACCGGCTGGTCGCACGGCACTCCTTGGGGGCGTTGTGGCGGCGGCGCAAGCACGGGTTGATCCGTGCGCTGACACGAAACCGTCATGCACACGACACATCGCATTGGCACAGGCCGATGGCGTGCCAGGTTCACGCTCCAGGTTCGTCCCGGGGTGCAACTGCCGCGCGGATCAACAGGGTTGGGGCCAATGCAGCATATCGACATCATCCTGACGCGCGAACCGGACGATGGGCTGGCCCCGTATACCCATGACCAGCTGTCGGTGACGTTCCATCTGTTCGGCCGGACGAGTGACCTGCCCCTGCTGGAAGGCGCAGTGTGGGTGTTTGTCGACTGGGTGCTGCCGAAGATTTCCGGGCTGGAAATGTGCCGCCAGCTGCGCTGCGATCCGCTGACGGCCAAGGCCCGGATCACGATGGTGCTGGATCAGGACGATCTGGATGCGCGCCGCCGGGCGTTGCGCGCTGGTGCGGACGATTACCTGATCGGCTTCCCCACCCGGCGGGTGTTGCTGGACCGGGCGCTGTCCAGTCTGGGCAGCATCGGTGAACTGTCCCGGCGGCAGTCGATCAGCCTGGGCGAACTGACCATCGAGCTGACCGCGTTTCAGGCCCGCTGGCAGGGCCAGCCGATCCGGCTGATGCCCAACGAACTGCGGCTGCTGCGCTTTCTGGTTGAGCATCCGGGACGGGTGTTCACCCGCCAGCAGCTGATCCAGGCGCTGGGCAAGCATGATTCGCCGATTGATGAACGCACGGTCGATGTCTGGGTTGGTCGCCTGCGCCGCGCGCTGGTGACGCACGGGGTCGCCCATGAACTGCGCACGGTGCGCTCGCTCGGCTACGTGCTCGATCCGGCGTGATGGCTTGAGCCGCAGTTCGCGGAAGAGCGAACTGCGGGAGCGGGCCGGCCCCTGAACTCTCCGAAACGGCAGGTTCGGATAAATCGAACTCTCCGAAACGGCAGGTTCGGATAAATCACACAAAAAATGGCCCGCTCCCACTGTGGGAACGGGCCGTGGAGGTGGTTGCCGGAGGACGGCCAGGCCGCCCTCCGCGCAGGGATCTTCAGAACTTCAATGAGGCCGAGAGCGAGAAGCTGCGCCCGACGTTGTAGGTGTTGATTTCCACCCGGTTGCCGCCGAGTTCCTGGAACTCTTCATGGCGACGGCCGGTGATGTTGCGGGCTTCGAACTTCAGGTCGACTTCCTGTCCGGCCAGCTTGATCCCCTGACGCGCGACGAAATCGAGCCGGATGCCGGGCCGTTCAACGATGTCCGGCATCCCGCCGCCGCCGCGGCTGACCACGCGGGTGCTGGCATAGGACAGCAGGAAGGTCTGCTGTGACAGCCGGTCGGTATCTTCAAAGCCGACCTGCAGGTTGGCGATGTGGTCCGACTGGCCGGTCATCGGCGTGCCATCGACGAAGTAGTTGGTGGCCGGCTGAACCGAAATACGGCCCAGGAAAACCGCCGCCGTATCGGTCGCATTCACCCCGATTTTCGATTTGGTGTACGTATAATTGGCCACGGTAATGAGGCGGCGGCTGGTCAGCAGTCCGCCCATTTCCGACAGGTCGATATACTTGGTGACTTCGATTTCCGCGCCATACAAGGTTGAGCGCGGCGCATTGGCATAGCTGGTTTCCAGCGAGTTGCCGGTGAAGCTGGTATACGCCTCGATCGGCTTGTCGATCTTCTTGTAGAAACCGGCCACGGCGAACCGCTGTTCCGGGGCAAAATACCATTCGAACCGGGCTTCGGCGTTGGTCAGCTTGCTGTCATTCAGCAGTGGGTTACCGCGATAGAGCCGGTCTGATTCCGGATCGTAATACTGCTGGAACATCATCTCGCGGAACTGCGGACGGGCGATCGTCTGCGATCCGTTGACGCGGAACTGCATCTTCGGGGCAAATTCCCACGTCACGGTGGCCGACGGCAGCCAGTGCTCGTTGTTGAGCAGGGTCGATGCACCGGAGTTCGACGGCACAATGAACTTCTGCAACGGGCTGACCGACTGGCGCGCGGTTTCATAGCGCACACCCAGATCGATGCTCAGGCCGTCGATCGGCTCGTAATTCACCTTGCCATACGCGCCGTGGATGCGCAGCCCGGCGGCGAAGGCCGGATCGCTCTGCGTGGTTTCGACCAGGTTGATCTTGTAAAAGTCGATGATCCCCGGCGCGAGCAGCAGGTCGGGACGCAGCATCGCCACGCCCGCACTTTCCTGGCTGAGGTTGAAATCACCCGGCGCGATGAACTGGAATTCGCGGCGGCTGGAGGTCCGCTGGGTGTCGGTAAACGCATAACCGACGCTGGCGGTCAGCCGCGGGGTCAGCAAATAGCTGACGTCGATCCCGCCATACCACAGATTCTCGTTCAGATCGGAGAACGACACAGCGGCGCTGCCGGTCTGGCCGTTGTTCAGCCGGTTGATGTAATACTGCCCGAAAATGTCGTTCGCGGAATTGGTGCGGACATACCCGATCGAGGTTTCATACGGGGCTTCGCGCTGCGAATTGGCATAAGTGCCGCGCAAGTCGACGTTCAGGTCGCCAAACCGCAATTCGCCGACGAACTGGCTGTCGAGCAACTGGCGTTCGAACCAGGCGGTATCCTGATTCATCCGCGAGTAACCGGTCTGGATATCGGTCCCGGCGGTCAGGCGGCCCTGCTTGATGGTGTCGCGGATATAGAGGTTGGTCAGGCGCAGCTTGTGGCGTCCGATTTCCAGCCCCACCCCGAGCAGGGCGTTGGCAACCATGCGGTTGTCGGTCACGACCCGGCGGGCATCGGATTCCAGTTCCGACAGATCCTGCGTAGAGGCGCGCTGCTGGATGCTGTCGCGCGTGGTCCACTTGTTGCTGAACCCGGCGGTGGCAATCAGACCCAGCGTGGCATCATCGCCGATTTCGACTGCGGTGCCGCCGCTCAGCGAGAGCGAATAATTGACCGGCAGGTTCTCGGTCTTTTGCAGCGTGGCGCGGCTGAACCGCACCAGCTGACCGGCGATTTCCTGGCGATTGATCGTCGGATCATCGATCGCCAGGCCGCTGTTGAAGAACGCGTTGAGCGCGGGCGGCGTATCGCGGCTGCCGTTGTCAAAGCCGGTCCAGTCGCTTTTCGCGCCAAAATAGGTGTAGCCGAAGTGGCCGGTGGTTTCGGTATCACCGCTGATCCCGGAGCTGATCGTCAGGAAGCTTTCCTTCGGAACCGCAGTGGTGGTCAGGTTGATCACGCCGCCGCCGAATTCACCGGGGAAGTTGGCCGAATAGCTCTTCTGGACCAGCGACGATGCGACCACGTTGGTCGGGAAAACATCCAGCGGAATGACCCGGCGCAGCGGTTCGGGGCTGGGGAGCGGCGAACCGTTGAGCAGCGCCAGCGAATAGCGATCGCCCAGACCGCGCACGTAAACGAACCCGCTGCCGACGACGCTCAGGCCGGTCACGCGGCCCAGCGCGCCTGCAATGTTGCCTTCACCCGTGCGGGCGATTTCAGCCGATGACAGCACCGAGACGACCTGATCGGCCGAGCGCGTGATGTTGCGATCGCGCGCGCCGGTGACCACGATTTCGCCGGGCAGCGAGATATCGATCTGCTCTTCTTCCACCGGTGCTTCGGTGGCCGGTGACGGTTCTTCCACCGGGGGCGCGGGCTGATCAGACGTCTGAGCCAGCGCAGGGGTGGCCAGGGCGGTCGAAAGCAGCAGCAGGGATGCAAGCCGCGGCGTGTTCATCGTGTTATCCCCCAAGGAAAACGGGTCATGAAATCAGGTGTGCAAAGGGGGGCAGCCGGGTATCGGCCGCCCCCCGTCACGGTTTCAGGCGGCCGATCAGTTGGTCGGCAGCGAGGTGCACAGGCCGGTGTTGCCGCTGCCGAACGAGGCGGCGGTCGAGTTGCAGGTCCAGCCCTGATACCAGGTGTCGGCGCTGTCCTTGACCGCACCGATGTAGTTGGTGGTGGTGAAGAACCCGGCCGGGGTGAGCGTGATCCCGTTGAAGGTCACGCCGTTCAGCGTGGCGGCATCGAACGCGGTGACCGCGTTTTCGTTCGCACCGTTGATGAACACGCTGGCCAGCGTCGGCGTGAAGCCGTCGTTGTTGTTGTTGCTGCCGGTGCCGAACAGCGCCGCCACCTGATCAACGGTGAGGCCCGAACCGACATACTTGGTCGCGCCGCACTGCATCACGACCGAACGGAAGCGCGGAGCGCCGAATTCGTCGATGGTCGCATCCTGCGTGGCGGAAGCGGTCTGGGTCCGGCTGACGCGCAGGCACGGATAGTTCGGGGAAGAAACGACGCCGTTGACCATGGTATAGTCGGTGCCGCCGCGCAGCAGCATCGCGGCGCTGGTATCGCCGGTGTTGTTGCGGTGGATGAAGGTGAAGTTGGCCAGATTCACGTTCTGGCGCGGGGTCTGCCCGTCCAGCGCGTTGTCCGAATCGGCTTCGATCATGCCGTTGCCGATGCCCTGGCGCTGTACGCCGATGACGTACTGGAAGTTACCCTTCAGGCCGGTGTCGGTATCCAGGTAATCGTCTTCCGCGCCCACCAGCACCAGGTGCTTCATGTTGACCCGGCCGCCGAACAGTTCGATCGCATCGTCAGAGCTGTTCACGCTCTGGATGTGATCCAGCACCGTGGCCGAACCGACGCCCTGCAGGGTCAGCGATTGCAGTTCGGAGTTGCCCGACAGGACATAGCCCGAATAGCGGATCTGGACATAGCTCATCCGGCCCGAATTGTCGTTGGCGGTTGCGCCGCCATAGACCGCCGGATCGGTCGCGCCTTCGGTCTGGCGTTCGCAGGCGGTGGTGCCCGGCGTCGCGCCCGAAGCGGAACAGTCGGTGATCGGCGCACGGCCCGAAAGCACGACACCGCCCCACTGGCCCGACGAATTGTCGGTGTTGAGGCCCAGCACGTTGTCGCGGCTGGTGAAGATGATCGGGGCAGCGGCAGTGCCGACAGCGCTGATCTTGTTGCCGCGATTGACGTGCAGCCACGAAACGCCGGTGCCGCCATAGATGATCACGCCCGGTTCGATGGTCAGCGTGACGTTGCTGTCAGCGGCCGAAGCGGTCGGCCCGCCATCGGTGCCGACATCGACGCGGCCCGGCATCTGGTAAAGCAGGCCCGGCAGCTTGGTGAGGGTGATCGACCGGTTGACCCGCGCAGGCAGGCTGCACACGCGCCAGGTTCCGGTCGGGCCGGTGATCGTGCCGGCATCGGTCAGGCCCTGCGGGTCGGCGATGGTCGGGCAGCCGGACGCGGGCGTCACGGTGCCGCCGGTTGGCGTCGGGGTGGGCGTGGGGGTCGGCGTGGGAGCCGGGGTGATGATGACGTTGCCGCCAGTGCCGGGCGAAGCGATGTCGCTCGGACCGCAACCAGCGAGCGCCACTGCGCTACAGCCGACCAGGAACAAGCCTTGGATGTTCTTCACGATAGGTCCCCTTGGGTAAATTCGAGCGACGCGACCGAGTGTGCCGTCGCGACTCGCCAACTAGGGAACCGAGGTGACAGTTTGTTTGCGATTTCTTGACGAAGAATCTATCAAACGTGCGACGGAAACGTGACACGCCGTCACACTTCTGCAATTCGAATCAGCCGGTTGCCTGATCCGAACTGCCGAAATCCGGTTTATTGCGCTTTTATGACAATTGCGGATTTTTTTTGCACCGCTGCCGGGTTGCCCATACCTTCGCTTCAACAACGTAAAAAAGTGGAGAGATGTCATGGCCCAAACCCTTATCCTCGCAGTCCTGCTCGCGGCCCAGTCGGCTGCTCCCGCCGTGCTGGTCGAAGCGCGCGGTGGTGACCGGGTGGACGTTGGCTACAGCGAACTCGCCGCCGGTCAGCCGCAAGCCGCGATTGAGCGGATTCAGGCGAATCGTGAACTCGATGCCAACGATCCGGCCGCGCTGATCAACCTGGGCGCGGCGCACGCGCGGATGGGCGAAGTGGCCGATGCCCGCGCGTTCCTGTCCGCCGCAATCGCCAGCCCGGACCGCTATGACCTGGAACTGGCCGATGGCCGCTGGATGGACTCCCGCCGCGCCGCACGGATGGCGATGGGGATGTTGCAAGAAGGCAAGACGCTGGCAGTTCGGTGACAATCAGCCGCAACCGGCGTTTCGCGCGCTCGCGCGCACGGACACTATAGTTGGCCATTCAGTTCGCATTCTTGTCGGCATGACGAGAGTTCGTCACAGAGCTGTCATGTAAAAAGCGCATTGCGCCCGCAAGGAGGGCGTAATGCTGCACAATTCGCCGATTCGAGTACTGTTGGCCGGAATGGTTGCTGCGTGGGCTGTTGCCCCGGCATCCGTCCGTGCCGACGTGCTGGAGATCGGCGGTGACGGGCATAGCTGGGTTGCGGGTGGTCCCCGCGTGCCTGCGCCCGTTACGTATGCCGCATCTGCCGCGCCCATGGATGGCCCGGCCGCAGCGCAGGCTTCTCTCACCGAAGTCGATGCCGCTGCCGGTCCGCAGGACTGGCGCGGGCGCGTGGCGGAACTTGCCGCCAAGTATGATATCAGCCCGGCCCTGCTGGAAGCGGTGGTCTGGCAGGAAAGCCGCTGGCGCACCGAGGCGGTTTCGCCCGTCGGCGCGCGCGGGCTGGCCCAGTTGATGCCGGGGACGGCGCGCGATCTGGGCGTCAATCCCCACAACCCCAATGCCAACCTGGAAGGCGGCGCACGCTATTTGCGGATGCAGCTCGATGCGTTCGGCGGCGACGTGGAAAAGGCGCTGGCCGCCTATAACGCCGGGCCGGGCCGTGTGCAGGCCGCCGGGGGAATCCCCGCCATTCGTGAAACCCGGGAATATGTCGCTGCGATTCTGGCGCGCCTGTCCCAACCTGTCCGGAGATGATTGTCATGCGTTCGCTGCGCACCCTGTTTTCCGCCGCCCTGCTTGCTCTTGTGCCGCAAACCGCCTTTGCCCAAACCGCCAACCCGGCCGGGTCTGGCCCGATCGTGGCCGCGCTTGGCTGGTTGCAGGGCACGCTGCTGGGCAATGTCGCCACTGCTGTCGCGGTGATGGCGGTCGCCGCCGTGGGCTTCATGATGCTGACGGGGCGGATGAACTGGCGCTTCGGCGCGACCGTGATCATCGGCACGTTTATCCTGTTCGGTGCAGGCGCAATCGTTTCGGGCATCCAGTCCGCCGCGATGGCGGGCTGACCGGCGATGGAACTCGCCCGCTTTCCGGTCCACCGGGCGCTGACCCGGCCGCAGATGTTCGCGGGCGTGACCTACAGCTTCTTCATCATCAACGCGGCGGTCACGACCGAGTTGTTCCTGATCACCAAAAGCTTTCTAGCGCTGCCCGCCGCCGCGCTGATCCACGGGATCGGCTATCTGGCGTGCCTGCGCGAACCCCGCGTGTTCGATCTGTGGATCACCAAGGTCAGCCGCTGCCCGCGCGTGCGCAACTGGCAGCGCTGGGGCTGCAATTCCTACGCGCCATGAAGGACGGGCGATAATGGGTATCTTTTCCGGCAAGGCCGAATCCATCGCCAGCTGGGGCCGCAAGGAGGCTCTGGTGGGCGACCGGCTGCCCTATCTGCGGCTGATCGACGACAACATCGTGCTGCTGCGCGACGGATCGGTCATGCTGTCGCTGCTGGTGCCGGGGCTGAGCTTTGAAACGGCGGACAGCGATGAACTGAACGCCCATGCCGCCACCCGTGAAGTGCTGCTGCGCAGTGCGCTTGATGCGCGGTTCGTGCTCTATCATCACGTTGTGCGCCGCCGGGTCCATGTGGAACTCGACGCGCAGTTCGATGATCCCATCGCCGCGCATATCGACGCGCGCTGGCGCGCCAAGCTGGCGGGTGGGGCGCTGTTCGTGAACGACCAGTTCGTCACGCTGGTGCGTCGTCCCGCGCGCGGCAAGGCCGGCTGGCCGGAACGGATCGGCCGGATGTTCAAGCAGCGCGGCGCGGACGGGGTCGAACCCGATCCGGCGGACCTGCGTTCACTGCGGGCGGCTGCGGGCGCAATGGCGGCCTCACTCGGCAGCTATGGCGCGCGGTTGCTGGGCGATTATGACGGTGCGGGCGGGCGGTGCAGCGAAGTGCTGGAACTGCTCTCCGCGCTGACCAACGGCGAAATGCGCCCGGTGCGCAAGCCCGCAGAAGATACCGATCTGGGGCGGATGCTGCCGTACAAGCGGATCAATTTCGGCCTCGATGCGCTGGAACAGCGCGGCGCGGGCGATGCCAGCTTTGCCGCGATGATCAGCCTGAAGGACTATCCCGACAGCACCGGCCCCGGCCTGACCGACGCGCTGCTGCGCCTGCCGTGCGAACTGGTGCTGACCGAAAGCTATGCCCCCGCTGACCGGCAGGTCGCGCGCGAACGGATTGATCTGGCCATCCGCCGCCTGCGCTCGGCGGACGAGGAAGCGATGGCTGAACGCCGCGAGATGCAGGCCGCGCGTGATGCGCTGGGCGTCGGTGCGGTCGGCTTTGGCGATCATCACCTGGCGGTGCTGGTCCGCAGTGACCGGCTGGAAACGCTGGACGAAACCGCCGCCGCCTGCGCCGCCGCGCTGGCCGATGCCGGGGCCGTCGCGGTGCGCGAGGACGTGAACCTTGAGCCGTGCTTCTGGGGCCAGTTCCCCGGCAATGAGGATCTGGTGGTCCGCCGCGCGCTGATTTCCAGCGCCAACATGGCCTGTTTCGGCTCGCTCCACGGCCATGCGCTGGGGCAGGCCAGCGGGAACCACTGGGGCGAGGCGGTGACGCTGCTCCAGACCACCAGTTCCACGCCGTTTTTCTTCAATTTCCACAACGGCGATCTCGGCAATTTCTCGATCATCGGCCCGTCGGGTTCGGGCAAGACCGTGGTGATGAACTTCCTCGCCGCACAGGCGCAGAAATTTTCCCCCCGCACCATCCTGTTCGACAAGGATCGCGGCGCCGAAGTGTTCGTGCGCGGGATCGGCGGGCGCTACAGCCGGATCGCGGCGGGCAGCCCCAGCGGGTTCAATCCGCTCGCGCTGGCGGATTCGCCGCTCAACCGCGCGTTCCTGCGTGACTGGCTGGGGGTGCTGCTGGGCGCGTCCGGGCCGGAAGAACTGGCAACGATCAGCGCGGCGGTCGATGCCGCCTATGCCAACGATCCGGCGCTGCGCCGCCTCAGCCATTTCCGCGAACTGCTGGCCGGCACCCGCCGCCCGCAGCCGGGCGATCTCGCCAGCCGGCTGGACGCGTGGATCGGCAGCGGTGAGCATGGCTGGCTGTTCGACAACGCCGATGACCGGCTGGACCTGTCGGCCCGCACGCTGGGCTTTGACATGACCGCGCTGCTGGAAACCCCGCGCCTGCGCACTCCGGTGATGATGTACCTGTTCCACCGGATCGAGGAACGGCTGGACGGCGAACCGACGATCATCCTGATCGATGAAGGCTGGAAGGCGCTCGACGACGAAGTTTTCGCCGCGCGCATCCGCGACTGGCTGAAGACCCTGCGCAAGCGCAACGCGCTGGTCGGGTTCGCCACGCAAAGCGCGCGCGATGCGCTCGACAGCCGGATTTCGACCGCGCTGGTCGAACAGACCGCGACGATGATCTTCATGCCCAATGCCCGCGCCCGGGCAGAGGATTACTGCGAAGGCTTTGGCCTGACCGCGCACGAGCTGGACCTGATCCGCACCCTGCCCGCGCACAGCCGCTGCTTCCTGATCCGCCAGCCCGACGCCTCGGTCGTTGTGCGGCTGGACCTGTCGGGGATGCCTGAAGTGCTCACGCTGTTGTCGGGCCGTGAAAGCACGGTGCGGCGGCTCGATACTCTGCGCGCCGAATATGGCGATGCGCCAGCCGCATGGTATCCGGCGCTGACGGGGGAGCTGTGGCCGGGTGAAACGCAGGCCGAAATGTGGACCGAGGCCGCCGAATGAGCGCCTGCGAACAGCTGTCCGCCAACGCCGCCGCCGGGGTTGCCCCGGCGCTGCGGGCGGTCGATTGCCTCGCCAGCGAAACCACGGCGGCGGCATTCGGGCGGCTGTTTGGCGGCGACGGCGCGCTGGTTCCGGCGCTGACGATCCTGCTGACGCTGTATATCGCGTTCTTCGCGGTTTCGCTGTTGACCGGGCGCAGCCGGATCGGCATTTCCGCGCTGACCCCGCGGATGATGACACTGGGGCTGGTGCTGACCTTCGCGACCAGCTGGGTCGCCTATCAAAGCGTGGTCTGGAACCTGGCGATTGGTGCGCCGGACCAGATCGCCAGCGTGCTGACCGGAGCGAAAGGCTCTGCCACACAGATCTTCGCCGACCGGATCGACATGATTTTCGCCGCCATCGCCGAAGTCGCCCAGCCCGGCGCGACCAATGGCGAAAGCAGCGGGCAGGGGGCGGGCAGCAGCTTTACCCCTGGCAACCTGATGTGGCTGGGCGCGCTGCTCCTGCTGCTCGGCACGGTCGGCGTGCTGGTGACGGCGCGGATCGCGCTGGCGGTGCTGCTGGCGGTTGGCCCGGTGTTCGTGGTGTTCGCGCTGTTCGGCGGCACGCGCGGCCTGACCGCCGGATGGCTGCGCGGGGTGGTGCTGACCGCCGTGACACCGCTGTTCGTGGTGACCGGCGGCGGGATCGTAATGGAATTGCTGATCCCGATTGTTGCCGCCTTGCGCTCGGCCGAAGGCGGGGTCGATGGCCGCGCCGCGCTGGCGCTGTTCATGATCGCGGCGGTTCACGTCGCGTTGATGGCGATGGTGCTGAAAGTGGCCGGTTCGGTCGTGTCCGGCTGGCAGGTGTTCGGGCTGGCCAAGGCCGATCCGGCGGAAAGCAACGATGCCGCCGTGGCCGCTGCCGCATCGGCCGGCGCTGCTGCCGCCGCGCCGGCCCAGCCGCTGGCCTCATCGTCCGCTTCGGCCCGCCGCCCGGCACTGGTTGCCGCTCCGGTGATGACCGCCGATGGCGCCGCCGCCCCGGCCAGCACATCCGGCCATGGCCGCACCAGCCGTACGGTCGTCAACCAGATCGCCGCCCCCGCAGGCGGCGCAGTTTTGCCACCGCTGTCCAATCGCCGCGCGCGCGGGATTGGCAGCCGGTTTCGTTCCCAGCCGAGCAACCCCGTTCGGGAGATGATTCGATGATCCGCATACCGCTGCTGACCGCTGCCTTGCTGGCGGCCACGGCCACGCCGCTCGTGGCGAAAGACGCCCGCCTCGCCACGCGCCTGTTCAATCCGGACGAAGTGGTCCGGGTCGAGGGCAAGATGGGCGTCCAGGCCTCGATCGCCTTTGCCGAGGATGAGCGGATCGAGAACGTCGCGATCGGCGATTCGAACAGCTGGCAGGTCACCCCCAACAAGCGCGCGAACCTGCTGTTCGTGAAGCCGCTGGCGGCCAAGGCCCAGACCAACATGACGGTGGTGACCGATCAGCGGACCTATTTCTTCGATCTGGTGGCAGGCGCCGCTGGCGCACCGCTTTACGTGCTGCGCTTTACCTATCCCGATGCGCCGAAGCCCGTGCAGACCGCTACTGCCCCCGCTTTGACAACCGAGGAATCGCAAATGATCGCCGCCAAGGGCGCTGATGTGCCGGTCGATCCGGCGGTGCTCAACTTTGCCTGGCGCAGCAAGGGCAAGGCCGCGCTGCTGCCCGCCCGCGTCTATGACGATGGCATGGCGACGTACCTGCAATGGTCCGCCAGCACGCCGATCCCCGCGATCCAGATCCGCGACGAAGCGGGTACCGAAGGCCCGGTAAACTTCGCCGTGCGCGGCGATGTGATCGTGATCGACGGGGTGCCGGGACTGATCGTGCTGCGTTCGGGCAAGGACTTTGCCACCATTGAAAACGCCGGTCCGCCGCGCAAGCAGGCTGCGCTGGCCGCCCTGCCGTCCGCGCCTGCGCCCGTGCCGGCAAAGGAGCAGTAAGCCATGCGCACCAACCGCCTTCCCGAACGGATTGCCCCGCAGGACAACCATGACCCGCGCGAAGGGCAGGGGGCGCAGATCATCGATCTCACCACCCGCAACGTCCTGCCCGCCGTCACCCAGCGCAAACCGCGCGGTGAAGGGCTGGGGATGCTGGCCGGGGTAACGCTGGTCGCGGTGCTGGGCGGGGTGACGCTGTGGAGCATGGATGCTGCGCGCACCGGCCAGCAGCAACCGCCCGCGCAGGCCGCTGCCCCTGCCGCCGCGCCGCCGGTTGACGCCGCCCCGGCGGTTCCGGCTGAGGCGATGACCCCGCAGGGCAACCCCAATCTGGCCGCGCCGCCGCAGCAGGCCGTGCTCGCCGCTCCGCCGCAGGGCGCCGTCATGACGGCCCCCGCCAGCAACCCGGCAGCATCGCCGACAGTCGTGTTCGATGCCAGCGCGCTGCCGATGGCGATGGGTGCGCCGATCGCCCCGATTGGCGCGCCCGCTGGCGGTACCGGTACCGGCGCGGATGATTTCGCCACCCGCATCGGCGGGGTCGGCGGGACGACGGCGACTGCCGCCGCCAGTTTCGATCCCAAGACCACCGTCACGCAGGGCACGCTGATTCCCGCCGTGCTGGAAACCGCGATTGATACTGACGTGCCGGGCTATGTCCGCGCGGTCGTGTCGGTCGATGTCCGCTCGTTCGATGGCAGCCGCGTGCTGGTCCCGCGCTCCTCGCGGCTGATCGGGCAATACAAGAGCGGGCTGCAGGCGGGTCAAAAGCGCGCCTATGTCATCTGGACGCGGCTGATCCGGCCCGATGGCGTGTCGGTCAACATTGCCTCGCCAGCCGTCGGCTTCGCCGGGGAAACCGGGCTGGCGGGCAAGGTCAACACGCACTTTTTCGAACGGTTCGGTTCGGCCATGCTGCTGTCGGTGGTCGGCGGGCTGTCGGCGCTGGGCGGCAACGCCGGGGTGATTATCGCCGGGGGCGGGCAATCCGCTGCCGCTGCTGCGGTCGGCCAATCCGGCCAGATCGGCCCGACCGTGCGCGTGCGGCAGGGCCAGCCGATCCGGGTGTTCACCGCCCGTGACCTCGACTTTTCGCGGGTCAGCACACAATGAGCAGCGCCCCGCTGGTGCTGCCGGTTGCCGCGCCCGCGCCGCCGCGCAGCGTCTATCTCGATGCCTATCTCGCCCCGTTCCGCCCCTGGCTGGAACGCGAAACGGTGACCGAACTGCTGGTCAACGCGCCGGGCGAGTTATGGGTCGAAGACGCCGAGCAAGCGGGGATGCAGCGGATCGCGCTGCCGGAGGTCACCGACCAGCTGCTCCAGCGGCTGGCCGAACAGGTCGCGCGCGTCAGCCATCAGGGGATCAACCGCGAACATCCGCTGCTCGCCGCGACCCTGCCCGATGGCGCGCGCATCCAGCTCTGCGGCCCGCCAGCCACGCGCCAGCACTGGACCATGGCGATCCGCCGCCACCGCCTGCTGGATCTGCCGCTTGATGCCTATGATCGCGGCCCGATCACGCCCGCGCCCGAAACCCCCACGCCCGATCCACTGGCCGAGCCGATTGCCTATTTGCGCGATGCCGTGCGCCGCCGCCGGACGATCCTGATCGCGGGCGGCACATCCACGGGCAAGACCACGTTCCTCAATGCGATGCTGCGCGAAATCCCGGAGCATGAACGCGTCGTGCTGGTGGAAGATACCGCCGAACTGCGCCTCCCCGGTGCCAATGGCGTCGGCCTGATTGCGGTGAAGGGCGAACTGGGTGAGGCGAAGGTTTCGGCCAATGACCTGCTGCAAGCCGCGCTGCGGCTGCGGCCCGACCGGATCGTGCTGGGCGAACTTCGGGGCACCGAAACGGTCAGCTTCCTGCGCGCGATCAACACCGGGCATCCGGGCTCGTTCTCGACCGTCCACGCCAACACCCCGCGCGGCGCGCTGGAACAGATCGCGCTGATGGCGATGCAGACCGGGATCGGCCTGACCCGCGCCGAAACGCTGGAATATGCCGCATCGGTGATCGACATCGTCGTCCAGCTGGATCGGCAGGGCGGCCAGCGCGGGATCGCCGCCATCGCGGAATCGCGCAGCTTGCTGGGGTAACTACCTGTTTCGCTTGACCTGCGCCCCTGCACCTTGGCAGCACGGCGCGGTGTCAGGATTTCTGTTTGCCTTCATTGCCCTGCTGATCACGGGGATCGGTGCGCGCGACCAGTTGCTGGTTGCGGCGCTGGCGGACCGGCGCGGGCAGCGCCCAGCTGCGCTGCTGGTCGGCATGGCCAGCGCGGGCCTGACCGCCGGGATCGCGGCGGGCGGCGCGGCGCTGGTCATTCCGATGCTGAACGGCAATGCGCGGCTGTTTCTGGCGGCGCTGGCGCTGGGGCTGGCGGGCGCGGAAATGCTGATCGCGCGGGCCAGCCCTGCTCCGAAAGAGCCGACCGATTCGCTGGGTGCGTTCGCGCTGGTCTTGTTCGCGCAGCAACTGACCGATGCGGCGCGCTTCGTGCTGTTCGGGATTGCCGTTGCGACCGGCGCTATCCTCCCTGCTGCGCTGGGCGGAGCCGCCGGGGGCGCGGGCGTAATCGCAGTGGGCTGGATTGTGCGGCGGGCGCGCTGGCGCAGCGCCAGCTGGCGGCGCTGCGGCGCGGGCTGGGCGGCGTCCTGCTGGCGGTGGCGGTGGTGCTGGCGCTGCGGGCGACCGGGCGGTTATAATCGCTCATAACGATCAAACTTTCCATTTTAATCGCTTTGATTGTTTTATCCGGAGGCGATATAAGCGGCCAACACTGGAGGAAAGGGCATCATCATGGGAAATCACAACGCCAGGGCCGCATTGGTCGACAGCCTGAACGCGCTACTCGCGGATTGCTTCGCGCTCTATATCAAGACCAAGAACTTCCACTGGCACGTCGGCGGCCCGCAGTTCCGTGACCTGCACCTGCTGTTCGACGAACAGGCGGCGGAGATTTTCGCGCTGACCGACCTGATCGCCGAACGCGTCCGCAAGAACGGTGCGGCGACGCTGACCTCGATCGGTTCGATCGCGGGCAAGAGCCGGATCAAGGATCAGGACGACGCGGACCTGTCTGCCGCCGCGATGATCGCGCAGCTGAAAGCCGACAACGAAACCCTGATCGCGGCGCTTCGCGAAACCAAGGCGGCGGCCGGTGCGGCGGGCGACAACGCGACGGATGGCGCGATTGACGACTGGACCGATCAGGCTGAACAGCGCGTGTGGTTCCTGGGGCAGTTGTTGAAGTAAGCGCTGAACCCCCACCCATCCCTCCGCACCGGGGAGGGGCCTTCCGGATTGATGGCAAAGAATACCATTGCAGCGCCGTTCCGGCAGCGGGCGGGCGGTGCTAATGCGCGTTCCATGGCAAATGTGACGATCATCGAGAACGCGGACGACGCCGACATTGCGGCCTGGCTGGCAGAGCGGCTGCAACAGGCGCTCGGCGTGAGCGACGGCGAAATCGCGATCACGATTCCCGGCGGCTCCACTCCGTTTCCGATTCTGGCGGCATTGGCGGACAGCGATCTCGACTGGTCGCGGATCGCGGTCTGGCCGGGGGATGACCGCATCGTGGCCGAGGATCACCCGGCCAGCAATGTCGGCCGCATCCGCGCCGCGCTGGAACCGCTGGGCGCGCGGGTCGTCGCGCTGGCCGAAGGGGCGCTGCTGCCGCATTTCGCGCTGACCTGGCTGGGGATGGGCGGGGACGGGCACATCGCCTCGCTGTTCCCGAACACCGATCCACAAGTGGACGATCCCCAAGCCTTGCGGCGGCTGGTGCCCGATCCCTTGCCGCCCGAAGCGCCGTTCGCGCGGCTCAGCCTGACGATCCCGGCGCTGCTGGACAGCGATGCCCTGCTGTTCGTGATGCGCGGGGCGGACAAGCGTGCGGTGTTTGACGGCGCGATCCGGGGCGAGCACGATTTGCCGGTTGCGCGCCTGTTGGGGGCGGCGCATCAACCGGTGACATGCTTCACCTGATCCCCGCCCCCCTGCACCGTGCCGGCCTGACCCTGGCCCACGCGGTGCGGATTCGCTGGTGGCGATGGCGCAAGCCGCTCCTAATCGGTTGCCGGGTGCTGGCCTTCGACACCGACGGGCGCGTGCTGCTGATCCGCCATTCCTATGGCAGCGGGCGCTGGATGCTGCCCGGCGGCGGGGTTGACCGGGGCGAGGACGCGCTGGCAGCGGGAATCCGCGAGCTGGCCGAAGAGACCGGCTGCGCCCTGATCGACCCGATCCTGTTCGGACAAGTCGAGGAACCGCTCCACGGCACGACCAACCGCGTCCATCTGGTCACCGGCACAGCCAGCGGCGCGGTGCAGGGGGATGGCCGCGAAGTGATCGAAGCGACGTTCTTCGCGCTCGATGCGCTGCCACCAGACCTGTCGCACCTCGTCGATCGCTATTTGGCCGACTGGGTCATAACAGCGACAGCTGCGCGTCAGGACCGGTCGCCGGGGGCGTAGCCTCCTCCTCGCCATCCAGATGCGACAGGATGAGGCCCATCAGCCGGATCGGCTGGGCCAGTGGCAGGACTTCATCCAGCAGGGCATGGGCGATGGCTGAAAACTCGGCGCGGCTGGCGACCGGCTGCGCGGTGGAGCGGGCGCGGGTCAGGCCGGTGAAATCGGTAAACTTCAGCTTCAGCGTGACCGTGCGGCCCTGCGCGTGGGCACGCTCGATCCGTTCCCACGTCAGCGCGATGATCCGTTCCAGCGTTTCGCGCAGGGCCGAGCCAGCGGAAATGTCGCGCTCAAAGGTGCGTTCGGTGCCGACCGACTTGCGCGGACGGTTGGCCTTGACCCGGCGCAAGTCGATCCCGCGCGCGGCACGGTAGAGGTAATCGGCTTGACTGCCGAACTGGCGGCGCAGGAAATCGATGTCCTGCGCCGCCAGGTCCGCGCCGGTTTCGATCCCCAGCTGCGCCATCTTTTCCGCGCCGCGCGGGCCGATCCCGTGGAACCGCCGCACCGGCAGCGCGGCGACGAACCGCGCGCCGTCACCGGGGCGGATCACGCAGAGGCCATCGGGCTTGTTCTGGTCACTCGCCAGCTTGGCCAGGAACTTGTTGTAGGACACGCCTGCGCTGGCGGTCAGCCCGGTCTCGGCCCTGATCCGCGCCCGGATCAGCTGGGCGATGCGGGTGGCGCTGCCGATCCCTTTGAGGTCTTCGGTCACGTCCAGATAGGCCTCGTCCAGGCTGAGCGGCTCGACATGGGGGGTGTAGTCCAGAAAGACCTCGCGAATCTGGCGCGATACGGCGGAATAGACATCGAACCGGGGGCGGCGGAACACCAGTTTCGGGCAGAGCCGCCGCGCGGTGACCGATGCCATCGCCGATTTCACGCCATACCGCCGTGCCTCGTAACTTGCCGCTGCGACCACGCCGCGCGGGCCGTCGCCGCCCACGGCCACTGGCAGGCCGCGTAGCTCCGGCTCGTCGCGCTGCTCCACGCTTGCGAAAAAGGCGTCCATGTCGATGTGGATCACCTTGCGCAGGCTGGGGGCGATGTCGTCGTCCGGTTCATGATCGGGGGGCGGTTCGGCCATGCCCCACGATAGCCTGACCGGGGCGCATACGAAAAGAGTCTGGCCAGCGCTGCCGCATCGGGCCATTGGGGACAGATGCCGTCCTTCGCCCCGCCATCCGCCAACGCCCGCCTGGGTGAACGCGAATTCATAGCCATGATGGCGATGCTGATGGCGCTGCAGGCAATGTGCATCGATTCGATGCTGCCCGCGCTGGGGATCATCGCCAGCGATCTGGGGCAGACCGATCCCAACGCGCGCCAGCTGGTGGTGGGCGTGTACCTGATCTCGGCCGGGTTCGGATCGCTGATCCCCGGCGCGCTGGCCGACCGGTTCGGACGGCGGCGGGTGCTGTTCGGCAGTCTGGCGATCTATATCATCATGGGGCTGGCCTGCGCGCTGGTGACCGATTTCACGATGCTGCTGGTGGCGCGCGCGTTGCAGGCCGTGGGCAGCGCGGGCCTGTCGGTCCTGCCCGGCGCGATCATCCGCGACCGGTTTGGCGGCGACCGGATGGCTCGGGCGATGTCGACCATCTCGGTCGTGTTCATGATCGTGCCGATGCTGGCCCCCAGCTTCGGCCAGGCGGTGCTGTGGGTGGCAAGCTGGCGCTGGATCTTTGGCGGCATGACGCTGATGGCGGCGGTGATCTGGATCTGGGTGTTCCTGCGCCTGCCGGAAACCCTCAGGCCCGAATACCGCCAGCGGATCGAACCGCGCGTGGTCGCGGCGAACATGTGGGAATCGGCCACCAACCGCGCGGCGATCGGCTATGTGCTGGGCACGTCGGTGCTGCTGGGCGGCCTGTTCGGCTATATCAACAGCGCGCAGCAGCTGGTCGCCGAACATTACGGCGCGGGGGAGGCATTCCCGCTGTACTTTGCAGCGATGGCCGGGGCGATGGCACTGGCCAACTTCTCCAATTCGCGGATTGTCGAACGGTTCGGGGCGCGGCGCGTGTCGCATGCGGCGCTGCTGCTCTACATCCTGGTGGGCGCCGGGCAGATCTGGCACGCGCAGAGCCAGCATGAAAGCATCTGGATCTTCGTCGGCCTGATGACCGCGAACATGTGCCTGATGGGCTTCATCGGTGCGAATTTCGGGTCGATCGCGCTCCAGCCCTTTGCCCGGATTGCCGGGGCGGCGTCTTCGCTGCAATCGTTCCTGCGGATGGTGATCGCATCGGTGCTGGGCGCGCTGGTCGGCGCAGCGTTCGATGATTCGGCGCGGCCGCTGGCCTATGCGCTGTTCGGGTTCGGGCTGACCGCGCTGGCGCTGGTGCTGTTCAGCGAAAAGGGCCGGCTGTTCCGCCGGATCACGCCGCCGGGCGTGGCGCGGCCGCTGCCGGACCCCGGAATGCACTGAAAGACGCATGCACTGAAAGACGCATGCACTGAAAGGCTCATGAGTTGAGGATATGGGCGTGACGCAATTCGATCTGGCGGTAATTGGCGGCGGCGTGAACGGCGCCGGGATTGCCCGCGATGCCGCCGGGCGCGGCGCGAAAGTGCTGCTGCTGGAAGCGGGCGATCTGGCGCAGGGCACGTCCTCTGCCTCAACCAAGCTGATCCACGGCGGCCTGCGCTATCTGGAACATTACGAATTCGGTCTCGTGCGCGAATCCCTGACCGAGCGCGAGGCGCTGTGGGCCATCGCCCCGCATATCATCCACCCGCTGCGCTTCGTCCTGCCGCACGTGCAGGGCCTGCGCCCGCGCTGGCTGCTGCGGCTGGGATTGTTCCTGTATGACCACATCGGCGGGCGCAAGCGCCTGCCCGCAACCCGCAGCATCGACCTCAAACGCCACCCGGCGGGCGCGCCGCTGAAGGCCGAATTCGGCCCGGCGTTCGAATACAGCGACGGCTGGGTCGATGACGCGCGGCTGGTGGTGCTCAACGCGCTCGACGCGGCGGAGCGCGGGGCAGAGGTGCATACCCGCACCCCCGTCACCGCCGCGCGGCGCGAGGGTAGCGGCTGGCTGATCGACACGCCCGCAGGTCCGTTCCGCGCCGCTGCGCTGGTCAACGCGGCGGGACCGTCGGTGCTGAAAGTCGACGGGCTGATCGGCACCACGCCCGATTACGGGATGCGGCTGGTGCGCGGATCGCACATCGTGGTGCGGGCGCTGTTCGACCACCCTTACGCCTATTTCTTTCAGCTCGCGGACGGGCGGATCTTTTTCGCGATCCCCTATGAACGCGATTTCACGCTGATCGGCACGACCGACCGCGATCAGGACCCGGACGCCCCGATTCGCGCCAGTGACGAGGAAATCGCCTATCTCTGCGAGGGGGCGAGCCGCTATTTCAGCGCGGGAATCACCCCGGCGGACGTGGTCTGGACCTATTCCGGCGTGCGCCCGCTGATCGAAGATGGTTCGGGCCGTCCGGAAGCCGCGACGCGCGGCTACCGGCTGGACTTGTCGGATGCGGATGAAGGCGCACCGCTGCTCAGCGTCTATGGCGGCAAGATCACCACCTATCGCCATCTGGCGGAAGAAGCGGTGGACCTGCTGGCACAGCGGCTCCCGGCGGCCAGCGGCCCTGCCTGGACCACCCGTGCGCCGCTGCCCGGCGGGGATTTTGCGATTGATGGCCTCCCGGCGCTGATGGCCGATCTGGCCAAGCGCTATCCGTTTCTGGACGCCGCCAGCGTGGACCGGATCGCCCGTGCCTATGGCACCCGCGCCGAACGCTGGCTGGCCGGGGCGGAAGGCTGGCAGGCGCTGGGGCGCGATTTCGGCGGCGGGCTGACAGGGGCCGAAGTGGACTATCTGCGTCAGTCCGAATGGGCGGTCAGCGCCGATGATATCCTGTGGCGGCGCACCAAGCTCGGGCTGCGGCTGGATGCGGCCCAGCAGGCGGTACTGGCGGACTATCTGGGAGCCTAGCTCGCCCGCAACTCAAGCCCGCCACTCAAGCCCCCAGGGCCGCCCACGCCAGACCGGCGAATTCGCACAGCAAGGGCCGGGTATCGCGCGGGTCGATGATATCCTCGATCCCGAACTTTTCCGCCGTGCGGAACGGGCTGCGCACCAGGTTCAGGCGCCCGCGAATCGCTTCCAGATGCGCGGCGGGATCATCGGCGGCTTCGATCTCGCTTTTATAGGCGACCTCGATCCCGCCTTCGATCGGCAGGCTGCCCCAGTCGCCCGATGGCCAGGCGAACCGGTACTGGAACGCCTCGGCATTGCTCATCGCGCTGCCCGCGATGCCATAGGCGCGGCGCACGACCACGCAGGCCAGCGGCACGGTCGCCTTGTAGATCGCGTTCATCGCGTTGACGCCGTAGCGAATCGTGCCTGCGTTCTCCGCCGTGAAGCCGATCATGAAGCCGGGGTTGTCGACCAGGTGGACCACCGGCAGGCGGAACTGGTCGGCCAGCTTGATAAACCGTTCGACCTTTTCGCTGGTCCGCGCGTCCCACGATCCGCCCAGATAGCTCGGATCGCTGGCGACCACGGCCACCGGCCAGCCATCCAGCCGGGCAAACGCGGTGATCGCGGCGCGGCCCCACATCCGGCCCATTTCGAACACGCTGCCGGTATCGCACACCGCCTCCAGCACGCGGCGCATCGAATAGACCTGTTTTGCCTCACGCGGGACGATACCCAGCAGCGATTCGTCGCGGCGGTCGACCGGATCGGCGGACGCGGTGCGCGCGGCCAGCTGGCCGACGTGGGACGGCAGATAGGACAGGAACTGGCGCGCGCGGGCAAAGGCTTCGTACTCGTCGGCTACTTCCTCATCCACCACGCCGTTGCGGGTGTGGATCGCGCTGCCGCCCAGCGATTCCTTGCTGCTCGCCTCGCCGATTGCCTCGACCACGGCGGGACCGGCGGCGAACAGCTGGGACAGTCCCTTGACCATGATCGAATAATGGCTGGCCACGACTCGCGCCGCGCCCAGCCCCGCCGTCGGCCCCAGCGCCAGCGCGACGACCGGCACGGTCTCCAGGTTCTTCACGATCTCGCCCCAGCCGGGGGTGGCGGGCACATAGGTCGCGCCGATCTCTTCCAGCGTCTTGACCGATCCGCCCCCGCCGGTGCCGTCGATCATCCGAATCAGCGGGATCTTCAGGGTGTGGGCCATCTGTTCGCACTGCACGAACTTGCGGTGGATTGCCGCGTCTGCTGCCCCGCCGCGCACCGTGAAATCATCGGCAGAGGCCACCACCGCGCGCCCTGCGATGTTCGCGCGGCCGAAGATCACGTTGCTGGGCGACAGGTCCAGCAGCTCGCCGTCCGGTCCGTAATGCCCTTTGCCCGCGATCTTGCCGATTTCTCGGAAGGAACCCGCATCGACCAGCCCGGCGATCCGCGCCCGCGCGTCGAGCTTGCCGCGGGCGTGCTGGCGGGCGACCTTTTCGGCCCCGCCCATCTGCTCGGCCAGCGTTTCGCGGCGGCGCAGTTCTTCGATTTCCGATGCCCAGGTCATGCGGTGATGGTCTGGCTGGCGGGGTTGGATCGTGAAAACATGGGGGCAATGGCTAAGCTGCAAACGGGCAGGCCGCAATGGCTCTTGCACTTGTCCGGCCTCGCTACTAGAGCGACGCGCAATTGCAGGGCTTTACCCACGGGGCACGTTCCATGGCTGATCGTTTTAATACCATTGCTGGCTGGACGCTGTTTTCAGGCGTCGTCGCGCTTGGCCTGGCCAGCATCAGCGGCCACTATTTCCAGGCTGACAAGGAACATCGCCCCGAAGCGATGGGCTATGCGATCGAAGGTGTCGCAGCTGAAGGCGGCGCTGAACCGGCCGTGGTGATCGAAGCGCTGCTGGCAACCGCCGATGCGGCCAAGGGTGAAGCCACTTTCAAGAAGTGCGTGGCCTGCCACACCATCAATCAGGGCGGTGCCAGCGGGATCGGTCCGAACCTGTATGGGATCTTTGGCGTCGCCGTTGGCGCGCACGCTGCCGGGTTTGCCTATTCCGACGCGCTGAAGGCGAAGGGCGGCAACTGGGACTGGGCCAACATGAACGAATGGCTGGCCAACCCCAAGAAGTTCGCCGAAGGCACCAAGATGAGCTTCGCCGGGATCAGCGATCCGGCTGAACGCGCGAACCTGATGGTTTACCTCAACGCACAAGGCTCGAACCTGCCGCTGCCCGCCGTTCCGGCTGCTGCCGAAGGCGCCGAAGCTGGCGCGGAAGTCGCTGCGGCCATCGTGGGCGATGCCGTGAAGGGCGAACAGGTCTTCAAGAAATGCATGGCCTGCCACACCGTCAACGCGGGCGGCGCGAACGGCATTGGCCCGAACCTGAACGGCGTTTCCGGTTCGAAGGTTGGCGCGCATGCAGCCGGGTTTGCCTATTCCGATGCCCTGACGGGCAAGGGCGGCGTGTGGGATGATGCCACGATGGATGCATGGCTGACCAACCCGCGCGCGTTCGCAGCTGGCAACAAGATGACCTTCGCGGGCCTCAGCAGCGCGCAGGACCGCGCTGACGTGATCGCTTACATCAAGGCTGCCAAGTAAGCGTCACGGGCGGACCGGACCAGACAAGGGGCGGGGCCGCAAGGCTCCGCCCTTTTGCTGTGCGGCGCGCCGCGCTTGCCGCCGCCGCCGACTTGAGGCACCTTTCTCCGATAACGGGTGAAGGAGGGGGTGTCATGGGGGCGGTCAACCAAGCGCAAATCGCGCCGGTTACGGTGGCGAAGAACCTGGAATGGGCGGACCTGCGCGCCGCGCTGGCGGCGGGCTGGAGGGATTTCCGGGCCTGTCCCGGCTATGGGTTGTTCTTCGGGGGCGTCTATGTCGCGGCGGGGCTGTTCCTCTATTTCGCACTGTTCAGCCGGGGCGAGGTCGCCTGGCTGGTCCCGGCAGCGGCCGGATTTCCGCTGCTTGCACCGTTCGTCGCAGTCGGCCTCTATGAAGTCAGCCGCCGCCGCGAAGCGGGCCTGCCGGTGACCTGGGGCGCGGTGCTGGGCGCGCTGCGTGGGCGCGGGGACGAGCAGATCGTCAGCATGGGGGCGATCGTGTTCGTCGCGTTCGGGTTCTGGCTGATGATCGCGCACGGGATCTTTGCGGTGTTTCTGGCCAGTTCGGGGATCGGCACCGAATCGATGGCGCTGTTCAGCACGCCTTCCGGCATGATGATGCTGGTGGTCGGCGGGATTGTCGGCGCGGCGCTGGCCTGGGCGTTCTATGCGGTGACCGTGGTCAGCCTGCCGATGCTGGTCCACCGCGAGGTTGATTTCATGACCGCAATCATCGTCAGCCTGGCCGTGGTCCGGTCCAACCCGCTGACCATGCTGGTCTGGGCATCGGTGATTGCCGTCACCCTGTTCGCGGCGATGCTGCCGCTGTTTCTGGGGCTGCTGGTTGTCCTGCCGGTGCTGGGCCACGCGACCTGGCACCTCTATCGCCGGGTGGTCAGCGATCCGGCTTAGGACGTGTTTTCAGGGGCGTCGGTCCGCCCCTTGAAGCCCTGGGCGATCACGTACCATTCGGACGAATCCTTGCGGCTGGAAGGCGGTTTGGCGTGCTTCACGGTCGTGAAGTGCCGCTTCAGCAGGGTCAGCAGGTCCGCGTCGGTCCCGCCCGCCAGCACTTTCGCCACGAACGCCCCGCCGGGAGCCATCGTCTGGATCGCAAAATCGGCGGCGGTTTCGACCAGGCCCATCGTCCGCAAGTGGTCGGTCTGCTTGTGGCCCACGGTGTTGGCCGCCATGTCGGACACCACCAGATCGGGCGCCCCGTCCAGCGCGCCGATCAGCGCGGCGGGGGCTTCATCGGCCATGAAGTCCATCTGGAAGATCGTCACGCCTTCGATCGGGTCGGTTTCCAGCAGGTCGATCCCGACCACGGCGGCGCGCGGGTTCTGCTTGCGCACCACCTGGCTCCACCCACCCGGCGCAATGCCCAGATCGACCACGCGGGTTGCGCCCCGGATCAGGCCGAACTTTTCGTCCAGTTCGATCAGCTTGAATGCCGCGCGGCTGCGCCAGCCGGCGTCGCGCGCTGCCTTGACGTAAGGGTCGTTGAGCTGGCGCGTCAGCCAGCGGGTCGAGCTTGCAGTCCGGCCTTTCGCCTTCTTGAGCTTCTTTTCGACCGGGCCGCCTGACCTGCTCATTGCATTCCCTCGCGCTTGATGCGGCGCAGCGCGGCGCGGGTGCGCTCACCCGCCCCTTCGGCGGACATCAGCGAGCGCAGGATGCCCTCGCGGATGCCGCGGTCGGCCACGCCCAGCCGGTCGGCGGGCCACAGGTCCATGATCGTTTCCAAGATCGCACAGCCCGCCACCACCAGATCGCTGCGCTCGCGCCCGATGCAGGGCAGGGCGCGGCGCTGGTCCGGGGTCATGTCGGCCAGGCTGGAGCTGATCCCGCGCATCGATTCGGCGGGCACGATCAGCCCGTCGACCGCGCGCCGGTCATACTGCGGCAAATCGAGGTGCAGGCTGGCCAGCGTCGTCACCGTGCCGCTGGTCCCCAGCAGGCGCAGCGGCTGGGTCGGGGCATCGTTGCGCAGGGTGGCGGAAATCCGCTCGGCGAAGGGGGCCAGACTGTCGCGCACCAGCTGGCGCATCCGGGCATAGCGCGCGGTCCGCCCGGCGTCGTCTTGCGGCTCTGCGCCGCAGGTTTCGGTCAGCGAAACGACGCCCCACGGCACGCTTTGCCAGTCGCGGATGCGCGGGACCTGGCCGTTCATGCTTTCGACCAGGACCAGTTCGGTCGATCCGCCGCCGATATCGAAGATCATCGCCGGACCATCGCCGGCTTCCAGCAGCAGGTGACAGCCCAGCACCGCCAGCCGGGCTTCTTCCTTGGCGCTGATGATGTCCAGCCGGATCCCGGTCTGTTCATACACCCGCTCGATGAAGGCAGGGCCGTTGTCCGCGCGGCGGCAGGCCTCGGTCGCGACCGAGCGGGCCAGATGGACCCCGCGCCGCCGCAGCTTGTCTGCGCAGATCTGGAGCGCGCCCAGCGCCCGGTCCATCGCGGTGTCGCTCAGCTGTCCGGACTGCGCCAGCCCTTCGCCCAGCCGCACCACGCGGCTGAACGCGTCGATCACGACGAAGTGGTCACCCGCCGGGCGGGCGATCAGCAGTCGGCAATTGTTGGTGCCCAGGTCAATCGCGGCAAAGGCCTGCCGTCCATGCGGCGCACTGCGCCCATTCTGCGGTCCAGCCGCGGGTTCCAACGCCGGTGATTGCCCCGGGTCCGGGGCGAATCCATCTGTCTGGCCATCCGGCCCGCGTGCCTGGGAAGCGGAACAGGGCGGCGACTGATCGCTCCGATCCTGCAACTCCCCGTCCAGCTTCGACTTCTGAACTTCACACACTGCCGGCGGGAACTCTACCGCCATAGCTTGCCTGCATTTCTTATCGTTTTCCCGCCGAGCGCGGCGAGTACCTGCCCCATGCGTAGAGCGAGTTGCCGTGCGGGGCAAGTGCAGTGGGTTGACGCGCGCGCGAACCCACCCTAGAGGCACGCCCCTGTTGCCCCGTCGTCTAATGGTAAGACTACGGATTCTGATTCCGTCTATCGAGGTTCGAATCCTCGCGGGGCATCCACCTTCCTTCAGCCTTGAATCGTCGCGCCGCGCCAGCTGCGGGCGACCCCCTATGCGTGGTTTAACGGACGGTTAACAGTCATCGGTTAATGCTTGAGGCTGACCCGGAAACTATGTCCGGGCGGGTGTCCTGGGAGCAAGCGGATGGCCGGAGATGGAGAATCGGCGCAGGCAAGCGCGGCGCGGCCTGATCAGCAGGCCGATCAGCGGGCAGCGCAGCGCTTTACGCTCTTGCTGCTGACGGCCAAGCTGGTCGCCCCGGTGGGTGAATTCCTGTGCATCCTGCGCGACCTGTCGGCCACCGGGTTGAAAGCGCGGCTGTTCCACGCCCTGCCCGACGTCGCCGACTGGCAGCTGGAACTGGGCAGCGGTGCGCGCCATTCGCTGGAGCCGGTCTGGCAGGCGGATGGCTACGCGGGCTTCCGCTTTGGCGATGCTCCGGTCGATCCGCACCGGCTGATGGATGAAGATGCGGGACCGTTCCCCAAGCGTCATATCCGGCTGCGGCTGAAACTGCCGGTCATGCTGTGGGCCGATGGCGCAGCGCGCGCCGGGCGGCTGTGCGACGTGTCGCAACTGGGCGCGCAGGTTGAAGCCGATCCGCCGCTCGCACTGCGCCAGCTGGTGCGGGTCGAGGCGCCGGGGCTGCCGCTGCGCCATGCCCGCGTGCTCTGGCGGCGCGGCACCGCGCATGGGCTGGTGTTCCACCACGCGTTCCGGCTGGATGAACTGGCCGTGCTCGCCGCGCGGTTGCAGGGCGATGGGCTGGCCGCCGCATCGGGGCCAATCCACTGGCGCATTAACCAATGATTAGGCATTTTCCTTCACTCCTGCGGCAAGCTTTCAAGCGGGGGCATAATGTCAGTTGCAGGACTTCCCGGTGCGCATGGTGCGACGCCGAATCATGAAAAGACCGTCGATGTTGCGATCATCGGAGCTGGCCCAGCGGGCCTGACCGCCGGTTACTTGCTGACCAAGGCGGGGCTGTCGGTGGCGATCATCGAAAAGGACGCGCACTACGTCGGCGGGATCAGCCGGACGGTGGAGCACGAAGGATACCGGTTCGACATTGGCGGGCACCGGTTCTTTTCGAAAAGCGCGGCGGTCGTCGATCTGTGGAACGAGATCCTGCCGGATGATTTCATCCAGCGCCCGCGGATGAGCCGGATCTATTACGAGGGCAAGTTCTACAGCTATCCGTTGCGCGCGTTCGAAGCGCTGTGGAACCTGGGGATCGTGCGCTCGACGCTGTGCATGGTCAGCTTTGCCAAGGCCAGGGCGTTCCCCAACAAGCGCATCAAAAGCTTCGAGGACTGGACCGTCAACGCCTTTGGCCAGAAGCTCTATTCGATCTTTTTCAAGACCTATACCGAGAAGGTCTGGGGCATGCCCTGCAACGAAATGAGCGCCGACTGGGCGGCGCAGCGCATCAAGGGCCTGTCGCTGTGGGGCGCGGTGATCGACGGGCTGAAGCGCAGCCTGGGGCTGAACAAGGCGCCCAACGACGGGATGCAGACCAAGACGCTGCTGGAAACCTTCCGCTATCCGCGGCTTGGCCCCGGCATGATGTGGGACGCCGCGCGCGACAAGATCGTGGCGACCGGCAAGGGCGAAGTGCTGATGGGCCATGCGCTGAAGCAGCTCGCCAGCGATGGCAACGGCGGCTGGCGCATGACGGCGACGGGGGAGCATGGCGAAACCTTGATCCGCGCGCGCCACGCGATCAGTTCCGCGCCGCTGCGCGAACTGGCCGCGCGGCTCCATCCGCTGCCGCAGACCAGCCTGAACGCCAAGCAGCTGCGCTATCGTGATTTCCTGACTGTCGCGCTCAAGATCAAATCGGACGACCTGTTCCCCGACAACTGGATCTACATCCACGACAGCAAGGTGAAGGTTGGCCGGATCCAGAACTTCCGTTCGTGGTCGCCCGAAATGGTGCCGGATGACAGCGTCGCCTGTGTCGGGCTGGAATACTTCTGCTTCGAAGGCGACGGGCTGTGGTCGATGGCGGATGACGATCTGGTCGAGCTCGCCACTCGCGAACTGGCGATCCTGGGGCTGGTTTCGGCTGAACAGGTGATCGGCGGGGCGGTGGTCCGGCAGGAAAAGGCCTATCCGGTCTATGACGAGGACTATGCCGCGCACGTCGATGCGATGCGCCGCGAACTGGAAGCCGCGCATCCGTCGCTGCACATGGTCGGGCGCAACGGGATGCACCGCTACAACAATCAGGATCACGCGATGATGACCGCGATGCTGACGGTCGACAACATCATCGCAGGCGCGCGCGTCTATGACGTGTGGTGCGTGAACGAGGACGCCGAATACCACGAGGCTGGCGATGAGGGCGAACAGTCCGCGCTGCCAACCACGCGCCGCGACGTGAGCGAGGATCAGGCCGCTGCGCTGGCGTCGGTCCGCGAGGTGCCCGAACGGATCGCCGCGCCCGACAAGCGCGACGCCGCGTAAGAAGGCCCGCTCGCCATGAAACGCATCGCCGCTCTCAAGAACGTGGTCCTGCTGCGCTATCTGGCGGCCAGCGCGCTGGCGCTGGGGGTGGATATCGGGGCGTTCCTGGCGCTGCTGGCGCTGGGCGTGCCGGGTGCCGCGGCTGCGGCGGCGGGCTATACGGCGGGAATCGCCGCGCACTGGCTGCTGTCCAGCCGTGCGGTGTTCCAGCAAGGCGTGGCTGTACGCGGACCGGAACGGACCCGGCAGAAGGCGATGTTCGTCGGTTCTGCGCTGTTCGGGCTGGCGCTGACCACGGCCATCGTTGGCACCGGAGAGGCGCTGGGCAGCGATCCGCGCCTCGCCAAGCTGCTGGCGATCGCGGCGAGCTTTACCGCCACCTGGCTGCTGCGTGAAAAAGTGATCTTCCGCCCGCAGGACACCGCTGCGGGCCACGCTTCGTGAGGATCGGCGAGCGCCGCCGCCCGCCCTTTCCCGCCGAATTTACGCTTCGGGTCGGGCTGGTCTGGCTGATCGTCTGCGCGATCTATGTCATCACCAAGTGGCCCGCGATTGCCGCGCTGAACCTGCCCGATGCCGATGACACGCTGCGCATGGTGCAAGTGCGCGACCTGCTGGCGGGGCAAGGGTTCTGGGATCTTCACCAATACCGGATCGACCCGCCGCAAGGCATGCTGATGCACTGGTCGCGGCTGGTCGACCTGCCACTGGCCGCCGTGCAGCTGGTGCTGCGCCCGCTGCTGGGCGCGGCGCTGGCAGAGCACGCCGCGCTGGTGCTGGTGCCGCTGCTGACGCTGGGGGCCGCGATGCTGCTGGCGGCGCGGCTGGCGTGGCGGCTGGTGGATGAAAACCTGATCTATTTCACGATTCTTCTGCTGGCGCTGGCCACCCCGCTGACCGCGCAGTTGCAGCCGCTGCGGATCGACCATCATGGCTGGCAGATCGTCGCCGTGCTGGCCGCGCTCAACGGGCTGACCGCGCGGACCGCGTGGCGGGCTGGCTGGCTGAGCGGTGCGGCGCTGGCGCTGGGCATGACGATCAGCTTGGAACTGCTGCCGATCGCCGCGCTGTTTGGCGCGGTGCTGGGTTTGCGGGCGGTGATCGATCCTGCTGCGCGCGGCGGCCCGGCCGGGTTCCTGCAAGCGCTGGCGATTGTCGGCGTTGTGGCGTTCCTGGGGACGCATGGGCTGGCTGACATGGTCAACCACTGCGACAGCCTGTCCCCGGCCTACCTCGCCGGGCTGACCGTCGCCGCGCTGGGGGCGACCGTGCTGGCCGCGCTGCCGCCCTTGCCGGTGCTGGCGCGGGCGCTGGGCCTTGGCGCTTGTGCGGCGCTGGCGGGCGTTACCATTCTGGCGCTGGCCCCGCACTGCGCGGGCGGGCCGTTCGCCGCGCTCGACCCGCTGGTGCGCAGCTTCTGGTACAGCAATGTCCATGAAGGGATGCCGGTGTGGTATCAGAAACCCGCCGTGATCGCGCAGATGATCGCGGTGCCGCTTGCGGGTCTTTATGGCGCTGTCCGGCTGTGGCTGGGCGCGCAAGGGTGGTTGCGGCGGTTCTGGGGCGATTACACGCTGCTGCTGGCGGGCACGATCCTGCTGGCGGTAGTCGTGGCGCGGTCGTCCGCGTTCGCCTGTGCCATCGCGGCCGTGCCGCTGGCCTGGCAGGTGCGTGAATGGCACCGCCGGGTGCGCTCCTTCAAACGGCCGTTGCCGCGCGTCATGGGCCTGCTGGCGATTGCCGCCGTGGTCATGCCGGGAGTTCCGCTGATCGCCCTGAGCAAGCTGACGGCGCCTGCCGCGCAAGGTATGGCCCCGACCGCTTCGGCCCAGCTGGCCTGCGACATCCGCGCCGCCGCGCCCGCGCTCAACGCGCTGGCCCCGGCCACGATCTTTGCGCCGATCGATATCGGCCCGGTCCTGCTGGCCCAGACCCGGCACAGCGTGATCGCGACCGCGCACCACCGCGCACCGCAGGCACTGCACGATGTGATCGCGGCGTTCATTGCCCAGCCGGACGCGGCAAAGGCGATCGTGACCCAGCGCGGCGCACGCTATGTGATGATCTGCCCCGGCCTGATCGAGGCGGGCAATTACCAGCGCGCCGCGCCGGATGGCCTGATGGCGCGATTGCTCACCAACCGCGCGCCGGACTGGCTGCGCCCGGTGACGCTGCCCGGCCAGACCGGATTGCAACTGTGGGAAGTCCGCTGGGACTGAAGCCTGCGATTATGCCAGCATTCGGCCCAGCATTCGGCCCAGCATTCGGCCCAATATCCGGCGGCGGGAGAGGCCCGCTGCCATCAGAACTTCGTCAGCGTCACGTCCAGACGGCGGAAGCCATGGACGAAGTTGGCGCGGACGCGCTGGGACTTGCCCGTCACGTTCACGCGCATCCGGCGCTCATGCATTTCTTCCAGCAGGATCTTCAGCTGCAATTCCGCCAGCCGCGCCCCGATGCAGCGGTGGATGCCATACCCGAACGACAGGTGCCGCCGCGCGTTTTCACGCGTCACGATCAGCTTGTCGGGGTTTTCGAACACCGTTTCATCGCGGTTGGCCGAAAGATACCACATGACCAGCTTGTCACCCTTGGCGATCGGGTTGCCGAACAGGTCGGCGTCCTCGGTCGCGGTGCGGCGCATGTGGGCCAGCGGCGTGACATAGCGGATGCATTCCTGCACCGTGTTCGGGATGACCGAGGTGTCCGCCTCGAAAATCGTGCGCTGATCGGGGAACTTGTCGAGCGCGTGGACGATGCCCGACATGGTGTTGCGGGTGGTATCGTTGCCGCCGACGATCAGCAGCACCAGATTGCCCATGAACTCCTGCGGGCTCATCCGGCTCATCGCGTCGGAATGGATCATCATCGAGATCAGGTCGCGGCTGGGCGCGGCGCCCATCCGCTGGATCCACAGCTGCTGGAAATAATGCGCCATTTCGCTGAGGATGCCGAACCGCAGGTCTTCCAGTCCGCGTGCCAGCCCCAGTTCCACGTCGCCCGCCCAGTCCGACCAGAAGGTCAGCAGGCGGCGGTCTTCCCACGGAAAGCCGAACAGGATCGCCAGCATACCAGTGGTCAGTTCGATCGAGACCTTGTCGACCCAGTCGAACTCTTCATCCCACGGCAGCGAATCGAGCACGGCCTGGGTGCGCATCCGCACTTCGGCGGCCATCTTGTCGATTTCACCCGGCGTGAAGGCCGGGGCGACAGTGCGGCGCTGGCCGGTATGTTCGGGCCGGTCCATTGCGATGAACATCGGCAGGCGGCGTTCTTCCAGCACGGCGGGGTCGATGTCGGCCGGCGGGTCGCCAATCGTGATGCCGCCATGCAGCCACGATGACGAGAACAGCTCGGGCAGCGATTCGACGTGCTGGATGGTCTTGACCGTGGTGACGTTCCAGTACGTGCCATAGGGCGATTCCGGCACCTTGTTGATCGGGGCCTTGGCGCGCATCTCCGCAAAGATCGGCTGCCAGCGATCCTCGACATAGATATCGGACCGCGACACGTCCCACGGATGGGTGTGCTTGGGCAGTTCCTGGCCATGCTCCTTGAGCCATGCCTCAAACGCATCGGTCGCAGAGGGCGAGCGGCGATAGGTAAAGGGAGTCGCGGCGTTAAGCGATTGGGTAGCCATGAATAATCCTCTCCGGCACGCAGGTTTTGATACGTTGCCCTTAAGGACTTATCCCGCGTTACTTACCAGAGAGTCAATAGCCGGTCCGCTTTGGATCAAACTGCTTTTTCTGCCGTTGTGCCCCGCCCGAAGCTCTGGCCAAACCAGCGCCGTTTCGGGCCGCTGCGCGCGGGGCCGCTCTTCATCACCCACTTGCGGAACAGCGTGGCCCCGGCCTTCACGAACACCGCCACGCAGATTACCTGCCACGCCAGCGCCAGCCCGTGCGTCCACAGGCGCGGGTCCTGCGCGGCGCGGGCCAGCATCGCAAACGGGCTGCTGAACGGCACGATCGTCGCCGCGATCTCGATCATGGTGCCGGGCTTGGCCATGGCATAGCTGGCGAAGAAGAAGTTCAGCAATTGCAGCATCGTCACCGGCATCGACAGCGTCTGCACTTCGCGCACGGTCGAGGCCATCGACCCGATCGCCAGGAACAGCGACCCCAGCAGCAGATAGCCCATCGAGAAATAGAGCACGCCCAGCGCGAAGAACATCGGCCAGCCAACCGCCGGGGCGGGATAATCCGCCAGCGAATTGCCCGCCGCCAGCCACACCGCCGTTCCGGTTACGCCCCACACGCTGATCCCGACCCACGATACCGCCAGCATCGCGAACAGCTTGCCCAGGAACACCGCGTCCATCGGGATCGCCGCGGCCAGGATTTCGATGATCTTGTTGCCCTTTTCCTCGACCAGGTTGGACAGCACCATGCCCGCCAGCAGCATCGTCAGCAGGAACAGCACCGTTTGCCCCAGCTGGGCGGTCATCACCCGGCTGCGGTTTTCATCCGCCGTGGTCTTGGTTGCCAGATTGGACAGTTCGACGTTGGGGTACGTTGCCGGAGCGTTGCCCAGCGCCTGCGCGGCGGCGAGCGATACCGGTCCCTGCCAGCGCTCGATCAGGTCGCGCGTGCCGGTCAGCACCGGCTTTTCCGGCGTGCCGGTGATGACGGCGGCCAGGTTCAGCTTGCGATTGCCCACGGCGGCGCCCGCGTCGAAGGCTTCGCCGGGTTGCAGTTCGTCCACCACCACCAGATCGGGCAGATAGACCAGCCGCGATTGCAACTGGTGATAGGCGGCGGACATCGCCGCGACATCGGCCTTGCTCATCGCGATGCCCAGTTCCGGGCGGGCGGTTGTTTCCTTGACGCTTGCGCCGATCCCGCCGGCCAGTCCGCCGACGATCAGCGGAAACAGCGGCCCCAGCAGGAAGAAAAAGAAGCTGCGCGAAAACAGGATCGCGGTGAAATCGCGCCGCGCAATCACCAGCGCGGCGGCGAGGGTGGAGAGGCGGCCGGATACGGGAGCAGCGGACATCAGCGGACCTCCTCAGGCGATTCTTCCAGCGCGCGGGCCGCAGCTTCGCCCGCGATGGCGACGAAGGCATCGTGCAGCCCGGCGCGTTCGATGGAGAGCGAGAGGATCCCCGCCTCCCCTTCGATCAGCGCGCGCAGGAGCGGCTCGATCCCGGTTTCAGGCAGCGAGAACAGCCAGTAATTGCCTTCATGGCGGGCCTCGGCGGGCAGAGCGGCGCGCCAGGGGCCATCGCTCGCGCGGGTTTCCAGCCGCACTTGCGGGCGGATGCGGTCGCGCGCGACGTCCACCGGCCCGGCGAACGGGACTTTCCCTCCGGCGATGATCGCCACTTCGTCGCACAGCCGTTCGGCATGGGCGATCACGTGGGTCGAAAAGATCACCGTTGTGCCGTTCGCCGAAAGTTCGCGGATCATCCGTTCCAGCTTGCCCTGGTTGAGCGCGTCGAGGCCGGAAAACGGTTCATCGAACACCACAAGCCGAGGGTTGTGGACCAGCGTGCCGAGCAGCTGGACCTGCTGCGCCATCCCCTTGGACAGCTGGCGGATCTGGCGGTCAATGGCATAGCCCAGGCCGTGCTGTTCCAGCAGTTCGCGCCCGCGCCGCCGCCCTTCGGCCAGCGGCAGACCCCGCAGCGCGCCCATGAAGGCAATCGCCTCATAAGCCTTCATCGAGGGATACAGCCCGCGCTCTTCGGGCAGGTAGCCGATGGTGTGGGCCACTTCGTGCGGGCGATCATGGCCCAGAATGCGGCGCACGCCTTCGTCCGGGTCGATGATCCCCAGCAGCATCCGCAGCGTCGTGGTCTTGCCCGCGCCGTTCGGCCCCAGAATGCCGTAGATCGCGCCTTCAGGGACGGTCAGGTCGATGCCGTCGACCGCCGTGAAGCCATCGAACCGCTTGACGATCCCGCGCGCCTCGATCGCCAGCGGACGATTTGCGGCTATGCCCGCGTTGCTCACCACTGGTGCTTCCCCTAATTTCATGGTCAAGGCAGGTATGGCAGCGCCATGAACAGGAGCAACAGCAAGTTTGGTTAACGCCGCTGAAATCAAGGCCCTGAAGCATGATCTGGCCGCCGAGGCCCGGCGGCTGGGGTTTGTCGCCTGCGGGATTGCCCCGGCGGCAGAGGATGCGCTGCGCGCCGCCCGGCTGGATGCCTGGCTGGCCGAAGGACGCCACGGCGATATGGCCTGGATGCACGACCGCGCCCACCACCGCCGCAGCCCGCAAGGGCTATGGCCAGAGGCGCAAAGCGTGATCGCGCTGGGGATGAGCTATGCCCCCGCCGCCGATCCGCTGGCGCTGGCCGCCGCGCCGGGCCGGGGCCGGATTTCGGTCTATGCGCAAGGGCAGGATTACCACGATACGGTGAAAAAGGCGCTGAAGGCGCTCGCCCGCTGGCTGGTGGCAGAGGCGGACAAGCGCGGGCTGGGCGGCGCGGACGTGAAAGTGTTCGTCGATACCGCCCCGGTGATGGAAAAGCCGCTGGGGTCCGCCGCTGGCCTCGGCTGGCAGGGCAAGCATACCAACATGGTCAGCCGCGCGCATGGCAGCTGGCTGTTCCTCGGCGCGATCTATACCACCCTGGCGTTCGAACCGGACCCGCCGGGGCGGGACCGCTGCGGATCGTGCGATGCCTGCCAGCGCGCCTGCCCGACGGCGGCATTCCCCGCGCCCTATCAGCTGGATGCGCGGCGCTGCATTTCCTACCTGACGATCGAGTTGAAAGGCCCGGTGCCGCTGGAATTCCGCAAGGCGCTGGGCAACCGGATTTACGGCTGCGACGATTGTCTGGCAGTCTGCCCGTGGAACAAGTTTGCCGACAGCGCCGCGCGGATGCAGGCGTTCCTGCCGCGCGCGGAACTGGTCGCCCCCCGGCTGGGCGAGTTGCTGGCGCTGGATGATGCGGGGTTCCGGCGGTTGTTCTCCGGCAGCCCGATCAAGCGCATCGGGCGTGACCGGATGGTGCGCAACTGCCTCTACGCGGCAGGCAACAGCGCCGATCCGGCGCTGATTGCACCGGTGCGCGCGCTGCTGGACGATCCCGACGCAGCTGTGGCTGACGCGGCGCGGTGGGCGCTGAATGCGCTTGATGTTTAGGAAGCCAACTGCAATTTTGATTTTTAGCGCACTGATGCCGGAGTAAAGAAATTGGAAATCAATGAATTGAGCGACCGGCAAATCGATGTTTTTATCGATAACTACAAGGCTTATGGCAAAGAAACTGGCGGAAAATTTCCACTTTCTGAACTATTGCTTGAGAAAAAGCGGCGCATAGTATCTCCTTTCCCGCCTGAACGGACTGCCAAAACAATCGTGAGGCTGGCGAAAAATAGTCACGATGGATTTGTAACCTACAAGGAAGTTTGGCAAAACTTTCGGCCTGATAAGGTTTGGACAGGGAATGCCCCTAGGGCAGAGATTGCAAACGCCCTTGGCCGCGTGATCGCCTATTGTATCGACAACAAACTACCGATTATTTCCACGCTGGTCGTCAGATCCAGTACACGCAATCATTCCGATGAAGCGGTCAGCAACATCTACAATGAGGCCAAGGCGCTGGGTGCTGATGTTGGGCACGATGCGATCGCTTTTGTGAAGAGTCAGCAAGAGCAGGCACGCCTGTTGACTGCCCACTGGGCAAGCGAAAGTGGATAGCCTTTACCGCCCCAGCAGGTTCCGGGCCTGACTGGCGACTTGCGCCAGCATCGCCGGAGCCACCGGCACCGCGCCTTGCGCGCGCGTTACCATCTGCCGGAACTGCTGGATCGCGGGGCCTTGCGTGGCCGTCCATGCCGCAACCGCTGCCCCGGCATCGCCCGATGTGCCCATGGCGCGGCGCAGGAAGTCCAGCCGCATTTGCTGGAAATCACGCGCCAGGCCGTTGACCAGCAGGCGTTCCCACGGGTCGGACGGGTTCATCCGCGCGGCGGTCATCTGCGCCCAGTCCAGCCCCAGCTGTGCGCCCAGATCGGTGAAGGCGGCGGTGATGGCGCGTGCGCTGACGCCGCTGTCACGCGACAGGCGGGCCAGACCAATCGTGCCGTCGAGATCGAACAAGGTCGCGACCAGTGCGCTTTCCGCTTCGGGCGCGTCCAGCGCGGCGAGTTCGGCGCGCATCCGGGTGGACTGCGCCAGCGCCTCACCGGCCAGCAGTCCGGCCGCTTCGGCGCGCAGTTCGGCGACCCCGGCGGACAGGTCCGCGACCACTTTCGACGGCTCGGTCGATCCGCCGCAGACCCGCAGCAAGTCGGCGATGTGATCGGCCATGCCCGCTGCCGCGCGGTCAAACAGCGCGATCCGGGCCGCTTCGGGCATTGCGGCGGTTTCAATGGCGCGCCACACCGCGCCCATGCCCAGCAGGCGTTCGGCGGCGATGAACGCGGCGGTGACCTGCGCCAGCGTCGCGCCTTCTTCCTCGGCCAGTTCGAACGGGTGGATCAGCCCCAGCCGGTTGACCATCCGGTTGGCCAGCTTGGTCGCGATGATTTCGCGCCGCAGCCGGTGGTCCAGAATGTCCTGCGCAAAGGTTTCGCGCATCGGCGCGGGGAACGCGGCGAGCAGTTCATCCGCCAGCCCCGGATCATCCACCACGGCGGAATTTTCCAGCGCGTCCTGCAACACCAGTTTCGCGCTGGACAGCAGCACGGCGAGTTCCGGCCGGGTCAGCCCCCGCCCGTCCGCCGCGCGGCGGGCCAGCACATCGCTGTCGGCCAGCCCTTCGGTCTTGCGGTCCAGCTGCCCGCCCGCCTCCAGCGTTTCGATCAGCCGGATGTGCGATGCGGTGGCCTGCGCGCCGCCAGCCTGCGCGATCGACAGCGCCAGCGCCTGCAAGCGGTTGTCTTCCAGCACCAGCGCCGACACTTCGTCGGTCATCGCGGTCAGCAATTCGACGCGCGCGGGTTCGTCCAGCCGCCCGGCGCGCTTGGCCCCGGCCAGCGCGATCTTGATGTTGACCTCGTTGTCGCTGCAATCGACCCCGGCGGAATTGTCGATGAAGTCGGTGTTGTTCCGCCCGCCGCGCCCTTGCGCACCGTGCAGGGCAAACTCGATCCGCCCCGCCTGGGTGCAGCCCAGGTTCGCGCCTTCGCCGATCACGCGGGCGCGCACGTCTGCGCCGTCGATCCGCAGCGCATCGTTGGCGGGATCGCCCACCGCGACGTTGTTTTCATGCGCGGCCTTGATGTAGGTGCCGATTCCGCCAAACCACAGCAGATCGACCTCGGCCTTCAGGATCGCGGTGATCAGGCTGTCGGGATCGATGGCGTCGACGCTGAGGCCCAGCATTTCGCGTAACTGCGCCGACAGCGGGATTTCCTTCAGGCTGCGCGCGAACACGCCGCCGCCGTCCGAAATCAGCGCCTTGTCGTAATCGTCCCAGCTGGAGCGCGGCAGCGCGAACATCCGGGCGCGTTCGGCCCAGCTGGCGGCGGCATCGGGCGCGGGATCGAGGAAGATGTGGCGGTGATCGAACGCGGCGACCAGCCGGATCGATTTTGACAGCAGCATGCCGTTGCCGAACACGTCGCCCGACATATCGCCGCAGCCTGCCACGCGGACCGGATCGGTCTGCACATCGACGCCCATTTCCAGGAAGTGCCGCTGGACCGACAGCCACGCGCCCTTGGCGGTGATGCCCATCGCCTTGTGGTCGTACCCTTTCGACCCGCCGCTGGCGAAGGCGTCATCCAGCCAGAAATCGCGCTCCGCGGCCAGCGCATTGGCAGTGTCAGAGAACGTCGCGGTGCCCTTGTCGGCGGCGACCACGAAATAGGGGTCTTCGCCGTCGCGGATGGTCACGGCGCGCGGGTGGACGACCTTGCCGTCAACGATATTGTCGGTGATCGACAGCAGGGTGCGGATGAACAGCTTGTAGCTGTCCTTGCCCTCGGCCAGCCAGCCATCACGGTCGCGCGCGGGGTCGGGCAGCTGCTTGGGATAGAACCCGCCTTTCGCGCCGGTCGGCACGATCACCGCGTTCTTTACCCGCTGGGCCTTCATCAGCCCCAGCACTTCGGTGCGGAAGTCATCGCGCCGGTCGGACCAGCGCAGGCCGCCGCGCGCAATCGGGCCGGAGCGCAGATGGATGCCTTCGACCCGCCGCGAATAGATAAAGATTTCGCGCCACGGCAGCGGCTTGGGCAGGCCCGGCACCAGCGCGGAATCCAGCTTGAACGCCAGCGCATCGGCCCCGGCGGGGGCAAAGGCGTTGGTGCGCAGCATGGCTTCGACCACGGCGCGGTACTGGCGCAGCAGGCGATCGTCGTTGATTGCGGACACGTTCGCCAGCCCGTCGCGGATCGTGGTCTGGGCCGCATTCTCGGCGGCGCTGCGGTCACCCTTGAACGCCGGATCGTGGCGTGCAGTGAACAGCGTGATCAGCCCGCGCGTGACGACCGGCGCGTTCTGCAACGCGTCGACGGCGGTTGCCACGGTATAGTTCAGCCCGGCCTGGCGCAGATACCGATACCACGCGCGCAGCCAGTTGGATTCCTGCGCAGACAGTGCCGTGGCCGTGATCAGGCGGTTGAACGGATCATCCTCGGCCTGATGGTTCAGCACGTCTGCCAGTGCGGCCTCGATCGTCTCGGCGCGCGCCAGCAGCGCGGCCGGTTCCTGTCCGGCGGGAATGGCCAGCAGGAAATCGTGGATCGTGCCCGACCGACCTTCGTCCAGATCGGTCGGATCGTCCTCGATCACCCGGAACCCAAAGTTCTCCAGCGCCGGAACGGCATCGGACAGCGCCAGCGCGCCGTGCCGCTGATACAGCTTCAGCCGCAGCGTGCCGGCGTCTTCCCCGGTCGTGCCGCGCAGCCGCACGCCGCGATGCGGGCCGGAATCGCCTTCACCGGCCAGCTTGCGCAGACGCGCAATGTCCAGCGCCGCTTCGGCCGGGCCGTTGGCACTGCGATAGGCCAGCGGGAAGGCGTCGGCAAAGCGGGCGGCGATGGCGGCGGCGCGGGATGGTTCCTCGCTGGCGGCGAGTTCCGCCTCGACCGCTTCGGACCAGCCGCGCAGCATGGCTTGCAGGCGCGCATCCAGCGCGGCTTCATCGGGCAAGCTGGCCACTTCGGGCAAATCGAGCACGAACCGCATCAGCGCCAGCTGACCGTCGATCTGGTTGCTCCAGTCCAGCACCGGCGCACCGCTGGCTTCCACCAGCATGGCCTGAACCTGCAGCCGGGTCGCGGTCGACATGATATCGCGCGGCAGCCAGACAAAGGCGAACAGGTGCCGCATCAGTGCGGCGGGGACCAGCGCCAGCTTGGGCCGGGGCCGGTCGGTCAGGCTCATCATCGCGGTGGCGATGCGTTCCACATCGGCATCGGCCAGCGAGACCAGCACATCGTTGGGCAGTGCGGTCAGCGCGTGGACGAGCGCCTTGCCCGCGTGACCGTGCGGGGCAAACCCGAACCGCGCGGTCATGTCGGCCAACTGCGAGCGCAGGCGCGGAATCTGCAGCGGCGTGGCGGTCATGGCCGCGCTGGTCCAGATCCCTGCATGGACCGACAGCGCCGCGATTTGCCCGCCTTCCAGCACGGGCAGAATGAACAGGTCCAGCGGGGCGCGGCGGTGGACATTGCTGATCTGGTTGGATTTGACCACCAGCGGCACCCGCACGCCCTTTTTCTGGCCATCGAACCAGGCAAACGCGCGGCCATAGGAAATCTGGCTGAGCAGGTTCTGCGCACTCTTGCGGCAAATGCCCAGTGCCCCGGTCTGGCTGCCGTCGCGGCGGCGGACGACATGGCCCAGCTGCGTCAGCATCCCGTCCTTGAACCAGCGCAGCAGCGCCGCGCCTTCGCTGTCGGGGGCGGTATCGGCATCGGCGGCCATTGCGGCCTGCATCGCGGGCCAATCGCCCACGGCGGCGCGGACATCGGCCAGCGTCGCGGCCAGTGCCTGTTCCAGCGTGCGGCGCTGGCGGGCATCGGCGCGCGGGGTTTCCAGATAGACCATCGATTCGCGCTTTTCGCCCGTCGCATCGCCAGCAGGAATCGCGGTCAGCCGCCCATCGCCAGCGCGCCGCACGGGCAGCACGGGGTGGACCAGCCGGTCGATCGCCAGCCCGTGGGCGGCGATGGTCGACGCGATCGAATCGACCAGAAACGGCATATCGTCGTTGATCACCGCGACCCGCATGAACCGTTCGTTCGCCGCGCCCGAGACCGATTCGATCACGATTTCCGGATCGCCGCCGCTGCGCACGCCCGCTGCGGCCAGCATAAAGGCGGCGGCCCGCGACAGGTCATCGGGCGTGAAGGGCGCCTCGCCCGGAAGAATGGCGTCGCTGAGACGGTCGGCGAGGGCCGCGGTCAAAGCCGTATCGGCAGCGGTATGGACGGGCTTCGAAACCATGAAATGCGCTCTCCTCCGGTGGGCAGCGCCACCAGTTCCTGCGTGTTATAATATTGCTATCTGACGTAGCATATTTGCGCAATGTAGAGCGAAGCGGTCTCCGCTGCAACCAGTTTGCCCCTAGGGAACTAAGCTTAACCCAGCGCTTTGACTGTTAATTCAAGTGACTTGTGCCGCGCCGCCGGATCGAACGTCGCGCCCGCCACGATCAGCTCATCGGCGCGGGTTCGCTCCACGAACCGGCCGATGCTTTCGCGCACCGTGTCGGGCGATCCCACGGCGGCGGCCTGGCGCATATGTTCCAGCATCGCCAGCGACTGCGGCGGCAGGGTCTGGCGATAGCCGGGGACCGGGGGCTTCAGCCGCCCCGGTGTGCCGCTGCGCAGCGCGACGAAGCTCTGGTCCATCGACGAGGCGAGCAGCACCGCTTCCTCGTCGGTATCCGCCGCGATCACGGTCATCGCCGCCATCGCGTGCGGCTGGTCCAGCGCGGCCGAGGGGCGGAACTGCTTGCGATAGAGTTCCAGCGCCTGATCGAGGTAATCGGGCGCGAAGTGCGAGGCGAAGGCATAAGGCAGGCCCAGCGCGGCGGCGAGGCTTGCACCGAACAGGCTGGACCCCAGAATCCACAATTCAACGTTCGCGCCGTAACCCGGCGTTGCCCGCAAGGGCAAGTCCAGATCGCCGGTGAACAGCGCGCGCAGTTCGACCACGTCGTTGGGGAAATACTCCGCCGCGCGCATCAGGTCCTTGCGCAGCGCCTGCCCCAGCCGTCCGTCCGCTCCCGGTGCGCGGCCCAGCCCCAGGTCGATCCGCCCCGGATAGAGCGCATCGAGCGTGCCGAACTGCTCTGCGATCACGAACGGGTTGTGGTTGGGCAGCATGATCCCGCCCGATCCGATCCGGATGGTCGAGGTCGCCGCGCCGATATGCGCCAGCACGACCGCTGCCGCCCCGCCCGCGATCCCGTCCATCGCATGGTGTTCGGCCACCCAGAACCGCTTGTATCCAGCGCGTTCGGCGCACTGCGCCAGCGCGGCGGCATCGGTCATGGCTGCGGCAACGGTCCCGCCTTCGCGGATGGGGACGAGGTCAAGAACGGATAAGTCGGTCATCGACCCGATGGTGTCGTGTCCGGACCCAGTTGGTCAAGGTATCCTTGCGCGGCTTTTGCCGCCGGGCTGCCGGGCGCGGCGCGCACGACGGACTGGAAACTGCGCCGCGCGGCATCGTCCCGCCCGGCCAGCGCGGCAATCACGCCTGCTTCCAGCCCGATTTCGGGATCGACCGGCAGCAGCTGCGCCGCCAGTTCGATCTGGGCCTGCGCCTCGGCCAGATTGCCCTGACGGCGCGACAGCGTGGCCGACAGCAGCCAGCCCGCCGGGTTTTCCGGCGCATTGGTGCGCGCCGAGGCGAGCGCGGCGGCGGCATCGCCTTCGCGCTTCAGCAGGACCAGCGCGCGGGCGCGGTCGATCGAGATTTCGCCCGCGAGGTTGGGGTTGCCCGCCCCCAGCGCCTCACCATGCGCGGCGTCGAGCGCGGCCAGCGCCCGTTCCGGAGAGCCAGCGGCGAGCGCGGCATTGCCCGCCATCGTCCCCAGTCGCGCGCGGTTGGCACGCTCCATCGCCGGGGTATCGTCCCGCGCGGCCAGGAACGCGGCTTCGGCTTCGCCCAGCTGGCCCAGCCCGGTCAGCGCCACGCCCAGGCAGTGGCCCGGTTCGATCCGGGCCGATCCGGTGGCGGTTTCCAGCCAGGTTTCCGCCTGTTCCGCCGCACCGGCCGGATCGCTGCGCGCCAGCGTCAGGCACTGGGTGATCCGGCTGGGCGGCAGGGCGGGGGTATCGATCACCCGGTCAGGCTTGCGTTTGATCTCCAGCGGGGCCTGCGGCAACGCCGGGCCGGGGCCGACTTGCGCCAATCCAACTGGGGCAAACAGGGGCAGCAGGATCAGGGACGTCAGAATCAGGGGCGGGGCCATGGGGTCTCCGGCAGATGCTAAGGCAGCGCTGCGACGGTCCGCAGCAGCAGCGCAATGTCCGCCTCGCGGCTGAGGCGGTGATCGCCGTCCTTGATCAGGGTCACCTGCACATCGTCTGAACACAGCCGCTGAGCGAGCTGCAACGACACGTCCCACGGCACGTCGAGATCCTGCTGGCCGTGGAGCAGCCGCACCGGGCAGGTCAGCGCAATGTCGCCGCCCAGCAGCCGCTGCGCCTGCCCATCGGCCCAGAAGCCGGGGTGGGTCGGGGTCGGCTCCGTGCCATAGGGATTGTCCGCGAACACGCGCCGGCCCGCGGCCAGTTCGGCCTGCCGTTCCGGCGATGTGCCCCAGTCGGTAAAGTCGGGCGCGGCGGCAATCCCGACCAGCGCGTGGATCTGGCCGGGGATTGCCAGCGCGACCAGCAGCATCAGCCATCCGCCCATCGACGATCCGACCAGCGTGACCGGCCCCGGACAATGCGCCGCGATCAGGCTGAGCACTTCGTCGCGCCAGCGGCTGAGCGTGCCATCGGCAAAATCGCCCCCGAAGTCTGTGCCGGCACTTTGTCCGCAGCCCGAATAATCGAGCAGCAGGCAGGCGCGCCCCTGCGCCCGCGCCCAATCGAACACCGCGCAGGCCTTGCTCCCCGCCATGTCGGATTTGTATCCGGGCAGGAACACCAGCGCCGGGCCGGTTCCGGGCGTGTGCCGACAGGCAATCCGGCGGCCATCGGGCAGAGCGTGAAAGCGGGGTTCAGTCATGCCGCGTAGCATGCCGCATCCGGCGGGGATATGCCATTGCGCTGTCACGAAACCCGGATAACTTCCGCCGCGACCGATCAGGGAGAAGTCGATGAGCCTGCCGCTGCCCGAACGCGCCCCGCTGACCCATGTCAGCCGCCGGGGGATCCTGAAACTGGGTGCCATCGGGCTGACGGGGGTGTCCGCCTCGCTCGCCGCCGCGACTGGCGGGGGAGAATTCACGCACGGGGTGGCCAGCGGTGAACCGGGGCCGCAGCAAGTGCTGTTGTGGACCCGTTATGGTGCCAGCGCCGATACCCGGCTGGTCTGGGAAGTGGCCGAAGACACCGAATTTGCAAAAGTCGTGGCGGCGGGGGACGTGATCGCATCGCCCGCCAACGACGGCTGCGTAAAAGCGTGGGTGCGCGGGCTGGCGCCGGGCAAGTGGTATTACTACCGCTTCGTCGCGCCATCGGGCGCGCGATCGGTCATCGGGCGGACGCGGACCTTGCCGGTCGGCCGGGTGCCGCGCTTTCGCATGGCGGTGTTTTCCTGCTCCAACTATGGCTTTGGCTGGTTCAACGCTTATGCCCATGCGGCGGAAAATGCCGATTTCGATCTGGCGCTGCACCTTGGCGACTATTTCTATGAATATCAGCGCGGCACCTATCCGACCGCCAAGCAGACCCAGCCGGGCCGCATCCTGCCGGTGACCGAAGCGGTGACGCTGGCCGAATACCGCGAGCGGCTGGCGACGTACCGGTCCGACCCGGACTTGCAGCGGATTCACCAGATCCTGCCGATGGTGGTGATGTGGGACGATCACGAATCCGCCAACGATGCCTGGCAGAACGGCGCGGAAAACCACCAGCCCGGCGAAGGCGACTGGGCCGTGCGCAAGGCCGCATCGCACCGCGCCTGGCGTGAATGGATGCCGGTTTCGGATGATGACTGGGCCGCATACGAAATCGGCAATCTGGCCACGATCTTCAAGCTGGAAACGCGCCACACCGCGCGGACCAGGCCGCTCGATCTGCAGGCTGCGTTCCGCAGCGCCGCGCCGGAGCAGACCGACGCCGCGCTGACCGCGCTGCGCGACGGGGCCTGGCGCGATCCCGCGCGCACCCTGCTGGGCACCACGCAAGAGGCGTGGCTGGCGGCCGGGCTCAAGGCATCGACCCGCGCGCGCAAGCCATGGCAAGTGCTGGCGCAGCAGATCATCATGGGTTCGCTCAGCATGGGCGCGGAAGTGGCCGAGGGGATGTCGTCGGCCGCGCCGGACTGGCTGAAGCAGCGCATCCAGGCGTCCGTGGCAGGCAGCAAGCTGGGGCTGCCACTGAACATGGACGCGTGGGACGGTTATCCCGCCGCGCGCGAACGGGTGTTCGGCGCGGCGCTGGCCGCCGATGCCAACTTGCTGGTGCTGGCCGGGGACAGCCACAATGCCTGGGCGTTCGACCTGGATCACAAGGGCGCCCGCGTGGGCGTGGAAATGGCCGGGCACAGCGTCACCTCGCCGGGTTCGGAAAGCTCGGTCGCCTGGAAACAGCCCGCCGATCTGGCGCGGATCGCGGTGCAGACCAACCCGCAGCTCCAATGGTGCGATACCGCCCAGCGCGGCTACATGGCGGTCGAACTGACCCCCACGGCGGCGCACAGCGAATGGCGGTTCCTGCAAACGGTGCGCCAGCGCGGCACGGCGCTGGCGGGATCAAAGCGGATGACCGTGCTGGCCGGGCAACGGAAATTCCAGGGCAGCTGATGCCGCGTTCGGCTAGTGGTTGGGGGAAGCGCGCGCGCCGTCCCCTGGCCCCGGCGTTTTTTCGCTGCCGCATCGCTTTTTTGCCGAAAACCGGTTCCCACTTTTCGGCGCGATGCTCTAAGGGCGGGTCATGTCTCAACTTCTCAAGATCAGTCTGCCCGATGGTTCCGTCCGCGAAATGCCGGTGGGGTCGACTCCGGCGGATGTCGCCGCCGCGATTGGCCCCGGCCTTGCCAAGGCGGCGCTGGCCGCGCGCATCGATGGCGAACTGCGCGACCTGACCCGGCCGTTTGACGGCGATTGCACGCTGGCGCTGGTCACGGCGAAGGACGAGGCGGACGCACTGGACCTTGCCCGGCATGACTTTGCCCACGTGCTGGCCGAAGCGGTGCAGGCGCTGTTTCCCGGCACGCAGATCACGTTCGGCCCGTCGACCGACGATGGCTTCTATTACGATTTCGCGCCCGCCGAGCGGCCCTTTACGGACGAAGACCTGCCCGCGATCGAGGCGCAGATGCGAGGGATCATCGCCGCGAACAAGCCGCTGCGGCGTGAGGAGTGGAGCCGCGCGCAGCTGATTTCGCGCTGGCAGCAGCAGGGCGAAAGCTTCAAGGCCGAATGGGCCGCCGAACTGCCCGACGCCGAAACGCTGACCGTCTACTGGTCGGGCGATGACTGGCTGGACATGTGCCGCGGGCCGCACTTGCCCGCGACCGGCAAGCTGGACCCCAATGCCTTCAAGCTGACCCGCGTGTCGGGCGCATACTGGCGCGGCGATCAGAACAACGCGATGCTCAGCCGGATCTACGGCACCGGCTGGCTCAACAAGAAGCAGCTCGAAGAACACCTCCACCGGCTGGAAGAAGCCGCCAAGCGCGATCACCGCAAGCTGGGCGGGGAAATGGACTTGTTCCACCTGCAACAGGAAGCCCACGGCAGCGTGTTCTGGCACCCCAAGGGCTACATGATCTGGCGCGAGCTGGAAGCCTACATGCGCCGCGCGATCGATGGCGCGGGCTACCGCGAAGTGAAGACCCCGCAGATCATGGACGCGCGCCAGTGGGAGCAGTCCGGCCACTGGGGCAAGTACCGCGAAAACATGTTCGTGATCCCCGATGAAGTGCCCAACGTCGATGACGAAGGGCCGGTGATTTCGGGTGAAGCGGACTGGATGGCGCTCAAGCCGATGAACTGCCCGGCGCACGTCCTGATCTTCCGTCAGGGGATCAAGTCGTACCGCGACCTGCCGCTGCGCATTTACGAAAACGGCTGCTGCCACCGCAACGAACCGCACGGCGCGTTGCACGGGCTGATGCGCGTGCGCCAGTTCACGCAGGATGATGCGCACATCTTCTGCCGCGAAGACCAGATCGTCGACGAAGTGCAGGCGTTCTGCGCACTGGCCGACCGGATCTATCAGGACTTCGGGTTCACCTACGCGATCAAGCTGGCGCTGCGCCCCGAAAAGCGCTTCGGCAGCGAGGAAATGTGGGATCAGTCCGAAACCGAACTGCGCGAAGCGGTGGTCAAGGCGGGGCTGGCGACCGAGCACTACGGCTGGGAAGAACTCCCCGGCGAAGGCGCGTTCTATGCGCCCAAGCTGGAATGGCACCTGACCGACGCGATTGGCCGCACCTGGCAGGTCGGCACGATCCAGTCGGACCGTGTGCTGCCCGAACGGCTGGACGCGGGCTATGTCGCGGAAGACGGCGGCAAGCACCGCCCGGTCATGCTGCACCGCGCGATCTTCGGTTCGTACGAACGCTTCATCGGCATCCTGATCGAGCACTACGCCGGCAAGCTGCCGGTGTGGCTGGCCCCGGTGCAGGCCGTCGTAGCGACCATCGTGTCCGACGCGGACGATTACGCCCGCGACGTGACCGAGCAGCTGAAAGCCGCTGGCATCCGCGTTGAAACCGATCTGCGCAACGAGAAGATCAACTACAAGGTCCGCGAACACTCGCTGCAGAAGGTTCCGCACCTGCTGGTGGTCGGCAAGCGCGAGGCCGAGGAAGGCACCGTCGCGATCCGCACGCTGGGCGAGGAACGCCAGCGCTTCATGCCGCTGGCCGAAGCGATTGCCATGCTCAAGGGCGAAGCCACCCCGCCGGACCTGCGTTAACCCTCCCCCGCCCGTTCGTGTCGAGCGAAGTCGAGACACGGCGCGCAAGTGTCTCGACTTCGCTCGACACGAACGGAGAGTGGGATGCTGTTGGCCGGACTATCGCCTGAACAAATGGCCATCGCGCTCGCGGCGGCGCTGGCGGCGGCGTTTGTGCGCGGGCTGGCCGGGTTCGGCATGGCGATCCTGCTGGTCCCGGTGCTGGGGCTGGCGGTTCCGCCATCCGAAGCCGTGGTGGTGTCGAACTGGCTCGGCGTGCTGATCGGGCTGGTCGGGATTCGCAAGATTCTGGGCACCAGCGAAAAGTCGGCTTACGTGATCGGCGGTCTGGCGATGCTGTTCACCCCGCTGGGGGTGTACCTGCTCGCCATCACCGATCCCGCCATTGCGCGGCTGGGAATCGCGCTGATCGCCCTGGCATCATTTGTGCTGGTCCTGCTGCCCAAGCGGGCGGAACATCACGCACCCAGCGCGCTGGAAACCGGGACGACCGGGATCACATCGGGCGTACTGACCGGGTTTGCCGGGATGCCGGGGCCGCCGGTGGTGCCCTATTACCTGCGCCGCCAGATTTCGCCGCAACTGGCCCGCGCGTCGATGATGACGATTTTCATGGCGACCAGCGTTGCCGGGGTGGCTTCGGCCAGCTTGCTGGGGGTGGCGACCGTGCGCGAACCGGTGCTGGCGTTCATTCTGTTCCCGGCGGTGCTGCTGGGCAACTGGCTGGGAAATCACGCGTTCGGCAAAGTCAGCGATACGGCGTGGCGCACGTTTACCGGCGCGGTGCTGGGGGTATCGGCGCTGGCCGCGCTGTGGCGGCTGTTACAGGCCTAGGGCCGGCAGGGCCTGTCCAGCCGCGATCAGCAGCAGGGCGCAGCCACAGACGATCCCGGTACGCAGCACTTCCGCCGGGGCGGGCAGGGCGATCCGATTCGCGGCAAGGGCAAGGGCTTTGGCCATGTGGTGCTTATCGCACCGGAACCTTACCCAAAGGTTAAACCGCGGCGCTGGCGCTCATCACCTGACGGCCGTCCGCCGCGAACGCGCCAAGCTCTGCTGCGCCATCTTTGCTGCGCAGCACGAGGTGCAGCATTTCGCCGCAGATTGCGGGCGACAGCCCCCGGAAGCTGAAGCTTTTGATGGCGTTGTCACCAAACTCTCGCTGCACCAGATCGAGCAGCAAGGTGGCGGTCAGCGGGCCGTGGACCACCAGCCCGCGATAGCCTTCCTCGGCCGTGGCATAGGGCAGGTCGTAGTGGATGCGGTGGCTGTTGAAGGTCAGCGCGGAAAACCGGAACAACAGCGGTTCGGTCGGGGTCAGCGCGCGGTGCGCGTCCCACGGCGCGGGATCGAACTGCCCATCCCCCGGCGGCGGCGGCGCGGGCGGCGTGCCGGGGGCGGCGGCATCGCGGTAGACGATCGACTGAACCTCGCGCACGGCCAGGCCGCTGGCGCTGTGCGTTTCATGCTCCACCTCGACGAACACCAGCCGGCCCGAACCGCCCCGCTTGTCGGTGATCGACGCGATGCGCGAGGTGCGGGTCACGCTGTCGCCGGGGTGCAGCGAGGCGTGGAACTCGACCTTGCTCGACGCCCACATCCGGCGCGGCAGGGGAACGGGCGGCAGGAAGCTGTCGGGGCTGTCATCGCGGCGCGGGTGGCCGTCCGGTCCCAGCGCGGCAGTGGGTGCATCGGGCAGGCACAGGCACCAGTGCAGCCCTTGCGGCGCGCTCTCGTCAGCGGGTGCCGCGCGGTCCAGCGTGGCCAGCCAGCGGGTGACCATGCCCGGATCGACCCGGTCCATGCGGGTTTCGGTGCGGCCGATCCAGTCGTTCCATTCGCTCATCAGTTGCGTCCACCCACCAGCCCGCGCGCGATCACTTGCGCCTGAATCTCTGCCGCGCCTTCGAAGATGTTGAGGATACGCGCATCGCACAGCACGCGGCTGATTTCGTATTCCAGCGCGTAACCGTTGCCGCCGTGGATTTGCAGGCTGGCATCGGCATTGCTCCACGCCGCACGCGCGGCGAGCAGCTTGGCCATCCCGGCCTCGATGTCGCAACGCTTGCCGGAATCCTTGGCGCGGGCGGCGGCGTAAGTCAGTTCGCGGCTCAGGATCAGGTCGCACAGGCTCATCGCCAGTTTATCGGCCACGCGCGGGAAGGCGGCGATGGGCTGGCCGAATTGCTTGCGGTTGAGCGCATAGTCCAGCCCCAGTTCCAGCGCGCGGCGGGCCACGCCGACGGCGCGGGCGGCGGTCTGGACCCGGGCGCCTTCGAACGTGCGCATCAGCTGCTTGAAGCCTTGGCCCTGTTCGCCGCCCAGCAGCGCGTCAGCGGGCGCGCGCATTCCGTCAAACGACAGCGCGTATTCGCGCATCCCGCGATAGCCCAGCACTTCGATCTCGCTCCCCGCCATGCCGTCCGCCGGGAAGGCATCAGCCTCGGTCCCGCGCGGCTTGGGGACCAGCAGCATCGACAGGCCGGAGTAGCCCTTGGCATCCGGTAGCGTGCGCGCCAGCAGCGTCATCAGGTCGGACCGGCTGGCGTGCGTGATCCACGTTTTCGAGCCCGTGATGACCCAGTCGCCCGAACTGTCTGGCCCATCGCGCCGCGCGCGGGTTTGCAGGCTGCCAAGGTCGGAGCCAACGTCGGGTTCGGTGAACACGGCGGTCGGCAGCACTTCGCCGCTGGCGATTTTCGGAAGCCAGTGCGCTTTCTGCTCCGCCGTGCCGCCCAGCGCGATCAGCTCGCCCGCGATCTCGCTGCGGGTGCCCAGCGATCCTGCGCCGATCCATCCGCGCGACAGTTCCTCGGTGACCAGACACATGACCAGTTTCGACAGCCCCAGCCCGCCGAACTCTTCCGGAATGCACACCCCGAACGTGCCGAGATCGGCCATTGCCGCCACGGTGGCATCGGGGATCAGGTCATTCGCCAGATGCCACTGGTGCGCGTGGGGCAGGATTTCGGCATCGGTAAACTTGCGGAACTGGTCGCGGATCGCGTCGAGTTCGGCGTCGTGCAGCGTTTCGCTGGGCCAGTGCCCGCTGGCGAGCGCGGCGGCAATGGCAGCGCGCAGGGGGGCATGGTCCACCTCGATCAGGTCGCGGGCCGCATGGGCCAGATCGCGCGCGGCGTGGGACAGGCCCAGGTCCGCCGGACGGGCCAGCTCATTCTGCCCCATCGGCAGCCCGCCGACCAGTTGCGCCACGGTTTCGGCAAAGGCCAGTTCGGCCACTTGCGCGTCGAGCGGGTTGGCATCGCCGTTCGCCGCCCGCCAATCCTGCACCGCTTCCAATGCGGCGATGCTCGTGGCGATCCACGCAAAGCCGTGCGCGGCGCGTTGTTCGTCATCGATCCGGCGGGTTGCCAGCCGCTGCGCCAGCGCGTCCAGCGCGGCGGCGCGATAGGCCTGTGCCGCGCCGAGGACATGGGCCAGATCGATGGCGTCGCGCATGGTTCAGGCCTTCTCGAACACCGCCGCGATCCCCTGACCGCCGCCGATGCACATCGTTTCAAGGCCGTAGCGCACGTCGCGGCGCTGCATTTCGCGGGTCAGGTTGGCCAGGATGCGGCCCCCGGTGGCGCCAATCGGATGGCCCAGCGAAATGCCCGAGCCGTTCACGTTCAGGATATCGTGGCGGCTGTCATCGTCCAACCAGCCCCAGCCCTTCAGGCAGGCCAGCACTTGCGGGGCAAACGCCTCGTTCAGCTCGATCAGGCCGATGTCGCTGAACGACAGCCCGTTGCGGGCGAACAGGCGTTCGGTCGCGGGGACGGGGCCGTAACCCATCCGGCTGGGATCGCACCCGGCGGCCGCCCACGAATGGAAGAACGCGATGGGTTCCAGCCCCAGTTCCTCCAGCTTGTCCTCCGCCACGATCAGGCACGCAGCAGCAGCATCGTTCTGCTGGCTGGCGTTGCCCGCCGTCACCACGCCGCCTTCCAGCGGGCGCAGCTTGCCGAGCGATTCCAGCGTGGCATCGGCGCGGTAGCCTTCGTCGTGGGCGAAGAGGACGGGATCGCCCTTTTTCTGCGGGACGGCGACCGGCACCAGTTCATCGGCGAACAGCCCGTTTTCCCACGCGGCGGCGGCACGCTGGTGGCTGCGCGCGGCATAGGCATCGCAGGCCTCGCGGCTGATCGCCCAGTCGGTGGCGAGGTTTTCGGCCGTTTCGATCATGCCCGAAATCACGCCATAGCGTTCGATCGGCTGGCTCATCACCCGGCCGCGGGTCAGCCGGTCATGCAGCGTCAGGTTGCCCGCGCGCACGCCCTTGCGGATGTCGGTGGTGTAATGCTCGACATTGGACATGCTCTCGCAGCCACCCGCGACGACCACGTCGCTCATGCCGGTCTGGACCATCATCGCCGCGTTGATGATTGCCTGCAGGCCCGATCCGCAGCGCCGGTCCAGCTGATAGCCGGGCACTTCCTGCGGCAGGTCGGCCAGCAGCCATGCCCAGTGGCCGATGCAGGGCGCTTCGCCGTTGCCATAGCCTTGGCTGAACACCACGTCGTCCACGCGCGACGGATCGATCCTGGTGCGCGCCATCAGCGCCTTCAGGATCACCGCGCCCAGCTGGCCAGCGGTCATGGACGACAGCGCCCCGCCGAACTTGCCGACAGGCGTGCGGATGGGCGAGACGATGGCTGCGCGGCGAAGCTGGGTCATTGGCTGGTTCCTACGATTCCGGTGTCGATCAGGCGGGCGATTTCGCCCGAGGAGAGCTTGAGGCGCTCGGTCAGCACTTCTTCGCTGTGCTGGCCATTGCGCGGGGCAGGTTGAGGCGCGCCGCGTTCCTGCTGCGGCACGGTGCCAAAAGCCCCGGCGGCGGGATAGGCAAAGCCGGATGGGTTCGCGTCGAACGCGCTGAACATCGGGTTGCCCCCAACCAGGCGCGGATCCTGCGCGGCATCGTGCATGGTGCGGTAGGCCGAATGGACGATCCCGGCGGCATCGAGCGCAGCGGCCAGATCGGCATGGCTGTGCGCTCCGATGGCGCTTTCGAACAGCGGATAGAGCGCATCGCGGTGGGTATAGCGCAGCCCGTCGTCGGCGGCGAAGCTGACGCTGCGTGCGGCCTCGATTGCGGCGATCTGATCGCTCAGACCAAGCGCTGCGATCAGGTTCGCCCACTGGCGGTGGGTAACGACCACGATCATCGTGCGCTGGCCGTCAGCAGTCACGAAATCGCGCCCGAACAGGCCGTAAACCGCATTGCCAAGACGCGGCCGGTTCTCGCCCGTGTAGAGCACTTCGGCGATCCCGCCGAGGTTGGCGACCGTGCCGATGGCAACGTCGGACAGGGGGATGCGCACTTCGCTGCCCTCGCCCGTCGCCGTGCGGCGCTGGATCGCGGCGAGCAGCGCGAAGGCGGCATAGGCGCCCGAGAGCAGATCCCAGGCCGGCAGCACGTGGTTGACCGGGTCCGGTCCCGGCCCGGTCAGCATCGGATAGCCGACAGCGTTGTTGACCGTGTAATCAAGCGCGGGCGCGCCATCGGCCCAGCCCATTACCCGCACCGTTACCAGATCGGCGCGGCCCTCGGCCAGCCTGGCGTGGCTGAGGAAGCCCTCAGCCGGGAAGTTGGTGATGAACTGGCCGGTGGCGCGGACCAGGTCCTGCAGCAGCTCGCGCCCCTCGGGCACGCCAAGGTTGAGCGCGACCGACTTTTTCGCGCGGTTGAGGTTTTCCCAGTAGAGCGAACTGTTCTCAACCGTCACCGGCCAGCGGCGATAGTCCGGCCCACCGCCGACGGAATCGACCCGGATCACTTCCGCCCCGAACTGCGCGCAATAGAGCCCCGCCGTGGGCGAGGCGACGAACGACGACGCCTCGATCACCGACAGCCCGGAGAGGAGCTGGTACATCGCCTCAGCCCTGCCCTGCCGCCCATTCGCGCAGCATGTGCTTGGCGATCTGGAGCTGGAGGATCTGCGTCGTGCCTTCGTAGATGCGGTAAATGCGCGAATCGCGGAAGAAGCGTTCGGCGTCATATTCGGCGAGGTAACCCGCCCCGCCGTACACCTGCACCACGCGGTCGACCACGCGGCCGCACATTTCGGACGCGAAGACCTTGAACGCAGCGGCCTTGCGCAGCACGTTTTCGCCCCGGTCGGCGCGCGCGGTGACGTCGGCCAGCATCGATTCCGCCGCGTAGATCTCGATCTCGCTGTCGGCCAGCATCTGCTGGATCAGCTGGAACTGGGCAATCGGCTCGCCAAACGCCTTGCGTTCGTTGGCATAGCGCAGTGCGCTGTCGAGCGCGCGGCGGGCATAGCCGGTCGCCGCCGCGCCGACCGAGATGCGGCCGTTGTCGAGGCTCTGCATCGCGGTCACAAAGCCGCGCCCTTCGGTGTCGCCCAGCAGCGCGTCGGCGGGCAGGTGGACGTCTTCCATGACGATGTCGGCGATATGGCTGCCCGACTGGCCCATCTTCTTGTCCGACTTGCCGACCGAAACGCCCGGCGTATCCATCGGCACCAGAAACGCCGAAACGTGGGCGTTCTTGGGCAGGGCTTCCTTGTTGGTGCGGGCCATGATCAGCGCGACCTTCGCAAACGGCGCGTTGGTGATGTAGCGTTTGGTGCCATTGAGCACCCAGCCGTTGCCGGAGCGCACCGCCATCGTCTGCATCGCGGCGGAATCCGATCCCGAACCCGGCTCGGTCAACCCGAAGCTGGCGATTTCCCCGGCGGCGAGGCGCGGCAGCCACTGCGCCTTCTGCGCCTCGGTCCCGCCGTTCTTTAGCGCGGAGCAAACCATGCCGATGTTGATCGAAATGATCGAGCGGAACGCGGGCATCGCATAGGACAGCGTCAGGATCGTCTGCGCATACTGCGTGACGTTCATCCCCGCGCCGCCGAATTCTTCCGGCATGGTCAGGCCGAACAGGCCCATGTCGCGCATTTCATTGAGGATATCGTCGGGGATCAGGTTGGTTTCGATGATCTCGCGCTCAGCCGGGATCAGCCGGTCCCGCACATAGCGGTGCAGCTGTTCGATGAACTGTTCAAAGACGTCGGCGTCCATGCCGGGGTTTGCGGTGCTCATGGGCTGGGTCCTCAGATGGGATCGTAAGGGAAGACGTGCGCCGAAATTTCGTCCGCGCGGGCGAAGCTGGGCTTGAACGCGGGGATCAGCTCGTCCGCGATTGTCTCCGGCGTCCAGCCTTCCAGCTTGGTCATCGACCGGATCGGGCGCGGCTTGTTATACAGCACGATCTCGTTCTTGCGGACCGAGAAGATCTGGTTGGTGACCTCCTTCGAGGCGTCCGAGGCGAGATAGACCACCAGCGGGGCGATCTTGTCCGCGCTCATCGTTTTGAGGCGTTCGACGCGCTGCTGCTGTTCGGGCGTTTCGGCGGGGATCGAGGCGGTCATCCGGCTCCACGCGAAGGGCGCGATGCAGTTGGAGCGCACCCCGGCCCGCGCCATGTCGAGCGCGATCGACTGCGACAGCGCGACGAGGCCCAGCTTGGCCGCGCTGTAATTCGCCTGTCCGATGTTGCCGATCAGCCCGCTGGTGCTGGTGAAGTGGATGAAGCTGCCCGATTGCTGCTCACGGAAATAGGGGGTCGCCGCCTTGCAGACGTTGAACGGGCCGTTGAGGTTGACGTCGATCACCGCGCGCCAGTCTTCATGGCTCATCTTGTGCCAGATCGTGTCGCGCAGGATGCCCGCGTTGTTGACCACCGCGTCGATCCGGCCAAACCGCTGCACCGCATCCTCGATGATGCTGACCGCGCCGACCGGATCGGCCACGCTGGCCAGGTTCGCCCAGGCCTTGCCGCCCGCCGCGACGATATCGTTCACGGTGTCCTGCGCCGGACCCGCATCGCCGCCATCGCCGCCGCCGCCCACGCCCGGGTCGTTCACCACCACCGCCGCGCCGTGTTTGGCACAAAGCAGTGCGATTTCACGCCCCACGCCGCGCCCGGCACCGGTAATCGCTACGACTTTGCCTTCGAGCATCCCGCTCATCGCCTGTCTCCCATCGGAATCGTTCCGGTCGGCCTATCGGGCGTGCCCGGTTATTTCAACATTGCGCAGTACTTTTCAGTATGCTGAAAAATATCAGGCCAGCACTTTGCGCGGATTGAGCAGCCCGAGCGGATCGAGCGCGGCCTTGAGCGTGCGCATCAGCGCGATTTCCGCCGGAGTTCGCGAAACGTCCAGCCAGTCGCGCTTTTCCAGCCCGATGCCGTGTTCAGCCGAGATCGACCCGTTCAGCGCGCGCAGCGGCTCGTAAACCAGCGCCTCGACCCGGCGGCGCAGATCCTCGCTCCACGGGCGCGGGGCGACCAGGATGTGCAGGTTGCCGTCGCCGAGATGGCCGAACACCACCACCCGCGTGTCCGCGCCCCATTCGGTCCGGGCAGCGGCGGTCAGCGCCTTGACGTATTGGTCCATCGCCGCGATCGGCAGGCTGACGTCGAACGTGCAGCCCGGCAGCACGGCCAGGAACAGCCCTTCGATATCTTCCCGAATGCCCCAGATTGCGGCGCGTTGAGCCTTGCTGGCGGCGATCACGGCATCGCTGGCCAGGTCTTGTTCCAATGCCTCGCCCAGCACTTCGGCGAACAGTGCGGCGTCGCGGTCCGGATCGGTGCCGGTCGCCTCGACGATGGCGTAGAAGGCGTGTCCGGCGGGGAGCGGCGGGTTGTGGCGGCCGCTGTTCACCCCGATCAGCTCGTAGTGGTCCTGCCACATCACCTCGAACGAGGATAGCAGGCCTCCAAGCCGCCGCCCGCAGTGCGCGAAGAACCGCAGCAGCGCATCGAAACTGTCCAGCGCGACAATGGCGGTCCCCTCGCTCGCGGGCAGGGGGTGCAGCTTCAGCACCGCGCGCGTCACCAGCCCCAGCGTGCCTTCGCTGCCGATGAACAGCTGCTTCAGGTCATAGGCCGCGTTGTTCTTGAGCAGGGTGTTGAGCGCGCAGATCACCGTGCCGTTGGCCAGCACCGCTTCCAGCCCCAGCACGTTGTCGCGGGTCATCCCGTACCGCACCACGGTGTTGCCGCCTGCGTTGGTCGAGATATTGCCGCCGATCGTGCACGATCCGCGCGCGCCCAGATCGACCGGATAAAGCAGGCCATGCGCCGCCGCCGCTTCATGCACGGCCTGCAAGGGCGCGCCTGCTTCGACCAGCATGGTCCGCCCGACCGGATCGACGGAGATCACGCTGCGCATCCGCTCAAACGAGATTTGCAGTTCATGGCCCGCCGCATCGGTGCCGTGAACCAGCCCGGTCAGCCCGCCGGTGCCGATCACCGGCTGGCGCGCGGCGTGGCACAGCTGCATCACGGCGGACAGTTCGGCGGTGCTGCGCGGGCGGATCACGGCCTTGGCCTGACAGGTCGACAGCCCCAGCCAGTCCCCGGCGCGGGTGGCCAGGTCATCGCCGGTCAGCACGCCGCCATCGCCGACAATGCCGCGCAGTTCATCCAGCAGGTCCATCGTCAGTCCTCCAGCAGTGCGGTGCGGTTCACATCACGGGCATGGGGTATCCCGGTCAGCCCCAGCGCGGTGCGCATGTCCTGCTTCATCAGGCCGAGCATCCGGGTCAGCGCAGCCTCACCCCCGGCGGCGAGCGCCATCACCCATGGCCGCCCGATCAGCGCGGCTTTCGCCCCCAGCGCCAGCGCGCGGACCAGATCCTGCCCGGAGCGAATGCCGCCATCGACCAGCAGCGTGGTCTGATCGCCCACCGCAGCGGCAATGCGCGGCAGCATCGTCGCGGTTGAGGCAACCCCGTCGAGCTGACGGCCACCGTGGTTCGATACGATCAGCCCGTCTGCCCCCACGCGCACCGCGTCGCGCGCGTCGGCCACGTCCAGAATGCCTTTCAGCACCAGCTTGCCCGGCCAGATCTTGCGCAGCCATTCGATATCCGCCCAGCTGACCGATGAATCGAACTGGGTGCCGGTCCAGTGCAGATAATCGCGCGGGTTCTTCGATTGCTGCACATAGGCCGCGATGTTGCCGAACCCGTGCGGCCCGCCGCGCAGGCCCACGTCCCACGCCCAGCGCGGATGGAGCATATAGTCGATCACGCCGGAGCGCAGCCGCCCCCACGGACCCAGCCCGCCGGCCATGCCGTTGCGGATATCGCGGTAACGCGTGCCCAGCACCGCCAGGTCAATCGTGAACACCAGTGTATCGACCCCGTGCGCCGCCGCGCGGTTCAGGATGTCCTGCACGATGCCCCGGTCTTTGAGCATATAGAGCTGGAACCAGAACGGCGCGGACGACACTTGCCCCACTTCCTCCATCGGGCAGATGCCCACGGTGGACAGGCAGAACGGAATGCCCGCCTTGTCCGCCGCACGCTTGGCCTGCACTTCGCCGCGCCGCGTGGTCATCCCGCCCATGCCGACCGGGGCGAGCACCAGCGGCAGCGCCAGCTTTTGCCCGAACAGTTCGACCGAAGTGTCCATGCGCGAGGCATCGACCAGCACTTTCTGGTTGAGCCGCACCGCTTCCCAGTCGGCGGTGTTGCGCCGCAAGGTCACTTCCGCGCCCGAACCGCCGTCGATGTAATCGAACAGGAAGCGCGGCAGGCGCCGCTCCGCCACCCTGCGGAAATCCTCGACCGAGGCGGGCAGGAGGTTGAGCGATTGTCCCATCAGAGCAGCGCTTCGATCAGGTGCGGACCTTTCGCGGCGAGTGCATCTGCCAGCGCTTCACGGAACTCCTCTGCGGTCGAGACCCGGACGGCGGGCACGCCCATGCCGGTGGAAATTTCCGCCCAGTTGATTTCCGGGTGCTTCAGATCGAGCATCGACAGCGCTTTCGGCCCCGGATTCTGAACGCCCACCCGCATCAGTTCGATGTTGAGAATGGCGTAGGATCCGTTGTTGAGCAGGATCGTCGTCACATCCAGCTTCTCGCGCGCCATCGTCCAGAGCGCCTGATTGGTATACATGCCGCTGCCATCGGCCTGCAGCGCGATCACCTTGCGGTCCGGGCAAGCGACTGCCGCGCCGACTGCCACGGGCAGCCCCTGACCAATTGCGCCGCCGGTCAGCTGCAACCAGTCCGTCCGCGCCGCACCGGCGCACATCGCAAAGGCCGCCCCGCCCGACGTTGCGCTTTCGTCGGACACAATCGCGTTGTCCGGCAGCAATTCGGCCAGGATCGCGCCGAGGTTGGCGGAATTGAGCCGTCCCGGTTCGGCCGGGAAACGGGTCGGCGCCTGCACCAGCGCCGGCTCTGCCGGGGCGTCGAGCGCATCGGCCAGGCCGCTCAGCGCGGCCAGCGCATCCTCGCGCAGTGAGGCCAGCCGGACCAGCGCCGCGCCGGCCGGGGAGAGGAAGCTGGGCTTGCCGGGATAGGCAAAGAACGACACCGGCCGTTCGGTGCCGACGAACACGATCGCCTTGAAATCGGCCAGATAGGCCTCGGCCATTTCGCCGAAATAGGGCAGCTTTTCGACCGCGACCCGGCCTGCGCCGCGCTGGTGGCGGGCGGCGAAGGTTTCGCAGATCAGCCGCGCGCCGGTGGCCGCCGCGATCCGTCCGGCCTGCACCAGCGCGTCTTCGCGCAGCGCGCGGCCGCCCAGGAACAGGCATTTCGGCCCGTCGATGTCCTTCAACGCGGCGGCGGCCTGCGCGATGGCTTCAGCGGGAACTTGCGGCGCGGCGGCCAGCGCGGGCGGAGCGACGGCGGCGGAGCCTTCGGTCCAGGCATGATCGGCCGGCACGATTACCGTGGCGATCTTGCCGGGATAGCTTTGCGCGACGGCAAAGGCTTCGGCCCCGGCCTGCGCCAGATCGCGTTCCGACTGCGAAACCCGCACCCAGTCCGACATCGGCCGCGCCACCCCGGCCGCGTCCGAGGTCAGCGGCGCGTTGTAGTGCAAGTGATAGGTCGCGTGATCGCCGACCATGTTGATCACCGGCGATCCGGCGCGGCGCGCATTGTGCAGGTTGGCGAGGCCATTGCCCAGGCCGGGGCCAAGGTGCAGCAGGGTGACCGCGGGCTTGTCGGCCATGCGGCCATAGCCATCCGCAGCGCCGGTCACCACGCCTTCGAACAGGCCCAGGATCGCGCGCATTCCATCGGTCTGGTCGATCGCGGCAACCAGCTGCATTTCGGACGTGCCGGGGTTGGCAAAGCAGACTTCCACCCCGCACAGCTTGAGCGTCTGGATAAAGGCTTCGGCCCCGTTCATCGTATGCATCCTTCCTGCAACTGGTGCGGGCGGCGTCTGGCGCGCCGCGTTCAGTTGCAGGTTGAAGACCTGTCCGTCCGAGTCAATCCCGGCGTTCGACTTCGCTGCGAATTTCCGCGCCGTGTTCGTCAATGCGCGGCGGGAACGCGCGCGGTGCATTCGGCATTGCGCCGAATTTCAGCGGCTGCGGCACTTCGTAATAGGCCCCTTCGCTGGGATGCTCGCGGCGGCGGAAGAACCCGGTGGCGGCAAAGTGCGGATCGTCCATCACAGCTGAAAGATCGCGCACCGGCTGGGCCGGGATCTGCGCCGCGTGGCACCGTTCCACCACTGCTGCGGTGGTGAAGTTCGGGGTCAGCGCGGCGATGTGCCGATAGAGTTCCGCCGAATGCTCGAACCGTCCGCGCGGGGTGGCAAAGCGTTCGGCGGTGATGAAGTCCGGGTCTTCCAGCAGCGCAAAGATCCGGTCCCACGCCTCGAACGTATAGGCGACAATGCTGACCGCGCCGTCGCTGGTGGGGAAGGGTTGGCGATCGGGATCAAGCTGGCGTTCGTAACCGGCCGGGCCGGTCGGCGGATCGAAGGTCTGGCCTCCCAGATGCTCCAGCAGCATGAAGCTGGTGAACACTTCCAGCATCGGCACTTCGACCCGCTGGCCTTCCCCCGTGCGCTCGCGGTGGAACAGCGCGGCCAGCGCGGCATAGGCGGCGTGCAGTCCGGCGACCTTGTCCGCCACCAGCGAGGGCAGATAGCGCGGGCGCGGATCGCCATCGACGCGCGGCAGCAGCGTGGCGGTGCCGCTGGCGGCCTGGATCACGTCGTCATAGGCTTGCAGATCGGCATAAGGGCCGTCCTGCCCGAACCCGACGCAGTGGACATAGATGATGTCGCTTCGCAGCGCGCGCACCGCAGCGTAATCCAGCCCCAGCCGTTCCAGCGCCTTGCCGCGCACGTTGACCACCAGCACATCGGCATCGGCCAGCAGGCCGCGCATCACCGCGTTGTCAGCGTCATCCTTGAGGTTGAGCGCGATCGAGCGTTTACCGCGGTTGAGCGCCATGAACTGCGGCCCCATCCCCGGCGTTGCGGCGGAGGTGCCCGCCCAGCGGAACGTATCGCCGCTGCCCGGCGTTTCGATCTTGATCACGTCCGCGCCCAGATCGGCCAGCACTTGCGTGCAATATGGCCCGAATACCACCGTGGTCAGGTCGATGACCTTGATCCCGTTCAGCATGTCTTGCCCCTCAGCCCTGGTTCCTTGCAGCGATCTGGTCGGCGATGGCCAGCACTTGCCGGGCCTGTTCCAGATGGAGCAGCTCCACCATTTTACCGTCCACCTTGATTGCGCCCTTGCCCGCGTTTTCGGGCAGGTCGAACGCGGCGACTATCGCCCGCGCCCAATCGACTTCCGCCCGATTGGGCGTGAACACGTCGTTGCAGGGTGCAATCTGGTCCGGGTGGATCAGGGTCTTGCCGTCAAAGCCCCAGTCCAGCCCCTGCTCGGCCTCGGCCCGGAATACCGCCAGATCGCGGAACTCATTGCACACCCCGTCCAGCACCGCCACGCCGTGGGCGCGCGCGGCCGCGACGGTCAGCGTCAGGATCGGCAGGAACGGCGCCCGGCCGGGGGTCAGGCGGGCGCGCATTTCCTTGGCGAGGTCGTTGGTCCCCAACACGAACAGCGCCAGCCGGGTGTCGGCGGCGCAGGCGGCAATCGCGTCCAGCTGGGCGACGCTGGCACACGTTTCGATCATCACCCACAGCTGCGTGTGCGGCGGGGCATCGGCCAGCGCGGCATGGCAGGCGCGAATGTCGGCGGGGTTGCTGACTTTGGGCACCAGCACCGCATCCGGTCCGGCGGCGGCGATCGCGGCCAGATCCGCCGCGCCCCATTCGGTATCCAGCGCATTGGCGCGGATCACCAGTTCGCGGTCCCCGAACCCGCCTTCGAACACGGCGGCGATGGCGGCGTCGCGCGCTTCGTCCTTCAGCTCCGGGGCGACCGCGTCTTCGAGGTCGAGGATGACTACATCACACGGCAAGGTGCGGGCCTTGGCCAGCGCTTTCGGGTTGGAGGCGGGCAGATAGAGCGCGCTGCGGCGCGGGCGGCTGGCAAGGGTCATCACGGCTCCGGCAAGGGTTGCGGGGCGGACCCTAATCCGGGCAGGCCGCAGCGGGCAAGGCCGGAGACAGGCGATCAGAATTGTATGCCAAGCCTACGCATATAATTAAATTGCTCAAAAATTGAGTATGAGTTTTTAAAAATTACCAAACTATTCAAGACTTTGGGGCTTTTAATCATCCCTCGGATAGTGCATCACGCCGCCATATCGAAATGGGGGTTTCTATGCATTCGTTGAAATTGAATCGGTCGCTGCGCCGTGCGGGGCTGCTGGCGTCCACTGCGTTGTTGTTTGCGGGCGCACAGGTTGCCCAGGCTCAGGTCGTGACCGGTCCCGGCGCGCCCAGCGGCACGCCCGAAGCGCAAGGCAGCGCCGGCAAGGTTGAGGCGACCGCGCCCGAAGCGCAGGCCGGCCCGAAGATTGTTTCGGTCAGCCCGGAACCGGAAATCCTGATTTCCAACCCCGGCACGCCGACCACCGCGCGCGATGCCACCAACATCACCGGCGTCGGCCAGATGGTGATCAACAACGGCGGCGGTACGGTCGGGCTGTGCACTGGCACGCTGATCAACCCGCGCACGGTCATTTTTGCGGCGCACTGCGTCAATTCCCGCGCCGCCACGGCTTACGGCGGCAGCACCGGCGGCACACCGATCATGTTCGGGTTCGAAGCCAACTTGCGCGCCGAAGCGCCGGGGGCGCCGGACGAACTGCTGCAATGGCTGTTCGGAGCGCTGGCGGGCAAGACCAACATCGCCTCATCCGTCTACAACGTGAACCAGGTGGTTTATAACGACTTCTCGCTGGAACCGGACGCGGCCAGCTTCCTCTATGGCGACGTTGCGCTGGCCACGCTGGATACCCCGGCGGCCGATATCCCGACCTGGGCGCTGCTGTTCTCGCCGCTGCCCGATCCGGGCGCGATCGGGGCGGCTGGCACCGGCTATAACGTCGCGATCACCGGCTATGGCCGCAACGGCACCGGCTCGACGGGGGCTGGCGCTTCGATCGATTTCCGCCGCCGTTCGGCTGAAAACATGATCGGCGCGCTGACCGATCTGGAAACGTTCGAATCGTTTCTGTTCGGCGGTCCGGCCAACGGGCTGAAGCAGAACCTTTACTTCATGGACTTCGACGATCCGCTGCGCGGCACCCCCGGCGCGAGCATCTTCGATTTCAACGCATTCCGCGATCCCGCCCGGATCAAGGATGGCGTGCCGAGCGAAGGGACCACGTCCAGCGGCGATTCCGGCGGTCCGCTGATCCTCCAGAACTTTGCCAAGCAGGTCGTGATCGGCGTGCTGTCGGGCGGCTATACCCGTTTCTTTAACGGCCAGCCCGCCAACAGCTATGGCACGGCCAACTTCTATCAGCCGCTCTACCTCTACTGGGACTGGATCGCGGCGAACAACCCGTATCACTATGTCTCGGCCAAGGCGGGCAACGGGTCGTGGACCGATCCGAACCACTGGCTGACCACGCTTGATCCGGCTTACATGATCCTGTCGGGCGGCTCGCTGGTCAACGGCCTGCCGACCACGCCGGGCGAACAGAAGAACGGCACCAGCGGCGATTTCGGCCAGGTCTGCTTTGAATCGACCTTCTTCGGTTCGAGCGAATGCCTCGACACGGCCACCGGCGCGGTGATCAACACCAACCCCCCGGCTGCCGCGGCTGAAAACAACGCCGCCACGGCGACCATTGCCGAAAACAGCGCCGGCACCCAGGGAATCGAAACCCGCGTATTCAGCGAAGTCATGCTGGAATCGCAGGCCGAAGCCACGCCGGTCCTGCCCGCCGCAACGCTGGCCAATGGCCTGCCCGGCGCGACCGGGTTTGTGCCCAACAATGCCGATCCCGTGCGCGAAACCGGTACGCGGGCGCAGTATTACGACGTCACGCTGACGGCCGCTGGCACCACCACGCTGTCCGGCGCGGACATCACGATTGACCGGCTGACCATCGGCACGGCTGCGGCCAACCTGGTCGTGGCCAGTGGCGCGTCGCTGACCACGCTGATGGGCACGACCCAGTTCGCGGGCACCAACACCGTCAACGGCACCTTTACCTCGGTCGGCGATTACAGCCTGCTCGGCGGGGCGCTGTTCGGTTCGGGCCGGATCAACGCACCGTTCGTGACCAGCGTGATGGGCCAGATCGCGCCCGGCACCACCACCAGCATCGGCACGCTGACGTTCGGCGGAAACCTGATCATGTCGTCGGCCACCGGTTACCTGATCAACCTCGGCCCGAACGGCACGTCCGACCGGATCAGCGTGGTCGCCCACGGCGCCAGTCTGGGCGCAGCCAATATCGGCGGCGCGCTGGGGATCAGCCCGCTGGCGGGCACCACCGTGCGTTATGGCGATCGCTACACGATCCTGTCGGCCGAAGGCGGCGTGACCGGCACGTTCAGCAGCCCGGCGGCGCTCAGCGCGATCCTGCGTCCGACCGCGCTCTACACCAGCAACGCGGTGCAGCTGCGGATCGATGCCGCCAGCTATGCCAGCGTCGTGTCGACCAGCTCGCCCGTGCAGGTGGCCTATGCCCAGCTGCTCGACGCGAACCGCACAATCGGCGGAATGCCGGGGCTGTATGACGTGCTTGACCTCCAGTCGGCCGGAACGATCCGCGCCACGCTGGATGCGCTGGCTCCGCGCACCGAAACGCTGCGCTCGTCAATCGGCACTGTCGCGCTCGACAACACCTCGCGCCTGATCCGGCAGCGGCTCGGCACGCTGAAGCCGGGCAGCCTGGGCGGCACGGTCGCCTATGTCGGGCGTCCGGTGCAGACCCTGGCCTATGTCGGCAACCTCAATCGCGGCATCCAGCACTTCCAGGGGCCGGATGGCGGGATGACCGAAACCCGCACTGCCGAAGGGCGCCTGCCCGAAACGATGAGCGCGTTTCTGGCCGGTGGTTATCTGGACGGTGAAAGCCGCCCGATGGCGACCGCCCTGCCGCTGGGCGGGAACGACCAGTTTGACGGCTGGTATCTGGCCGGCGGGATCGAAGCGGAACTGGGCAGCACGGGCCTGATCGGCTTTGCGCTGTCTTACACCGATGTCGATGGCAAGACCGGCGTTGGCGGCGGCACGGTGAAGGGTCAGCTGATCCAGGGCACGCTCTATGCCAAGCGGTCATTTGGGGTGCTCTATGGGGAAACCCAGATGTCGGCCGGTCTGTTCCGCACGGACGCCAGCCGGGATGGGAGCCTGCCGGGCAACACCTATCGCCTCAATTCCAAGGACGATGTGATGGCGCTGGCCGCCGAAGTGAACATCGGCGCAGAGTTTGGCGAAGCGATCAAGTTCGGCCCGCGCATCGGGCTGCGCGCCGGGTGGTTCGATTTCGGCCGGTCGGTCGAAACGGGCGGTCCGACCGCGCTGGTCTATGACCGGTTCGACGCCCGCAGCGTGCAGGGCCGCGGCGGGTTCGTGCTCAACGGCGTGGGCAAGATCCGGCCGACCGCATCGGTCAACTATGTCCACGAATTCCGCGATCAGCCGACCTCGCTGGCCGCGCGGTTCGTTGGTGGGCTGCAGGGGGTCAACCCCGGGTTCGCGCTGGCCGGGTTTGACAAGGACTGGATCGAAGCCGCCGCCGGGTTGACCCTGACGACCGGGAATGTGGACATCTCGCTCAGCGCGGATACCACCATCGCCCGCGACGACGTGAAGAACCAGGCCTATCGCGCCTCGGTCTCGTTCCGCTTCTAAGCGGCGGCGATTGCTGCGACAGGGCGGGCCTTCCTCCGGTGCGGAGGGAGGCCCGCTCTCGTTTGGACCCTAGATCGCGGCGGTGCGCTCGGCGCGCCGGATGCGGAAATGCAGTGCGGCATTCACGTGGTAATCGAACCCGCCGCAGGCCGGGTCTTCCCAGTCATCCGCTGTCATGCCCAGGCCCGATGGGGCCAGCCATTCGCCGCCTTGCGGGAACTGCGCGAACTCTGCCAGCCGGGTGGCGCGCGCGGCGGACAGCGCGGCGACATGGTCTTCCAGCGCGGTGTCACGCCCGTCCCAGTCCAGCCAGAACGCGGCGTTATCCTGGCAATAGGCGTTGTTGTTGCCGTGCTGGGTGCGGCCAGATTCATCCCCCGCCGTCAGCATCACCGTGCCGGTCGATGCGAACAGCGTGCCGAGCATGGCGCGCAAGTCCTCGGCCCGGCGGGCGTTGACCTGCGGGTCATGGCTCGGCCCCTCGCAGCCGTGGTTCCAGCTGAAGTTATCGCCGTGGCCATCGCGATTGTCTTCCCCGTTGGCGTGGTTGTGGCGGTGTTCATAGGCCGTGCAATCGGCCAGCGTGAAGCCGTCATGCGCGGCCAGAAAGTTCACGCTGCGGCAGTCCGGCCCGAACAGGTCAGCTGATCCCGCCAGCCGCGTTGCCAGCAGGCCCACGCCGACATCACCGCGCCAGAACCGGCGCACATCATCGCGGAAGCGGTCGTTCCATTCCAGCCAGCCGGGCGGGAAGTTCCCCAGTTGATAGCCGCCGGGGCCGATATCCCATGGCTCGGCAATCAGCACCCGGTCGGCCAGCCACGGATCGGCGGCGAGTTCGGCGAAAAACGGCGCATGGGCGTCAAAGCCCGGTCCGCGCGCCAGCACCGGGGCCAGATCGAACCGGAACCCGTCCACCCCGCAGTGCCGCACAAAGTGCCGCAGCGTAGCCAGCGCCAGCGCCCGCACCGCCGGATGGCCAAAGTTCAGCGTGTTGCCGCAGCCGGTGTCGTTGATCAGCGCGCCGCCCGGTTCATGCGCATAGGCCGGGTTGTCCAGGGCGCGCAGGCACAGCACCGGGCCGTGGACATCGCTTTCACCGGTGTGGTTCAGCACCAGATCGAGCAGCACGCCGATCCCCGCCGCGTGCAGCGCCGCCACCGTCTCGCGCAGTTCCGCTACCCCGCCGGGACACAGCCGGGGATCGAGCGCCAGCGGCGCGACCGGGTTATAGCCCCACGCGTTGGTCAGCCCCAGCGGGGGCAAGTGCCGTTCATCGATCCACGCGGTGACCGGCATCAGCTCGACCGCGCTGACATGCAGTTTTTGCAGGTGCGCGATGACGGCGGGATGCGCCAGCGCCGCCACCGTCCCGCGCTGCCGGGCCGGGACATCCGGGTGGAGCATGGTGAAGGCGCGCACGTTCAGTTCATAGATCAGCCCGCCGCACTGAAACCGGGGCGGAGCCAGCGGCACTTGCCGCAGCGCGCCCTGCACCAAGCCGCGCGGGACCAGATCGGCGGTATCCGCGCCGTATTCCGACAGGCGCGGGTCATAGGTGAACTGCCGGTCGAGTTCGATCGCATAAGGATCGACCAGCAGCTTGGCGGGATCGAACCAGCGCCCGCGTTCCGGTGCCCAATCGCCCGATGCGCGGTAGCCGTAATGGGTGCCGGACAGGTCGCCGGGCAGGGCCAAGGTCCATTCATCGCCCGCGCGCGCCATCGGCAGGCGGGTTTCGACAGTGCCATCGAACAAGCACAGATCGACACCGGCAGCATGGGGTGAACGGACGGCGAAGCGGGTTTCGCCCGCCTCGACCCATGCGCCCAACCTCACGTGATGACGTCGGGCGCGGTGCGGGCCGTGTGGCGGGTGATCCCGGCAATCGCCTCTGCCGCCGCGATCAGGTCGGCCAGCATCACGCCGACTTCGGCGTCGAGATCGCCGCTCGCCGGTTCATAACGCTCCAGATAGACCCGCAGCGTCGCGCCTTCGGTGCCGGTGCCGGACAGGCGGAACACGATCCGCGATCCGCCTTCGAACAGGACCCGCAGCCCCTGATTGGCGCTGGCCGAACCATCGACCGGATCGAGGTAGGAAAAGCTGTCTGCGCCTGCGACCGTCAGCGGGCCGAATGCTTGCCCCGGCAGCGTCGGCAGCGCGGCGGTCAATTCCGCGATCAGCGTATTGGCCACGTCGGTCGGCAGGGCTTCGTAATCGTGGCGGGCATAGTAGTTGCGCCCGAACTGCCCCCAATGTTCCCGCGCCAGCGCATCGACCGATATGCCGCGCACCGCCAGCACGTTGAGCCACAGCAGCACCGCCCACAGCCCGTCCTTTTCGCGCACATGGTCCGATCCGGTCCCGGCGCTTTCCTCACCGCAGATCGTCGCCTGCCCCGCATCGAGCAGGTTGCCGAAGAACTTCCAGCCCGTCGGCGTTTCGAACGCGGGAATGCCCAGCGCCGCCGCCACCCGGTCCGCCGCCGCACTGGTCGGCATGGACCGCGCGATGCCTTTCAGCCCGCCTGCGTAACCGGGGGCAAGGGTTGCGTTGGCGGCCAGCATCGCCAGCGAATCCGACGGGGTGATGAACCGGCCGCGCCCGATGATCAGGTTGCGGTCGCCGTCCCCGTCCGATGCCGCGCCAAAGTCCGGCGCGGCGGGGCCCATCATCAGATCGTACAGGTCTTTCGCATGGACCAGATTGGGATCGGGATGATGCCCGCCGAAATCCTCCAGCGGCACGCCATTGCGGACAGTCCCAGCGGGGAAGCCCAGTCGCCGTTCCAGAATCTCGGTCGCGTAAGGCCCGGTCACCGCGCTCATCGCGTCGAACGCCATGGTTAGCCCGCCTGCCACTGCGGCGCGGATCGCGGGGAAATCGAACAGTGTTTCCATCAGCGCGGCATAGTCAGCGACGGGATCGATCACTTCGACCGTCAGCGCGCCCACTTGCGCGGTGCCGATGGTGTCGAGGTCGATGTCGGCGGTGTCTTCCGCCAGCCAGCGGTCGACCGTCAGGGTCCGGGCAAAGATCGCCTCGGTCACGGCTTCGGGCGCGGGGCCGCCGTTGGCGATGTTGTATTTGATCCCGAAATCCTCATCCGGCCCGCCGGGGTTGTGGCTGGCCGACAGGATCAGCCCCCCGCTGGCCCCGTATTTCCGGATCACGTGGCTGGCCGCCGGGGTGGAGAGGATACCCCCTTGCCCGACCAGCACCCGGCCATAGCCATTGGCGGCGGCCATGCGGATCACCTGCTGGATCACGGTGCGGTTGTAATAGCGCCCGTCGCCGCCGACCACCAATGTCGATCCGGGCGCGCGCTCCACCACGTCGAACACCGCCTGTACGAAGTTTTCCGCATAGTTCGGCTGGGCAAACACCCGCACTTTCTTGCGCAGGCCCGATGTGCCCGGCTTTTGCCCGTCGAATGGCGTAGTGGCGTGCGTGCTTACCGTCATTGTGTGCCTGTCAGTTCCCGATAGAGCGCGGCATACGCTGCCCCGCTGTTGTTCCAGCTGAAATCCGCTTTCATGCCGTTGCGCTGCAACATCTGCCACGCCCCCGGCGTGTGATAAAGCCGTATCGCGCGGTCAATCGCGCCGGTCAGCGCGCCATAGCTGACCCCGGTAAACTGCACCCCGGTGGCCACGCCCGCGTTGAGCGCCGCCAGGTTGGCGTCGATCACCGTATCGGCCAGCCCCCCGGTGCGCGCCACGATCGGCACGCAGGCATAGGCGAGGCCGTAAAGCTGGGTCAGCCCGCACGGTTCGAACCGGCTGGGCACCAGAATGGCATCCCCGCCGGCCTGCATCCGGTGCGACAGCGCCTCGTCATAGCCGATCCGCACCGCGATCCGTCCCGGATGGCGCACGGCGGCGGCGTGGAGCCCTTCGACAATCGCCGGATCGCCGCTGCCCAGCAGTGCCAGCCGCCCGCCGATCCCGGCCAGATGGTCCAACACTTCGAGCAGCACGTCCATGCCCTTTTGCCAGGTCAGCCGGGTGACCACGACGAACAGCGGGCCGTCGCCGGGTTCCAGGCCGAACTCGGCCTCCAGCGCGCGCTTGTTCGCGGCCTTTTTGGCCAGCGTGCGGACGGTGAAGGTCTGGGCGATGTGGGGATCGCTGGCCGGGTTCCATTCGCCGGTATCGATCCCGTTGACGATCCCGCGCACCCGCTCGCCCCGGCTCTGGATCAGGCCCTCAAGCCCCATCCCGAACTCGGCCTCGCGCACTTCGCGGGCGTATGTCGGGCTGACGGTGGTGATGACGCTGGCGGACTCCATCCCCGCTTTCAGGAAGCCGACGCCGCCATAGCTTTCAACCCCGTCGATGCTCCACGCGGCGCGGGGCAGGCCCAGACCGCTGAAAATCTCCGCGCCGAAATAGCCCTGGAACGCCATGTTGTGGATCGTCATCACCGACGGCACCGGGGTGCTGCCCGCCAGCGGAGCGAACCGCAGATAGGCCAGCGCCATCGCCGCCTGCCAGTCGTGCGCGTGGACCAGATCGAAGCGGCGCCCTTTGACCAGCCCGCCCGCCAGATCCGCCGCCGCGCGCCCGAAGGCGGCAAAGCGGCGCCAGTTGTCGGCCCAGTCCTTGCCGCCCGGATCGGCGTAGGGGCTGCCGCCGCGCGCAAAGAACCCCGGCGCGTCGAGCACGATCAGGGCCGCGTCGCCCAGCTTGCCCGCGATCAGTCGGGCCGGTTCACCCAGCAGGCTGTCATAGCTGTGCAGCACCTTGCCGCGCTTCACCGCCGCCATGACCGAGGGGAACCCCGGCAGCAGCGTGGTAACCGCTATGCCTTGCTGGGCGAGCGCGCCGGGCAGCGCGCCGGCAACGTCGGCCAGCCCGCCAGTCTTGACCAGCGGGACGGCTTCGGATGCGACGGACAGGACAGATAACGGCATTACAGGTCCAGCTTGTCGATCATCGGCTGGGTGATCAGGCACACGCCCTTGTCGGTGCGGCGGAACCGCTTGGCATCCAGCACCGGGTCTTCGCCCACCACCAGCCCCGGCGGGATTTTCACGCCCCGGTCCAGCACGACCTTATTCAGCTGCGCGCCGCGTCCGATATCGCACCACGGCAGGATGACGGATTCTTCCACCCGGCTCCAGCTGCGCGCCAGCACGCTGGTGAACAGCAGGCTGCGGTTCACGTGGCTGCCGGAAATGATGCAGTTTCCCGATACCAGCGATGACACTGCCTCACCCCGGCGGCCGTCCTCATCATGGACGAACTTGGCGGGCGGGACCATTTCCGCGTGTGACCAGATCGGCCAGTCGCGATCATACATATCGAGCTGCGGGATGACGTGCGTCAGGTCGATGTTGCCTTCCCAATAGGCATCGAGCGTGCCGACATCGCGCCAGTAAACCCCGGTTTCGTCCTTGCCGCGCACGCAGCTGTCAGAGAACCGGTGCGCCACGGCTTTGCCGTGTTCCACCAGAAAGGGGATGATATCCTTGCCGAAATCGCGGGTCGAATCGGGATCGGCGGCATCACGGTTCAGCTGTTCGAACAGGAACTTCGTGGTGAACACGTAAATCCCCATCGACGCGAGCGAGACGTCCGGCTTGCCCGGCATCGCGGGGGGATTTTCCGGCTTTTCCACAAATTGCGTGATCCGGTCGTCCTTGTCGACCGCCATGATGCCGAAGCCCTTGGCCTCGGCGCGCGGCACTTCCATGCAGCCCACGGTCACGTCGGCGCCCTGGTTGACGTGCTGTTGCAGCATCAACTCGTAATCCATCTTGTAGATGTGATCGCCCGCCAGGATGACGATGTATTCCGGGCCGTGCCCTTCGATGATGTCGATGTTCTGGTACACCGCATCCGCCGTGCCCTCATACCACTGCGTTTCGGACACGCGCTGCGATGCGGGCAGGATATCGAAGCTTTCGTTGCGTTCGGGTCGGAAGAAGTTCCAGCCGATCTGCAAGTGCCGGATCAGCGAGTGCGCCTTGTACTGCGTCGCCACGCCGATCCGGCGAATGCCCGAATTGAGCGCGTTGGACAGCGCAAAGTCGATGATCCGGGTCTTGCCGCCGAAATAGACCGCCGGTTTTGCGCGCCGGTCGGTCAGTTCCATCAACCGGCTGCCGCGCCCGCCCGCCAGAACATAGGCCATCGCATCGCGCGCCAGCGGCCGTGCCGGGGATGCCTGCCGTTTTGCCATCATCGTCAACTTCTCCTGCCCCAAAATGCCGTGTCTTGCGGATTATCCCTCGTATTCGAACATCACCGTCGCCAGCGGCGGCAGCACGACTTGCGCCGCGCCGTCATGGGCCGTGACCGTGCCCAGATTGCCCTGCCCGCTGCCGCCATAGATCGCGGCATCGGAATTGAGCACTTCGCGCCACACGCCGTCATGCGGCAGCGGCAGGCGATAAGACCCGTGAACCTGCGGGGTGAAATTGCTGACCACCGCGATGGGCCGCGCACCCGGCGCCTTGCGCAGCCAGGCAAAGACCGAAGCCTGGGCATCGTCCGCCACCAGCCATTCGAACCCTTCGCCCTCGCAATCGCGGGCATGGAGCGCGGCGCGGCCGGTATAGAGCCGGTTGAGATCGCGGACCAGCGCCTGAACCCCGGCGTGCGGCGCGGTATCGCACAGTTCCCAGTCCAGGCTGCGTTCCTCGCTCCACTCGCGAACCTGCGCAAACTCCTGCCCCATGAACAGCAGCTTCTTGCCGGGATAGCCCCACATCAGGCCGTAATACGCGCGCAAAGTGGCAAATTTCTGCCATTCGTCGCCGCTCATCTTGTTCAGCAGCGATCCCTTGCCGTGGACCACCTCGTCATGGCTGAGCGGCAGGACGAAGTTTTCGCTGAAGGCATACATCAGGCCGAACGTGATTTCGTCATGATGGTGGCGGCGGTGGATGGGGTCGCGCGCCATGTATTGTAGCGTGTCGTGCATGAAGCCCATGTTCCATTTGAACCCGAAGCCCAGGTTGGAACGCGGCCCATCATCGAACGCGGGCAGGGTGACGCCGGGCCAGGCGGTGCTTTCCTCGGCAATGGTGATGACCCCGGCGTGGGTGCTGTAGAGCGCCCGGTTCATGGCCCGCAGGAAATCGACCGCTTCCCAGTTCTCGCGCCCGCCCTCGGCATTGGGGATCCATTCCCCGGCCTTGCGGGAATAATCGCGGTAGAGCATCGAGGCGACCGCATCGACCCGCAGCCCGTCAATGTGGTATTTTTCAGCCCAGAACAGCGCGTTGTTGATCAGGAACGCGGCCACTTCGCGGCGGCCGAAGTTATAGATCGCGGTGTTCCAGTCCGGGTGGAAGCCCAGCCGCGGGTCTTCGTGTTCGTACAGCGCGGTGCCATCGAAGTGGGCAAGGCCGTGGGCGTCGGTCGGGAAGTGCGCGGGCACCCAGTCGACCAGCACCGACACCCCCGCGCGGTGCGCACCGTCGACGAACCGGGCGAACCCGGCGGCATCGCCGAACCGGGCGGTGGGGGCGTACAGCCCGGTGGTCTGGTAACCCCAGCTGGGGTCATAGGGGTGTTCGGCCACCGGCAGGAATTCGATATGGGTAAAGCCCATGTCGGTAACATAGGGGATCAGCCGCGCGGCCATTTCATCCCAGCTGAGGAACCAGCCGGTTTCATCGCGCTGCCACGATCCGGGGTGGACTTCATAAATCGCCATCGGCTCGCGCCGGGGATCGACGCTGGCCCAGTGGTCGCGGTGCGCGGCATCGCCCCATTCGCCCTTGCCCGGTTCGGCAATCAGCGATGCGGTGCTGGGGCGCAGTTCGGCGGCGAAGGCATAAGGATCGGCCTTCAGCGGCAGGACGGTGCCGTCCGGGCCGGTGATGTGGAACTTGTAGGCGCGGCCAAGGCCAATGTCGGGTATGAAGATTTCCCACACGCCGATATCGGCGCGGCGGCGCATGGGATGGCGGGCCGCGTCCCAGTCGTTGAAATCGCCGACCAGCCGGACCATGCTGGCAGTGGGCGCCCAGACCGCAAAGTGCACGCCCCGTGCGCCCTGATGCTCGATCCGGTGCGCGCCGAGCTTGTCGAACAGGCGGAAATGCGTGCCTTCCGCGATCAGGAAGTCATCCATCGGCCCCAGCACCGGGCCAAAGCTGTAGGGATCGGTCAGCCACCATTCGTGGCCGCCCGCCGTGCAGCGGTATTGCAGCGGTTGCGGCGTGCCGCGCAGCTGGCCTTCGAACAGGCCGCGCGGATCGACTTGCGCCAGCTTGCCCAGGCTCGATCCGCCCAGGCTGAATGCTTCGGCGGTTTCCGCGCCGATCAGGACCGCGCGGGCAAATGTTCCACCCGGTCCGGCATGCGGCCCCAGCAAGGAAAAGGGATCGGCGTGACGGCCTTCAAGCAAGGCGGAAATTGCGGCACCTGTCGGCTTCAAGCATTCCCCCTGTCAGTTCTCCGGACGTTTCCGGGCATCCTTACCTAGCCCTGCTTGGCCCCCGGAAGATACAGGGAAATCGTATGCGGCGATGGGTTGGCGCATTCGATTTCATTGGCGCTTTCATTGGCGCTTTCATCGGCGTTTTCGGGGGCGTTTTCAGGGGCCGGGACTACTTGAGTACCCCCCAGATCTCGCGGGCATATTCGCCGATGGTCCGGTCGGATGAGAACCACCCGACATTGGCGATGTTGCGGATCGCGCTGGCGCGCCAGCCGGGCTGATCCTGCCAGCGCAGATCGACGCTGCGCTGGGCGGCGTGATAGCTGTCGAAATCGGCGGCGACCATGAACCAGTCGTGGTCGTAAAGCCCGCCCATCAGCCCCGCATAGCGTTGCGGATCGTCGGGCGAGAACACGCCCGACGCAATCGCATCGACCGCCTGACGCAGTTCGCGGCTCTTTTCGATCACGGCGCGCGGGTTGTAGCCCCCGGCGCGCTGCTCGGCCACTTCATCGGCGGTCAGGCCGAAGATCACGATGTTGTCGTCACCGACGTGATCCTTGATCTCGATATTCGCGCCGTCCAGCGTGCCGATGGTCAGCGCGCCGTTCAAGGCAAACTTCATGTTGCCAGTGCCCGATGCCTCCATCCCGGCGGTCGAAATCTGTTCCGACAGGTCCGCCGCCGGAATGATCCGTTCGGCCAGACTGACGTTATAGTTCGGCACGAACACCACTTTCAGCAGCCCGCCGACGGATGGATCGGAATTGACCCGCTTGGCGATGTCATTGGCCAGTTTGATGATCAGCTTGGCGTTGTGATAGCTGGATGCCGCCTTGCCGCCGAAAATCTTGACGCGCGGCACCCAGTTGCGTTCCGGGTGGCTGCGGATCTGATCATAGAGCGCGACCGTCTCGATCAGGTTGAGCAGCTGGCGCTTGTATTCGTGGATGCGTTTGATCTGCACGTCGAACAGCGCATCGGGATCGAGCCGGATGCCGGTCAGGTCCTTGAGGTGCGCGGCCAGCGCGACCTTGTTGGCGCGCTTTACCTCGGCCACGCGTTCGCCCAGCGCGGCGTCATCGGCCAGCGCGTTCAGGTCGGTCAGCAGCGCCGCGTCATCCAGGAACTTGTCGCCGATCGCGTCCTTCAGGATCGCGGTCAGCCCCGGATTGCACTGTTGCAGCCAGCGGCGCGGGGTGACGCCGTTGGTCTTGTTGTTGATGCGGGTGGGATAGAGCTTGTGCAGGTCGGCAAAGACCGTGCTTTTCATCAGGTCGGTGTGGAGCGCGGCCACCCCGTTGACGCTGTGCGCGCCGGCAAAGGCCAGGTTGGCCATCCGCACCCGGCGTTCCCCGCCCTCGTCAATCAACGAGATCGCGGCGATGGCCGCGCCGTCCAGCCCCGCCTTGCCCGCTTCGCGCAGCACCCGGCTGTTGATGGCATAGATGATCTGCATATGGCGCGGCAGCAGCCGTTCGAACAGCGGCAGCGGCCAGCTCTCCAGCGCTTCGGGCAACAGGGTGTGGTTGGTATAGGCGATGGTCTGGCGGGTGACGTCCCATGCTTCGTCAAAGCCCAGGCCGTGCAGGTCGGTCAGCAGCCGCATCAGTTCGGCCACGGCGACCGCGGGGTGGGTGTCGTTCAGCTGGATCGCGGCCTGATCGGGCAGGGTGCGGACATCGCCGTGGAACTGCACGTGACGGCGCAGAATGTCCTGGATCGAGGCGGAGGTGAAGAAATACTCCTGCCGCAAGCGCAGTTCCTGCCCGGCCGCGCTCGAATCCGCCGGATAGAGCACGCGCACCAGACTGCTGGCGCGCAAGTCATCGGCCAGCGCGGCGAAGTGATCGCCCGCATTGAACGCGTCGAGCTTGATCGGATCGATCGCGTTGGCGGTCCACAGCCGCAGGGTGTTGACCCGCTTGCCGCGCCAGCCGACCACCGGGGTATCGACCGCGACCGCCTCAACCTGTTCGCCGGGGTTCCACTGCGCGCGGTCACCCTGCATCACGATTTCGCCGCCGAACCCGATCCGATAGGCGCTTTCGCGGCGCTCAAATTCCCACGGGTTGCCGTGCGCCAGCCAGGTTTCGGGCAGCTCCACCTGCCAGCCATCGTCGATCCGCTGGCGGAACATCCCGTTCACATAGCGGATACCATAGCCGTAAGCCGGGATGTCGAGGCTGGCGAGGCTTTCCATGAAGCATGCCGCCAGCCGCCCCAGCCCGCCGTTGCCCAGTGCGGCATCGGGTTCCAGTTCCTCCAGCGCGGCCAGATCGAAACCGTGTTCGGCCAGCGCCTGTTCCATCGCGCGGGTCAGCCCCATGTTCGACAGCGCATCGCGCAGCAGCCGCCCGATCAGGAATTCCAGGCTGAGGTAGTAAACCCGCTTGCCCTTGGTTTCATACGTGCGGCGGGTGGAATCCATCCACCGGTCGATCACCGCATCGCGCAGGGTATAGACGGCGGCGGTATACCAGTCGTGCGGCTTGGCGGCGCGCTCGTCCTTGCCGACGCGGCGGCGCAGCACTTCGACGATGCGGTCGCTGATCTGGGTGAATTCGGCGCTGCGAGTGGTTGGCACGGACGGTGGGCTCCCCTGAATAGAACTATCGGCCGACGGCTGGGCGCTTGCGCGCCGCCGGGCAACCGTTCCTCCCACCATGCCTCCGGGAGACAGGGTTAGGCCATTGTGCAGTTGCGAAGCAAGGGGTGCATTTGCAACGCAAACCAATTCATTGGCTTAAGTCAGCCTGCCGCCGGTTTGGCGCGGGTCGGCTTCAGGCGGATATAGACCCCGCTGCCGGACCTTCGCTCGACATCGAACGCGCCGGTCTTGTCGACCAGATCGCTCAGCCGGGCATGGCCGAAGGTGCGCGGATCGAAGTCGGAATTGAGCACGCTCAGCCGCTTGCCGACCACGCCCAGCGGGAACCAGCCATCGGTATCGTCCAGCTGGCTCAGCGCAATGCGGATCATCGGCACTGCGGCGGACGCCGACCGGCGCGGCAGGATGGTGGCGGCAGCGGCCTTGTCCGGCCCGGCTCTGGCATCAGCCTCAACCACTGCGGCCAGCGGCAGCAGGTTTTCGGTATAGATGAACCGCTTGCACGCCTGCCGGAAACTTTCGGGCGTCTTCTGTTCGCCAAATCCGTACACGTCCACGCCCTGTTCGCGGATGCGCGCGGCCAGCCGGGTGAAATCGCTGTCGGACGACACCAGGCAGAACCCGTCGAACCGCCCGGAATGGAGCAGGTCCATCGCATCGATCACCAGCGCGATGTCGGATGCGTTCTTGCCCACGGTGTTGGCAAAGTTCTGGTGCGGCATGATCGCATGGGGGGACAGGACATCGGCCCAGCCCTTCAGCCGGGTGCCGGAAAAGTCGCCGTAAATGCGCCGGACGCTGGCCTCGCCGATGGTGGCGATTTCCTCGAACAGGCCGGTCACGATCCGGGGTGAGGCGTTGTCGGCGTCGATCAGGACGGCCAGCTTGCGGGTGCGATCTTCATGGGTTGCCATGGCCTCTTATGGCAGGGCTGGGGCCGAACCGCCATGCCCCCTTTTCCTGATTGCGAAGCGCTCTATGCTGCGCCCCACAACAGGAAACAGGAGAGGGAATTTGCGCAAACGGACGATTATGCTGGGGGCGCTCGGCGCGGTCTTGCTGGCGGGCGGAGGCTGGTATGTCAGCCTCGACAAGGAAACGCGCGGCATTCTGGCGGCGCTGCCGACCAATGCCGATGTGCTGGCCTGGTCGCAGGACCAGCGCGATGCAGCGTTCCGGGGGATGGACCGCCTGTCGGTGCTGGCCGAGGCGAACACGATTGCGCCGTCCGCCACGCCGCTGCCACTGCCTGCGGGCAAGCCGCTGGAAGTGCCGGGGATCGACCAGTATCTGGCGCAGCAGCGCGCCGCCGGGATCGTGATCGTGCAGGACGGCAAGGTCCGGCTGGAACGCTATGGCCTGGAGTTCGATGCCAAGGGCCGCTGGACCAGCTTTTCGGTCGCCAAGTCGTTCACCTCGACACTGGTCGGCGCAGCGGTGCAGGACGGGGCGATCAAAAGCCTGGACGACAAGGTCAGCCAATACATCCCGGACCTGCGCGGTTCAGCCTATGACGATGTGACCATCCGGCAATTGCTGACGATGAGTTCGGGCGTGCGCTGGAACGAGGATTACGAAGATCCCAAGGCCGATGTCGCGCAGTTCAATGTGGTCGCGCCCGATCCCGGCATCGATGCGACGGTCAGTTACTTGCGCAAGCTGCCGCGCGCCCATCCGCCGGGCGAAGTGTGGCATTACAACACCGGCGAAACCAACCTGATCGGGGTGCTGGTATCGTCTGCCACGAAAAAGCCGCTGGCGCAGTATCTGCAGGAAAAGGTCTGGCAGCCAGCAGGGATGGAAGCGCCCGCGACCTGGCTGAAGGGCAAGACGGGCCACGAAATCGCCGGATGCTGTTTGCAGGCCGCCACGCGCGATTTTGCCCGGTTCGGGCTGTTCGTGCTGGGAGGGGGCAAAACTCCGCAAGGTCAGCAGATCGTGCCGACGGACTGGTTTGCGCAGGCGACCGTGAAGCAGAAGGACATTGGCGAGCCGGGGCGCGGCTATGGCTATCAGTGGTGGACTTATGACGACGGCTCGGTCGCAGCGCAGGGAATCTTCGGGCAGGGCATCTTCATCGACCCCAAGCGGCGGCTGGTGATCGCGTCCAATGCCAACTGGACCCGCGCTACCAAAGGGCCTGAACCGGACGCGCGCGATGCGTTTTACAAGCAGGTTCAGGCGCTTATCGACGCAGGTAAGTAACGCTTACAAATTGTCGCCAGAAGCCGCTCAGGCGTTGCAATATTGACCAGTCCTTATATAAGGCTGGGGTCATAAAGCAAAAGCTGCGTGGCTCCTTCGGGTCGCCTCGAAGGAAACGGACGGCGTATTCGCTGACGGGCTAGTCCCCCGGACCAGGGCGCCAAGCCTTGGTCCGGAGGACCAGTTTCTCTGGCGCTCAGATCAGGGCGATCCCCCAGACCACGCCGACGATCAGGATCACGCCGGTCAGGTCCAGCAGGAACCCGGCGCGGATCATGTTGCCCATTGCGATGTGGCGGGTCGCCCAGGCAAAGGCGTTGGGACCGGTCCCGGCGGGCAGCATGAAGCCCCAGGTCGATGCGATCGCGGCGGGCAGGGCGAGCAGGATCGGGTCTGCCCCCAGCGCCACGACCAGCGCGGCGATCACCGGCAGGATGCCGCTGGCGGTGGCGATGTTGCTGGCAAATTCGGTCACCAGGATCACGAACGCGACCACGACCAGCGCGACAATCGGCAGCGGCACGTGGGCCAGCGGCAGCAGCATCTGGCCCAGCCAGGCAGCCAGCCCGGATTCGGTCATCCCCATCGCCATGGCCAGCCCGCCGCCGAACATCAGCACCACGTCCCACGGCGCGCGGTTGGCTTCGTTCCAGGTCAGCATCTGCCGCCCGGTGCCGTCGGGCAGCATGAACAGCGCGAGGCCCGCGATCGCCGCGATCGTCCCGTCGGTCAGCCCGCCCTTGGGGAACAGCCCTTCCAGCCAGGGCAGGGTCATCCATGCCAGAAATGCCAACGCTACCACCGGCACCAGCCGCCGTTCCGGGATGGTCCATGCATCCGAATGGCTGATCGCGGCGCGCGCGGCGGCGGGATCGAAGCCGTCCTGCCCCAGTTTCTGCACGCGCGCGATGATCAGCGCGGCCAGCGGCACCCCGATCAGCACGATCGGCATGGTGAACATGCTCCATTCCAGGAACGTGATCTTCAGGCCCAGCGACTTTTCCAGCAGGCCTGCCGCAATGGCATTGGTCGGCGTGCCGACCATCGTACCCAGCCCGCCAATCGACGCGGAAAAGGCGATCCCCATCGGCAGGGCCCCGGCAATTCCGCCAGTTTCGCCGTCCTTCACCCCGCCTGCGGCCAGCATCGCCAGGGCCATCGGCATCATGATCAGCGCGGTGGACGTATTGGAAATCATCATCGACAGGATCGCGGTCGCGGCCATCACCGCCAGCAGCAAGCGCCCCGAAGTCAATCCGGCACGGCGCATGATGAACAGCGCGAGGCGCCGGTGCAGTCCGGTCCGCTCGATCGCCAGCGCCAGGAACGCCCCGCCGATGAACAGGAACATGATCGGGGAATAATAGGCCGCCGCCGTCTTGTTGGCATCGGCCACGCCGGTCAGCGGCAGGACCAGGAACGGCAGGATCGCGGTGGCCGAGAGCGGCAGCGCCTCGGTCATCCACCACGCGGCCATGATCCAGACCAGCCCGGCAGCGGGCCAGGCGGGGGCGGGCATCCCGGCAGGGGCAGGCAGGATCAGCGTGGCAAGGAACCCGGCGATGCCCACCCAGAAGCCGATACGGCGTGCGGTCATCCCGGTTTTCCCCCAGCAGGCACGCCCGCGCCTTACGGCGGGCGCTGCCCGAATGCTTTACTTCGGCGACACCACCATCAGCATCTGGCGGCCTTCCATGCGCGGATAGGCTTCGACCTTCGCGACTTCGGCGATGTCTTCCTGCACGCGGCGCAGCAGGTTCATGCCCAGCTGCTGGTGCGACAATTCGCGGCCACGGAAGCGCAGGGTGACTTTCACCTTGTCGCCTTCACCGATGAATTTGTGCATCGCCCGCATCTTCACGTCATAGTCGTGGTCGTCGATGTTCGGACGCATCTTGATCTCCTTGATCTCCTGCGTCTTCTGGGTCTTGCGGGCCAGGTTGGCCTTTTTCTGCGCCTCGTAGCGGAACTTGCCGACGTCGAGGAACTTGCACACTGGCGGGTCGGCGTTCGGCGACACTTCCACCAGATCAAGGCCGACTCCTGCCGCCTGCTCAATGGCTTCGCGCGTATACATCACGCCGATGTTTTCACCACTTTCGTCAATGACGCGGACTTTGTCCGAGGTGATCATGTTATTGTAGCGCGGCCCGCTCTTGACGGGGGGCGTCATCATGCGCCGGGGTGGGGGTGCTATAGTCGGGACTCCTCAAGACTCTTGTGCGGCGGCTCTTAGTCTGAATCGCGCGCCGGGAAAAGGTGCGATTTCCCGCCAAAAGCGCCTATTTGGCGCGCCACAGCGGGTATTGCAGCAATTTGCCGCGTGCGCTGAGCAGGGCATCGGCGGCGCGCGCGGGTTGCAGCGCGGCGATGATCGCCGGATCAGATGCATCCAGCCCCCCGGTCAGCGCGCCGAACGCGGGCAGGATCAGCCGGGTTTCAGACCGCACTGCACAGGGCCGGGAAATGTGCCGCCCGCGCGCGGTGACGCGCAGTTTCGGATGGAAATGGCCGGACAATTCGCCCCGCGTCTCGCCCGCCAGCGCCTCGTGCCGCAGCACCAGTCCGGCGAGTTCGAGTTCGGGCAGCGCGGTGCCTTCGCCCACTTCGCCCCGGTCGTGATTGCCGGTGATCCAGACCCAGTCGGTCGCGCGGGTCAGCGCCGCCAGCATCCCCGCCGCGTGCGGTTCCAGCCGCGCCGCGCCTTCGGTATCGTGGAAGTTGTCGCCCAGGCACAGCACCCGCCGCGCGCCCGTTTCGCGCACGGCCAGCGCGACCCGTTCGAGCGTTTCGCGGCTGTCATAAGGCGGCAGCATCTGCCCGAACCGGGCAAAGAAGCTGGCCTTTTCCAGATGCAGGTCCGCCACCAGCAGCGCCCGCTCGCGCGGCCAGTAGAGCGCGCGCTGGCCGACCAGCATCAATTCCTGACCTGCGAACGAAAAGGGAACCATGGCTTTTTCTTGCCGGAAGCAGTTTCACTTGGCAAGGGCGAGTGATGACCGACTGGACTGCCCACACCGCCCGCGCCAAGGACTGGTTCGAAGCCCTGCGCACCCGCATCTGCACCGCGTTCGAGGACATCGAGCGCGAAGCGGGCAGCGCCGCCGCGTTCGAATATACCCCGTGGTCGCGCGAGGAAGCCGGTAATCCCAACCCCGGCGGCGGCGTGCGGGGAGTGATGAAGGGCAAAGTGTTCGAGAAAGTGGGCGTCAACGTCTCGACCGTTCACGGCACTTTCGCGCCTGAATTTGCAGGCACGATCCACGGCGCAGGCGCGGACAATCCGGGCTTTACCGCCACGGGCATCAGCCTGGTCGCGCACATGGCCAACCCGCATGTTCCCGCCGTGCACATGAACACCCGTTTCCTGACCACCGGCAAGGCGTGGTTCGGCGGCGGCGGCGATCTCAATCCGCCGATCCCCTACCCGCAGGATACGGATGAGTTCCACGCCGCGTTCAAGGCCGCCTGCGATGCGCACGACGGGGATTACTATCCCCGCTTCAAGGCCTGGGCGGACGATTACTTCTATATCCCGCACCGCGGCGTCCACCGCGGCGTCGGCGGGATTTTCTATGACCATCTGGAATGCGCCGACGAAGCGCAGTGGGATGCGGGCTTTGCCTTCACCCGCGACGTGGGTGAGGCGTTTCTGGACGTGTTCCCGCAGCTCGTCCGCCGCCGGATGGGGCTGGACTTTACACCGGCCGAAAAGCAGCAGCAGCTGGAATGGCGCGGCCGCTATGCCGAGTTCAACCTCGTCTATGACCGGGGCACGCTGTTCGGCCTGAAGACCGGCGGCAATATCGACGCGATCCTGATGAGCCTGCCGCCGGAAGCGGTGTGGCGCTGATTTATTCGGCAAGGGCCTTGCCCTTGTCCCGCATGTCTGCCCATCTAGGCTGATAATGCTGCGCCAGTACGAACTTGTCGAACGGGTGATGAGCTACGCTCCGGATGCGGACGAAGCGATGCTCAACCGTGCCTATGTCTATACCGTGCAGAAACACGGCACCCAGACGCGCGCCAGCGGCGATCCCTATTTCAGCCACCCGGTCGAAGTGGCGGGCCTGATGACCGAGCTGAAGCTCGATCAGGAAACGATCATCACCGCGCTGCTCCACGATACGGTCGAGGATACCCTTGCCACGACCGAGGAGATCGAACGCCTGTTCGGCCCCGAAGTCGCCCGGCTGGTCGACGGCGTGACCAAGCTGTCCAAGATCGAGGCGATGACCGAAAGTGAACGCGCGGCGGAAAACCTGCGCAAGTTCCTGCTGGCGATGAGCGAGGACTTGCGCGTCCTGCTGGTCAAGCTGGCCGACCGGCTGCACAACATGCGCACGCTCCACTACATCAAGAGCGAGGAAAAGCGCTGCCGGATCGCCCGCGAAACGATGGAAATCTATGCCCCGCTGGCCGAGCGCGTGGGGATGTACGAATATATGCGCGAAATGCAGCTGCTGGCGTTCGAGCAGCTGGAGCCGGAAGGCTATGCCACGATCACCGGGCGATTGACCCAGATCCGCAGCAGCGAGGGCGGACAGGTCGATTCCATTGCGCTGTCAATCAAGCAGGCGCTGGCCGAAGCAGGCCTGCGCGTGGAAGTGTCAGGCCGCGAGAAGCACCCCTATTCGATCTGGAAGAAGATGGCCGAGCGCCATGTGACCTTCGAACAGATCACCGATATCATGGCGTTCCGTGTGCTGACCGACAGCGTCGCCGACAGCTATCAGGCGCTGGGCATCCTGCACACCACCTGGCAGATGATTCCGGGGCGGTTCAAGGATTACATCTCGACGCCCAAGTCGAACGGCTATCGGTCGCTCCACACTGCGCTGATCTTTGAAAACTCGATGCGGATGGAAGTGCAGGTGCGCACGCACGAAATGCACAACACCAACGAATTCGGGCTGGCCGCGCACTGGGCCTACAAGCAGGGCGACCGCCCCGACGGGCAGGTTGGCTGGCTGCGCGACCTGATCGAGATCGTCGATGCCAGCCACGATGCCGAAGAACTGCTCGAGCACACCAAGCTGGCGATCTATCAGGACCGGATTTTCGCGTTCTCGCCCAAGGGCGCGCTGCACCAGCTGCCCAAGGGATCGACCCCGGTCGATTTCGCCTATTCGGTCCACTCGGACCTCGGCAACTTTGCCGTGGGGGCCAAGATCAACGGGCGGCACATGCCGCTGCGCACCACGCTCAGCAACGGCGACGTGGTGGAAATCATCAAGAGCCGCAAGGCCTCGCCGCAACTCGCGTGGCTGGGGTTTGTCGTCACCGGCAAGGCCCGCGCCGCAATCCGCCGGGCGGTGCGCGCCAAGGAGAAACAGGAAATTGCGGCAATCGGCCGCCAGCTGTTCGACCAGATCGTCGAGCACCTGCCCTCGAAGATCGGCAAGAAGGCGGTGCGCGATGCGGTCAAGCGGCTGGGCCTGACCAGCGAGGAAGAGCTGATGGTCGCCATCGGCACGGCCAAGCTGGATGACCGGCAGGTCATGGAGGCACTTGTTCCCGGCAGCGCTGCGGGCCTCGCCAAGCCGGATCAGTGGACCGGACAGGAACGCGCGATCTCGATCCGGGGGCTGACGCCGGGCGTGGGCGTCCAGCTGGCCGAATGCTGCCATCCCGTGCCGGGCGACCGGATCGTCGGCATCCGCCAGCCCGACAAGGGCGTGGAAGTCCACTCGATCGACTGCATGACCCTGGCCACCGGGGTCGATACCGACTGGCTCGACCTGTCATGGGGCGATCGCACCACCGGCGCGGTCGGGCGACTGCGGATGGTACTCTATAACCGCCCCGGCACCCTGGCCGATGCCACCGGCATCTTCGCGGGCAACCAGGCCAATATCGTCTCGCTGGAAATGACCCAGCGCGACGAACTGTTCGGCGGCTATGAAGTGGACCTGGAAGTGACCGATCTGGCCCACCTCACCCGCATCGTCAGCGCGCTGCGCGCCAGTGATGCGGTGGCACAGGCTGACCGTATCTGATGGCGGGTTGGCACGCCCGGTTCCCGGCCTGTGCAAGCGCCCGACGCCAAAGCCAGCCACATCGCCAGCCAATGCTGTTACCTGTTGAAAACGTGGTGAGCCCTGCTGGGTTCGAACCAGCGACCTACTGATTAAAAGTCAGTTGCTCTACCGACTGAGCTAAGGGCCCCGACCACATGGGCGCGCTTAGGGGGGTGGGCGCTTGCGGTCAAGCGGGTGTGATTGCCTTTGCCCGCTTCAGGCGGCGGTGCAGCTGGCGGATCGTGCCGCCGCCCAGCGGATCGCGCCAGTCGGCGGCGATTGGCAGGGCCGGGGCCAGCACGAAATCACGGGTGCGATAGGCGATATGCGGGACGGTCAGGCCGGGGGAGGACCACGCCCCGCCGCGCCGCAGCACGATGTCCAGATCCAGCACCCGCGAAGACCAGCGCTGACCGCGCTGGGTGCGGCCAAACGCGCGCTCGATCTGCTTGAGCGCGGTCAGCAGCGCATCGGGGCGCAGGTCTGTTTCCACCACCGCGGCGCTGTTGGCATAGCGGCGGTGCGAGGGGCCGATGGGGGCGCTGCGGACAATCGGACCGGTGCGGACCACGCGGATACCCGCCTGCTCCAGCCCGGCCAGCGCGGCCGTCAGCACGCGTTCGGGCGCGCCGTGGCGAACGTGGCGTTGGTTGGAGCCGAGCGCGATCAGATAGCGTTCGCCCATCGGCGGGTCAGATGTCCTGCGCAATCCGGGTGTAAAGCTGCGGGCGGCGATCGCGGAAGAAGCCCATGCCGGCGCGGTGCGTCGCGGCGCGGGCCAGATCGAGCGTCGCGGTCAGCACGCCGGTTTCGGCCGCGCCGTATTCGGCCACCAGATCGCCCCATTCGTCGCTGATGAAGCTGTGGCCGTAAAACCGCTGGCCGTCCTCTGTGCCGATCCGGTTGGCGGCGATGACCGGCATGCAGTTCGATACCGCATGGCCGATCATCGCGCGGCGCCACATCCGGCTGGTGTCGAGGCTGGCGTCATACGGCTCGGTGCCGATGGCCGTGGGGTAAAGCAGCACTTCGGCCCCGAGCAGCGCCATCACCCGCGCGCATTCAGGATACCACTGGTCCCAGCAGATCCCGACGCCCAGCTTGTGGCCGAACAGCTCCCAGACCTTGAACCCGTCATTGCCGGGGCGGAAATAGTACTTTTCCTCATACCCCGGACCGTCGGGAATGTGGCTTTTGCGATAGGTGCCCATGACATCCCCGTCGGGGCCGATCATGGCAAGGGTGTTGTAATAGTGGTGCCCGTCACGCTCGAAGAAGCTGGTCGGGATTGCGACGTTCAGCTTTGCCGCCAGTGCGCGCATGGCGATGACCGAGGGGTGCTGCGCCACCGGTCGGGCCAGCGCAAACAGCGCCTCGTCCTCGACCTTGCAGAAATACGGCCCGGAAAACAGTTCGGGCGGCAGGATCACTTGCGCGCCGTCCGCTGCCGCCGCTTCCACCAGAGCGGAAACGGCGGCGATGTTGGCCTGTTCGTCAGCGCTGCCCAGCGGCAGTTGCAGCGCGGAGATGCGGAGTGTGCTCATCCGCCGCGCAGTATCAGGGGCGCTTGCGGAACAAAAGCGTCATCCGGTCAGATTCGCCAATCGCGGTCAGGCGGGGCTTGTCCGCCTCGGCTGCGCCGCGCAGCGATGGCGGGAGGGTCCAGACGCCGTTTTCGTGATTGGCGGGGTCTTTCTTGTTGGCGTTGGCTTCGCTTTTGCCAACAAACGCAAACCCGTTGATTTCCATGAACTTGATGATGTCAGCCTCGCGCATGTAGCCCTTGCTGCCATCGGTGTAGCTGTAGGGGGCGCTTGCCTTGGCGCGGTGCTGTTCGATGCCGATCATGCCATCGGGCTTGAGCAGATCGCGCATCGCCTTGATTTCGCGGTCGGCGATGTTCCAGCGGGTCAGGTTGTGCATCATCCGCATGATCAGGATGCGGTCGAACGTGCCCTTTTCGGCGGCGGGAACAGCATCGAGGGAATGGGCGGCAAAGCGTTCGGCCGGCAGGCCGGACCAGCCCGCCACTTCACCCGGAAACTTCGCCACGCCGTCGCGGATGCCCTGCTGGCTCTTTTCGTTGAACGCGCCCGACGTGGGATCGAAGAACAGCCCGACGAACTTGCCATGTTCGCCCAGATACAGCCCGAGCAGGCGCGAATACCAGCCGCCGCCAGGGGCGTATTCGCCCACCTTCATCGTCGGTTCGACCTTGAAGAAGTTAAGCGTTTCAGCCGGGCGGCGATACTGGTCGCGGGCGCGGTCCTTGTCGCGCAGCGGGCTGGCGACGGCGGCGGCGAGTGCGGCCTTGGCGTCGATCTTCATGGCGTGATGGGCATGCCCGCCAGTTTGGGCAAGCGAGGGGGCGGCGGCCAGGGCAATGGCACTGGCGGCAAGAGCGGCGATAAGGCGCATGAGGGTCTCTCCGTGGGGAATTGTTCTGCCCACCAACTTAGGGCAGCGCAGGCCGATGACAAGCACCACCCTTGTGCCTATTTGCTATCGGCACTGAATTGCGGTGAAACATGACCGAAGGGATATTTTGATGGCGCAGGCAATTCTGGCGGGTGGCTGTTTCTGGTGCACCGAAGCAGTCTATCGCGATGTGATCGGGGTGAGCGAGGTCGAAAGCGGCTATATCGGCGGGGCGGTGCCCAACCCGACTTACAAGCAGGTTTGCGGCGGCGATACCGGCCATGCCGAAGCGGTGCGGCTGACGTTCGATCCGGCGGTGATCGGCTATGGCGATCTGCTCGACATCTTTTTCGCGATCCACGATCCGACCCAGCTGAACCGGCAGGGTGGAGATATCGGCACGCAATATCGCTCTGCGATTTTCCCGCTGGACGATGCCCAGCGCGCCGAAGCCGAAGCCGGGATCATCCGCGCCCGGCGGGACCGCAGCGAACCGGTGGTCACCACCATCGAAGGCCCGGCTGAGTGGTTCCCGGCGGAAGATTACCATCAGGAATACTGGGACGGCGAAGGCCAGCGCAATCCCTATTGCCTGGCCGTAATCCCGCCCAAGCTGATGAAGCTGCGCAAAAGCTTTGCCGGGCGGGTGAAGTCCTAGGCGCGCCAGCGGGCGATGAAGAATCCGTCCAGCCCGCCCGCCCCGTCCAGCATCGCCGGATCGGTGCGGACCCAGCCTGCCGCCGTGGGGGTAATCCCGGCGGGGAGTTCGTCGGCGCGGATCGGATCGGGCGTTAGCGCCACGGACGCGGCCTGCGCCTCGCCCTCGGCCTCTTCCAGTGAGCACACGGCATAGACCAGCTGGCCGCCGGGTTTCATCCACGCGCTCGCCCGCGCCAGCAGCGCGGCTTGCAGCTCGGCCAGTTCCGCAATCTGGCGCGGGCCGATCCGGTGGAGCACATCGGGGTGGCGGCGGCAGGTGCCGGTGGCGGTGCAGGGCGCGTCGATCAGCACGGCATCGAATGGTTCGGGCGGTTCCCAGGTCAGCGCATCGGCGGTGACCAGATCGGCGCTGAGCCCGGTGCGGTCCAGATTGGCCTGCATCCGCTCCAGCCGCTTCGCGCGGGCATCGAGCGCGGTGACCTGCCACCCGGCAGCGGCGAGTTGCAGCGTCTTGCCCCCCGGCGCGGCGCAGAGGTCGAGCACGCGGCGGCCACCGCCTGCGCCCAGCAGCCGGGCGGGCAGGCTGGCGGCCAGATCCTGCACCCACCACTCGCCCGCGTCGAAGCCTTCGATATTCTCGACCGCGTTGCCGCGCGGCAGGCGGATGTGGCCGGGGGCGAGCGAGAGGCCGGCCAGTTTTTCCGCCCACTCCGCCGTCGCGGCGGGATCGCGCAAGGTCAGGTCCAGCGGCGGCGGCTGGGCCAGCGCGGCGGCGATGGCTTCTGCGCGCGCGCCCCAGCGCTCCACCACCGGCAGCGGCAGGGTCGGCGCGGCGGGCAGGGCAACCGCGCGCTTGACCAGCGTGGAGAACACCCCGTGCGCCAGACGGCGCGGTCCGCCGCTGAGCAGTTCAAGGCCCGTCGCGATCACCGCGTGCGGCGGTGTGTCCAGCCGCAGCCAGCCGGCCAGCATGATCCGCAGCACCGCGCGCGGCTTGGCATCGTCGGGCAGCACTTGCCGGGTCGCGCTGTCGATCAGCGCATCGAGATCGGCCAGCCAGCGCAGCACTTCGCCCGCCAGCGCCCGGGCCAGCGCCTTGTCGGCCTGTCCGCGCACGCCCTGCAACGCGCCGTTCGCGGCCTGATCCAGCGTTTCACCTCGCCGCAGCACGGCATCGGTCAGTTTCAGCGCGGCCTTGCGCGCGGGGAGGCCCGGTATATCCATTCCCGGCCCTTAGGCGGGATTGCATCGCAGGGCCAGCGGGCGCATTGAGCCGTGATGACCCAGCGTGCCACCCAGCGGCCCCAGCCCTTCACCAAGCCCGCGCATTGGACCAATACCCCTGCGCCTAAGCCGGCCGAACCCAAGCTGGCGGACGATCCGGCCGAACTGTCCCCCACCCGCTATGGCGACTGGGTGAAGAACGGGATCGCGATCGACTTTTAGGGCCTTGCCCGGCGCTCAGACAATTGAACCACGCTTGGGCCACCTTGGCCACCTTGGCCACCTTGCCCAGATTGGTGGCCGGCGGCGTGCAGCAGTTGCCCCCAATTCCCGGCTTGCAGTGATTTCGTGCCGCTGCCTGCGCGAATGAGGCGTATGGCACCGGACGGGGCGATCTGCCCCGCGAAGGAATTGCCAATGGCCAAGAGCCAGAAAAAGTCGAGCCGCGAAGTTCGCAAGCCCAAAGCGGAAAAGCCCAAAAAGCTGAACGCATCCAACCCCTCGGTCAAACCCGGCATCATCGCTGGTCTCGACAACATGAAGCGCGGGTAAAGTTTCGTCATCGGCGCTGTTACGGGCAATAAAGCCGGGGCCATTGGTCAGTCCGTTCACCTGTGACGGCCAGAACGGTGCCTTACTGCGACTGATTTTGATAGCGCACGTGCTTCGAAGTTATTGAATTTGTGAAATAATATTTTGATCTTCATTTCAGTATGTCGTGATATGGTTGCCCTCTGGATGATGGGGAACTCAGGGCATGGTCAAGCATAAAGCAACAATCGGAATCGCGTTGTCTCTCGCGGTCCTTGCCACACCGGCCTATGCCGAAAACATCTGAGTCTATGAAAACTGCTGCACGCGAACCTGCCGCGTGGAATGGGCCGTGGTTCAGAACGGGCCGCAGAAAGGCAATACGCGCTGCGACGGCGTGATGGGCGAACTGGTTTGTCCCGCAGCCATGGTTCCCACGCTCAACCAGGACCCAAGGCGCCTGATCAAGCAGCCAAATGGCGGCACGACGTTGAAAAAGGCCGGCCAGACCAGCACGCGAATTGAGCGAGGCGATACTCGCAAACGTTGAACATTGGCGCTTGCCCGCGCCTGATCGCGGCGCAGTTTCGGGGTGATGGATTGGCCATCACTCCCAGCTGCCGGATCGGTGTGTATCAATGGGAAGGTTTCACACACAGGCACGAAGTGGCTGGACGCAAGCTTCGTGGCTTTGGCGGCTGGCACCTTTCGGCTGCAAGCCCCGGCCGCCCGCGCCGCAGCATCAGCCAGTCACCGCCAGATGCGTGCGGAACCAGTCGGCCAGCTCGGCCTCGGGCAGGTCCCCGGTGGCGAGGGCGACGAAGGCCACCACCACTTCGGCGTCGCTGGCAGTCAGGTGATAGCCATTGAGCATCAGGAATGTTTCACCGGCCACTGCCGCTGTGCGCTTGTTCCCGTCCACGAAGGGATGGTTGGGGGCGATGCCAAAGGCATAAGCGGCGGCGGGCGCGGGTGCAGGGCCTCAATAGCAGATTGCGCGCGTTCGAATTTTGTCAGCGTTGTGCATGGCGCGGATGCCCACGGCGCCCGACACGCAACTGAGCACACCAGCGGCCTTCAGCGCGCCGATTCCGCCCGATTGCGGTTCGTAGAATTCATATGACACCACGATCCCGCTCGACACGGTGGTCGATTCCGCGCCGAACATCGTGACCAGATTGCTGCGCTTGACCAGCGATGCTCCGTCGGCGTCGATCGCCAGAACCAGCGTGGCCGGACGCGGGCCGAACCGGCGCAACTGGTCTTCCGCCGCGCCGATCAGGCTGGTGCCGGGCTGCGATCCGGGACCGGACAGCTCGCCCAGGAATGCGCCGAATTCACCGGCCAGTGCGATCCGGGCGGTTTCAGCGCCGCCATCGCTTTCGCCGCACGTGGCGGCGGCGGGCAGAGCTGCCAGCTGGCGCTGGGTCGCGGCGACCGCTTCGCGCAAGTTCTGCGGCCCGCCCGCTGCCGCCCTGACCGGCGGCTTGCGGCGCGCGGCAATCTCGCCCCGCACAGCGGTGACCAGCATGCCTTCGCGCACCCGCGTGCTGAGGCCCTGATAGACGAAATCCTGCTTGAACAGGTTCAGCAGCGGGGTCGCCGCATTCAGCACGCTGGTGATCGAGCCGAGCCGGTCGATCACGCCTTTGTCGGTCAGTTCGCCCTGCACGTTCACACGGCAGGCCTTCGCCCCGGCAGCGGCAATTGCGTCATAGCGCTGGCTGAACCGGGTCAGCCCCTCGCGCACGCGGATCATGTCGTCGAACACGGGCAACCGGTCAGCGCTTTGCAACACGTCCCAACCCATTCCGCCCACTGTGCTGGCGGAATCCTGAGCCTCCTTGGGGATTGGCAGGACGACCATCGTCAGCGATGAAAAGTCCGTGCCGATGGCATCGACGATCCGGCTGGCGGCCTGCTTCACGACCACCCCGGTCAGCAACCGCGCCTCGATCCGCCCGACGTCAGCGCCGAACGTGGTCTGCCCGGTTGCCGTCGCCCCCAACGGCGTGGCGCCATCCTGCGCGGCGGCCCGGCCCGGCAGCGTGATCGCCGCCAATCCGGCCAATGCCGCCAGCCAGTGTATCCCGCGCAGCTTGTTCATCGCGTCCTTGCCCCCATCATGCGGCATCTGTGTGCCGTGCAGATGGGCCATTCGCAAGGGCCTGTCCTTGATCCGTGTCATCCCGGCGGCGCTACCGGAATGGAGCAAGGATATTGGTTCACACCAAGCCACGAAGAGGCTGCGCCGCAGGGCAAGCAGACAGGAACTTATGCAACGTCGCGAAGCCGCCGCTCCAGCCAGCCAGCCCATCGCCGGGATCAACCCCCGTGGCGAGCGGCCAAACACAACCCCATCGCGCCATCGCGGCTTTGCGTTATGTTTTGTTACGGGCGAGCAGGAGCGGTGATGGCGGTCAGCACACTGCCGCTGCACGTGAAGCCGCGACATCTTCGTGTCTTCGTGTGAACCAAATCATCTCAGGCTGCGTTCGCACCAAGGCCTGGACGGACGAACCGGCCCGGCGCGCGGGCAGCGTGAAGTCGCCAGCAAAAGTAGTGGCAGCGTGGGGGAACGAGGTGAGTTAAGTATACTGCCACCGGAACTAATTATGCGATTAGGATATCTTAAATTTCCGCCTAATTCCCATAACGAGAAGAAATAAAAAAATAGCTGACATTATAGACTGTATCGCGTTCAATAATCGAACAAAAATTGACGGCGAGCTTCCGCCATCACCGAGTAGTGCTTCTCGCCATGCATTTCCATCCGCGTCAAATGCACCAAATGGTAATGTCCTATTGAATGATAAGCTGAATCCTTCTAAAATATCCTTCCAGCTTACTTCAGCGCTGATCCACTCAGTACCGCTCAAGTAAGCGTAGGTCAGTGCGAATATTAACCAAGTCAAGCACAGGCTGATAAACGGTCGCTTTACGGACATTCCATAATCCGCTGTCCAGCCATATAATATCGATAAGCATGATTCGATACTTTTATCACTTCCTTTCGCATGACGGGATATCAGCTCACTTTTATGCCAAAATTGTTCAGATACCGTATCGCCGGTAGCTTGATATAAATTTCGAAGTGTTCGGCATCCACCTTCTACCGCCTGCAAGTGTTGCCTCTTATAAAAGTCAGGATTCACGAATTCAACTTGCGGTATTTCGATATCTCGATTTATTGCGGCATGCCACTTTTTAAAATCAATTCTTGGCAAAACTAGGCCATTCGTGAAATTTGCTCCATCAAAAAAATGGATGGACGGTTCAGTATCGCCGCCAATAGAAACCATCTTGAAAAATACAGATCCCGATCCGCTTGCACTGAGCCACCTCGGGGAAGGCCATTCGATGTTTGCTATAACGACTCTCTCAAGAAAATCACAACCATCAACTCGAAACGATTTTTTAACATTAGAAGTGATGATTTGAACTATTTTATTAAATCTTGATGATGTTATAGATATATAATCAATAACAGATCCGGATATATAAAAAGCCCCTAATATTTCGGATGAAGAAATTTCAAGTTTTCCGATATTGGACGATTGTATTTGAATATCGGAATTGATATGTCCAAATATTCTTATTTGTTCTATATTTGGGCACTCAAAGAAAATAATCTTGGTGAAATTATTTGAATAATTATTGATATGGAATCCAGATATAACGCATCTGCTGAAATTGACTAATGAAGGCCTTTGTAAAACTAAATTGAATTCGACGAGTTTAACACCATTTATATTGCATTGATAAAATGTAATTTCTTGTATAAATGGAAGAGTTGTGATTTCATCAGAAAAATTCACAAATGCAAATTCGTGTATTTTTCCCAATGATGAGTCCCACATCAATTTTGTGAAGTTAAATCCAGACAATACCCCTTTTGACAAAAAATTATTGATCGAGGGCATTATTCGGTTAGACCAAATATCATGCTTAAGGTGCAAGCATGTCTGCAGTAAATTATCGCCTAAATAATCCTTCACCCATTTATCGGGAGCAAAAAGCACATGGTAATATCCGTGACCGCCTAATTCTAAGATAAAGCCTTGATTAATGAGGTCTTCGTCACTCAATCCCCCTGAGAATTTTCTAATCTCGGATTGCAAATTTTCGCCGATACCATCAAACATCGGTGGCTTTTTGCTCAAGCCTTCCCAGCTAAAATCCTGAGAAGTCCAGATCTCAAGCCAGGATTCGTAAGCGGAATCTTTCTCCATCATACTTGAAGAGGCTTCGTCTTGAAGCAAGTGCTGTTGCTGGCCATGCCTATTGCACTCCAAATCAGATGAATGGTGAGTGTCGTATTAGCTTACTCCGCCGGGAGGTAAAGCTCGCTGCCCTTGTCCTTGTAGACCTTGGACATCTCGGCCATTCCCTGCTCGGCCTCATCGGCGGCCACGAACGTTTCCACCCCGGCGTTCTGCTTCGCCGCAAATTCCCGCACTTCCTGGGAAATCTTCATCGAGCAGAACTTTGGCCCGCACATCGAGCAGAAGTGCGCGGTTTTCGCGCCTTCCGCCGGGAGCGTCTGGTCGTGGTATTGTTCGGCCGTATCGGGATCGAGGCTGAGGTTGAACTGGTCGCGCCAGCGGAATTCGAAGCGGGCCTTGCTCAGCGCATCGTCGCGGACTTGCGCCGCAGGGTGGCCCTTGGCGAGGTCGGCGGCGTGGGCGGCCAGTTTGTAGGTGACGACGCCGACTTTCACGTCATCGCGGTCCGGCAGGCCAAGGTGTTCCTTGGGCGTGACGTAACACAGCATCGCGGTGCCGTACCAGCCGATCTGGGCCGCGCCGATGCCGCTGGTGATGTGATCGTAACCCGGCGCGATATCGGTGACGAGCGGCCCGAGGGTATAGAACGGCGCTTCGCCGCAGGCCTCAAGCTGCTTGGTCATGTTCTCCTTGATCTTGTGCATCGGCACGTGGCCGGGGCCTTCGATCATCACCTGAACGTCCTGCGCCCAGGCGCGCTTGGTCAGTTCGCCCAGCGTGTAAAGCTCGGCGAACTGGGCTTCGTCGTTGGCGTCATAGATGCTGCCGGGACGCAGGCCATCGCCCAGCGAATAGGCGACGTCATAGGCCTTCATGATCTCGGTAATCTCGTCGAACCGTTCATAGAGGAACGATTCCTTGTGATGCGCCAGGCACCATTTGGCCATGATGCTGCCGCCCCGGCTGACGATCCCGGTCATCCGCTTGGCGGCAAGCGGGATATAGGGCAGGCGCACGCCCGCGTGGATCGTGAAGTAATCGACGCCCTGTTCGGCCTGTTCGATCAGCGTATCGCGGAACACTTCCCAGGTCAGTTCCTCGGCAATGCCGCCAACTTTTTCCAGCGCCTGATAGATCGGCACGGTGCCGATGGGCACCGGGCTGTTGCGCAGGATCCATTCGCGGGTGTCGTGGATGTTGCGGCCCGTGGACAGGTCCATCACGGTGTCCGCGCCCCAGCGGATCGACCAGACCATCTTGTCCACTTCAGCGGCGACATCCGATGCGACGGCGGAATTGCCGATGTTGGCGTTGATCTTGACCAGGAAGTTGCGGCCGATGGCCATCGGTTCGGCTTCGGGGTGGTTGATGTTGCTGGGAATGATTGCGCGGCCGCGCGCGACTTCATCGCGGACGAATTCCGGCGTCACGTAATCGGGGATCGATGCCCCCCAGTCCTGCCCGTCACGCTTGTATTCCTTCAGCATTTCGCGGCCGAGGTTTTCGCGCGTGGCGACATATTCCATTTCGGGCGTGATGATACCCTTGCGGGCATAGTGCATCTGGCTGACGTTCATGCCCGCCTTGGCGCGCAGCGGGCGCTGGACGACCTTGGGGAAGGGGGGCACGCCGCCGGAGCGGTCTGGCCCCAGCTGGCCGTTGTCTTCCGGCTTCTGCGCGCGGCCCTGATAATCCTCGACATCGCCGCGGCCCGTGATCCATTCGCGGCGCAGCTGCGGCAGGCCGGCGGCAATGTCGATCGTGGTGGCGGGATCGGTGTAAGGGCCGGAGGTGTCATAGACCCGCACCGGCGCTTCGCCGCTGGACGGTTCCAGATAGATTTCGCGCATGGCAACCTTGAACGGGCCGACATGGATCTTCTTCGATCCCCGGATCGGGCCGGTGGTGACACCGATTTCGAGCTTGCTGTTGATGTCGGCCATGGGCGCTCCTTCAAGCGGGCGCAGGGGCGGCACGGGGGTTCTACTCACCGGGCCACTCCCTCCGCCCGTGCTAACGGGTTCAGGTTCAACGGGTCGGGCGATGCTAACCGCCCCTCTCAGCGCAAGCGCGCTCCCCGGTGGATGGGGCATAGATAGGGCCTGCGGATGGGCGCGTCCAGCCGTGCGGTGAATTACCTTGCCGATGCCGGGTTCGCATGATTAATTCCCGCCGGGCCGTACAGAGTCCGCCGCCCCGAATACGATGCAGAGCACGATTGAATACAGGTGTTCGTCGCGGCGCTATCGGGAGAGTACCAATGCAGAATCGCAAATGGTCCGCCACTTTGGCGGTCGCGCTGGCGTGTGCGTCGGCGCAGGTAGCCTATGCCCAGATGCCGACCTGGTCCGCCGAGCAGAAGGCCGTCTGGGCCGTGGTCGAGGCCAGCTGGGTCGACGATGTGGCGCATAACGGCAAATGGCCGGGCAGCTATGCCGATCCGCAAATGATCGCCTGGTCGAGCGAGCACCCCGCCCCGCGCGGCAAGGATGCGATCACCAGGTGGGCGCGCTTCAACGAAGGCCAGGGCAAGACGATCCAGTACGAGATTACCCCGCAAGCCATCGCGATCAGCGGCAACGCGGCGGTCGCGACGTACTCGTTGGCCATCGTCCGCCAGCGCGGGACCGACAAGCCGGAATCGTCCAAGGAAGCGGTCGTCGAAACGCTGGTCCGCACCGGCGGCGTATGGAAATACCTCGCCACGACCGGGTTCTCGCTCGGCAAGTAGGCGCGATGCAGCTAGGCGGTAGGGCAGATGACCATGCTCTACCGCCTTGATGCCGCCGCGCCGCAGATCGCCCGCCACTTTGGCGCGGACGCGGGGCGCGATCCGTGGGCGGGCGGGCATGTTGCGCCGGGGGCGTTTGCGCCGGTTATCACGGCGGGGCGGGAGTTTATCGCGGGTGCGCGAACCGGGCGTCAGCCGCGCCGATTGATCCCGCGACTGTGGGGCGTGCCGCCGCCGCCGTCGGCTGGCGATGCGGCCCGGCCGGGCGTGCTGAGCGTGCGCAATCCCGACAGCCCGTTCTGGATCGGCAACTTGCGCAACAGCGAGTTTCGCTGCCTGATTCCGGCGACCGCGTTCATGGAATGGGGCAAGGGAACCGACCGCGATGGCAAGCGCCGCCAGCACTGGTTTGCCTGTGCCGATCAGGCACTGTTCGCCTTTGGTGGGGTGTGGAAGGACAGCGAAGTGGCCAGCTTTGCCCTGCTGACGTGCGAGCCGAACGCGGCGCTGCGGTATGCCGGGCGCAATGCGATGCCGGTGATCCTGCCGCCCGATCCAGCGGCATGGCAGCTGTGGCTGCACGGCGACTGGAAGCAGGCGCGGGATCTGATCGCGCCCTATTCATCCTCGCAAATGCTGGAGCGGTAGCGGCCTACTGGAACCGCATGAGTGATGGCACCATCAGTACGATCCCCAGTAGCGCCGTGCTGGCGGCCCAGCCGCGGTGCATATGCGCGAGCGTCCGCAGCCAGAACTGGGTGTAGATATCGCAGAAGCCCAGGATCGCCAGCGCTTCGAACATCATCAGCCCGCCCAGCGCTTTCAGGGTGCAGGACAGCAGGTCAGACGGAATCCACGGGTTGGAAAGATAGACCAGCGCGCCGATCAGCAGTTCCAGCATCCCGCACACGAATTGCAGCGCGGGAGAGCGTTCCACTTCCTCGATCATGGTGCGCCACGCGCCGGGTTTGCGCAGCGCGCCGATCCCCGCGAACAGCGCGGTCGCGCCCAACAGCAGCCCGGTCCACGCCGTGGCATCGAAAGTCCCAGTCATCCGTCAATTCCCTCCAGCCCAGGTGGTTCTCCCCGGAGGTTTATCTTTGTGCCAGAATGCGCAGTGTTGGCAACGTTGTCCAGCGCCGCTTTCCCCGCTGGACTTTAATCGATCGCTTAAACATACTCTGCCGCAAGGCCCGCAAACGGGCATCCCCGAGTTCGGGGCATGGGAGAGTTTTTGGCGATGGCATCACGTTTGCCCAAAGTCTGCATCATCGGCGCGGGCTGTTCCGGCTTTACCACGGCCAAGCGGCTGAAGGATCGCGGCATCCCGTTCGACGTGTTCGAAGCGTCCGACGACATCGGCGGCACGTGGTATTACAACAACCCCAACGGCATGTCGGCCTGTTACCAGAGCCTGCACATCGACACGTCGAAGTGGCGGCTGGCGTTTGAGGATTATCCGGTCCCGGCGGACTGGCCGGACTATCCGCACCATTCGCTGTTGCTGCAATACTTCCACGATTACGTCGATCATTTCGGCCTGCGCGAACACATCCGCTTCAACACGCGGGTCGAGGATGCGACGCGCGAGGCCAGCGGCGGCTGGGCGGTGACGCTGTCGACCGGCGAAGTCCTGCACTATGACGCGCTGGCCGTGGCAAACGGCCACCACTGGGCCGCGCGCATCCCGGAATATCCCGGCACGTTTGACGGCATGCAGATCCATTCGCACCAGTACCGCACTCCGTTTGAACCGGTGGACTGCATCGACCAGCGCGTGCTGGTGGTGGGCATGGGCAACAGCGCGATGGATATCGCCAGCGAGCTGTCGCAGCGGCCAATGGCGCAGAAACTGTTCGTCTCGACCCGGCGCGGGGTGTGGGTGTTCCCGAAGTATTATCAGGGCCAGCCGCTCGATAAGAATCCGGCCCCGGCCTGGCTACCCAAGGGGCTGAAGCAGTGGCTGGGCGGGCGGATGATCAGGAAGCTGGTTGGCAGGATGAGCGACTATGGCCTGCCCGAACCCGAAATCAGCCCGTTCGAAAGCCACGGCACGGTATCGGGCGAATTCCTGCTGCGCGCGGGATCGGGCGATCTGACCATGAAAGTGGCGGTTGAACGGCTGGACGGTGACGGCGTGGTGTTCACCGATGGCAGCCGGGAACAAGTGGACGTGATCGTCTGGGCCACCGGGTATGACATCAGGTTCCCGTTCTTCAGGGACCCGGCTTTTACCGCCGATACCAACAACCGCCCGCCGCCGCTCTACAAGCGGATCATGAAGCCGGGGGTGCCGGACCTGTTCTACATGGGGCTGGCCCAGCCGCTGCCGACCCTGGTCAACTTTGCCGAGCAGCAGTCCAAGCTGGTCGCGGCCTATCTCGCGGGGGATTACCTTCCGCCCGATCCGGCCGAGATGGAGCGGGTGATCGCGGCGGACGAGGAATACTACACCGGCCAGTATTACGCCGCGCGGCGTCATACGATCCAGCTGGACTTCGATCACTACGTCCGCGCGCTGAACAAGGAACTGGCCAAGGGCGCAAAACGCGCGGCGGCTGCGGGCAAGGCACTGCCAGTGCCGGCCCGCGAACTGGAGGATGCATAACCCATGGCAACTGCCCCGAACCGCCCACTGACCCCGCTCGATGTCAGCCAGGACGCGCTCTATGTCGAGGATCGCTGGCGCGAACCGTTTGCGCAGCTGCGCGCCGAAATGCCGCTGTCGTGGCGGGAAGAAAGCCCGTTCGGATCATACTGGTCAGCGGTGACCCACGAACTGGTGCAGGAAGTGGAACTGCGCCACGATGTGTTCTCATCCCGCTGGGACATGGGCAACATCACCATTGCCGAGGCCGTGAACGGCGAAGGCTTTCCCAATTTCATCGCGCAGGACCCGCCGATCCACACCGCCCAGCGCCGCGTAATCGCCCCGGCCTTTTCACCCAGCCAGATGCTGAAGCTGGACAAACAAGTGCGCGAACGCACGAAAATGCTGATGGACGGCCTGCCGGTCGGCGAGCCGTTCGACTGGGTGGAGCGCGTCTCGATCCCGCAGACGCTGGGGATGCTGTGCATCCTGTTCGACATGCCGTTTGACGAATGGCGCGATATCAAACGCTGGTCCGACTGGGCCAGTTCGATCTCGGCCGAGAACCTGACCGAAGAATACCGGACGCAGTTCCTGGCACAAATGGGCGAGATGCTGGCCCGGTTCGACCGCGAACTGGAGGACCGCCGGGGCAAGCCGCCGACCGACGACCTGCTCAGCCGGATGGTCCATTCCGAAGCGATGGGCCACATGGCGCCGATGGAGCGGATCGCCAATATCGCGCTGCTGATCGTGGGCGGTAACGACACTACCCGCAATTCTATGTCCGCGCTGGTCGAGGCATTCGACAAGTATCCCGATCAGCTGGAGCGGCTCCGCGCTGACCGCACGCTGATCCCCAATGCCGCGCAGGAAATCATCCGCTGGCAAAGCCCGGTCACGCATATGCGCCGCACCGCGCTGGAAGATACCGAGCTGGGCGGGCAGACGATCCGCAAGGGCGAAAAGATCGTGATGTGGTACATTTCCGCCAACCGCGACGAGAGCGTGTTCCCGGATGCCGAACGCTTTGACGTGGGCCGCAGCAACGCGCGGCGTCACCTGGGGTTCGGCCACGGCATTCACCGCTGCGTCGGCGCAAAGCTGGCCGAAAACCAGCTGGCCACGCTGATTGGGGAAATCGTCGACCGCAAGATCCGGATCGTGCCGCAAGGCACACCGGATCGCCTGCCCAGTCCGTTCCTGCACGGCTTCACCGCCATGCCGGTGCGGATCGAGCCGCTGTAAACGAGCGCTTCGCGGCACCTTGCCGGGCTGAGGCCCCCGCTTGCGCGGGGGCCTCAATTACTTACTTCCCAGTTACTTACTTCGCAGCCTTGACCGCCTTGATCCACGTCTTGATCTTTGCTTCCAGTACCGGCAGCGGCAGCGCGCCGGTGTTCAGCACCTGATCGTGGAATTCGCGGATGTCGAACTTGGTTCCGAGCTGTGCTTCGGCCTGCTTGCGCAGCCGCTGGATCGTCAGCGCGCCGATCTTGTAGGCCAGCGCCTGACTGGGAATCGCGATATAGCGTTCGACTTCGGCGGTGGCGTCGGTTTTGCCCATGCTGGAATTGGCCAGCATGTAGGCAATCGCAGAATCGCGGCTCCAGCCCTTGGAATGAAGGCCGGTATCGACCACCAGCCGCATTGCGCGGAGCATTTCATCGTCGAGCGTGCCCATCCGCGCATAGGGGTCCTTGTAGAACCCCATCTCGTAACCCAGCGTTTCGGAATAGAGCGCCCAGCCTTCGACATAGGCAGTGTTGCCGCCGAACCGCATGAACGCGGGCAGCGCGGTGTTTTCCTGGGCCAGACTGATCTGGAAGTGATGCCCCGGTGCGCCTTCGTGCAGGTACAGCGTCACTTCGCCCGGCGTGGTCCGGCTGGGCAGGTCATAGGCGTTGAAATAGAACGTGCCGGGGCGGCTGCCATCGGGCGTGCCCTGTTGATATGAACCACCGGCCTCGAACTTCTCGCGGAACTCTTCATAGGGGCGGATCTGCAGTGGCGATTTGGGCAGGACCTTGAAATAGTTGCCGACCTGCGCGTCCACCAGCTTGCCGATATCGTAATAGCGCTGGGTCAGCGCTTCGCGGCTTTCCCGCTTGAACTGCGGATCGGTGCGGATGAAGTTGAAGAATTCAGGCAGGGTGCCCTTGAAGCCAACCTCGGCTTTCACCTTTTCCATCTCGGTCAGGATGCGCTTCACTTCCGACAGGCCCAGCTTGTGGATCGCGGCGGGCTTCATCGGCAGGGTCGTGGTGTTGGCGATCTGCTGGTCATACAGCTTCACGCCGCCCTTCATCTGCGACAGGCCAAAGCTGTCGCGGGCGCTGGCGAGGTAATCGTTCTTCAGATAATCGCGCAGGCGCGCGTTGGCGGGATAGACCTGCTCGGCGATCACCTTGCGATATTCGGCGGTCAGCCGGTCCTTGTCCGCCGGGGTGAAGCTGTCGGGGAACTTCTTCACCGGTTCCCAGAACGGCGATTCCTCGACCGGGGCTTTCAGCTGGGTATCGAGCTGCTCGATCACGTTGCGGATCGTCATTTTCGTCTCGACGACGCCAGTCTTCTGGCCTTCCCTGAACTTGGCGATCGAACGATCCATCAGCCGGACGTAGTCGGCGTGGCGCTTCAGGTTGTTTTCGTAGTCGGTCACCGTGTTGAACGGGATGCCGGTCTTGCCGCTGGCCAGCGTCGGATAGAACGTGTGGAACCCGAAGAAGTGGTTGATCGGGCGCACTTCGGTCAGCGCGAGGATTTCGGGGGTCAGGCCCTTCAGCATTTCGCCGCGGTCGTGTTTGAACACGTCATAGGCAATCTGGTCGGTCGCGGACAGCTTGGCGCGGTCGATCCGGCCGAGCTGCGCCAGTTCATCGGTAGCCGCGGCGCGTTCGGCGTCGTTGTATTCCGGCGTCAGGTAATCACCCAGCCGGTCGGCATAGCGCATATCGCCGCGGAACAGCGCGCCGATCGGGTTGCGCTTCATGCTGGCTTCGTCGGATGCGGCGAACAGTGCGAACAGCTTTTCATGGCCGGTTTGGGCAGGAACGGTGGCAGCGGGTGCTTCGGCCGTCTGGGCAAGCACAGGCAGCGGCGCGGCGGCGGCCAGCAGGGCGGCGAGCAGCACGGGGCGGAACTGGGTCATAAATCGAAACTTTCCTGATCGGGACTAACTGTATTGTGCATATAACACAGTTGGCGCTGCTGGCAAGGATGCCGCGTTGACGGTGCTTAACTCACGCGCGCGGCGCGGGCAGCAATGGTCGATGAACCGCGTCCCCGCTTCGATGGACGCGCGCAATTGCCGGGGGCAATTCAGCTTTCCGCAAGGCGCGATGCTTGAAGGCAGGGGCGGTAGCAGGCAAAAGATGGCCTGAGCGAAGTTTCGGGCCGACTGGCCGATGGAGTTGATGATGCAGGTTGCGGGGCAGTTTAAGGCCAGGGATGGCCGGGTGCGCGAAGCGGGCCGGACCCTTATGATGATTTCGCTGCTGCTGGGTGCCAGCGCGGCGGTTGCCCAATCAGCCGGAGCACCGGAAAATATCCTGCCCACCCCGGCGCCGACACCGGTTCCTGCGCCGACCCAGCCCGCTGTTCCAACCATCCCGGCGCTGCCGGTTGCGGTGCCGACCGATGCAGCAGCCCCGGCATTGCCCGTGGGTCCGGTGATCGAACCGGTGATGAGCTGGACCACGGCCAACGCGCAGGCGCTGGTTGGCGTGATTGAACAGCTCGATGCCCATGGACTGGTCCCGGCGGATTACCAGCTGACCGAGCTGCGCGCCGCGATTGCTGCCGGTCCCGGCGCGGCGCTGGATGCGCAGGCGAGCCGCAGTTTCACCTGGCTGGTCGAGGATATGCGCGATGGCCGCACCCGGATGGACGCGCGCATCCAGTGGTTTGTGGTCGATCCCGATGTGGACGCCTCGCCCACCGAAGCGATCATGACGCAGGCCCTCGCCAGCGGTGACATTGCGGGCGTGGTCGAAGCGCTGGCCCCGGCCCATCCCGATTATGCCGTGCTGAAAGCCACGCTGGCCGTGACCCCGGCCGCGAACAAGGCAACCCGCAATACGCTGCGCGTCAATCTGGACCGCTGGCGGTGGCTGCCGCGCGATCTGGGCAAGGCCTATCTGCTGACCAACGTGCCAGAGTTCCAGCTGCGCCTGACGGTCGATAACGAGATCATCCGCAGCTATCGCACGATTGTCGGCAAGCCGGGCCGCACCGCCACGCCGCAGCTGGCCGAAATCGTGCGGGGGGTTATTTTCAATCCCACCTGGACCGTGCCGCAATCGATCGTGAAGGGTGAAGGGCTGGGCGCGCAACTGCTGGCCAACCCGGCCCGCGCCGTGCGCGAAAACTACAAGGTGACCAAGGCCAAGGATGGCACGATCTATGTCGTCCAGCAGCCGGGGCCGAAGAACGCGCTGGGCCTGATGAAGCTCGACATGCCGAACGAGCATGCGATCTTCCTGCATGACACGCCCGGTCGGCACTTGTTCAACCAATCCGCCCGCGCGCTCAGCCATGGGTGCATCCGCACCGAACGGGCGCTGGAACTGGCGATCACGATGGGCATTCTGGGCGGTGGGCTGAGCAAGGAGCAGGCGGTCGAAATCGTCAAGTCGGCCCAGTACACCAACGTGCCGATGATCCGGACATTCCCCGTTTACCTGACCTATTTCACCATGGCGTCGGACATTTCGGGCACGCTGGGCCAGTTTGCCGACCTGTATGGCCGCGACGCGCCGGTTGTGGCGGCGCTGAATGCCCCGCGCAAGGCCTGGGACGGCAAGCGCAAAAGCACCGAGGCGTTTATCAAGCTGGACAACCCGCTGTAACCAGCATGCCGGGCGGGGCCGTGCCTTGCCCGGTCAGGTTATCCGGTCAGGCGATATCGATCCGGTCGGCAAACAGCAGGCGACCGCCGGAGAGGTGCCACAGCGCCTCGTTGAACTGATCGGGCGCCATCGCAAAGCAGCCTTCGCTGCGCCCCAGCTTGCCCTGTTTCGAAATCCACGTGGGCGAGGCGTAAGTCGCCGGGTGCATCACGATCGCGCGGTCCAGCGCGTTCGAATTGTCGTGATCCAGCCCTTCCAGCCGGATCGAGGTGCCATACTTGCCCTTGTACCATTCGCAGGTCAGGTACGCCCCGCGCGAGGTCGCTTCCGAACCCGGCACGTTGGAGAAGTCCTGCAGGAACCCGCTGTGATCGCGGTCCGATCCGCGTCCGTGGCTGACGTAGAACGATCGGATATCGCCGCGTTCCAGGTTCACGAAATGGAACCGGGGCAGGCTGGACGGGCGGGCGAAATCGGAAATGCCGACGATGTCATGCCGCCACACGGCAGTCCCGGCGCGTTCCAGTTCGCGCTTGGCGGTTTCCATCAGCTTGCGGTCATAGGCCGGGTTGGAGGCAACAGTGGTAGGCAGCACCGGTTCAACCGGAACAGCCGGGACCGGCGGGGCCACGCCCATTGCGGAATCGAATGCATCACCCAGCGACTGCGCCAGCGCGCGGCCCGGCATGGCCAGCACTGCGCCCACGGCCAGCGACCCCCGGATCAGACTGCGTCGATTAAGCGGCTGCGACATAGGCACTGTGGATAACCCAAAGCGCGGCGAGTCGCCAAGCCTCAATCGGCAGAACCGCGCGCAGCAGCGCCAAGCCGTGTGAGAGCGGCGCCATCCATCCGCATCACGGTCCACCCGTCCATCGAGCGCGCGCCCAGCGCCTGATAGAACCCGATGGCGGGCGCGTTCCAGTCCAGCACCGACCATTCCAGCCGCGCGCAGTCCCGCTCAACCGCCAGCGCGGCCAGATGCGCCAGCAGCGCCTTGCCCAGCCCGGACCCACGCGCCGAAGGCCGCACGAACAGGTCTTCCAGATAAATCCCCGGCCGCCCTTCAAAGGTCGAGAAGTTGTGAAAGAACAGCGCGAACCCCTGCGGAATGCCGCTGAGCTCGCCGATCACCACTTCGGCATAGGGCCGCGCGCCGAACAGCTTGGCTGCCAGCACGGCTTCGTCAAAGCGCACTTCGTGGGCCAGCTTTTCATATTCGGCCAGTTCGCGGATCAGTTCCGCGATCAGTGGCAGGTCGGCAAGGGTTGCGGGACGGATCGAAAGGGTCATGCAGGTTTTCTCCCGGCCAGAAATTTCACCGCCAGTCGCGGCCACAGGATACCAAGGGTCAGGCCCGCCATGACCAGCGCGAACGCGGTCAGCTTCCAGCCGGGCAGCGCCTCACCCATCCACAGCGCCGACGCGCCAAGGCCGAACACCGGCACCAGCAGCGACAGCGGCGCAACGCTGGCAGCGGGATAGCGGCCCAGCAGCCAGCCCCACGCGCCATAACCAAACATCGTGTTGCCCACCGCCTGCCATGCCACCGCTGCCCAGGTCATGCCATCGGCGTTCGCGATCCCGGTAGAGATCGCGCCCCAGCCTTCGGTCAGCAGCGCCAGCGCCAGCAGCGGCGGCACCGCGAACACGCTGGACCAGACGACATAGGCCAGCATGTTGACCGGCCCCGCAGCGCGCGAGGTCATGTTGCCCAGCGCCCAGCACAGCGCCGCCCCGACGACCAGCGCCAGCCCCAGCGGGGTGGCGCTGCCGTCGGTGTGCAGCGCGATAATCGCCAACCCGCCCACCGCCAGCGCCAGCGCGGCGATCTGGAACGGGGCAACCCGCTCCCCGGTCAGCCGCATCGACAAGGCGATGGTAAAGAACGCCTGAGTCTGCACCACCAGTGAAGCCAGGCCCGGCGTGATATCCGCGCGCATCGCGGTGAACAGCAGGCCAAACTGCCCGGCCCCAATCAGCACGCCATAGGTCGCCAGATTGCGCCACGACACCGCCGGACGCGGGATAAACAACGCCAGCGGCAGAAACGCGAAGGTAAACCGCAGCGCTGCCAGCGTCAGCGGCGGCAAGTGCGCCAGCGCCAGCTTGATCACGACGAAATTGGTGCCCCAAACCGCCATCACGGTCAGCGCCAGCAGCAAGTGCAGCGGCGGCAGGACAGAACGGTTGGCGGCAGTCATGTGCGGGCCTTAGCGCGCCGCTGCGGCGCTGTCAGTGGCGGATTACCATCTCGTCGCCCTGCAATTCGACTTTGCCGAGCTTGCCCAGCACGCTTTGGCCCAGCAGGTTCACCCCCAGCCCGCGCACGACCACGGCGGGCACCTGGGTGAACTCCGTCTCGCCCAGCGCCAATGTATCGAGCATGACGCGCGCGCCATAGCCGGGGCCGGACGCGGTTTGCAGCATCGGCACGAAGCTGTCGGGATCGACGCTGATCCCCAGCGCTTCGGCGTCCTCCTCGGTCAGGGCGACCATGTCGGCCCCGGTATCGACGAGGAACCGGGTGTCCTGCCCGTTGACCAGTGCAGTGGTGTGGAACTGGCCGGACGAATCGCGGCGGATGACGGTGACATAGGCGCTGCCCGCGCTGTCGCTATCCGTCGCCGCGCGGGCCTGCGCGACCGGCGCGTTCGCGTCTGGCCGGGGCACGACCAAGGCAAGCAGTGCCATCAGGCCGATGGCGGACAGGGCAATGGCCAGAAGCCGGTACATTCCCCCGGCATATCAGGCAGATATTACCGCTTTGCGAACGACTGGCCTGCCTAGGCCGTCTTGCCGTGCAGGCTATCCATGCTGGGAACGGTGCCGCTCTCAATCTCGGCCGCCTTTTCCTCGACGAGCCGGACGATGTGGTCGATCATCCCATCGTCCTGGACATGGTGATCGGTAACCCCGCGCAGATAGACCATGTGCTTGCCGTTGCCGCCGCCGGTCACGCCAATGTCGGTCTCACGTGCTTCGCCCGGGCCATTGACCACGCAGCCCAGCACCGACAGGCTCATCGGCGTCTTGATATGGCCAAGCGCCTCTTCCAGCTTCTGGACGGTGCGGATGACGTCGAAGCCCTGCCGCGCGCAGCTGGGGCAGGAAACGACCCGGACACCGCGGGTGCGCAGGCCCAGGCTTTTGAGGATTTCATAGCCGACGCGCACTTCTTCTTCGGGCTCGGCGGACAGCGAGACGCGGATGGTATCGCCGATCCCGGCCCACAGCAGGTTGCCGATGCCGATGGAGGATTTCACCGTCCCGCCGATCAGCCCGCCCGCTTCGGTAATGCCCAGATGCAGCGGGCAATCGACCGCGTCGGCCAGCCCCATATAGGCCGCGACCGCCAGGAACACGTCGCTGGCCTTCACCGCCACCTTGTATTCGTGGAAATCGTGATCCTGCAGCAGCTTGATATGATCGAGCGCGCTTTCGACCAGCGCCTCGGGGCAGGGTTCGCCGTATTTTTCCAGCAGGTCTTTCTCAAGGCTGCCCGCGTTCACCCCGATCCGGATCGCGCAGCCGTTGGCCTTGGCCGCGCGGACCACTTCGGCGACGCGGCTCGCCGAACCGATGTTGCCGGGATTGATCCGCAGGCAGGCCGCGCCCGCATCGGCGGCTTCCAGCGCGCGCTTGTAGTGGAAATGGATGTCCGCGATCAGGGGCACGCGCGCGGCCCTGGCGATCTGGCGGAAGGCGGCGGTGCTGTCCTCGTCCGGGCAGGACACGCGGATCAGGTCGGCCCCGGCTTCCTCGCAGCGGCGGATCTGGTCAATCGTCGCCACCGCGTCGGACGTCAGCGTGTTGGTCATGGTCTGCACCGTGATCGGCGCATCACCGCCGACGGGGACGGCGCCCACCATGATCTGCCGGGACGTGCGCCGCGCGATATCGCGCCAGGGTCTGATCGATGACATGGGCGCGATATAGGTTGCGCAGCGGCTTCGCGCAAACGGGGAGTTCAGACCTGGAACACCTGCGCGAACAGGAATTCCGGATCGATGTGATCGCCCACCCGGAACGTGATGTCGGCCACCTTGTCGAACCCGTACCGGCGATAGAACCGGTGCGCCCCGTCGTTATAGGCATAGACCGAAATCTGCACTTCATCGGCGGCCCGTGCGGCAAATTCACCCATTGCCCAGTCCATCAGCGCCCCGCCGATGCCCATACCGGTTGCATCCGGATCGGTGTAGAGCTGCTTCAGCTCCATCACGTTGGACCCGCGCGCATGGTCGGGAAAGCCGCAGGTCAGGCCGATCTTGCAATACCCCACCAGCCGCCCGCTGGCCTCGGCCAGACGGTAGATTCGCGCCGGGTCAGCCAGTTCCGCCGCGATGGCCGCTTCGGACAGGCATTCGGCCAGGAACGCGTTGAGGTTTTCGGCGCTGTAGAGCTGTCCGAACTTGGCGATGAAACTGTCGGTCGCCAGCCGCGACAGCGCCGGAATATCGGCCGGAGTGGCGGCGCGCAGGATAAGTTCCATCACAGTTCCCTGGTCATGCAGATGCTGAAATCGTCGGCGACGTAATCGCCGAAGGGTTCGCATTCGCGGAAACCGTTCGCTTCGTAAAGCCTGCGCGCGGGCAGGAACGGATCGGCCCGCCCGGTTTCCAGACTGACGCGGGTATAGCCGCGCGCCCGCGCCACGCCCAGCAGGTGTTCCAGTATCGCCCGCCCCGCTCCCTGCCCGCGATAGGCCGGATCGGCGCGCATCGATTTCAGTTCACCGTGGTGCGCGTCGAGCTGCTTGATCGCGCCGCACGCGGCCAGCCGGTCACCGTCCCACGCGGTATAAAACGTCACGTCGGGCGCGCGCAGCCGCTCGATCGGCATGGCATGGACACTGCACACGGGCGACCACTGGTGCATTTCCGACAGGTGCAGCCGCAGCAATGCGGCAATCCCGGCCCCGGTCAGATCGTCTTCGCGAATGGAATATTCTTTCATGCGCGGGTTCTGCTATGACTCGCCCCATGATGACAAGCATGAGCCGCAGGGCACTGGGAATCGCAGCATTGGCCATGGCGCTGGGAGCCGCATTTCCGGCGGTGGCCAAGGCCGGAGAAGGAACCAGAATGACCACACCAGCCGCCCCCACCTGGAGCCTGGCGATCCACGGCGGCGCGGGCACGATGTCACGTGACAAGATGACGCCGCAGATCGAGGCCGAATACAAGGCCGCACTGGCGCTCGCGCTGGAAGCGGGCAGCAAAGTGCTGCGCGAGGGCGGGACCAGCCTCGATGCGGTCGAAGCGGCGGTCAAAGTGCTGGAGGATGACCCCCACTTCAACGCCGGGCGCGGCGCGGTGTTCACCTATAACGGGGTGAACGAGCTGGACGCCGCGATCATGGACGGGCGCACCCGCGCCGCCGGGGCGGTGACCGGCGTCACCCACATCAAGCACCCGATCACCGCCGCGCGCACCGTGATGGAAAAAAGCCCGCACGTGTTCCTGTCCCGCGAAGGGGCCGAGGAATTCGCGCGCGAACAGGCGCTCGAAATGGTCGATCCCGATTACTTCGCCACCCCCGAACGCTGGCGCCAGCTGGAAGAGCTGAAGGCCAAGAAGCTCGGCTGGTTCGACGTTGATCTGAAATACGGCACGGTCGGCGCGGTCGCGGTGGACGGGGCGGGCGATGTCGCCGCCGCGACTTCCACCGGCGGGCTGACCGGCAAGCGCTGGGGCCGGATCGGCGATTCCCCGATTATCGGTGCAGGCACGTATGCCGACAACCGCGCCTGCGCGATCAGTGCGACCGGCGCGGGCGAATTCTTCATCCGCGAAGGCGTGGCGCACGAAATCTGCGCGCGGATGCGGTTTACCGGCGAAGGGCCGCAGCAGGCCGCCGACACTGTGATGGCCGATGTCGCTGCGCTGGGCGGGGATGGCGGGGTGATTGTCGTGACGCCGAAAGGCGAGGCGATCTTCAGCTTCAACACGCCCGGCATGTACCGCGGCCGCGCCACCAGCGCGGGCGTTCATGAAGTGGCGGTGTTCCGGGACTGATGCGCCCCTCCCAACCGTCACCCTGAACTTGTTTGGCGCTTATCCCCTTCGCCACCGTAAAGTCTAAACCGTCATGCTGAAACAAGTTCAGCAGGATGGGCGTTTGAGGGGCAGTGCTCCCCCGCGCTACCCGTGCTTGTCGGCCTTGCGCTGGCCCAGCCGCATGCCGGATTCCAGCCGCGCGCGCAGCTGGGTGTAGTACGCCTCCAGAAACGCCCGCTCATCCCCTGCGCCGGGTTCCCAGCCGATCTTGCGGCAGATCGCGGTGTGGACCGCGACCAGCGCTTCGGGCTGGTCCTCGCGCAGCACGCGCTCCAGCGTCTGCAATTCGAACTCGCCATAGATCGCCAGTTCCGCCTCGCCAAACCGGTAGTGCACCCCGGTCGCCGCGCTGTGGCCGCTGGCGGCGGTGCGGGTGGTAGAGAGCACCGCTTCCAGCTTGCGCCGGGGGGCCTCGACCACCCAGGTGCCCGCCACCAGATCGCCCGCGCGCAGCCGATCACGGTTGAAGAACGGGAACAGCCCGAACACCAGGAACCACACGGTCGCCGCCAGCCCCGCCGCGCCCATGTTGTCCGCGCCGCTGTTGGTGACGATCATCGCAATCGGCAGGAACAGCTCGATATCGCGCAGCAGGTTGCGGGCCAGCACCATTTCGGTGGTCAGGCGGCCGCCATCACGCGCGGCGATCCGCAGGCCGGTCAGCCGCTTGCCCGGCGTCGCCCCGCGCGGGCCGAGTTCGAAGAACAGGAAATAGGCGTGGCGGAACAGGAACATCACCGCGATCCACAGCACCACCAGAAATTCGCTGGCCCGCGCAATCGCCTTGTCGCCCTTGGCCAGCGCCTCGCTCCGCAAATCGCCCACGCCCGATCCCAGGTAGGCCAGCAGCAGCGTGGTCGAAATCATCAGCACCACGATGAACAGCAGGTCGAGCAGCAGCGCCCCGAACCGGCTGCCCCGGCTGCCGACCACGATCGGCAGAGCGATCCCCTCTGGCGTGATCATCACCCGCCGCCGGTCGTTCTTCGCCGTCGGCATGGCCCGCGCCGCGCTCATGCCGCCTCGCTGCCCGATGGTGTGCGGCGAAAGGCGAAGAAGTACGCCAGCCAGATCGCCAGCATCGAATAGCCGATGATGTAGCGCCCAGTGGTATCGTCGACCAGCTGCCGCCCAAACCCTTCCAGCATCCCGGCCATCACCAGCATCAGCACCACGCCCGCCATGACCACGGCGGCGCGCTGGCCTGCCTCGGCCACGGCCTGCATAACCCCGCGTGTGCCGGGAAAGGCCATCGACCGACCGACGTGCAGCCCCGCCGCGCCCGCGAGCAGGATTGCCAGCAGCTCGGTCGTGCCGTGGATCGAAAGCCAGCCGATGAACTCCGTCGCCAGCCCCTTGTCGTGATAGAGCCAGACCATCGCCCCCAGCGTCGCGGTGTTCTGCACCAGCAGCAGCAGCGGCGGCACGCCGAACGCAAAGCCCAGCGCGAAACACATGATCGCCACCCCGGCGTTGTGGCTGAACAGATAGGCCGCGAACATCGACAGCCCGTCATCCTGCGCGCTGCCAAACAGCGTATCGCGCAGGACTTCGCGCGTGGCACCGGGCACGCGGGCATCCTGAAACTGGCCGGGAACGAGAGCGTAATACCAGTCCGCATCGCTGCTCACCAGCAGCCAGCCGACCAGCGTGCCGACCGCCATCACCGTGAACGCGACCAGCAGTTCCGGCCAGATTGCCCGGACCGCCCGGCTCCATTCCCCGCCCAGAAACCGCGCCAGCCAGCCCGCAAGCGTGGTGCGCGGGCCATAGACCAGGAACCATGCGCGCTGCACCAGTGCTTCAAGATAAGCCAGCGTAGCCGCATCGAGCGAGGTTTCCCGCGCGACCGACAGACTGGAAGCAACCGTGCGATAGAGCACCGGCAGCGCCAGCACGTCCGCGTCCGAAAGCCTGCGCCAGCGGCCCGCTTCCATCCGGGTGACGATGGCTTCCAGCCGCTTCCAGTCGCCCTCGCGCTCCTGCCGGAACCGGTCGGAACGCAGCGCGGCGGCTTCGATCGCCGCATCGCTGGCGGCGGCTTCTCCGCCCAGCAGTCCGAAGAACGCCATCAGCCAATCGCTCCCTTGCGCTTGATCGCCAGATAGGCGTCGATCAGCCGCGTGCCAATCCGGTCATGCGGGGCTTCGATCACGTCCACCCCCAGTGCGCGCAGGCGCGACAGCACCAGCGCGCGCTGGCGCAGCAGGGCGTCGGCGGTCGCGGCCATCGCCAGATCCTGCATGTCGTCCGGGCGGTGCGCGGCGATCCCGTCCAGTTCGGCGTCCGCCAGCGTCACGAACAGCACCAGATGCTTCGCGGTCAGCCGCCCGATGCTCTCGATCATCAATTCCGCGCTGGTCGGGTCGGTAAAGTCGGAAAACACCACCACCAGACTGCGGCGCTTCAGCCGCCCGGCGAGCGTTGCGAGGGCCAGGGTGAAGTTGGGTTCCTGCGCGTGGTAATCCAGCGCGGCGGCGGCGGATTGCAGCCGGGGGAAATCGCGCGCGTCGGTCACGAACGGCGTGAACACTTCCGGCCGGGCGGCGAACCCGAACAGCGCGATCCGGTCCCCCGCCTTCAGCGCGACATAGGCGGTGGTCAGCGCGGCGGTGACCGCGCGGTCGATCCGGGCCAGCCCGTCCACCGGCTCGCACATTGCCTGTCCGCAATCGAACGCGAAGACGATCTGGTTGTTGCGCTCCGCCTCATGCTCCTTGGCGTAAAGCTGGGCGTGGCGGGCGCTGGATTTCCAGTCGATCCGGCGGCGGTCCATGCCCGGTTGGTATTCGGCCAGCGCCTCGAACACGGTGCCTTCACCGCGCATCCGCCGCGCGATCAGGCCGAACTGCGCGTCCTTCAGGAACGCCTGCATCGCCGGGGAGCGCACCGGGGCGAGGTTCGGCCAGACCCGCATCTGCGCCGCCACGCCGCGCGAAACCTGCCGCGCGCCAAGGCCGAGCGGCCCGGTCCAGCGCAGCCACAGCCGCTCCACCGCGCCGGTCCCGCGCCGGTTTGGGGCAAAGTGCAGGGTCCCGCTCCACGGCGCACCCGCCTGCTCCGGTTCGCTCAGCGCAACGGTTCCGCGCCCGCCGGACAGCAGCCGCCCATCGGTGGCGAGCGCCGCCTCGACCAGTCGCGGGCGGCCTTGCCCGAACGCTGCGTCAACCGTCAGCCAGCTGCTTTCGCCGACTTCGCTGTCGCCCGGCAGGGCCAGCGCGACGTCTTCCACCCGTCCCGCCAGCAGCGCGTCGAGCAGCACCAGCAGCACCAGCGCCAATCCGATCACCGGCGCGATCACCCACGCCCCCGGTGCAAGCGTGCCGATCAGCAGCGCGACCGGGGCGGCCCCGGCCACCAGCCAGCCCGCACGCGGGGTGGGGATCAGGGCGGGACGCAAGGTCATCGGCTCAGCGCGGTGCCTCCGTCGCGGCGATCAGATCGGCGACCAGTGCTTCCACCTGCTTGCCCTCGATCTCTGCCGCTGGCGAGAGCAGCAGGCGGTGGCGCAGGACGGCGGGGGCAAGCGCCTTTACGTCATCGGGCAGCACGTATTCGCGCGTATCCACCGCCGCGCGGGCACGGGCGGCATTGGCCAGCAGCACGGCAGCGCGGGGGCTGGCCCCGGATGACAGGTCCGCGCTTTCCCGCGTCGCGCGGATCAGGCGGACGATGTAATCGACCACGCTGTCGGCCAGCGTAACGCCCTTTACCGCCTGCGCCGCCGCCGCGATTACTGCCGCATTGGCCACCGCGCTGACCCCCAGGTCGGCCGGGCGCGACGGTCCGGCGCGTTCGCCAAAGGTCGCCACGATCCGCGCTTCTTCGGCTGCGCTGGGATAGGGGACCAGCAGCTTGAACAGGAACCGGTCCAGCTGCGCTTCGGGCAGGGGATAGACGCCCTGGCTCTCGATCGGGTTCTGCGTCGCCACGACCAGAAAACTGGCGGGCAGCGGGTGCGCGGTGCCGTCCAGCGTGACGCGGCGTTCCTGCATCGCTTCCAGCAAAGCGGCCTGCGTCTTGGGCGGGGTGCGGTTGATTTCGTCGGCCAGCAGCAGCTCGCAGAAGATCGGCCCGCGCGTCAGGGTGAACTGGCTGGTCTGGAAGTTGAACAGGTTCGATCCCAGGATGTCGCCCGGCATCAGGTCGGGCGTGAACTGGATCCGCCCGAAATCGAGGCCCAGACTGGCGGCAAAGCTTTGCGCCAGAAACGTCTTGGCGGTGCCCGGCGGGCCTTCCAGCAAAACGTGGCCCTGCGCCAGCAGCGCGACCAGCAGCGCATCGACCGTACCGGCCTGACCGACCACGGCCTTGCCCACTTCGGCCCGGATCGCGCGGGCCAGTGTGCTGACGTCCGCCAGTGTCATCGTGGTCATCGGGGAAGTCATCGGGTGAGAGTCCTTTCAAGCGAATGAAGTGTCTGCGCAGCGCGCAGCAAGTCGGCGGGGCGACGCGCGGCGCGCAGGGCGGCGGCGGCGGCGGAAAACGGCATCAGGTCTGGCGCGCGCGCCGCTAGCGCGCGGTCAATCGCGGCTTCGGTGGCGGGGCCGTCCAGCCGGTGGGGCAGGGCCAGCGCGCGGGCCAGCCGGTCGCGCGCGGCATCGGCATAAGGCGCGCCGATCAGGTGCAGCCGTCGGGTCCGGCGCACCAGCGCGGCGGCGTTCGACACCAGCGCGCGCTTGCCAAACGCGATGCTTCGCCCCGCCAGCAGTGGCGGCCCGAACCGGTGGAACGCCCGCCAGCCAACCACCAGCACGGCCAGCAGCAGGCACAGCGTGGCGGCCAGAAACGGCGGGGTGAACGCCAGTGTCAGCAGGTTTTGCGAGCGGCCATAGCCGTTGAGCGTCAGGTCGAACGCGACGACCTTGTCCCCGCCGTCCAGCACTTCGCGCACCAGCGCTTCGGCCAGCACGGCGTTGGCGGCATCGGCAAAGGCCTGATTGTTGAGCAGGTCCGGCTCGAACACCATGACCAGCGGATAAAGCGTATCATTGACCGTATCGGGATCGGGTTCCGGCGCAGACCCTTCCGCTACGTCCCGCAGCGCGGGGTAATCGCCATCGTCGATATAGCCCGCCAGCACCCGCCCGTCCTCGGTCCCGACTACCAGCGGCACCAGCGCATCGCCCGCGCCGGACAGCACGTTTTCGCTGGATTGCAGGTCGCCGCCCGTCCCCAGCCCGCGCCAGCTGGCGACCTTGCCGCCCGCGCGCATCGGTTTCAGGTCGAGGCTGATATCGTCGTAAAACTCCGTCCAGTTCGGCACCTGCACCCCGTCCAGCGTGACCCAGCCGGGCTTCGCACCAGTGGTCAGCTGGCTGACCTGCACCGCGTCCCACTTGGGCAGGATGATCAGCGTTGGGCCGATCACGCGGCGGCGGGTGACGATTTCGGCAATGTCCTTGCCATCGGCATCGGCGGGAGGGGTCAGGATCAGCAGGCCCGGCTGCTTCAGGCTGGCGAGCGATTGCACGCGCGACACGCCGTAGCCGCGTCGCTCCAGATAATCCGCCATCGCGGCATAGCCGTTCAGCCCCTTGCCGCCGACACTGGCCTGCCCGTCGTTGGGATTGCCCCCGGTCAGTCCCGCGCCGATCAGCCACAGGAACGCCAGAAACGCGAGGCCGCCGATCACCACCAGCCCCAGTACGGTGCGGGACGAAAACGGGCTGTCGCTTCGCGCGCTCATGCCGCGATCCGTTCCAGCGCAAAGGCGGCATAGGCCTCGCGCGCGGCCTGCCAATCGGCGGCGTCGAGCGCGCGCAAGGCATAGCGGCTGCGCTCCACCCGCGCCGCGATCAGGCCAAAGGCGCTGCGGGCGCGGTCAGGCAGGGCGGGCAGGGCGGCCAGTTCGCGCGCGGTGCTGGCAGGGTGGACCCAGTCTGGCCGGGCGGCGGCGATCTGGTGGACGCTGCGCCGCAGCAGCAAGTGCGCGGCCTCATCAAACTGGCCTGCGGCGGCGAGCGCATCGGCATCGCCCAGCAAGGCCAGCGCCGCCTCGCGGTCGGGCGTCCAGTCGGGCACGGCGTCGGCAGCAGGCGGACGGACGCGGGCCAGCCATGGCTCCACCATTCGCCAGACCAGCCAGATCACCGCCAGCACCGCGATGCCCAATAGAATCCATTGCAGCACGTGCCAGTTCATCCCCAGCGCGCGGCCCAGCGGCTCCAGCCATTCGGCCAGCGCCTTCAGCCATTCGGGTGGTTCGTTGACCGGCTTGTCGGGGATGGGCACGGGGGCATACTGGATCGAGCCATCGGCCCGCACGGCCTGCCAATCGCGCGCAGCGTCCTGTGCGGCCTGTGCTCCCTGAATTGTCACGTGGGCACTCGTTGCACGGTGCAAGCGGCGGAGCAAGCGGGGAAATTCGGACCAAACCCGCCACCAAACACGTCATGCTGAACTTGTTTCAGCATCCATGATGCCCCCGGCGCGGAGAGATGCCTGCCATTCGCGACCTGACGGGCAGCGCACCGCCGGTTAGTTCCGTGGCTGCGGGTAGATGGATGCTGAAACAAGTTCAGCATGACGAAATTGGGAGAATAGGCCGCTCAACCCCGCCCGCGTTCCTGTGGGTAGGTGCCCAGCATCCGCAATTCCTTGCAGTGGAATGCCAGTTCCTCCAGCGCGCGGTCGACCGCCGGGTCGCCCGGTGCGCCGAGGATGTCGGCATAGAACGTGGTCGCGGAAAAGCTGGCGCCCTTTTGGTAGCTTTCCAGCTTGGTCATGTTGACGCCGTTGGTGGCGAACCCGCCCAGCGCCTTGTAAAGCGCAGCGGGGATGTTCTTCACTTCGAACACGAACGTCGTCATCGTCGCCTGCCCGGCCAGACCGGCAGTGTCGAGCGGCTGGGGGGCCAGCACGACGAAGCGGGTCATGTTGTCCGATGCGTCCTGCACATCATCGGCGATGATTGTCAGGCCATAGAGTTCGGCGGCGATTTTCGGCGCAATCGCAGCGGCGGCGGGATCGCCCATTTCCGCGACATAGGCGGCGGCCCCGGCGGTATCGGCATAAGCCATCGGCACGATCCCGCGCGTGCGCAGGAACACGCGCGACTGGCCGAGCGCCTGCGGGTGCGAATAGGCGGCGGCAAACGGACCCTGACCCCCATCCTTATTTGGGAGCGCCATCAGGCTGTGGCGGATCGCCATGAAGTGTTCGCCGACGATGCTCAGCCCGCTTTCGGGCAGCAGGAAGTGGATATCGGCGACGCGCCCGTGCTGCGAATTCTCAATCGGGATGATCGCTCGGGCGGCGCTGCCGTCCTTCACTGCGTCCAGCGCGTCTTCAAAACTGAAGCACGGCAGCGGCAGGCAGGCGGGATCGTATTCCAGCGCGGCGCGGTGGCCGTTGCAGCCGGGCGCGCCCTGAAACGATACCGCGCGCGCCGGATCGGCAGCGGCGGCCTGAACCATTTCCTGAACGCGGGCCTGGGCGGGGGCGGGATAGCTGTGCATGGGGCCAAGCCCCTAGGCCGCGCGCGCGCGCTGCGCAAGCTGGCGGCGTGTCCACGGCAGCGCAGGCGCGCGGCGCGGCGGCGGCAGCAGGCACCGCCCCAGCGCCTTGACCACGAACCCCAGCTTGGCCGCGGTGCTGGTGCTGACGCGGTGATCCCAGGCGTGTTCGCCCGCGCGCGCCACTTCGCGCCCGATCGCGCCATAGATGCCCGCAGCCGACAGCACTGCCCAGCGCGAACGGAGCGGCAGCCGGGCCGCGCCGATCCGGGCGGACACTTCGTAATCCTGCGCCAGCGCACACATCCGCGCGACAATCGGCACCAGCGCGCGGCGGAAATGCGGCTTCATGTGTTCGCCGGGGGGAATGTCTGCTTCCACCAGCCAGTCGAGCGGCAGATAGCTGCGCCCGGCCGCGTCATCCTCGTCCAGATCGCGGGCGATGTTGGCCAGCTGGAACGCCAGCCCCAGATCGCAGGCGCGGTCGAGCGTTTCCTCGTCATCCGGGGCCACGCCCATCACCACCGCCATCATCACGCCGACTGCGCCGGCCACGTGAAAGCAGTATTGCAGCAGGTCGGCCTCGCTGCGCGGCCGCCAGCCATCGGCATCCAGCGCGAAGCCGCCGATCACATCGTCGGCCATCGCGCGGGTCAGCCCGGTTTCACGCGCGACCAGCCCCAGCGCGTCGAATGCGGGATCGCCGGTCGCCTCACCGGCAAAGGCCAGTTCGGTCAGCGTGCGGATCGTCGCCAGCCGGTCCTGCGCCCCTGCGTCCGGGCCCAGCGTGCCGCCATGGTCCTGATCGTCGGCCAGATCGTCACAGCGGCGGCACCAGGCATAAAGCAGCCAGACCCGTTCGCGCGTCTGCGGATCGAACAGCCGCGATGCGGCGGCAAAGCTTTTCGACCCGCGCATGATCGAATCGCGCGCCTGCGCGACCAGCGCGGTGCGGTTAACCACGGGCTTGGCCCGCCCGCGCTCGCCTCACAGATCGGTCACTTTCATCGCGAAAATGGGCGTGTGCGGTTCGTGCGCGGCCATGCGGGTCAGCAGCAGGTCCAGCTCGGCTTCCGCGATCAGGATGCCCTGGTGCGCCGGGCGGATGAACCCCACGTCGACCATGTGGCGGTTGAAGGCCAGCAGGTGATCGTAAAAGCCGAAGGCGTTCAGCAGCCCGACCGGCTTGGCGTGATAGCCCAGCTGCGCCCAGCTGACCGATTCCCACAATTCGTCCATCGTGCCGACCCCGCCGGGGATCGTCAGGAACCCGTCAGACAGGTTGGTGAAGGCCAGCTTGCGTTCGTGCATGCCCGATACCACGTGCAGTTCGGTGCAGTCATGGTTGGCGACTTCGCCGCCCTTGCCGCTCGCCCCGGCCAGCGCTTCGGGGATGACGCCGATCACTTCGCCGCCCGCGCCGAGTGCCCCGGCGGCGACCGCGCCCATCAGGCCCAGCCGCCCGCCGCCATAGACGACGCCGATCCCGCGCTCCGCCAGCGTCCGGCCCACGTCATGCGCCAGCTGGAGATAGCGCGGATCTTCGGGTGAGGCGGAGCCGCAATAGACCGCGATCCGTTTCATTGCAGGTCTTCCAGCATCAGCTTGGCCGTGGCCTTGGCGCTGCCAACCACGCCCGGAATCCCAGCGCCCGGATGCGTGCCCGCACCGACCAGATAGAGGTTGCCGATCTTGTCATCGCGGTTGTGGCCGCGGAACCACGCGCTTTGCGTCAGGATCGGCTCCAGGCTGAACGCGCTGCCGAGATAGGCGTTGAGATCCAGCCCGAAATCGCGCGGGCTATAGTGGAACTTGGTCACGATCCGGTCGTGGATATCGGGGATCAACCGCCGCCCGACTTCATCAAGGATGCGCTTTTCCAGCATCGGGCCGACGGTTTCCCAGTCAATCGGCAGCTTGCCCTGATTGGCGACCGGGATCAGCGCGTAAAACGTGGACTTGCCCGCCGGGGCCATGCCAGGATCGGTCACGGTCGGGTGGTGCAGGTAGATCGAGAAGTCCTGCGGCAGCACGCCGTGTTCATAGATGTCGTCCAGCAGACCCTTATAGCGCGGGCCGAACAGGATCATGTGGTGCGGGATGCCCGGCCAGGTGCCTTCGAGGCCAAAGTGGACCACGAACAGGCTGGGCGAGAACCGCTTGCGCGCCAGACTGCGCGCCGCCTGCGCCCCGCGCGGATTGCCGGACAGCAGTTCGCGGTAGGTGTGCATGATGTCGGCATTGCTGGCGACCGCGTCGAACCGTTCCTTCCAGCCGCTTTGCGTTTCGATCTCGGTCGCGCGGTTGCCTACCGTGTGGATGTGGACCACCGGGTCATGCATCCGCACGGTGCCGCCGATCCGTTCGAACTGGCGGACCATCCCGGCGATCAGCTGGTTGGTGCCGCCCTTGGCCCACCACACGCCGCCGTTCTTTTCCAGCGTGTGGATCAGCGCATAGATCGCGCTGGTGGTCATCGGGTTGCCGCCGACCAGCAAGGTGTGAAAGCTCAGCGCCTCGCGCAGCTTCTCGCTCTTGATGAAGCTCGACACCATCGAATAGACGCTGCGCCACGCCTGATACTTGGCCAGCGCGGGCGCGGCCTTGATCATGCTGGCAAAGTCCAGAAAGGGCACGTGGCCGAGCTTGACGTAGCCTTCTTCGCAGACCCCGGCGGAATAGCGCAGGAACTCTTCATAACCGGCCAGATCGCCGGGGGCGACGCGGGCGATTTCCCTGGCCAGGCCGGCTTCGTCGTTCGAATAGTCAAAGTTGGTGCCGTCCGGCCAGTTCAGCCGGTAGAACGGCATGACCGGCATCAGTTCGACGTCTTCGGAAATGTCGTGGCCCGATAGCGCCCACAGTTCCTGGAGGCACGGCGGATCGGTGATGACGGTCGGCCCGGCGTCAAACGTGAAGCCGTCCTTTTCCCAGTGATACCCGCGCCCGCCGGGCTTGTCGCGGGCTTCGACGATCGTGGTCTGGATCCCGGCCGATTGCAGCCGGATCGCCAGCGCCAGGCCGCCGAACCCGGCCCCGATCACACAGGCGCGGCGCGGGGCAAGCGGATCGAGCGCGCTCATGCCGCGATCTCCAGCCGGGCGCCGGGGGTGCGCAGCGCATGGAGCGCGCGGCCAATCGGCACGGGCGGTTTGCCGCACAGCACGCGGGCCTTGTCCAGCGGGGTGGAGCGGGCGGCATAGAACCGCTCGATCAGGGGTTCGCTCAGGCGGTAAAAGCGTTCGAACACGCGGTAACGTTCCTCTGGAAGGGCTGCTCCGAACAGCATGGTGCCAAGTTGGCGGTAAAAACGGGTGCCGCGCCAATGGGCCTGCGCGCGGGCTTCAAGCAGGGCGGCCAGTTGCGCGCCGGGCAGATCGGCATCGGCCGCGATGGCCAGCGCCGTGTCCACCGCTTGCGGCAGGCTGTAACTGGTGAGCGGGTGAAAGAACCCGCCGCGCGCGCCCGCCACGGCCACGCCGGGGCTGCGGTGCGCGGCCTGGAACGCGGCAAAATCGCCCCCGGTGACCACCGGCAGCACCCCGGTTTCATTGCCCAGGATTTCCCCGTCCCAGCCCTGCGCATCGCAATAGGCCTGAATCCGGCTGGCCAGCATTCGCCGGTCCAGCACCGGGCTGTCGGCGTAATAGGTATCCTCGATGAACAGCTCATCCAGCCCCAGCGGCAGGACATAGACAAACCGGTAGGCCCCGTGCTGGGCGACGGCCGCGTCCATGATGACCGGCCGGGTCAGCCCGTGCGGGCGCGCCGTGCGCAAGTGGCGGCCCATGAACACCTGCCAGCCGCCGGTCAGGTCCGGCGCGGCGATGATTCCCCGGCAGTCGATCACCGCGCGGGCACGGATCGTCTCTCCGCTGGTCAGTTGCACGCCGCCCGCATCGACCGTTTCGACCATGGCACGGGTGCGGATCGTGCCGTCGGGCAGTTCGCGCCGCAACCCGGCGTCGAAGTCCTCTGACGAGAGCGAGTTGTAGCGCGCCTGCAAGGTGCGTGCATGGGCCGGAAAACGCACGTCATAACCCTGATCCCAGCGGGTCTGGCGCAGCCCGGACAGCAGCTGCGTCCCGGCATCGGACAAGTCACTGCCAAACCAGCTCCAGCGGTGGTTGCCGCCCAGCGCCTCGCCCTGATCCAGCAGGCACAGCGACAGGTCGGGCCGTGCGCGGTGCAGCGCCAGCGCCGTCAGGCCGCCTGAAAGCCCGCCGCCCAATATCGCGAAATCATGCCTGGCACCGTTCATCGCGCGCAGACTTAGGCGCTGGCGCGATTTGCCGCAATCCATAGCGCTACCGCATTTGGGGCCAAGCCCAGCCGGCCTGCTATTTTTCCGCCGGTTTGCGCGTCGCCGCCGCGATATGCTTGTCGAGCGAGGTGACGATCGCATCGCTCAGCGCTTGCTGCTCAGCCTCGGTCAATGGCTGGTTTTCCATCTCTGCGCGGATCGGGCCGAGAGCCTCGCCAATCGCGCCGAGCTTCAGCAGGCCGGGCTGGCGCTGCGCCAGTGCGCCCAGCGCGGCGAAATCATCCTGGGTGAACTGCGCCAGCGCGCCGCGCACCGCCGCATCGGTATCGGCCCTGACCGCATCGGCGCTGACTTCCTTGTCCCTCAGTGCGCTGGTGATCGTGGCCTTGGCGTCGAAGCTTTCGATCACCCCGCCCAGCAGCCGCTTGCCCATGGGCGAGCGATAGAACGCGGCCACATCGTGCGCCTCGCCCGCGTTCAGCTGGGCGCGGAACACCGCGACCATGCGCGGGCGAAACGCTTCGCGGACCCGCGCAGAATAGCCGGACAGCACCGGCCGGAAGCCTGTGACCAGCGCCTGTGACAGGCCGGGATAGCGCGCCTCGGCAATCGCCAGACTGGTATCGGCGCTGGCGATCTGCTGGGCGATGGTGGTGGACAGCTGGTCCAGCTGCCGCTCCATATCGGCCGATTCCTGGATCGCGGCATAGATGTCCTCGAACGGATCGACCGCCACCGGCGCGGCCACCGGCGCATCGGCTGCCTGGACGGGAACCGCCATCAGTGGAGCGAGCGACAGCAGGACAGCGGCGACGGCGATTCGAGACATGGGCAGGTAAGGCTCCACCAGCAAGCAATCGCCCCTGCTAACACAAGTGCCTGCCCTGCCAAGCATTTTGCTGCGGCGAAGCGGCGAAACCGCGAACCGGTTGCGCTTGCCAATTACGGTTGGTTGTTGCGCTTGATCGCGGTCAATGTTTCAATCGCGTTTCGAGTCGAAACTGACTTCAATGGCGTAACAGCGTCGGCGCAAAGCAAAACCGGAGAGTAGATGATGGCAACAGCAGCAGTTCAGGCCCCCGATACGTCCAGCCACGTCGATGTGCTGATCGTGGGCGCGGGGATTTCGGGCATCGGTTCGGCCTATCACCTGCAGCAGCAATGCTCCGGCAAGAGCTATGCCATCCTGGAAATGAAGGACACCTTTGGCGGCACCTGGGAAACCCACAAGTATCCCGGCGTGCGCTCAGACTCCGATCTTTACACCTTCGGGTACCGGTTCAAGCCGTGGGTCGGTGCGCCGATTGCCAGCGCCGAAGAAATTCTGAAATACATGGGCGATGTGATCGCAGAAAACGGGATCGGCGAACACATCCATTACGGCCACCGGATCACCGGCTGTAGCTGGTCCAGCAAGGACAACCTGTGGACCGTGCAGGCCGTGCGCAAGTCTGACGGGGCCAGCGTGACCTTCACCGCCAACTTCCTGTGGATGTGCCAGGGCTATTACGATCACGAAAAGCCCTACACGCCCGACTGGGCCGGAATGGACCGCTTCAAGGGGCTGCTCGTGCATGCGCAGCAGTGGGATCCGGCCATCGACTATACCGGCAAGCGCGTGCTGGTAATCGGATCGGGCGCGACGGCGGCCACGGTCATCCCGGCGTTTGCCGAAAAGGCCGCCCACGTAACGATGCTCCAGCGTTCGCCGACCTATTTCTTCTGTAGCGAAAACAAGAACGAACTGGCTGACCGGCTGCGCGAAGTGGGGGTTGAGGAAGAAGTCATCCACCATGTCGTGCGCAAGCAGATCATGTACGATCAGGATCAGATGACCAAGCGCTGCATCGAGGAACCCGATGCCGTGTTCGAAGATCTGAAGGAACTGGTCCGCGCGTTCAGCGGCAAGCCCGACTTCCCGTTCGAACCGCACTTCATCCCCAAGTATCGCCCGTGGCAGCAGCGGCTGGCGTTCTGCCCCAACGGCGACATCTTCCAGGCCGCTGCACAGGGCAAGCTGACGGTCTATACCGACACGATCGACACGTTCACCGAAACGGGCGTGCGCACCGCTTCGGGCGATGAGATCGAGGCCGACATCATCGTCGCCTGCACGGGTTTCCGCCTGTCGGTGATGGGCGACATTCCGTTCAGCGTTGACGATACCCCGGTCGATTGGTCAAAGACGATCAACTATCGCGGGATGATGTTCACCGGCGTGCCCAACCTGGTCTGGGTGATGGGCTATTTCCGCGCCAGCTGGACGCTGCGGGTCGATATGCTGGGCGATTTCGTCTGCAACCTGCTCAATCACATGGACGCAAAGGGCGTCAAACGCGTCGAGGTCGCGCTGCGTGATGAGGATCAGGGCATGGAACTGGCCCCGTGGATTGAAACGGACAACTTCAATCCGGGCTACCTGATGCGCGGGCTGGATCAGCTGCCGCGCCGCGGTGACAAGCCCGAATGGCGGCACAACCAGGATTACTGGGCCGAAAAGGACCAGATTCCCAAGACCGATCTGGAAGGCAGCGAGTTCCTCTATGACGGGGTTCGGGCTGGCACCAAGGCCAAGGAGCCGGTCGCGGCGTAACTTGTTGATCCGAAACGGTCGTTTCGGATCGTTCGGCACCAGCCCGCTCCCCCGCCCGGCCACCCAGAGCATACAATCTCGTTGGGTGGCCGGGCGGGGGAACGGGCCGGTGCCGAACCCGAAATTCGCTCTTTCGCGAGCTTCGGTTCAACTTCTGATCCCGTTTACACGCGTTCCGCTTTCCGCCAGAGGTCGCTGCCATGAGCAACGCATCAATCTGGTGGGGCGGGACGCGCCCTGATCTTGAAGCCATGACCCAGGGCGGCGCCGGTTCGATGAACGGCTGGCTGGGGATCGAATTCATCGACTGCGGCGATGACTGGATCCGCGCGCGGATGCCGGTCAATGAACGCACCCGCCAGCCGTTCGGGCGGCTGCACGGCGGCGCTTCGGTGGCCTTTGCCGAAACGGTCGGATCGGTCGCGGCGGGCTGGTGCGTGGACCGCACCCGGTTTGTGGGCGTGGGCATGGAAATCAACGCCAACCACATTCGCCCGGCCTATGACGGGTTTGTCTTTGCCACGGCGCGGGCGGAATCGCTGGGCCGCACCACCCAGGTCTGGACGATCCGGATCGAGGATGAGGGCGGCAAGCTGGTCTGCCTGTCACGCTTTACGGTCGCCGTGATCGCGCTGGAGCGCAAGTAAACCTGCACAGCCGGGGAGAATTGGTGATGGCGCGCGAGATTGAGTTCCTGTTCGATACCGGCAGCCCCAACGCCTATCTGGTCCACCGCGCAATTCCGGCGGCAGTGGCGGGCGGCAAGGTTGCGTTCCGCTATGTCCCGGTGCTGCTGGGCGGCATCTTCAAGGCGATCGGCAATCAGTCGCCCATGGCCGCCTATGGCCACATCGGCGCGAAAGTGGCGTATGACCGCCTGGAAATGCAGCGCTTCATGGCCGCGCATGGGATCACCAATTTCGTGATGAACCCGCATTTCCCGGTCAACACCCTGCTGATGATGCGCGGCGCGGTGGCAGCGCAGGAACTGGGCTGCGCGCGGGCCTATAACGACGCGATGTTCAAGGGCATGTGGGAGCAAGGCCTGAAACTGGACCTGCCCGACGTGTGGGACCGCGCGCTGACCGCCGTGGGCCTGCCCGCCGGACAACTGGCCGATCTGGCCGCCGATCCGGCGGTGAAGGCCCGGCTGGTCGCCAACACCGAAGCCGCCGTCGCGCGCGGGGCGTTCGGCTCACCGACCTTTTTCCTGGGTTCGGAAATGTGGTTCGGCAAGGAGCGCCTGCGCGACGCGGTCGAAGCGGCGGGCGGTTAAGCCGCTAACCTACCCCCGCGGTCCCCCCGTTCGTGTCGAGCGAAGTCGAGACACGCGCGCGCAGTGCCAATGTGTCTCGACTTCGCTCGACACGAACGGAGATGGGGATGGAAGAGTGGTTAGTGGGCTTGCGCGTTTTTCCAGTCGCGCTTGATCTTCTTGGCCAGGCTCCACTTGTGAACTTCGGTCGGGCCGTCATAGATCCGGAACGCGCGGACCTCGCGGAAGATCTGTTCGACGATGGTGTGGTCGGTCACACCCATCCCGCCCATCACCTGTACGCAGCGATCCGCGATCCGCATCAGCGCCTCGGACACGGCGACCTTGGCCATCGAACTTTCCGCCGTGCCGAGCGAGCCGGTGTCGAGCACCCCGGCGCACCACTGGATCATCAGTTCGGCCTGCTTCAGGTCGATCAGGTTTTCCGCCAGCATGAAGCCCACGCCTTCGTGGTCGATCAGGGTCTTGCCAAAGGCCGAGCGACGGTTGGCATAGTCGCTGGCGATTTCGTGCGCGCGTTCGCAGCAGCCGTGCCAGCGCATGCAGTGCGACAGGCGCGCGGGGGACAGCCGGATCTGCGCATACTTGAACCCCTCGCCGGCCTCGCCCAGCATCTGGTCGGCCGGAACGCGCAAGTTGTCGATCACAACGGTCGCGTGGCCGCCGGGCATCGAGCTGTCGATGGTGTTGGGGACGTGTTCGATCCGGATTGCCGGGTCGGGCAGATCGACCAGGAACATGCAGGCCCCGCCGCCTGCGACCACATCGTCCGCCTTGGCCATGACGATACCCACTTTGGCCCCCTCGGCCCCGGTGATGAACGCCTTGCGGCCGTTCACTACCCAGTGGTTGCCATCAAGCCGGCAGGTGGTCTGCATCATCGACGGGTCGCTGCCAGCGCCGCCTTCCAGCGCCGGTTCGGTCATGAAAAAGGCGCTGCGAGCCGTGCCATCGACCAGCGGCTTCAGGAACCGGTCCTTGATTTCCGGGCTGCCGACTTTGCCCAGCAGGTACATGTTGCCCTCGTCCGGCGCCATCGTGTTGACCGCCAGCGGCCCCAGCGGCGAAAGACCAGACTTTTGCAGGACATAAGCCGTTTCCAGCTGGGTCAGGTGGCCGCCATCGGGGAAGACATGCGGCGTCAGCACACCAGCCGCGCGGGCCTTTTCGCGCATTTCATAGACCAGCTCGTCCAGCGGCGCGCCGTGGTGGTCGCGCCGGGGATCGGTTTCATAAGGGATCACCACGTCCCGCACGAAGCGTTCGACCCGTTCCCCGATTTCCAGTGCGCGCGGCGTGCTCATCGCTCAATTCCCCTGCTTGCCAAGGCCGGTCTGGCCGTTCATCGTGCAATTTAACCGCGCGATTGAATTTTCGCCAAGCACAACCGGACGGGGAAATCCAGCATGTTCGAAAAAATGGCCCTGCCACTGATGTGCGCACCGATGAGCTTTGCCTCATCCGTGCCGCTGGCAGTGGCCTGCGCGGACGCGGGCGTGATCGCGGGCTGGCAGGGCGGGATCTATACGCCGCTCGATGAATTCGAGCGGTATCTGGCGGCCTTGGCAGAAACCCGCGGCGCGCCGCCGATTGTCAACCTGCCCAGCCGGATCGCGACGGTGGAAACGGGCGAGGCCAAGCTGGCGCTGCTCGAAAAATACGCTGCGCCACTGGTGCTTTCCAGCCTGGGCGATCCGTCGCGGCTGGTGGAGCGGGTCCACGGCTGGGGCGGACGCGTGGTGCAGGACGTTACCACGATGCGCCACGCCGAAAAGGCGCTGGAAGCCGGTGTCGACGGGCTGATGGTGACGTGCAGCGGCGCGGGCGGTCATACCGGGTTCCTCACCCCGTTTGCGTTCGTTCCGGCGGTGCGGCGGGTTTACGACGGCCTGCTGATCGTCGCGGGCGGGATTGCCGATGCGGCGGGCATTTACGGCGCGCTGGCGCTGGGCGGGGATATCGCCTGCATGGGTACACGGTTCATCGCGACGCCCGAAAGCGGCGTGGTGCCGGGCCATCGCAGCATGATCGCAGGCACGGGGATTGACCGGATCGTTGTGTCGGCGGCGATCAACGGCATACCCGCCAACTGGATCCGCGATTCGCTCGAAGCCGTCGGCCTTGATGCAGAGCAGATCGCGGGCGGGAAAATCCCGATGCCCGAAGGCGTGCGCGGTTGGCGCGATACGTTCAGCGCCGGACAAAGCGTGGCGCTGATCGACGCCGTCGAACCCGTGGCGGACCTGACCGCGCGGCTGGCGCAGGAATTCACCGCGCTCGCCCCGCAGCTCGATTGGCGCGGGCGGCTGGCGGCCATCGAAACCCAATGGAGCAACTGACATGAGCGAATATCCCCTGCCTTACACCAGTGACGACCTGACCGGGCGCGTCGCCCTCGTCACCGGCGCTTCGTCCGGCCTTGGCGCGCGCTTTGCCCGCGTGCTGGCCGCGAAAGGCGCCAGGGTGGCGCTCTGCGCCCGCCGGATCGACCGGCTGGAAGCATTGGCGGCGGAAATCAATGCAGCGGGCGGACAGGCGCTGGCCGTTCAGATGGACGCGACCGATGCCGATTCCGTGATCGCCGCCGTCGCCGCCGCCGAAGCCGCGTTCGGCACGGTCGATATCCTGATCAACAACGCCGGGATGCCCGATGCCCAGCGCGCCCACAAGATGAGCGTTGAGTTGATCGATCAGGTGCTGGGGGTGAACCTGCGCGGGCCATGGATTCTGGCCTGCGAAGTCGCGCGGCGGCTGATCGCGGCCAAAAAGCCCGGCCGGATCGTCAACATCAGCTCGGTCGCGCACTTCCGCTATGACGGCGGCGGCGCGGCGCTGTACGCCGTGACCAAGACCGCGATTGCCCGCATGACCGAGGCACTGGCCGTCGAATGGGCGCACTACAACATCAACGTCAACGCGATCGCGCCGGGCATGTTTGTCTCGGAAATGACCGACGGCATGTTTGCGCGGATGGGCGGTAACCCGGCGGACCATCTGCCGCGCAAGCGGGTGCCGGTGCCGGAACAGATGGATTCGACGCTGCTTTACCTCGTTGCTCCGGCCAGCGAATGCGTGACCGGCGCGACGATCCGGATCGACGACGGGCAGAGCGCGCGGACGCGGATGTGACAGGAGCAATGGCAATGCTGGTAACGATTGAGCGCGACGGTCCGGTCGCAGTGGTAACGATGAACCGCCCGGAAGCGATGAATGCGCTGTCCAGGGGGCTGCGGGCGCAGCTGGCGGCGGCGATGCTGGACGTGAACGATGACGATAGCATCCGCGCCGTGGTGCTGACCGGCGCGGGGACGCGCGCGTTCACCGCTGGGCTGGACCTCAAGGAACTGGGGGCCGACACCTCAAACCTCGGCGCGGCCAATGCCGAGGATGCGCTGGCCAATCCGGTCAAGGCCATCGAACAATGCAGGAAACCGGTGATCGGCGCGATCAACGGCGTCGCGATTACCGGCGGGTTCGAAGTCGCGCTGGCCTGCGATATCCTGATCGCATCCGAAAACGCCCGCTTTGCCGATACCCACGCGCGGGTCGGGATCATGCCGGGCTGGGGGCTGTCGCAAAAGCTGTCGCGGATGATCGGGATCAGCCGCGCAAAGGAACTGTCGTTCTCGGGCAATTTCCTCGATGCGCAAACGGCCTGCGCGTGGGGCCTCGTCAACCGCGTGGTTGCAGCGGATGAACTGCTGACAGCCGCCAAGCAGCTGGCCGGGGAAATCGCCACCGCCGATCCGGGCATGATCCGCGCTTACAAGGCGCTGATCGACGATGGCTATGCGCAGCCGTTTGGTGCCGGGATGGCGCTGGAACATACCCGCTCCAGCGCTGCCAATGGTCAGGTCAGCGCCGATGAAGTCGAAGCGCGCCGCCGCGCGGTGATGGAGCGCGGGCGGTCACAGGTGTAGGCCGCAGGTGTAGCCGCGCATCCAGCGCGCCCGCTTACTTGTTGGCCCAGCGCGGATCGCGCTTTTCGAAGAAGGCGACGCGCGCTTCGTGCGAATCGGCGGTCTGCGCCAGCATCACCTGCTGGCGGTCCTCCAGCGCAAAGGCGTGCTCCATCGACCCGGCATCGATGTTGAGGTTGAGCGCGTCCTTGGTCAGCCGCAGGCCCATCGGCGCTGTCAGCAGCATTTCCCCGGCCAGCGCCAGCGCCTTGTCCAGCAACGCCTCGTGCGGCACGATTTCGGAGAACAGCCCGCAGGCCGCCGCCTTGTCGGCCGTCATGAACCGGCCCGTCAGCAGGTATTCGCTGGCCACCGAACTGCCGACGAGGCGCGGCAGGAAATAGCTCGCCCCCATGTCGCACCCGCCAAGACCGATCTTGATATAGGCCGCGTTCATCCGCAGGTCCGGCGCGGCATAGCGCACGTCGGATGACAGCAGCAGCGAGAACCCGCCCCCGCACGCGGCCCCTTGCGCACAGGCGATGATCGGTTGCGGGCACTTGCGCATCGCCTGCATTACCGCCGCGATCAGCCGCTGGGTGCGCCAGCCCTGATGGATCGGCCCGGCATCTTCATCGCGGCTCCACCCGGTCAGGTCCAGCCCGGCGCAAAACGCCCGGCCCTCTGCCCGCAGGATCACCACGCGCACGTCGGTGCGCTGGTTCAGGCCGGTGAAGTAATCCAGCAGCGCCTGAATCAGCGGTTCGTTCATCGCGTTGAGGCGATCCGGCCGGTTCAGACTGACCACCTCGATCGCGCCCCGGTTCTCAATCGTAATCACGTGTTCCGTCATGCCGCATCCTCGTTTTCAGTTTGCGGCCAGTTGACCACCAATCCCCACCGTGGCAAGGGCCTTCCCGCCCGAGCGGGTGTAGCTCAATGGTAGAGCAGCAGCTTCCCAAGCTGAATACGAGGGTTCGATTCCCTTCACCCGCTCCATTTCCCTGTCCGCCGATGTTCGTGGGCAGCTGGGCAAACCCCAAAAACCCAAGGTATTCAGTGGCTATCAGGCCGCACGCGTTCACTCGTGTTAACAGTAAGCCACCAGTCGCTGGGGGCATGATTGGGGGGTATATGCAAAACGGCTAACTCGACACCCCCACGCTGGGGGTATATTGGGGGTACGGACCCCCGGAGAGGCTAGGTAAACCTTGGCTTTGACTGATGTCGCAAGCCGCAACGCCAAGCCCGGCGCGAAGGCGGTCAGATTGGCTGATGGTGGCGGGAGGAAGCGCGGGAACTGATCGTCCTTGGCAAAGACCCGTCCCGCGAAAAGCAGCGCGACAAGGTGCGCGCCCGGATACAGGCGGCGGACACGTTCAAGGCAATCACCGACGAGTATTGCGCCAAGCGCAGGCGCGACGGTTTCAGGGGCTGGGCACCCGCCACAGCGATTCGCGGCGAATATCTGCTTTCGCTGGTTTGCGGCTCCATCGGCAAATTGCCCATCGGCGAGATTGAACCAGCGGACGTGTTGACGGCCATTCGCCGGATCGAAGGCAAAGGTAAACTGGAAAGCGCGCGGCGAAGCCTGCAACTGGCGGGCGCGGTGTTCCGCTATGCCGTGGCGACTGCGCGGCTGGCGTCCGACCCTACCCGCGATTTGCGCGGCGCGCTGACCGCGCTGATCGTCACGCACTATGGCGCTATCACCGATGCAAAGAAGGTCGGGCCGTTGCTGCGCGCCATCGACGAATATGATGGCAGCGGCATGACAAAGCTGACGTTGCAGATTGCGCCGCACGTGTTCGTCCGTCCCGGCGAGTTGCGCCACGCCGAATGGAACGAGTTCGATCTGGACGGCGCGCTGTGGATAATCCCGGCGGGCAAGATGAAAATGCGTAAGGCGCATCATGTCCCCTTATCGAGGCAATCCGTAGAGCTGTTCCGGCAAGTGCAGGCTGTCACCGGGCCGAATGGCTACGTGTTCCCTTCCATCCGCACCCGCACGCGGCCCATGAGTGAGATCACAGTCAACGCGGGTTTGCGGCGGCTGGGTTACGCGAGTGATGAGAGTGACACCGACAAGGTGGGCGCTGCCTATCACCGGGGCGCGCACTGGAATGAGCGTGTGGCAATGTCTCAATGGTGGAGCGGCCACCTTGATGTACTGCGCAAAGGCGCGGATATTGTGCCAATGCCGACGCGAGCGGCTCGATGAGAGCAGCAGCCATTGCATCACCTTCCCCCGTTTAAGCAGCGAAGGGCACATCGGCCATGGGCGAAGGCCGTGGGCACCATCCGGCGGCCTGCGGGAACCAGCAGTGCGTTGCCCAAAAACCCGCGCAGTCGCCCCAGCGCCGCACTCATGGGGCCCAGACCCTCACGAAAACGCCGTCAGGAGCAGCGGGTTTATGCGCGCCGGGTGGGTGATCAGGCGGGGCGCTCCTCCATTCGCAGCGCCTTGCCGCGCCGGGTAATCCCGAACCGCTTGAGCGGGCTGGTGCGGTCCGACAGCGTGGTGATCGTGTCGACGGCGATGAATTCGGCCAGTGCGGCGCTGCGGCGCAGCGCCAGCCGGACGTAACCCTGATGCAGGTTGTCGGTCCAGACCACTTCGGGATTGTGCGCCTCGAACGCGCGGTCCAGCTTTTCGGAGAGGTCCGGTGCAAATCCGCTGCCGATGAAATCGCCGGGCGAGGTGATGCCTGCCGTGCCCAGTTCGATCCCGGCCGGACGGCCTGCCGCATCGGCCAGCCGGTTGGCCCAGAAGCTGTGGCTATCCCCGGTCAGGAACACCAGATCGCCCGCCCCGGCCTTGCGGCTGAGCGCATAGAGTCGTTCGCGCGCCCATTCATAGCCGTCCCAGGTGTCGGGATAGAACGGCAGGTTCCACTTGCCTTTCCACGCCAGGATCTTGGCATCGTCGGATGCGCCGGGGGTGGTGAAGGGATCGGGCATCAGGCCCTGAGCGACGACATCGGGCACGCGGGTGCGGGCAATCGGCATCGGGTTGCCGATCAGCCGCCACGGCTGACGCTGCGTGACCGAGCGGCGCAGCGCGGCGTCCAGATCGGCTTCCAGTTCCGCGGCGAGCATCGCGCGGCCGGGGGCATTGATCGCCTCGCGCTCCATCTGCTCGGCATCGGCGCGGCTGGTGAACTTGTCGGCGTAGGGAAGATAATCGACCTGTTCGGCGCGGCCCGTGTGGCGGGTTTCAAGCGTGAACAGCGTGGCCAGATCGCCAAAGCTGTAACCGCGCCAGAACTGCGCGCGGGTCCGGCCAGCCACCGGTTCGCGCACCGGCATCCATTCGAAATAGGCCCGGATCGACGCTTCGCGGCGCGCCGCCCAATCGCCTTCCGTGTCAGGCTGATGGTTCTGCGCGCCGCCGATCCACGGGTTGTTGGCGCTTTCATGGTCATCCCAGCAGGCCAGCAGCGGATGCGCGGCGTGCATCGCCTGGGCGCCGGCATCGGTTTTATACTGCGCATGGCGCGTGCGGTAATCGGCTAGGCTGATGATTTCATGGGCGGGCTGATGAACCCGGCCCAGTTTGCGGGCAGTGTCCGCGCCCCAGCCATCGGCTCCGTATTCGTAAATGTAATCGCCGGTGTGCAGCACGAAATCGACCCCGCTGTCGCGGGCGATGGCGGCGTAGGCGTTGAAGAACCCGAAGGCATAGTTGGAGCAGCTGGCCAGCGCGATGCCGAGCCGGTCAAGCCGTCCGGTCGGCAAAGTGCGGGTGCGCCCGGCGGGCGAGATCATGCCGCCTGCCCGGAACCGGTAATGATAACGCCCGCCCGCGCGCAGCCCGGTGACCAGCACTTTCACGGTGTAGTCCGCATCGCCATGCGCCTCGGCCCGGCCGGATGCGGCGAGCCGTTTGAAATCGGCGTCGTGCGCCACTTCCCATTCGACCGGGGTCGGCACGCTGGCGGTGATCCGGGTCCAGATCACTACGCTGGTGGCATCGGGATCGCCGCTCGCCACGCCGTGCCGGAACAGCCCATGGCTCGCCGGTTCAGCAGCGCGCACCCCGGTTGCGGTCAGCGTCAGCGCAGTGCCAGCGGCAAGGCCGGCCAGCGTCGTGCGGCGGGTGATGGCAAATGCGTCGGTCATGGTCGGCTCCGAAAATTGGCGGCACGCAAGTGGTGCCACGCGAACAGGGACTTGTCAGGCAAAAGGGCGGCAGGCGCGTTTGCACCTGCCGCCCCTTGTTTCACTGCCAAAGCTGGGATCAGAACCCGGCCTTCAGCGTGGCGAAGAACTGCTGCGGCGCGGCGACCAGCAGGGTCTGGCGATCCCCGCTGTTGCCGAACCCGCCCGAACCGATCGTCGCGATATACTGCTTGTTCAGCAGGTTGGTGGCGTTCAGCTGCAGTTCGATCCCGTCGGTCAGGCGATAGCCCAGCGACGCATCGACAATCGCGCGGCCGGGGACCGAGCGATCGTTGGTATAAGTGAAGAACCGCTTCGACATGTAGTTCACACCGATCCGCCCGAACACCGGACCCTGATCATAGCTGAGTTCACCGCGCAGCATGTGCTTGGGGCTGTCGACCACGGTCTTGTCCTTGATCGCGGCCAGCAGCACGCCCGACAGGTTGAACACGTCGTTGCGATACTTTGCATCGGTGTAGCTGTAGGATGCGAACAGGCTCAGCCCGCCGCCCAGCTTCACGTCGCCCGCCGCTTCGAACCCGACCGAGCGGACCGAACCGACGTTCTGCAGCACCGACGGGCTGCCGACGATGCTGGGACCGCTGGCCGCGGCCAGCAGGCGGTTGTGGAAGTTGACCAGGTAAACCCCGATCACCCCGTTGAACACCGGATCGTTGTAACGCGCGCCCAGCTCATACGTGTCCGAGCTTTCCGGCTTGAGCGTGGTGCGGATCGAATCGAACCCGGTCTGGTTGGTCGAGAACGGACCGGCGGTGGTGGCCGATGCGAACGAACGGGTTGCCTGGGTGAACCCGGCGAACACTTCGGCCTGTTCGGTGATCGACAGGGCGATACCGGCGTGCGGCTGGAACCAGTCGGTCGCGTCGATCTTGCCCTGCGGGAAGCTCGCGCGGACGACAGCCGTGGCTTCGTTGGAAACCTTGAAGCCCTTCCAGCCGAAGTTCAGCTTCAGCTGGCCCAGCTTGATCTGGTCTTCGACGGAGTATTGCAGCGTGGTGGTATCGAAATCGAATTCCCACTGGGTGAAGAACGGGTTGGTCGGATATTCGCGGAAATCGCGACCGGCTTCGGTGCGGCTCTTGAAGTCATAGAACCGGCGGGCCTGGTTGAACTTGTTGGTTTCCCACCAGCCGGTGACGGTCAGCGTGTTGTTGTCGGTGGTGTGCTTGACCGAACCGAACAGGCCGCCGCGGTTGATCCGGTATTCGGTCGTGCGCATCGAGATCGGCGTGCCGTTCGGGCTGGCGACATAGGGCGTGGCCCACAGGCCCATGCCGCGATTGTGGTGGTAATAGCCGCGCAGCGCGACGTCGACGTTCTCGCCCAGCGGGCTTTTGATGCCGATGGCCGCAACCGTATCCTTGCGCAGGCCGGCGGCGTCATAATAGGCATCGTCGGCCGAAGTCACGCCGCCCGGATAGACGGTCCCCGCCGCTGCGTTGGAAATCGGCGCGCCGGTTTCACCGCGATTGTTGCCGATATCGGCATAAAGGATCGCGCGGGCATAGTCGGTGTAGGTGTTGTCCCAGTCATGGCCAAGCCGGGTCAGCATGCTGAGCGACATGTCCTGATAGTCCTGCTCGCGCCGGTCGGAATAGCTGAACCATGCGTCCAGCGTGGCCGCGCCGAGCGGGGCCACCAGCTTGGCGTTGACCATGTGCTGGTCCTGCACGCCGCTCCCTTTGTACTTGTCGGTCGAGCCGAAGCCGTACGACACGAACCCGCGCACGCCATCGGCAGTGCCCAGGTTCAGGCGGGCGAAGCCGCGCACCGTGTTCTTGCTGCCATAAGTGGCGTTCACTTGCGCTGCAGCGCGGTCCAGCGGATCGATCGAGAACGATTCGACCGTGCCGCCCAGGTTGTTGGTCGATTGCGTGCTGATCGCGCCCGCACCTTGCGAAACGCGCACGACGCCGATGTTTTCCGGGCTGACGATGCGGCTGATGTGCAGGCCGTTGTGGTTGCCATAGCTCATGTCGCCCAGCGGAATGCCGTCGAAGTTGAAGCCCAGCTGATTCTGGTTGAAGCTGCGGATGGTGACGCGGGTCGACCATTCATAGTTGCCGAACGCGTCAGCCGACTGGATGTTGACGCTGGGCAGCTTTTCGATCGCGCGGATCGGGCTGGTGCCAGGCAGCATGACGGCGATATCGGCCGCCTTCACTTCCTGCACCTGGCGGGTCTCGCCCTTGCCGAACACGACGATCGCATCGGCTTCGGCGACCGTCTCGTCAGCGGCGGGAATGGCGGATTGTGCGAATGCCGGCGCGGCGAAGAACGCGGTGCTGGTCAGCAGGAAAGCAGTCAACTTATGCATGGGTACCCCCGGTTTGAACGTCCGGGGGCGAATAGGCAGCGCCTGTTACAGGGCGATGCGACTTTTGTGAAACTCACGTGACTGAATTGCGATCAACCCGTCGCAGAACTGGCCGGAACGGGCGGGATCAGGCGGATTCGCCTCAATCGACCGCCTCGATCTCCAGCGCCGCCGACTCGCGGTGGAACAGCAAAGCCTGGCCGATTGTTGCTGCCACGGTTTCGGGAGCGAACGGTTTGGTGATCAGATAGGTCGGTTCTGGCCGTTCGCCGGTCAGCAACCGTTCCGGAAATGCCGTGATGAAGATCACCGGCACATCCATCGCCTCCAGAATGTCCTTCACGGCATCGATCCCGCTGGAGCCGTCAGCTAGACTGATGTCCGCCAGCACCAGTTCGGGCCGGGTGGCGTTGGCCAGAGCGGCCGCCTGCGTCCGCGTCCGGGCCACCCCGGCGACGGTATGGCCCAGGTCCTCGACGATCGAGCGCAAGTCCATCGCGATGATCGCCTCATCCTCGATGATCATCACGCGCGATTTGAGGCTGTCGGCAATCGCCTCGCGGGCGGCGTCGATTTCGGCGGCCACATCGGCCACCGGGCAGCCCAGGATTTCCGCCGTCTGGGCAACCGAAAAACCCTCCATCGCGGTCAACAGCAAGGCCTGACGCGGATGCATGGCCAGGTGCCCGACCGGCCCGTCGCCGCCATCGCCCGCAGCAGCACCGGTCCAGTGCCGGTGAAACATGCGGAACAGCTCCTCACGCGGGGGGCAGGCAAGATCAAAATGCTGCGGAGCCGCCAGCACGGTTTGCAGCACATCGCGCACCGCCGCATCGCCACGGGTTTGTGATCCGGTCAGCGCGCGCGCATAACGGCGCAAGTAGGGCAGTTGATGCCCCAGTTCGTCTTTCAGAGACATGTGCACTCCTTGGGTCGGCAACGTAAAAACTGCATCGGTGCAATAAAGTTCCCCCGGCGATGAAACTTTTTGCGTTATCGCTGGTTCTCTCCGCAATTCACACCGCTTTCAGCAGGACTGCATGGCCGACAATCATAATCCGAAAGGCAAGCGAATGCGCCGCATCAATACCGCGTTCGATCCTGTTTCCGCCGCGTTGCAGCAGTTGCACCAGGACGTTGCCAGCGAGGAACTGCCCGAAGACTTCATGCGCATCCTGGACGAGATCGATGCGAAAATTGCCGCCGCGACGAGTCGGCCCTCGCAATGACCGGAGTGTCCGCAGCAGCCGGGCCTCCCAGACCGACCGAAGATGTCGCGCCCCCGCCGGTCACCCCGGCAACGGCGGCTGCCGATCGGCTGTTCCGCGATCAGCTGGTCGCGTTGCTCCCGTCGCTGCGGTCGTTCGCGCGCGGCCTGTGCGGCTGGCGCGACATCGCCGATGACATGGTGCAGGACGCAATGCTGCGCGGCTGGGCGGCGCGGGCCAGTTTCACCCCCGGCACCAATTTCCGCGCGTGGATGTTCATGATCCTGCGCAACCAGTTCTATTCGACCATCCGCCGCGACAAGCGGATGACCAGCTGGGATCCCGAAGTGGCCGAACGGGTGCTGGTCGAGTCTCCTTCGCAGCAGGATGCGATCCACCTGGCCGACGTGTCCCGGGCGTTGCAGCAGTTGCCGCCTGAGCAACGCGAGGTGTTGCTGCTGATCGGTGCAAACGGCGCGACGTATGAGGAAGCGGCTGAAATCATCGGCTGCGCGGTCGGCACGATCAAAAGCCGTCTGGCCCGCGGGCGCAAGGCGCTGGCGCTGCTGATTGATGGTCCGCCCGACGATTCCTGGCTGGACAGGGTGGCCTGACGGATGGATTTCTGGGTCGCCAAATTGCGTGAGCAAGCTGCACAAATTGCCAGCGGAGTCTATGTTGTGGGTTCCCCGGCACTGACCCGCGCACCGGCCGGGCTGGCCGATCTCAGCCGTGATCTGGACGATCTGGCCGGGTTGATCGAACGGCGCGAGGCGGTGTGCAAGGCGCTGACCCATGAAGTCCATCACCGGGTCAAGAACAACCTCCAGATCATCACCAGCCTGCTCAACATGCAATCCAACCGGGCTACCCACCCCGAAGCGCGCGAAGCGCTGGGGCAGACCAGGGCGCGGATCGGTGCGCTCGCGCTGATTCACCGGATCCTGTATGAAGAGGACGATGACGGCAGCATTGCCGCGCTGGACGTCGGGCGGCTGGTGGCTGACCTGTGCGCGCAATTCCGGCTGTGGAACCGCGAACGCGGGGAAGTGACCATGAGCTGTCAGGCCGATCCGCTGCCTATTCTGCTCGACAGCGCGCTGCCGCTGGCCCTGTTCGCCGTGGAGGCGCTGACCAACGCCTATGCCTATGCCTTTCCGGACGGGCGCAGTGGTACGATCCGGATGACGTTCTGCCTGCTGCCCGATGGGCAGGCCAGCTTGCGGGTGGTCGATGACGGGGCGGGGTTCGACAGTTCGACACCTGGCTATTCGATGGGGCGCGAGCTGATGCAGGGCTTTGCGCAGCAATTGGGCGGCACGTTCACGATTGTCAGTTCCCCTGCGACCGGCACCGAAGCGCGGCTGGATTATCCGCAGCTGGCCCGAACCGGGTTGGACCTGAATGGCGCCGGGCCTGCCGGACACGATCTTGCGCCCGGCAGGCCCAGCTGCGTTGCCTAACGGCCGCCGCGCAGGATGACGGACACGATCATGCCATTGACGGTCGATGCCATGACGTAACGGTCGTTGATCTGGCGCCATTCATAGCCGCGCGGGGGCTGGCGCAGGTTATAGCGGCGGTAATCGATCCGGCGCGCATTGCGCCAGTCGTTATAGCCCAGTTGCTGGCCGCGGCCCCAACGGGCCTTGTTGCCGCGATCGCGGCCCCAGCCCAGGTGGCGTCCGTTATCCCAGTGCCCTTTGTCCGCGCGGCTGCCTTGCGGATGCCACTGGCGGTTATCCTGGCGCTGCTGGGTTTCGGCGCGCGGGCTGCGGCTGTTGTCTGACTTTGCGCTGGCAACCGGACTTGCCAGCAGGGCGATCAAGGCCGCCCCGATCATCAGTCGTTTCATGGACATTTCCTGATGGCGCGAACCAGCGCCACGGCGCACGGCGGAATGTCCGCAGTGCCTGTAGAGAACCACCGGGCCATCTGAAAGTTCCGCGCCAGTCAGGCTGTGACGCCAGTCAGCCCCGATGCAGGTCAGGCCCCGATCCCGGTCAGCCTTTGTTGATCGTAACATGCGTTCCGGCGCTGGTGGTCATGGTAGTCACGGTTGCGTCAAGCTGACTGGCCAAAGCCTCGACAATGCCGGTGCCCAGTCCCGGCAGGCTGGATTCCACGTCGGCTGCAAAACCACCCCCGTCGTCTTCGATCCGCAGCGTCCAGCCGGTGTCGGTCGACCGGAACCACACCACGATTGCGCCGCTTGGGCGATTGTCGGTGAATGCGTGTTTCAACGCATTGATGACCAGTTCGGTCACGATCAGCCCCAGGCTGACCGATACGCGCGCATCGACCACGCTGTCATCGACATCGGCGCGCAACGTAAAGTTATCGGTATCGGCGATCATCGATGCGGCAATGCTCTCGCACAGCTCGGCGAAATAGCTGCCCAGCACAACGTCGCCGTCCTGGGTGGTGGCCAGCTGCTTTTGCAGGGTGGCAATCGACATGACCCGGTGGTGCGCATCCTTCAGGTGGTTGCGCGTTTCCTCGGAATTGACCTTGCGGGCGCTTTGCAACAGCACGCTGGCGATGATCTGCAAACTGTTCGCGATCCGGTGCTGCAGTTCCTGCATCAGCATGCGGTTTTCGAGCAGCAATTGATCTTTCTGCCGATTGGCCAGCTGCGCGGCGGTGATATCGGTGATCGCCAGGACGATCCGGGGTTCCCCCACGGCGGCGTCATAATCCAGCTTGTGCGCGCTCAGCACCAGATTGCAGACGGGCTGGCCCGGGCGGACCAGATCCATCTCATAGGCCTCGATCTCGGGGCGTCCGGCCGCAGTGGCCTTCAGCAGCACCAGCAATTGCGGCACATTCCATTCGCCGCCGCCGAGGTCGGCGAAGCGGTCGCGGCCCGGCCCGGTCCGCATCAGGCCGAACCGGCGATAGAACGAAGCGCTGGCCGCCACGACCGTCAGGTCGCCATCCAGCAGCACCAGCGGTGCCTGCGACGAAATGATCAGCGCCATCGCCAGCGTTCCGGCCGAAGCGGTGACTGGGGGATAGGCGCTATTCATGATTGTCCCCTACTTGGTCGGTCAACATACAAAGTGCAAACCGGTCCCGGCTCCGGATTCGTTCCGGTTCTCCCCAAGCCAGCGCACTGCGACCAATGCGGCGTTAAGCCGCTGTATCACGGCGCAACCCGAAGGCTGGCATGCAATCGTCCGGCCTGCGCGATTCGATCCGCAGTCTCGTTCATCAGCCAGAAATAGACCCGCCGCCTCCTGAAAGGAGACGGCGGGTCAGTCGTGTGCCTGCAACGGCAGGGGGATTTGACAATGCAGACACATCACCGGAGGCTGGCGGTTCAGCGTGAACCAATCCGCAGCCGGTTACTGAGGCGATCGATCCGCAGCTGAAGGGCGGCCTCATCACGAATGGAAAGATTGCCGTTGCGATCGTGGCGGCGCGATTTTTCAAGCTTGCGGATGGCCCGCAGCTCACGCTGGGCATAGGTGCGGTTGGCCCGACTGAGCGACCGCTGACCAGCGGCGCTGCGGACATATTCTTCCATCGTGGTCAGCTGAGCCAGGATGCTGCGGCGATCATCGTAGCGGTCGGGCATGCCGGTTTGCGTGCCCGTGCCGATCCAGCGGCCACGGCTGTCGTAATACCCGGTCACGGTCCCGACGTGCCAGCGGCCGTTGCTGTCGTAATAGCCCGGCTGCGGATCGGCGATCCACACGCCGTTGGCATCGCGGCGGCCCTGCACGGTGCCGGCAATCCAGCGGCCGCTGGCGTCGTAATGGCCCGTGGTTACGCCTGCAACCCAGCGCCCGCGCGAATCGTAATACCCGCTCGCCGTGCCGCCGATCCACACGCCCGCGCTGTCATAATAGCCGCTCGACGAAGCCGGGATCCAGCGGTTCTGGCTGTCATAGCTGCCACTGGCGGTGCCGTCATCGCGGTGCGGCACCCAGTTGCGGCGTTCATCGTAATGACCGTTGGGGGTGCCGGGTACCCAGTTGTTGTCGCGATCGTAATAGCCGGTCGCGCGGCCCTGGGTGACCGTGTTGGCGTGCCACATCCCATGGCTGTCGTAATAGCCATAGGCATCGGCGCGGCGGTCCGGCTGGCCATCGGTGCGGGGCACCCAGCGGCCATTGGCATCATGATAACCGCTCGCCGATCCGGGAACCCACTGATCGTTGCGATCATAATAGCCGTTGGCCGATGCCGGAACCCAGCCGCGTTCGCTGTTGTAGTTGTGATCGCCCCAGGCTGAAGGGGGGCTGGGAATCCAGCGATTGTCATCGCCGTAGCGCCCGTTCGGCGGACCTTCGACCCAGTTGCCCGTGCGATCGAAATAGCCGCGCGCAGCGGCAGAGCTGACGCCGGTGGCGTGCCAGCGGTTGGCTTCATCGTAATAGCCATAGGCCTGATTGCAATCGCCTGACGGCTTGGCAATCTGGTTGCCCAGCACCGCTCCGCCGACCGCGCCGATGATCGTGCCGAGCGTCTTGTCGCCCTGACCGGCAATCACATTGCCCAGCACGCCGCCAACGCCGGCTCCGCCAACCGTGGCGATCACGCGGGTCGAGCGCTGGCGCTCGCAGCTGGACTGGGATTGAGCCTGGGCTTCGGCCTGGGTCTGACCCGCTGGACGGTTCCAGTCCTGCGCGATGGCGACAGACGGGATAAGTGCAGCGACGGCAACGCCGGCCGCGAAGAGATGCTTGCGCATGAAACTTTACTCCGTGAACTGGGGAGATCCCCATTTCTCGACAGGTGTAACTACCTGACGAAGCGCTTGTTCCGCCGCCCGGAACAATAATATGTCACCCGTCAAAGCAATGCGGCCAGAAACACAGTCATTGGACTGCGCTCCTGGCCGATTGGCAAAAACTCGGTGTAAAGTATTGCCAATTTTCGTTTATTGCTTGAACCCGGTCAGGCCGGGATCAGAGCTTGTCGCCAGCAGCGCCTTTGATCTCGCCGACCAGCTTCTGAGCCTTGCCGCGGACTTGCTGCTGCGCGCCGTCGACAACCATTTCGGGATTGTCGGTGTGCTTGCCAGCGGCAACCTTGGCCTTGCCAATAGCTTCGTTTGCAGCGCCTTTGGCTTTGTCGATGAATTCACCCATGAAGGTTCTCCTTTGGTCGGCACAAACGCTGTGCGTTCTGCGGATTAAACGGGCGCGGACCGGTTTGGTTCCGCGCCCGGGAAATTACTGTCAGAGCGTGAAGCTGCTGAGCGCACCGATCACGCCGAACACCTGCAACAGCCACAGCACCACGACAATAATGACGACCCCGTTCAGGATGTTTTTGATCTTGCCGTCCATCGGCAGGTAATTGTTGATCAGCCAGAGCAAGACCCCGACAACGATAAGTGCGACCACCACGTTGATGAGCGGCATAACCAAATCTCCTTCGTGCGTGTAACCCCCAATCAGGCAACCCGTCTGATTGTCAAACGGCTGATCGGCCAAAAAGTTCCGACTGGCGCGCAGGCGGCTGATTTTTCGGCCTGGGCAACTGGAACAATCTGTTCTGCCTGCGGTTTACTTGTTCCATTTTCATGGAAAGGTTGGACTATGCGGACCATGCTTCTTGCGCTGTCTTCGGCATCGCTGTTACTCGCCGGTTGCACCGGTTACGATACCAGCAGGCCGGGTGACGACTACCGCAACTATCGTAATTATGACTATGCCCGTCCGGACCCGGCTTATGGCAGCTATGATGCGGCGCGGTATTACCGTGACGGTTCACGCTACCGGGAACGCCAGCTCAACCGCAACGACCGGATCTATCGCGGTAGCGACAACCGGTATTACTGCCGCCGCAGCGACGGCACGACCGGGCTGATCGTCGGCGTACTGGCGGGCGGGGTGCTGGGCAACGTGATCGCGCCGGGCGATTCGAAGCTGCTGGGCACGATCCTGGGTGCTGGCGTCGGTGCGATCATCGGCCGGGCCGTCTCCACCCGCGATGTTCGCTGCCGCTAATCGCGGTCGCAGCAGATAAAACCGGCGCCGGAGTGGATTGCTTCCATTCCGGCGCCGGTTTTGCGTTGGTCACCAAAGGCGGGGATCAGTTGGCGAAGTATGCGGCTGCTCCGGCCAGAAGACGGGCCTGCGCCACGGCATCGGGCAAGCTGGCATAGCGGCCATTGCCAATCACATAGATCGCGCCGCGCACGCGCCGGATCCCATGCCGGTGCAGGGTGCGGGCTTCGCTGGCTGTGGGTTTGCTGGCTGCTGGTTTTCTGGCGGCGGGTTTGCTGGGCATGGGGAGCGGACCTTTCATTCCACCAGCAGGCTCAACAACGCGCTGATCCGGACTGTGGCGACGGTGGAAAACGTGTCGGAAATGGCATAGGGCAGGACGATCCGGTCCCCCAGCTTCATGCCGCCGCAAGTATAGACCACGTTCGGCACATAGCCTTCGCGCTCCGACTGGTCGGGCTGGATCAGCGGCACTTTCGAGCGGGCGATCACGCGGCTTGGATCATCCTTGTCCAGCAGCACTGCCCCGATCGCATAGCGGCGGACCGGGCCGACCCCGTGCGTGAACAGCAGCCACCCTTCATCCAGTTCGATCGGCGATCCGCAATTGCCGATCTGGACGAATTCCCAGGGATACTTCGGTTTCAGGACCGCTTTGCCCAGGCCCCAGTCGTGCACGTTATCGGACATGATCAGGTGCAGGTTTTCGTTATCGTGGCGCGCGATCATGGCATATTGGCCATCGATCTTGCGCGGGAACAGCGCCATGCCCTTGTTGCGCGCGGCCGGGCCGGTCAGCGGGGTCATCCGGAATGACACGAAGTCCTGTGTTTCCAGCAGTTCGGACCGGATTTCGCGCCCGCTATAGGCGGTATAGGTGGCGTAATAGGTGGTCTTGCCCTGATCGCTGAACGCCACGAACCGGGCATCCTCGATCCCGTTGGCCTGCATTTCGGTGACGGGAAAGATCACCCGTTCGGTAATGTCGCCGGTCTGGTCGAACGCCAGTTCCAGATGATCGCCGGTCCGGGCGGTCACTTCCGGAACGCTCGCCAGCCGCGCGGGCGAATCAATCGACACGGTGCCGTCCGCCGCGACCATGCCCGACCGGAAGGTCAGCGAAGATACGTGCCCTTCGCCCACCGCGCGCAGGCTCATCACGAACCGCCCGCAGCCTTCCGGAACACCGGACTGATCCGGGTGCATGATGATGCTGGGATTGAACAGCGCCGCCGCTTCAAAGCTGTATTCGTGCATGAAATAGGCCCCGACCAGCTGGCGTTGCATCGGGGTGAAGCTGTCATGACTGCAAAATGCGTCTTCCATCTCCTCTGCGCGACGTTCGAACTTTGTCAGCAGGTTGCGGTGGCGACCGTCGAAATTGTCGAGCGTTGCGGCCAGCAGGGCTTTTACCTCCGACGCGTCCAGCGCCAGCACCCGCTCGACGATGTGGTTGGCGCGGGTCTTGTCGACGGTGTTGAAATCGCGCGGTTCCACCGCCGGACGGAACGGCCGCACCACCACGCGCGACGGATCGGGCATAAGGTGGAGCGCCTGGCGATTGAAGAACGGGGTGGTGGTCATGGTGCTCCTAGGCTGCCACAGCGGCAGGAATTGCGCGCGGGGTCGGCAAGCGGCCGTCGTTGGTGTCGGTTGCGATTTCGAACCGGCGCAGCGCAGCCAGCCCCAGCAGATAGGACAGCACCGATTCCGCCCCCCGGTTTTCGTTGGCCCGATCCGGGTGCAAGCCGTCGCGGCAGCTGCCGGTGGCGATGTCGACCAGCGGCACGTTCAGATCGTTCGTGCCCAGAAACCAGTCAAACGCACGGCGGGCTTCGGCGCGCCACGGCCCCGCCGCGCCGCTCGCGTGGGCGGCGATGCAGGCGCTGATCGTGGCGGCTGCCTCGACCGGTTGCTGGTCGAACGCCAGCGGCGGGCTGCGATCCAGCATGAAGCCTTGCGATCCGACCGGGCGGAAATGACCCGCCGGGGCGGTCTGGACGGCGAGCAGCCAGCGCAGGCTGCGCAGCCCGGCGTCGGTGATGTGGCTGGCATTGGTGGCCAGCCCGGTGCGGATCAGCGCCTCGCAGATCCGGGCGTTGTCATACGTCAGCCGATCCTCGAACCAGACCCAATCGGCCGATTCGCTCGCCAGAAGCCGGATTTCCAGGCGGCGGGCCAGCTCGGTCCGGACTGCGTCGGCCGCCCTGTCTTCGGGATAGCCCGCACAGTACCGGTCCAGTCCCAGCAGCGTGAACGCCCACGCACGGGGCGAAGTGAAGGTCAGCACCGGCTGCAAGGCTTCACCAAACAGCGCGGCAGCCCAATGCGCGGCGGTCCGATTGGTGCGATGCTGCGCGCAGGCCCCCAGCGCCCACAGCGTGCGGCCGTGGCTGTCTTCCGACCCGGCGGGTTCCAGCCATTGGCGATTGAACCCCATGAAATTGCGGAAGCGGCGGTTGTCGGGATTCCAGCCGTGCTGGATGAATGCGGCAAAGCGTGACGCCAGCGTGTCGGCCAGTTCATTGTGCAGCCCGCTGCCGGGCGTGCAGCACAGCAGCAGCGCGCGCGCGTTGTCATCGATGCAATAGCCGTGATCGCGATCCGGAATGCTGTGGACGGCGTGCTGGAACAACCCGGTATCGTCGCACATCGCCATGAAATGGCGGGTCGATGGTTCCGGCAGTGGCAGTACCGGCAGCGGTTGCGCGGGCTTGGCTGCCAACTGTGCAATGGCCCGCGCGCCTGAGCGGCGTGAGACGCTGCGGAAGCAATCGGCATAGCGCCGCGCGGTGTTGGCCCAGGTCGACGGGCGGCTGGCGGCATAGGCGCGCTGCGCCATTGCGGCGCGCAGCGGCTCATCACTCAGCAGTTTGGTCACGGCTTTGCCCAGGCTGACCGGATCGCCGAACGGCACCAGCACGCCGCTGCCATCGGCCAGCAGCTCTGCCGCGTGCCAATAGGGCGTGGACACCACCGGGCGGCCCAGCCCGTGCGAATAGGCCAGCGTGCCCGATGTCATCTGCGCCGCAACCAGATAGGGCGTGACATAGACATCGCACATCGCGATGTGTTCCAGCAGTTCGGGCCGATCGACAAACCGGTTGAGGAACACCACGTGGTCCTCGATCCCCAGTTTGCGGACACGCTCGATCAGGCTTTCGCGGTAGCTCTCGCCCGCTGTGCGCACCAACTGCGGGTGGGTGGCGCCCATCACCACATAGACCGCATCGGGTGCCGCAGCGATGATCGCGGGCATCGCCTCGATCATCACTTCGATGCCCTTGTTCGGGCTGATCAGGCCGAACGTCAGGATCACCCGGCGACCGGCAAAGCCCAGCCGCTCACGGGCGGCATCGGCCGGTGCGAACCGCACATCCGGGATTCCGTGCGGGATCACGGTGATCCGTTCCGGATCGGCACCATACGTCTCGATCAGGATGTCGCGGCCCTTGCGGGCCATCACGATCACGCGGGCCGAGGCCGCCAGGATCGCGTCCATCACCGCCCGCTGCGCCGCATCGGGCGAATCGAGCACGGTATGGAGCGTCGTCACCAGCGGCACGTTCAGCGCCGAAATCAGGCCCAGCACATGACTGCCTGCAACGCCGCCGAAGATCCCGAATTCATGCTGAAGACAGGCCACATCGAACCCGGCTGCGTTGATATAGTCCGCAGCTTTGCGGTAATCCGCCGGTTCGTTCTGGGCGATTGTGATCCGGACAATCGGCGGATAGCTGTAATCGCCGTCCGGATCGCACATCGCGGCGATGGCGGTGTCGGCCACTTCGGGCAGGGCGCTGACGGCCAGTTCCAGGTCGGTCGTGAACGTGGCAATGCCGCAGCGGCGCGGCAAGGCGTTGCCGATGAACGCTATGCGCAGCGGCTGGAGCACACGGCCATCCTTACCGCTTTCCTTTATTGGAGCGGCCTTGGCCGGAGCGACGCAACGCAGAGAACTGGAAGAATTTCGCGGCGGGCGGTGACAGGATCATGGTCAGCTTTCTGCGCTACAGGAGGATGCCCAATCAACGCGCCAAAAGCGCAAATGTTCCGGTCGGCATTGGCCGCTGGTGGGCGCAGAAGTGGATCAGGGCGCGCGAATCGGCCATTTATCTGCCATGACAGCCAACGGCAGGCGACGATCGCCGTGTTTACCCGCCAGCCAGGATGAATGTGCGTGAGGAAATGGTTCAAGAAAGTTACGCCCCGGCGCGAAACCCTGTTGCAGAACCGCTGGCTCCGCCCGGTTGCGCATCGCCTTGCCCATCCTGAAATCTGGCATTTCAACCGCCGCAACGTCGCGCGCGGGGTGGCGCTGGGGCTGTTTGTGGGGTTCATGCTGCCGATCGGCCAGATTGTGGTGGCCGCACTCCTGGCCGCTTCGGCGCGCGGCAATCTGCTGGTCGCCGCGATGGCCACGCTGATTACCAACCCGGTTACCTTTCCGCCGATCTACTATGCGGCCTATCGGACGGGCTTGGTGCTGCTCAGTCCGGTTCTGGCCGAGGGCAGTGCGGCTGCGCCCGTGGCTGCGCAGCAGGCCGGGACGATGCTGGATATGCTGTCCAGCGCCTCGTTGCCGACGATGTTCGGCCTGCTGGTGTTTGCGAGCGTATCGGCTGCTGCCGGGTTTGGCGCGGTGCATCTGGCGTGGCGGTTTTCGCTCTGGCGGCAGTGGCGCCGCCGCGGCAAGCCCGGTCCGGGGCCGGAGGAATCGGTTTGATGGAAGCCCATTCGGCCATTCCCTATTTGCGAGAAGCGCTGATCTTTCTGGCGATTGCCGGGATCGCGGTACCGCTGCTCAGCCGGGTGAAAGTCAGCCCGGTGCTGGGTTACCTGCTGGTTGGCGGGTTGATCGGCCCGTTCGGGCTGGGCCTGCTCGCGGCGGATTACCCGGTGCTGGGCCAGCTGGTCATTGCCGATCTCGACGGCGTGCGCGCGCTGGCCGAGATTGGCGTGGTCTTTCTGATGTTCATGATCGGGCTGGAACTCTCGCTCGATCGCCTGTGGTCGGCGCGGGCGCTCGTGTTCGGGATGGGGTCGCTCCAGATTATCGTCTCGGCAGCGGCGATAGCCTGGATTGCTGCTGCGCTGGGTGCGGATACGCGGTCCGCCCTGATCGTCGGGGCTGCATTCTCGCTCTCTTCCACGGCCATTGTCATGCAGTTGCTGATGCGCGGTCGCCGACAGTCGACGCCGGTCGGCCGGGCTGGCTTTGCGATCCTGCTGATGCAGGATCTGGCCGTTGTGCCGATCCTGTTCATGGTCGGCGTGCTGGCCACACCTGATGGGCCGGGCCTGGCAACGGGACTGGCGCTGGCGTTGGCCAAGGCGGCGCTGGTGATCGTGGGCATCTATGTTGCCGGACGGGTGCTGATCCGCCCCGTGCTGCGTCAGGTGGCGCAGGCCCGCAGCGCGGAGATGTTCACGGCGGCGGTGCTGCTGACGGCGGTCGGCGTTGCCGCACTGACCGCCAATTTCGGGCTGTCGATGGCGCTGGGTGCATTGCTGGCCGGGCTGCTGCTGGCCGAGACCGAATATCGCCACCAGATCGAGGTCGATATCGAGCCGTTCAAGGGCCTGCTGCTGGGCCTGTTCTTCATGTCGGTCGGGATGGGGATCGACTGGCGCAACGTGGTGTCCAACCCGCTGGTGATCGCCGCCACGGTGGCCGGTCTGTGGTTGCTGAAGGCAGTGATTATCGCCGCGCTGGCGCGGGCGTTCGGCCAGCGGCGGTCCGTGGCAGTCGAAGCCGGGTTGCTGCTGGGGCAGGGCGGTGAGTTTGCCTTTATCATCCTGGCCGCCGCGACCGGCCTTGGCCTGATCGCAAGCGATCTGGAACAGCATATCCTGATCGTGGCGGGGGTCAGCATGCTGCTCACCCCGCTGGTCGCCCAGCTCGCCCAGCGCGCCGGACACTATCTGGAACACCGCGACGCCGCGCACGCTGCCCCGGACAGCGACGACAGTTTCCGCGATTGCGCGGGGCACGTCATCATCGCGGGGTTTGGCCGGGTCGGGCAGACGCTGGCGCGCGCGCTGGACGCCGAAGGGCTGGATTATGTGGCGCTGGACGCCGATGCGGCGATGATTGCCAAGCTGCGCGACCGGCAGCAGCCGGTGTTCTATGGCGATGCCTCCCGCGTGGAAATCCTGGCCAAGGCGGGCATTCTGCAAGCCGCAGCGGTGGTCGTCACGATGAACGATCCGGCCGCCGCCAGCCGGATCGTGGCCGAAATCCACCGCCGCTGGCCGATGGTGCCGATCCACGCCCGGGCCAGCGACCCCGCCCATGCCCGCCGCCTGCTTGAACTCGGGGCAACCTATTGCACGCCCGAAACGGTCGAGGCGAGCCTGCAACTGGCCAGCAACGTCCTGCTGCACGCCGGAATGGACGCCGATGTCGTCCAGCGCCGCGTGGCGGAACAGCGATTGGTCGAAACCAACCGGGTTTGATGGTATGCAGATCGAATATTCACTGTTGAGAGGACCCAGGCAATGACCAGCACCGGCCAACCCATCCTTGTTGCGACCGACCTCAGCGCCCGGTCTGACCGGGCCGTCGACCGGGCGGCAGCGCTGGCGCAGCAACTGGGCGTGCGGCTGATCGTGCTGCACGTGATCGAAGCGGGATCGCCGCTTGAAGCCAACCCGGAACGCGTCCAGTCGGCAATCCGGGCCGCACTGCCTGACCCCCGCGCCGATGTCGACATCGTGCCCGCGATCGGGCCTGCACCGACCATGATTGTCGAAGCCGCTGCGTCAGCCGGTTGCGGCCTGATCGTGACGGGAGTGGCGCGGTTCAATCATGTCGGCGATTTTCTGACCGGAACGGCGGTTGACCACATCGTCCGCCACGCCAGCGTGCCGGTGCTGGTGGTCAAGCAGCGCCCGCACGAACCCTATACCTCGATCCTGGTCGCAACCGATTTTTCGCCGTGCTCGCGCCAGGCGCTGCTGACTGCGGCCGCGCTGTTTCCGGATGCGGCGCTGCATCTGGTGCACGCCTATCACGTTGCCTATGAAAGCTGGCACCGGTCGAAGAGTGTCCAGGAGGACGTGACGGCCGAGACCCAGGCAGAACTTGATGCGTTCGTGCAGGACCCGGCCATTCCCGACGCGGTGCGGGCGCGGCTGTCCGCGCGGCTTGGGTACGGCGAATCGCATTCCGTGGTGTGCGATGCGGCTGATCAGGTCGGCGCGAATCTGGTGGTGCTCGGCACGCATGGCCGCAGCGGGTTCATGCCCGCCCTGATCGGCAGCATGGCCGAATCGCTGCTGCGGTGCGTTCCGCTGGACACGCTGATGGTGCGCGCGCCAGTCTGAATGCGGGGGGGGGGGGGCCGTCAGACCTCTGCCAGCCGCCCCCGACGCCGCAACGCCAGCCGCACCTGCTTTTCAGTTTCGATCAGGCCAAAGAACAGCACGCCGATGGCCACGATCAGCACCCCGTCAAACAGCGGCACGGCCTGCGTCCCGAAAATCGCCTGAAGGACGGGCAGATAGGTCATCGCGAACTGCGCCGCCGTGACCGTGATGACCGCCAGCCAGACCGCCGTCGTCCCGCGCAGCGCTTTCAGCGTCAGCGATGTGCCGTAGATGTTGCGGATGAAGAACAGGTGGAAAATCTCGAGCACCACCAGCGTGTTCACGGCCATGGTCTGGGCCAGCGCCAGCGGGTAGCCTTTGGCCACGGCATAAGTGAAAATGCCGAACACCGCGATCACGAACAGGGTCGATACCAGCAGGATGTGCCAGATCAGCTCACCTGACAGCAGCGGTGCTTCGCGCGGGCGGGGCGGGCGCTGCATCGTGCCCGGCTCACTCGGTTCGAACGCCAGCGCGATGCCCAGCGTGGTGGCCGTGATGAGGTTGATCCAGAGGATCTGCACCGCCGTGACCGGCAGGGTCGCCCCGGCAAACAGCGCGATCACGATGGTCAACGCCTCGCCCGCATTGGTCGGCAAAGTCCAGCTGATCACTTTCTTGATGTTGTCATAGACGGTTCGTCCCTCTTGCACCGCAGCCGCGATCGAGGCGAAGTTGTCATCGGCCAGGACCAGTTCGGCCGCTTCCTTGGCCGCTTCGCTGCCGGTCAGCCCCATTGCGGTGCCCGCATCGGCGCGCTTCAGCGCGGGCGCATCGTTCACCCCGTCGCCCGTCATCGCCACGATCAGCCCGCGCGATTGCAGCGCGGTCACCAGCCGCAGCTTGTCAGCCGGGGACGTGCGCGCAAAGACGTCGACCGTCAGGATCGCATCGGCCAGTTCAGCGTCAGACAGCCCGGCCAGATCGGCACCGGTCAGCACTTCGCTGCTGTTGCGCAGCCCGATCCGGGCGGCGATGGCCCTGGCGGTGGCCCCATGATCGCCGGTGATCATCTTTACCCTGATGCCTGCGTCGTGGCAGAGCGCCACGGCCTGCACGGCTTCGGGGCGGGGCGGATCGATCAGGCCGATCAGTCCGATCAGTGTCAGCGTCCCGGCCAGATCCGCCGTCTTCAGCGCCCTGGTTTCCTGCGGCATGGTCCGCGCTGCCACTGCGATCACGCGCTGCCCTTCGCCGGCCAGCGCCTCGATCCAGCCCAGCCAGTACGCGGGATCGACCGGCGTCGCTGCGCCGTCGGGGCCGCGCTGGGTCTGGCACATTGCCAGCACGGCTTCCGGCGCGCCCTTGACATGGACCAGGGCAGGTCCGGCGGGATCGTGGTGCAGCACCGCCATATAGCGCCACTCCGCGTCGAACGGGATGGCATCGGTGCGGGTCAGGCCGCCCAGCGGGTCCGCCGCGTCCGCAGTGAGCTTGCCCGCCAGGGCCAGCAGCGCGCCCTCCATGGGATCGCCTTCGACGCGCCAGTCATCGCCGGACCGGACCAGTGCAGCATCGTTGCAGAGCGTGCTTGCGCGGGCGAACTCCAGCAACACCGGCTGCGCCGCCGGATCGGCGGCCACTCCGCCGGTCGATACCGCTCCCTGCGGGGCATAGCCGCTGCCGTCGACATCGAACCGGCGGTCGGCCGCGACCAGCGCGGTCACCATCATCTCGTTGCGGGTGAGCGTTCCGGTCTTGTCGGTGCAGATCACCGAGACCGAACCCAGCGTCTCGATCGCGGGCAGGCGGCGGACGATGGCATTGCGCCGGGCCATGGCCTGCACGCCCACCGCCAGCGTGATGGTCAGCACCGCCGGCAGGCCTTCCGGGATCGCGGCGACCGACAGCCCGACGACGATCATGAACATCTCGTCAAACGGCAGCTGCCGGACCAGCACGCCGAACGCCAGCAACGCGGCGCTGACCAGCAGGATAAACACCGTCAACCAGCGGGCGAAGGTATCCATTTGCCGGACCAGCGGGGTCGTCAATGTTTCCACTTGTTCCAGCATGCCGCTGATCCGGCCGATCTGGGTGTCGCGGCCCGTGGCCACCACCACCCCGCGCGCCGCGCCCGCGACCAGCAAGGTGCCGCTGAAGGCCATCGATGTCCGGTCGCCCAGCGGGGCAGATTGCGCCACCGGATCGGTTTGTTTGTCGACCGGGACCGATTCCCCGGTCAGGATCGCTTCCTCGACCTTCACGCCGCGCGCTTCGATCAACCGCACGTCGGCCGGAACGCGATCGCCCGCATCAAGCAGGACAGTATCGCCGGGAACCAGTTCGGCCGCGTCGATGGTCTGGCGCTGACCCCCGCGCAGAACCGCCGTGCGCGGCGCCAGCATCGTGCGGATCGCGGCCATCGCGTTTTCCGCGCGGCCTTCCTGGATGAAGCCGATCACCGCATTGGCGACCACAACCGCCAGAATCACGCCGGTGTCAACGACGTGGCCCAGCGCCGCCGTGACGGTCGCGGCGGCCAGCAGCACATAGATCAGGATATTATGGAAATGCCGCAGAAAGCGCATGATCGCGCTTTTCCGCGCAGCCTCCGGCAGCCGGTTGGGGCCGTGTTGCGCCAGTCTGGCGGCGGCTTCACCCGCTTCCAGCCCGTCGCGCCGGGCCTGCAGGGCCGCCAGCACATCCGGCACCGGGACAGCGTGAAAGGTCGGTTTGATCAGTGTGGTCATCGCTCAGTCGGCCTTTGCTGGATCGCGCACGCTGGATTTAGGGCGCGCCGGATGGCGCTGTCAAAGGTTACGCGTGAACGCGGGCGAAGCAACAGCGCCGGTGTGCGCAGGCAGAATTGTGAAATAAAGTTTCCACCCGATGCAACAAATCGCCGTGCGCCTTGTTTGACGTTCGTTGCTCCACGCGAAGTGGATCGTCACGAAGGACTATTTCCCCATGCACTATACCAGCATCCGCCAGACTATCGGGCAGCAGCGTTCGCGTGCCCGACTGGCTCTTGGCTCGGCGTTGAGCGGCACGCTTGCCCTTACGCTTCTGGCAATTCCCGGCACGGCGATGGCTGCCAACGAATGCGGCCCGGCGCCGCTGGTCCCCGGAACGGTGACCTGCACCGTGGCGACCAATCCGAATGCCACCGGCATTACCTATATCAACCCGCCCGCCGACCTGACGGTGGTTCTGGACGACGGCGTGCGGATCGACACGACCGGAGCGCCCGCCAACGGGCTGACCCTGATCGGCACCAATGCCTTCACGGTCAACGGCGGCACCAACACGATCATCACGACCGACGTCGCCGGTGCCCACGGGGCGCTGGTGATGACCACCAACGGGCCGGTTTCGGTCGCGCTGGACCAGATCTCGACGGTCGGTGCCGGTGCCCACGGGGTGGTGGCCAGTTCGGCGGCATCCGGGCCGGTGACGGTCAGGACCAATCGCATCACCACCGTCGGTGCGGGTTCGACCGGCATTCTGGCGCAATCGGGCGGCACGGGCGCAGTGCTGGTCAATTCGGGCACGATCTCGACCGTTGGCGCAGGCTCTGATGGAATCAACGTGCTGTCGACCGGCGGCACGGCGACGGTCAATGCTGGCGCGATCACCACGCTTGGTGCGGGTGCCAATGGCATTGTCGCCAGCGGTGCAAACGGTGCGACTGTAAACTTCACGACCATCAGCACCACTGGCGCGAGTGCCAATGGCGTGCTGATCCCGGCAGTGCTGCTTCCCGGGACGATCGGATCGGCCAATGCGCAGGTCAACGGCGTCAGCGTAACCACGCTGGGCGCCGGTTCGGACGGGGTGCGCGCGATTGCGAGCACCGGCACGGCAACGGTCAACGTTTCGGGCAACATCTCCACCCAGGGCGATGCCAGCCGCGGGATCTATGCCAGCGGTCCGCTGGGCGCCAACGTCAGCAATGGCGGGACGATCACGACCGCGGGCCTTGCCGCCAACGGGGTTGAGGCATTCAGCACCACCGGCCCGGTTGCGGTCACCGTCCGCAACGTCACGACCACCGGCAACGGTTCGCAGGCGGTGCTGGTCAACGCAGCGGCTGGCAATGCCACGGTTGCGGTGAACGGCGCGCTGCGCACCACCGGCACGGCCGCCAATGCCCTGACTGTGAACAGCGGGGCCAACACAGTGGTCAACGTCGGCTCCGGCGCGTCGTTCTCGACCGTGCAGGGCGATTACATCAGGCTCAATTCGGCGGGCACCAGCACGCTGAACACGGCGGCGACCATCGGCAACAACCTGAACGGGTTTGCCCTGGTGGCAACCGGCGGTCCGATCGTGATCAACAACACCGGCAATCTCAGTTCGGATATCGTGCTGACGGCCGGTGCGGATGTGCTCAACAATTCGGGCACCTTCACGGTCGGCCCCAATCCCGATTTCGGGGCTGGTTTCGATTCGTTCAACAATGCCGGACTGGTGATCCTGGCGGGCGGTGCCTCGACAGTGGTCGCACCGGTGTTCACAGGCCTCGAAAGCTTCGGCAACAGCGGCATGATCGACCTGCGCAATGGCCGCGCCGGTGACACGCTGACGCTGCCGGGGTCATATACCGGGGCGGGCGGAACGCTCGGCCTGGATATTACCACGGTCGGCACCGTGACGACTGCCGATCACCTGATCGTCGGCGGAGCCGCTACGGGTTCGACCCTGATCGCGCTCAACCGGCTGGCCGGCAGCGTGCCGATGTTCACCTCCGGGACCATGCTGGTCAATGCCGGTGCTGGCAGTGCGGCGAATGCCTTCAGCCTGGCTGGCGGCAACTTTGATGCCGGGTTCGTGCGTTACGAAGTCGGGTTCGATGCGGCCGGCAACAACTACGTGCTGACCGGTGCGCCCAGCGACACCGCGTTCCGGATGATGAACTACGGTGAAGCCATTCGCAGTCTGTGGCTCAAATCGGCGGATGCCGTATCGGGCCAGCTGCGCGCACGCCGCGACACGCTGTGGTCGCAGGGTGGCGGCGATACGACCGGACGGTTCTGGATGCAGTTCCACGGGTCCAAGGAAAGCCGCGAAGGTCAGCGCAACTTCAACGCGTTCGGCCAGTCACGGCTGACCGATACCGGGTATGACCAGGACTACTTCGGCGGTCAGCTTGGCCTTGATATCAGCGGGTCCAGCAATGAACGCGGTGGTTTCGCACTTGGTCTGACGGGCGGTTACCTCAACTCGTCGCTCAACTTCGCAGGCAGCGCTGACCGCGTGGTCTTCGAAGTCATCAACGCCGGGGTCTATGCCAGCTATTCGTCTGGCAACCTGTTCTTCAACGCGCTGGGCAAATACGATCACTACTGGGCCACGGCCAACACCCCCAGTGCGCAGTTCGAACAGAAGTTCACCGGCAACGTGTACGGCGCGCGGGCGGAACTGGGGCTGCGGTTTGGCAGCGACAGCTTCTTCATCGAACCGGCTGCCAGCATCTCGTATGTCAAGAACGACACGCGCAACCTGACCCCGCTGGGCACCAGCATCGCGTTTGACGATGACGATGGCCTGCGTGGCCGGATCGGTGGCCGGATCGGCACCCAGATCGACATCGGCGGTCCGGTGATGGCGCTCTATGCCGGGGCCAACTATGTCCATGAGTTCAAGGGCCGGGACATCGTTACCTACAGCGGCGGCGGACAGACGCTGACGTACACCAACGATCGCCTGCGCGATTATGGTGAAGCGGTGGTCGGCATGACAATCGCGCAGAATGCAACGGTCAGCGGCTTCCTTGAAGCCAACTACATCCGTTCATTCAGCACGAACGCCGGCCAGCGCAACATCGACGGTGTCGGTGGCCGGGTCGGGATCCGCTTCAAGCTGTAAGGCCTGATGCAGACCTGCACTAAGGGGCATCGCGAGGTTCACTCGCGGTGCCCCTCGGTGTGTAAGGATACGGGCGGCGGGCCGGTCCGGACCTATCCGGCCTTCTTCGCCTTGTGTTCGGCGAGCAGGCGGTCGAGCTCCTCGATCCGCACGCGTTCCGGGGTGCCCTTGGCCAGACCTTTGAGGCGGCACGCCGCCCACAGGCTCTTGCGTTCGGATTCCAGCGCCTTGAGATAGAGATCGGCCATTGTGCATATTCCTGTGCCGGGACGGGCTGGGCCGCCCATACCGCGCAATTGTCCGGTTGGATACGGCGGTGACTGGCCATTGCGGGCAAGCGGTGCTAGGGGCACGGCGCAACCTGGCCGACGGCAGATTACCGGGGCCTGTGCTCCGTTCACCCGCCGTCATGCGCTTGCAGTGCCGGGACGCGTGGTTTGCGCTGATAGTGGCGGTTGTTTTTTCAGTTTCAGGATTGGTGAGTAAAGATTGATGGCGGGATACAAGGAACCGGGTTTCAACGACCGCGTGGCAGCCGCCGCAACGGCGCGCGCCAAGGCGCTGGAGCTGCTCAAGGGCAAGACTCCGCTGGACCCGGCCGTTCAGGCCGAGCGTGCGGCCAAGGCCGCTGAACGCGAAGCCGCGCAGGCCGAAAAGCGCAAGGCCGCCCTGGCTGAGCGCGAGGCGAAGCGCGAAGCGATGATCGCGAAAAAGCAGGCCGAAGCTGAAGCGGCGGCTGCCGTCGCGGCCCAGCCCGCCGTGACCGAGGCTGAGCGCAAGGCGGCCCGCGATGCGCGCTATGCCGCGCGCAAGGCCCGCAAGAAGTAGCGCGGGTCATCGCCGCCACCAACCTGATGGAAGGCCATGACTGGATCGGCACGGCGCACGCGCCGGGCGGTGTGGAACTGCGCCTGATGCAGCGGGATGACGAGTTCACGATCCTGCTGGAACGCAACGAACTGATGAGCACGCGCGCCAGCGCCTCGGAACGCGCACTGGCCACGCTGACCGCTACGCGGCTGGGGCCGCAGACCGCGCCGGAATGGCTGATCGGCGGCTATGGCATGGGCTATACCCTGCGCGCGGCGCTGGCCGTGCTGGGCGACGATGCCGCCGTGACCGTGGCCGAGATCGTGCCCGAAATCATCGACTGGGCGCTCGGGCCGATGCGCGCGCTGACCGCAGGCTGCCTGGATGATCCGCGCGTGCTGCTGGTCAAGCAGGACGTCGCGCTGCTGATCGATTCGGGGCAGGACTGCTATGATGCGATCCTGCTCGACGTCGATAACGGCCCGGACGGACTGGTCCGGCCCGACAATGACGAGCTGTATCACCGCGACGGTCTGCACGCGGCGATGGCGGCGCTGCGCCGGGGCGGGATCCTTGCGATCTGGTCGGCAGAGCCGGACCCGGCCTTTACCGAACGGCTACTCGACGCCGGGTTCGAGGTGGATCAGGTCTCCGCGCTCGAAACCACCAACGATCGCGGCGCTTCCCACGTGATCTGGTTCGCCCAAAAACCCTGAACGCAGGTCTGATCCGGCTTACATCCGGAACACGCCGAAGCTGGGCCGGTCCGGCACCGGGGCCATGCTGCACGCTTCCAGCGCCAGCCCCAGCACGTCGCGGGTCTGGACCGGGTCAATCACCCCGTCATCCCACAGCCGGGCCGTGGCGTAATAGGGGTTGCCCTCGTCCTCATACTTCTGGCGGATCGGGGCCTTGAACGCCTCGGCCTCCTCCGGCGTCCACCGCTCCGCATCGCGGTGGACGGTGGCGAGCACGCTGGCGGCCTGTTCGCCGCCCATCACCGAAATGCGCGCGTTGGGCCAGGTGAACAGGAAGCGCGGGGAATAGGCGCGGCCGCACATCCCGTAATTGCCCGCACCAAAGCTGCCGCCGATCAGCACGGTGATCTTGGGCACTTGTGCAGTGGCAACCGCGGTTACCAGCTTTGCGCCGTGCTTGGCGATCCCTTCGGCCTCATACTTGCCGCCGACCATGAAGCCGCTGATGTTTTGCAGGAACAACAAGGGAATGCCGCGCTGGCAGGCCAGTTCGATGAAGTGCGCGCCCTTTTGCGCGCTTTCGGAAAACAGCACGCCGTTGTTGGCCAGGATCGCGACCGGGTGGCCGTGAACATGGGCAAAGCCGCAGACCAGCGTCGCGCCATACAGCGCCTTGAACTCATGGAATTCGCTGCCATCGACGATCCGCGCGATCACTTCGTGGACGTCATAGGGTGCGCGCACGTCTTCGGGCACGATCGCATAGAGGTCTTCGGCCGGATAGACCGGTGCGCGCGCAGCGATCCGGCCTGAGGCCCCCGCCTTTGCGGGGGGGCAGTGGCTGACGATGTCGCGCACGATGGTCAGCGCGTGTTCGTCGTCGTCGGCCAGATGATCGACCACGCCCGATTTGCGCGCGTGGAGATCGCCCCCGCCGAGCGCCTCGGCGCTGATTTCCTCGCCCGTCGCGGCCTTGACCAGCGGCGGTCCGGCAAGGAAGATCGTGCCCTGTTCCTTCACGATCACCGTTTCGTCGCTCATCGCCGGGACATAGGCTCCGCCCGCGGTGCAGCTGCCCATCACGCTGGCGATCTGGGCGATGCCGCGCGCGCTCATGTTCGCCTGGTTGAAGAAGAACCGGCCAAAGTGGTCGCGGTCGGGGAAGACTTCGGCCTGATTGGGCAGGTTCGCGCCGCCGCTGTCGACCAGATAGATGCAGGGCAGGCGGTTTTCCTGCGCGATTTCCTGCGCACGCAGATGCTTCTTCACCGTCATCGGGAAATAAGTCCCGCCCTTGACCGTCGCGTCGTTGGCAAAGACCATGCACTGGCGGCCCGCCACGCGCCCCACCCCGGTGATGATCCCGGCGCCCGGCACTTCATCGCCGTACATCCCGTTCGCCGCCAGCTGCCCCACTTCAAGGAACGGCGCGCCGGGATCGAGCAGGCGCTCCACCCGCTCACGCGGCAGCAACTTGCCGCGCGCGACGTGGCGTTCGCGGCTGCGTTCATCGCCGCCCAGCGCAGCTTCCGCCACGCGGGCGCGCAAGTCTGCGGCCAGCGCGCGGTTGTGCGCGGCGCGGGCCTGCGCCTCCGGGCTGGTGGGGTCGAGGGCGGATTGCAGGACGGGCGCGGTCATCACCGCGCTCCGATCAGTTCGCGGCCGATCAGCATCCGGCGGATTTCGTTGGTGCCAGCGCCGATGTCCAGCAGCTTGGCATCGCGCAGGAAGCGTTCGACCGGCCAGTCCTTGGTATAGCCCGCGCCGCCCAGCGCCTGCACCGCCTCTCCGGCGGCACGGAACGCGTTTTCAGAGGCGAGCAGGATCGCGCCCGCCGCGTCGAACCGGGTGGTCTGGCCCGCATCGCAGGCCTTGGCCACGGCATAGACATAGGCCCGCGCGGACTGCATCGCGACATACATGTCGGCGATCTTGGCCTGCATCAGCTGGAACGAACCGATTGGCTGGCCGAACTGCTTGCGGTCCCGCACATAGGGGATAACCACGTCGAGACAGGCCTGCATGATCCCGATCTGCATCCCCGCCAGCACGACGCGTTCGTAATCCAGCCCGCTCATCAGCACGCCGACCCCGCCGTGGAGCGGGCCCATGATCTGTTCTTCCGGCACGAAGCAATCGTCGAACACCAGCTCGCAAGTCGGGCTGCCGCGCAGGCCCATCTTGTCGATCTGCTGGCCGATGGAAAAACCGGCCATCCCGCGCTCGATCAGGAACGCGGTGATCCCCCGGCTGCCCGCTTCGGCTGATGACTTGGCATAGACCACCAGCGTATCGGCATACGTCCCATTGGTGATCCAGAACTTCGTGCCGTTGAGGCGATAGCCCCCCGCCACCGCATCGGCGCGCAGCTTCATCGACACGACGTCTGACCCCGCGCCCACTTCGGACATGGCGAGCGAGCCGACGTGCTCGCCCGAAATCAGCTTTGGCAGATACCTGGCCTTCTGCTCCGCGCTGCCCCAGCGGCGGATCTGGTTGACGCAAAGGTTGGAATGCGCGCCATAGGACAGGCCGACCGAGCCGCTCGCCCGGCTGACTTCCTCCACCGCGATCACGTGGTCGAGATAGCCCAGGCCCAGCCCGCCCCATTCTTCCTCGACCGTGATGCCGTGCAGGCCCAGCGCGCCCATCGGCTCCCACAGCTCGCGCGGGAAACGGTCGTTGCGGTCGATTTCTGCCGCCAGCGGCATGATCTGTTCGTCGGCAAAGCGGCCCGCCGCCTCGCGGATCATCAGGGCGCTTTCGGTCAGGCCGAAGTCAAAATCTGGGGTGGCGCGCATGGGGCGGTTCCTTGGTCTGGGTTTCGGTCAGGCAGCGGCGGAGCGCTTCAGCAGGGCCGTGCGCAGGCAACTGCACACGACTTCGCCGCGCTGGTTGATCAGCTCGTGCCGGAAGGTGACGATCCCGGCGTTCGGGCGGGACTTCGATTCCTTCAGTTCCACCACTTCGCTGGTCGCGCGCATCGTATCGCCGATGAACACGGGTTTGGGCATCACCAGCTTGTCATAGCCCAGATTGGCAACCAGCGTGCCCAGCGTGGTGTCGCCCACCGACAGGCCAACCATCAGCGCGAAGGTGAACGTGCCGTTGACGAGGATCTGGCCGAATTCGCTGGCCCGCGCGGCTTCCACATCGATGTGCAGCGGCTGGGGGTTGTGGGTCATGGTGGAGAACAGCAGGTTGTCGGTCTCGGTCACGGTGCGGCGGATTTCATGCTCGATCCGCATCCCCACCTGCCATTCGTCGAAATGCTTTCCGGCCATGTCAGGCGGCTCCTTCTTCGGTTTCAGCTTCGATCCGCGCCAGCAGCGCTTCGACCTGCACTTGCGCGCCCGCGCTGACTTTCAATTCGGTGACGATCCCGTCGAACGGTGCGGTCAGGGTGTGTTCCATCTTCATCGCTTCCAGCGTCAGCAGCTTCTGCCCGCGCGTCACGGCCTCGCCCTCAGCCACGGATACTGCGATGACCTTGCCCGGCATCGGCGCCAGAATTGCCCCGTCGCCCGCCGCCGCGCCGTGGACGCCATCGCGCCGCCACGGTTCCAGCCGCCAGACCTGTCCCTGATCCATCACCAGCGCCGAAGCGGCGGGCTGCTCGGTGCCGTGGCCGGTCAGCGCGATGTCCACCGGCTCCCCGTCCAGCAGGAAGCGTGCGCGCAGTCGGGGTGCGGCGTTGAGCCGGAAGCCGGGCGCGTCGGAGCGCGGGACGAGGGCTTGCGCGGCGTATTCCAGCGCCGCGTCCGAAGGCACGGGCGGCTGCGCCAGTTCATCCCCGTCGCGACCGATCAGGCCGGTATCGACCGTTCCGGCCCGGAACTGCGGATGGGCCAGCGCCTTGACCAGAAACGCCGCATTGGTGCGCACCGGCCAAACGGCGGTGCCGCGCAGCATTGCGTCCAGCCGCTCCACCGCCTGTTCGCGGCTCGCGCCGTGGGCGATGACCTTGGCGATCATCGGGTCGTAGAACGGGGAAACCTCCGCGCCTTCGTAAACCCCGGTGTCGATCCGCCCGCCGTGGGCGGAACCGAACCGCAGCACTTCCAGCCGCCCGATCGAGGGCAGGAACCCGCGCGCTGGGTCTTCGGCATAGAGCCGGGCTTCCATCGCCCAGCCGTTGATCGTCAGGTCATCCTGCCGGCACGGCAGCGGCTCACCCGCCGCGACGCGGAGTTGCCATTCGACCAGATCGACCCCGGTAATCGCCTCGGTCACAGGGTGTTCGACTTGCAGGCGGGTGTTCATTTCCATGAACCAGATGCGGTCGGCGCGCAGGCCTTCGCTGCCGTCGGCGATGAACTCGATGGTGCCTGCGCCCTCATACTGCACCGCCTCGGCCGCGCGCACGGCGGCGGCGCAGACGGCGGCGCGGGTGGCGGCGTCCATGCCGGGGGCGGGGGCTTCCTCGATCACTTTCTGGTGGCGGCGCTGCAGCGAACAGTCGCGCTCGAACAAGTGGACCACGTTGCCATGGGCATCGCCGAACACCTGCACTTCGATGTGACGGGGGGAGAGGATGTATTTCTCGATCAGGACATGATCGTTGCCGAACGAGGCCGCCGCCTCGCGCTGGCACGAGGCGAGCGCATCGGCGAAGTCCTCGGCCCGTTCGACCAGCCGCATCCCTTTGCCGCCGCCGCCCGCGACCGCCTTGATCAGCACCGGATAGCCGATCTGCGCGGCTTCGGCGGCCAGCCGGGCCGGGTCCTGATCTTCGCCCAGATAGCCCGGCGTGGTTGGCACGCCCGCCTGCTGCATCAGCCGCTTGGCCGCGTCCTTCAGGCCCATCGCGGTGATCGAATGTGGCTTCGGCCCGACCCAGATCAGCCCGGCGTCAATCACCGCCTGCGCGAATTCGGCATTTTCGGACAGGAATCCGTAACCGGGATGGACCGCGTCCGCCCCTGCCTCCCGCGCGGCGGCGAGGATTTTCTCGCCGACCAGATAGCTTTCGCGCGCCGGGGCGGGGCCAATGCCTATCGCTCGGTCGGCCATGCGCACGTGCAGCGCCTGCGCATCGGCATCGGAATGGACGGCGATGGTGCGGATGCCCATGGCCCGTGCGGTGCGGATGATCCGGCAGGCGATTTCGCCCCGGTTGGCGATCAGCAATGCGCGTATCATTCCGCTTGGCCCCTTGGTTTCCGTCATCCCGCACCGCGGTTCTTCGTCCGCGTCAGCGCATGGTGATACCGCGCTTGGCCATAATGGAAAAACTGGAATTGCCGGTGAAGTTGTATAGGTTGAACCTATGCTAAGCCGCACCCAGATCAGGCAATTCCTGGCCGTTGTCGATTCCGGCAGCTTCACCCGCGCGGCAAATGCACTGAACATCGCGCAGCCATCGCTGTCGGGCGGGATTGCGGAGCTGGAACGGCAACTCGGCACGCGCCTGTTTGTGCGCGAACGCCGCCGCATTCGCCTGACCCCGGCGGGCAATGCGCTGCTGCCGCTGGCGCGCGGGATCGAGCGCGATTTTCATCTGGCTGAACGGCAGGTCGGCAGCCTCCCGGTCCCTGCGCGCCCGGTGCGGCTGGGGGTGCTGGACACGGTGTCGACCGGCTGGCTGGAACGCGCGGTCGCGGCCTATGCCGGGGAAGAGCCGCTGGAGCTGACCGAGGGGTCGGAGCGCGAACTGTCCGCCGCGCTTGCCAGCGGCAGCATCGATCTGGCGCTGACGCTGGTGGGTGAAGGGGCAGAGGCCTTGCTGGAGGAGGACTATTGCCTGGCCCTGCCGGCATCGCATCCGCTGGCGGGGGAGGCTTGGGTGGAGGCGGCGGACGTCGCCGGAGACACGATGATCGCGCGCCGCGCGTGCGAGGTGCTGGCCGATACCAGCCGGTTTTTCACCCGGCACGGCGTGCGCCCGTTGTTTGCGCTGCGCTCCGCCAACGATGACCGGGTCATGGCGATGGTCCGCGCTGGCCTTGGGGTGACGGTCGCGCCGCGCTCGCTGGGGTGCGGCGGTGTGGCGATGGTCAACATCCGGGGCTTCCGCCCGGTGCGGCGGATCGGGCTGGTGTTTGGTTCCCTTGCCGCGCCGCATCCAGAGGTGCGGGCGGCGCTGGCGGGGGCGGCGGCGGACTAGCCGTTTACTGCGCCAGTTGCCCGGTCAGCGCGCCCAGTTGCCAGGCCGTCAGCGTCTGCATTGCTTCGGCCTGAAGCAGCGCGGCTTCGGCCTCGATACTTTCCCGCTCGGCGTCGAGCACGGCCAGTGTCGGTTTCGCGCCGACTTGTGCTTCCAAGCGTGTCCCGCGCAGGGCCTCGGCGGCGGCGTCGCGGCGCAGGCGCGATGCGGCGACCATCCGGCGGGACGTGGCAAGGCCTTGCCAGGCATCGATCACCATGCCGTCCAATGCCTGATCGGCCTGCCGCAGCCGCGCGGCGCTGGCGTCCACTTCGGCATCGGCGGCGCGGACTTTGGCGGCAACGCGCCCGCCCGCGAACAACGTCCAGCGGCCGCGCACCCCGACGGATACCGAATCCGCCTTGTAACCGGGGAAGAACTGGTCGCGGACGTGGGCGGCTTCGGCAAAGGCACCGACGGTGGGCATCCCCTCAGCCTGCGCGGCGCGTACTCCGGCGCGGGCGACGGCGACGGCGGCTTCGGCCTGCTGGCGCGCCGGGTTGGCGGCGCGGGCCTGTTCCAGCGCCTCGCCCAGCGAGGGCGGGACCGGGGGCAGGTCGGCCAGCGGCGCCAGATCGCCGGGTTGTTTCGTGGTCAGCCGTGCATAAGCAGCCTCGGCCGCGATGCGACGGCCTTGCGCCTGTGCAAAACCGGCGTCGGCCTCAGCCTTGCGGGCGCGGGCCTGCGCCACGTCGGAACTGGCGATCTCACCGGCTTTGAAACGCAGGCCTGACTGCCGCTCCATCTCGGTCAGCGCGGTGACCAGCTGGGCAAAGCGGGCTTCCAGCTTGCGGGTGGTCAGGACGTCGGAATAGGTCGCGACCGCGCGAACGATGGTTTGCAGCCGGGCCTGTTCTGCTCCCAGCCGGGCGATGTCGGTTCCGCCGCGCGCCTGCGCCGTGGCGGCGGCGATCCGGCCCCCGGCATAGAGCGGCATTTCCGCCGTGGCCTGCACGGCCAGCGGGGTGACGTTATCGGCGGTGATGCCAAAGAACCCACCGTTGTCGATCCGCCCCGCGCCGAAACTGCCCTCGACCCGCAGCAGCGGGTTGCCCTCGGCGCGGGCCTGATCCAGCCGTGCTTCGGCAGCGGCCTCTCCGGCCTTGGCTTCGGCCAGCGCGGGGGCGCTGGCCAGTGCATCGGCAATTGTGGTGGCCAGGTCCTGCGCCTGTGCCGCCGGGGCGGACAGGCAGCAGGCCAGGGCCGTGAGTGGCAGGATCAGGCGGCGCATCGGCTGGCGTTCCGCTTACTTGAACGCGTGGCCGGGGCGCACGCCCAGCTTCTTGAACACCATCGCGGCGGGGCAGAACCCGGTGAAGCTGGATTGCAGCAGGTTAAGGCCGGCAAAGATCGTCAGCCCGATCCAGTAGGGGTGGGCGTAAATCGACAGCAGGGCGCTGGCGAGGACGACAAATCCGGCGAAACGCAGCACGGCGGTATCAAGGGTCATGGCATGGTCTCCTGTTACTTGAAGCGCAGCTTGCGGATACCCAGCGCGTGCATCGCCAGCTTTTCGTAAAACGGTTCGCTGGTGCCGCGCCGGACTTTGTGGAGGAAGTACTTCTCAAACCCGATCTTGGCAAAGTGGACCCACTTGCCGCTGGATGACCAGTTGAGGTTGCGCGGCGGGATCTGCGGCTGGGCGACGAACGCCACCCCGCCATCGCCGAAGTCGGCCAGGCAGACCGCGTTCCAGGTGGCTTCCTCGGTCGGCTCCTTGCCGTCCAGTTCCAGCTTCAGGTTGTGGGCGATGGCGCTGACCATCGATTCGATCATGAACCCGGTCTTGGGCACGCCCACCGGCACCGGGGTTGGCCCGACCGGCGGGATCGCGACGCACACGCCCAGCGAGTAGACGTTCTTGAACGTGGGATTGCGCTGGTGCTTGTCAGCCAGAATGAACCCGCGCGGGTTGGTCAGCCCTTCGATCCCATAGACTGCGGGCACGCCCCGGAACGCGGGCAGGATCATCGAATAGCCGAACGGCAGTGAGTGGTTGCCCTTGACCGATCCGTCCTCGGCCACTTCTTCGACGTGGATCGTCCCGCTTTCGACGCTGGTGATGCGGGTGTTGGTGATCCACTTGATGTGGCGGTCACGCAGTTCGCTTTCCAGCAGCGACTTGGTATCGCCGACCCCGTCCAGCCCCAGATGGCCGATATAGGGTTCGGGGCTGATATAGGTCATCGGCACCCGGTCGCGGATCTTGCGGCGGCGCAGTTCGGTGTCGAGGATCAGCGCGAATTCATAGGCCGGGCCATAGCACGATGCGCCCTGCGCCGCGCCGACCACGATCGGGCCGGGATTGGCGCAGAACGCGTCGAATGCGGCGGCAGCGTGGGAAGCGTGATCGGTGCGGCAGATCGACTGGGTGAAGCCGTCCGGTCCCAGCCCCGTGACCTCGTCAAACGCCAGGTCCGGCCCGGTGGCGATCACCAGATAGTCATAGGGCAGCGACGTGCCGTCGTTCAGTTCCACGCGGTTTTCGGTTGGGTGGACGCGCTTGGCCCCGACCGAGGTAAAGCCGATGCCCTTGCGCTGCATGATCGGCGGCAGGTGGACGCGAATCGCATCCGGCTCGCGCCAGCGCACCGCGACCCACGGATTGCTGGGGATGAACCAGTAATCGTCCTGATCATTCACCACGGTCACGGCGGCCTTGCCCTTGACCGCATCGCGGATTTCATAGGCGGCAATCGTGCCGCCCAGCCCTGCGCCAAGAATGATGATCTGGGGCAATGACATGCGTTCTCTCCTGTCGTCTGATCCGTTCAGACAGGGCCTTCGCCGCATGAACGTCGGCAGATTGTGGCGATCAGGCCCCCCTGTATGGCGCTTGACTTATATAAGGCAAATATAATATGAGCAAGCATTAATGTTGCGCCCCCTGATTGCAGCAATGGCTGATTGCAGGGGGATCGATGGAAAGGTGAATCGAATGGCTTTCGGATTTGGCAAGAGCGCCGCGCACCGCGAAGTGACCGCGCAGGAACTGGATACCATGGTCCGTGCGGGCGACGTGGTCGTGGTCGACGTGCGCGAAGTGGATGAATTTGCCAGCGGGCATATCCCCGGCGCGATCAACATGCCGCTCTCCACGTTCCAGCCCTCGAAGCTGCCCGACACCGGCGGCAAATCGCTGGTGCTGAACTGTCTGGGCGGCAAGCGTTCGGCGATGGCACTGGAAAAGTGCGGCGTCGCGCAGGCGGCGGTTGATACGCATCTGGCGGGCGGGTTTGGTGCCTGGCAATCGGCCGGCCTGCCGGTCGAGCGCTAAGACACGCAAATAACAGGGGAATGGCGATGCGGAAGACCTGGTTGGCCCTTGGCGCGGCGGCGCTGGCCCTGACGCTGTCAGGGTGCGGCAGCACCGAGGAAACGGCCCCGGTCGTGCAGGCCCCGGCCGGTCCCCGGCTGGTTCTGGCGGCGGCGGACACGGCCGACTGGCAGGATGTCAGCGCCGAAATCGCCACGGTCGATCAGGCACAGGTGCTGGCCCGGATTCCCGGCATCCTGACCACCCTGACCGTGCGCGCAGGCGACATGGTGACCAAGGGACAGGCGATCGGCCGGATCGTTGACACCCAGCTCGGTTACCAGTCCAGTGCATACGGCGCGCAGGCCGCTGCCGCACAGGCCCAGGCCGTGCAGGCGCAGGCCGATCTGGCGCGGGTGAAGTTCCTCTATCAGAACGGCGTCTATGCCAAGGCGCGGCTGGATCAGGCCGAAGCCGCCGCCGCTGCCGCCAACGCCCAGATTCGCGCGGCGCAGGCACAGCAGGCGGCAGTTGGTGCGGTGGCCGGGCAGGGCGTCGTCACGGCGCCCGCGACTGGCCGCGTGCTGCGCGCCGATGTTCCCGCCGGATCGCCGGTTGCGCCGGGGATGGCGATTGCCGTCATCACCGCCGGGCCGACCATCGTGCGGCTGGAAATGCCCGAATCGCTGGCCGACAAGGTCCACCCCGGATCGCGCGTCATGGCCACTGGCATTGGCACGGGCGGCGGGGTTGGCACTGTCATCAAGCTCTATCCCGCGATCACGGCGGGCAAAGTCACCGCCGATGTGGAAATGCCCGGCATCGACAACCGCCTGATCGGGCGGCGCGTGGCGGCCAAAGTCGAAACCGGCACGCGCAAGGCACTGCTGGTTCCGGCGACTTATATCTCCAGCCGGTACGGGATCGATTATGTCACCGTGCTGGCCAAGGATGGCAGCGCAGCCGACGTGCCGGTGCAAACCGGTCCTTCGCTTGAGGCGGGCAAAGTCGAAATCCTGTCCGGCGCGGCGGCGGGCGATACGCTGGTTGCGCCTGCCAAGGGTAAAGCCCAATGAACCTTGGGATTTCCGGCAAGCTGACGCGGGCGACGATCCAGTCCCCGCTGACCCCGCTGATGCTGCTCGCGGCGATGATCGTCGGCCTGATCGCGACGATTACCATCCCGCGTGAGGAAGAGCCGCAGATCAAGGTGCCGATGGTGGACATCATGGTCCAGGCACCGGGCCTGTCCGCGCCCGAAACGGTTGAACTGGTGGCCAAGCCACTGGAAACCATCGTCAAAAGCGTCGACGGGGTAGAGCATGTCTATACCCAGGCGCAGGACAACGGCGCGATGGTCACCGCGCGCTTTCTGGTCGGCTCCAACCCGGAAGACGCCGCGATCCGCATCAATGAAAAGATCGAGGCCAACAAGCACCGCATCCCGGTGGGCATTCCCGCGCCGCAAGTGACGGTGCGCGGGATCAGCGATGTCCCCATCGTGGTGCTGACCCTGACCCCCAAGCCCGGCGCGGCGGGCAGCTGGAACGATCAGGCGCTGGCCGAACTGGCGGGCAAGCTGCGGACCGAAATTGCCAAAGTCGATGACATCGGCCTGACTTTCCTGACCGGCGGGCAGCGCATGGCGCTGCGCGTGGTGCCGGATCCGGCCAAGCTGGCGCTGTACCGCGTGCCGCTGGGCAACCTGATCGAAGCGGTCAGCCAGGCGAACCGCGCCTTTCCGGCCGGAACCGTGCGCGAAGGCGGGCAGGCGGCGCTGGTCGTCGCCGGGCAGACGCTGCGCGACGCGCAGGAACTGGCCGGATTGACCGTGCGTTCAGTCGGCGGCGCGCCGGTGCTGCTGTCAGACGTTGCGCGGGTGGAGCAAGCCGCGACGCAGGATCAGGCCCGCGCCTGGCGCTGGGCGAAAGACGCGGATGGTAAATGGACGATGGCCCCCGCCGTCAGCATTGCCATCGCCAAGCGCGCCGGGGCCAACGCGGTGACCGTATCGGAAAGTGTGGTCCACCGCGTCGAGACGCTGAAGGGGCGGCTGATTCCCGCCAGCGTCGATGTGGCGGTAACCCGCAACTATGGCGAAAGCGCCAACGAAAAGGCGAACGAGCTGATCTTCCACCTCGCGCTGGCGACGATTTCCATCGTTGCGCTGATTGGCTTTGCCATCGGCTGGCGCGAAGCTGGGGTGACCGCCATCGTCATCCCGACCACGATCATGCTGACGATGTTCGCATCGAACGTGATGGGCTTTACCATCAACCGCGTCAGCCTGTTCGCGCTGATCTTTTCGATCGGCATTCTGGTCGACGACGCGATCGTGATGATCGAGAATATCGCCCGCCACTGGGCCATGTCTGATGTCGGGACCGAAGGGGGCCGCACCCGGATTGACGCCGCGGTCGAAGCGGTGGCCGAAGTCGGCAACCCCACGATCATCGCCACGCTCACCGTGGTCGCCGCGCTGTTGCCGATGCTGTTCGTGTCCGGCCTGATGGGACCATACATGGCGCCGATCCCGATCAACGCGTCGGCGGCGATGATCTTTTCATTCTTCGTCGCGGTGATCATCGCGCCCTGGCTGATGATCCGCTTTGCCCGCAAGGCGGTCGCCGGTGAGGGCCACGGGCATGACGACCACGGCGGCAAGCTGGGCACGCTGTACCGGCACTATGCCAGCAAAGTGATCGCCACTCCGCAGAGCGCCAAGCGCTTTCTGATCGCGGTCGGCGTGGCAACGCTGGTGGCCTGCTCGATGTTCTATTTCAAGGCGGTGACGGTGAAGCTGCTGCCGTTCGACAACAAGAGCGAGGTCCAGCTGGTCGCCGACCTGCCCGAAGGCACCAGCCTGGAAGGCACCGCGCGGGTGCTGGAACAGGCAGCCACGATCACCCGGACCATACCCGAAGTGGTGTCGATGGAAGCCTATGTCGGCGCGTCCGCCCCGTTCAATTTCAACGGGCTGGTGCGGCATTACTTCCTGCGTTCGCAGCCCGAAATGGGCGATCTGATGGTGACCTTGCTGCCCAAGGGTGACCGGTCGCGCTCCAGCCACGACGTGGCGGTGGACCTGCGCGAAAAGTTGAAGGCCATTGCGCTTCCGGCGGGCGGTTCGCTGAAAGTTGTCGAAACCCCGCCCGGGCCGCCAGTGATGGCGACGCTGCTGGCCGAAATCTATGGTCCGGACGAAGCGACCCGGCGCAAGACGGCGGAGCAGGTGGAGCAGATTTTCAAGTCGATTCCCTATATCGTCGATGTCGACAACAGCTTTGGCCAGCCGCGCCCGACGCTGAAGCTGATCCCGGACCGGGCCAAGCTGGACCATTACGACCTGTCCGAACGCCAGCTGTTTGACAGCATCGGTGCGCTGATGGGCACGCAAGTCGTCGGCTATGCCGCGCGCGGCGCGGACCGCGATCCGCTGCCGATCGAACTGGCGCTCGACCAGTCGCAGCGCAACTGGTCGGCCGCGCTGGCGGCAACGCCGGTGGCGGTGACGCCGTCGGGCCAGCTGATCCAGCTGGGCGAACTCGTCACCGCGCGGATGGAACCGGGCGGGCAGGCGATCTTCCGCCGCGACGGGCGCGGGGCGGCGATGGTGACGGCGGAACTGGCCGGTCGCTATGAAGCGCCGATCTATGGCATGATGGCGGTGGGCGATGCGGTCGACGCGTTCGACTGGGCGGGCAAGGGGCTGCAAAAGCCCGAAATGCTGCTCAACGGCCAGCCGGATGATGAAAGCCGCGTGTCGCTGCTGTGGGACGGCGAATGGGAAATTACCTGGGTGACGTTCCGCGATATGGGCGCGGCCTTCATGGTGGCCCTGCTGGGCATCTATGTGCTGGTTGTGGGCCAGTTTCGCAGCTTCACGATCCCCTTGGTGATCCTCACCCCGGTGCCGTTGACGCTGGTCGGCATCGTGATCGGCCACATCCTGTTCAATGCGCCGTTCACCGCAACCTCGATGATCGGGTTCATCGCGCTGGCCGGGATCATCGTGCGCAACTCGATCCTGCTGGTCGATTTCATCAACCACACCCGCAGCGCGGACAAGTCCCTGCGCGAAACCCTGCTGGAAGCCGGGATGATCCGGTTCCGCCCGATCGTGCTGACGGCGGCGGCGGCGATGATCGGCGCGGCGGTGATCCTGACCGACCCGATCTTCCAGGGGCTGGCAATCTCGCTGCTGTTCGGGCTGATGTCATCAACCCTGCTGACCGTGCTGGTCATCCCGGCGATCTACATCGTGCTGCGCGATGATGGGAAACCGCTGGCGGAGGCGTGACCAACAGCGCTCAGGCGTGTTCCTGGGCCTGGGCAATCGGCGCGCCGGTGCGGCGCACTGCCACGATCAGCACCCCCAGCAGCGCAATCGCGGACCCGGCGATCATGCGTCCGTCCAGCTGATCGCCGGTGATCATCACCCCCAGCGCGATTGTCGCCAGCGGGGTAATCAGCGTCAGCGGGGCGAGCAGGTTTGCCTCATACCGCGCGATCAGCCCGTAATAAGCGGTATGGGCGATCACCGACACGATCAGCGCGGAAAACAGCAGCGCGGCCACGAACGGCCAGCCTGCCGCCAGCGCGGTCTGCCATTGCCCGGTTTCGAACAGCGCAGTCGCCAGCGTCAGCGGAATGCAGGCGGTCAGCGCGACCCAGGCCTGAAACCGCATCGGGGCGATTTCCTCGGTCTGCTTCATCAGGATTGCCCCCAGGGAGCCTGAAAACGCCGCGCCCAGCACGAACACCAGCCCGGCGGACAGCGCCAGACCCGGCCGCCAGACCACGATCAGCACGCCCACCAGCGTCAGCGCAATGCCCAGCCCGCGCCGCCAGTGGATCCGTTCGCCCAGCAGCATGATCGACAACAGCGTGGTGATCGGCACCCCGGCCTGGATCACCACCGCCGCCGCCGACGGCGAAGCCGTTTGCAGGCCGATGAACAGCAGCGCGAAATTGCCGGCCCCCATCAGCAGGCCGATCAGCACGATCCGCCAGAGCGGGCGCGGCACGGGGCGCAGCCACGGCAACGTGACCGCCAGCACCAGCGCAAACCGGATCGCGGCGAAGAACAGCGGCGGAATCTGCCAGTCGCCGACCACGACCTTGCTCACCACGTTGCTGGCCGCCCAGATCAGGCAGATGACAGTCAGCAGGCCAAAGTCGCGCGGGTTCATGGCCCCTTATGTGTCGCAGGGCGGACGGTTTGGCCAGAGCCAACCCGGCCACGCTCGTCAGCTTTTCAAGCGGGGTGGCGACCCGCAAATCCAGCGCTGGCCAGCCGCGCAGGCTGGACTTGCCCCGGCGATGCCGTCAGGCTGGCCGTTCAATTGATTGCCGGGATTGCATAGCTGCCATGACTCTGGACCTTCCGCTCGACGCCAACCAGATCACTCTGCGCGACGGCATCGCGCGCTACCTGGCCGATCACGACCAGCCGGATTGGACTGCGCTGGCGGGCGATCTGGGACTGATGAGCATCGGCATTCCGGAAAGCGCTGGCGGCTTTGGCGGCGGCGCGACCGAACGCGCGCTGACGGCTGCCGCGCTGGGGCCGACACTGGCGGCGTCGGACTGGCTGCCGCACGTGCTGGCCGCCGATCTGCTGGCCCGCGCCGCGCCGGATCATGCAGTGTTGCCCGCACTGGCGCTGGGGGAACAGCGGATCATGCTGGTCGATGCGGCGAACCATGCCGGGTTGAGCGGTGATCCGCTAAGCGGCGCAGCAACACTGGTGGCCGGAGCCGCCGCCGCTGATTGGGCGCTGGTGCTGGACGATCACGCCGTGCGGCTGGTCCGGCTGGGCGGGGCCGGTGCCGCGATCACGCCGCGTCCCATGCTGGACGGCACGGTGCTGGGCGACATCGCCTTTGCCGCGCCGCCGACGGAAACGGTTGCGGGGGGCAATGCCGCCGCCGCGTTGGCGGCGCTGGGCCGCGACGCGCTGATCGCGGGGCGCTGCGCAGAGGCGTGCGGGCTGATGCGGCGGATGCTGGATGATACGGTCGCGTTCCTCGGCCAGCGCCAGCAGTTCGGCCAGCCCATCGCCCGCTTCCAGGTGCTGCGCCACCGCGTCGCGGATATGCAGATGACTTTGCTGAAAGCCGCCGCGCTGACCGAAGTGGCGGTGCAGTCGGAAAATGCCGATCCCGCCGCGCGCCGCCATGCGACCAGCGCCGCTGCGATCGAGGTGATCGACGCGGTCCGCGCGGTGGGCGAAGGCGCGGTGCAGATGCATGGCGCGATGGGGCTGACCGGCGAACTGACGCTGGGCCGGTTTTACAAGCGCGGCCTCGCCATCGGCGCGGAACTCGGCCCTGCGCGGCGGCATTTTTCCGCTCTCTGATCCAACCTAATCCGTTCGTGTCGAGCCAAGTCGAGACACAGCCGCGCCAACGTGTCTCGACTTGGCTCGACACGAACGGATGGGTTGTGGGGGCTTGATGGTCGTCAGCGCAGCATCAGCTTGGCGATGATATCGCGCTGGATCTCGTTCGAACCGGCATAGATCGAAGCCGCGCGGTTGTTGAGATAGCGCGGCACGGTCACCGTAATGTCGTCCGGCAGATCGGCCTCGCGCGCGCGCCAGCCGGGGGTGCCCAGGATGTCGCAGGCCAACACGTCGATCGCCTGCGACGCCTCGGTCCCCAGCACTTTCAGGACTGACGGATAGAGCGCGGTCGGCCCTTCCTTGCGCAGCGCCTTCAGCTCGATGGCCTGCAAGGCTTCGAGCGATACCGCCTGACGCGCGATCTTGTGGCGCAGCACCGGATCGTCCGGGCAGGCCCGTTCCACGTCGCGCAGCCGGGCGACCAGCGCCGGGGCATAGACCCCGCCGCGCTCGAACGCGAGCAGGTGCTTGGCGACCGACCAGCCGTCGTTTTCCTCGCCGAGCCGGCTGGCCTGCGGCACGCGGACATCGTCAAAGAACACCTGGTTCAATTCGTGATCGCCCGCCAGCGTGTGGATCGGGCTGACCCGGATGCCGGGGCTGTCCATGTCGATCAGCAGGAAGCTGATCCCGGCCTGCGGCTTGCCCGCGGTCGAGGTGCGGACGAGGCAGAACATCCGGTTGGCGAAATGGGCATGGGTGGTCCAGATTTTGGACCCGTTCAGCACATAGTCGCTGCCGTCCCGGTCGGCCCGCAGGCGGAGCGAGGCGAGGTCCGAGCCCGATCCCGGCTCGGAAAAGCCCTGGCACCAGTAATCCTCACCCGACAGGATGCGCGGCAGGTAATGGGCCTGCTGCTGCGGCGTGCCGTAATGCATCAGCACCGGGGCGACCATCTTCAGGCCCATCGGCGCGAGGTGCGGGGCATCGGCGGCGACGCATTCGGAAATGAAGATGTACCGCTGGACCGCGTCCCAGCCCGGCCCGCCAAATTCCAACGGCCAGTCCGGCGCGGCCCATCCGCGCGCGTTGAGGATGCGCTGCCAGGGCAGAGAGACGTCGGGATCGTGAAATACGGACGGCGTGCGGCGCGCGGCGCGGCGCAGGTCATCGGGCAGGTTGCCCGCGATAAAACCGCGCACTTCATCGCGAAAGGCGCTGAGTTCAGGGGAGAGAACGTTGTCCATGATGCCCTTTTGAGCAAGCCGCGCGGCACTTGCCAACCTGTTGTTCGCGTCGGGCCGGTTATTGGCTTCAGGCCGGCTGCACGCCGCCCTGTCTCCGCGCCCGGCTCTGCCTGCGGTTTTTCGTGCGGCTGACCATTTTCTTTCATGGAGAACAGCCATAGACTGCCCGCCATGAAGCAAACCGATCCCCGCCTGCTCGATCATTTCGAAACTCCGGCCCTGTTGATTTCTGGCGGGCAGGTGCGGTTTGCCAATGCTGCGGCGCGTGAAGTGCTGGGTGCGCATGTCATCGGACAAGACCCGCGAATCGCGATTCGCGATCCCAAGGTGGTCGCGCTGCTCAGCCAGCCGAACGATGGCAGCGTGACGGTCGATGGGCTGTCGGTGCGGGGCAGCCGGTGGAAGGTGTCCTGCCACGTGCTCGATGGCGGCGCGCGGCTGCTCGTCATGGATGACTTGTCCGTGCGGGTCAGCGTGGCGCGTGCCCATGCCGATTTCGTTGCCAACGCCAGCCACGAACTGCGCACGCCGCTGGCCGCGATCCTGGGTTATGTTGAAACGCTGGACGATTCCAAGGCCGGGGCGGACGAAGCCACGCGCAAGCGGTTCCTGGGGATCATCCGCCACGAAGCCCGGCGGATGCAGGCGCTGATCGAGGATCTGATGTCGCTGTCGCGGATCGAGGCGGTGAAGCACGATGCGCCGACCGCGCCGGTCGATCTGGTGGCGCTGGCCCGCGAATGCGTGGGCGAAGTGGGCGAACGGGGCAAAGTGACCATCACCACCAACACCGAAGCGGCGCAAGTGGCCGGGGATCGCGGGCAACTGGCGCAAGTGGTGCGCAACCTGATCGACAACGCGATCAAATACGGCAAGCCGGGCGGTGATGTGGCGGTGATGATCGAGGTGACGCCTGCGGGCCGCGTCGCGCTGAGCGTTCATGACGAAGGCGACGGCATTGCGCCTGAACATTTGCCGCGCCTGACTGAGCGGTTCTATCGGGCCGATGCCAGCCGCAGCCGCGCGGCGGGCGGAACCGGGTTGGGGCTGGCCATCGTCAAGCACATCGTGGAACGCCACCGGGGCCGATTCGATATTGCCAGCCGCTCCGGTGAAGGCACCGTCGCGACGCTCATTTTGCCGCTGCTGCCCTGAGCCGATGCCCTGAGCCGATGCCCTGAGCTGGTGACCTGAATCGGGGTTATGTGGCGGATTGTCATCAAACTGTCACGCAACCTTCATATCCGCCCAGTCATTACTCGCTGACCAAAGAGGTTGCCATGCGTTCGATCAGTTCATTTACCGCCGTTGCCCTCTCCTCGCTGGCCCTTGCGGCTTGCGGTTCGGGCGGCTCCTCGTCAGGCTCGCGCGATTTTGTCCGCGTGGTCGGTTCATCGACCGTTTATCCGTTCTCAACCGCCGTGGCAGAGAGCGCTGCCAAGTCGGCCGGGATCAAGTCACCGGTGATCGAATCGACCGGAACCGGGGCCGGCATGAAGCTGTTCTGCGCCGGAATCGGCGCCCAGCACCCCGACGTCGAAAACGCTTCGCGCCGGATGAAGCTGAGCGAGTTTGAAGAGTGCACCAAGAACGGCGTCAAGGACATCATCGAAATCCAGATCGGGATCGATGGCCTGGCCTTTGCGGCGGGCAGGGATGCTCCGGCGATGACGCTGACGCCGGCCGAGATCTACAAGGCGCTGGCCGCCAACCCGTTTGGCAAGCGGAACACCGCCAAGAACTGGTCCGACATCAACCCGGCGCTGCCCGCGATGCCGATCCTGGTATACGGCCCGCCGACGACTTCGGGCACGCGCGATTCGCTGGCCGAACTGATCCTGGAAAAGGGTTGCGACACCGATCCGGCGATGAAGGCACTGAAGACGTCCGACAAGGACGCCCACAAGAAGGTCTGCACCGAGGTCCGCAGCGACGGTCCGTATGTGGATTCGGGTGAAAACGACAACCTGATCGTCCAGAAGCTGGCCCAGAACCCCAAGGCGATCGGGGCGTTCGGGTATTCGTTCCTGGAAGAAAACCTGAAGACGCTGAAGGGCGTGCCGCTGTCAGGGATTGCGCCGACGTATGAAACGATCTCCGACTTCTCGTATCCGGGTGCCCGCGCGATGTACATCTACGTCAAGCCGGCGCACCTCAGCGCGATCAAGGGGTTGGCCGAGTACATGGCTGAATGGCCCAAGGTGTGGGGCGCTGACGGCCTGCTGAAGTCAAAGGGCATGATCGTGTCCCCCGAAAACGTGCGCGCGCGTTATGCGGACGTGGTGACCAACAAGACCTTGATGAACTCTGCTGACCTGAAGTGATCGGACGACACGCGCTCCCATGATTTCGCAATTTGTCTTGGTGGTGGTTCTGGGCCTTGGCGCGGCTGGCTGGTTTGCCGGTCGCGCCAAGGCCCGATTGCTGTACACCGGTCGTGGATCGCTGGCGGCAATGCCGGGCTATCATGCCTGGCACCTGCTGCTGTGGATTGTCATCCCGGCGCTGCTGGTCTGGACGATCTGGGCGGGAATTTCGCCCGCGATGGTGCGCGACGCGGTGCTGGCCGATCCGGCTGCGGCGCAGTTGCCGGCATCGGATTTTGAACGCGATGCCATTCTGGGTGAAGCCAGGCGACTGGCTGCGGACCCGGCCGCCGCCGTGTTCAACCCGCTTGCCGCCGGGCTTGCCGACACCTTTCGCAGCGTCAAATTACGGTTCGACCTGATTGGCGCGGCACTGGCGCTGCTGGCCGCGTTCGCGGGCGGGGCGTTTGGATATACCCAGGTGCGGCCAGACTTTCCGGCGCGCACGCGCGTGGAGCGGGCAACGCTCAGCGTATTGCTGCTGGCATCGTTGATCGCGGTTCTGACCACGGCGGGGATCGTCCTGTCCCTGCTGTATGAATCCGGCATTTTCTTCAGCGCAGTCTCGCCGATCGATTTTCTGACCGGGTTGCACTGGGCCCCCAAGACCGGCTCCGGGCCAGACCTGGGCAAGGATTTCGGCGCGGTTCCGCTGTTCTGGGGAACGCTGTTCATCGGCGCGATCATTGCGATGATCGTCGCGATCCCGCTGGGCCTGATGAGCGCGGTGTTCCTGACGCAATATGCCTCAGCCCGGATGCGCAAGTGGCTCAAGCCCGCGCTGGAAATCCTCGCGGGGATCCCGACCGTGGTCTACGGTTATTTCGCCGCGCTGACGGTGGCCCCGCTGGTGCGCGATTTCGCGGCCGCGATGGGGTCGCAGAATCCCTCCTCCGAAAGCGCACTGGCTGCCGGTCTGGTGATGGGGGTGATGATCATTCCGTTCGTCTCCTCGATGGCGGATGACAGCATTGCTGCGGTGCCGCAGGCGATGCGCGATGGCAGTCTGGCGATGGGCGCGACCAAATCGGAAACGATCAAGCGGGTCCTGCTGCCTGCCGCCTTGCCCGGAATCGTGGCGGGCGTGATGCTGGCGGTCAGCCGGGCGATCGGCGAAACCATGATCGTGGTGATGGCTGCGGGCGCGGCGGCGCGGCTGTCGATCAATCCATTCGACAGCATGACCACGGTTACCTACCAGATCGTCCAGTTGCTGACTGGCGATCAGGAATTCAACAGCCCCAAAACCCTGTCCGCGTTTGCGCTGGGGCTGGTGCTGTTCGTCGTCACGCTGGCGCTCAACATTGTCGCCTTGCGCGTCGTGAAGAAGTATCGGGAAGCGTATGATTAGCTCATCCTGGCAATCGCCCGACATGCAGCGGCGGCTGGCCAGCCGCCATTCGGCCGAGCGCCGGTTCAAGGCGACGGGGCTGTTCGCCATCGTGCTCAGCCTGGGGTTCCTGGCCTTCCTGCTGGTAACCATGCTGGCCAAGGGGCTGGGCGGGCTGGACCTGGCGTTCCTGACGGGATCGGATTCCACCGACGCCTCGGTTGCGGGCGTGTGGGGTGCGGCCAAGGGTTCGATCCTGACGATGGCTGTCACGCTGGCGCTGTCGTTCCCGCTGGGCGTACTGGCGGCGGTCTATCTGGAAGAGTTCGCGCCCAAGGGGCAGCGCTGGGTGGAATGGGTCGAAGTGTCGATCAACAACCTGGCCGCAGTGCCCTCGATCATTTTCGGCCTGCTGGGTCTGGCGCTGTTCATCAATTTCCTGCACCTGCCGCGCTCCTCGCCGCTGGTCGGGGGGATGACGCTGGCGCTGATGACGATGCCGGTGATTGTCATTTCCGGTCGCAACGCGATCAAGGCGGTCCCGCCGTCGATCCGCGATGCCGCGCTGGCGATCGGGGCCAGCCCGGTGCAATCGGTGTTCCATCATGTCCTGCCGCTGGCGCTGCCCGGCATCCTGACCGGAACGATCATCGGCATGGCCCGCGCGCTGGGTGAAACCGCGCCGCTGCTGATGATTGGGATGCGCGCGTTCGTGGTCACTCCGCCGGGCGGATTCACCGATCCGGCCAGCGTGATGCCGATGCAGATCTTTCTGTGGTCGGATGAAATCGATCAGGGCTTTGTGCAGAACACTTCGGCGGCGATCATCGTTCTGCTGGTGCTGCTGATGGCCATGAACGGCCTCGCCATTTATCTGCGCAACAAGTTTGAGACCCGCTGGTAACCCCATGACAGAACAAAAACTCAAGATAACGGCCCGCGACGTGAACGTGTTCTACGGCGCAAAACAGGCCATCAACGATGTTTCGATCGATATTTCGACCGGGGTGGTGACAGCCTTTATCGGCCCGTCGGGCTGCGGCAAATCGACCTTTCTGCGCACGCTCAACCGGATGAACGATACCATCGCCGGGTGCCGCGTGGATGGGCGGATCGAACTGGACGGCTCGGACATCTATGGTTCGGGGATGGACGTGGTCGAACTGCGCGCCCGCGTGGGGATGGTGTTCCAAAAGCCCAACCCCTTCCCCAAGTCGATCTATGAAAACGTTGCTTACGGCCCGCGCATTCACGGCCTCGCCGGAAACAAGGCCGAGATGGATGCGATCGTCGAAAAGTCACTCGGCCGGGCCGGTCTGTGGGACGAAGTGAAGGATCGGCTGGCCGAATCCGGGACGGCGCTTTCGGGCGGACAGCAGCAGCGCCTGTGCATCGCCCGGGCGATTGCGGTCAGCCCCGAAGTTATCCTGATGGACGAACCGTGCTCCGCGCTCGATCCCATCGCGACTGCGCGGATCGAGGAACTGATCGACGACCTCAAGGAACGCTACGCGATCGTGATCGTCACCCACTCGATGCAGCAGGCCGCGCGTGTTTCGCAGCGCACCGCGTTCTTCCATCTCGGCACCATGGTCGAATACGGCAAGACATCGGACATCTTTACCAATCCGCGCGAAGAGCGCACGAAGGATTACATTACGGGCCGCTACGGCTGAGGAATTCGAATATGGCCGAACATACCGTCAAGGCATTTGATAACGAAATCGCGCGGCTGCGCGGTCTGGTCGCCGAAATGGGCGGGCTGGCCGAAGTTCTGATCCGCGATGCCGTGGAAGCGCTGGTCAAGCACGATGAAGTGCTGGCCCACACCGTGGTTCTGGCCGATGCCAAGCTTGACGCGCTGGAGGCTGAGGTGGACCGGCTGGCCGTGCGGATCATCGCGCTGCGCGCCCCGATGGCGGACGATTTGCGCGATGTGATCGCCGCGCTCAAGATTTCCGGCGTGGTTGAACGGATCGGCGATTACGCCAAGAACATCGCCAAGCGCGTTGGCCACATCGAACGGCTGAAGAAGTTCGAACCGCTGATTCTGGTGCCTGCCATGGCGGAAATTGCCCAGGGCATGGTTCGGGACGTGCTCAACGCCTATGGCTCACGCGATGCCGAACTGGCGATTGAAGTGATCGGGCGGGACGAAAAGCTCGACAATTTCTATGACAGCATCTTCCGCAATCTGGTGGCCCACATGATGGAAAACCCGGCGACCATTTCCAGCGCTGCGCAGTTGCTGTTCGTGGCCCGCAACCTGGAACGGATCGGCGATCACGCCACCAACGTGGCCGAAATGGTCTATTTCGCCGCCACCGGGCTGTATCACACCGGGCGGGAACTGCCGCTCCTGGACGAAGAGCTAAACTGATGGCCGCCTCGATCCTCATCGTCGAGGATGACGCGGCCCTGTCCGAGCTGCTCGAATGGAACCTGCGCGCCGAAGGGTTCGACGTGCGCGTCACGCCGGATGGCGAGGAAGCGCTGGTCATGGTGCGCGAAAGCCTGCCTGACGCGATCATCCTGGACTGGATGATCGAGAACCTGTCGGGCATCGAGGTGTGCCGCCAGTTGCGCCGCAACAAGGACAGCGCGCGCGTGCCGATCCTGATGCTGACCGCGCGCGGTGAGGAAGAGGACCGCATTCGCGGCCTGAAAACCGGCGCGGACGATTACGTGACCAAGCCGTTCTCCCCGCGCGAACTGCTCGCCCGGGTCGAGGCGCTGCTCCGTCGCAGCCGTCCCGCGCTGGAAGGCGACGTGCTGAAAGTGGCCGATCTGGAACTGGACCCGGTCGCCCACCGCGTCCGCCGCGCGGGCGAGACGCTGAAGCTTGGCCCGACCGAGTTTCGCCTGCTGCGCCACTTCATGGAACGCCCCGGCCGGGTCCATTCGCGCCAGCAGCTGATCGATGCGGTGTGGGGCATGGACCGCGAAATCGACGAACGCACGGTCGACGTCCACGTCCGCCGCCTGCGTCAGGCGATCGACCGGGCGGGCGAGGACAGCCTGATCCGCACCGTGCGCGCGGCCGGTTATTCGATGGAACTGGCCTAAGTCCCCATTGAAATGCGCTGCGTTTGCGCCGATGGGCGGCGCATATGCGTTGCGCCCTGATCCCTGTCGTCTTGCTGGCCCTGCCGGTTTCCGCCCATGCCGAGACAGGCGACGATTCCACGATCGTCGTCACCGGGCAGGGGCTGGAGCGCACCGCTGAAGACGGGATCTATGGCGTTCAGGTTATCCCGCCGGACCGGCTGGCGCGCGCGGCATCGGGGCGGCTGGAAGATGTGCTGTCGTCGGTTGCGGGATTCCAGCAGTTTCGCAGGTCGGATAGCCGCTCGGCCAATCCATCGGCGCAGGGTGTCACGTTTCGCGGGCTGGGCGGCAATGCCTCCAGCCGCACGCTGGTCCTGCTCGACGGAGTGCCGCAGGCCGATCCGTTTTTTGGCTATATCCCGTTTTCCGGCATCGCGCCGGAACGCCTGTCGCGCGTGCTGGTGACGCGCGGCGGCGGATCGGGTGCGTTTGGCGCAGGCGCGGTGGCCGGGACCATCGAGCTGCTCAGCGCCGGGGCGGACGACCTTGACCTGCTGAACGCCAGCGCCCTCGTCAACGACCGGGGTGAGAGCGAGTTGTCGGTCACGCTGGCCCCCAAACTCGGCAGCGGATTTGCGGTGCTCAGTGGGCGCTGGGACCGGGGGCAGGGGTTCTGGACCACGCCGGTCGCGCAGCGCGTCGCCGCCAGCACCCGGGCGCGCTATGACAGCTGGTCGGCGGGCCTGCGCGCGGTCGCGCCGCTGACCGACACAATCGAATTGCAGGTCCGGGGGCTGGCCTATGACGACCAGCGGACCTTGCGCTTTGCCGGGGCGGACAGCGCCACACGCGGGCAGGATGCCAGCGTCCGGCTGGTGGGCAAGGGCGACTGGCAGTTCGATGCGCTGGCCTATGTGCAGGCGCGCGATTTTTCCAATATCGTGATCAGCTCCACCAGTTTCCGCAAGACACTGCACCAGCGCCGCACTCCCGCCACCGGGATCGGCGGCAAGCTGGAACTGCGCCCGCCGGTCGGCGGCAGCCACGAATTACGGTTGGGCGCGGACTGGCGCAGCATGACCGGGCGGACCCAGGAAGAAGCCTATAGCGGGGTCACCGGCCTCGTCACCGCGCGCCGCCGCGCGGGCGGGCGCAACACCGACCTCGGCCTGTTCGTCGAGGACAGCTGGACGCTGGGCGCGCTGACCCTGACGGGGGGCCTCCGCGCCGACCGCTGGACGATCCGCGATGGCTATTTCACCGAGGCGAATGCTGCCGGGACGACCACGGTGAACAACGCTTTTGCAAACCGGGCGGGCTGGGACGTCAGCTGGCGCGGCGGTGCGCGGGTGCAGGCGGCGGAAGGGCTGGCGCTGCGCGGCGCGGCCTATACCAGCCTGCGCCAGCCGACCCTGAACGAGCTCTATCGTCCCTTCGCGGTGTTCCCCGTCACCACCCGCGCCAACGCGGCCTTGCGCAACGAGGAACTGCTGGGGTTCGAAGCGGGTGTGGACCTGACCCCGACGCCGGGCGTGACGCTGAACCTGACCGCGTTCGACAACAAGGTGAAGAACGCCATCGCCAACGTCACGATTGGCACGAACTTGCGCGAGCGCCGCAATGTCGATGCGGTGCGTTCACGCGGGGTGGAACTGGCGGCTTCGGCCACGCTGGGCACGGTCCGGTTCGACGGATCGCTGGCGCTGACCGATGCGCAAGTGCAGGCCAGCGGCGCGTCGCTGGCGCTGGATGGCAAGCGCCCCGCGCAAGTCGCCAAACTGGCCGCCAGCGCGAGTCTGGCGTGGATGCCGCGCGACGGCTGGCTGCTGTCGGCCACGCTGCGCCACATCGGCGCGCAGTATGAGGACGATCTGGAAACCGGTCTTCAACCCGCTGCCACCACGCTGGACGCGGTGGTCAAGGTGCCGCTGGGCCGCCGCTTTGCCGTGGTGCTGCGCGGCGAGAACCTGACCGATGCAACCATCGTCACCCGCAATCAGGGCGGCTCGATCGACCTTGGCACGCCCCGCACGGTCTGGGCCGGATTGAGCGTTTCCATCGGCCGCTGACTGGATTAGGATCGGTGGCAAATACGAACCCGATGGAGGAACGCCGATGGCCACCCAGTTGAACGCGCACGCGCGCAACATTGAATGCAGCGAGGAAGAATGGCAGGCCCGGCGGGAACTGGCCGCGTGCTACCGGATCTTCGACCACATGGGCTGGGGCGAATCGATCTATAACCATATCTCGGTGCGCGTGCCGGGTGAGGACAATTCGTTCCTGATCAACCCGTTCGGCCTGCTCTATTCCGAAGTCTGCGCCTCGAATCTGGTCAAGATCGACATCGATGGCAACACGCTGGATGGCAGTCCGCACCCGGTGAACAAGGCCGGGTTCGTGCAGCACAGCTATTTCCACCGCCACGTGCCGTGGGCCCACGCCATCGTCCACACCCACACGACCGCGACAATGGCGGTGTGCAGTCTGGAAGGCGGGCTGCAACCGGTGAATTTCTATGCCTGCAATTTCATCGGCAAGCTGGCCTATCACGAGTTCGAAGGCATTACCGTGCGCGCCGAGGAAGGGCAGCGCCTGCTCGCCAATCTGGGCGACAAGCGCATCCTGATGCTGAAAAACCACGGCCCGGTGATTCTGGGCCGGTCGATCCCGGAAATCTTCATCCAGCACTGGTCGCTGCAACGCGCCTGCGAAGTGCAGATGGCTACGCTGGCGATGGGCCAGCCGCTGCGCGTCTCGGACGAGGTCGTCGCCGTTCACCAGCGCGATCTGGCGCAAGGGCAGGTGCCGGGCAAGCTGCCGGGGCAGGGCGATTTCGAGGCGTGGACCCGCCGGATCGACAAGATCGACCGCAGCTGGCGCGATTGATCCGACCTGGATGACCCGCCTGACCGTCAACGACCGCCCGGTTGAATTCCGGATGGACCCGCAAACCCCGCTGCTGTGGGGCCTGCGCAGCGGTGCGAACCTGACCGGGACCAAATATGGCTGCGGATCGGGTGATTGCGGCGCGTGTATGGTGCTGGTGGATGGTGCGGCGCTGCGCAGTTGCCTGATCACGCTGGGCGAGGCCGAGGGGCGGGTCGTCACCACGATCGAAGGGCTGTCGCCCGATCGGTCGCACCCGGTGCAACAGGCGCTGGTGGCCGAACAGGCGATCCAGTGCGGGTTCTGCACCCCCGGTATAGTGATGTCGGCCGCCGCGCTGCTGGCCCGCAATGCCGATCCGACGCCAGCGGACATTGCCGCCGCCGTGCCGAACCTGTGCCGCTGCGGGGTCTATCCCCGGCTGGTCCGCGCGATCCAGCGCGCAGGCCGGGTGATGCGCCGCCTTGAAACGATCAGCGCCGCCCCCGCGCCGGGCGTGACGCCGCAGGATGCGGCGCGTGCCGTTCCGGCGATGCGGGGGGAATAGGCCCTGACCCTAATCCCGCCACAGCGCATCAAGCGCGGGCTTGAGGTGGGCGCGGTGTTCGGCCGGAACGCGGTGAACCAGCCAGTCTTCGAAAGTGGCGATGGTGATGCGCGCTGTGGCCAGTTTCGAGGCGCCGGCTTCGGTCAGGTGCAGCGAATGCGATTTGCCGTCGAGCGGGCGGCGGGTCAGCAGGCCGGCATCCTCGATCCGGTTGAGCAGCGGCACCATGTTGGCCCGCTGGATATCCAGCGCACGGCCCAGCTGACTGGCAGTAACGCCGGGATTGGCCTCGATCACCAGCAGCGCCGAGACATCTGCAATCCGCAGCCCCAGCGGTTCGATCCGTGCGGCAAACTCTGCCATCATCGCGGATGCCGCGCGGCGCAGGGAGTATCCGGGAAGGTCGAGCAGCGGGTCTTTCACAGCGCTGCTCTAACCTTGGCTATTGCACATAGCAATCCATATTGTTATGTGTCATAGCAACATTTGCCACGAAAGAGGATTGCCATGACCGCCGTTGATCGCCCCGAAGCAGACACCGTCGCCTTCACGGTTGAAAATGACATTGCCTGGGTAAAGTTCAACCGCCCCGAAAAGCGCAACTGCATGAGCCCCAAGCTCAACCGGCAGATGAAGAAGGTGCTGGAAGAGCTGGAGTTCCGCGACGACGTGAAAGTCCTGGTGCTGACCGGCGAAGGCGAAGCCTGGACCGCTGGCATGGACCTGAAGGAATACTTCCGCGAAACCGAAGAGCAGGGCCTTTGGGCGATCCGCAAGTCGCAGCGCGAAAGCTATGGCTGGTTCGAACGCCTGCGCTGGTATGAAAAGCCGACCATTGCGATGATCAACGGCTGGTGTTTTGGCGGCGGCTATGGCCCGCTGTTCGGTTGCGATATCGCGATTGCAGCCGACGACGCGCAGTTCGGCCTGTCCGAAATCAACTGGGGCATTCTGCCGGGCGGCGGCGCATCAAAGGTCGCGCAGGAACTGATGCCGTTCCGCAAGGCGATGTACCACGCGATGATGGGTGAAAACCTGACCGGCAAGCAGGCCGAGGAACAGGGTCTGGTAACCGAAGCCGTCCCGGCCGATCAGCTCCATGCCCGCGTGCTGGAAATTGCCAATGCGCTGAAAAAGAAGGACACCAACGCGCTGCGCGCCACCAAGTGGACCATGCGCCGGATGGTCGACATGACCTATGACAACGGGCTGGAATACCAGATCCGTGCGCAGGAAGCGCTGCACAGCTTTGGCGGCGCGGCGGCCCGCAAGGAAGCGACCCGCCAGTTCCTCGACGAAAAGAGCTTCAAGCCCGGGCTGGAAACCTTCGACGCATCGAAGATCCAGGGTTAACAGGTGATATGGGGGTGACAGACCGCACCGCCCTGATCGCTTATGTCGAGCGGGGCTGCCCCCGCCCCTTCTACTACGCCAACGCGCATGAGAAGGATCAGGTGCCGGTGGACTTGCGGGCCATGGCGGTCCGCGATGCCCGCGCGATTGACGCACAGGTCGATCGCGAAGGGTTCCAGCTGGTCCGGCACCGCAGCGCGGTGACGGACTGGACGGACCGGGACATGCTGACCGCGATCCACTGCGATGAAGTGGCGGCGCTGATCCAGCAGCTGACCGGGGCGGATGAGGTGTTCGTCACCAGTCCCGGGATCCTGCGCTACAGCGAAAAGAGCGGCAAGGCCGGGAGCAGCGACAATTCGCATCCGGCCCGGTTCGCCCATGTCGACATCAACGATGTCACTGCCGCGCAGTTTGCGCAGCGTGGGGCAAATGGCCGCGCCTTTACCCGCTGCGCCGCCTATAACCTGTGGCGCGCATTATCCCCGCCGCCGCAGGATGTGCCGCTGGCGTTTTGCGATATCCGCAGCGTGGCGGCGGACGATCTGATCGTGGCCGACGCGATATTCGATCCACCAAACGGTGCGCCGGAATGGTCGTTCGAAAGCTGGGTAGTGGGGCATAACCCGGCGCATCAGTGGTATTACTATCCGGACATGACGGCGGACGAAGCCGTGCTGTTCAAGACCAATGACAGTGATCCGGCCCGCGCACATTGCCTGCCGCACGTCGCGTTCGACGATCCGCTGGCTCCCGCCGATGCGCCGCCGCGCGTCAGCATCGAAATGCGCGCGACGGCGTATTGGTGGGCGTAAAGGGCGCTTACAGCCCCTTGTAGAGCGCCAGCATCCGGCCCCACGCGCGGTCGGCTTCGACCTTGTCGAACACCGGGGCGTCCAGCGTGCACCAGCCGTGATCGGCCGCATAGACTTCCACCTCTGCCGGACGGCCAGCGGCCTTGGCAGCTTCGCGGAAGGTGTCCTTGTCCGCCGGGGCGCGGGCATCGTCGTTGCGGGCGATGGCGATCAGGTAGCTGGCCTTGGTCGCGGCGAGCAGCTTGTGCGGGCTGTCCGCCTTGTCCGTCACCAGTCCGCCGCCGTGGAATGATGCGGCGGCCTTGACCCGGTCCGGCACGGCATAGGCGCTGCGCACGGTGAACGGCCCGCCCATGCAATAGCCGCACGACCCGATCCCGCGCTTGCGGTTGACGGATTTTTGCGCGTCCAGGAACGCCACGCAGGCCTTGGCATCGCGCATGGTTGCGGCGGGGTCGATCAGCTTGATCATCGGCCCCAGCCTGGCCTGCCCTTCCGGCGTGCGCCACTGGGCGATGCTGTCCATGATCGGGGCCGGGCGGGAACGATAATACTGGTTGATCACCAGCACGGCATAGCCGGATTCCGCCAGCCGCCGCGCCATGACCTTGTAGGCATCGCGCAGCCCCGCGATGTCGGGCCACATGATCACGCCGGGATGCTTGCCCCGGGCCGGGTGAACGAAGAACGCATCCGCCGAGCCATCGGGCGTGGCGAACATGACGGTCTGTTCCTTCAGCTTCGGCGCGCCTTTCGCGCTGGCCGAAGTGGCAAAGCCCGATGCCAGGATCGCCGCCGCACCAATCGCGGCAAATTCGCGGCGGTTCAGGCCGGTTTGCGCCAGCGCGGCTTCTTCGGCGTGAGCGGTCAGATCATCGCACATCAGTCGTTCTCCTCTGAACCCCTCCAGATCGTGCCAAGATAGTGAAGCGAGGCGCGGCGTCTAGCTGAGATCGTTGATGGTGATGGCCTTGCCCGCCAGCGCGGCCTTGTTCGCGGCGCGGCGCATCCGCTCGACCTCCAACCGTTCTGGCGGGGCGACTTCATCGGGCAGGGCGGCGAGGCTGTCCTCATAGATCGCCTTGAAGTCCTCGGCGAATTCGGGGTGGGTGAAGACGAGGCCGGTATCCGCGCTCATGCCCGCGATGATCTTGGTCCCGGCCTCGTGCGGGTCCATCCCGGCCTGGAACACGCTGCCGAACTGTTCCAGCTGCGCCTTGTCGACCTCGCCAAATCCGCTTCCGGCAAATTCGGCGGGGCGGCGGAAGGCGGAATCCCAGGCGTTGGTGCGGATCAGCGCGGGGCAGACCAGCGTGCAGCCGATGCCCAGCGGGACCAGGTTATAACGCAGCGATTCGGTCAGCCCGCGCACCGCGAACTTGCTCGCGGTATAGATCCCCGCCTGCGGGCCGGACAGGTACGCGGCCATGCTGGCGATGTTGACGACGTGGCGCTTGCCGTGCGCAGCTTTCAGCTTGGGCAGGAACGCGACGATCCCGTTGACCACTCCGCCAAAGTTGACGCCCATGATCCAGTCATAGTCGGCATGGGATGCCTCCGCCGTGTCCCCGAACACGCTGACCCCGGCGTTGTTGCACAGCACGTGGACCTCGCCGAAGTGCGCCTCGACCGCATCGGCCGCAGCCGCCCAGCCGGCGCGGTCCAGCACGTCCAGCTTGATCCACAGCGGTTCCTCACGCCCGTTGGCGGCGAACCAGGCGGCGGCGGCGGCGCGGTAAGCCTCGTTGCGCCAGGACAGCGCCAGCCGCATGCCCGCGTCGCTGAACGCCTGCGCGAGGCCCAGCCCCAGCCCGGAAACGCCGCCCGTGATGAAGGCTACGCGGCCTTGCCATTCGCTCATGCAGATTTTCCCTCTCGCCATCTTTCGGACATTTGTTAGTTTTGCATACAATTAAACCGGGAGAGTCGAAATGGCTGATTTGGAATCGCGCTTCACCGCGCTGGAAGGCCGCGTGGCTGAGCTTGAGGATCAGGCCGCGATCCGCAAGCTGCAATGGGCCTATGGCTATTACATCGACTACAACCGGCCCGAGGAAGTGGCGGGGCTGTTCGCCGAAGACGGCGCGGTGGTGTTCCTGTCGGGCGAATATCGCGGCCATGCCGGGGTGATCCGGCTCTATGGCACCTGGTTCCAGAACCTGTTCACTGGCGGACGGCGCGGGCCGGTCAAGGGCTTGCTGCTCGACCATTTCCAGTTGCAGGACGTGATCACCGTCGCGCCTGATCGCACGACCGCGAAGGCCCGGTTCCGGGGCGTGCTGGCGGGCGGCTGGCACGATGCGATCAAGGACAGCCTGCCCGAAGGAATGCCGCAACAGTTCTGGGAAGCGGGCATCTATGAGAATGACTATGTCCGCGAAGCCAATGAATCCGGTGATCTGGTGTGGAAGATCAAGCGGCTCAACTATCTGATGCAGTGGCAGGCCGATTACGAAACCGGCTGGGCGCACACGGTCGCGCACTTGCAGCCCGCTGTGCAGTGCTATCCCGAAAATCCGATCGGTCCGGACGTGATCCTGCCGGAAGAGGAATGGCGCCAGACCTGGCCGCACCGTCAGGAGGTGGCGATGAGCTTTGCCCATCCCGTGCTGGGCGCGGCGTTCGTGGTGGAAAACTTCACCAGATTGCAGCAGCAGTGGCCCTAGGGTCAGGGCCTTGCGGCCGGGTTACAGCTTCACGCCTTCGTGGTGGCTGCGAATCCAGTCGGTCATCGCGGCGATGATCTTGTCCGACAGGGCGGCAAACTCACGCTGCTGGCGCGGCGTCAGTCCGCCCAGAACTGCCTCCGCCACGGCCTCGGCGGCGGGAAGCAGTGCGCGGTACGCCTGCAAGCCGCTGCCGGTCAGGCGCACTGGCTTGCGGCGGCGGTTTTCCGGGTCGCTCGTCGCCTCGATCCAGCCGCGTTCGCGCAGGGTGGCCAGCGCGCGGCTGACGTTCATCGCGGGCACGCCCATGATCTCGACCAGATCGTGCCCCGCCAGATCGCCCTCACCCGCCAGCGCCATCAGCGCTTTCAGTTCAATCTGCGACACGCCGGAAGGATCACACACCCCGTCTTTCATCGGCCCATTGATGAAGCTGCCGAGCTTGAGCAGACGGATCAACAGGTCGAACGGCGCTTCGCCGGGGGTGATATCGGCGGCAGGTCCGGGTGGGGTGGCATCCATGCCCCGCCTATCGGCGCGTGGTTGAACCGGCGCAAGGGGGATCGAGCGACATCCCTAACAATTGTGACCTTTTTGCATCACTCATGCGGCCAGAGGAATTGACGATAACGGAATGCTTGCCAAGCCGAATATTGTATGTCTTACTCACAATCTAAGGAGGCCCCGGAAGGGTCCGAAATAAGGAGAGGGATGAGATGGCCAAGCTTTCTGGCATGACTGCAATTGCGCGCATGGGCCTTGCGGCCGGTGCTTCCATGATCGCGCTGAGTCTGGCGACGCCGGCTCTGGCGCAGACCAGCGATGATCAGAACACGTCCGAAGCGGGCCGCGAAATCGTCGTTACCGCCCAGTTCCGCGAACAGAAATTGCAGGATACCCCGCTGTCGATCACGGCGGTGGACGCCACTCTGCTGGAATCGCGCAACCAGACCGATCTGTCGCAAGTCGCCCGTCAGGCCCCGAACGTCACGTTGAACGCCATGGGCGGCGCTTATGGCTCGTCGTTGGGTGCCTCGATCCGCGGCGTTGGCCAGTTCGATTTCAACCCGGCCTATGAACCGGGCGTCGGCATGTATGTCGATGATGTCTATTACGCCACGCTGACCGGCGGGATCTTCGACCTGCTCGATCTGGAACGCGTCGAAGTGCTGCGCGGGCCGCAGGGCACGCTGACCGGCCGCAACGCGATCGGCGGCGCGATCAAACTGTTTTCCAAGAAGCCGTCGGACGAAAACTCCGGCTCGATCCAGGCAACGTATGGCGAACGCCAGCGCATGGAACTGCGCGCGAGCGCCAACTTCGTGCTGGCCGATGGCCTGTATGCCCGCGTGTCGGGCGTATACAAGCGCCAGAACGGCTATGTGAATCAGGTCGATTACGGCTGCTCGTTCCCGACCAATCCGGATGGCATCACCGCTTTCCCAAGTTCCGGTTCGAATTGCGTCATGGCCGATCTGGGCGAAGTGAACTACGCAGGCGTCCGCGCCGCCGTGCGGTTCAACCCCAGCGATGTGATCGATTTCACCGTGACCGCCGACTATACCCGTGAAGACCGCAACAATGCGGCCGAAGTGGTGACGCAGACCAACGGCCTGGACCGCGTGATCTGCGGACGCTTCTGCACGTATGCCAGCTTCTATCTGCCCGGCAACAACCTGTCGCCCGGCGGCGGCCAGCCGGGACCGTGGGGTCAGGTGGGGCAAGGCTATTTCATGCCCAACACCACCAAGTTTGATGGCTGGGGCGTTTCCGCCAACGGCACGATCAAGCTGTCCGACACGATCAACATCCAGTCGATCACGGCCTATCGCGATTATCGCCAGATCTGGGGGACCGATGATGATTTCGGCCCGATCGCGGCGAAGGGTGCGGGCGGTTACAACGATCTGAAGTTCTGGTTCTTCAGCCAGGAACTGCGCGTCAACGCCGAACTGGGTGACAATGTCGACCTGACCGTGGGCGGCTTCATGTCCGACCAGCGTTCGGTCTACTTCACCCGCCAGGACATCCGCTACATCGCGCCGGGCCTGAACTTCCAGTTCATGGGCAATGACCCCGTCAACGCCGACAGCAAGGCCGGGTTCGGCACGATCATCGCCCGCCCGATCGAGGGCCTGACGCTGACCGGCGGCGTGCGCTATACCGACGAGCACAAGGATTACACTTTCGTCCGCAAGAACTTTGACGGCACCGTGTCGTACTTCCTTGGCGCGCTCGACGGTGTGAAGGCCACCTATGACGGCAGCCGGTGGGACTGGCGCGTTTCGGCGGACTATCGCTTCTCGCCGCAGGTGCTGGCCTATGTCACCGTCGGCACCGGCTTCAAGGGCGGCGGCGTGACCGCCCGTCCGTTCGATGCTGCGCAGGCACTGAACGGCAGCTTCGGTCCGGAAACGGTCCGGGCGTATGAAGCCGGCCTCAAGACCGACCTGTTCGACCGCCGCCTGCGGGTGAACGTGGCGGCCTTCATCAACGACTACAAGGCAATCCAGCTGCCGCTGATCAGCTGCGCATCACTGGGTTCGAACGCGCCGTGCGGTGCCCGCCAGAACGCGGGCAACGGCAAGATCAAGGGCTTCGAAGTCGAAGTGACCGCATCGCCGGTTGAAGGGTTCGATATCGACGCGTCGCTCAGCCATCTGGATGGCAACTGGTCGACCATCGACGCCCGTGTCGGCAACGCGATCCTGATCACCGATCCGATCGTGACGCCAAGCTGGAAGTGGAGCGTCGGCGCGCAATACAAGGCCGATCTGGGCGGCTATGGCTCGATCACGCCGCGGTTCGACATGGCCTATACCGGCAAGACCAGCGCCGGCCGCGTCGCGGCTGGCGGGCCGATCGACTACTTCGAGGCCTACACGCTCGGAAACGCCCGCGTGACCTGGCGCAACCCGGATGAAGACCTGTCGATTTCGTTCGAACTCCAGAATGTGTTCAACAAGTACTACACGCCGGCCCGCTTCGCGGCGGTCTACGCTTTCTCGGGGACGATCTACTCACAGGTTGGCCGTCCGCGTGAATGGGCGATCACGGTCAAGAAGCAGTTCTGACCGGATCGAACGCCTGACATTCAGGTGGGGAAACAGGAGGGGTGGTCCGCAACGGCCACCCCTTTTTGTTGCGTGTTTTCCTTTGCGCCAAGCCGGGGGCGGCGCTAAGATCGATAACAATTGTTATAATATTACCATCTGGGAGAATTACCGATGCTGCCCCAAGGCGTGAATATCGCTCATCCCGACAAGCTGTTCATCGGCGGCCACTGGGTTCCTGCGCATTCCGGGCGAATGCTGGAAATGGTGTCGCCCAACACCGAACAGGTGATTGCGACTTGCGCCGAAGCGGACGAGGCCGACATGGATGCGGCCGTTGCCGCCGCGCGCGCGGCGTTTGACCATGGTCCCTGGCCGACGACCCCCCCGGCAGAGCGGGTAGCCGCATTCCGGCGGATGGTCGCGCATCTGGAAGCGCGTGTGCCCGAACTGGCCGCCGCATGGACGGCGCAGATGGGCGGCCTCGCCAGCTTTGCCGGGCCGATGCACGGCGGATCGGTGCTGGGGTTGTCGCAGATTGCGGGCTTTGCGGAAGCTTTCGGGTTCGTGCAGCAGCGCGAAACGACCGGCGCGGCCGCCGGAATCGTGGTGCATGAACCGGTCGGGGTGGTCGCCGCGATCGCGCCGTGGAACGGGCCGTTCGGGATCATGGCCAACAAGGTCGCCTATGCGCTGCTGACCGGCTGCACGGTGGTGATGAAGCCCAGCCCGGAAACCCCGCTCGAAGCCTATATCATTGCCGAAGCCGCCGAAGCGGCAGGCATCCCGGCGGGCGTCGTCAACCTGGTGCCCAGCCACCGCGAAGCGGCGGATCACCTTGTCAACAATCACGGAATCGACAAGGTGTCGTTCACCGGATCGACGCTGGCAGGCAAGCGCATCGCCCAAGTCTGCGGGGAGCGCATTGCGCGCTACACGCTGGAACTCGGCGGCAAGAGCGCGGCGATCATTCGCGATGATTTCCCGACCGAAGCGGCGGCCAAGCTGCTGACCGGCACGCTCAGCCTGATGAGCGGACAGGTCTGCGCGATGCTGACCCGTGCCATCGTCCCGCGCGCGCGGCACGATGAACTGGCGGCGGCGATCGCGGCGGAAATGAAGCAGGTCGTGATCGGCCATTCCGATGATCCGGCCACCCAGCTTGGCCCGCTGGCGATGAAGCGCCAGCTGGAACGCGTCGAAATGTATATCGAGGAAGGCAAGCGAACCGCCGATCTGGTCTGCGGCGGCGGGCGGCCCAGCCATCTCAATCAGGGCTATTTCATCGAACCGACGCTGTTCGCCAATGTCGATAATCAAAGCCGGATCGCGCAGGAGGAAATCTTCGGACCGGTGCTGAGCCTTATCCCGTGCGAGGATGAGGAAGATGCGATCCGGATTGCCAACGAATCCCATTATGGCCTGAACGGTTCGGTCCTGACGCAGGATGCCGAGGCGGCTTATGCGATCGGGCGGCGGATCCGCACCGGCGGGTTCGGGCAGAACGGCCTGCGGATCGACTTCGGCCTGCCGTTCGGCGGGTTCAAGCAATCCGGAATCGGCCGCGAAGGCGGGCCGGAAGGGCTGTGGGGCTATCTCGAAACCAAGACCATGCTGCTTGACGCGATGCCCGCGCAGCTTTGATACAGTCGGGCAAATCGGGAGAGAGCAGCATGGCAGATCACGTGAGCGGCAAATCCATCGTCATCACCGGTGCGGGTGGGGGCTTTGGGCGGCTCGTGGCGCAAAAGGCCGCCGCGCGCGGGGCGAAAGTCACGCTGGGTGACATCAACTTGCCCGCTGTGGAGGAAGTTGCCGCCGAAATTCGCGCTGCCGGGGGACAGGCGCAGGCCGTGGCCGTGGATGTGACCCAGCTCGGTCAGGTGAAGGCGCTGGTCGGCGCCGCGCTGGACGCGTTCGGCGCGGTCGATGTCATGCTCAACAACGCGGGCATCATGCCGCTGGCGTTCATCGCCGATCACGCGGCGGCTTATGCCGCGTGGGAACGCTGCATCGACATCAACATCAAGGGGGTGCTGAACGGAATGGTCGCCGCACACGATCCGATGATCGCGGCCGGGTCAGGCCACGTCATCAACGTCTCGTCGATCTATGGCAATTTCCCGGTGACGGGCGCGGCGGTCTATGGCGCATCGAAAGCGGCGGTGAACTTCCTGTCGGACAGTTTCCGGGTCGAAGCGCGCGGCAAGATCAAGGTGACGATCGTCAAGCCGACCGGGGTTCCGGCCACGGGGCTGGGCAGCACGGTGGTCAACCAGGCCGCCAGCGTCGGCATTCTGGGTCAGAATACGCCTGATTTCATGGCGATGGTCGCCGGGATGCAGGACGGGAAGTTCCCGGCGGCGCGGCTCGATCCTGAAAACATCGATTACGCCAGCCTGGCGCCCGAACACATCGCCGATGCGATCATCCACGTGATCGATCAACCGGCCGGCGTGTCGATCGGCGACATCACCGTGCGCGCCGCGGGGGATCACTTCATCCTGTAAGGGGGGGCGTCGCCGGGCGTCAGAACATCCCGTTGTCGTTCAGGGCCTTGTCCGGCACCGGCTGGACCACGTCCCAGTGCTCCATCACCCGGCACCCCTCGACCCGCAGGATATCGACCACGGCGATGCCCCGGTCCTCTGCCGAGAAGCGGCCGTGGGCGTGGACCGCGACCAGCTTGCCGTCGGCGATCACGCGCTTGATCTCATACCGGATCGCGGGATTGCTGGCGAAGAATGGCTCCAGAAAGGCAATCGCCGCGTCGCGTCCGGTCGCGGCCATCGGGTTGTGCTGGATATAGCCGGGATCGACCCAGGTCTCGAACGCCTTGCGCACGTTCTTGCGGACATAGAATTCGGTCATGAATTCCGTCACAACCTGCTTCGGGGTCAGCTTGCAGCGCCCTGCCCCGGCGGGTTTCGCGGCGAACGCGGGTTGGGCGGCCAGCACGGCGGCGGCCACTGCGGTGAGTGCGGCAAGAAACTGCGGCTTCATCTGGCTTCTCCCGGCGAAGTGGCGACCCGCCGGAGCGGGATCGCACTCTGTGCTTGTGTTTATAACAATTGGTAAGATATGCCGCAGCCATGACAGGGCGTAAAGCCCGATTGGGAGAGACAATGGACCGCGCTGAACTTTATGCCGTCCTCGATGGCTATCTGGCTGCCTTGCAGGACCGCGCGCCAGAGCGGCTGCGCTGGGCGGACGGGGCGAAGACGTCTGAAAACAATGTCATGCTGGATATCGGCGACGGACTTTGGGGTACGATTGATCGGCTCGGCGATTACGATCTGCGCTTTGCCGACACCCGCACCGGTCAGGTCGGGTTTTTCGGCGTGACACACGAACACGCCGAAGAATCGGGCTTTGCACTGCGGCTGAAGGTGGCGGCGGATGGCGGGATCGAGGAAGCGGAAAGCATCGTCGTGCGCCAGTCGGATTCGGGGATCAAGTTCCTGAACCCCCGGTTCTGGGACAAGCCCATCATGAATTCAATGGCCGAAGTGGCAACTCCGCGCGCGGAGATGATCGCGCTGGCGGACGGCTATTTCTCCACGCTGCAACAGAACGACGGCACGATCCGGACCAAATTCCATCCCGATTGCGACCGGGTGGAAAACGGCGTGCAAACCACCCGCAACCCGGAATTCGCCTATGTCGTGCCGGTCGCTGCGCTGGGCTGTGAGGAGCAGTTCCGGATGGGCAATTACCGCTATGACGACCGGCTGCGCGGGCGGCGCTTTCCCTTGGTGGACGAGGAACGCGGCATCGTGATGGCGTTCGGGTTCATCGACCATTGCGGACGGATCAAGGAATACCAGCTGACCGACGGGCGCACCGTGCAATCGCCGGTACGCTATCCGCACAGCTTCTATCTGGCGGAACTGTTCCGCATCGATGCCGGGATGATCCGCCAGATCGAGGCGAATTTCATCACCGTGCCCTATCACATGAAAAGCCCGTGGGACGGCCAATGAGCGGAGCAGCCATGTTGAAGCGCTTTACCCTGCTGCTCTCGCTGGCGCTGGCCGCCTGTTCGGCCAGCGAAACCGCGCCGCCGCAGCAGGCTGAGGCGGGCGAGAACTGGACCAATCCCGGCGGCGATGCGGGCAAGACCCGGCATTCGGTGCTGACCGACATCACTCCCGCCAACGTCGAACGGCTGGGTCTGGCGTGGGAGGCGAAGCTTGGCACCAACCGCGTGCTGGAAGCGACCCCGGTGGTGGTCGACGGGGTGATGTACACCAGCGGCGTGGCGGGCCGTGCCTATGCCTTCGATGCGGCGACCGGCAAGGAGCTGTGGCGGTTCGAGCCGCCGGTCGACATGCAGGTCAACCGCACGGTCTGCTGCGACATGGCGAATCGCGGCATCGCACTGGCGAATGGCAAGGTCTATGTCGCGAGTCTCGACGCGCAGCTTTACGCGCTCGACGCGAAGACCGGCCAGATCGTCTGGCAGGCCGATACCGTGGATGACAAGCAGCGCGGGATCAATTCCACCGGCGCGCCCGAAGTGGCGGGCGATGTGGTGGTGATTGGCAATGGCGGCGCGGAATACGATGTGCGCGGCTATGTCTCGGCCTATGATCTGGCCACGGGTGAGCTGAAATGGCGGTTCCACACCGTCCCGCGCGATCCGGCGCTGGGGCCGCAGGACCACCCCGACCTTGAACCCGCCGCGAAGACCTGGGACCCGAAAAGCCGCTGGGACATCGGCGGCGGCGGCACCCCGTGGGATGCGATCAACTATGACCCCGAAACCGGGCTGGTCATCATCGGCACCGGCAACGGCGGGCCGTATGACCTGTCAAAGCGCTCGCCCGCCGGCGGCACCAACCTCTACCTCTCCTCGCTCGTCGCGCTCGATGTGAAAACGGGGCGGGTGAAGTGGCACTATCAGGAAGTGCCGGGTGACAGCTGGGACTTTACCGCCACCCAGCCGATGATCCTGACCCGGATGAAAGTGGACGGCGAGGACCGCCCGGTGCTGCTCCACGCGCCGAAGAACGGCATTCTGTATGTGATCGACCGGCGCGACGGGAAACTGCTGCGCGCCAACCCGATTGTCCGGGTCAACTGGATGAAGGGGATCGACCCCAAAACCGGCGCGCCGATCATTGACCGCGACGCGGCGGATTATTCCCAAGCCGCCAAGATCGTGTTCCCCGGCACCCCGGGTGCGCGCAACTGGTTCCCGGCGGCCTATGATCCGGTCAGCGGGCTGTTCTTCGGTTCGGTGCTGGATATGGGCAACCTGATGTTCCAGACGCCGGGGCAAAAGCCGTTCAAGGCCAAGGGGCTGAACAACGACGCGGCGCTGATCTTCACGCCCGATCTGGTCGCCGCGCTGCCCACGCTGCCGCCGCCGGTCGCAGCGGGGGTGAAGGCGCTGCCCGCGTTTCAGGATGTGCTGAAGGATCCGGGCCGCGCCGAAATGCGCGCAATCGATCCGCTGACCGGCAAGACCGTCTGGGCGCAGCCGATGGAAGGCTGGCAGGACCGGGGCGGGGTGCTCTCCACCGCGTCCGGCCTGCTGGTCCACGGTACGGTCGGCGGGCAACTGGTGGTGCGCGCGGCAAAGACGGGCAAAGTGCTGAAAACCATCGATACCGGCACCACGATCCTCGCCGCGCCGATGACCTACAAGGTGAAAGGCGTACAATATATCGCGGTGATGGCGGCGTGGGGCGGGGGCGGTTATCCCTATGTCCCGCGCTATGCCGCGGCCTACAAGCGCGGGAACACGGGCCGGCTGCTGGTGTTCCGGCTGGATGGCGGCGCAGTGCCGATCCCGCCTGAGCTGCCGCCGCTCGAAGTAGCGCCAGAGCCGCCAGAGCAGGCTCCCGGCGTCACGCCCGACACCATCGCGCAGGGGCGCGGGCTGTTCTTCGCCAACTGCGCGATCTGCCACGCCAACCAGCACCGCTCGATCACGCCCGACCTGCGGCGGATGCAGCCCGGTACGCACGACGCGTTCAACGCCATCGTGCTGGACGGCGCGCTGATGCCGAACGGGATGCCGCGCTGGAACGATGTGCTCAAACCGGCCGAGGCGGCGGCGGTTCATGCCTACCTGATCGACCTGCAGGTCACGACCCGGCGGGATGAACTGGCCAAGGTGAAAGCCGGATTGGCGCTGGATGCGCCGAGCCTGGCGATCCTGTCGAACTATTGATCGCGCTGCAGGGTGCAGGGGAGGACACGATGATCTCGACCATGGATAACCCCCAGCTGGAATTCGCCTTCGCGATCCGGCTGTGGTTCACCCGCACCAGCATGGTGCCTGATATCCCCAGCGGTGGTTGGCGCAGCGCGGTCTATGTCGATGGCGGGGAAATCGACGGCCCCCGGATGAAGGGCCGCGCGGTGCCCAATTCCGGCGGGGATTATGCCCACTTTCGCCCTGACGACACCGCCGTATTCGACGCGCGCTACATGCTGGAAACCGATGATGGCGTGACGATCTACATGCAGAACAAGGGCTTCCTGTGGGGGCGTGAGCCGGACACGATGGCCAAGCTGCGCAAGTGGGCGTTCGAAGGCGGCGAGCCGGTGCCCCACGCCGAATACTACCTGCGCGCGCAGCCGACGTTCGAGGCGCCCAAGGGCAAGTACGAATGGCTGACCCGCCACGTCTGGATCGGGATTGGTGAGCGTAAGCCCGATGGGAACTATGTCCGCTATTACGCGCTGACCTGAACCTGAAGCCCCCTCCTCTTCAGAGGAGGGGGTTGGGGGTGGTGCTGGTCAGGCACGCTGTGCGCCAGCGGCCACCACCCCCCGGCCCCCTCCTCTGAAGAGGAGGGGGAGATTGGCTTGCTTCAACCTGCAAACTGTGCTTTCAATCATAACAATTGTTATAAAAATGAAGGGGAGAGCGCGTGAAGCTCGTCACACCGCCGCGGGTCAGTCCGCAAGCGTTCGATACCGCGATGCAGGCCTTTGCCGGGGTGGTCGGCAAGGATTGGGTCATGGCCAGCGATGCTGACCGCGCGGCCTATGCCGATACCTATGCCCCCGGCCCGCAGGAACAGTGGCCCTCCGGCGCCGCAGTTGCCCCTGCCTCGGTCGAGGAAGTGCAGGCCATCGTGCGGCTGGCGAACGAGCACAAGACCCCGCTGTGGCCGGTCGCGCGCGGCAAGAACCTGGGTTACGGCACATCGGCCCCGCGCATGGCGGGCAGTGTGGTGCTGGATCTGGGGCGGATGAACAGGATCCTCGAACTCGATCCCACGCTGGCTTACTGCGTGGTCGAACCGGGCGTCGGGTACTTTGATCTGTACGAAGCGATCCAGCGCGACAAGCTGCCGCTGTGGCTGTCGGTGCCGGGCAATGCCTGGGGTTCGGTGATGGGCAACGCGCTGGAACACGGGATCGGTTACACGTCCTACGGCCTGCACGCGCGCAACCTTTGCGGTGTCGAAGCCGTGCTGCCCGATGGCGATCTGGTGCGCACCGGAATGGGCGCGATGAAGGACAATCCGGCCTGGCACCTGTTCCCGATGGGCTATGGCCCGACCTGGGATCTGGCGTTCACGCAATCGAACTTCGGGGTGGTGACCAAGGCCGGGGTCTGGCTGCAACCCGCGCCCGAAACCTCGCTGGAACTGGTGTTCGACATTCCTGAGGCCGACGATATCGGCTGGGTGATCGACACGATCGCGCCACTCAAGATTTCCGGCCTGATTGACCAAAACGTGTTCATTCCCAGCTGGCTGGGCAAGATGGTGCTGAAAGGCCAGCGCAAGGATTTCTGGGACAAGCCCTCCGCGATCCCCGAATGGCGCGTGGCCGAACTGCTGAAAGAGCACAAGCTGGGCTACTGGCAGGTCGCGCTGCGGCTCTACGGCGAGGAACCGGTGGTCAAGGCCAGGGCCGATGTGATCAAGGCGGCGATGGCCCGCAACCTGAAAGCCGCGCCGGTCGAAAACTGGTGGCGCACGGGTGATCCGATCAACGCCTATGAAACCACGATGGGCGTGCCTTCGGCCGTGCCACTCCAGATGAGCGACTGGATCGGCGGGCGCGGCGCACACATGGGCTTTTCGCCGGTGGTCCCGGCCACGGGCAAGGCGGTGCTGGAACAGATGAAGCTGTCCCGCAAGATCATCGACAGCTTCGATGTCGATTTCTACGCCAGCTTCACCATCGGCGGGCGGTTCGCCAACAACGTCAACATGCTGATGTTCGACCGTGACCAGCCGCAGCAGATCGAGACGATGAAAAAGCTGTTCAACGCGCTGATCGATGAAACCGCCAAGGCCGGGTTCGGTGAATATCGCACCCATCTGGGCTGGATGGACCGGGTGATGGACACGTTCGATTTCAACGACCACGCATTCCGCCGGTTCAATGAAAAGGTGAAGGACGCGATCGATCCCAACGGGATCATCGCGCCGGGCAAGCAGGGCGTCTGGCCATCAGCCTATCGTGATCAGGCGAAGGAGGGCCGGGTATGAAGCGCGGTCTGACCATCGCCGCCGCGCTGTTGCTGGCGGCATGCAACCAGCAGGAGGCCGCCCCGCCGCCGCCGCAAGCCGCCGCAAAGGGCGGGCCGCCCCCGCCGCCGCCCTACCAGATGCGGCCAGAGGCCGCGACTGGCAGCCGGTTGGCCGCCAGCGACGGCCAGCGCGCTTATGAAGTCCACTGCGGCTATTGCCACCTGACCGGCGGCATGGGCACCAACCTGCTGACCAAGCAGCGGATGATGGCGGGCGAGCCACCCGAAAACGGCCTGTTGACCAATCGCACCGACCTGACGGCAGACTATGTCAGGCAGGTCGTGCGGATGGGCAAGAACGCCATGCCGCAGCAGACCAGGGTCGACATCACCGACGCTGAACTGGATGCAGTCGCGCTTTATCTGGGGAAGGCGAAATGACCGGGCTGACCCGCCGGACCCTGCTGAAAGGCAGCGCACTTGCCGGGGCGGCGGTGGCTGTCCCGGCCGGAGCCGCCGCGCTGCGGCAGGCCGGGCTGGTGGTGTTTGACAGCCGCCTGCCCGAATCGCTGGCCTTTGTCCGCACTGCCGGAGCCGTTCGCACACTGGACCTTGCCGCCGAGCAAGGCGCGCACTTCGCCACCATCCGCAGCGGGGTGCCGCACGGCAAATCGCTGGAAGGGCTGACCCGCTGGAGCGACTGGGTCTCGCTGCGCAGCGAACTGGAAAGCCACGGCTGGCGGGTAACGTCCGAACAGGTCGCCGCGCCGCGCCAGCGCCTGCTGCGCTGGAGCATGACGCGGCGCTGACAAGCCAATGTATCAACCCCCAAGCCCGTTCGTGTCGAGCGAAGGCGAGACACCGCGCACAGCGGGCAACGTGTCTCGCCTTCGCTCGACACGAACGGGGTGTCAGGGGATGGGCCGTAACCCTCAGCCCGGATTGCGCGCCCGGACGAACCAGCTGGCCCCCGGCATCATCACCGAACCATCGCGGACATAACCGCCCAGCGCTTCGATCAGCGTAGCTTCGGCCTCGGCCAGTTTATCGGGGCCAGCGGCGCTGAGCACATCGCGCATCGCCATGGCATCGAGCACGAATGACACCGCCTCAGCCACGCTGGCACCGCTGCCGCCGAGCGGCTGGTCGGCCTGATGCAGGGTCATCTCCACATCGCTGAAACCAGCGGCGTTCAGCATCGCGGTGGTCTGGTCCGCATCGCCAAACCGGAACGGGCCGGGGCCATCGGGATCGCGCTGGGGCACATCGGCAAAGCGGTTGATGATTGCGCCGACAATCCCGATCCACGGGTTCAGCATGGGCGATGCCCAGCACGCGAACACCGCTTCGCCGCCGGGGCGCAGCCAGCTGCGCATGTTGCTGAACGCGGCGGTGCTGTCGCCAAAGAACATCACCCCGAACCGCGACGTCAGCCGGTCGAAAGGGGCACCTTCAGCGGCGGCGACCTGACCATCGGCGCACTGGAACGTGCAGTTGGTCAGGCCCGCCGCATCGCGCCGCCGGTTGGCCAGCGCAATCAGCTGCGGCGCAATGTCGATCCCGGCAACCCGGCCGTCCGGCCCGACGGTGCGAGCGATTTCCAGCGTGGTCAGTCCGCCGCCGCAGCCGACATCGACGATCCGCTCGCCCGGCTGAAAGTCCGCCGCCGCCAGCAGCGCCATGCCAACAGGCGCAATCATCGATTCGAACTGGTCGATATGGGCCAGCCAGCGGTTACCGACTTCGCCGGTCCAGTCCTCGGTTACGATATCGCTCATGGTGCGTCCTCTCCGTGTGATCTTTTCGCTGGCAACCTAACATCGCGCTTGACCTGACCTCAACCGGTTTTAGTATGCCTTACATACAAAAAACAGGAGAGAGCCGGGATGGGCGAAGTCACCCTCTATCATTGGGAGCCGAATGCCAATTCCGGCAAGCCCATGCTTGCGCTGATGGAAAAGGGCGTCAAATTCGACAGCCATTACATCGATATGCTGAACTTCGATCAGCACAAGCCGGAATACCTGGCGATCAACCCGCAAGGCACGATCCCGGCGATGACGCATCGTGCAGGTTCCTTGGGCAGCCGCGTCCTCGTCGAATCGACCGCGATCATGGAATACGTGAACGCCGAATTCGACGGGCCGGACCTGATGCCCGGCACCGCGCAGGATCACTGGCGCATCCGCTGGTGGATGAAATTCATGGACCAGTGGCTGGCCCCCAGTTTTTCGATGTTCGGCTGGAAGTTCTTTGTCGGCCCCAATGCGCTCGCCGCGCACGGGCAGGACAAGATCGAGGCGCAGATCGCACAGATCCCGCTGCCCGAACGGCAGCTGGCCTGGCGCAAGGCGGTGTTCGGCCTGTTCAGCGAAGCGGAAATGGCCGAAAGCGGCCGCCGGATCAGCGTCGGCATCCGGATGCTGGAAGACGAACTGACCAAGCGCGAATGGCTGGCGAGCGACCAGTATAGCCTCGCCGATGTCAACGGCTTCAACCTGGCCTATGCGATGCCGCTGTCGCAGCCGCATCTGGCCAACGATGAAGTGACCCCCAACATCATGCGCTGGCTGCGCGCGATCTATCGCCGCCCGGCGACGCGCGAATGCTGGAAGCTGGGCCGCACGCCGATGGCCAGCCGCGTGGCAATTCTGGAACAAGACTACATCCCGCCCCGCGACGAGTCCGAGGGCATTACGAGCGGAGTGCGCTGACATGGCGATGATCCTCTATCATGGTGAGCCGAACGGCCCGTCGCTGGCGGTGCTGGCCGCGCTGGGCGAAAGCGGGTTGGACGTCGAATGCCGCCGGATCGACCTGCTGGCGGGTGAACGTCACACGCTGGCCGGTGTAACCGAGCCGCTGGCCCGCGACATGGGCGTCGAAGGCGAAGGCCCGGTGTTGGTGGCGGGTGGCGAAGCGATGACCGAAAGCGTGTTCATCGCCCAGTTCCTGGATGAAAGCGGCTCGAACACGCTCCAGCCCAAGGACGCCTATGCCCACTGGCAAATGCTGATGTGGTGCCGCCGGATTACCGAGCGTTGCGCCCCTGCCGCTGCGTTCCTCGGCTGCAAAGCCAGCGCGCAGCCGGTGTTGGCGGGGATGGATGATGGCGCGTTCGCCGCGCTGTCCGCCACGATCGCCAGCGAAGACCTGCGCACCCGTTGGGGCGCAGTGCGGGCCGGGACCTTCCCGGATGAGCAGGTGGCCGACAGCGTGACCAAAGTCACCGACGCCGCGAAAATGGTCGAGGACCAGCTGGCCGACGGGCGCGACTGGCTGATGGGCGATCTGACCATTGCCGACTTTGAAACCTATGGCTGGCTGGCCGGAATGGTGGACCTTGTGCCGGATGCCTTTGCTGGCAAGGACCGGGTATCCGGTTGGCTGGCGCGCGTGGCCGCCCGCCCGTCGGTGCAATCCGCATTGGCGCTGGCATCCGTGCCAAATCCGCAGTCCAGCTGGGCGCCGGGTCCTGAAATCAACCGTTGGGGATAAGCCATCATGCGTGCCATCGACTATTTCGACCGCGGGCATGACCGCGATCCGCAGCGCCTGGCGATCATTGATACCGCCAGCGGGCTGAAGCTGACCTTCGCCGAGGTCAAGGAACTGACCGAGCGGATTGCCGCCGCGCTGCAACGCGGGGGCTTCCAGAATCAGGACCTGCTGGGGCTGTACGGCCCGAATGACGGGATGCTGCTGGTGGTGCTGCTGGCGATGTGGCGGGCGAACGGCAAGTGGATCCCGGTCAACACCCGCAACGCGATCGAGGCGAATGCGGGGTACATCAACTATGTCCGCTGCCAGTGGCTGTTCTATCATTCGTCCAAGGCCGATGAAGTGGCGCAGCTGCGCGCGCTGTGTCCGACGATGAAGCACTTTGTCTGCCTGGACCAGCCGATGGGCGATGATCCCAGCCTGGACCAGTTCATGGCCGGGGTTTCCGCCGCCGACTTTGTCGAGCCGGACATCGACGCGTTCGGCAACATGATGGAACTGGTCGGCATTTTCCCGACCGGCGGCACGACCGGCCCGTCCAAGGGCGCGAACGTGACCAACCTCGGCTGGGGGACGATGATCGAAACCGCCGCCGATGGCATGGGCGGGCGCACCGCCAGCCCGGTCGCGCTGGTGTCCGCGCCGATCACCCACGCGGCGGGGCCGATTGCGCTGTCCACGCTCAGCCTTGGCGCTACGCAGGTGATCCTGCCCGGCTTCGATGCGGAAGACGTGCTGCGCACCATCGCGGGCTACAAGGTCACGCACATGTACCTGCCGCCGACCGCGCTTTACCAGCTGCTCGCCTCGCCAGAGATCGGCAGCCACGATTACTCCAGCCTGAAAATCTTCATTCTGGTCGGCAGCCCGTGCAGCCCGGAAAAGCTGCGGCAGGCGGTGGAGGTGTTCGGGCCGTGCATGTGCCAGTCCTATGGCCAGGTCGAATGCCCGATGATCGTCGCGTGGTTCCCGCCGGAAGACGTCGCGCGGTTTGCGAAGTCCGCACCGGAAAAGCTGGCCAGCTGCGGCAAGGTCACCCGATCGATCAAGGTCGCGCTGCTGGACGATGACGGGCATCAGGTGCCACTGGGCGAAGCGGGCGAAATCTGCGTGCGTGGCGTGCTGGTATCGGATTCCTACTTCGAAAAGCCTGAGGAAACCGCCGAAATCCGCAAGTTTGGCTGGCACCACACCGGCGATGTCGGCAAGTTCGACGCCGATGGGTATCTCTATATCGTCGACCGCAAGAAGGACATGGTCGTCACCGGCGGCTTCAACGTGTTCACGGCAGAGGTCGAGGCCGCGATCACCGAGTTGCCGCAAGTGCGCGAATGCTGCGTGTTTGGCGTGCCCCACGAAAAGTGGGGTGAACAGGTCCACGCGGTGGTTGTGGCCGACGGGATCGATGAGGCCGCGATCATCGCCCATACCAAGGCGCGGCTGGGCGGCGTGAAGGCACCGAAATCAGTTGCATTTATAGACTCGATTCCGCGCACCGCAGCGGGCAAGATGGACAAGAAGGAATTGCGCCGTCCATACTGGGGTGGTTCCGACCGAATGGTGAACTGAGCCCGAACCCGGACGATACCGGGGCGGGATAGAGAGAGGGCAAAGGATGCGATTGAAGGCCTTGGCGATAGCCGTGCTGTTGCCGCTTGCCGCGTGCAAGCAGCAACCAAGTTCAGAGCGGCCGGGCGCGGTGAATGCCGCGCGGATCACGGCGGCAAACCCCGATGACTGGCTGTCTTATGGCCGCACCTATGATGAGCAGCGCAACAGCCCGCTGGACCAGATCAACCACGAAACCGTGAAGGATCTGGGGCTGGCATGGTTCGCGGACCTCGACACCGCGCGCGGGCAGGAAGCGACGCCGCTGGCGATCGACGGCAAGATCTACATCACCACCGCCTGGTCCAAGGCCAAGGCCTATGACGCGGAGACCGGCAAGCTCCTGTGGGAATACGACCCCAAGGTGCCGGGTGAGCGCGCGGTGGCCGCGTGCTGCGACGTCGTCAACCGGGGCATGGCCGCGTGGGGCGACAAGCTGTTCCTGGGCACGCTCGACGGGCGGCTGGTCGCACTGGACCGCGCCACTGGCAAGGAAGTGTGGAGCGTCGTCACGATTGACCAGTCCAAGCCGTACACCATCACCGGCGCGCCGCGGGTGATCGACGGCAAGGTGCTGATCGGCAACGGCGGCGCCGAAATGGGCGTGCGCGGGGTTCTGACCGCTTACGATGCCGACACCGGCAAGGAACTGTGGCGCTTCTATTCGGTCCCCGACGAACCGGGCAAGAACAAGGAAGAACACCTCAAGAAGGCCGAAGCCACCTGGAAGGGTGAATGGTGGAAGAACGGCGGCGGCGGCACCATGTGGGATGCCATGGCCTATGACCCGGAACTGGACCTGCTCTATGTCGGCGTCGGCAACGGCAGCCCATGGAACCAGCATTTCCGCAGCCAGGGCGAGGGCGATAACCTCTACCTCTCGTCCATCGTCGCGCTGCGCCCCAAGACTGGCGAGTATGTCTGGCATTTCCAGACCACGCCGGGCGAAACGTGGGATTACACCGCCACCCAGCACATCATGCTGGCTGACCTCACCATTGGCGGGGCCAAGCGCAAGGTGCTGATGCAGGCGCCCAAGAACGGCTTCTTCTTCGTGCTGGACCGCACCGACGGCAAGCTGATCTCGGCCGACAACTATGTGCCGGTGAACTGGGCTACGGGCTTCGACCTGAAGACGGGTCGCCCGATCGAGAACCCGGATGCGCGCTATTACAAGACCGGCAAGGTCTGGCTGGGTTCGCCCGGTCCGATCGGGGCGCACAACTGGCACCCGATGGCGTTCGATCCGAAGAACGGGTTGGTTTATATCCCGGCGATCAATTCGGCGTTCCCGTTCATTCACAAGCCGGACTGGAAGGCCAACAAGCAGGGCTTCAACGTCGGGCTCGACCTGTCCGCCGGGGCAATGCCGGCTGACCAGAAAATCCGCGATGCGGCGATGGCGGCGACCACCGGTGAACTGATCGCGTGGGATCCGGTCGCGCAGAAGGCCCGCTGGACGGTCAAGTATCCGGCGGCGTGGAATGGCGGTCTGCTGGCCACGGGCGGCAACCTGCTGTTCCAGGGCAACGCGGCGGGCGAATTCAACGCGATGGATACCGCTACGGGTAAAAAGCTGTGGTCGTTCCAGGCCCAGACGGGCGTGGTCGCTCCGGCCTCGACCTTCCGGGTCAAGGGTGAGCAGTACGTCGCCGTGCTGGCGGGCTGGGGCGGCGCATGGCCGCTGGCTTCGGGCTATGTCGGTGAACAACTGGGGCCGGTGCGCAACCACTCGCGCCTGCTGGTGTTCAAGCTGGGCGGGAAAGCCAAGCTGCCGGAAGTCGGCGAACACACGATGCCTCCGCTCGATCCGCCGGTGGCCAAGGGCACGCCGGAACAAGTGGCTGACGGCGCGAAGAACTTCGGTCAGTTCTGCGGCGTCTGCCACGGCGATGCGGCCATCGGCACGGGCGTGACGCGCGACCTGCGCCGCGCCGGTTCGCTGGGCGATCCCAAGATGTGGAACCAGATCGTGATCGGTGGCGCGCTGGCGCAGAACGGCATGGTCAGCTGGAAGAACGAGCTGACGGATGCGCAGTCGGAAAGTATCCGCCACTACGTCATCGCCCGCGCGCATGAAGACAAGGCGCTGGGCATGAAGTGATCGCAGCGGATTGCTGCAAGCAGGGCGGGGCCGGGCGAAAGTCCGGCCCCGCTTGCGTTTGGGGAAGGTGCGCGCGGTCTGGTCAACCGGAATGCCAGGGGCAGGCCATCAGCCGGAAAAAGTGGGGCTGGCGAGCGGCACGAAACGACCCGACGGCTCAAGCCAGCCCCTCCTCCCCTGCGGGGGCGGGGAGGATTATAAAGTCAGATCACGAAATCAAGGATCGCGGGCATTTGCTTCTTGCGGTTGCGCTTGGTCACCATCCGTTCGTGCAGCGTGCCGATCTGCTGGCTGCCGGTCTTCACGAACAGGAACGGCAGCAGGCCATGGATCAGGCAGGCCAATCCGCCCAGGATCATCCGCAGGCCAAATCCGCCCGCCATCACCAGATGCTCGCCATAGGTCTCGTCAACAGTGGCGGGGTGTTCGGTGAACAGCTTGGTCAGCGGCATGGCGGGGGGTGCTCCTTGGTTGGCGCAATATTATAAGCGTGCTTGTGCGAAATCATCACCTAATTTCTGGCCAAATGCAGCTGATGCGATTAGATTATCCCAATGGATACGGAAATTGCGCAACTTGATTCGATTGACTGGGCCATCTTGAGGGTGTTGCAGGCGGATGCTTCGATTCCCGTCCACGAAGTGGGCGACCGGGTCGGCCTGTCCAGCAATGCCTGCTGGCGGCGGATCAAGCGGCTGGAAGATGCCGGGGTGATCGCGGGCCGCGTGGCGCTGGTCGATCCGGCCAAGCTGGGGCTGGCGACCACGGTGTTCGTCGCGATCCGCGCGGGCCGCCACAATCCTGAATGGATCGCCGCATTTTCGCGCGGGGTGGCGGCGATTGACGAGATTGTCGAATGCCACCGCATGGCGGGCGATGTCGATTACCTGCTGAAACTGGCGGTGCGCGATATCGCCCACTACGACCGGATTTACCGCAAGCTGATTGCCGCCGTGCCGGACCTGTCGGATGTCAGTTCGACGTTCTCGATGGAACGGATGAAATCGACGACCGCGTTGCCGCGGCCGTCGTAGTCCAGAGTTACTTGCCCGCCGCAAGCCGCATTGCCGCGCCGCCGCCGGGGGCGAGGCGCAGGGTATAGGTATCGCCCTTGCGGAAGGTGCGGGTCTCATAGGCGATGTTGTGGCGCGCTTCGGTCAGATAGGTTGCGCCTTCGCCGTCCTTGTAGATGGTGGCCTTGTAAGCCTTGCCCTGCTCAAGGAAGTCGAAGGTCAGCGTCAGCGTGCGTTCGGCCTCGCCGCCCACCCCGCCGACATACCAGTCGGCGCTGCTGCGGTCCTTGCGTGCAAAGATCGCGTGTTCGCCCACTTCGCCCGAAATCAGGTGGCTTTCGGACCAGTCGACCGGGACCGCCTTGATGAATTCCAGCTCTTTCGGGTGCGCGGCCAGCGTTTCGATGAAGTCGGCCGCCATCTGGATCGGCGAATAGATCGCCAGATAGAGCCCCAGCTGTTTCGCCAGCGTCGAGGCGTGCGGCACGCCTTCCGCGCCGACCAGACTGAGCACGCCGGGGGTGTAGTCCATCGGGCCGGACAGCATCCGGGTATAGACCAGCGTCGCCTCGTGCGCGGGGCCGTTCGCGAACTGGCCCCAGGCGTTGTATTCCATCCCCCGCGCGCCTTCGCGGGCGACCCAGTTGGGATACGTGCGGCGCAGGCCGGTGTCCTTGACCGGCTCGTGCGGATTGACCGCCACCTTGTACTTCGCTGCCGTTTCCACGACCTTCAGGTGGTGGCGGACCTGCACCTGCCCGTCGTGGAATTCCATCCGGGTTTCGCCCGGCACCGCGCCCGCCGCGATGATCCCGCCCGCGTCGGCGACATAGCCGGTCTTGACCACATCGACGCCGAGCGAGCCATAAAGCTTCATCGCGTCGTCGAGCTGCTCTTCATAGACCTTGATGTTGCCGCCGGTTTCGTGGTGGCCGATCAGGTGGACGCCCTTTTTACGGGCATAGTCGGTCACCGCCGTCAGGTCGAAATCGGGGGTGGCCTCGGTAAAGCGGAACTGGTCGCCGGTGCCGAACCAGTTGCCGTTCCAGCCCTTGTTCCAGCCTTCGACCAGCACGCCCCGGAAGCCGTGCCTGGCAGCGAAATCGATATACTGTTTGGTGCGTTCGGTGGTTGCGCCGTGTTTTGGCCCTTCGGCCCAAGACCAGTCGCCCCGGATCATGCCCCACCAGATGCCGATGTACTTGGCCGGCTTGAACCACGACACGTCGCCCAGCTTGTTGGGTTCGTTGAGGTTCAGCTCCAGATCGTTCTCGACGATTGCGGCCGCGTTATCGCCAATGCGCAGCGTCCGCCAGGGCGTGGCGAACGGCAACTCGCGGACCACGCTGGGGCCGTGCGACGAGGGGGAGAGCGTGGCGCGGAACTTCTGCCCGTCGGCGCGCTTGAACCACATCCCCGCATAATCGACCAGCGCGGCTTCGTGGAACGCCAGGTGCGTGCCATCGTCCAGCTTCATCGTGATCGGGGTGTGCGCGGTGGCCACGGCGTCGATCGCGGTCTTTTGATAGAGCTGCTCATACCGGTTCCATTCGCCGCCGGTAACCCACCAGGCCGTGCCCCCCGGCGCGATGTCGAATTCGGTGATTTCGTCGGCGATTTTGGCGGTTTTCATCTTCGGCTGCTCAGGCAGCTCATAGCGGAAGCCGACCCCGCCATCGAACAGCCGGAACCGCACGTTCAGCAGGTGGCCGCCCCATTCGTCCGACTGGCGAAAGCGGATCAGCACTTCGTTGTAGTGGTCGCGGACATACCGGCGCTCACCCCACGGCTGTTCCCAGATGCTGTCGCCTTTGCCGCGTTCCTCGCCCGTGATCGCAAAGCCGCGTTGCAGGCCGATCCGGTCGGCCATGATGAAGCCCAGCTTCGACGGCGCGATCAGCAGCTTGCCCTTGCGGCTGATCGACCAGTGCGGGCGGGCATCGTTGTCGGTCGTGACGGTCAGCACGATGCTGCCATCGGGCGAAGTGGCGGTCACGCTCGGCCGGTCGGGCTGCGCTGTCTGGGCCAAAGCGGGGGCGGCGACGGAGAGCAGGACTCCCGCCGTGATGGAACGCAGCAGTTGCATGGGGACTATTCCTTCTCCCGGATCAGCACGGCACCAAAGGGCGGCAGATGCCCTGGTGCCGCGCCATTGATTGCCAGCAGGACCGCTCCGGTCTGTGCCAGATCAGCGGGCCATGCGGCAGGCTGTGCGGTCATGTTGAACACCGCTGTAATCGTCTGAGCATCGGCCTCACGCCGCAGCACCAGTCGCGCATCGTCAGCCAGCACGGCCGTGCAGGCCCCATGGCGCAGCGCCGGATGGGCGCGGCGCAGGGCCAGCAATTCGCGCGTGAGGTTGAGCAGCGAGGCCGGGTCGGCGTCCTGCCGGTCAACCGCGCGGGCCAGGTTTTCCTCGCCCAGCGGCAGCCACGGCGCGGCGCTGGTGAACCCGCCATGTTCGTCCTGCGCCTGCCAGGGCAGCGGCGTGCGCGCGCCGTCGCGCGACAGGGTCTGCGGCCAGTTGGTGATGGCTTCGGGGTCTTGCAGCAGTTCGAACGGGATATCGACCTGGGTCAGCCCCAGCTCCTCACCCTGATAGACAATCACGTTGCCGCGCAGCGCGGTCAGCACCGCGATCTTCAGGCGGGCAAAGGCCTCGCGCTCATCCGGCTTGCACCAGCGCGACAGCGCGCGCGGGGCGTCGTGGTTTTCGAACGCCCAGCTGGGCCAGCCCATGCCGGGGGTGTCCGGCCAGTCCGCCAGCGCGGTGGCGACCAGCTCCGGCGTCAGCGCGGGCGCATAGAGAAAATCGAAGCCATAGGCGCTGTTCAGCCGCTTTTGCCCGTGGGTGTAGAGCTGCATCTCACGCAGCGCGTCCTGCCCGCCGACTTCCGCGACGGTGAAGATTGCGCCGTATTCGTCCAGCACGCCCCTGATCCGCTCAATGAAGTGCGGAACGTCGCGGTGCGACTGGTTGTACTTGCGCAGCTGGAAATCGAACGGGCGGGTGCGCGGCGTGCCGTCATCCGGGGCGGGCGGATTATTGGTCAGCTTCGGATCGTGCATGGTGAAATTCAGCGCATCCAGCCGGAAGCCGTCGACGCCCCGGTCCAGCCAGAACCGCGCCACGCCCAGCAGCGCGTCCTGCACTGCGCGCGAATGGCAATTCAGCTGCGGCTGGCTGGTCAGGAAGTTGTGCAGGTAATATTGCCCGCGCCGCCCGTCCCAGGTCCACGCCGGGCCGCCGAACACCGATTGCCAGTTCGACGGCGGTGACCCTTCGGGCTTGGGATCGGCCCAGACGTACCAGTCGGCCTTGGGGTTGTCGCGGCTGGAGCGACTTTCAGCGAACCAGGCGTGCTGGTCCGAGGTGTGGGCATAGACCTGATCGATCGTCACTTTCAGCCCGCGCGCGTGGGCTTCGCGGATCAGTTCGTCGAAATCGTCCAGAGTTCCGAAGATCGGATCGACATCGCAGTAATCGGCGACGTCATAGCCGAAATCCTTCATCGGTGAGGTGAAGAACGGCGACAGCCAGATCGCGTCCACGCCCAATGCCGCGACGTAATCGAGGTGGCGGGTGACGCCTTTCAGATCGCCGATCCCGTCGCCGTTCGCATCGGCGAAACTGCGCGGATAGATCTGATAGATCGCAGCGCCCTTCCACCACTGGACGGCGGCGGGGACAGCAGGGTCAAGGCGGGTCATGCGGTTCATGGCGGTCGGGATCAGTCCTTCGCGGCGCAGACGGCAAAGCCGAACGCGGGCAGGGTGACAGTCACGCTGCCGGGTGCATTCGCTTCTACCGGGCATTGCCCGGCAAGGGGAGCGAACTTCAGGCTGGCGGGTTCGATTGCAACCGTATTCGTGACCGGCTGGGCAGAGCTGTTATAGGCCAGCAGCACTTCGCGGTTCGTCTTCGGATCGAACCGCGATACCACCAGCAGCCCCGGCTTGTCGGAAAAGTGACGGATGCGGGTCAGGCCGGATTGTAGCGCCGGGGTGGACTGGCGCACATCCACCAGCGCTGCGATGTGGCGATAGAGCGGGTGGGCGGGATCGAAGTTTGACTGTGCGGTGGTGGCGTCGGTCCCGATCAGGTCGTTGTCGTTATAGACCGCGACTTTCGACGGGAACATGTTCTCGCGCGCCAGTTGGTCGTTGCCGTCGGAGACGAAGCCCTGTTCGTCGCCGTAATAGATCACCGGCACCCCGCGCAGGGTCAGCAGCATGGCATGGCCCAGCGCGACGCGGGCCAGCAGTTCCTCGTCGTCGGCCGCCGGGTTGGCCTGCTTCACGAACATCGCAAAGCGCCCGAAATCATGGTTGCCCAGAAACGTCGGCAGGCGGACGGCGGCGGGGGCGCCGCCTTCATACAAGGCGTCATCCTCCAGCATCCGGGCGAAGACGTCGGTCCCGGTCTTGCCCGAAACCACCCGCTGCGCGGCGGCTGCAAAGGCCATGTCGAGGTTGCTGGGCAATCCGGCGATCCGCGTCCAGCGCGCGGTCAGCGCGGGATCGACTTCCTGCGTCGCAACTTCACCGAAGATGTGGAAGTTGGGAATGCCCTTCGCCCGCGCCGTTTCCAGCATCGCGGGGACGAACGCCTGCCAGAATTCCGGATTGACGTGGCGGGCAGTGTCGATCCGGTAGCCGTCGATCCCGAACCGCTCGATCCAGCTGGCATAGATCTCGATCATTCCCTGCACGACGCGCGGATTTTCCGTCGCCAGATCGTCCAGCCCGACGAAATCGCCATAGAGCGAACTTTCACCGACCCAGTTGCTATCGCCGCGGTTGTGGTAATGGATCGGATCGTTCAGCCAGGCGGGGACTTTGATCGTCTCCTCGTCCTTGGGCACATAGGGGGTGTAGGCGAAGGTGGGGTCGGTCAGCTTCGCCCAGTTTTCGGGGCTGAAATCGGCATCGCCGTTAAAGCCGGGATTGATCGCCGCGCCCTTCAGCCCGCCCCGCCTTGAGAACGGATAGTCCGCCTTGCCGCGATAGGCATAGCTGGCCGCGTCACCTTCGCGGTACCGGATCACGTCGGCGGTGTGGTTGGCGATGATGTCCATGTAGACTTTCATGCCGCGCGCGTGAGCGGCATCGACGAACGCCTTGAATTCGGCATTGGTGCCGAAATGCGGATCGACCTGGGTGAAGTCGGTCACCCAATAGCCGTGATAGCCGGAGCTTTCATCGCCCTTTGGCCCTTGCACCGGCTTGTTCTTGAAGATCGGCGCGAACCAGATCGCCGTGGCGCCAAGGCCCTGGATATAATCCAGCCGCTGGGTCAGCCCCTTCAGGTCGCCGCCGTGGTAGAACCCCTTGGCGGTGGGATCGTATCCGGTGGACAGCCGGTCGCCCTTAAGCCCGCCCTTGTCGTTCTTCGGATCGCCGTTCTCGAACCGGTCGGGCAGGACGAAATAGACCACTTCCTGTTCGGGCGTGCGGGCGCGGAAATCGGCCGCTGCGGGGACTTGCGCGGAGGCGGGAACGCTGAGCGCAAGCGCGCTGGCGGCCAACAGGAAAGAGCGGATCATGCGGCTACTCCGGCAGTTTGGGGGGCAGCGCACAATTGCGCGACGAGGTCGATGTGCTGCGCGGCGGGGCGGGCCTGCTCGATCGCGCTGCCTTCCAGCAGGGCCATGAATTCGCGCAGTTTGTCTTGCCCCATGGCATCGGCGGCAGCGTTCCAGCTTTCGGGCAGCACGCCTTGCCCCACCAGCACCTGGAACCAGCCCACTTCGGTGAACAGTTCCTCGTGATGGTGGTGGATGAAGCCGCCGCTGCGGAACTGTTCGATCCGTGCGGCCAGACTGTCGGGGATCTGCATCGCGCGGCAGTGGTCCCAGAACGGTTCACCGACCCGGCCATTGGCCTTGTAATGCAGGATCAGGAAATCGCGGATGCTGGCGAATTCGAAATCGGCCTGCCGGTTGAATTCATCGACCAGCGCGGGCGCGACCGGGCCGCGCGGCAGCATCCGCAGGAAGCGGGCGATGGTCGACTGGATCAGGTGGATGCTGGTCGATTCCAGCGGCTCCATGAACCCGCTGGACAGGCCGACGGCCAGACAATTGCGGTGCCACAGCTTGCTGCGCTTGCCGGTGACGAAGCGTAGCGGCTTCGGATCGGCCAGCGGCGCGGCGTCCAGATTGGCCAGCAGCGTGGCAGCGGCTTCGTCGTCGCTCATGAACTGGCTGCAATAGACCATGCCATTGCCGATCCGGTGTTGCAGCGGAATGCGCCACTGCCACCCGGCGGTGCGCGCAATGGAGCGGGTGAAGGGCGTGAAATCGCCCCCGGCCTCGCACGGCACGGCCATCGCCCGGTCGCACGGCAGCCAGTGCGACCAGTCTTCATAACCGGTCTGCAATTCCTGTTCGATCAACAGCCCGCGAAAGCCGGAACAGTCGAGGAAAAAGTCACCGGGCAGGCGCTGCCCGGCCTCGGTCTTGACGGCGGCGATATCGCCGCTGGTCCCGTCGCGCTCGACTTGCGTGATCCGCCCCTCGATCCGCGTCACGCCCAGCCCTTCGGCAAAGCGGCGCAGGAACGCGGCATAGCGGCCCGCGTCGAAGTGGTAGGCGTAGGGGACTTCGATCTGGCCATCGCCCTGCGGCCCATGCGGCATCCGACCGGTGCGCGCGGCGAGTTCGTTGACGCTGTAGTGCGCCAGCGGCCTGGCAAACCCGGCGGCGTGCGCCCGCGCCCAGTGATCGCGGAACGGCACCAGCCCGAACGGTCGGCCGATCTCGCCAAAGGCGTGCATGTAATTCTGACCGGGCGCGAGCCAGCCGTCGAAGGAAATGCCCAGCTTGAACGAGCCGCTGGTGGCGCGCAGAAAATCGCCCTCGTCAATGCCCAGCGCGGCGTTGAACACGCGGATCGCGGGGATTGTCGCTTCGCCGACGCCGATCGCGCCGATTTCTTCGGATTCCACCAGCGTGATGCGATAGGCCGGCGGCGCACACCGGGCGAGCGCCGCTGCGGCCATCCAGCCTGCGGTTCCGCCGCCGATGATGACGACGTTATAGGTCTGCTGCTGGGCGGTCATGCGCACTCCTTTGGGCAAGGGTCGCCCCAATCGGGGCAGGAGGGCAAGCGGGGAATTGGGTAGTTGAGGGGGCGGGGGCCGGTTTCCCGGACACCCCGCCGCCCGTGGTTCATCAGAACTTGTACGAGAACCCGGCCAGGAACCGGCGGCCATAGCTCTGGTGGTCGATCACCTGGCGGACGTCGCCGGGGTTGGTGGTGACGAACGGTTCGTTCGTCAGGTTCTGGCCCTGGATATAGAGCGACAGACCCTGGAGCGCGCTGCCGTCCTGGAAGTCATAGCCGATCTGCGCGTCGAAGATCGTTTCCGGCGCGGCCCGGCGGCGGACGCGGTTGGCGGCAAAGCCCGAAACTTCACCCACGAAGGTGGAGCGATACCGCATCGAACCGCGCACGTTGAACCCGCCCTGTTCGAAGAACAGCGTGGCGTTGGCCACCCACTTCGAATAGCCGGGCAGGTCTTCCGCCGGAGCGCCCGGAGTCGGGGCGATCTTCGTCTTGGTGTAAGACACGCCGCCCGTCAGGCCGAACCCTTCCAGCGCCGGGGTGATCGCGCCGAACGGCAGGGTCCCGGCCAGTTCCGCACCATAGAGTTCACCGCCCGTGCCGTTGACCGGCCGATTGATGATCGCGGTCGGGCTGACGGCGATCCCGGCGGGCGGCGGAGCCAGCACCAGCGAGCTGCTGGGCACGGTCACGTCCTGATTGTAGACGTAGCTCTTGAGGTCCTTGTAGAACAGCTGAAGCGCGACATAGCCCTTGCTGCCGAAGTATTTCTCAACCGTCAGATCGACCGCGTTGGCCCGCCACGGGCGCAGCGCCGGGTTGCCCGAACCACCGGTGATGAATGCGGTTGGCACGCCCGCCACGACGGCATAGGTGTAACCGAAGCTCAACGAGTTCTTCATGTCATCCATGCGCGGACGGATGATTTCCCGCGCGGCGGCAAACCGCACCACCAGATCGCTGGGGAAGCGCAGCGACAGGTTCAGGCTGGGCAGCCAGTCGGTGTAGGTGACGCTGTCGGTCTGGGCGGCGGCCCCGATGTTCGGCGCGCCGTTGGCCAGCGTGCCGAGGTAAACCGCGCTTGCGCCGGTCGACTTCTGTTCGGTCAGGATCGCCTGCACGCCGATGTTGCCGGTCAGGTCGGCTGAACCCAGCGTGCCCTTCAGGTTGGCTTGCAGATAAGGCGTGAACAGCCGTTCGCTGATCGAATAGCTTTTCACCACCACGTCGCCATAGGCATTGGGGACCAGCTTGTAGATCCCGCCGTTGAGCAGCGCGAGCGGATCATAGCTGATCATCGGGCCAAGGCCGAGGTAGGCCAGATTGGTGGTGCCCAGCCGGTATTGCGACGGCACGGCGACGCTGGTCAGGCCATCGGTGTTGGCGGCCAGCCCCAGGAACGCTTCGTCCGGGGTCAGCGACTTCGACCGGTCGGTGTAGTTCACGCCGAGCTGGAGCGAGGACACGAACCCTTCCATGTCCTTCTTCACTTCGGCGCGGGCCTGCCAGATCCGGTCCTTGATCAGGCGGTTGTTGTAGTACCCGTCCTGGCCGTTGAGAATCGTGGTGCCGTTCGGCGCGATCTGGTTGCCCCCCCAGCCTTGCGGGCTGGTCAGCAGGATCAGGTTGTAATCGCCATAGTTCAGCGTCGGCTTGAACACGGTGCCGCTGGCGCCGCTGGTGAAGCCGATGGTGTCGGTCGCGCCAACCGCGTTGCGGCCAGTGCCCGAATAGCTCTCCATCGACAGCTCGTTGCGGTCGGTCTTGGCATACGACAGGTCGAACAGGGCGTTCCAGCCGTCGTCGCCTTCGTACTTGTTGTTCCAGCCGAACGAATAGAGCTTCGCGTGGCGCTGGAAGATGTCGTTGCGGACCACGCCCTTCACGCCGGTATACGTGCCAGCGGTGACGAACCCGTTGTTGACCTGCGCGCCGCTCAGCTGTGCGGCCGACCAGTACAGCGGCAGTTCGATCCCGCGCTTGACCTGATCGTCCTTGAAATCGGAATAGAACGCATCGAGCGTGGTTGTGAAGCTGTCAGCCGGCTTCCACTGGAGCGTGCCGTTCAGGCCGAAGCGGGTCAGGTTGGTCGAGGTGTTGTACGACTTCGACCCGCCGATCACCGCGCCGTTGCCGGTGCCGGGATAGCCCCAGGCGTTGAATTCCTGGATCTGGTAGGGTTCGTTGACATAGCTGGCGCCCAGCGTGATGCCCACGGTGTCATCGGCGAACTGATCGACATAGATGCCGTTGACGCGGTAGCCGAATTCCTTCGACCCGGCGTTCAGCTTGCCCAGATCCGCATAAGACCCGCGCGCGCCGACCGAGACGATCCGCTTGCCCGCATCAAGCGGACGGATCGTGCGCATGTCGACCGTGCCTGACAGGCCCTGACCCACCAGCGAGGCCATCGGCGACTTGTAGACGTTGACCTGGCTGACGACTTCGGACGGATACTGATCGTATTCCACCGCGCGGTTGTCACCGGTGGAGGTCTGTTCGCGCCCGTTGAGCAGCGTGGTCGAAAAGTCCGGGGCGAACCCGCGGATCGAGATCGAGTTGGCGCGGCCCGAAACACGCTGCGCGGTCAGCCCCGGCAGGCGGGCGATCGATTCCGCGATCGAGGCATCGGGCAGCTTGCCGATGTCTTCCGCCGAAATCGATTCGACCACCTGATCGGCGGTCTTCTTCTTGTTGACGGCGCTTTCCAGCGCGGCGCGGAAACCGGTGACGACGATAGCGCCGTCAGCGTCAGCAGCGGTTTCCTCAGCCGCTGCATCCTGCGCGAACGCCGCGCCCGGCAGCGCCACGGCGCTGATGGCGATGGCAATGGCGGATACGCCAAGGCCACCAGAAATCTTGGTGCGAAGTGCCACGATCACTCTCCCTAAACCCGCCGGAATTGCAAAGGCCCGGCGGCAAACCCCCTTGGGGCAGGCGGAGTCCAGTCCCGGTCTCACCTGCTTGGGAGTGGGCCAATACGGCGGGCAGGGGGCTGGCAGGAAGATGGCATACGTATACGCATATTATGCAAGGGGGGCGGATGTGACGGCAAAGCCGCGGTTTGTATGCGGTGCGTAGTATTTACGGACCTACCGGCAACTGCTTTTCCGCACGATCAACCGCGCGGGAATGGTGCGGTTGCTGACCGGCCGGTCCTCGATCTGCGCCAGCAGCGTTTCGACCAGCAATTCACCGGCCCCTTTCAGATCCTGCGACAGCGTGGTGAGCGGCGGGTTGGTCATGCTGGCGCCGGGCTGGTCATCGAAGCCGACAATTGCGATGTCGTCGGGCACGGTGCGCCCCGCCGTTGTCAAGGCGCGCAGGGCGCCGATGGCGATCAGGTCGCTGGCGGCGAAGATCGCATCGAACGCCGCCCCGCTGGCGAGCAGCTGCTCCGCCGCACGCTGGCCGGCATCCTCATAGCTGATCGCATTGATCTGCAGGGCCGGATCGGCGGCTATCCCCGCTTCTGTCAGCACATCGCACAGCCCGCGATAGCGGTCGGCGAATTCGGGGTAGTGATCGTCCGCCTGCCCCAGAAACGCGATTCTGCGGCGGCCTTGCGCGATCAGGTGCTCCCCGGCCAGCCGTCCCGCGCCGACGTTGTCCGAACCGACCGTCGCGCCGATGTTGTCAGCGCGGACCGATCCCCAGCGGACGAAATGGGTTTCGTGGCCGACCAGTTCAGTCAGCCGCTTTTCATACAGCGTGTAATCGCCATACCCCAGCAGGATCAGCCCGTCGGCGCGGTGGCTGTCCTGATAGCGGACGTGCCAGTCGTCCTCCATTTTCTGGAACGAAATCAACAGGTCCAGCCCGCGATTGGCGCAGCTGCGGGTGATCGATCCCAGCATCGCCAGGAAGAACGGGTTGATCTTGGATTCGTCGGGCGTCTGCTCCTCGAAAAACAGCAGCGCGATGGTGTTGGAGCGCTGCGAGCGCAGCGAGGACGCGTTCTTGTCGACCGAATAGTTCAGTTCGCGGGCAATCGCCTCGATCCGCTCACGCGTCGCCAGACTGACCGAGCGCGACCCGCGCAAGGCGCGGCTGACGGTGGGCTGTGACACGCCCGCCAGATAGGCGATATCGAAACTCGTCGGCTTGCTCGACGGCTTGCGGCCCATGCGCCCTCCCTGCCCCGATGGCGCCGTTCCGCCTGCAGGACCGGGCGCAGACTAGGCGTGCGCCGGGCTGGCGGCAAGTGCGGGTTTTGGACGCCATTTGCTGGGTGCGGACAGGCCATCCGGCCTGTCCTTGCGGCACCAGCCCGCTCCCCCACCCGGCCACCCACGGAAGTGTATCCTGAATGGGTGGCCGGGTGGGGGAGCGGGCTGGTGCCGCAAGCTATTCGCGGAGGCGAATAGCGCACCCCAACAAGAACGTATTCGTATGCGTGTTGTCCCCCGGCTCCCGCCGTGTAACGCAGGGGACATAATTTCAGGGATCGAGGGCAAGGCATGGAAAAGCCGCGGCAGGGCTGGGCAGGGCTGTTCAACATCAGTTTCGGGTTCTTCGGCATCCAGATCGGGTTTGCGCTGCAAAACGCGAACATGAGCCGGGTGTTCCAGTCGCTGGGGTCCAGCCTGGACGATCTGCCCGCGCTGTGGATCGCCGCGCCGCTGACCGGCCTGCTGGTGCAGCCGATAGTCGGGCACTTGTCGGACCGGACGTGGCTGGGGCGGCTGGGGCGGCGGCGGCCGTATTTCCTGTTGGGGGCGGTGCTCGCGGCGCTGTCGTTGTTCGCGATGCCGCAAAGCGATGCGCTGCTGATCGCGGCGGTGCTGCTGTGGGTGCTGGACGCCAGCCTCAACATCTCGATGGAGCCGTTCCGCGCCTTCGTGGGCGATATGCTGCGCAAGGACCAGCACACCGCCGGTTACGCGGTGCAGACCGCGTTCATAGGCGCGGGTGCGGTGGTGGGATCGCTGTTTCCCTATTTGCTCGATCACTTTGGCGTCTCGAACGCGGCGGTGGCGGGCGGCATTCCCGATACGGTGCGCTACAGTTTCTGGGCGGGCGGCGCGGCGCTGTTCGCCGCCGTGCTGTGGACCGTGCTGACCACGCGCGAATATTCGCCGGAGGAACTGCGCGGCTTTGGCGATGAGGCGGCCCCCGCCGATTCCGGCGCGTCGCTTGCCGCCCGCACCAGCGCCGCCCCGTTCTGGTGGATCGCGGCGGGCGGTCTGCTGGCGCTGGTGACCGAGGAATTCGCGCTGGAAAAGGAAGTCTATCTGCTGGCGCTGCTGCTGATCGGCTACGGCCTGATCAGCCACATCGCGATCCGGCTTGCCCGTGCTGGTAAAGGCGCGAATATGCTTTCCAGCATCGTTGGCGACTTTTCCGGGATGCCGGAGCTGATGAAGCGGCTGGCACTGGTGCAGTTCTTCAGCTGGTCGGCGCTGTTCATCATGTGGATCAACACGACCCCGGTGGTGGCGCAGAACTTCTTCGGTTCGGCCGATCCCGCCAGCGCCGCCTATCAGGAAGGCGGCAACTGGGTGGGGGTGCTGTTCTCGGTCTATAATGGCGTTGCAGCCATCGCCGCGCTGACCCTGCTGCCGTGGCTGTCCCGCCGGATCGGCAAGGCAAAAACCCACGTTACCTGCCTGCTGGCGGGCGCGGTTGGCTATGCCAGCTTCTTCGTGCTGACCGACCCGGCACACCTGCTGTTCGCGGAAATCGGCGTCGGCATCGCCTGGGCCTCGATCCTCGCCATGCCCTACGCGATCCTGGCGAGCAGCCTGCCGCAGGCGAAGCTGGGCATCTACATGGGGCTGTTCAACGTGTTCGTGGTGGTCCCGCAACTGCTGGTGGCGACCGTGATGGGTTCGATCATGAAGGCGTTCTTCCCCGACCAGCCGATCTGGACGATGGCTTTTGCCGCCGGAACGCTGGTGCTGGCGGCGGCGGCGATGCTGCGGGTGAAGGTGCCGGACGAGGGGTGAGGGTTGGTCTGGGCGTAACTTCGCGTTGCACCAGGATTTAATAATCAGGCGACTCTGACATATGTCGTCCCCCCGGGCTTGACCCGGGGTCCCGCTACCTTCCGCGCCGTGGCGGCTCTGGACGGGGTTGCGAAAGAACAGCGGGATCCCGGGTCAAGCCCGGGATGACGGGAAGGTGGGGTGCGGCTTTGCGCTCTGTTTATTCTGGAAGCCGCCGTTCCGGATACGACAGCGAATCGGACTCTAAGCGCAAATCAAAAGCGAAGACGATTGCTGCCGCATGTCGCGAGGTTTATTGGCCATTGAGATGGTCAGGAATGCACTAGGATATGCCTCGCTCTTCCGTGCGCTCTACTTCGCGAAGAGGTCTAACGCCCGGAGGGCGAGGGCAGAGTTCCAGACTGCCTTGGCGCGATTGCGAACAGCTCCCGATTTCGCCGATGCGTTTGATGCTCGTATTTCGATGTTGGAAGGGTTTGGCGATGAAGCACGCCGTAAGCTCCAGAGATCTATGGAGAAGCTCCAACCGAGGCTCGATGTGAATGGTCGATATATCACCCTCTACTGTCAGCACTTCCTCGATCTTTACGAGCGTAGCAGTCAAGCAAGAGTCAGCAAATCGGAAGCTAGTTCACTCTCGCCGAGCGGTTATCTTGTCCATTTCCTGCCCTTCTTCGCTGACGAATCCATTTCGCGGATCATCAATGAGAAAGGCGCTAAACTCGATCTGAAATCGTAATGCCTCGTGTGCCGCTAATCTACGCTGTCGACCTCATCAGCCTTCCAGCATATTGTCAGAAAACCACTCAAGCTACTCCGTCCGGGCGCCTAGCTTGACCTGCTGAAAGCAGACCATGCCGCCAAGCCCGTGAGACTCACCCCGGGCCAAACCCAGCCAACCGGATCGCCAATGTCAGGTATAATCTCACTATAACCCGTCCGTCCTGAGCTTGTCGAAGGACTGTCCTTTTCTTCGTGCCACGCTCTGGATGCATGGAGGGAAAATCAGTCCTTCGACAAGCTCAGGACGGACGGAGGTTGGTTGAGGGGTTGCAGTGCCTGACAAATCGGCAAGTCATGCGCCCCTGCGGCCTAACCCTCGCCCCGCTCCGCCGGATCCTCATGCAGCCACGCCGCGTGGCGGGGGGCGCGTTTGGTGGCGGCCCATTCGTTGAGCATGACGGGGGCCAGCGCGCGCAGTTCGGCGTACTGGTCGGGCGTGCCGATGTTGCAGGCCAGTTCCAGCCGGTGGCCGCTCGGATCGAAGAAATAGATCGAGCGGAAGATGCCGTGATAGGTCGGCCCCAGTACTTCGATCCCCTGCGCCTCAAGGTGGGCCTTGGCGGCGAGCAGGGCGTTCAGGTCTTCGACCTCGAACGCCAGGTGCTGGACCCATTCAGGGGTGTTGGCATCGCGGCCCATTTCGGGCTGCTCCGGCAATTCGAAGAACGCCAGCACGTTGCCGCCGCCGCAATCGAGGAACACGTGCATGTAGGGATCATAGGCCCCGGTGGAGGGCACGTGATCCTCGGCAAAGGCGGTGGTGTAGGTCATCCCCAGCACGCGGGAATACCATTCGACCGTCTCTTTGGCGTCGCGGCAGCGATAGGCGACGTGGTGGATGCGCTTGAGCGCGGGGGGCGGGCTCACTGACCGGCTCCTTCGACTTGCAGCGCGCCGCGCCGCAGCTGGTCGCGCTCCATGCTTTCGAACAGCGCGGTGAAGTTGCCTTCGCCGAACCCTTCATCCTTCTTGCGCTGGATGAATTCGAAGAACACCGGGCCGATCTGCGTTTCGGAGAAGATTTGCAGCAGCAGGCGCGGATCGCCCGCCGTGGTGGAGCCATCCAACAGGATGCCGCGCCGCTGCAATTCGTCCACCGGCTCGCCGTGGCCGGGCAGGCGTTCTTCCAGCATCTCGTAATAGGTTGCGGGCGGGGCGGTCATGAACGGTGTGCCGAGCGCTTTCAGCTGGTCCCAGGTGCCGATCAGGTCGTCACAGCTGAACGCGATGTGCTGGATACCCTCGCCGTTGTAGGCGCGCAGGAATTCGTCGATCTGGCCGCCGCCGGCCTTGCCCTCTTCGTTGAGCGGGATGCGGATCTTGCCGTCCGGGGCGGTCATCGCCTTGCTGGTGAGGCCGGTATATTCGCCCTTGATGTCGAAATAGCGGATTTCGCGGAAACCGGCGATCCGTTCATAGAACGCCGCCCAGTGCGCCATACGCCCGCCATAGACGTTGTGCGTCAGGTGATCGATCGTGTGCAGCCCGGTGCCGACCGGATGGCGATCGACGCCGGGGAGCCAGACGAAGTCGATGTCATAGATCGACAGGTCGCCGTGTTCCTGCCCTTGGTAGCGGTCGATCAGGTAGATGATCGATCCGCCGATGCCCCGGATCGCGGGCAGGCGCAGTTCCATCACCCCGGTGCGGCTTTCCACTGGCTCGGCCCCGCGTTCGATCGCTTGCGCATAGGCCTTGGCCGCATCGCGCACGCGCCAGCCCATCCCGCAGGCGGACGGCCCGTGTTCCTGCGCGAAATAGGCTGCCGGGCTGCGCGGTTCATAGTTCGCGATCAGGTTGATCCCGCCCTGCCGCCACAGCTGCACGTTCTTGGACCGGTGGTTGGCGACATGGGTAAAGCCCATCGCGGCGAACACCGGTTCGAGCAGGCCCGGTTCGGGGGCGGAAAACTCCACGAACTCGAAGCCGTCCAGGCCCAGCGGGTTGTCGAACAGGTCAGCCATCGGGGGTATGCTCCGCGTGATAAAAGTTGCATTTGAAACTAAATGCGCAGAGCGGGAGAGTCAAGGCGGGGGAGCGTTACGCGCACCCCCAGACCCGCCCTCACCCCAGACTCGCCTTCACCCCCCAAACCCGCTCGTGCTGAGCTTGTCGAAGCACTGTCCTTCCCTTGTCGCCGCAGGGCTGCGGCCAAGGGAAGAAAGGCAGTCCTTCGACAAGCTCAGGACGGACGGTGTGGGGGTTGGGGTGTGGGTGGGTGGCAGTTGGGTGCGGAGGGCGTTACAGCACCGGCATCTGCTGGCTGCCGCAGTGAAAGCTGCCGCCGCCCGCCAGCACGGCATCGGCGCGGATGCCGATGACATCGCGGTCGGGGAACAACTCGGCAATCGCCGCCACACCGTCCGCATCGTGTGCGGTTCCGGCGGTGGGGACCACGACCAGATGTGTGGTGATGGCAAAGTTCATGTAGCTGGCCGGTTCGATCCGCCCGTCCGTTTCCACCCGTCCGGGCGAGGGGACTTCGCGCACCGTCACGCCAAACGCCTCGGCGCGTGCTTTCGCATCGGCATAGATCGCGGCGTTGGGATCATTGGCCCCCGTGGCACGCGGCAGGGCCAGCACGCCCGGCGCGACGAACCGTGCGAGGTTGTCGACATGGCCGTCGGTGTGATCGTTGATGAGGCCATCGCCCAGCCACAGCACCCGGTCAAACCCCAGATCGCGAGCCAGCCGCATTTCCAGATCGGCGCGGCTGAGGTGCGGGTTGCGGTTGGGGTTGAGCAGGCATTGCTCGGTCGTGACGACCAGCCCGGTGCCATCGGTGTCGAGCGCGCCGCCCTCCAGCACCCAGTCGCAGGTTTCGACCGGCAAACCGGCGCTCTCCGCCAGTTCCGCGCCGATTTCCTGATCGCCGTCCATCAGGTATTTACCGCCCCAGCCGTTGAAGCCGAACCGGCGCGCGACTTGCCGCGCGCCGTCCTGCACTACCAGCGGGCCGGTATCGCGCAGCCAGATGTCGCCGAACCGGCGGGTTTCGATCCGCACGGCCCCCGAACACAGCGCCCGCGCCCGCGCGGCGTTGGCCTCATCGCGCACGATCAGGCGCACTTCCTGCCCGCTGTCGGCCACTGCGCTGGCGAACGCGGCGACTTGTTCCTGCGCGCGGTCCAGAAAGCCTGGCCATTCGACCGGATCGTGCGGAAATCCCACCCACAGCCATTGTTGCGGATGCCATTCGGGCGGCATCCGCAGGTTCGTGTCGATCATCGCGGTTTACTTCCCCGGCTTGGGCTTCATCGCGCGGCTCTTGTCGCGAACTTCGCGGAATTCGTCGGTCGGGTGCCAGTTCGGCCAGTCGGTGGTCATCGCCAGCATCCGGCCAAGGCGGTAATAGAGTTCACCTTCCTGGACGATGCCCGACCAGTCCCACTTGCCGTCGTATTCATCGCTCGGCTGGTGGTAATCGTCCTTGGTGTATTTGCCGCCTGCCGCGTCGGCTATGGCCTTGCCGCCCGGCACCCAATCGCTGCCCCGGCCGACATAGAACATCGGCACGCCGCGCTTGGCCAGGCTGAAATGGTCGGAACGGTAGTAGTACCCGCGCTCGATGTGCTCTTCAGGCGCGAGGGTGAGCTTCATGGCCCCCATTGCGGCCTTGAGGTAGCGGGTGAGGTCCGATTTGTCCCCGCCGGTTACCTGCACGTCGCGCGCGGGCTGCCCCGGCATCAACGCGTCCATGTTGACCCCGCCCACGGTCTTGTTCAGCGGGAACACCGGGTTCTGGGCATAGAATTCCGAACCCAGCAGCCCGGATTCCTCCAGCGTCACGGCCAGGAACACCTGGCTGCGGTCGGTCGGCCCGGCCTTGACGTTGGCTTCGGCCAGCGCCGCCAGCATCGCGGTGCCGGTGGCGTTGTCGACCGCGCCGTTGCAGATGTCATCGCCGGTCGCATCGGCCTTGCACCGACCAAGGTGATCCCAGTGCGCGGTATAGAGCACGACTTCATCGGGACGCTTCTTGCCCGGCAGCACGCCGATCACGTTGCGCGACTGGCTGCGGCGGATCTGGTTGTCGAACTTCAGGCTGGCTTTCAGCCCCAGCGGCACGGGCTTGAAGCCCTTGACCTTCGCGGCGGCGCTGAGCTGGAGGAGATCCTGCCCGGCAGCGGAGAGGATCTGTTTGGCGACGTCCAGCTGCACCCAGCCATTCGCCGCTGTCTGGTCCATCGCGTCGTTCGGCTTGGCGACGAAATACTGCGCGCCGGTCCAGCTCGATTCGACCACGTTCCAGCCATAGGCGGCGGGGAACGTGTCATGCACGATCAGCGCACCGGCCGCGCCCTGCCGGGCGGCTTCCTCAAACTTGTAGGGCCAGCGGCCATACCAGGTCATCCGGCGGCCCTTGAACAGGCCGTTTTCATCGGCCTGAGCATAGTCCGGATCATTGACGAGGATGACCGCGATCTTCCCCTTCATGTCGATCCCGGCATAGTCGTTCCAGCCGAGTTCCGGGGCGTTGATGCCGTATCCGACGAACACCAGTTCGGCATCGCGGATGTCGGTCTTCGGCGTGACGCGGTAACTGCCCGCGACGAAATCCTTGCCCGGCGCGAACAGCAGCGTTTCCTTGCCGCCAGTCACGGCAAGGCCAGCGCTGTTCTGCCCGGTGATTTCGACGGTCGGCACATCCTGCGTCCAGCTGCCGTTGTTGCCGGGCTGGAGGCCTGCCGCCTTGAACTTCTCGATCAGGTAGGCAACCGTCCTGTCCTCACCAGCGGTGCTGGGGGCGCGGCCTTCGAATTCGTCGGACGACAGCGTGCGGACCATTTCCTCCAGCGTCTTTTCCGATACCGCCACCGGGGTGATGCTGGGGATCGGCGCGGGCTTGGCCAAGGCGGGAGAGGAAACGGCCAGCGCAGTGGCGGCCAGCAGGGTCAGGCGGTGTTTCACGGGTTGGGTGCTCCACGAATTCGATTGTTGCGGCCGGATTGGCAGGTCCGCGCAGCCCCCGCAAGCACCCGCGCGACGAACGACTTGATTGCCCGACCATCAACGGGCATCGCCGCTGCCATGACTGCTGCCAATTCCATGACTGCCGACTGGACCGGAGCGCTGGCGCGGGCGCGGACCCATGCCCCTTACCTTTGCACGGGGCTGGACCGGCTGCCCGATCTGGAAGCCCTGCTGGCCGCCGGTGACGGCGCGGGCGCGCTGGCCTGGGCCAAGGCCGCAGGGGCAGACTGCGAGAGCGTGGGCAGCGCGCTGCGGCGCGAAAAGCTGGCGCTGGCGGTGGCGCTGGCGGTGGGCGATCTGGCGGGGGCATTCCCGCTGCTGACAGTGACGGGCGAACTGTCGGCCTTTGCCGACCGCGCGCTCGACGCTGCGATTGCCGATGCGATCCGCCGCCGCGTGCCCGATGCCGAGCCTGCGGGGTTCCTGGCGCTCGCGCTCGGCAAGCACGGTGCGCAGGAACTGAACTATTCGTCGGATATCGATCCGATCCTGCTGTATGATCCGGCGCTGCTGCCCCGGCGCGAGCGCGACGAACCCGGTGAGGCGGCGCAGCGCGTCGCCCGGGTGCTGATGGAAACGATGAGCCATGTCACCCACGAAGGCTATGTCTTCCGGGTCGATTTGCGGCTGCGGCCCGCGAGCGAGGTCAGCCCGCTGGCAATCGGCATCGACGCGGCGCTGAGCCATTACGAAAGCTCTGCGCTGGCGTGGGAGCGCGCGGCGTTCATTCGGGCGCGGGCCTGCGCGGGTGATATCCCGGCAGGCGAGGCGTTTCTGGCCGCGATCCGGCCGTTCGTGTGGCGCAAGAGCCTTGATTTCGGCGCGATTGCCGAGATCGGACGGCTGACGGGCCGCATTCGCGCCAGCCACAGCGGGCCGACCGTGCCGGGGCCGGGGTTCGACCTGAAAAAGGGGCGCGGCGGCATCCGCGAGGTCGAGTTTTTCGCCCAGACCCATCAGCTGATCCACGGCGGACGCCAGCCAGCACTGCGGCTGCGCGGCACCCGCGCCAGTCTGGATGCACTGGCTGAGGCCGGGCTGATCGACCCGGCCGACGCGACGGTGCTGGGCGAGAGCTATGACCGGCTGCGGCAGGTGGAGCACCGTTTGCAGATGGTGGCGGATCAGCAGACCCATAAATTGCCGCTCGATCCCGCTGCGCTGGACAATGCCGCCCGGCTGGACGGGTTGCCCGATGGCGCAGCGCTGGTCGCGGAACTGACCGCGATCACCGATGAAGTCGGCCGCCGCTATGACCGCCTGATCGCGCAGCACGCGCAGGAAGGCACGGTCGTGACAGTCGCCGCATCGTCGGGCGATGCGCTGGAAGGGGAACTCGCCCGGCTGGGCTTTGCCGAGCCGGTCGCGCTCGCCGCGCGGATCGCGGGCTGGCGTGAGGGCAAGCTCAGGGCGCTGCGGACCGAAGCGGCGCGGGCGGCCTATGATGCCATTCAAGGCCCGCTGCTGACCGCGTTCGCCGCCTCGCCCGAACCGGAACGGGCGCTGCTGCGCTGGGAGCAATTGCTCGGCAACCTGCCCTCGGCGGTCAACCTGTTCCGCCTGCTGGAAGCACGGCCCGCGCTGCTGGAACTGCTGGCGCGAATCCTCAGCCTCGCCCCGCCGCTGGCCGATGCGCTGGCGCGGCGCGCGGACCTGCTCGATCCGCTGATCGATGCCAGTGCGTTCGATCTGCCGGGCGACGTGCCGACCCTGATCGCCGAATTTGCGCGCGGCGAGGCGGATGACGATTACCAGCAAGTGCTCGACCGGGTGCGCCGCCGGGTCGGCGAACGCCGCTTTGCGCTGGGCGTGCAACTGATTGAGGGCGCGCGCGATCCGATGGAAATCGGGCAGGGTCTGGCCCGCGTGGCCGAAGCCGCGCTGACCGTGCTGGCCGATGCCACTGTGGCGGAGTTTGAACGCGCGCATGGGCGGATCGCGGGCGGAGAGCTGGTCACGCTGGGGCTGGGGCGGATGGGCGGCGGGGCGCTGACCCATGCGTCGGACCTTGATCTGGTGTTCCTGTTCACCGGCGATCACGCCAGCGAAAGCGACGGGCGGCGGCCATTGGGGGCCACGCTCTATTTCAACCGGCTGGCGCAGCGGGTCAGCGGGGCACTGTCCGTGCCGACGGCGGAAGGCGCACTGTATGAGGTCGATACCCGGCTGCGCCCCTCTGGCGATCAGGGGCCGCTGGCAGTCAGCCTTGACAGTTTTGACCGTTACCAGCGCGAACAGGCCTGGACGTGGGAGCATATGGCGCTGGCCCGCGCCCGCGTGATCTATGGCCCGGCAGAGGGGCGCGCGGCGCTCGACCGGATTATTCATGCGGTGCTGACCTTGCCGCGCGATGCGGAAACACTGCGCGGCGAAGTGCTGGAAATGCGCAGCCGCATGGCCGAGCATAAACCGGCCAAGGGCCCGCTGGACGTCAAGCTGGCGCGCGGCGGACTGGTGGATGTGGAGTTCATCACCCACTACCTGCAACTGCGCGATGGGCTGGCGCTGGCACCATCAATTCCCGCTGCGCTGGTCGGGCTGGAACAGGCGGGCCTTGTGCCGTCTTCGCTGCGCACCGCGCACGGGGTACTGGGCCGGTTCCTGATCGCGGCGCGGCTGCTGGCTCCGGATGCGCAAAGCCCGCCGCTCGCAGCGCGGGCGGTGCTCGCCACGGCGTGCGGCTGCGATGATTGGGATGCGCTGCTGATTGCCCTGACCGAATCGCGCCGCGTGGTTGCCGCCTGCTGGCTGGCAACGTTCGGCGAAACACTGGAGACCCGATGATGAGCCCATTTCCCGCTGTTGGTGATGCCCTGCCCGATGTTGCGCTGACCACGCCCGATGGCGGTGCGCTCCGCCCCTCCGCCTTTGCCGGGCGCAAGCTGGTGCTGTTCTTCTATCCCAAGGACGACACCCCCGGCTGCACGACCGAGAACAAGGACTTTTCGGAGCTGGCCGACCAGTTCGCCGCTGCCGGAACGGCGCTGCTGGGCGTGTCGAAGGATCCGCCGAAAAAGCACCTGAAGTTCATCGAAAAGCACGCCCTGACCGCGCCGCTGGCCAGCGATGCCGAAGTTGGCGGGCTGTCCGATGCGCTGGGGATCTGGACTGAAAAGTCGATGTATGGCCGGACCTACATGGGCATGGTCCGCGCGACCTATCTGGTCGGCCCGGATGGCCGCATCGCCCGGATCTGGGACAAGGTGAAGGTCAAGGGCCACGCCGCCGAAGTGCTGGCCGCTGCCCAGGCGCTGTAAGGATCAGTCGGCGCGATGTCGCCGCGCGGGTGCTGCAACGAATCCTTGACGATGAAATCCACCCTGTCCGGTTCGGCTCAAACCGTTTTACCGCAGTCTGCGCAGCGCGCGGCGAAGCGGCGCGAATCCCATGAAAAAGCTGATCGAACGGCACTTTTACGGCGTCGTTAATCCACCGTTCAACGACTCGCCGCGTGGTAAAGCCGGTTTACCGCGCAGTTTCCATACCGGGGTTGCATCCCGAGGCGTGGGCGGCTTAACCCATAACCAGCGAGACGGCGGGGGGTTCCGACGATCTCAAGAAACGGGTTCATCCGACCCAGCCCCTGCCTAGCGGCAACTGGGGCAGGTTGGAAAAACAAGGTATTTTGAGTGGTCGCGATTTCGTTTTTTGCCAAGATCAAGACGGTCCTCGGCGCTGCCGCAGCGCTCGCCAGCTTCTCGGTTGCCAATCCCGCCCTTGCCAACAGCAGTGCTGCCGTGGCCGATGTAGCGGCTCCGCTGCGCTCGGCCCAGTCGGCCAAGCCTGCTGCCACTGGCGATGATGAATTCCGCCGGTTGTTCTCCAGCTGGAAGTCGATGGAAGGCGGCAACGCCTCGCTCGCCATCAACACCACCGCGCCGACCATGACCGGCGATATGCCGGCAGCCTCGCTGTCGGCCGTGCTGCGCCCCAACACCGTTTCGATCCCGTCGCTGATCCCGGTGGCCGGTGCCAAGCTGACCAGCGGTTACGGGATGCGCAATCACCCCGTGCTGGGTGGCCGCCGCCAGCATCAGGGCATCGACCTGTCGCAGCCGACCGGAACGCCGATTCGCGCCACCGCCGACGGCGTAGTTGGCCGGGCCGACTGGTTCAGCAGCTACGGCCTGTTCATCAGCCTGGAGCATGGCGGCAGCATCGAAACCCGTTATGGCCACATGTCGCGCCTGAACGTCGCTGCCGGTCAGGTCGTGAAAAAGGGTGACATCATTGGTTACGTCGGTTCGACTGGCCGCTCGACTGGCCCGCACCTGCACTATGAAGTCCGCATCGCGGGCGTCGCGGTCAACCCGCTCCCCTATATGCAGGGTGATGTGGGCAGCAGCAGCGAAGTGGCGCTGGGCGGCTCCAAGTAAGATTACAGCTTCCGCGCATCCGGGCGGAAGTCCCGGAGCGCGTATCAGCTTCGGGAGGATGCTGGGAAAAGGGCGATGGGCAACCATCGCCCTTTTCTTGTGCCCGGTCGCGGCTGTTTTTCCGATTCTGCGCGCTCATTCCGCTGATTTGAATTGCGCCCTTTAATCGATCGGTTAAACCATTGCGCAAACGGCGATCACAGCCGCAGCGGAGAGTTACCGGCCATGCATCCTTCAGTCCACGCCACGGCGAACCCGAACAAGCCCGCGATCATCATGGGCAGCACCGGGGAAACCATCACTTACGCGCAGCTCGACCGGCGCTCCAACCAGATGGCGCAGCTTGTCCGGTCGAGGGGGATCGGGATGGGCGATACCATCGCGATCTGCATGGAAAACCATCCGTGGTATTTCGGCGTTACCTGGGGCGCGCAGCGCGCAGGCCTGCACTATGTCTGCATTTCCAGCCGCCTGACTGCACCCGAAATCGCCTATATCCTTGAGGACAGCGGCGCAAAGCTGCTGATCGGAACGGCCTATCTGGCGCCGGTGCTGGATGAAGTCGCCAAGCTGGCCCCCGGAATCGAACAGTTGCGGTTCGACACCCCCGGCGCGATGAGCGCCGAAGCCGCGCTGGCCGCGCAGCCCGATACGCCGATTGCCGATCAGCGCGCGGGCGTGGACATGCTCTATTCGTCCGGCACCACGGGCAAGCCCAAGGGCGTGAAGATCCCGCTGCCCGAAGACCCTGACATTGCGCAGGTGAACGCGCTGGTGGGGCTGGCCAGCATGGCGTTCGGCATCCAGCCCGGTGCAGTCTATCTTTCGCCCGCGCCGCTCTATCACGCCGCGCCGCTGCGCTGGTGCATGACCGTCCAGAGGATGGGCGGAACCGTGGTGGTGATGGAACGGTTCGAACCCGAAGCCGCGCTCCAGATGATCGAGAAATACAAGGTTACCGACAGCCAGTGGGTGCCGACGCACTTCGTCCGGATGCTCAAGCTGCCCCCCGAAATCCGCGCGAAGTATGACGTGTCGAGCCTGAAATGCGCGATCCACGCCGCTGCACCGTGCCCGGTGCCGGTCAAGCACGCGATGATCGAGTGGTGGGGGCCGGTGCTGTATGAATACTACGCCGGGACCGAAGGCAACGGCTTCACCTTCATCACCAGTCAGGAATGGCTGGAACGCCCCGGCTCGGTCGGCCGGGCGCTGACCGGGATCGTGCGGGTCTGTGACGAAAACGGCGATGAACTGCCGCGCGGGACCGAAGGCCAGATCTTCTTTGAGCCGACCGACACCACGGCCGCGCCGTTCGAATATCACAACGATCCGGTGAAGACCGCCGAAAGCCGCAACAAGCACGGCTGGACCAGCCTGGGCGATGTCGGGATCGAGGACGAGGACGGCTATGTCTTCCTGACCGACCGCAAAAGCTTCATGATCATTTCGGGCGGGGTGAACATCTATCCGCAGGAGATCGAGAACCTGCTGGTGCTGCACTCCAAGGTGGCCGACGCCGCGGTGATCGGCGCGCCCGATCCGGAAATGGGTGAACGCGTGGTCGCGGTGGTCCAGCCGCTCGACATGGCCGATGCCGGCCCGGCGCTGGCGGAGGAACTGCTCGCCTACCTCGCCCCGCAGCTCAGCCGCGTGAAGATGCCGCGCCAGATCGATTTCCGCGAACAGCTGCCGCGCGAACTGACCGGCAAGCTCTACAAGCGGCTGCTGCGCGATGAATACAAGGCGGCCTACGAAGCTGCGCAGGCACAGGGATAAGGGGCAATGAACGCCGCTGTTGCCGCGCCCGTTCTGGCTGGGCACCGGCTATGACGAGGCAATGACGGTCAGCAAGGACAACGCGACCTTCCTCAACGCCCCGCGCGCCGCCGTGTTCACCAACCAGCCCGGCAAAGCGTTCGCCCGGCAGATCACTGCCGAGCAGGGCGGGGAAAGCCCCAACCCGGTCAGTTCGCTGGTGGTCCCGACGCGAGCAAGGATCCCAGGCCGCTGCGGCTGACGCAGGACTGGTTCATGCCCAGGAACCTGCGCAGTTCCAAAGCCAGCGCAAGTTCGACGCCGCGCGCGCGCACCAGTGTCTGCATCTGGCGTGGCTGCAAAGCGTGGAACTGGCCGAAGAACCGAAGCGCGCGAAGAGCACGTTCGTGGGCGGGCTGAAAACTTTGCCGCTGCGTTTCACCGCAGAATAGGGCAGTGGGGGGCAAGGGCAGGTGCTCTTCCCCCGACTTCCTTCGCGAGTGACCATGCAACTGCACAATTTCGATGCCGCCGCGTTTCTGCGCGATGCCTGGCAACAGCGCCCGCTGCTGATCCGCAACCCGTGGAAGGCGTGGGCCAATCCGCTGGAGCCGGATGAACTGGCCGGGCTGGCCTGCACGGCGGAAGTCGAAGCGCGGCTGGTGGTGCGAAACGCGGACAGCTGGGCGCTGGAGCAGGGGCCGTTCGCGGAGGACCGCTTTGCCGCGTTGGGGGCTGCGCCGTGGACGCTGCTGGTGCAGGCGGTCGATCATCACGATCCCGCCGTCGCCGCGCTGATCGCGCCGTTCCGGTTCGTGCCGGACTGGCGGATCGACGATGTCATGGTCAGTTATGCCAGCGATGGCGGCGGGGTGGGGCCGCATTTCGATCAGTACGACGTGTTCCTGATCCAGGGGCTGGGCCGCCGCCGCTGGCAGGTGGGGGCGCGCTGCGATGCCGACAGCGCGCTGTTGCCGCATGACGATCTGCGGCTGCTGGCAGAGTTTCAGCCGACCGAGGAATGGGTGCTGGAACCCGGCGACATCCTCTATATCCCGCCCGGTTTCGCGCATGATGGCGTGGCGCTGGGCGATGATTGCATGACTTATTCGGTCGGCTTTCGCGCGCCCTCACGCGGCGAACTGATCGCGCACTGGTGCGAGGCGGTGCTGGATGAACTGGACGAGGATGATCGCTACGCCGACCCCGGCCTGACGCCGCAAGCCAACCCCGGCGAGATCACGCCCGCCGCGCTGGCCGGGCTGCACACGCTGATTACCGAGCGGCTGGGTGACCGGGCGGCGTTTGCCCGCTGGTTCGGCGAATACACCACCGCGCCGAAATATCCCGAAATTGACTGGACGCCGGATGAGCCGTTCACGGCGGACGAGGTGCGCGAGGCCTTGACCGAAGGCGCGGCGCTGGTGCGCAATCCCGCCAGTCGGTTCGCCTTCGTGCGCGGCGACGATGCGCTGTTCGTGGACGGCGAAGCGCTCGATTGCCCCGCCGCGCTGGCCGAGCGGCTGTGCGGGGCGGACCGGATCGACCCGGCGGCGGATCTGCTGACGGAGGATGCGCTGGACCTGATTACCGACCTGCTGGCGCAAGGCAGCCTGGGCTTCGCGGACGAGGATTAGGCCGCAACCTCGCGCCATTCGCCCGGCGCGATGCCGTCCAGCGTCCAGTCGCCGATGGCCCAGCGGACCAGTCGCAGCGTCGGAAACCCGGCGGCGGCGGTCATCCGGCGGACCTGGCGGTTGCGGCCTTCGCGGATGGTCAGGCTGATCCAGCTGTCGGGCACGCTCTTGCGGAACCGTACCGGCGGATCGCGCGGCCAGATGGTGGGGGCGGCGATCCGCTCCACCGCTGCGGGCAAGGTCATCCCGTCGTTCAGCCGCACCCCGCGCCGCAGTTGTTCCAGCGCGGCCTCGTCCGGATCGCCTTCAACTTGCACCAGATACGTCTTGGGCAGCTTGAACCGGGGATCGGCAATCCGGGCCTGCAACCGGCCATCATCGGTCAGCAGCAACAGCCCTTCGCTGTCGCGGTCCAGCCGTCCGGCGGGATAGACGCCGGGCACCGCGATATGGTCCGACAGCGTGGCGCGAGGGCCGCCAGCCGTGCCGCTATCGGTGAACTGCGACAGCACATTGAACGGTTTGTTGAACAGGATCAGGCGCGCCATGGGCCTGCTTAACGGCCCCGCCGCCGGATTGCCACTGGCCGGAAGGCCAAACGATCGCCCGGCGGGTTATTCCGCTTGCTCGCGCGCCCAGTCACGGCACCAGTTGAGCGCGCCGATCGCGTCGGCGGCTTCGGCGTGCAGGGTGTCGTCGGCCAGCGGCCCAAGCCGGGTCTGGGCGCGCAGGGCGTCGGCATATTCGCGGTCCAGCAGGGCGCTGTAGCCTGCGAGATCAAGCGTTCCGCCGCAAAAATCCTCGAACGCGGCCTCAAGCCGGGCTTCGACTGCGCGGTAGTACCCGGCGGTGATGAGTTCGGCGTCGGCCTCGTGCTGTTCCAGTTCGCTGACGCTGACCAGCTTGCGCATCCGTTCGCGCGGTGGGTCATTGGCCTGCGCGGGTTCGCGCGCTGCGGCCGGTTCCGGCGCAGCGGCGCGGCCAAAGCCGGGTTCGGCGGCGGGTGCGGCCACTGGCTGCGGCGCGGCCGGCTGGTGCGCGGTGCGGGCGACCGGCCCGTGCCACTGGATCGGCCCGACTGCGATCAGCGGGCGTTGCTGGCGCACCATGGCGGCGGTCCTGACCATGATAAAGCCCAGCAACACTACCAATCCAAGCAGGACCAGGCCGAACAGATAGATTTGCATGACAGTCAGTCCAGTGGATCAGGTGCAGGCGGATTGACCGCCACCGCCCGTAATGCCGGGTTGATCGGGCCCGCGCAGATCGCGCACATCGCGCACCATGAAGGCGGCTTCCTGGCGGAACGTGACGTTCTGGACGAACATGTCGCCGAACACCCCGTCATAGTCGTATTCGACTTCGGCCAGCATCACCGCCGTTCCGGTGGGCGCGGTGATCTTTTTCTGGCCCTTGCCGATCGGCGGCAGATCCCCGCCGTTGCGCCCGTTGTTGGTGCGGTCATCACCATAGGCCGAACGGCCATTGCCGCGGCCGGTGCAGCGCTGCCAGTGAATGAACGGCTTGCCGCTCACCGGATCGCGTTCGACGCTGGACAGGATGATCCGGCCGCGATCGGCGAACCGGAACCGCCTGCCCTGCTGGGCTGCGCCGACCATCACCGAATCGACGTCACTTTCAGTCAGGGTCGGGGCCACGACGTTGTTGTTGGTCTGTTGCAGGCGCGAAGCGTTGTCGGCCACGGCGGTCGCCATCTGGCTGACCTGCATGTCAATCACGGCCATGTTGGCCAGTTCCACGCCATACATCCCCATCGTGGTCAGGATCGGCAGGACCAGCGCGAACTCGATGGTCGAGGAGCCGGTTGCGGACCGGCGCAGGCGGCGCAGCAGCGCCATCAGGCGCGAGGGTTGGGTGATCGGGGCGGGTCTGGTCATGAGCATGTCCCGGCGGTCGTGCCGTATTCCTGCTGGTCGGCGAATGGCTGGTTCTTTCTCACCGCGCTGCCGGTCACGCTGCGCGTATTCCACTTTTCGGGCAGGAACGGGACCTTGAACACGGGTTCATAGCTGGCGGTCACCGAATAGACGACCACGTCGTTGGCCCCGCCGTTGCCGGACACGCCGATGTCCTCGTCCCAGTCACCGTTGCCGTTTTCATCGACATAGGCTTCGTTGTTGTCACACGTGCCGTTGTTGTTGCCATCGTTCCAGCGTTCCGGGCGGCCGATATCGGCAAAGTCGTAATAGCTGGTGCGCTGGCTGGTATAGGTTGCGCGCGGAAAAATCGGATCGACGATCTGCTTGACCATCGCGTCCGAGGCGGTGGTATTCCCGAGCTCCAGGGCGGAATCGCGCGCCGCCTTCTGCACGGCACCGTTCAGTACGGCGTTGCCATAGGCCATCTGGCCAACATCCATGATCCCGATCAGCAGGGTCAGGAAAACCGGGGCGATCAGGGCGAACTCGGTCGCACTGACGCCGCGATTGTCGGCGCACAATGCAGCCCCAAACCCGGTCCAGGCCTTGGCTTTGCGCAGCCGGGCGATCATTGCAGCACCCGCAATTCGCCGACCTGCTTGGCGATTTCCTGGAACGCCGCGTTCAGCTGCGTCGCGTTGCTGGCCGTGAAGGCGCTGTTGCCCGATGCGCAGTATGACAGATCGGACGTCAGGCCGGTGGTGAAGGCAATCGCCCAGATCCGGATCCCCTTGGCCTTGACCGCATCGCAGATTGCCCGGAACCGTGACAGGTGCCGCGCGTCGGTCTGGCTGGTGCTGCCGTCATCACTGATCCGGCGATCCAGGCTTTCGATGCCATAGGCGTGGTAGATCGAGCTGGAGCTTTCCTGCGCGCCATCGGTCATGAAAATGATGTGGCGCTGCACCGCGCCGCCATTGCTGGGGTCTTCCTTGACCAGATCGCCAAAGATCCCGTCCGGTGAGGTCAGGCGCGCGCCCCACAGCATCCCGATGCTGAGATAGGTATTGCCCTGCGCGGTCAGCGAATCGGCATAGGCGTTGAACGGGCTTTGCTCCATCTCCTGCAACAACTGTGCCCGCGGGACGCAGCTGGAACTGGCCTTGCTACCCGAAGTGGCGGCGGCCAGCGTGCTGCGGCGATAGGCCACTTCGCGCCACAGCGGCGCCCATTTCGTGGCTGCATCCGCGGTCGGCGCGGAATCGATATCCAGATCGAACGCGTCGGCAGGGCTCATGCCGGTCAGGCCGTTGAAGCTGAAAGTCGAATCCGACACCGTCTGGCGTTCTTCGATGCACCCATCCCAGGTGCTGGATTCGTCAGTCCCGTTGGAACCGGTGCGGGTGGTGACCGATGCGCCCGTCTTGAACAGGCTGACGTCATAGATGACCGGGCGATAGTCGAACCGGGCAAACTCCGTCCGCGTGCGGGTTTCCGTGATCGGATCGCTGGTGGCATACTGATGGGTGTAGAAAATCCGATTGGAATCGTAATACCAGGCCCGATAACGGCTGCTCGACCGGGCACAGTAATACGTTCGCATCCGTTGCGGCTGCTCGGTGGTGGTTGTGACAATCTGCTTGCCTGCACCGTTGATGGTCGTTCCGGCGTAAGTGCTGGGCGCGCCGTTATTGGTCCAGGTCGTGTTCGCTGGCAGCGCATTGTTGCAATTGCTGAGCGAGGTATAATTGGTTGAATTATACCGGACCGAGCTGCTTTCGGTCACGTCGCTGTAATCGGTTTCGCTGGTCAGGATCGGGTCTTGCCAGCCGGTGCGGACCTGTTCGGTGATCGTGTTGAACACCGGATCGCGCGATTGGATGGTCCACTGATCGGTGATGTAGTCGGGATCCTTGTCCATCAGCATCTGGCCGACGTTGACGGTCGTGCTGAACGGCACAAAGGCATAGCGGATGCGTGCGTTGCTGCCCTCGGTTGCGGTGGCGACCGTCGTGTAGAAGTTCTTCATCGCCGCTTGCAGCGCGGTGAGACGCGTGCCGCCGCCCGACAGGGATGTGCCCATCGAACCGGTTACGTCCAGCACCATCGTAACGTCGCTGTTGCCGACCCCCATGGTTGAGGAGCAACTGACCGCCAGTTCCATCGACTGCTTGCCGAAAATCTGCATCAGCAGCATCGGCAGTTCGGTCGCGGCGGAGGCGGTGATGGCGTTGCCCGAGTTATCGCCTTCGGGCACGAAACTCGTGTTTTGCGTGCCGTGGATTTCTTCGTCGAAGTTGATCGCGAAATAATCCTCGGCCTGCTGCTTGGCCTGATCGGTAAAGCCGGAGTTCGTCACGGCCCGGCGGCCAGCCAGCACGCCTGCGTCGCACGCGCTCTGCAACCGGTTCTGGATCTGATAGGCGCGGCTCATGTCCACCGCGCCGCCCACCAGCGCCGCCATCACCAGCACACCCGACGCCGCCATCGGCAGAATATTGCCGCGTTCATCACGCCATAAGGCGTCCAGGAAGGGGCGGCGGTGCGACATGGCGGGGCGGCGGATGCTCTTGTGGCGGCAGATTGGTCCCTGTTATGCCGTGGAAGTTAAGATTTTCTCAAACGTGCCCAGCCATTTACCGGCCAGCCCCGCGGCCGCGTTCAACTTTCGGCCAGCATCCGCTGCATCATCGCGCGCACTTCGTCGGCCATGTCGGGGCGTTGCAGCGCGATCGCCAGAGTCGCTTCGACAAACCCGGTCTTGTTGCCGCAGTCATAGCGTTTGCCCGCGAACGTCACCGCGTGGAACGGCTGGGTGCCGATCATCCGCGCCATCGCGTCGGTCAGCTGGATTTCGCCGCCAGCGCCCTTTTCCTGTCCTTCCAGCACCCGCATCACTTCGGGTTGCAGGATGTAGCGGCCGGAAATGATCAGGTTGCTGGGCGCGTCCTCACGCCGGGGCTTTTCGACCAGGCCCTTCACTTCGGTCAACGCGCCGTTGCGAATGCCCGGCGCGATCACGCCATAGCTCGACACTTCGTCTTCGGGCACTTCCAGCACCGAAATCACGTTGCCGCCGACTTCGTTATAGGCATCGACCATCTGCTTCATGCAGCCGGGCTGGCCGATCATCAGTTCATCCGGGAGGAAAATTGCAAACGGTTCATCCCCCACGATCGCGCGGGCGCACCAGATCGCGTGGCCCAGCCCCAGCGGCACCTGCTGACGCACGGTCACCAGATTGCCCGGCTGGATGCGGGTCGGCTCCAGAACGTCGAGCGATTTCGACCGTTCGGTCATCGTCGCTTCCAGTTCGAACGCATGGTCGAAATGTTCGACGATGGCGGTCTTGCCCCGGCCGGTGACGAAAATCAGCTGCTCGATCCCGGCTTCGCGTGCTTCGTCCACCGCATACTGGATCAGCGGACGGTCGATCACCGGCAGCATTTCCTTGGGGATGGCCTTGGTGGCGGGCAGGAACCGGGTGCCCATCCCGGCCACGGGGAAGACCGCTTTGCGGATTGGCTTGCGGGAAGTCGTGTTGGTCATGCGGCGAAAACTACCCTGTCCCTGTTGCAGTGATGTTAAAGCCGGTCCGATGTTGCATTGCAACAGGGCGCGGCAGAATGATGGAAGCTGTGCATAGGGTTGCACAATGCTTGCCGCTTGTAGAAATCCGGCTAAATCGCAAACTATGGACAAGATTATCATTGCGGGCGGCAAGCGCCTGTCGGGCTCGATTCCGATTTCCGGCGCAAAGAATGCAGCGCTGACCCTGTTGCCGTGCGCACTGCTGACGGATGAGCCGCTGACCCTGCGCAACCTGCCGCGGCTGGCGGATATCGACGGGTTTCAGCACCTGATGAACCAGTTCGGCGTGAGCACGACGATTGCCGGTTCGCGCCCCGAAGATTTTGGCCGGGTGATGACGCTGGCGGCCACCCGGATCACATCCTCGGTCGCGCCCTATGAACTGGTGCGCAAGATGCGCGCCTCGATCCTCGTGCTCGGCCCGATGCTGGCGCGAATGGGAGAGGCGACCGTGTCGCTGCCCGGCGGCTGCGCCATCGGCAACCGCCCGATCGACCTGCACCTCAAAGCGCTGGAAGCGCTGGGCGCGCAGATTGAAATGGCGGCGGGTTACGTCCGGGCGATTGCCCCCGATGGCGGGCTGCCCGGCGGGCGTTACAGCTTTCCGGTGGTGTCCGTGGGCGCGACCGAGAACGCGCTGATGGCGGCCGTGCTGTGCACCGGCAAATCCACGCTCCACAACGCCGCGCGCGAACCGGAAATCGTTGATCTGTGCAACCTGTTGGTGGCGATGGGCGCGCAGATCGAGGGGATCGGCACCTCCGACGTCACGATTCACGGCGTTCCCCGCCTGCATGGCGCGACCTATCGCGTGATGTCCGACCGGATCGAGGCGGGCAGTTATGCCTGCGCGGCTGCGATCACCGGGGGCGATGTGTTCCTGCAGCACGCCGTGATCGAGGAAATGGACGCCACCGTGCAGGCGCTGCGCGATGCGGGCGTCCATGTCGAACCGCGTGCCGGGGGCATTTATGTCGCGGCGGACGGCCCGCTCAAGGCGGTCACGCTCAGCACCGCGCCCTATCCCGGCTTTGCCACCGACATGCAGGCGCAGCTGATGGCGATGCTGTGCCTGGCGCGGGGGTCCAGCGTGCTGACCGAAACGATCTTCGAAAACCGCTATATGCACGTGCCCGAACTCAACCGCATGGGCGCGCATATCGAGACCAAGGGTCGGACCGCGATTGTCCACGGCGTGGAAAAGCTGACCGGCGCCGAAGTCATGGCGACCGACCTGCGCGCCTCGATGAGCCTGGTGATCGCGGGGCTGGCGGCAGAGGGGGAAACCCAGGTCCACCGGCTCTATCACCTTGATCGCGGGTATGAGCGGCTTGAGGAAAAGCTGGCGCTGGTCGGTGCCCAGATTGAGCGCGTCGGCGGGGATTGATCCGCGCTTTGGAGCGTTTTATTGGTGTGTAAGTGCCGGGGTAAAGCAACCTCCCGGACAGGCGGTGTCCGCCCAAGCGTTGCCTTGATCACCCACCTTTGGGAGGGCGAAAAGGCATGGAGTTTGGCGTGACCGCATCCCAACCGGCTTTTCCCGCACTGGTCCGGACATTTGCCCGGATCGGCTGCGTCAGTTTTGGCGGGCCAGCCGGCCAGATCGCGCTGATGCACCGCGAACTGGTGGAGGAACGCGGCTGGATCAGCGAAGATCAGTATCTCCACGCGCTCAACTTCTGTCATCTCCTGCCGGGGCCGGAAGCGCAGCAGCTGGCCACCTGGATCGGCTGGAAACTGCACGGCTGGCGGGGCGGGCTGGCAGCGGGGTTGCTGTTCGTCATTCCCGGCGCGGTGGTGATTCTGGCGCTGTCGATGCTTTATGCCATGGCCGCACAACTGGACTGGTTCGCGGCGCTGTTCCTGGGGATCAAGGCGGCGGTGCTGGCGGTGGTGGTGCAGGCGCTGTTGCGGATTGCCGGGCGCGCGCTCGATACCCGGTTCAAGCAGGGGCTGGCGTTCGCCGCATTTGCCGGGCTGACGTTGCTGGCGCTGCCGTTCCCGCTGGTGGTGCTGGGAGCCGGGGCGCTGGGCTTTGCCGCTGCAGCGCTGCGGCCAGACTGGCTGGCATTGAAGCTGGCAACAGATCCGGCGCCGCTGCCCCCGCGTCCGTGGGCGGCCAGCCTGCGCGCGGTCCTGGTCTGGGGCGCGGTGTGGGTGGCCCCGTTGGTGTTGGTGCTGGTCACGTTGGGTCGGGATCACGTGCTGTGGCAGATCGGCGTGTTCTTCTCGCAGCTGGCGGTGGTGACGTTCGGCGGGGCCTATGCCGTGCTGGCCTATATGGCGCAGGAGGCGGTCGGCACGCTCGGCTGGCTCAGCACGGGTGAAATGGCCGATGGGCTGGGGCTGGCCGAAACCACGCCGGGGCCGCTGATTCTGGTAACCCAGTTCGTGGGCTATCTGGCCGCATTCCGTGCACCGGAACCGTTCAGTCCGCTGGTCGCCGGGCTGCTGGGCGCGGTGCTGACTACTTGGGTCACGTTTGCGCCCTGCTTCCTGTGGATTTTCACGTTTGCCCCGTGGATCGAGCGGCTGGAGCGCGCGGTTCGGCTGAAAGGCGCTCTGGCGGCGGTGACGGCTGCTGTCGTGGGCGTGATCGCCAGCCTTGCGCTTTGGTTTGCCGGACACCTGTTGTTTCGCCAGTTCGATTCGGGCGCGCCCGCCGACTTGCCGTTCGACTTGCCGGTGTGGGCCAGTTTCGACTGGCGCGCAGCGCTGCTTGCTGCGGTCAGTGCGGTCTTGTTGCTGCGGTTGAAATGGGGCGTGCTGCCGGTTTTGGCGGCGGCGGCGTCAGGCGGGCTGGTGCTGGCCCAGTTCTGACACCAGCCAGCCGACCAGCCAGACCCGCACCGCACCGGCCAGCCCCGGCGGGACGGGCGCGGCGATGCGTTCGGCGTCGATCCGGGCCACCAGCGCGTTGATCGGCAGGCCCTCGGCCGCAGCGGCTTGTTTCAGCAGTTCCCAGAACAGCGGTTCAAGGCTGATCGAGGTCTTGTGCCCGGCAATCTCGACCGAGCGTTTGACCGGGGGGTGAAAGGGTGTGGTCACCCGGCGGTTCTATCCCTTCGCGCTGCAACAGGGAAGGACCGGAAACCATGCTTTCCTACACGGCCGCAGTGTGCGAACCCGGTGACCGGTGCAAGTAGGGCGGCGCCCGCTGCCAGCCGTTGCGATAAATCACTATATATCTGAAATTAAACGGTTATTTCTAAAATCAAGGTGCAGCTTTGGGGCATTTGACAGCGCTTCGACCTGCGCCTGGTGATTGTCAGGCGCAGGTCGGTGCCGCTTGGTTCAATACATGTGCTGGCCGCCGTTGATGCTCATCGTCGATCCGGTCACGAACCCGCCGTTCTCGGATGTGAGGAAGGCGACGCCGCGCGCAATCTCCTCGGCATTGCCAAGGCGGCCGACCGGGATCTTGGCGACGATCTTTTCCAGCACCGGAGCGGGGACGGCGGCGACCATATCGGTATCGATATAGCCCGGCGCGATGGCGTTGACCGTCACCCCGAACTTCGCGCCTTCCTGCGCCAGCGCCTTGGTAAAGCCGTGGATGCCGGATTTGGCGGCGGCGTAGTTGACCTGGCCATACTGGCCGGCCTGCCCGTTGATCGACCCGATGTTGACGATCCGCCCCCAGCCGCGTTCGCGCATTCCGGGGAAAGTGGCCTTGGCCATATTGAAGCAACCACCCAGGTTGATTCGCATCACCTCGTTCCAGTCGTCGAAGCTCATCTTGTGGAGCACGCCATCGCGGGTGACCCCGGCGTTGTTGATGACGATATCAACCGGGCCATATTCGGCGGCAATGTCGTTGCAGTTGTGGATGCAGGCTTCATGATCGCCCACGTCCCAGCGGATCGAGGGGATGCCGGTGCGGGCGGTGAAGGCCTTGGCCGTCTGATCGTTGCCGCCATAGTTGGCGATCACGGTGTGGCCCTGTTTCTGCAGGCGCAGGCTGATTGCCTCACCAATCCCTCTCGTTCCGCCGGTGACGATTGCGACGCGTGCCATACCAGACTACTCCCCTTGCTACGTATTCCGTAGCGGCAAGACTATGCTGCCCGCCGTCCTCCGGCAAGATATCCGCATACGTAAATTTCTGGGACTGGCAGGGTGGATTGCCGGTCAGAACCGGAACTGGGTGCCGACGTAAACCGCCTGATTATCCTGCCGTCCGTCGGTCAGCGGCAGCAGCCGGTCCCGGTCGGAAGAGGAATACCGCACCCCGGCCGTGACGTTGAGATTGCGCGACAGGCGATAGCGGCCACCGACGTCCACCGTCTGTTCGTTCTGTTCGAACGTGCGCGGGCTGCGACCGGATTTTTCCCGCTCATCCAGCGCGATGTGCGGGCTGAACCGGGCGGGATCACCCTTGACGGTGGAGGTGCTGGGTTTGAACGCGGCCAGATCGGGAATCGCGCCTTCGCGGGTCTCGATCGCGGCGTTTGATTGCGCGAAACTGCGATACCCACGCGCCGAACCGAGGCTGTAGCCGGTGGGGGCAATCCGCAAGGCCCCGTTGGTGGCAGCATCGCTGGCCCCCTGCTTTGCGCCCAGCATCAGCTGCCGCGCGCTGTTCGCGTCCAGCCGCACGGCGACGGTCACCGACCGGTCCAGCCGGCTGGGTGTGGCCGCCGGGGTGAACCTGAACATCCGTCCTTTCGACAAGGCGCGGACCGAGATCGAGCGGGACAGGCGCGGGTCAACTTCGGCCGGCATGAATTCCCCGCTGGCGACTTCGGCCTGCGGGGCAAGCGGTTCCGGTTCAAAGCGGTTGGACAAGGCCAGCACGGCGCTGGGCAAAGCCAGCAGGCCGACCGCACCGGCCAGCAGCATGGCGGCAGCGGCCCCCCCGCGCTTGTCCAGCCTGATAGCCTTTGCCCGCATGATAAATCCGATGGTCCTTGCCGCCCGGTGGCTGCGCTGCCAGCGATTCTGGCCGCGCATTACCAATGGTCGCGCCAAACGCGCAACAATCCAAGGCCTAAATGGGATCACGGCCGTGAATTCCACCTTAACAGGCCGGTCGGCATACCATTCAGCGGGCATTCAGCGGTGGAAGGCCCAAGAAGCAGGCGATGTCCGCACTTGCCGCTGGTGCTGCCTTGGTTATAGAGGCAGCGGCGGACGCATCGCGCCGCAACACACAGGATCTGGATTGACGCAATGATCGCCACAACCACCACCGGCCGTACTTCTTTCCGTCTGATCGGCCGTGCCGGGCTGGTTGCCGTCGCTGCGCTGGCGCTGGTCAGCTGCGGCAAGAAGAACCGCCCGCAAGCTGATCTGGCCGCTTCGCAGGTCACCACGATCGGCGTGAACAGCTATCTGTGGCGCGCCAGCCTTGAAGCGCTCAGCTTCATGCCGCTGCTGCAAACCGATTCCAACGGCGGCGTGATCGTGACCGACTGGTACACCAACCCCAGCAATCCGGGTGAGCGGATGAAGGTGACGGTTACGATTCTCGACCAGGATCTGCGGGCCGATGCACTGCGGGTGGCCGCCAGCCGTCAGGTCGCACAGGGCGGGACTTGGGTCGACGCCCCGGTCCAGGCCGCGACCGTGCAGAAACTGGAAGACGTGATCCTGACCAAGGCGCGCGATCTTCGCCGCGGCGCGATCAAGTAAGCCAGCCCGCTTCCGCTCAACTCCCCCCTCGACAAGCCGCACCGTGCGGCTAGAGGGGCGGGTATGACCACTGCCAATCAAGATACCGGTCGGTTCGATCCGACTTCCGCCGATCCGCGCTGGCAGCGCGAATGGGACGACGCGCAAAGCTTCCGCGCGGATGACAATTCGCCCAAGCCGCGCAGCTATGTGCTGGAAATGTTTCCCTATCCTTCGGGGCGCATCCATATCGGCCACGTGCGCAACTATACGATGGGCGATGTGCTGGCCCGCTATAAGCGGATGCAGGGCTTTGAAGTGCTGCATCCGATGGGCTGGGACGCCTTCGGGATGCCGGCTGAGAACGCCGCGATGGAAAAGGGCGTCCACCCCGGCGGCTGGACCCGCGACAATATCGCCAACATGAAGGCGCAGCTGAAGCGCCTCGGCTTCGCGCTCGACTGGAGCCGCGAAATCGCCACGTGCGAGCCGGAGTATTACGGCCACGAACAGGCGCTGTTCCTCGATCTTTATGCGGCCGGGCTGGTCTACCGCAAGGAATCGGCGGTCAACTGGGACCCGGTCGACATGACCGTGCTGGCCAACGAACAGGTGATCGACGGGCGCGGCTGGCGCAGCGGCGCGCTGGTCGAAAAGCGCAAGCTGAGCCAGTGGTTCCTGAAGATCACCGACTTTGCCGATGAACTGCTCGAAGGGCTGGGCAACCTCGACAACTGGCCGGAAAAGGTCCGGCTGATGCAGGAAAACTGGATCGGCAAGTCACAGGGCCTGCAATTCCGCTTCCACAGCGCCGATGGCGGAGCCGAGGTTGAGGTGTTCACCACCCGCCCGGACACGATCTTTGGTGCCAGCTTCGTTGCCATCGCTGCCGATCACCCGATTGCGCAGGCGCAGGCCGCGAACAATCCGGCGGTTGCGGACTTCATCGCGCAGTGCAAGCTGGGCGGGACGACGGCGGCGGAAATCGAAACGCAGGAAAAGCTGGGTTACGACACCGGTCTGCGCCTTTCCCATCCGTTCGATCCGGCGATCGAGCTGCCGCTCTACATCGCCAACTTCGTGCTGATGGATTACGGCACCGGCGCGGTGTTCGGCTGCCCGGCGCATGACCAGCGCGATCTGGACTTCGCGCGCAAGTATGACCTACCCGTCACCCGCGTGGTGGCCGATGGCGACCTGACCGATCCGGTGTTCGTTGGCAACGAAGCTTACACCGGCCCCGGCGCGCTGGTAAACTCGCGCTTCCTCGACGGGATGGACGTCGAAGCGGCCAAGGCCGAAGTGATCAGCCGCGCCGAAGTCGGCAACTGGGGCCACGGCACCACCGTCTGGCGGCTGCGCGACTGGGGCGTTTCGCGCCAGCGCTATTGGGGCACGCCGATCCCGTTCATCCATTGTGAAGCCTGCGGCGTCGTGCCGGTGCCCAAGGAGCAGCTGCCGGTCACGCTGCCCGAAGACGTCAGCTTCGACATTCCGGGCAACCCGCTGCTGCGCCACCCGACCTGGAAGCACGTCGATTGCCCAAGTTGCGGCAAGGCTGCGGTGCGGGAAACCGATACGCTGGATACCTTCGTTGATTCGTCGTGGTATTTCCTGCGCTTCGCCAGCCAGCCCACTGACAAGCCGTTCGATCCCGAAGTGATCGCCAAGTGGCTGCCGGTGGAACAGTATATCGGCGGGATCGAACACGCGATTCTGCACTTGCTCTACGCCCGGTTCTGGACCCGCGCGCTGGAACGGATCGGCAAGATCAACGTCAAGGAACCCTTCGCCAGCCTGTTTACGCAAGGGATGGTGACGCATGAGACTTATCAACTTGAGCGAACGCGTCCGATTACCAAAGACGAGTTCGAACGACTCTGGCCTGATGACGAGTTCGATCCCAGCGTCGAAATGACCGATCTTAGCTGGGTAGCGCCAACAGAGATCGAGCGCACATCAGATGGAGCAACGCTGAGGGAGACGGGGGAGCCTGTCAGAATCGGCCGCGTCATCAAGATGTCGAAGAGCAAGAAGAACGTCGTCGATCCCGATGACATCATCGACCAGTATGGCGCGGACGCCGTGCGCTGGTTCATGCTGTCCGACAGCCCGCCGGAGCGCGATCTGCCGTGGTCCGAGGCGGGCATCGAAGGCTGCGCCCGGTTCGTCCAGCGGCTGTGGCGGCTGTTCGCGCAGTATGACGCCGCCGCGACCGGCGAGGACAAGGCGCTTGACCGCAAGCGCGACCAGACGGTCGCCGCGATTGCCGCCGATATCGAGGCGCTGAGCTTCAACAAGGCGGTCGCGCGGATCTACGAACTGACCAGCGCGACCGACAAGGCCGCGCCGTCTGCCAGCCGCTCCGCCGCGATCCGCGCGCTGCTGCTGCTGGCCGCGCCGATGATGCCGCATCTGGCTGAGGAAGCGTGGAGCAAGGTCGGCGAAGGCCTGATTGCCGATGCCGCCTGGCCGCCGGTCGATCCGGCGCTGCTGGTCGAGGACGAAGTGACCATCGCGGTCCAGGTGCTGGGCAAATTGCGCGACACGATCACGGTTGCCAAGGGCACGCCGAAGGACGAACTTGAGGCGCTTGCTCTGGCCTCTGACAAGGTGCAGCGTGCGCTGGATGGCAAGCCGGTGAAGAAAGTGATCGTGGTGCCCGACCGTCTGGTAAACCTTGTCGCATGAAGCGGCTGTGCATCCTTGTTGCAACGGCGTTGCTGTCTGCTTGCGGGCTTCAGCCGATGTATGCGGGCGGGGCTGGCGGCGCGGTCGCGCAAGGGCTGGCGGCGGTTGAGGTTCCGGCGATCGAGGGGCGCGCAGGCTGGCTGATGCGCAATGCGCTGGTTGACCGGCTCGGCGCGGCGGGCGGGCAGAACGCCCCGGCGCGCTACCGGCTTGATGTGCGGCTGGATGACAAGCTGGAAGGGCTTGGCCTGCTGTCGGATGACACCATCGGCCGCGAACGCCGGACCTTGCGGGCGCGTTACCAGCTGGTCGATCTGGCCAGCGGCGACATCCTGCTCGACGCGACAGCCGGTTCGGACGCCGGGATTGACGTGGTTTCATCGGAATACGCGACCATCGCGGCCGAACAGACCGCGCTGGAAAATCTTTCAAAGTCGGTGGCAGACCGGATCATCACCCGCGTCTCGCTGCAATTGCGCGCCGCTGCGCGTGAACAATCCTCGGGCCAGTGAAGGCCACCCAGAAAGACTTCAAAGGCCAGGCCCCGCGCTTCGCGCGTGAGGCGGGCGTGTTCTTTTTCTGCGGGCCTGATGAAGCCGGGGTGCAGGATGCCGCCACCCAGATCGCCGCGCTGCTGCCCGACGCGGGCGAGCGGGTGGAACTGTCCGGCGCCGACTTGCGGCGCGATCCGGTGCGGCTGGGCGATGAAGCCCGCTCCACCTCGTTGTTCGGTGACAAGCGCCACATCTGGGTCCGCGCCAACGGCGATGAAGCGCACGACGCGGTTGAAACGCTGCTGTCCGGCACGGCTGAGGCCTGCCCGGTCCTGATCGTGGCAACCAGCGCGACCGACAAATCGCGCACCGCAAAACTGCTGGCGAATCGCCCCGATGCGCTGGTCGCCATGTTCTATCCGCCCGATTTGCGCACGCTCACCGCGTCTGTGCGAGATCTGGCCGATGCTGCCGGGGTGCGGCTGGGCGGCGATCTGGCCGAACGGATCGCCCGGGCCTCTGCGCTCGACCTGCGGCTGGCGCAGTCGGAAGTGACCAAGCTGGCGCTCTACCTCGATGCCAGCCCGCAAGCTCCGCGCAATGCCGATCTCGCCGCGCTTGAGGCGATCGTGGCGCGGACCGAGGAAGATGGGCTGATGCCGATCGTCAACGCCGTGCTGGGCGGTGAGGTCGCCAAGCTGCCGCATGAACTGCGCCGGATGCGCGAACTGGGGCTGAACCCGGTGGGCGTGTTGCTGGCGGTTGAGCGCCGCGCCGCGCAATTGGCGGGACTGGCCGCAAAGGCCGGTCCGCGCGGCGATATCGGTGAGTTGATCAAGGCCGAAGTCGCATCGCGCCGGATCTTCTGGAAGGATGAACGCGATATCGGGGCGCAATTGCGCCGCTGGCGCGGTCCGCGGCTGGCCCGACTGGTCGAAAAGCTGATCGGCCTGCACCGGGCATTGCTCGTCAACAGCCAGCAGGCGGAGCTGCTGCTGGCACAGGGACTCGCCGAAATTGCGCGAGCAGCAGCCAAGCGCTGACCCAATGCGGTGCGATTGTTTGCAGCCGCGAAGCAGAATTAGGTGTTCCTATCATCGGCTTGGCTTGTTAGGCTGCATACGGGCGCGCAACTGGGACATTTTTTGCCGTGACTGACATGACGGTGGCCGCTTCTGCCGGTCCAGACCGCCCGATACCCGTTGTCGCGTCGCTGGAACGGCGGCGACTGCAAATTTACCTCGCCCAGTTGCTGGCTGACGGGGGTTTGCTGCTGCTTGGCTTTGGCGCGGCCGGTTATGTCTATCTTGGCAGTCCATTCGATGAATCGCTGTGGCCGGCCGCGCAACTGTTGTTACCGGTGTTCTGGGCAATTGCGCTGACGAATCGCACCTATTCCGTTCCCGCCCTGGTGAACGGCAGCTATGGCTTGCAGCGCGTGGTCGCGGCGCTGGGACTGGCAGTGCTGGCGTTGATCGTGCTGCTGTTCCTGACGCGCTCCAGCTTGCTGGTGTCGCGCGCCGGGTTCGGGCTGGGCTGCCTGGCCGCCGCGTTCATGATCGTCTGGGGGCGGGTCAATCTCCAGTCGCGCATCCGCAGCATGGTTGGCCCGCGCGCCGAGAATCTGTTGCTGATCGACGATGGCGGACCGCCGCTCGATGCGCCCAATGCCCTGCGGATCAATGCAGCCCAGGCCGCAATCGTGCCTTCGTCCGAAGATCCGCATGCGCTGAACCGCATTGCCCAGTTGATCCGGAACATGGACCGGGTCGTGGTCAGTTGCCCGCCAGAACGGCGTCACTTGTGGGCGCTGGTGCTCAAGGGCGGGCATATGCGCGGCGAGATCGTCGACAATGAAGTGGAGACGCTGGGGATCATTGGCACCAGCCGACTCGACGGGATCAGTTCGGTGGTGGTGTCGTCCGGTCCGCTTGGCCTGCGCTCGCGCGTGCTCAAGCGGCTGTTTGATCTGGCGCTCACCGTGCCAGCGGTGATCGTGCTGGGGCTGCCGATGCTGGTGATCGCGGCGCTGATCCACTTCCAGGACGGCGGACCGGCGTTGTTTCTGCAGCGCCGGGTGGGGCGGAACAACCAGTTCTTCTGGATCTACAAGTTCCGGTCGATGCGGGTGGCCGCAAGCGATGCTGCGGGCGCACAATCGACCCGCCGCGACGATGACAGAATCACCCGTTTTGGGGCTTTTCTTCGCAAAACCAGCATTGATGAGCTGCCCCAGCTGTTCAACGTGCTGAAGGGCGAGATGAGCCTCGTCGGCCCACGCCCCCATGCGTTGGCCTCGCAAGCCGGAGATCGGTTGTTTTATGAAATCGATTCGCGGTACGCGCACCGCCATGCCCTGAAACCGGGCCTGACGGGGCTGGCCCAGATCCGCGGATTTCGCGGTGCGACGGAGCAGGAGGCGGATTTGACCCAGCGTTTGCAGGCTGATCTGGAATATCAGGCAGGCTGGTCGATCCTGCGCGATCTGGCCATCATCCTGCGGACATTGCGCGTGGTGATCCACGATCGGGCATACTGATTGCCCCGTTTCACGCCGATTCGGCATAGTGCGCCATGGCGGGCGGATTGTCGGTATCGATCTGACCCGATGGCCGTAAAAGGCGCATCTTCGGCCCGATTTTGCTGCAACGCAGCGAAAAAACGCGGATCATGTCGTATTCCTACAATCGGAATGCCAACAGCGCTTTACTAGATGCGCTTGCGTGTGTTAACTACCTCTTGCATTTCTGATTTGGAGAATTCTTGTGGCTGGACAATTTTTTGCAGTGCTTGCTGCGGCTGGGCTGGTTAGCGCCGGTGTTGCCGCTACGGGCGAAACTCGCTCCGCTGCCGCCCTTCCGACCGTAGCGGTCGAAGGTGTGGCTGTTGCCGCTGCGGCTGAAGCCGATGCGTGCAAGACCGAAGTCAAGGGCAACGACGTGGTCGCCACCCTGAAGCAGGACCGTGCTTGCTACGGTGCTGGCCAGGGCGACGGCGAAGGCGAAAGCGCGCTTCCGATCCTGCTCGGCGCCGGTGCGATGATTGGGATCGCCATCGCTCTGGGGAGCAGCAGCAACGGCTGATCGCACGTTGTTACTGCACTAAGAATACAAAAAGGCCCCGTCTTTGGCGCGGGCCTTTTTTTTGTCCGGAGTATGATGATCCTTCACCAACATTCCACCAGTGCAACGCGCGTTCGGAACGGGCGTGTGCTCGCAGTCGGCTTCGTCTTTTCGATGCTGGTGCTGGGCGGCGGCGGAACGCCGGCCCCGTTGAGCGAACTGCTCTGCCAGTTGCTGGCGGCGGTGACATTGTTCGGCTGGCTTGCGCTGCGCGGTGCGGACAGCCTGCCGGTGGGCCGCAAGGTTTGGCTGGTTCTGGGGCTGATCGCGGCGATCCCGCTGCTGCAATTGATCCCGTTGCCGCCTGCGGTCTGGCAAGCGCTTCCCGGGCGCGAATCCCTGCGTGAGGCGTTGGCGCTGGTTGGTCAGGATACTGCGTGGCGGCCCTGGACTGTGGCACCGCAGCGGACGCTGGATGCCGTATTGTCATTGTTGCCGCCGTTTGTGGTCGTGCTGGTGGTCGCCACGCTGGGCGCGCGCGACCGTCAGTTGTTGCTGCGCGTGATTGCGGGCTTCGGCTTGTTGTCGGTGGCGGTGGGGGCCGGACAGCTGGCGGGCGGCGGCGAAGGGCCGCTGCAATTCTACAGCAGCGGGGAACCTGGGGTGCTGTTTGGCTTTCAGGCCAACCGCAACGCGCAGGTCGATGTGTTGCTGATCGCCATTCTTGCGTTGCTGGCGGGCTGGAGCGCTGCTGCCGCGAAGAGCCGCGCAGCGCTTGGCGCGCTGGTCATCATCAGCTTCGTGCTGGTGCTCGGTGCCGTGCTGACCGGATCGCGCGCCGGGATTGCGCTGGTTCCGGTCACCCTGGCGTGGGGCCTCTACCTGCTGCGGCGTGAACGGGTAATTTCGGCGCTGCGCGTCAAGGTCTGGCAATGGCTGGCGCTGGGCGGAGCTCTGGCGGTGGCCGCATTTGCCGCATGGCAAACCAATGCCATTGCTAAAGTGCTCGCCCGCTTTGATTTCACGGGCGAATATCGTCCGGATATCTGGCGCGACACGATGTTTGCAATCGGTCAATACTGGCCGGTGGGCAGCGGCGTGGGCACGTTCACGCGGGTGATTTCACCGGCGGAACGGCTGGAAGCGGTCGGCGGCACGTTGCCCAATCGCGCTCATAACGAGTATCTTGAACTGCTGCTTGAGGGCGGCATTCCGCTGTCGATCTGCTGGGCGATCGCCGCAGGTATTGTGTTGCTGGGCGTGTGGACCGCGCTTCGTTCGCCGCACAAGCTGCCAATCGGTCAGGCGGTGTTCGCAGCTGGAACGATCTCGCTTACTGCGACACATTCGCTGGTTGATTATCCGTTCCGATCCATGGCATTGGTGTCACTTATTGCGGTGGCGGCGGCAATGGTACTTGCCCCGCGTCTTGCCGAGCAGCCGACCAGACCCCGAGAGTCGACGAACTTATGATGAAATTCTTGATTACTTCGGCACTGACCTGTGCTGTTTGCGTGGCTTCCGCTGCGCCAGCGCTGGCCAAGCGGATCGACTTGCCAAGTGGCATGTCGGCCTATGAAACCATACCGGTCAAAGCGATGGACGATCTGGTCGCCCAGAGCATCCGACCCGGCGATACCCTGTCGATCCGCGTGTTTGGCGAACCTGAACTGTCGAAAGACGATTACGTCGTCGACACGTCCGGCTTCGTGCAGGTGCCGCTGGCCGGGCAGGTGATCGCGGGTGGCGCATCGCCAGAGGACCTGCGGATCGAACTCGCCCGGCGACTGGGCGCGCGCTACATCCGCGATCCGCAAGTATCGGTTACCGTTTCGGAGCGGGCAAAGTCCAATTTCGCGGTCGAAGGCCAGGTCGAAGAGCCGGGGGTCTATGAGGCCGACGTGAGCACGACGCTGCTGGCCGCGATTGCCCGCGCGAAGAGCCCCACCCGCACGGCCAAGCTTGATGAAGTACTGGTGTTCCGCAACCTTGACGGCAGGCGGATGGGCGCGCGGTTTGACCTCAATGATGTCCGGGCAGGGCGGGTGCCTGATCCCCAGATCATCGGCGGGGATACAGTTGTAGTTGGCTATTCCGGTGCAAAGGGCTTCTGGCGTGATGTCAGAGAGACCGCGCCGTTGCTCAACTTGTTCTACATCTTCAAATGACCCGCGCCAGTTAAGCAGGACCAGATAACTGACATGAACGACCAGCATAACTTGCGCGAAATCCAACTGGCCAACACCGTTGACCTGTCGGACGAATCAGATGCGTTCCAGACCCAGGCCCGCGGTGCATTCGATTTCCGTTACATTGTCGCCGCGATCCGCAGTAATCTGCTGCTGATTGCCGCGATCATGCTGGTCTCGCTGGCAATCTCGATCGTCTCGACCCTGCTCGACACCCCGCGCTACACCGCGGCATCGACAATTCAGATCAACGACGCCAGCGACCGCGTGATCGGTGACAATGACGATTCGACCGCGCAATCGGTGAACGCGTATGATGTGGACCGGTTCCTGAAGACGCAGACCGACATTCTCAAGAGCCGTGGGCTGGCGCAGCGCGTGGCGCAAAAGCTCAAGCTGCAAGGCAATCCAGACTTTTACAGCGCGATGGAGCTTGCTCCGCCGGAAGGCGATGTCTCGCCCGAAATGTCGCGCAACATCGTGCTGACAATGCTCAAGGCCAATCTCAAGGTTACTTTGCCGCGCGATTCGCGCATCGTCACGATCCAGTTCGAAAGCGCCGACCCCAATCTGTCGGCCACGCTGGCCAATGCGTTCGCGACCGAGTTCATTCAGGCCAATCTCCAGCGCAAGTTCGACAGTTCGTCCTATGCTCGTGATTTCGTGGCCAACCAGCTGGATGAGGCAAAGGCGCGGGTTGAAACGTCCGAGCGTGAGCTGAACGATTATGCCCGCGGCGCGGGCCTGGTGCGGACGGAATCACCGGTCCGGCGCGATGGATCCAGTTCGTCCGATACCGGGGGTTCGATCACGACGGCCAGCCTGGCCCAGATCAACGAGGCCACGAACCGGGCGAAATCCGACCGCGTGGTTGCCGAAGGGCGCTGGCGCGCAATCAGTGCCGGGTCGCTGCTGTCCTCACGAGAGGTTCTTGCCAACTCGACCGTCAACAATCTGATGACCGAGCGCGCGAAAGTTCAGGCGGCGCTGGAAGAAGACCTGGCACGCCATCTCGACGATTATCCGTCCGTTCGGCAGAAGCGGGCGCAGCTCGAAAAGATCAACTCCGAATTGCAGGCGGTTGCCTCGTCGGTTCGCAATTCCTTGCGCGGCGAATATCTGGCGGCGCAATCGGCCGAGCAGGCGCTGCTCCAGCAATTGAACATGCTGAAGTCCGAAACCCTGCAGGAGCAGGACAAGAATGTTCAATATGGGCTGCTGAAGCGTGACGCTGATACCAACCGCACTTTGTATGACGGCCTGTTGAAGCGCTACAATGAACTCAACGCCACCGCCGGGATCAGTTCCAGCAACGTGTCGGTGATCGATCTGGCCGAACGTCCGCAGTTCCCCAGTTCACCCAACCTGTTCAAGAATATGGCAATCGCGTTGATCGTCGGCTTTGGCCTGGCTGCGCTGACCGTGTTCCTCAAGGATCAGCTGGACGACGCCATCCGCGTGCCGGAAGATGTTGAGCACAAGTTGCGCCTGCCGCTGCTGGGTGTGGTGCCCAAGGCCACCGATGGCGATCCGGATGCCGCGCTGCGCGATCCAAAATCGCCGATATCGGAAGCGTACAACTCGCTGCGTGGTTCGTTGCTTTATTCGACCACGGGGGGCCTGCCGCATGTCATGCTGGTTACCTCTGCCCAGGCATTGGAAGGCAAGACGACGACCAGCTATGCTACCGCATCGGGTCTTGCGCGCATGGGACGGCGGGTCATCCTGGTCGATGCCGACTTGCGGCGTCCATCGGTCCATCGCCGGATCGGCTATTCGAACGAGCGCGGGCTGACGAACCTGCTGACCACGCAGGATGCCGTCGAATCGGTGATCCTGCCGACTGCGCAGGAAACGTTCTTCATGATCTCGTCCGGGCCGGTTCCGCCCAGCCCGACCGAACTGCTGTCATCCAACCGGATGGAAGAAATCGTCACCGAGCTGGCCAGCAAGTTCGACGTTGTGGTGATCGACAGCCCGCCGATTCTGGGCCTGGCCGACGCGCCGGTGCTGTCGGCGCTGGTCGACGGCGTGGTCTTCGTGGTCGAATCCGATCGCGGTCGGCGCGGATCGCTCAAGACGGCGCTGCGCCGCCTGCGGGCGATGCGTCCGGTGCTGCTGGGGGCTGTGCTGACGAAGTTCGATCCGACCCGTTCGGGCAACCGTTACTCCGAGTATTACGGTTATCAGTACTACACTTACGAACAATCCGACTCGAAGAAGGGCTAATATGGCAATCGCACCGGCACGGCGTGGCAGGCGAATCGCGGTTCTCGCCACTGCCGCTGTGGCCCTGCTTGGCTATGGGGCATTGGCGGCTGCCACGGCGTTTGATCGTGCGGCTGTCAACAGCGCCGCCTTCACGCGGTTTGTTCCCGAACCCTTCCAGCAGCGCGTGCTGGCCAGAACTGCGGCGCAGCTGCGCGAAGCCGGGCAAGCCGGTGCGGCGTTGCCCGCCGCGCAGAAACTGGTGGCACGCGATCCCATGGCGATCGATTCGGTCGGGCATCTCGCCACGGCCAGGTTGGCAAGGGGTGACGGCGCAGGCGCGCTGGCCGCGTTCAAGGTTTCCGCCAGTCTGGGTTGGCGCGATGCGCTGACGCAGGTCTTCTGGTTGCAGGCTGCGCTGCGCGGCGGTGATTATGGCAATGCGGCGTTGCGGTTCGGGGCGTTGGCCCGGCAATGGCCGCGCGCGCCGATCATCGATCAGGCGTCCGGTTTGTTTGAGCGCAGCCCCCAGGGCCGCGATGCATTGGCGCAGCGGATTGCCAACGGCGTGCCGTGGAGCGTGACTTACGCGACACCCAACGCGGGTCAGACCGCCAATCAACTGGCCGGCCGGGCCAACGTGCTGATCGCTGCCGCTGGACGTGGATCAAGCCTTGGCTGTGACCGGATTGAAGCGCTGACTACTGCCTTGACCAATGAGTATCCGGTCATTGCCGTTCAGCTGTGGCGCGGGCATTGTCCCCGCGCAGCACAGACCGGCATGGTCGCGAACGGGAAATTTTCGGATCTGGACAAGATCGCCGCCCCATCGCCGTTTGACTGGAAGTTCCCCGGCGATGGCGCGCTTGAACTGGAATTTGTCAATTCCGGCGATGAAAGCCAGGCGCTCCAGGTCCGCACAAGCAGCGCCGCGCGGGTGCCGATTGCCTATCAGGCTGTTCCGCTTGCGCAGGGACGTTACCGGATCAGCTGGACCAGCGATGCAGCTGATGCCGCCACTGCGGCCAGACTGCTGGCAAGCTTGAGCTGCCGACTGGAACGTCAGCAGGCCAACCTGCAACCTGGTGTCTGGGCTGCGGGCAAGCATGTCGTGGAACTTGATTTTGCGGGAGCCTGTCCGGCACCGTTTCTCCAGCTCTGGCTGGCACCCGGCGCTGCAACCATGCAAATCGATAATGTCGCGATTGAGCCGGCTTCCTGAACGGGCTTAGCGGGGCTGGTCCAGCCAGCGGCTCAGTTCCGCCATGGCGCGGGCCTGATACCGGACATCTGATTGGGCCAGATCACCCGCAGTCCGGCGCAGCCGATTGCCGATCCAGCCGAAATAGCCGCCATCAGCCTTCATTTCGCGTTGAACCGATGGTCCCGCCCTGGCGCTTCGGCGGCCGAGCAGCCGGTTGACCAGCCCTGTCAGCCCCTGTTTGCGCACGCTGGCCAGTGCGCCGGCACTTTTACGCATGGTCAGATCCTGAAGCAGCAACTGCGGCGCTTCTGCAAGGATCGCTGCGGGCACAGGCGAGGCAGCGTCCGCAGAAAACTGGATTGGCGCAGCGGGTCGATACCGGGCAACAAGTTCAAGCACCAGCCGAGCGCCATCGCACCAGCCTTCCCGCTCTGCGCGGTGCCAGAAGGTGGTCCAGTCAATCGCCCTGCGTTGCAGCATCAGGTCTATATCCGTCAGCAGCAACGGTCCGCAATCAAGCCGGTGGCTGTAAATTGCGTGCGCGATCAGGTGCGCCAACATGTCGATTGGCGCGGGATAGCTGATGCCATCGGCTTCGGTTACTGCGGCTGCCCGCACCGCCGCATCGATTTCCAGCGGGCTGGCATGATCCATCCGGCCATCCGGTTCCCACAACCGGTGATGCAGTTCGATGCACGTGCCCCCCGGTGCGAACAGCGGCGGCAGATGCTTTTCCAGCAGGAGCGCCTCATGCAGCGAAAGTTCGGCATCGGCAGCGATATGATACCCGTTTGCGGTCAGCAATTCATAGGCTGGGATAACTGTCGCGCTATCCAGCAGCAGATCGACATCGCGCAGCGGGCGCATCGCGGCCTGGGGATAGACATGCCATGCCAGCCAGGCACCTTTGAGCGCGGTCGGCGGAAATCCACCTTCCCGCAGCAGTGCTACCGTCGCTGCCAGATCGGCCTTCTGGCGAAGTGCCAGGATCGACTGGAACCGAAAGGCCGCCGCCCACCGCCCGGCTATTTCGGGATCGATCGCAGGATTTGCGCGGTGTTGCACATGCAGCAAGGGTTGCAGCCGGTGCTGCCCGGCCATTGCATCGAGCACTTGCCAGTCATCGGGTGACAACTGCGCCAGGTCGGGCTGCGGGCCGGTTCCGATCAGGTCAAGCAACAGTGGGCGCAGTTCGGCGGGGGACATTACGCCGGGCGCAGTTTGCGTTGCTTGACGAATTGCGCCGGGTTGCCTGAATAGACGCCGTCGGCCTCCGCATCCTGAAACAGCGCCGCGCGAGCGCCAACGACGGCGCGGTCACCGATGGTCACGCCGGGGCCGACAAATGCCTCGGCCGCGATCCACGCGTGTTCACCGATCGTGATCGGGCGAACGACCAGCTGAAAATTGGGATCGTGAATGTCGTGCGTGCTGGCGCAGATGTGCGCGCCCTGCGAAATCACCGTGCGCGCGCCGACCCGGATCTGCCCCTGATTATACAGCAATGCGCCCGGACCGACCAAAGTGTTGTCGCCGAGTTCCAGATTGGCCGGAAGCCAGATCCGGACACTGGCGTGAACCCGCGCCCCGCGACCGACCTTTGCGCCGAAGGCTTTCAGCACGAGCCGCCGCCAGGCATGCAGCGGCGGCGGCGTGAACCGGGCCAGGAGGAGCCAGGTCAGGCCCCAGACGACCCGGGTCAGCCGGTTTGCCAGTGAAAAGCTGGCCCCGCCCTCCAGCGGGCGGGTCTCGTTCGCGTCGAGAACGCTCATGCCGCCCGGTCCGATTGGGCGGAACTCAGGCTGGCATAGATATCGGCCCAGCGCGCCGCGATTGCGCTGGCTGAAAACCCGTCGCCGGCCAGCTTCTGCGCCGCTTGCGCCATTTGCAGCCACTGATCCGCCGGCATTGCCAGCGCTTGGACCAGCCCCGCCCTGATCGTTTCGCGGGTCATTCCGCAATCCAGCGCGGCCCCGGCGGCGAATCCTTCCGGCAGGTTGCACTCCGTGGTCATCAGCGTCGGCGCACCCGCTGCCCATGCTTCCAGGATCGTCATCGGCAGCCCTTCGCTGAGCGATGGCAGAATCAGGAACCGCGCGCGGGCCAGTTCCTCGGCTTTGGCGGAACCGAAACAAGGGCCGATGAACCGAACCGAATCCGGTGCATTGGTCAGCGTCGCTTCAAACTCGGCAACGTGATCCTGCTCGCCCCAACCGGCGATCGTCAGGATGGCTCCGTCAGGCAGTGCGCCTTCGGCGGCCAGATCGCTCCACGCGGCAACCAGTGGAGCGAGGTTTTTCTTGGGGTGGATGCGGCTGATGAACAGCAGCCGCGGTTCACGCGGGCCAGTCACCGGGGGCGAACAATCCGGGCCTGCGTTTGGCACGATCACGCTATCGGACCGGCCAGCCTCCCGGCGAATGTCTGCCGCTTCGCGCCCAGTCAGCGCGTGGAAGCAGGTTGCCGCCTGCCAGCTCCTGCGCTCATAGCCGATCCGGGCGAGCGCCTTTTTCCAGCGCCCGCGCGCCGTAATCCACGGGTCCAGCATGCCGTGCGGTGAAATCAGATATGGGCGCCCGGTTGTACGCGCCCACGCCGCCCCGGCGTGCGATGGATACATCCAGATCCCATGCAAATGCAGACAATCCAGATCAGCCTGCAGCAACCGGTCAACCAGTTGCGGGGCATAGCCAACCTGCGGCGGTCCGGTAACCGGGCAGGCAACCACGGAAGAGGGCGCAAACCGCGCAGCATCTTCGGCCGTATGCTGGTCAGCCAGGGCAAAAATCACGGCCTCACCACCAGCGGCGCGGATCATTTCGGCCTGCACGATCACAGCCTCTGAAACCCCCCCGCCCAGCCGCGAGGCGGACGCGGTGAGCAGGCCGATCCGCTTGCCGGCGATGCCCTCGTTCACGCGCTGTGAGCCTGCTTCAGCTCCGCCAGCTTCGCACGCCGCCGCGCCACGGCCGGGGGTACGTGAATTTGCACCGCCGCAGGCATTGCCGATCCCGGGGAAGCTGATGGTTCGGGGTCATGCGCAGCTGCTGCTGCGGCCTTGGCCATCCGCAGCCGTCGCTGCGCCACAGCGCGAAGCGGTGCAGCCAGCGGGACGCCGAGCTGGCTGGAAAGCAATTTCCACAGCAGGATCGGGGCGAAATAGAATATGCCCTGGCGCATGATGGTGACAAGACTGCCGTCACGGAACACCACCACGAGCGTGGACATGAGCACCATGTAGCCCAGCACCGCGAACGTCGTTTGCGTGCCGTTGGTGAACTTCTGGTACAGCGTGCCAAGGCCGAGGCCCCACAATCCGCACCAGATGATGACGCCAAGCCAGCCTAGCTGGGTCCAGCCTTCACCCGGCAGGGAGCGGGTCATTCCGATTGGAAAGCCATAATCGAACAGCTCGAAGAACTTGATCGGCGAGCCGACGGGCTTGCCTGGCCAGAGCACGCGCGGAACCGGTTCGGTAAACAGCATGAGGTTGTTGGCGAAGTATTCATAGCTGCCGGTGCGCTGCGGAACCGCGTATACCAGATACTCAAAGTACTCCAGATTGCCGAAATCCATGCCTTCCAGCCACTTCTGGTCGTCAGACTGAAGGCCCACTTGTTCAACTTCAGAGCCGCTGACCAGGGCACGCACGGATTCCCCGCGGTCGAGCCCGATAACGGCAAACAGGCCGATCAAGCCCAACGCCAGCCCGATAACCCGCGGGCTGGGCACTCTCTGGCGATGTTCATACAGATACAGCAGCCCAAGGCATACCGCCGCCGAAACGAACGGCCCGCGCCCGCCTGTCCCTGCGCGGAAAATAACGAAAGCGGCCAGCGGCATCAGCGCGAGCAACCGGAAGCGGAACAGCCACCCGATCATCGCGCAGGCTGTGGCCAGCATCAGCTGGGCTTCAGCCAGGTAGCCATTGCCGCTGGTGTTGATGAACGTGCCGGTTCCCGCATCCATCACCATGATACTGACATCAGCGGTGGCGCGCTCCCACGTCAGTTGCAGTGAATAGGCCCCGATCGGGAGACAAATGGCCAGAACCCACATTGCCGTCGCGACCAGCCGGTTGCGTTCGGCAACCGCAAACGTATCCTGTTTGAACCGCATCGGATTGTGGCCGGCCTGCAAACTGAAGAATGCAAAGGCGATCATACCCAGATTGGACGCCAGAATGACAGTCAGCTTGTCCTCATAGGACGGCGTGAACTGATACAGGCGGTAAATGAACTGGAAGTCGTTGAGGTGAGCGATAACTGGCCGAAACACGAAAATGAAACCGTGGAACAGCAGGTAGAATGACAGCGGATGAAAGACGCTGAACGCCGGCATGCGAACGTAATAGAGAGTCACGCCCAGCAGGGAGATGACGGACAGGGTTAGTGCAGCTTCATACATGCGGAGTGGCAGCCTGTTCCAGCGATGATGACAGTGTAGCAGATTGTGAGCCGCAACGGAATTGCATCGGTCTTATCCGCGCAGCGGCGATATCGCCGCCTCAAACCGGGCGTGCCGTTCCGCCACGGCGGTCGAATCCGGGAACGTGTAAAGTTCGACCGCATCGGCAAACCGCTGGGTATCGCCAAGCCAGGCGCGATCCTGAGCGGCCTGTGACAGCTTTTCCCAGCCCGCCTCGCTTTCGGCGACAGTCAGCATCGCGCGGGTCAGGCCATCTTCCGATCCAGGCTCAACCACAAACCCGTTTTCAAGGTTGCGAACCAGCGCTTCGCGGGCACCCACCTGGGCGCTGGCAATCACGGGCAGGCCCACGGCCAGCGCCTCGTTGATCACCAGGCCCCATTGTTCCTCCCGACTGACCAGCACCAGCGCCAGGCCATGCGCAAGGCGCGCCGCGACGTCCGGCGCGTCGAGGAATCCCGGCCAATCGACCAGATGGCTGATGCCGAGTTGGTCACACTGGGCGCGCAATTCGCCTTCCAGTTCGCCGGAGCCGATCATTTCCAGGCGATGCGAGGCGGGGCCTGCCTGCCGGACATAGGCGGCATAGGCGTTCAACGTGTGATGCAGCAGCTTTTTGGTCACGAACCTGCCGACGTAAATGAACGCACGCTCATGGAACGCGGGTTTGCGCTCACCCACAATGGAATGCGCCTGCAACCGGATGCGTTCAATGTCCACGGTGTTGTAGCCCGGCAGAACCTGGCGCCGCCGGAAACCCAGAAAGCGGACGTAGCTCATCTGGCGCGCCCCCCCGACCAGCGCGGCGCTGAACGGGGAAAGGAGCAGCATCTTGATCAGCTCGAACGTCGATCGGCGCGGACGATCGTCCCACTTCGATGCCGTCATCATGATGACCCGCACCCCCGCCAGCCGCAATGTCAGTCCCAGCAGCAGGGCATCGGGTTCATTGTAGCCGATCCCGATATACACCGTATCGCATTTCCGGGTGGCTCTGAACATGGCGGCCCACCGCTTCAGGAAATGAATATCCTCATACCGGGCATCAGCGAACAGGCGGATCTTTTCGGTGCCTTTCACCTCATTTGATGGTGCCCAGGCGTAAACGGCCGATTTGGAGCTGACTTCCACTGAATACACGCGCGCGCGCCCGGCCAGCCGCTGCCCGACAGCTTGCAGGCGATCAACGTGATAGGCCGAAAACTGGGCCCAGATCAGGGCAATAGTCGGCTGCTTGTCCGCCATCGGGTCAAAGTTCCTTGTTGTTTCATCGTCGACCCGTTGGAATGTCTAACCAATCGCAGCCGCGCTACCAATCATTTATTGCCGCCGGAATTACCCCGTTTCGGCAAGACTGCGTTCGAACCGCGCGATCGATGCAGTCGCAGCAGCATCCGGTTCGCGCGTAACCAGATGCTGGACGGCATCGGCAAAGCGCTCTGTATCGGCAAGCCATGCCCGCTCATGCGCTGCGGCCGACATGCGGTCCCGCAACTGCGGATCCTCGGCCAGCAATTTCAGTGCGGCGGCGATGCCGTCAACCGCGTCTGGTTCAAAAATAAAGCCGTTGCACAAGTTGCGAACCAGCGCATCGGTGGACCCGACCGCAGTGCTGACAATCACCGGCACGTCAAGCGCCACTGCCTCATTGACGACCAGGCCCCACTGTTCCTCAACGCTGATCAGGATCAAGGCGATGCTCGCCGCCAACCGTGCGGAAACGTCGCAAGCCGAGAGGAACCCCGGAAAGTCCACGAGGTGCGTGATATCCAGTTCCGCGCAGTACGCCCTCAGCCCGGCTTCAAGCTCACCCGAACCGATCAGCTGCAACCTGCGCGGCGGGCCGTCTGCCTGGCTGACATAGAGCGCATAGGCTTCGAGCAGGTTGAACAGGTTCTTTTTGGGAACAAACCGCCCGACAAATGTGAACGGCCAGTCGGATTTGGGTGGCAGCGGGCTGCGCAAGGCTTCACGCCTGACACGATCGATGCTGACGGTATCATATCCGGGCACAACCCGGTGGCGGTGGTGCCCCAGCAAGTGGACAAAATCGCGTTGCTGCCGCCCGGCCACGATCACCGCCGAATAGGCCTTCAGCACCATGGCTTTCAGCGCCTCGCGCGGCGCCCAGCGGCTGCGGTCATCGAACTTGGAATCGGTCATCATCACAACCGTGCCGCCGCTCAATCGCAGCAACCACGACAGGGCGATGATATCCGCCCGGTCGTACCCGATCCCCACGAACACCGTGCGGCAACCGATCAGCGCGCGCAATTCGCGCCAGAGCCGGCGCAGCGGCGAAATCGTCTCATATGACTGGCCGGGAAACAGTGTCAGCTTGGTGGCGTTCGTGATCGCGCCTGAGGGCGGCCAATTGTAGGTTTGCGATGTGGTCGCCACCTCGATCGCCAGCACATCAAACTGTCCGGCCAACCGCGCACCGACCGCTTCAACCCGATCCAGATGGTAGGATGCGAATTGCTCCCAAATCACAGCAATTCTGGGTTTCTTGCCCGTCGGTTTCTTGAACACAGACAACCTCGTGTAGTGATGACTGGGCGAGTCACCGATGTATATAACAGCGGGTTACCGTAATTCATCAACCATACAAGACGAAAAGTGGGCGCGCGATTGCGCAGCCCACTTCCCGCCTTGAATGCTGCCTGCGATCAGCGTCCGACCCGTTCCCGGGCAAAGCGAACGGCCATGTCGGTGGGCGTGCGGTCGATGGCCGATGCGGTGCGGTTGGACAGCGTCAGCCGCGCCAGGCCGGCTCGGGCCTCGACCGAATCGAGGGTCAGGCCGTTCAGGCCGCCGGTCACGCGCACCGCCTCGATCTGATCGGTTGATACCATCGCCGGGATCGGCAGATCGACGGACATCGTGGAGCCCGCTGCCAGGGCCGGCAGGTCCCATGCCTTGAACAGCGACTCCAGCGCATCGCTGCTGGTGCTCATTGCCAGCCAGTCGCTCTCGTTGACGGGGTAATCCTGCTCTCGCCGGGTGGTGACCCAGCCTTCGAACTCCACGAACTTGCACGCCGCATCAAGGCCGGCGTTTGCGGCCGTGACGCACAAGAGCTGCAACCGGCTGTTGCGCAGGGTCCATTGCGCGCCGCCAACCGTGCCGCCGAACACCGGGATGCTCAGTTCGCTGCCGGGGATGAGCGGGCCATACGGTGCGACTGTCATGTTCGAGCCGTTGTTGCCCTCACGGCCCAGCCACATACCGGTCAACTGATTGCCGGCGCCGATGGTGATGCCGGAAGCGGTGAAGAACGATGCCCGCACCAGAATCCCCGGCGGGCCGAACGCATAGAGATACTCGTTATCACGCAGCATGAAGCGCCGGGACCAGCGGCGCAGGCGCGTGAAATCATGCACTTCACGGATACCGCCAATTTCCATGTCCAGCACGCCGTTGATTGATTTCACCGGAATGGAAAAGGGCATGGCCGGGTGGCGCAGGCGCAAGGTTCCGGTGATCTGGACCGCGCCTTCATACCCTGCCTGGCCGTTGTTGACTTCGGCCAGCCGGTATCCGCCATAGCCGGTGATGGTCAGATCGTGGATCGAGACGTTGCCTCGCCCGGACGCCTCGATCACGCAGATCGAAGTGCCGAGCGATTGGCCGGCCGAGTTGGTCAGCGTATTTTCAAAATGGCCGCCCAGCATCTGGATTTCCGCGCCCGCTTCGGCGCGAACCATCGACTTGACCCCGCGGGCCTGCGGCCTGACCAGGGTCACGTCCCGGCTTTCGGAAAAATTGAAGGCGGGACCGTAACTGGGCTGGATCAGGTCGGTGCCATCCTGCCAGCAGTCGATTGCCGTGAAGCCATCGCAGTAGCGGCCGATGACGACCCCGGCACCAATGTTGCGACCGCCAACGCGTTCGATCGTGATGCGCTTGCCGAAGGAAATCGACACGCCGGATTCGGCGACGGTCGGCCCGTTGAAAGTCACATCGCGGATGACGCAGTTTTCCAGTCTGGCCAGTTTGCGCAGCCGCTTGTTGGGGCCGGTCACATTGGCCAGGATCAGCGCTTCGGGGATGGGCTTGTCGAGTCCGACCCATTCGCCAGCGACGCTGGTGACGCGGGCATAGTCCCAGACCAGCGTTTCCGGCGTGTCGTAAGGCAGTTCGCCAAGCTGCCACAAGACCAGATCGCCAACCTGCAACTGGGCTGCATCGCTGGCCGAAACCCGAACGCTGGTATCACCCGGCACGACATCGGCGATCAGCGGGATATCGATGATCGGGCTGGCGTATTGCGGAGAGTAGACGATGTTGCGGCTGACGGTCGAGCTGAACAGCTGCGCGCCGCCGAAATCATGGATGCCAGGTTCCGGCGGGATGACCAGTGCTGGCTGCGGGCCTTCGATCAGCGGCTCTGGCGGCAGCGCCATGGCCTCCAGCCGGATCGCCTTGCGGCCGAAGGTCACGCCATCCGCACCGATTGCGCGGGCATAATCATATGCAGCGCGAACGGCGTCGCTATCATCCACAATGCCGTCCGCCTTTGCGCCAGCGAGCAGAATGTCGATCCGCCCGGCTTCCGGCATGGCGCGGAAGTGCCGACCGTTCGAGGAGCGACCCACAAACAGCGGGTGAGCGGCTAACAAGGCCGCATTGGCGATGGCATCAGCGATGTAGGTGCCGGCCCCCTGGCCAGCCGTTTCGCGGCCAGTGGTCAGGATGATGTCGGTGCCCGTCCTGATGTTCTGGGTATTGAACTGGGTGAAAGTAAAATCGGCCATGGTCTGCTTTCTGTTGTTTTCAAAAGGGGGGGGGGCACGCGACCAGCAGGGTGATCGCGCAGTTTCAGTTCAGGCCAGTTCGGTCAGGATCAGGCGGCGCAGTTGCGCGGCGTCCTGCAGGCCGTCATGCCGGTGCCCGGCCGGGGTGGGGTGCGTGGGATCCGTGCCGGCCGCCCCCCCGGTATAAAGCGATGCCTGATCGCTGGCGGTGGAATAGACACCCTCACGCCGAGGCATCGTGAGCCGGTCGATGAACCAGATATTCTGACCCGACCGGCTCCACGCGGCCTCAGCCAGGCCATCGCGAATCCGATAGATATCAGGCGGCGGACGATTGTTCGGCGCGCCGCTGGGCCAGATCGGGCCAAACAGCACCAGCGGGCGTCCGGCGCAGGCGGCCAGCCAGGCGTCGATGATGGCGTGCGCACGGTTGTTGATCGCGGCCTGCAAAGTGCTGCCAAACGGATTGTAGACCGCCGCTGCCAGTGCATTGTCGTTCACCGATCCGAACACCAGCCCCAGCCGGGGGGCGGTCGATGTAGCCGTGTGTGCACTGCTGACACCGGCCAGGGTCAAATCCTGCAAACGGACCGTATCGGTGAAACTGACTTTCGGGAAACCTGCGGTGTTGGTGTTTCCGGGATTGATCAACCCGGTTGCGCCGACCCCCGCCACAGCCGCGTTGAAGCCCAGCGCCCGCGCCATCACGGTGGCACCGATGTCTCCGGTTTCCGATCCGGAGCCTTCCAGAAAGCTGTCGCCGATCATCGTGACAATCGGATAGATCTTGCCGGTAGAACTGATTTCGGCCGAACTGGCAACATGCACCCCGTTGCAGCCCAGGCCCGATGTTTCGACCCGGATCTGGCGCTTGCCAGCGACCGGAAACTCGATCCTGACGTAATACAGCCCGCCCGTGCTGTTGGGGATACTGGCGGTGCCAGCCACGGCCCCGTTGACCTGAATCCGCAGATTGACGCCCGCGCCGCCCCCTCCGCCGTAAATCGGGATTTCAAATACGGTGCCGGTGTGGACGAATTCGTAAGCGAAATAACTGGTCGCACGGAGCGCTGCCCCCCCGGCCGAAGCTGCGCCATAATAGGCCCCCCGCGACGTAAAGTAGGCGTCGCGCGGATAGGTTGTGCCGGACTGCATGGGAATGCCGGACACATACGTCAGCCGCGCATCGGACCGCGGGACCATGGCGGTCCGCGCTGCCGCGCCGTTGATGGAGGATACGGCCGCATTTGTGCCCAGCACGATCGTCGGGGTGTTATCGGCGGCAAGGTTTGATGATGGCTGCACGAAACCGCCGTTTTCCCGAACGGCGCGGATCAGGGCCATGGTGTTGGCGGACTTGAGTGCCTGTTCGCGGGTCTTGGCCGCCAGCCCGCGAGCGATCAGATCGGCGCTCATTGTGAGATCCGGTAGTTGAGCGTGCCGCCGGTAATGGTCAGGTCAAGATACAGCGCCGCGCCCTGCTCGAATTCCTCCCACACCGGTTCACAGCAGTTTGAACTGTATTCTGCCCAGGCTGCACCGCCAATCGTCAGCGGGATTCTGGTGGCACCGTTATCCGTGGAGCGCACCACCCGCGCGGACCCGGACCAAACGCCGGACAGCGACAGCACGACCGGGCGGCCAAGCGCTGGCTGATAGGGGCCGATCTGGATGCTGGAACTGGCCGTGCCGGTCAGAGCTGGCGGGGCTGGCTCCATGGCGGTGACAGGCAGTGGGGTTGCCGTACTGACGAGCTGGCTGCTGGCATCCGGGGCGGCAAAGGCCACGGCGCGGCTTGGCACGAACGGTGCCGGGTTCTCAATGGGTGTGGGCATGATGGCTCCTCGCGAATCAAAGGAGCCGTTCAACTAACCTATATGGATATATGTAGGAAAATACAAAACTTATAAGGTGATAAACGAAGGGAGGATTGCGCGCTGCAGCAGTCTGGCCAAGTAACTGACATGGCTTGTCGATCAACGCCGCCCTGTTTAAGACTGTCGCCGGGGAGGACGCATTGTACATCATTCTCAGAATTGCCGGCGCGCTGCTGCTGGCCTACTTCATGAGCCGGGCGACGCTGCGCCTGCCGAACCCCTCGCGCCGATTTCGCGCGCTCCTGCGCGCCCACGCGCTGGCGTTCGCCTTGAGTGCGGCGGTGATTGCCATCGCCCGATTCCCGCTCGGCGTGTTTTCAGTGCGGCAACTCGGGATCTTGCTGGCCGCCCAGATTTCCTGGCTGTCGATCGATCAGCTGCGCCGCAACTATCCGGAAAATCGGCGTTCCGTGAAGCAGGGTTGACGTCAACGGCCCCCGTCTCAGGGAATCAGCAGCCAGCCGATCTGGCGAACAAACGCGATCGTGTTGTCCGACCGGGTGAGTTCGATTTGCCCGACTTCGGGTCCGCGGAACCGGAACGTCAGGCCCAGTCCCGAATACTGTAGAATACGTTGATCACCCGCCCGTTGGATGCGATCCGGCGCGCCAAGTTTCAGGATTAGTTCGCGTTCCACAGTCCCCACGCGGATTCCCATCGTCTTGGGGCACAGCTCAAGGCTGTCCGGCTGCTCTGCGCAGGTGATCCGGTCAAGTGTGCCATCGGCGGAAAAGCCTGCGGTCATGGACTTGCGGCCATTGCGGTATTGCCAGGTGCCGCTGCCCATGGCTGTCTGCGGTTTGCCCAGGGCGGCCTGCACCTGGGCCGCAGACATGCCAAGCGTCACTTTGCCGTAACGGGTCGATGCGAACCAGGCGTCGAGGGCATTGGCGACCACATAGGATGCGCCGACCAGAGCCATGGCCGCAGCCAGCAATTGCCCGGCTTGTCGGCCGCGCAGCCAGCCTTCGATGCCGCGCTTGCGCCGCTTTTGCCGCCGCCGCCGCGCCCGGGCGATCTCGCCAGGATCCGCTACGCTGGTGTCCGCTGCGCCGGTGTTGTCTGCATCGTCCATTGATCCACCTACCATCGGGTTAACTTACCACAGGTCTGCTGCCGGAAGCGACCCAACGGGGAAGTATCCGATGGCAGCATGCCGTTGCCATCGCCAGTGCCGGTCCCGACTTTTCGACACATACCAGTAACGCAGGCCGTGTAAAATAAGCGTTCGAAAACTGATTGTTCAGCCGCCTTGCATAAGCCGTTGGAATGGTGCCGGATGGTGGAATGAACAGCAAATGTGATGTCGCCGGGGGGAATGTTGACGCCGCGCCGGTTGTGGGGAATACGGCGAACTCACCGGTCTTGGCAGGGTAAATTAAGATGCAAGTGGCAGTGTTTCATCCCGGCACCCAGCATAGTTGGCAGACTGCTTATGCGTTACAGCAGCTTGAAAAGCTGGAGTGGTACGCGACCTCTATTTTTTACAAGCCCGATAACTTTCCCTATAACCTCGAAAAAGTTTTGCCATCAGCAATATCAGTCAGGCTCCATAAAGAGTTTCGTCGTTTCCAGCACGCCGGGTTAAATCCTGACCTGGTAAAGACGGTTGGTTTGATCGAGTGGTTTGAGCGTCTCGCCAGTCGCGCGGGCTTTCGAAAGTTCGCCCGGAAAATCGATGCATTCGGCAACAAGCGATTTGTCGATCAGATTGCCGACGAAATCAGATCGGAACGGGAATTTGCGCTGTGGGGCTATAATGGCAGTTCGCTCAGCTCGTTTGAGCTGGCGTCCAGTCTTGGGCGAAAGTGCATACTTGATCGAACCAATGGTGATTTCAGCGTCTATAACAAAATGATGCTGGACGTGCAGGAACAGTACGGCAATTGGTTCCTGCCAATTGAGCGCGAAGTTCCGCAATCCACTATCGAAAGCGATTGGAAAGAGTATCGGGCTGCTGACAAGATATTGGTCGGAAGCGAGTTTGCAAAACGGACCATTGAAAGCAGCGCGGCTGATGAAAGCACGCACAAGAAGCTGCAAGTCCTGAACTATTGCTACGATGAGAATCTGTTCAGGAATATGCCGGTGCCGCAGCCGGTGCGCCGTGACAAGCCGGTGAAGTTCCTGTTCCTGGGCCTGGTGATACCGCGCAAGGGTATCCATCACGTGCTTGAGGCGATCAGCCGGATCCCGCAATCGGCCGCTGAACTCACCATCGTGGGCGACCTCAAGCTGCCACGGGAAGCCTTCGCGCCGTATGCAGACCGGGTGAACTACATCCCGACCGTCGCGCGCGCCGATGTGCCCTCCATCATGGCGGCCCACGACGTCCTGCTGCTGCCCAGCTATTTCGAAGGCGCAGGGATCGTGCTCTACGAAGCACTGGCAGCCGGTTGCGGCCTGATCCAGTCCGACCGTTGTGCATTGGCCGTAACCGACCAGACCGGTATCCTGCTCGACCAGCTTGATACCGAGAGCGTCTACGCAGCAATGATGGCTGCCATCGATGACCGCGACCGGTTGGACGGCTGGCGGCAGTCAGCGCAAGCGGAGGCTGCCAATTACACGTTCGACAAGTATCGTGATGGTATTGCGGCGGTGTTGTCAGGGATGGGGTTGTAAGCGGTCAGTGCCGTTCAGTCCCGCTCTGGCAGTGGTCATTCCTTGAACCGGGCGGGTCTGAAACGGCTTGGCAAACAGGCCAGCAGCGGCTCCCAGCCGAGCCGGAACGGGCCGATCAGCCGCCGCAGGCTGAAGACAACAAAGATCAACATGAACAGATCGAGCAGCAACGCAACCGCCGCTGCACCGGTGACTCCGGCCAGATGAACCGCCGGAATCGTCGCGCCGATCACCGCGACGGTGGCGATTGCAAAGGCGTAAGTGAAGCTTTCGTGCCGGTTCACCGCCAGCAGAAAATTCGATAGCGGATTCCACACGGCACCCATCGCGATTGCGGCACCGGTCAGCCAATACATCGCCTGTGGCGGCTCGATTGTCCCACGGGTCCAGATCGCGAGCGCGAATGGGCCAAGCAGGGCAAGCGCCAGTCCCCACGCGATGCCGGCGATCGCCGCAAACGTCGCCATCCCGCCAGCCACGCGGGTGATCCAGCGGTCATTGCCCTTGGCGAATTCGGCGGTGAATTCCGGCATGATCGGCAGATTCACTGCCATGATTGCCTGCAGCCCGATCCGCGACAGGGTGCGCAAACTCGTGTAGATCGGAACAGCCGCGGCCCCACCAGCGGCCCCTACGGCCAGCGCGGTTCCCTGCAGGAATCCGGCAAACCCAAGCGGCAACATCATTGCTGCGATGGCGGGCCGCAATAGCACCCGGATGCGGTCCATCGAGGCGAGGCCAAACCCCAGCCTGAGCCACCTGGCGCGATACTTGGTAAGCACAATCAGGCCGCCAAAGCCTGCACTCCGGCACATCAGATAGGTCAAGGCTGCATCAATCGGGCGATTGCCGAGTGATACGACGGCAATCACTGCCGCCGCCTCAACCAGTTGCAGCGTTGCATCGTAGACTCCGGTGGTAGCATAGCCACCTTCGGCCCTGATGACAGCCATGAACAGGCTACCCTGCATGGCAACAAGGCCATACAGACTCAGCACCAGCAGGACCTCGGCGGCGGCATCCGAGGACATCCCGCCGGTTGCTGCGAGCAGGCCTGTTGGCAGCAATAACAGTGCCGCCACAACGGCCAACATCATGACGGCAGATGCCGAAGCAATCAGCGCCAGCGCGCTTTGGAAAGTGCGCAGTGCTTCGGGATGGGAACCAGTCGCGACTTCGCCGATAATGCGGTTGCCGGCGGCGACGCCAAAGCCGAAATCGCTCGATCCAAGGAAAACCGGAATCGTTGCAAGCATCAGCCAGTGGCCGTAAAGTTCCAGACCCCAGGCCGATGCCATTGCGGGAACCATCGCCAGTTGGGACAGCGCGCCAACGACCTTTGCGTATCCGATAGATGCAATTCCAAGGACGACCCGTCGACGTTGCATCTAAATGGGCGCTCCACAAACTGAAATGGGTGGTGCCGACCAATTCACAGTCCCGCCCCTCACTGGTGGTTTAGCGGGTCGGGACCGGCGCGTCGCCCGAATAATCGTAGAAACCCCGTCCGGTCTTGCGACCAAGCCAGCCCGCTTCGACATATTTCATCAACAACGGCGCCGGGCGATACTTGCTGTCGCCCGTTGTATTGTAGAGGACTTTGACGATGTCGAGGCAGGTGTCGAGCCCCACGAAATCGGCCAGTTCGAGCGGTCCCATCGGATGGTTCAGACCCAGGCGGCAGCCCTTGTCGATATCGGCAATGCTGGCCGTGCCCTGGCCCAGCACGAACACGGCTTCGTTGATCATCGGCAGCAGGATGCGGTTGACGACGAACCCGGGTTCATCTTCTGCCTGCACAACCTGCTTGTTCAGGCTTTCAGCAAACGCGCGGGTGCGGGCGATGGTTTCGGGGCTGGTGGCAAGGCCGGGGATCACTTCGATCAGGCCCATGATCGGCACCGGATTGAAGAAATGCAGCCCGATAAAGCGCTTGGGATCGGGCGAGCTGGTCGCCATCCGGGTGATCGGGATCGAACTGGTGTTGGACGCCATGATGGCATCTTCACGCAGCACCTTGCCCGCGGCTTCAAAGATCTTGCGCTTGATTTCCTCGCGCTCGGTCGCGGCTTCGATGATCAGATCGGCGTCGATCATCGGCGCGTAATCGCCGATCGGGGTGATGCGGGCAATGGCGACGGTGGCTTCATCCGGGGTGATCTTGCCGCGTCCGACCAGACGGCCCAGCGCGGTGTCGATCCCGGCTTTCGCCTTTTCCGCAACGGCCAGATCAACGTCCGCCAGCAGGACTTTGGTGCCGAACTGGGCAATCGTCTGGGCAATGCCCGAACCCATCTGCCCTGCGCCGATAACCGCTATTGTCCGCATGTCCCACTCCTTCGCACTTGCAGCAAGGGGCGCTGACTAGCCGGGAAATCGGGGGCTGACCAGAGGTTTTGGCGAGGGGGCTAGCGGTTCTGTCCCGGCACCCACAGGACATCGCCGTCGCCAGCCGCATTGATTGCCCGGGCCAGCACGAACAGGTGATCGGACAGGCGGTTGATATAGGCCAGCGCCGCCGGATTGACCGGTTCCACGGCGGCCAGCGCGGTCATCGCGCGCTCTGCCCGGCGCACGGTGGCGCGGGCGATGTGAGTGCGGGCGGCGGATTCGCTGCCGCCGGGGAGGATGAAGCTGGTCAGCGGCGGAATGCCCGCGTTGAGCGCGTCGATCGCCGTTTCCAGCCAGTCGACCTGCCCCTGAACCACGCGCAAGACCATTTCGGACGGCGCAAAGTCAGCGCCGGGGGTGGCCAGATCGGCACCAAGGTCGAACAGATCGTTCTGGATTCGGGTCAACGCAGCGGCGTGGTCTGAACCAGCCAGTGCGACCACCGCCATCCCGATCGCGCTGTTGGCTTCATCGACCGCGCCGATCGCTTCCATCCGCGCTGCGTGCTTGGGGCAGCGTGATCCGTCGACCAGACCGGTCGTGCCATCGTCACCCGTGCGGGTGTAGATCTTGTTCAGTTTTACCAAGGGCTTACTTGCTGACCGACAAAATCAGCGCAACCAACAGCACGGCCAGCCCCTGATACATGATGCGGGCGAACATGTACTTGTTCTGCTTCAGCTGCATCTCGCTCGGACCGGTGCTTTCCGGGTTGTGCAGGTCATCGCTGGTGCTTTTCATGAAAGCCACGATCCCTCGCACCAGACTGATCACGACCATGGCCATCAGGCCGACGAGCACGAGGATGAGGAAAGCGTTCATGGGCTGATGATTACGCCTGAAACCAGCGAAAGGCCAGCCGGGAAAAGGGCGGTACGGAGCGCCTCTGCCAGTGCCGGTCCATCCGCTCCGGACCGGCGCAAATCGGCCAGGGAAGGCGATCCGCGCCGCTTGGCGAGCTTGCGCCCATCGCTTTCGACCAGCAGGCCGTGATGGTGCCAGACCGGCACTGACAGGCCCAGCAGGGCCTGAAGCAGGCGGTGAACGTGGGTGGACGCAAACAGGTCTGCGCCGCGCGTCACCAGCGTGACGCCATCGGCCGCATCATCCAGCGTTGCGGCCAGATGATAGCTGGCCGGAGCCTCCTTGCGCAGCAGCACCACGTCGCCGAATGCCTCTGGCCGGGCGCGCTGGACCCCTGCCAACTCGTCCGTCCATTCCAGCGGCCCGGCCAGCGCCGCCGCCTTGGCCATGTCGAGTCGCCATGCCGCTCCAGCCGGATCGACCGCCCGGCCCCGGCAGGTGCCGGGATAGATCGGGCCGTCCGGTCCTGAACCGGGGGAGGCGGCCAGCACATCGGCGCGGGTGCAGCGGCAGGGGTAGAGCAGGCCTTGCGCTTTCAGCCGCTGCGCTGCCGCCTGATAGCTGGGCAGGCGGCTGGACTGGTGGACCACCGCCCCGTCCCAGCGCAGCCCCAGCCATGCCAGGTCGGCGACGATTTCCGGGATCAGTTCTGCGCGGCTGCGGGTGCCATCAATATCCTCGATCCGCAGCAGAAACTCCCCGCCCCGCGCCCGCGCCAGATCGTGCGCGACCACGGCGGCATAGGCATGGCCGAGGTGGAGCAGGCCGTTGGGGCTGGGGGCAAAGCGGGTGCGGATCATCGCGGCCATCTGTCCTGTGGATTGCGCCCCGGCGCAAGTCTTGACGCGGCAAGGCCTGCGATGTTCAGTGCGGCCCATGGATTGTCGCCGAACCGTAATGCCCGATTGCTACCGGAGGCCATGCTCAAGGCGGAGCTGATTGAGCGCGCGGCCCGGTTCCGCAGCGCAGAGGGGGACCCCTCGCGGCATTTGTCCGATTGTCCTGCGCTGGTGCTCAACGCCGATTACACGCCGCTGTCCTATTACCCGCTCAGCCTGTGGCCCTGGCAGACCGCGATCAAGGCGGTGTTTCTGGAGCGGGTCGATATCGTCGCGAGTTATGGCCGGGAAGTCCATTCGCCGACCTGGACGATGCCGATCCCGTCGGTCATCGCGCTGCGGCAATATGTAAAGCCGTCCGAATTTCCGGCCTTCACCCGCTTCAACGTGTTCCTGCGCGACCGGTTCAGCTGCCAGTATTGCGGCAGTCCGGACAACCTGACCTTCGATCACGTCGTCCCGCGCCGCCTGGGCGGACAATCCAGCTGGGAAAACATCGTCGCGGCCTGCTCGCCGTGCAACCTGAAGAAAGGCGGGCGCACTCCCAAGCAGGCCGGAATGCCCCTGCTGGTCGCCCCGATCCGCCCGACCTGCTGGCACCTGCAGGAACGCGGGCGGGCCTTTCCGCCGGGTTATCTGCACGAAACCTGGCGGGACTGGCTGTACTGGGACATTGAGCTGGAGGCGTAGACGGCGGGGGGCGGTGCTGGCGTGAGGGGGCGGCGGTAATCGGCGGTTTTGCGGGTGGGTGTGGGCGACAGGTTGGGGGTGGTTCGCGGACAAGGGATTGCCGATTGGAACCGTTCTTCTAAGCTGAGCGCATGGGACCGGAATACGTGCATCTGCCTCCAAACGAGACTCCACCACATCTACCCATAGGGCCGCTTCGGGCAGTCATTGTCTCCGAGACCACGGTGACCGACGACTGGCGCAACAGCATCGCCCAATGGTTGGTAGAAGGCGGTTGCCTGTATGCAATCGCCTGGGGGGTCGAGTGCGAAAAGTGGCACGACGCGGTTGATTGGGCGGTCCTTGAAACCTTTAATTACGGCCACATACCGGATGAAAAGTTCGTCATGACGACGTGGCATTCCGATGAACCAATGTCGGAAGCGCTATGGTTCGCCGGGAA
>NZ_JAUYNB010000031.1 GCF_030699305.1 Novosphingobium sp.
AATCGCATCGAGCGCATGTTTGGGCAGCTCAAGATCAACCGCGCCATCGCCACCCGATACGATCAACTGGCCAACAGCTTCCTCGGAATGGTCCATATCGCCACCGCCAGATACTGGCTCAAATTTGTCCACGCCGCCTAGTTTGCACGCTGCCCTGCCAGCAGCCGCCCTTCCGGACACGACAACATTGCAAACATGGCTTTCATTGCTTAGTGTCGGGAAAGAAAGGGTTTGATATGCTAAATCGCCTGCCGCCCCGCATTCACATGTTTGTCCGGCAAATGTTCTTTATGGCTGTTGGCGTATTTGCCGCCACCGGCGCTTTCGCAATGTATCAGGGGAGGGCGCAAGTCCCGGACCGGTGGGTGGTTCTTGGACTTACGCTTGGAGCGGCGCTTGCCGCAGTCATGCGCGACATTCCGAGCGACATTCTCCTCGCGCGAGAAACGAAGTGTGATCAAACCTGATCGTTTCCCCAACAGACCGCCGCTAACCCCGGCCAGCTAAACACCCTACAACTCCCGCAGCGCCTGTGCCGGTTTCGCGCGCAGCAGCGGGATGGAGCCGCCCAGCGCGAACAGGATCACCAGACCCAGCCCCGCGCCCAGCACGCCGAGGACCTGGCCCCAGTTCGGCAACCAGTCGAATTCGAACAGCTGGACGATCACCAGCCACGCCATCGAACTGCCCAGCACCAGCGCCACGCCTGCCAGCAGCGCCGCCAGCAGCCCGTATTCGGCCAGTTGCAGCAACAGCAGCTGGCGGCGGCTGGCGCCCAGCACCCGCAGGATCACGTTGTCATAGAGCCGGCTGGAGCGCGCCGCCGCGATGGCGCCCAGCAGCACCGCCACACCCGCCAGCACCGCCACCGATGCGGCGGCGAGGATCGCGGTGGACACTTGCGTCAGCAGTTCGCGCGCCTGACGCAGCACGTTGCCGACCTCGATCACCGAACTGGACGGGAACTGGCGGATCAGCGCTTGCAGCAGGCCGTCCTTGGGCGCGCCGGGGGGCAGGTCGATGGTTGCGGCCAGATTGTGCGGCGCGTCGGCAATCGCGTTGGGGCTGAACACCAGCACATAGTTGAAGCCCATCGTGTCCCAATCGACCCGCCGGAACGAGGCGATCCGTGCGGTGCGCTCCACCCCCAGCAGGGCGATGGTGATCTGGTCGCCCAGCTTCAGGTCGATCGCGGCGGCTAGCTCCTCGTCCACCGAGACCAGCGGTTCACCGGTGTACCCTTTGGGCCACCACTTGCCCGCGGTCAGCGTGCTGCCATCGGGCAGGCTGTCGGCATAAGTCAGCCCGCGTTCGCCGCGCAGGGGCCAGGCATCGTCAGGAATCTGCTTGAGGTCGGCCACCCGCGTCATCCGCCCTTCCGGGCCATAGGCGAGGATCGAGCCGCGCATCGAGGGGACCAGCGTCAGCTTCGATCCCGGATCGGCGGCCTCCACCGTCTGGCGGAACGCGTCGGCACGGTCCTTGGGCACGTCGAGCACGAAGTAATCCGGCGCGCGCTGAGGCACCCGCGCGGCGATGTTGGCATCGAGGCTGGTTTCCACCGCCGCCAGCAGCACGAAGGCGGAGAGGCCGAACCCCAGTGCCGTCACCAGCGCGCCGGTCTGGGCGGAGGGGCGGTGCAGGTTGGCGAGGGCAAGGCGCAGCAACGGACGCTTCGGGCGCGGCGCGCGGGCGGCGAGGGTGCGGATCGTCCAGCCGAGCAGTGCGAGCAGGCCCAGCACGGCCACTGCGCCCGCAAGGAACGTGGCCGTCACCAGCGGCTGCGCGGCGGTCAGCATCGCCAGCGCGGCAATCGCCGCCATGCCCAGCGCGACCGGCAGGAATGCCTCCCGCCGGACGGAGGGCAGGGGGGAGACCCGCGCGCGCATCAGCGCCATCGCAGGGAAGCGCCGCGCGGCCAGCAGCGGCGGCGCGGCGAACACCAGCACCACCAGCAGGCCATAAGTCACCGCGCGCAGCAGCGCGAACGGATCGAGCACGAAGCCGGGCGCGACGGGCAGCAGCTTGCCCAGCGCCTGCGTGAACAAGGGCGTCACCAGCACGCCCGCCGCAAGCCCGATCAGGCTGCCGATCAGCGCCGCCGTGCCGACTTGCAGCAGGTAAATCCGCGCGATGTCGCCGCTGGTTGCGCCCAGCACTTTGAGCGTGGCGATCGAGCCGCGCCGCGCCTCAAGATAAGATGACACCCCGCCGCCAATGCCGATTCCCGCGATCACCAGTGCGGCCAGACCGACCAGCACCAGAAACTCACCCATCCGCCCGACAAACCGCTCCGCCCCCGGCGCGGCCTTGTCTCGCGTGCGATAAGTGAACCCGGCGGCGGGGTATTTCGCCTTGAGAGCGTCAACCACCGGCACCGGCTCCGCCCCGTCCGCCAGCAGGATGCGATAGCGCGCGCGGAACATCGACCCCGGCGTGGTCAGGCCCGCGCTGGCCGGGAAACCTTCGGCGACGATCACCGCCGGGCCAAGGGTAAAGCCTTCGCTCAGCCGGTCCGGCTCATCCGCGATCACCCCGCCCACGGTCAGCCGCTGGCCGCCGATCACGAAGCTCTCGCCAGCCTTCACCCCCAGCCGCGCGGCGGCATCCGGGGAGACATAGGCTGAACCCGCAGGCGGCGCGCCGGTCTGGCGGCCGTCGGCCAGCTTCAGTCGTCCGACCAGCGGCCAGGCGGTATCGACCGCTTTCAATTCCACCGGCGAGGCGAGTGAGCCATTGGTCGCCATCGCCTGCAAGCGCAGCCCGCCCGAAACCCGGCCCAGCGCATCGAGCGCGGCGCGTTCCTGCGGCGTGACGGTGCGCTGCCACACCTCAACCTGCAAATCGCCGCCAAGGATCGATTTGCCGCGCGATTTGAGTTCGCTTTCAATCGCCCCGGTCAGAGTGCCGATCGCGGCGAGCGCGCCGACCCCCAGAAACAGGCAGACCAGCAGCAGCCGCAGCCCCCGGAATCGGGCGGACAGATCGCGCCGGGCAATCGCCCACGCTGTGCGCCAGGGCAGGGTGGTCATGCTGCCGTATCGCTGGCGATGCGCCCGTCGGCCAGCGTGATGACCCGTTCGCAGCGTTGCGCCAGCGCCGCGTCATGGGTGATGATCACCAGCGTCGCGCCGGTTTCGGCGCGGCGGGCGAACAGCAGGTCCATGATCGCCGCGCCGGTCGCGGCGTCGAGGTTGCCGGTCGGCTCATCGGCAAAGACCAGCGGCGGACGCGGGGCGAGCGCACGGGCAATCGCCACGCGCTGCTGTTCACCGCCCGACAGCTGCGCCGGGTAATGGTTCAGCCGGTGGCCCAGCCCGACGGCGACCAGTTCCTGCTGCGCGCGTTCGCGCGCGTCGTCCATCCCGGCCAGCTCCAGCGGGGTCATCACGTTTTCCAGCGCGGTCATGGTCGGCAGCAGGTGAAACGCCTGGAGCACGATCCCGATCCGCCCGCGCCGCGCTGCGGCGAGTGCGTCCTCGTCCAGCGCGGCGAAATCCGCGCTGGCCACTTCCAGCGCGCCGGACGAGGCCCGCTCCAGCCCGGACAGCACCGCCATCAGCGAGCTTTTGCCCGAACCCGATGGGCCGAGCAGCGCGAGCGTCTGGCCCAGCGGCACCGACAGGTCGATTCCGCGCAGGATTTCGACCGCGCTGTCGCCCTGGCCGAGCGCAAGTTTGAGATTGGCGGCGCGGATTGCCGTCTGGGGGCTTGTCACAGGGTCAGGAAGCCATAGCTAGAGGGGGAAATATCAAGGATTACCCGCATGAAATGGAATTGGCTGGCCCAAGTTGCAACCCCCGTGGCGCTGGCCTTTGTATTGGGGGCCTGCGGGCAGGGCGCTCCCGCCCCGGCGCCGACTGAATTCGCCGCTGCCAAAGCCCTGCCGGAACTGCCGGTGATGGGGCCGCAAGTGCAGGTGCTGGCGCTGGGTGACAGCCTGTTCGCGGGCTATGGGCTGGAGCCGGGGGAAAGCTATCCCGCCCGGCTGGAAGCGGCCTTGCGCGCGCGCGGAATCAATGCGCAGATCATGAATGCCGGGGTTTCGGGCGATACCACCGCGGGCGGATTGCAGCGGCTGGACTTCACGCTCTCTTCGATGAAGACCCCGCCCGCGCTGGCGATCATCAGTCTGGGCGGCAACGATATGCTGCGCGCGCTGCCGCCCGAGCAGACCCGTCAGAACCTTGACGCGATCCTGACCACACTGGGGCAGCGCAAGGTCAAGGTCGTGCTGCTGGGGATGCTGTCCCCGCCCAATCTGGGGACGGATTACCGCAAGGAATTCGACGCGATCTATCCGGCGCTGGCGAAGAAGCATGGGGCCACACTCGTCCCGTTCTTCCTGCAACCGCTGATGGACAAGCCCGATCTGATCCAGGCGGACCGGATCCATCCGACGCTGCCGGGGATCGACCTGCTGGTTGGGTCGACCGTGGAGCAGGTGGCCGGGGCGGTGCCGAAACCGAAGGGGTAGGGGAACCTCATCCCTCCCTCACCGTTCGTTTCGAGCGAAGTCGAGACACGTTCGCGCCCAGTGTCTCGACTTCGCTCGACACGAGCGGAGGTTGGGTGTGAACGCCCTTAAACCCGCTCTGCCAGTCCATCACTGACACGCCAGATCGCAGCCTCACCGGCAATCGCTGCGAACGGGGGCAGCTCGGTGCCGGTCAGCCAGACTTGGGCGCTGCCCTGATGCAGGCGCTCGAACAGTGCGGCACGGCGCAACGGATCGAGGTGCGCGGCGACTTCATCCAGCAGCAGCAGGCCGGGGCGATCCGGGCTGAGCAGGCCAGCGTGGGCCAGCGTGATCGCGATCAGCATCGCCTTTTGCTCACCGGTTGAGCATTCCGCCGCCGGTTGATCCTTGCCCGCCATCATCACCCCCAACTCATCGCGGTGCGGGCCGGTCAGGGTGCGCTGGGCGGCGCGGTCGCGGCGGCGGGTGAGGGACAGCTCGGCGGCAAGTTCGCCTGCCTCCAGCGGCCCGCCCGACTGATACTGCAGCACGGGGCGCGCGAACGGGGCTTCGGGCAGGGCGTCCAGCGCATCGGCCAGCCGCGCGACCAGCCGCACGCGGGCCTGCGCGACGGCGGCTCCGGCCTCGGCCAGTTGCAGTTCCAGCGCGTCCAGCCACTGCGGGTCGGGTTCTTGCTGCTCGCCCAGCAGCCGGTTGCGTTCGCGTAAAGCGCCTTCCAGCTTGGCGGCGTTCCGTGCGTGGCCGGGTTCCAGCGCCAGCACCAGCCGGTCAAGGAACCGCCGCCGCGCGCCCGCGCCTTCGGCGAACAGGCGGTCCATCGCCGGGGTCAGCCAGCCGATGCTGAGCCATTCGCCCAGCCGCACCGCCGGGGCTTCCGCGCCGTTGACCTGGACCACGCGCCGCGCTGGCTTGTCCGCCCGCGCGCCAGTGCCGATCTGCACGCCGCCGGTCAGTTCGGCACCCACCGCGAACCCGCCCGCCCCGTGATTGGCCGGAATGTCGACCAGCGCGGCACGGCGCAGGCCCCGGCCGGGGGCGAGCAGCGAGAGTGCCTCCAGCACGTTGGTCTTGCCCGCGCCGTTATCGCCGACCAGCAGGTTGAACTGCGCAGCCCCGTCCAGCCGCGTGGCGCGGTGGTTGCGAAAATCGGTCAGGGTGATGCGGGCCAGCGCCATGTCCGCGCGATAGTCTGCCGTCCCCTGCGCTGTCACGCAAAAGCCGGTTCCTGAAAGTTGGGAAATTTCGCCAACTGTTTAGAATGGTGGATGCGCGATTGTCCAACGTCTGATGCAGGAATGGCAGATTTCCGCCATTTCCTCAGTTTGGCACGGGCCCTGCAATAACTCTGGCATCGCGGCACACGCCGCCAAACAGTTCAGACAGAGGGAAATACTTATGACCACCTTGACCCAGATCGGCAGCCGGATCGCCGCAGCTGCCTCCGCCCTGACGCTTTCGCTGGTGCTGATCAGCGGCACCGTCTCCGTCCCGTCCACCGCCCAGGCGCACGGCGCTTCGGCTTATGTGAGTGTTATCGCATGACCCAGCTTGACCATTCACGCTCCGCCTCTGCCGCCAAGTCGTTCCGCCTCAACAAGACCAATGCCAAGTTCATGGGCGTGAGCGCCGGGATTGCCGATTACTTCGGCGTCGACGTGACGCTGGTTCGGCTGGCCTGGGTGGTCGGCACGCTGGTCGGCTTCGGCTCGCTGCTGCTGATCTACCTCGCGATCGGCCTGATCGCAGATTGATGAAGCGCCACGCGGCCCCGTCCACCCGGACGGGGCCGAAAGCGCGCAAAATCAAACCGAATCAGTTTTCGCGAAGGGCGAGAAATCAATCCCTTCGTCGAACACGTCCACGCCCTCGCGCGCCTTGAACCAGCCGACCACGGCGTACGTCACCGGCGTCAGCAGCGCTTCCCACAGCACTTTCAGCAGCCAGTTGGTGACCATCACCATCAGCACCTGCTCGGTCGACCAGATGCCCAGGAACGCGACCGGATAGAAGATCAGGCTGTCCACCGCCTGCCCGAAAAAGGTGGACCCGATGGTCCGCGCCCACAGCTTGCTGCCGCCGGTCCAGATCTTCATCTTGGCCATGACAAAGCTGTTGACGAATTCCCCCGCCCAGAACGCCAGGATCGATGCGGCGACGATCCGCCAGGTGCTGCCGAACACGCTTTCATAGGCCGCTTGCCCGCCCCAGTCGGCGGCAGGCGGCATCGCCACGACGACATAGCTCATCAGCGCCATGAAGATCATCGCGGCAAAACCCATCCACACGCAGCGCCGGGCGTTGGCATAGCCGTAAACCTCGGTCAGCACGTCGCCCAGCACATAGGACAGCGGGAAGAACAGGATGCCCGCGCCAAAGGTGAAGCCCTCGATCGTGGCCAGCTTGCTCGCCCCGATCAGGTTCGACAGCAGCAGGATCGCGACGAACGCCGCCATCAGATAGTCGAAATAGCGGAAATGGCGGCGTGCGCCGGTGGTGCCGTCGATGCGGGAAAGCTGGGTGCTCATCGTGCGAACGCTAGCGCCGTTTGCACGGCGCGCAAAGCCCGACTATGAGCACCCCCGGCGCGCGCCCGTAGCTCAGCTGGATAGAGCGCGAGACTTCTAATCTTGAGGCCGCAGGTTCGACCCCTGCCGGGCGCGCCAAAGTTTTGTTGCCCTCAGACCTGTTCCACTTTCGTCAGCCTTGGCGACAGCAGGTGGATCGCCAGCACCGCGATGAAATAGACCGTGGTGCAGGCCATGAAGATCACGGTGTAGTTGCCGCCGGTCGCATCCAGCACCAGCCCGGTCGACTTGGCCATGATCATGCCGCCGATACCGCCCGCAAAGCCGCCCAGGCCGATCACCGATCCGACCGCGCGCTTGGGAAACATGTCGGGCGGGATCGACAGCAGGTTGGATGAGAACGACTGGTGCCCGGCCAGCGCGATCCCGATCAGCACCACTGCCAGCCACATGTTTTCCAGCCCCGATACAAACAGCAGCGGCAGCACGCAGAAGCCCGACACCAGCAGCGCCACCTTGCGCGCGTAATTGGCGGTGCGCCCGCGCTGGATCAGCTTGGACGACAGCCACCCGCCCGCGATGCTGCCGACGTCCGACAGCAGATACATGATGATCATCGGCAGCAGCACGATCTTGAGATCGACGTTGTAGGTCGCGGCGAAATACTTCGGCAGCCAGAACAGCATCAGGAACCAGACCGGATCGGTCAGGAACTTGGCCGTCGCAAAGGCCCAGGCCTCGCGCTTGGTGACGATCCGGCTCCAGCCGATCTGCTGGATCTTTTCGGGCGGATCATGCTCGATCCAGGCAAGCTCGGCCTCGCTGACGTTGCCGCTCTGGCGCGGGTTGGAATAGAACCACCACCACAGGCCCAGCAGCACGACCCCGAACAGGCCCGACCAGATAAACGTCTCACGCCAGCCCAGCCCCAGCGTGTTGAGGAACAGCGCCAGCGTCGGCGCGGTCAGGATCACGCCGATGGTGGTGCCGGAATTGACCCAGCCGATCGCCAGCGCGCGTTCCTTTTGCGGGAACCATTCGCTGCTGGCGCGCACGACTGCGGGGAAATGCCCGGCCTCGCCCACCCCCAGCACCACCCGCGCGGCCATGAACGAGGCGACCGACGAGGCGAACCCGTGGGCGACGTGGCCGATGGTCCAGATCGTGATCGCGATGGCATAGCCGACTTTCGGCCCGAACCGGTCGATCAGCCAGCCCATCAGCAGGAACCCCAGCGCATAAGCCGCCTGAAATGCCGTGACGATGTTGCCGTAATCGTCCTCGGTCCAACCCAGTTCCTTGCCCAGCGACGGGGCGAGCAGGCCCAGCATGGTCCGGTCGATGTAATTGACCGTGGTGGCGAAGAACAGCAGCGCGATGATCGCCCAGCGGTAGCGGCCGGATGGCATGACCGGTGTGGCTGGTATGACTGGTGTGGACGGGGCGGGGGGGGCAGCAGTCGGTTCGGTCATATCGCTCTCCCTGGGCGCCCGGTTGTGCCGGTCCGCCGAAACTGGATGGTGGTCAGACGCCGCGGGCGACGCCGATGGTGCAATGGACCGCGCCGTGCGGGCCGAACGTGGCGGCAACGTGCTGGCCAGTGGTCACCTGATGGACGCCGGTGATGGCCCCGGTGGAGACCCACAGCCCGGCGGATAGGTCAAACCCGCGCGCGGTCAGGTTGGCCAGCAGGAACCGCACCGCGCCATACGGCCCGTCGAGCATGGTTGCCGCGGTGGCTTCGCCCGCCAGCTGGCCGTCAACCTCGGTCCGCACGACAATCGTGCAGAGGTCCAGATCGGCCCAGTTTGGCAGTTCCCCGCCGATCACCAGCCCGGCGTTGTTGCCGAAATCGGATGCGGTCACGGTCGGGCCATCGGCGTTGATGCCGCCATAGGGGGAACTGGCGATCTCGATCCCCAGCCGCACGTCGTCGATCAGCGCGCGGGTGGCGGCGTCACCTGTGGGCAGGGTGCCATCCCAGCCCGGGGCAAGGTGCAGCAGCAATTCGGCTTCGGCAGCGGCAAACCCGCCCGCGAAGACCGGCATGGCGGGAACGTCACCGGCGGCCGCGCGGACGACGCTGTCCGCAAAGATCGGCCCGGCCAGCCGGTCGGCCCCCAGCCGCGCATCGTCCGGCGGGTTGATCCGGCCGACTTTCCACCCGGCCACCGCGCGGCCATCAAGCACAATTGCGCGGTCCTGGATGCGATAGGCCTGCGCCAGATCGGCGGGCCGATCCCCCGGATAGCTGTCCAGCACCCGCGCGCCGCGCCGGGCGGCCACGAATGCGGTTGCCACTGCCATGGCCTGTTCGGTCAAATCCATTCCCATCGTCGCCATCTGATTCCTGTTTGTGCGGTGACTAGAGGAAACCGGTGTCATTGGCAATCCTGCGCGATTTGTCGTGCGCGATTTAGCCTGCGCGATTTGTCCTGCGAGCAGCACGCCGTTTCCTTTTTGGCCAGCGGACGCAGCGCCGCCACCACTGTATCGCTCGGATCAAGGCGCAAAGTTGGCGGACGCTTGCCGTGCATCGCCGGGCCGTCTATCGGTAACCGGTGTCAGCAATTGCCTTCATGGGCGCAAGAAGGCAAAGCTGATGCGTTGGGCTGAAGTGCTGGAGCACATTGCATCAGCCGATTTAAGGGACGGGCATGGCCGGTAAGGCAAAACGCGACGCAAAGCCGACGATCAACGATGTCGCGCGGCTGTCGGGCGTATCCAAAAAAACGGTCAGCCGCGTGATCAACCGTTCGCCCCTGCTCAACCAGATGACCCGTGAAAAGGTTGAAGCGGTGATTGCCGATCTGGGTTACGTCCCCAATCCGCAGGCCCGTGCGCTGGCGCTGCGGCGCAATTTCCTGCTGGGGCTGATCCACGACAACCCGAACGCCCAGATGGTGCTGAACTTTCAGGAAGGCGTGCTGGACGCGATCAAAGACACCGAATTCGCGCTGGTCGTGCGCCCGGTGGACCGAAAATCGCCGCGCCTGCTGGACGATATCCGCGCCTTCATCGAAGTGCAGCGGCCCTACGGCGTGCTGATCCTGCCGCCGGTGTCGGAAAACGATGCGATTGCCGATTTGTGCCGTGAACTGGGCTGCAACTATGTCCGGATGGGGTCCGCCCGGCTGGACGACGCGGCGCATCTGGTCGAATCCAACGATCGGCAGGCGGTGGGCCTGGCAATCGACTATCTGGCGGACATGGGCCATCGCCGGATCGGGTTCGTGGCCGGTCCGGCAGGGTTCCGTTCGGCCAGCGAGCGTGAGGCCGGGTTTGACGAGGCGATGGCCCGGCTGGGGCTGGATGGCTCGGCCGGGCTGAAATCGGCGGGCAACTACACGTTCGAATCCGGCCATGCCGCCGCCGTCCGGTTGCTGGACAACAGCCCGCGCCCGACCGCGATTTTCGCCAGCAACGATGAAATGGCCGCCGGGGTGCTGCACGCCGCGCGTGAACGCGGGATCACCGTGCCGGATGAACTGTCGATCGTCGGGTTCGACGATACCTCGATCGCGGCCCATATCTGGCCGCCGCTGAGCACAGTGCGCTGGCCGATTGCCAGCATGGCGCGGTCCGCCGCGCTGAAGCTGGTCGATCCTGCGGCGGCGGACGATCAGCCCTCGCTGTTCCTGTCCGACCTGATCCCGCGCGCTTCCGCCGCGCCTCCGCCAGCCTGAATCCCCTTTGCGGGAGTTTGCGGGAGCCGCGTCGGGCCAGTCATTGACACCGGTTACCATGGCAAGGTAAGACTGGCTCAAACGAACGCCCAAACGGGGAGAGACCAGCGTGTTTGCCAAGACCTACCATGCCACCCATCCGGACATGATGGACTGTGTTTCGAACGATGAACTGCGCGACCGCTATCTGGTCACAGACATGTTCCAGCCGGGCCAGGTGACGCTGAACTACAGCCACAACGAACGCTTCGTGATCGGCGGCGCGGTCCCGGGGACCGAGCCGCTGAAGCTGCCGCTCCAGACCGCACCGGCCAGCGCGGCGGGCCACACCTTCCTGGAACGCCGCGAACTGGCGGCGGTGAATATCGGCACGGCGGGCGCGATCACGGTCGATGGTCAGCGCTTCGAAATGGGCAACAAGGAATGCCTCTATATCCCGATGGGATCGCAGGACGTGACCTTCGAAGGGGCCGGCGCGCGGTTCTACCTCGCCTCGGTTCCGGCGCACAAGGCGTGCCCGGTCAGGCATATCACGCTGGCGCAGGCGAACCCGCTGGCGCGCGGCGATCTGGCCAATTCGAACCAGCGCACGATCTATCAGCTGGTCATCCCCGGCGTGTGCGAAAGCGCGCAACTGCTGCTGGGGTTGACCGTGCTGGAAGAAGGCAGCGTGTGGAACACGATGCCGCCGCACCTGCATGACCGCCGCAGCGAGATCTACCTCTACTTCGACATGGCCGAACCGACCGACCGGGTGTTCCATTACATGGGCGAACCGGATTCGATGCGGCACCTGGTAATCGGGAACGAGGAAGCCGTGATCAGCCCGCCGTGGTCGATCCACATGGGTTCGGGCACCAGGAAGTATGCGTTCATCTGGGCGATGGGCGGGGAAAACCTCGACTACACCGACATGAACGTCCTCGACATCTGCCAGCTGAAGTAAGCGGCCATGGCAATCTCGTTTGATCTGACGGGCAAGGTGGCGCTGGTCACCGGGGCCAACACCGGCATCGGGCAGGCAATTGCGGTCGCGCTCGCCGGGGCCGGGGCAGATGTCGCGCTGGCTGGCCGGTCAGAGCCAGCGGAAACACTCGATCTGATTGCAGGAACTGGCCGTAAAGCATTGAATATCAGGGCTGATCTTTCCTCGATCGAACCGGTCGGGCGAATCGTCGCTGAAGTCGTTTCCGGGCTGGGCCGGATCGACATTCTGGTCAACAACGCCGGTATCATCCGCCGCAACGACCTTGCCGAATTTACCGAGGAAGACTGGGATGCGGTGATCGACACCAATCTCAAATCGCTGTTCTTCCTCAGTCAGGCCGCAGCCCGTCCGATGGCCGCGCAAGGCAGCGGCAAGATCATCAACATCGCCTCGCTGCTCAGCTTCCAGGGCGGCATCCGCGTCCCCAGCTATGCCGCCGCCAAATCGGGCGTTGCAGGCGTGACCAAGGCGATGGCGAACGAACTCGCGGCGCGGGGCGTGCAGGTCAACGCCATCGCGCCGGGCTATATCGCCACCAACAACACCGCCGCGCTGCAAGCGGACGAAACCCGCAATCGCCAGATCGTGGAGCGCATCCCGACCGGTCGCTGGGGCAGCCCGGATGACATCGCGGGGGCAGCCGTGTTCCTCGCCTCTGCGGCAGCGGACTATGTCACCGGCCACGTTCTGGCGGTCGACGGCGGCTGGCTGGCGCGGTAACGTCAGGCCATGACCGTTACCTGCTTTGGCGAACTGCTGCTGCGCCTGACCCCGCCCGGATCGCAGCTGATGGTGCAGGCCGGCAGCCTTGACATGGTGGTCGGCGGGGCAGAGGCCAACGTCGCCGCCGCGCTGGCAGCGCTGGGGCATGACGTGCGCTTCGCCGGGCTGGTCACCGACAACCCGCTGGGCGACCGCGCAGTTGCCGCGCTGCGGTCGGCCGGGGTGGACACCCGCCATCTGGCCCGCGCGGCCGGGCGGATGGGGCTGTATTTCATGGAAGCAGGGGCGGGACCGCGCCCGTCCGCGATCACCTATGACCGCGCGGGCAGCGCCTTTGCGCTGAGCGATCCGGCCGCGATCGACTTTACCGGGGCGCTCAGCGGGACCAGCCTGCTGCACACTGGCGGGATTACCCCGGCGCTGGGGCCGAATGGTGTCATTCTGGCCCGCGCCGCGCAGGCCGCAGCGGCGGCGGCGGGCGTGCCGGTGTGTTTCGACGGCAACTACCGCGCGCAATTGTGGGACAGCTGGGCCAGTGATCCGCGCACCATCCTGCACGAACTGGTCAGCGGGGCGACAATCCTGATCGGCAATCACCGCGATATTTCGCTGCTGCTGGGCCGGACCTTTTCGGGCGACGGACCGGACCGGCGGCGTGAGGCGGCGGAAGCGGCCTTTGCGGCATTCCCGAACCTGCGTCTGATCGCCTCGACCGCGCGGCATCTGGTTACCAGCGATCACCACCGGATCACGGCGCGGGTCGATGCCCGGGACGGCGCTTACCAGACCGATGAGATCGACGTGACCGGGATTGTCGAGCGGATCGGCACCGGCGATGCCTTTGCCGCCGGGGTGCTGCACGGCTGGCTGAACGGCGGCGACGTGCGGACGATGGCCGAAACCGGGCTGGCGCTGACCGCGCTCAAGCACACCATCCCCGGCGACATGTGCCTGATCGGCCGCGCGGCGCTCGATGGCTTTTCGGCCCACGGCGGCGATGTCCGCCGCTGAGGGCTTTGGCCGCCGCGCTGTGCTGGCGGGCGGGCTGGCGGGAGCGCTGCTGACGTTATCCGGCCGGGCCGGAGCCGAATCGCCGCTGGCCGTGCAATGCGTCGGACCGGTCCGCGCACCCGACGGGCACTTTCAGCCGGACCGCTGCGAACCGATGGGTGGACGCCCGGTCTGGTCCTATCCGGGTATCCGCTATGCCCGCGCCGATCGGTTCTGCGCGCCGCAGCCGGTGCGGAGCGCGCAGCAGGTCGGCCGCTGGTTCCCGGTCAGCCCGCAGCCGGGGGATCGTTATGGCGAGCAGTCGGAGGACTGCCTGTTCCTCAACGTCTGGAAGCCCGGCAATGCGCATCCGCGCCGCCCGGTGATGGTCTATTTCCATGGCGGGGCCTATTCGACTGGTTCGGTCAGCGATCCGCTGAACGATGGCGCGGCGCTGGCCGCGCGCGGGGATGTGGTCGTGGTGACGGTCAACCACCGGCTGAACGCGCTGGGATACCTTTATCTTGCGCGGCTGGACCCGCGCTTTCCCGATAGCGGCAATGCGGGCCAGCTCGACCTGATCTGCGCGCTGGAATGGATTCGCCGCAATATCGCGGCGTTCGGCGGCGATCCGGATAACGTCACGGTGTTCGGCCAGTCTGGCGGCGGCGCGAAAATCGCGACGCTGATGGCGATGCCCGCCGCCAAAGGCCTGTTCCACAAGGCGATCACGATGAGCGGCCAGCAGGTTACCGCCAGCGGGCCGCTCAACGCCACCCGGCGCGCAGCAGCGGTGCTGGCCAGGCTGGGCGGGGCGGATCCGGCGGCGGTGCCGGTCGGGCAGCTGCTCGCGGCGCTGTCTGCCACCGACCCGGTGCTGGGCGGGGGCGTTTACATGGGGCCGGTGCTGGATATGCGCCACCTTCACCGCCACCCGTTCTGGCCCGATGCTGCGCCGCAGGGGAACGCGATTCCCCTGTTGCTGGGCAACACCGTCGCTGAAACCCGCGCGTTCTATCCGGCGGATGGCCGGGTGCTGGGCGGGTTGGACTTTGGCAATCTGGCGGCGCGGATTGCGCCGGAAATGCGGATTGATGCCCACCCGGAATGGGTCGCGGCGCAGTTTCGCGCGCGCTATCCGGCGGATACGGCAGAGCAGCTGTTCCACCGCATCGTCACCGCCGCGCGCAGCTGGCGCGGGCAAGTGATCGAGGCGGAATTGCGCGCGCGGGCCGGGGCTGCGGCCCACGTCTATCAGCTCGATTTCGAAGATGCGGCACATACCGACGATATCGCCCTGGCATTCGGGACCGCGCCCAGCCCGACGCCGGCCCAGGCCGCGATGAGCGCGCGGGTGATGGACGCCTTCGTCCGGTTCGCCCGCACCGGCAATCCGGGTTGGCCAGCGTATGACCTCAAGGCGCGCAAGACGATGGTGTTTGACCGCGCATCGCGCGTGGTCAGCGATCCGCGCCAGTGGGAGCGCGAGCTGTTCGCGCCGGTGCCCTATATCCAGCCGGGCAGCTGAGGCGCGGGTGCTTCCCCTTCGTCAGTCCGGGACCAGCCCGGGATGACCACAGGATGTCAGGGGTTGGGATAGCTGATGATCAACGACAGCGGCTTGTTGCGCAGCTGCCGGATGCCCACGACCGCACCCTTGTAGAGGTAGGCCGCCATGCCGGGTTTCAGCACCGCCCGCTGCCCGTCGGAGATCACTTCACCGGTACCGGACAGCACGTAATAGACCTCGTCATGCGCAATCGGGTGTTCGCCAATCGCCGCGCCCTTGTGCAGCACGCGGCGGCGGAACTCCATCGCGCGGGGCTGGGGGACGGCATCGGATATCCGGAACGCGGTGGACATGCCGATGGCGCCGTGGGGCGGGGCTTCCCGCCGCATCGTGTCGCGCTCATCGATGACGGCCATCGGCGGCGCGGCAGAGAGCAGCAGCAGGGCGGCGGCGATGCTCATTGGCCGCGCATCTGGGTGTCGCGGGGTGACAGGTGCTCTTGCGCGCCGGGCTTCTGGCCGGGATAGAGTCCGGATTTGGGCGTCAGGGTATCAAGGTTCCAGTCTGCTGCCACAAACGCGGCGCGCGTGGGGGCGGGGCGGGGGTAGCCAGTGCCGACTTCGTGTTCGTCGTCGATGATGTCACCGCGTCCTTCGGCAACGAAGAACAGCACGCGAATATCGTCCGGCGCACGGTCCCACGGGCGCGCGCCGCCGGTGCGCAGCAGGCTCGTTTCCACTTCACCGGCGGGCAGGATGTCATAGCCCGTGATGCTCGCCAGCGGCCTTTTGGCACGGATCAGCTTGGCACGGGTTTCGCCATAGCGGCCAAATTCCGGAAGCGGCCGACCATGCCGATCGACCGTGCGGTTGTCCCGCCCGTAATAGGCCAGGTCACCATCGCCGCCCAGCATCAGGAACGGCAGGTCGGGGTTGGTATCGTTCCCGCCGCGCATCACGTTGCCGACCGCCGTGATTTCTCCGGTGACATAGGGCTGGCCCAGCCATTCCAGATTCATCAGGTTGTAATGCACCGCGCGGTGGCCGGGGTTGTAGATCAGGTTGTTGATCATCAGCACTTGCGCGCCGCCCTTGACCAGCGGTGACCGTTCGACGTTGTGCGCCCAGATATTGCGGTAGAACACGATGCCCGTGGCGTTGTCATGCACCAGCGAGCCCTTGGAATGTTCGCCCTTGGGGTGGCTGGCAAACGCCAGACCTTCCGCGGCCAGGTTGCCCCGGAACAGGATGTTGTGGCTGGTGCCCTTGCGCCATTCGGCCACTGTCCTGCCGGTAAAGCGCGGGCCGGACGCGGACATGTTCTCGTCGATTCCCCACAGGAAGCTGCAGTTTTCGACGATTACGTTGTGCGCGGCGACGGTGGACAGCGCATCGGCTTCCCAGCCGGACCACGCCGCTTGCCCATCGCGCCCGGTCATCACCCGCAAGTGGCTGAGGATGACATCATGCGCCTTGAGGTCGATCCCGCCGCGAATGATTGTTATGCCGGGGGATGGCGCGGTTTGTCCCGCGACGGTCAGGAACGGTTCGGTGATGGTGAGTGAGGCGCGTTCCAGATCGATCACCCCGCCAACTTCGAACACGACAATGCGCGGACCTTGTGCGTTGAGCGCAGCTTGCAGCGATCCGGGACCGTCCTTTGCCAGTGTGGTGACGCGGATGATTCGCCCGCCCGCACCGCCGCTGGTCGGCTCCACTGGCGCGGTCGATGCCGCTGCGGGGACTGCAAAAGTTTGCAGGATCAGCAGGAAAGCTGCCGTTAAATGCTGCCATGCACGCATCAGTTCTTCTCCCTTGCGCAGCTTCTTGACATGGCGGGCAGGACAGGGCAATAAAAAATGACACCGGTTACCATACCGGGACAAGCGCGGCGAAAGTCGCAGCGTCCAACGCGGCGCAATGGGAGCAGAGGTGCCAGAGGTCATGCGCGCAGCCCGCGCAACTTCCTTTGACACCGGTATCATTTGGGGGCGCCACGGGGCGTCGAGGGAGTAGAGATGCGCAAGATCAATTCCAGCCGGACGCTGCTCAAGATCGCACTGATTGCCGGGAGCGCGCTGGTCGCCCCTGCTGGTGCCTGGGCGCAGAATGCCGATGCCGCTGCCGCAGCTAATGCTCCGGCCGATGAAATCATCGTCACGGGCTTTCGCCAGTCGCTCCAGGCGGCGCTCAACGTCAAGAAGAACTCGGTTGGCGCGGTCGATGCAATCGTCGCCGAAGACATCGCCAAGTTCCCTGATCAGAACCTGGCCGAATCGCTCCAGCGCATTCCCGGCATCTCGATTTCACGCGATGCGGGCGAGGGCCGCTCGATCACCGTGCGCGGGCTGTCCAGCCAGTTCACCCGCGTGCGGGTGAACGGCATGGAAACGGTCGCCACATCGACTGACGGGGCCAGCGCGAACCGTGATCGCGCGTTCGATTTCAACGTGTTCGCGTCCGAACTGTTCAGCAGCCTGGTGGTCCACAAGACCGCCGAGGCATCGCTGGACGAAGGGTCGCTGGGTGCCGTGGTCGATCTCAACACCGGCAATCCGCTGGCGGGCAAGGCGGGCCTGTCGGGCGCGCTGTCGCTGATCGGTTCGTATAACGACCTGTCGAAGGATCTTGGCCCGCGTGCCGCTGGCCTGCTCAGCTGGCGCAACGATGCCGGAACGTTCGGCGTGGCGGTTTCGGCGGCCTACTCGAAGACCAGGACGCTGGAACTGGGCAACAACACCGTGCGCTGGGCGCAGGCCCGGTTTGACGGGGTGGATGGCACCAACTGCTACACCACGCCGAATGCTGGCGGATCCTATGTCGCCAGCGCCGCGTGCGACAAGGCCGCGCTGGCATTTCACCCGCGCATTCCGCGTTACGGCGAAGTCGCGCATGAGCGTGAACGCCTGGGCCTGACCGGATCGGTCCAGTTCTCGCCCACGGATGCCACCAGGATCTCGCTCGACGGGCTCTATTCCAAGTTTGACGCGGTGCGCGCCGAAAAGTGGGGCGAAGTCCTGCTGCGCTCGAACGAACGGTCGATCAACGTCGTCAGCCCGGTCTATGACGCCAACAACAACATGATTTCCGCCACGCTGAACGATGCGTGGGTGCGCACCGAGGCCTATCGCCGCGAAAGCAGCACCGAGTTTTACCAGATCGGAGCGAACTGGGATCAGGATGTGACCGATACCCTGCGGTTCACCCTGATGGGCGGCGTATCGAAATCGAACGCGGATATCCCGGTTGAGACCACGATCATTTTCGATGACCGCGACGCGCAGGGCTATTCCTACGACTACACCGACATGAAGCACCCCAAGCTGACGTTCGGCACCAGCGTGACCGATCCGGCCAACTTCCAGCTGGCCGAAATCCGCGACCGTCCGTCCAACGTCACCAACCGCTTCAAGACCGTGCAATTCCGGACCGAATGGGACGCGACCGAGAACCTGACGCTGAAGGCGGGCGCGGTCTGGCGCCGGTTCAGCTTCGATGCCGTCGCCTACACCCGCGATACGGCGGTGTGCGGCAACGGCGGGGTGGACCGCGTGCTCGGCACGCTGACCTGCTCACCCAGCAGCTTGTTCGGGCCGACGGCGGTGTATGGCTTCCCGGTGACCGCCGCGCTGGCGCAAAGCTTCACGATGGGCAACGCCGGTCAGCCGGCTGGCAACACCAACACCTGGCTGGTGCCCGACCTGGCCGCGACGACGGCCTTCACCAAGCTTTACAGCCGCACGGCGGCGATTGATGCGGGCAACATTCGCGGGGTCCAGGAAACCACCAAGGGCGGCTATGTGCAGGCCGACCTCAAGGGCGATCTGGGCAGCGTCGGGTTCGCGCTGAACGCGGGCGTGCGCTATGCCAAGACCGAGCAAAGCTCTTACGGGCTGGTCAGCGGCACCCAGGCGACCGTGACGCGCAGCTATGACGATTGGCTGCCGTCGGCCAACCTGGCGATCTATCCGGTCGAGAGCGTGATCCTGCGCGCGGCGGTGGCGAAGGTGATGAACCGCCCCTCGCTCGGCTCGCTGACGCCGGGCGGCTCGGCCGACGGGTTCAACTACCGCGTCACCAGCGGCAACCCGTTCCTCAAGCCGTTCCGCGCGACCAACTATGACCTGGCGGTCGAATGGTATTTCGCTCCGCAGGCGGTGCTGTCCGCCGCGTGGTTCAAGAAGGACGTCAGCAGCTTTACCCAGTCGGCCTCGATCACCGGGGCGACCTTTACCCAGACGGGCCTGCCCGCCTCGGTGCTCAACCCCAGCTCGCCTGCCGCGCTCAACCCGGCGCAGCAGTCACAGCCGATCTGGACGCTGTCCACGACGGTGAATGGTTCGGGTGCGACGCTGTCTGGTATCGAACTGGCCGCGCAGGTGCCGTTCAAGGCCTTTACCGAAGGGTTCCTGGGCAACTTCGGGATCATCGCCAACGCCACGTTCATCAGCTCGGATGCGACCTTCAACCTGCAGGGGCCGGCGATTGCGCCGGGCGGCGCGCTCCAGCCGGCGACGCTGACCAACACCCTCAGCAACGTGTCGAAGCGGGCATGGAACGGCACCCTTTACTATGACGACGGCAAACTGAGCGCGCGCGCGATGGTCAGCTATCGCGGGCGTTATCACGAAGGGGCAAGCGGCACCGGCAACCTGCTGGAAGGGTATGGCGCAACCACCAATCTCGATGCCTCGCTGCGCTACAAGCTGACCGACTGGATCGAACTGTCGGTCGAAGGCACCAACCTGCTGGATACCTATCGCTATCGCTTCACCGATTTCGATACGGACCGGAACTATGAAAACAACCACTTTGGCCGCACCATCATGTTCGGTGCGCGTCTGAAGCTGTAACCTGCCCATACCTGCCAGAACGGGAGCCGGACGCCATGAAGATGGACCGCAGGTCGTTGATTGTCGCGGCATCGCTCACCGGACTGGCAGCGGGTCGCACCGGGCGGGCGGGGGCACAAACGCCTCCGCCCGTTGTGGTTCAAGGCCAATCGCGTGGTGGGCCGCCGGGCCTGCCGCAACCAGCCGAAACGGTCGATCTGTGGCCCAATGGGGCACCCGGCGTTCCGGCGGGGCTCTCCGAAATCGTGCAGGAACGCTCGACCGACGGTCTGGTCAGCGACCGGGCGGTGTGGGGGATAACCCGCCCGCGCATGGCCGTGTTCCGGCCTGACCGGCCCAATGGCGCGGCGGTGCTGCTGACGCCGGGCGGCGGCTACAAATGGGTGGTGGTGGACAAGGAGGGCTATGAACTGGGCCGCTGGCTGGCAGCGCGCGGGTTCACGGCCTTTGTCCTGTTCTATCGCCTGCCGGGTGAGGGCTGGGCGTCTGGCCCGGATACGCCGCTGGTCGATGCGCAGCGCGCGATGCGGCTGATCCGCCACCGCGCGGGCGAATACCGGATTGATCCCGAGCGCGTCGCGGCGATGGGCTTTTCCGCCGGGGGGCATGTCTGCGCCAGCCTGTCGACGCGGTTCGCGGCGCGGGTTTACGATCCGGTCGATGCGGCGGACCGGCTGTCGGCGCGCCCGCTCTGCGCCGCGCCGATCTATCCGGTGGTCAGCATGGACCCGGCCATCGCGCACATGGGATCGCGTGAAAAGCTGCTGGGCACCGCGCCCACCCCGGCCGCAGAGGCAGCCAACTCCCCGGATCGCACCGTGCCCGCCGATGCCCCGCCGCATTTCCTGCTGCATGCCGAGGATGACGATGTGGTCCCGGTCGACAACGCCCTGCGGCTCCACACCGCGCTACGGGCGCAAAAGGTGCCGGTCGAACTGCATCTGTTCGCGAACGGCGGCCACGGCTTTGGCCTGCGCAAGGCAACGGGCAAGCCGGTGGAAGTCTGGCCGGACTTGTGGCGCGGCTGGGCGCGGACCGTGGGGCTGGGCTGATGGAGCGGCGCGACCTGCTGAAGCTGGCGGGGGCCGCTCCGGTGGTGCTGGGGACCGCTCCCGCATTGACCCACCCAGCGTCTCGCGCCGCACGCGGGACCGAGCGGCAACGCCAGCCGGACCTTGGCAATGGCACGTTCCTCAACCCCGTGCTGTCCGGCGACCGGCCCGATCCGGCGATCCTGAAGGACGGGGACAACTATTACCTGACCTTTTCCAGCTTCGATGCCTATCCGGGGCTGACGATCTGGCATTCGCGCGATCTGGTGAACTGGCAGCCGCGCGGGCCGGCGCTGACCCGCAACATCGGCTCGGTCTGGGCGGTCAGCCTGGAAAAGCATCGCGGGCGCTACTTCCTCTACATTCCGGTCAAGGCGGAACGCAACGATACCTTCGTGATCTGGGCCGATCAGATCGACGGGCCGTGGAGCGATCCGGTGCCGCTGGGCCTGCCGCGCCATATCGATCCGTGCCATGCCGTGGGTGAGGATGGCTCGCGCTGGCTGTTCCTGTCGGGCGGAGATCGGGTGCGGCTGGCAGTTGATGGCCTGAGCCTCGCAGGGCCGGTCGAGCATGTCTATGATCCATGGCGTTATCCCGACACGTGGGATGTCGAAGGGTTCGCGCCGGAGGGGCCGAAGATCCATCGCCGGGGCGGCTGGTTCTATCTGGTCACAGCCGTTGGCGGCACGGCGGGACCGCCGACCGGGCATATGGTGATCGCGGCGCGCTCCCGCTCCATCCACGGGCCGTGGCAGCAACATCCCGGCAACCCGCTGGTGCGGACGCAATCGGCGGGCGAGGCGTGGTGGTCACGCGGGCACGCGTCGCTGGTTGAAGCACCGGATGGCAGCTGGTGGTCGCTCTATCACGGCTATGAGGCGGGGTTCTGGACGCTGGGGCGGCAGTGCCTGCTTGATCCGGTGGAATGGACCGCCGACGGCTGGTTCCGGATGAAGGGCGGCGATCTGTCGCGGCCCTTGCGCAAGCCGCGCGGCGGACAGGCGTTGGCGCACGGAATGGCGCTGTCGGATGATTTTTCAGCGCCGCTGCGCCTCGGCAGCAAGTGGTGCTTTTTCCGGCCTGCTGCGGATGAGACCCGGCGGGTGCGGGTGGAAGGCGGCGCGCTGCACCTTGCGGGCAAGGGGCTGGCCCCGTCGAGCGGATCGCCCTTGCTGCTCACAGCGGGTGATACTTCTTACCGGTTTGAATGCGATATCGAACTGGCACCGGGCGGAACAGCGGGGCTGGTGCTGTTTTACGACGACAAGCTTTACGCCGGGCTGGGGTTTGATGAACAGCGCTTCGTCACGCATCAATACGGGATTGAGCGGGCGCGTCCGGTCAATCCGCACGGGCGGCGGATGAAGCTGCGCATCACCAACCGGCGGCATATCGTGGCGATCCATACCAGCGGTGATGGCGGCTTGACGTGGCAGCGATTCGACCGGGGGATGGAAGTATCCGGTTATCACCACAACGTGCGCGGCGGGTTCCTGGCGCTGCGACCGGGGCTATACGCCGCCGGACCCGGCCAAGCGACGTTCCGTGACTTCCGCTACAGCGCTCTGGACGATTGATCCGGCCGGGTAATTATCCGGAATCGTCGGCGGCGTGATGGCCGTCACGGCGCTGTCTTCGATTGACCGTTATTTAATCAATGCGACCCGACCGATGGTTCTTCTGTCCATCGGCACCTGACCCCCGTGCAAATCTTGCGCGGGGGTTCCTTTTTCAGCCCCGTGCGGCTGTTTCCAGCTTTTCGCCGGTGATTGGATAGCCTGCATCGGCGTCGATCTTGAGCCACGGCTCGCCGTTTTCCAGTTCCATGAACGGGGTAATCATCCGCACCGGATGATCGGCCACATGTGTCACCGCGTCATCGAAAGTGCCGAACAGCGCCAGCCGTTCCAGATTGCGGCGGGTGGGGAAGATCACCTTGATCTGGCCCTGTTCAGCCAGATCCAGCGCCCCGGCTGCACTGGCCCAGAACAAGTGCGTGTTTTCGGTATCGTCGACCAGCAGTTCGACCGCCCCGGTGCCCAGATCGGCCAGATAGAAGCGGGTGTCGAATACGCGCACTTCGCGGTGCTTGGGGCGCCAGCGGGCAAACGGCACCAACCGCTCAAGATCCAGGGTCCAGCCCATCGCGTCCAGCACCGGGGCGAGTTCGCCCTGTTCGAGCAGCAGCGCGCGGGCGCGCAGGGCGTCTTCCAGACTGGGGCGTTGGTGAACGCCGACGGCCAGGCCGGTTTCCTCCAGCGTTTCGCGCACGGCGGCAATCCGCGCGGCGAGTTCATCGCGGGAATCGTCACCCGCCGCGCCAAGGGCATCCGCCAGCGCAAAGTCGGCATCGTCCACGCGCCCGCCGGGGAACACTGCCGCGCCGCCGGCAAAGCGCATCTGCTTCGAGCGCTGGACCATCAGGAGTTCAGGCGGACCGCCATCGGGCGCGTTGCGGAAAATGACCAGCGTGGCGGCCGGGGTGGCTGGCGGCGGTTCGCCGCTCGTGTCGAAAATATCTGCAATGTCCATCTTGCGCCGCACCGTGCAGGGGGGAAGCGGCTTTGCCAAGGGGCTTTCCCATCATTTTATCGCATTGCCTGTCGGCCAGTTTTACAATCGCCGATTGCGGTATCCGGGCTGCCTTGGCCAAAGTGCTGAAAAATAAGCGGCTGATGGATTTGGCACGGTCAATGCATATAAGTTTGCACCCAAGCAGTCTCGACTGAGGCGGGGCCGCTTCTGGTCTCCGCAGCCCCGCCTCCCCGAGAACTTTGGTTCCCCACATCCGCAAGCTGGAACGCAGCCGCCCTCAAAGCAGCCGCCTCAACGCAGCCATTCGTGTCAGCCGCGTGGCCGATTCATGTCAGCGCATACGAAAAAGGCCCCCCGCGCGGCGGGAGGCCTTGTTGTCGGGTCGGCGGGGCCGGATCAGTTGGCGGAAGCCACGCCCGCGTCAGTGACCAGCTGCTGCAATTCGCCCGCTTCGAACATTTCCATCATGATGTCGCTGCCGCCCACGAACTCACCCTTCACGTAAAGCTGGGGGATGGTCGGCCAGTCGGAGAATGACTTGATGCCCTGACGGATTTCCATGTCCTGCAACACGTCCACGCTTTCATAGCTGACGCCAAGGTGATCGAGGATCGCGATTGCCTTGCTGGAAAAACCGCACTGCGGGAACAGCGGGGTTCCCTTCATGAACAGCACCACATCGTTGGTGCCCACGATATCGGCGATGCGCTGGTTGGAATCGGACATGGGGTAAGCTCCTTCGCCGCTCAATTGGGAACGGCGGTGGTCAGTTGCAAGGCGTGCAGTTCACCGCCCATGCGCCCGCCGAGCGCGGCATAGACCAGTTTGTGCTGGGCAATGCGCGGTTTGCCGGTGAAAGCGGCGGACACGACATGGGCGGCATAATGATCGCCATCGCCGCGCAAGTCGGTGATTGTGACGTCCGCATCGGGCAGCGCCGCCTTGATCAGCGCCTCGATCTGCGCGGCGGCCATGGCCATGGCTCAGGCCTCGCCCATCAGCGCGCGTTTGGCTTCCACGGTTTTGGCTTCCAGCGCGGCGCGGACATCGGCATCGCTGATGTCGACCCCGGCCGAAACCAGATCGCCCAGCAGCTTGCGGATTACGTCTTCATCGCCCGATTCCTCAAAATCAGCCTGAACGACGGCCTTGGCATAGCCTTCGGTTTCGACGGCGGAGAGGCCCATCTTTTCGGCAGCCCACTGGCCGAGCAGACGGTTGCGGCGGGCGGTGATGCGGAAATGCATTTCGCCGTCGTGGGCAAACTTGGCTTCTTCAGCGCGTTCACGGTCGTTGAAATTGGTCATGCTGGCTCCTGCTCGCAAATCTGGGCGGCGCTTGCCCGGCGCAAGGCGCAGGGATTGGCACCTGATCGAAATCGAGGCCCGCCTTACACGCCGCCGATACAGAGGCAAGCGTCATTGGCTGTGGCCAAGGTCAACTGACTTGTCCGACGGTTCAGTTCATCGTCACCACGACTTTGCCGATGGCCTTGCGGTCGGCCAGCAACTGGATCGCCTCTCCGCCGCGCTCCAGCGGGAAGGTGGCCGATACCTTGGGCTTGATCTTGCCGGTCTTCAGCAGGTCGAACAAAGTCGCGATGTGCGCGGCATTGGCCTGCGGATCGCGCGCGGCGAACGCGCCCCAGAACACGCCGCACACGTCGCAGCTTTTCAGCAGGGTCAGGTTGAGCGGCAACTTGGCGATCCCGGCGGTGAAGCCGACCACGCAGAAGCGGCCTTCCCATGCGATGGAGCGCACCGCCGGTTCGGAATAGTCGCCGCCGATGATGTCATAGATAACGTCCGCCCCGTTGGGGCCGCACGCGGCCTTGAACGCTTCGGCCAGTGCCTTCGACTGGTCCTTGTCGAGCGGGGCGCGGGGATAGACCACCACTTCGTCGGCCCCGTGTTCGCGCACGACAGCGGCCTTTTCCTCGCTGGAAACGGCGGCGACAACCTTCGCGCCATACGCCTTGCCCAGCTCAACCGCAGCCAGACCCACACCGCCCGCAGCACCCAGCACCAGCAGGGTTTCGCCCGCTTTGAGGTGCCCGCGATCGAGCAGCCCGTGCATGTTGGTGCCATAAGTCATCAGCAGCGATGCGCCGGTTTCAAAGCTGGCGTCATCGGGCAGGGGCCACATCCGCGCGGCATCGGCCAGCACTTGTTCGGCCAGACCGCCATTGCCCATCATCGCGATTACGCGGTCGCCCGCTTTCCACTGGGTCACGCCTTCGCCGACGGCATCGACGATCCCCGCCACTTCGCCGCCGGGCGAATATGGACGCTGCGGTTTGAACTGATAGAGGTCCTGAATCATCAGCACGTCGGGGTAGTTGATCGAACAGGCTTTGACCTTGATCCGCACCTGACCGGCACCGGGGACGGGGCTGTCCAGCGTGTCCAGAACCAGCGTGTCCGGTCCACCGACCGCGTGTGTCCTCAGGGCCTTCATGCAGCTACTCCCGTTGCCAGCCAGGGTGTTTCCCCTGCGCTCTTGTTTTCATACTGGGCGATCTGATCGCCGCGCGCCAGTGTCAGGCCGACCTCGTCGAGGCCATTGAGCAGGCAGTGTTTGCGGAACGCGTCGATTTCGAAGGTGAAGCGGTCCTGAAACGGGGTGGTCACGGTCTGGCTGTCCAGATCAATGGTGACCGGATCGGTCTGCGCCACTTCCATCAGCCGGTCGATCGCCTCCTGCGGCAGGGCGACGGTCAGGATGCCGTTCTTGAAGGCATTGCCCGAAAAGATATCGGAAAAGCTGGGCGCAATCACGGCGGTGATGCCCAGATCGAGCAATGCCCAGGCGGCGTGTTCGCGGCTGGAACCGCAGCCGAAGTTGTCGCCCGCGATCAGGATCGGGGAGCCTTTGAATTCTGCCGAATCGAACAGGTTGGCCGGATCCTGACGGATCGTCTCAAACGCGCCGCGCCCCAGCCCATCACGGGTGATGGTTTTGAGCCAGTGCGCCGGAATGATCACATCGGTATCGACGTTCTTGCGGCCAAACGGGATCGCGCGTCCCGATACTTGCTGAACCGACTCCATCAATCGGTCTCCGGCAGGTCTTCGTGGATCGGCTTTGACGCGGGCTTGTCAGCGCGTTCCCGGCGGCGCGAAGCATAGAGCAGTGCGGCGGCGAGGGCGGCGGAACCAATCGCAGCCCCGGCGAGGGCGGCTTTTCCGGTCCAGCCGGGCTTGTCGGACTTTTCAGAATTGTCGGTCATGACTTATCCTATGGTAACCGCCGGCGCGGCGTTCAAGCATCAGCCGGTAATTTCGTCGCGTTCGGACGGTCGTCAGGCGCTGGTCAGTTTCCGCACGTCGGTCAGTTTACCCGTCACCGCCGCCGCCGCCGCCATCGCGGGCGAGACGAGGTGGGTGCGCGCGCCCGGACCCTGCCGACCGACGAAGTTGCGGTTGCTGGTGGAAGCGCAGCGTTCCCCGGCGGGGACCTTGTCGGGGTTCATCGCCAGGCAGGCCGAGCAGCCCGGCTCGCGCCATTCGATCCCCGCGTCGATGAAGATGCGGTCCAGCCCTTCGGCCTCGGCCTGGCGTTTGACGAGGCCGGAACCGGGCACGACGATCGCCCAGCGGACGCCCGCGGCCTTCTTGCGGCCCTTCACCACGGCAGCGGCGGCGCGGATATCCTCGATCCGGCTGTTGGTGCATGAGCCGATGAACACGTTCTGCACCTCGACATCTTCCATCCGCTGGCCCGGCGTCAGCCCCATGTAGTCGAGCGACTTCTGCGCGGCTTCCTGCTTGGACGGATCGGTGAAGCTGGCGGGGGCAGGGACGACACCGGTAATCGGCACCACGTCTTCGGGCGATGTGCCCCAGGTGACGCTGGGGACAATGTCGGCGGCGTCGATCACCACGACCTTGTCGAACTTTGCGCCCGCATCGGTGGCGAGGCTGCGCCACCAGGCAACCGCCTTGTCCCAGTCTACGCCCTTCGGCGCGAACGGTCGGCCTTTCAGGTAGGCGAAAGTGGTATCGTCCGGTGCGATCAGGCCAGCGCGGGCGCCGTGCTCGATCGCCATGTTGGACACGGTCAGGCGTCCCTCCAGCGACAGGCTGCGGATGGCGGAGCCGGTGTATTCGATGACATAGCCAGTGCCGCCCGATGCGCCCAGCACGCCGCAGATGTGCAGGACAACGTCCTTCGCGGTCACGCCCGCGCCCAGTTCGCCTTCGACCCGGACTTCCATGTTCTTTGACTGCTTGAGCAGCAGGGTCTGCGTGGCGAGCACGTGCTCCACCTCGCTGGTGCCGATACCGAACGCCAGCGCGCCCAGCCCGCCGTGGCAGGCGGTGTGGCTATCGCCGCAGACGATGGTCGCGCCGGGCAGGGAGAAGCCCTGTTCCGGGCCGACTACGTGGACAATACCCTGTTCCGCATCAGCGTCGCCGATCAGGCGGATGCCGAATTCGGGCGCGTTGCGTTCCAGTGCGGCGAGCTGCTGCGCGCTTTCCGGATCGGCAATCGGGATGCGCTGCCCGGCGGCGTCGCGGCGCGCGGTGGTGGGCAGGTTGTGATCGGGCACGGCCAGCGTCAGGTCCGGGCGGCGCACCTTGCGCCCTGCCGCGCGGAGCGATTCGAACGCCTGCGGGCTGGTAACTTCATGGACGAGGTGGCGGTCGATATAGATCAGGCAGGTGCCATCGTCGCGGCGTTCCACCACATGGGCGTCCCAGATCTTGTCATAGAGCGTGCGTAAAGTGTGTGCCATGAGCGCCGATAGCCACAGCGCTGCGCAATTGGCAAGTCACTGGCCGATTTCCGCCCTTGCTTGCACTGTTGTTAATAGCAATGTCACAATGAACCGGCTATGGATGGGGCATGACTGCACCGACGTATTATTTCCCGATCAAGATCCTTCCCGGCGACATTGATTTCATGGGGCATGTGAACAATGCCCGCTATCTGGGCTGGGTCCAGGACGCGGTGCTGTCGCACTGGCACAAGCTGGCCCCCGCCGACGCGGTGGCGGAGCGGGCGTGGGTCGCGCTGAAGCATGAGATTACCTATCGCAAGCCCGCTTTCATCGAGGATGAAGTGATCGCGCAAGTCGTGCTGGAAAGCATCCACGGCGCGCGCGCGTTCTATCAGACCATCGTCAAGCGCGGCGAGGAAGTGCTGGCCGAAGTGAAATCCAGCTGGTGCTGCATCGATACCGCCACGCTGCGCCCCGCCCGGATCGGCGCGGATGTGGCCGCGTTCTTCTTCCCGCGCACCCCGGCGGCAGAGGGCTGAGCAGATGTCGGTGCTGGCCGCCTCTGCAATCGTGATCGCCACGGTGCTGGCGATGGAATGGGTGGCCTGGGCCAGCCACAAGTACATCATGCACGGCTGGGGCTGGGGCTGGCACCGCGACCATCACGAACCGCACGACAATTTCTTCGAAAAGAACGACCAATACGCCATCGTCGGTGCGGCGCTGAGCGTCACGATGTTCGCGATCGGCAGCCCGATGATCCGGGGTGACGCGGCATGGGCGCCGGGCACGTGGATCGGCCTTGGCATCCTGTTCTACGGGATCATCTATACGCTGGTGCATGACGGGCTGGTCCATCAGCGCTGGTTCCGCTGGGTGCCCAAGCGCGGCTACGCCAAGCGCCTGGTTCAGGCGCACAAGCTGCACCATGCGACCATCGGCAAAGAAGGCGGGGTCAGCTTTGGCTTTGTGTTCGCGCGCGATCCGGCGGCGCTCAAGCAGGATCTGAAAGCCCAGCGTGCCGCAGGGATTGCGGTGCTGCGCGAAGCGATTGAGGACTGATCGCGTTACTCGGCGCGGGTCCAGATCCATGGGCCGACGGTAACCAGCACGGCCACCGAGATCAGCACCCACGGCCAGCCGACCGTGAACCACGTAAAGCCCACGCCCGCGCTCATCGCCAGCACGGCGGACACTTTGGCGCGGCGCGGGATCGCGCGGCGATCCCGCCATTCGATCATCGCCGGGCCGTATTGCGGGTGATCATACAGCCGCTGCGCCCATTCCGGTTTGCCCCGAGCAAAGCAGAACGCGGCCAGCAGCAGGAACGGCACGGTTGGCAGGATCGGCAGGAACGCGCCGACCACAGCCAGCCCCAGCGCGGTCAGCCCCGCGCCCAGCCAGAGCGGCTTAGCCAGCGGCATAGCGGGCAGCCGTTTCGCGGATCAGCGCGATCATGTTCGGCACGCCCTGGGTGCGGTTGGAGGACAGCTGGTTCTTGAGGTCGAACGGGGTGAGCAGGGCGGCAATGTCGGTATCGGCCACGCTCGCGGCGGGCTGATCCTGCACGGCGGACACCACCAGCGCGACGATCCCCTTGGTGATCGCGGCGTTGCTGTCGGCCAGGAAGTGCAGCGATCCATCGTCGCGGCGCATCGGATAGACCCAGACGCTGGCCGAACAGCCGCGCACCAGCGTGGCGTCGGTCTTCAGCGGATCGGGCATCGGCTCCAGCTCGCGCCCCAGCTCGATCAGCAGGCGATAGCGTTCATCGCTGTCGAGGAAATCGTATTCTTCGTGAATCTCGGTCAGGCTGCGCATGGCTGGGCCGTTAGCGCGCGCGGCGCTAAAGGTCCACTCCGGCCGCAATCGCTTCGAGCTTGCGGATGCGTTCTTTCAGGTCCGCGATCTCGATCCGGGCCATGCCCGACCCGGATTCGGGTTCGGGGCGCCGGATATCGAGTTCGCGCACTTTCAGGGTCAGCCACCCCTGCCAGCCTTTCAGCATGGCAGCGGCGACGATGGCAATCGCGGCAAGGGTTGCGGCGGAGATGACGAGGTATTCGCTGATCATGGCGGTTACTCCCGTTGCTGGGGAGCCTGCGATTTATTTGTCGCGCAGGCTTTCGATTTCGGCGGCGATAGAGCGGGACTGGCGATCATCGGTGGCAATGCGTTCCAGCACTTTCAGCCGTTCGCGCAACTCGTGCAGTTCGCGCTCCAGTTCCAGTTCCCGTGCTGGCGTCACCGGTTGATTCGGCGGTTCCGCGCCGTTGTCCCGCTGGCGATGCCTGGACATCCGGATGCTGGCGAAGGCGATAATCGCGACGATGATGACCAATGCAGTCCAAGAATTCATGTTCCCCTCCCTCAGCCCGGTCAGTTGCGCGGCAATTGGCGCAGGGCTTCGATCTGGCTGGTCAGGCCATAGCCGCTGTCTGTGACAATTCGTTCGACATTGCCCAGCCGGTCCTTGATCGAACCGATTTCGGCGCGCAGCTGGGCATTTTCCTGGCTGAGCAGCTTGATCCGTTCCAATTCCTCGGAACTCGTCCTGGGATAGATTGCCTTGCCCCACGAACTTTCCAGCGGATAGCCGTGCTTGACGCGCAGCCAGGTGGTGATGACCCAGCCGATCATGCCGACCACGCCAAAGATTGCCGCGGCGGGGGCGAGGGCTTCGAGGACTTCGGGGCTCACGGCCGCACCTCCGGCTCGCGGGCATCGAGCAGCGCTTCGACCTTGCGGGCATCGCGCAGCGCCTCGATCTGGGTGGCGACATCATAGCCGCGGTCGGTGACGATGCGCTCCAGCACGCGCACGCGCTCTTCCAGTTCGGTGTTCTGGACGGCGTATTGCGCGGCCTTTTCGGCGGCAGCCTGCACTTCCAGTTCGGCGATCTTCTGGCGGTGCTTGGTCCAGATCGCGATGATCGGGATCGACAGCGCCAGGATCGGGATCAGAATCGGGTCCATCGTGGTATTCCCCCTCTTGCGCCGCGCTTAGCGCAGGCGCTCGATTTCTTCGGACAGGCGCGGGTTCGCGCTGACGTAATAGTGTTCGACGTCGGCCAGGCGGCGGTCGATATCACGGAAGCTGGCGCGGACGTCGCGGGCGGTGCGGGCCGGTGACTGGCGCACGCGTTGCCAGAACTTCTGCTCCTGGCTGTCGACATACAGGTGCGCGGGCTTCTTGTTGGCCAGGAACCCGGCGATGAAATAGAACGGGATGATCCCGCCGCCGGTCATGAAGACCAGGCCGACAAAGCCCAGCCGGACCCAGATCGCGTTGACCCCGGTATAGTCGGCAATGCCGGAGCAGATCCCCATCAGCTTGGCGTTCTGCTTGTCGCGGTAAAAGCTGGTGCGCGGACCGTTCATCTTACTTCCCCCCTTTGCGAGCAATCATGCGGTCCAGTTCCCGCAGCGGCTGGTTGTCGACTTCGCGGTCATGGACCAGGCGGGTCGGGCTGAAATCCGGGTTGTCGGCGGCGACCAGGCGCTCCACCGTGTCCATCCGGTCATCCAGGCGGCGGGCCAGCTGGTAGAGTTCTTCCAGCATCGCTTCATCACCCACCGTCAGCGTCGCGGCGGTCTTCCACTTGGTCACATAGTGCAGGATGATCCACGGAAGGCCGATAAACAGCGTTCCGAACAGGGCAACTTCTTCCATTGGCTCAGCCCTCCTTGGTGGTGTCGGCGGCGCCCGACAGGGCGCGCTTCATGGCTTCGAGTTCTTCGTCGATCTTGTCCTGCCCGGCGAGCGCGGAGATCTGGTCGGCCAGACTGGGCTGGCTGGTGCCGTCCGCCAGGCTCAGCGCGTCGGCGCGGCCTTCGGCGTAATCGACGCGGCGTTCCAGCTGGTCGAATCGGGCCATCGCCTCGTCCACCCGCTCGCTGGCCAGCAGCGTGCGCAGCTTGACGCGGTTTTCGGCGCTTTCCAGGCGGGCGGCAATCGCGGTCTGGCGGCTGCGGGCTTCGCGCAGGCGGGTCTGGAGCTTGTCGATGTCCAGTTCATAGGCGCGCAGGGCATCGTCCAGCACGGCGATTTCCGCCTTCAACTGGTCGGCCATGTCGGCGGCCTTCTTCTTTTCGACCAGCGCCGCGCGGGCCAGGTCTTCGCGGTCCTTGCTCAGCGCCAGCTGGGCCTTTTCCGCCCAGTCGGCCTGCAGCCGGTCCAGCTTCACGGTGTGGCGGTGCATTTCCTTCTGGTCGGCGATGGTGCGGGCCGCGCTGGCACGCACTTCGACCAGCGTTTCCTCCATCTCCAGGATGATCATGCGGATCATCTTCGACGGGTCGTCCGCCTTGTCGAGCAACTCGTTGAAGTTGGCGGCGATAATGTCACGGGTGCGGCTGAAAATGCCCATCAAGGGTACTCCGATACTGGAAAGCGAAGAGGCGGCGGGGGTGGGCGACTTGCGCAGGCGTTCCACTTCGTCGTCGAAGCGGGAAGCCTTGCGCGCGGAGCCGGTGCTCCCGCTCGAAAGGGTCTGGGCCGGAACGTCGCTGTGGCGGGGGGACTGGGTCCCGCCAGCGGGGGGCTCGTCGCGTTCCGGCCCAAGGGGGTTGAAGGGGTCGTTGACCATAACCGCGCCCATCAGGCCTGCTGCGCCGCAGCGACCTGCTGCGACTGGGCGACCGTCGGGGCGGCGTCCAGCTGGTTGGCCAGCACGAGGACGTTCATCGCCAGCATCGCGGTGACCGACAGCATGATCGCCTTGTCGAGCTTCGAAGCGGCGGAGAGAGGCTTGGTGAACATGGCGTTCCTCGTTGGATTGCGTTTGTCCGGTACTTCGCAAAGGGCGTGCCAAATTGCGGCCGGGCCAATTTTCCGGGGGTTTCGGCAAAAATCGACGAACGACGTGTTGGCCCCTGTTCCCAATGTTGGGGTATTTCGCTATATTTTGGGAATGGAGCGTGATGTTCAGTTCATTGGCCAGTCCACGGCCTTCCTCGATGCGGTGGAGCGGGCCAGCCGCGCTGCGCCGATGCGCCGCCCGGTGCTGGTGATCGGGGAGCGTGGAACCGGCAAGGAACTGATCGCCGAACGCCTGCACCGCCTGTCGCCGCGCTGGGGCGAGCCGCTCGTCACGCTGAATTGCGCGGCGCTGCCGGAAACGCTGATCGAGGCGGAGCTGTTCGGTCATGAGCAAGGGGCCTTTACCGGCGCTACCAGAGCACGGGCCGGGCGGTTCGAGGAAGCCGACAAAGGCACGTTGTTCCTCGACGAACTGGCGACGCTGTCGATGGGCGCGCAGGAACGCCTGCTGCGCGCGGTCGAATATGGCGAAGTAACGCGGATCGGATCGTCGCGCGCGATCCGGGTTGACGTGCGGATCGTGGCTGCCACCAACGAAGACCTGCCCCGCATGGCCGATCAGGGCCGGTTCCGCGCCGACCTGCTCGACCGGCTGAGTTTCGAGGTCATCACGCTGCCGCCGCTGCGGGTGCGCGAAGGGGATATTCACGTGCTGGCCGAGTACTTTGGCCGCCGCATGGCAACCGAGCTGGACTGGGAACGCTGGCCCGGCTTTTCCGACCATGCCTTGCACGCGCTGGAGGATTATCAGTGGCCGGGCAACGTGCGCGAACTGCGCAACGTGGTGGAACGCGCGGTCTATCGCTGGGGCGATGCGGAAACGCCGATCGCGCATATCCAGTTCAACCCGTTCGAAAGCCCGTGGAAACCGGAGTCGTTCGCAGTGGTGCGCAGCGAGGATCGGCCTACTTTTCATCCCGCGCCCGAACCGACGTCAAAACCGGCGCAGGACCTGGATTCGGTTTCAGACCTGCGCGCGGCAGTGGATGCCCACGAAAAGGCGATCCTGGAACAGGCGCTGGGCCGCAACCGCTATAATCAGCGTCAGACGGCCAGGGCGCTGGGCGTCAGCTATGACCAGCTGCGCCATGCGATGAAGAAGCATGGCCTGATGGATCGGAGCTGATGGATCGGGCCTGATGGAACGGGGATAACCGCCGCAGACTCCGCTTGCGTTTCGCCGGAAATGGGCCTAACGGACCGCTCATCCCGACATTGTGAAGCAAGGTCAGGGCTGGCGCCGAAAGGGGCCGGCGCAAAACGGCTTTTTGCGGTTCGGGCAAGACGGAGACGGCATGGCGGATATCGCGCGGATTATTGAGGTTGTTGAGCCAGAGGCGCAAGCGCTCGGCTTCGATCTCGTGCGCGTGATCGTGTTCGGCAAAAGCGAAGTGGGGGACGAGGAAGTCACCCTGCAGATCATGGCCGAACGCCCCGACACCGGCCAGCTGGTGATCGAGGATTGCGCCGAACTGTCGCGCCGGGTGTCCGATGCGATGGACGCGCTGGAAGAAGCCGGGGAAGTGCTGATCGAGGAGGCGTATCGTCTCGAAGTCAGCTCGCCGGGGATCGACCGCCCGCTGACCCGTCCGCAGGATTTCGCCAACTGGGCCGGGCATGAAGCGCGGGTTGCGCTCAAGGCTCCGGTCGCCGTTGAATCTGGGGCAAACCGCAAGGCCGTGCAGGGTGACCTGATCGGCATCGACGGCGATATCGTGACGCTGGAGGACAAGAAGTCCGGCCGCGTCACGTTCCCGCTGTCCGACATTCACTCCGCCAAGCTGGTCCTGACCGACCGGTTGATTGCCGCGACCCGTCCGCTTGATACTTCAGGAGTTGAAGTAGAAGAGTTTGGCGGGGCCGACGAATTGCTTGAAGAACAGGAAGACTGATTATGGCCAGTCCGATTTCTGCCAACCGTGCCGAACTGCTTGCCATCGCGACCTCCGTCGCGACGGAGAAGATGATCGACAAGTCGATCGTGATCGAAGCGATGGAAGAAGCGATCCAGAAGTCCGCGCGCAACCGGTATGGCGCGGAAAACGATATTCGCGCCAAGCTGGACCCGCGCACCGGCGATCTGCGCCTGTGGCGCGTGGTCGAAGTGGTCGAAGAGGTTGAGGATTACTTCAAGCAGGTTGACCTGAAGGCCGCGCAGAAGCTCGACCCGAATGCCGCGCTGGGTGACTTCATCGTCGATCCGCTGCCGCCGGTCGATCTGGGCCGGATCGACGCACAGTCGGCCAAGCAGGTGATCTTCCAGAAGGTCCGCGATGCCGAGCGTGACCGCCAGTTTGACGAATTCAAGGACCGCGCCGGCGAAGTCGTCACCGGCGTGATCAAGTCGGTCGAATTCGGCCACGTGATCGTGAACCTGGGCCGCGCCGAAGGCGTGATCCGCCGCGACCAGCAGATCCCGCGCGAAGTCGCCCGCGTCGGCGAACGCGTCCGTGCGCTGATCCTGAAGGTGGAGCGCCAGAACCGCGGTCCGCAGATCTTCCTGAGCCGGGCGCACCCGGAATTCATGAAGAAGCTGTTCGCGCAGGAAGTGCCCGAAATCTACGACAACATCATCGAGATCAAGGCCGCCGCCCGCGATCCGGGCAGCCGCGCCAAGATCGGCGTGATCAGCCGCGATTCGAGCATTGATCCGGTCGGCGCCTGCGTCGGCATGAAGGGCAGCCGCGTGCAGGCCGTCGTGCAGGAACTGCAGGGCGAAAAGATCGACATCATCCCGTGGAGCGAAGACACCGCAACGTTCGTGGTCAACGCGCTCCAGCCGGCGACCGTCAGCCGCGTGGTGATCGACGAGGAAGAAAGCCGGATCGAAGTGGTCGTCCCCGATGACCAGCTGAGCCTCGCCATCGGTCGCCGCGGCCAGAACGTGCGGTTGGCCAGCCAGCTGACCGGCTCGCAGATCGACATCATGACCGAGGCGGAAGCTTCGGAAAAGCGCCAGAAGGAATTCGCCGAGCGTTCGAAGATGTTCGAGGAAGAACTCGACGTCGACGAAACCCTGTCGCAGCTGCTGGTCGCCGAAGGCTTCAGCGAGCTGGAAGAAGTCGCCTATATCGAACTGGCTGAACTCGCTACGATCGAAGGCTTCGACGAGGAACTGGCCGAAGAACTGCAAAGCCGTGCCACCGAAGCGCTGGAGCGCCGCGAGGAAGCCAGCCGTGAGGAACGCCGCGGTCTGGGCGTCGAAGATGCGCTGGCCGAAATCCCGCACCTGACCGAAGCGATGCTGGTCACGCTGGGCAAGGCCGGGATCAAGACGCTGGACGATCTGGCCGATCTCGCCACCGACGAACTGATTGCCAAGAAGCGCATCGAACAGCGCCGCCGCGACAATTCGCCCAAGGCACCGACTGCCGCGCCACGCCGCAGCGAACGCGCTGAGGACAAGGGCGGCGTGCTGGGCGAATATGGCCTGAACGAAGAGCAGGGCAACGAGATCATCATGGCCGCGCGCGCCCACTGGTTCGATGACGAACCGGCTACTGAGGAGGCCGCCGATGCGGATTCCTCACAATGACGCGCTAGGTTTCGACAGCCTGGAAGCGCCCGAGCGGCGCTGCATCCTCACCGGGAACCATGGTTCCCGGGATGAGCTGATCCGTCTTGCCATTTCGCCTGATGGCGATGTGCTGCCCGATGCGCTGGCGCGTGCGCCGGGGCGCGGGGCGTGGATCGGCGTGTCGCGCGGCGAACTGGAAACAGCACTCACCAAGGGCAGGCTGAAAGGCGCTCTGGCGCGGGCCTACAAGGGCGCTGCGCTGACCATTCCTGCTGACCTGCCCGAACGGATCGCAGCCGCGCTGACGCGCGCCTTTACCGACCGGCTGGGGCTCGAAATGAAAAGCGGCAAGCTGCTGGTCGGGTCCGACCGGATCGCGGAAAACGCGCGGATGGGCAAAGTCCGCTGGCTGGCCCATGCCGCCGATGCTGGTACCGATGGCTCGCGCAAGCTCGACCAGGCGTGGCGCGTGGGGCAAGACGAAGAAGGTTCGGGCCGGCAGGGGATCACCTTGCCACTGGACCGGGCAACGCTGTCTGTGGCATTGGGCCGCGATAACGTTGTCCATCTGGCGCTGACCGATCCGGCAGCGGCCAAACGGCTGGCCGTCCCGTTGCAGCGCTTGCTGCGCTTCATGGGACAGGCACCGGCACCGCTTGGTGAGACCGAACAGAATGAAGGTGTGCATGTGGCAGATCCTGCCGCACCGCGCATCGTGACGACGAATTGAGACGTGAAGGGCCTATTTGAGCATGACCGACAGCAACGATAAACCGACTCTGGGCCGCAAGCCGCTTGGGCTTAAGCGCTCGGTCGAAGCGGGCGAGGTCAAGCAGACCTTCAGCCACGGCCGCACCAACAAGGTGGTGGTCGAGGTGAAGCGCCGCAAGCTGATCGGCAAGCCCGGCGAAGCCCCGGTTGCCGCTCCGGCCGCGCCCGAACCGGCCCCCGCGCCCGCGCCTGCACCGGTCGTGGCCGCGCCGCCGCCCGCGCCGCGCCCGGCTGCCTCGAACGAGACCCCGCAGGAGCGTGTCGCCCGCCTCCAGCGTGAGGCCGAGGAAGCGCGCCAGGCAGTGCTGCAGGAGCAGGCCCGCCGCGAGACCGAATCCCGCCAGCGCGCGATCGAGGAAGAACGCCGCCGGGCCGAGGAAAGCCGCAAGGTTGAAGCGGCCGCTGCGCCCGAAGTCGCCGCGCCGCCGCCGGAACCCGAAGCCCCCGTGGCCGCCGCGCCCGCGCCAGCCGCGCCGGAACCGGTCGTCGAGGCCGCACCCGCTGCGCCTGCCGAACCGGAAGCCAAGCCCGCCGCCGCGCCCGCGCCGCGCCGGTTTACCCCGGTTGCCTCGGTCAAGCGCCCCGAACCGGCTGCCAAGAAGCCGACCAACAACCCGCGCGACAAGGCTGGCGACAACCGTCGTCAGGCCGGCAAGCTGACCGTGACCAAGGCGCTGAACGAGGACGAAGGCGCCCGTGCCCGCAGCCTGGCCGCGCTGAAGCGCGCCCGCGAAAAGGAACGCCGCGCGCATTTCGGCGGCCAGCATCAGCAGCGTGAAAAGCAGGTCCGCGATGTGATCGTGCCCGAAGCGATCACGGTGCAGGAACTGGGCAACCGCATGGCCGAAAAGGGCGCGGACCTGGTCAAGGCGCTGTTCAAGATGGGCATGATGGTGACCGTCAACCAGACGATCGACCAGGATACTGCCGAATTGCTGGTCACCGAGTTTGGCCACAACATCCAGCGCGTGTCGGAAGATGATGTCGATATCGACACCGCCGCCGACGTCGATTCGGACGAAACGCTGAAGGCGCGCCCGCCGGTCGTGACGATCATGGGCCACGTCGATCACGGCAAGACCAGCCTGCTGGACGCGCTGCGCGGCACCGATGTGGTGCGCGGCGAAGCGGGCGGGATCACGCAGCATATCGGCGCGTATCAGATCAAGACCAAGGGCGGCGATCTGGTCACCTTCCTTGATACGCCGGGCCACGAAGCGTTCACCGAAATGCGGATGCGCGGCGCAAACGTGACGGATATCGTCATTCTGGTGGTTGCCGCCGATGACGGGATCATGCCGCAGACGATCGAGGCGATCAATCACACCAAGGCGGCTGGCGTGCCGATGATCGTGGCGATCACCAAGTCGGACAAGCATGAAGCCAATCCCAAGAAAATCCGCGAACGCCTGCTGGAACACGAAGTCGTGGTCGAAGCGATGTCGGGCGATGTCCAGGACGTCGAAGTTTCAGCCCATACCGGGGCGGGCCTTGATCAGCTGATCGAGAAGATCCTGCTCCAGGCCGAACTGCTGGAACTGACGGCCAACCCCGATCGCGCCGCGGAAGCGACCGTGATCGAGGCCAAGCTCGACAAGGGCAAGGGGCCGCTGGCGACTGTGCTGATTACGCGCGGAACGCTGAAAGTGGGCGATATTCTGGTGGTCGGCACCCATTCGGGCCGCGTCCGCGCGATGCTCGATGACAAGGGCCGTCAGATCAAGGCCGCCCCGCCGTCGCTGCCGGTCGAAGTGCTGGGGATCGGCGGCGTTCCGATGGCCGGCGATACGCTGACCGTGGTCGAAAGCGAAGCCCGCGCCCGCGAAGTGGCCGCATTCCGCGCCGAGCGGGCGACGGCGAAGCGCACCACGACTGCCCCGACCAGCCTGGAAAACATGTTCTCGGCGCTGTCGGCCAAGCAGTCGGTCATCGAATACCCGGTGGTCATCAAGGCCGACGTGCAGGGTTCGACCGAGGCCATCGTCAATGCGCTCAACCGCATTTCGAACGACGAGATCAAGGTCCGCATCCTGCAATCGGGCGTCGGTGCGATTACCGAAAGCGACGTCAGCCTGGCGCAGGCATCGGGTGCGCCGATCATCGGCTTCAATGTGCGCCCCAACGCCAAGGCGCGCGAGCTGATCGAGCGCCAGAAGGTCCGCCTGAAGTACTTCGATGTGATCTATCACCTGACCGAGGATGTCGCCAAGGAGATGGCCGGTCAGTGGGGTCCGGAAATCATCGAGCACGTCGTCGGCCGCGCCGAGGTCAAGGAAGTGTTCCCGGCCGGCAAGAAGGACAAGGCAGCCGGTCTGCTGGTGCTGGAAGGCTATATCAAGAAGGGTATCTTCGCGCGCCTTACCCGCAACGATGTCATCGTTTCGAAGACGGTCATCGCGTCGCTGCGGCGCTTCAAGGACGATGTGGCCGAAGTCCGCACCGGCCTGGAATGCGGCGTGGTGTTGCAGGACACCAACGACATCAAACCGGGCGACATGCTCGAAGTGTTTGAGGTCGAGGAACGCGAACGCACCCTGTGAGCGGGATCACGACCACCCAGGGCGCGCATGTGGAGTTGATGGGGGCGAAGTTCGTGGACTTCGACCCGGTCACCGAGACGATCACCATGCACTTCCACGCGCCGGACAGTTTCATTACGCCGCGCGGCGGGGTGCAGGGCGGGCTGGTGGCGGGTTTCCTGGACGAGGCGATGGGCTGGGCGCATGTGCACGCCACCAACGGCGCGGAAGCCCCGCTGAATCTGGAAATCAGCATGACGCTGCTCAACCTGATCCCGCCCGGTCCGCTGATGGGCACGGGCCGGGTCGTGCGGCGCGGGCGGCGCGTGATTTTCCTGGAAGCGGAACTGTTCAGCATGGATGGAAAATCCCTGGCGCGCGCTACCTCCACCGCGATTCCCACGCCCAAGCCCTCGGCATGAGCATGGGAACGCGGCGCTGACATGGCCCGCTATGTCGCCCTGTTCGGCAGCATCAACGTGGGCGGCAATCGCCTGACGATGGCGGAACTGCGCGCCGCGTTCGAGGTGGAGGGGCTGACCAATGTCGAAACCGTGGTCGCCAGCGGCAACGTGCTGTTCGATCATGATGACCGCCCGACCGTGGGCCTTGAAGAAAAGCTGGAACGGATGATGCGCCAGCGTTTTGGCATGCGCAGCATCGCTGCCGTGCGCAGCCGTGACGAGCTGGCCGCCGCGATTGCGGACAACCCGTTTGCCGCCGATGGCGCGGCCAATCTGGTCCACACGCTGTTTCTGGATGGCGATCCCGATCCGGATCAGTTCGCGGTGCTGGTGGCCGATCACGCGGGACGGGGGCCGGAACGGCTCGCCATCGGGCCGCGCGCGCTGTATGTCGATTACGCAGGCGGAGCCGGAAACAGCCGGTTGACGATGCCGTTTATCGAGCGGCGGCTGCAATGCCGGGGCACCGCCCGAAACATGCGGTCGCTGGCCCGGATCGTCGCCAAGCTTGATGCAACCCAGCAGGATTGAGAGTAGATAGCGGCATGGTTAAGCCCAATGCAACCCCGGAAACCCGCTCGGTCCGCCTGCTCAAGGTGGGTGAACAGGTGCGCCACCTGATCAGTGAACTGCTGACCCGGCAGATGGTGCATGATGAAGTGCTCACCGCGCGCACGATCAGCATCACCGAAGTGCGGATGTCACCCGACCTGCGCCACGCGACCGTGTTCGTAAAGCCGCTGCTGGGCGCGGATGAGGACGTCGTGCTGAAAGCGCTGCGCACCCACACCGCCTATTTCCAGAAGGAAGTGGCCGGCAAGCTGCGCCGGAAATATGCCGCAAAAATCAAGTTCCTGGCGGATGAAAGCTTTGACGAGGCGAGCCGGATCGAGGCGCTGCTATCCAGCCCGCAAGTCCGCCGCGACCTGGAAAGCGAACCGGACGAGGCGTAAGCCCGCCGCCTGACCCGGCACGATTCCAGTGCAGATGGTGCCTCAGCCCGGCACCATCCGGGCGTTGATCGTGATCGTCACTTTCCGGCCCACCACCACGCTATAGGCGGTCATCCCGAAATCATGGCGGTTGATGGTCGTCCGGGCGCTCAGCTGGATCGGTTCCTTGCCGGTGGCGCCCACCGGGGGCTGGGCGAAAGTGACTGCCAGCGTGGCCGGTCGGGTAATTCCGCGCGCTGTGATCTGGCCATCGACGCGGGCCGTGGACTGCCCGGTCATCATCATGCGATTGCCGCTGAAACGGATTGCGGGATAGCGCTCCACATCGAAGAAGTCCTTGCCCCGCAGTCGTTCCAGCGTGGTTTTGTCTCCCGCGGTCAGCGCGCGGGCATTCAGCGTGACGTCGAGGTCAATCGTATCCAGCCGGTCGGGCGTCAGGTGGATGCCGCCGCTCATCTGCGGAAACCGGGCGGATTTGCTGGCCAGCCCCATAAACGCGACTTTGGCATCCACCGAACTGCGCGGTGCGTCGATCTGATAGCGATAAGTCGGCGTCGCGGCGGCGGTCAGCAGCAGCAACACTGCGGCCGCCATTGCGAAACGGACTGGCCTCACACGGACGGCCTCAAACGGACTGAGGCTTGCCTTCACGGGGCGGTCGCTCCCGCCACGCTGGCGGCAGGCGGCGGGGCGAATACGCTGGCGCCCGGTCCCAGCGGCAGATCCAGCATCACCCACGCACCGACCAGCACCATGCCCGACAGCAGCAGCCCGATCGAGAACGGCAGCATCGTTGCGGCCAGGCTGCCCAGCCCGAAATCCTTTTGCCAGCGCTGGCAGAAGATCAGGATCAGCGGGAAATAGACCATCAGCGGGGTGATGATGTTGGTCGCGCCATCGCCAACGCGGTAAGCGGCGGTGGTCATTTCCGGGGTGATCCCCAGCAGCATCAGCATCGGCACCAGCACCGGGGCCAGCAATGCCCACTTGGCGCTGGCCGAGCCGATGAACAGGTTGAGCAGGGCTGTAAATGCCACGATCAGCATCAGCAGCGCCCAGGCCGGCAGGCCCGACGCCTTGAGCAGTTCCGCCCCTTCAACCGCCAGAATCAACCCCAGGTTGGACCATGCGAACATCGCCACGAAGTGGGCGGCCACGAACGCCAGCACCAGATAGTAGGCCATGTCGGCCATCGAATCGCTCATCATCTTGACCAGACTGCGATGGTCGCTGACGGTTCCGGCGGCCTTGCCATAGGCCCAGCCCGCCAGCAGGAACAACAGGAAGAACCCGCCCACCAGGCTTTGATACAGCGGGGTCAGGCGCGCTTCGGCGCTGGCTTCTTCGTTGATCAGCGGGGTGCCGGGGCCGAATGTGAACAGCAGCCAAAGGCCGACGACGAACAGCGTGGCCAGCCCGGCATGGCGCAGGCCCTTGCGCTCGGCAGCGTTCAGATTGCGCGATTCCTGCTCGGTTGCACCGACCGATCCGGCCCGCGCCGGATCCCACTGGCCCAGCCGCGGTTCGATCACACGATCGGTGACATACCAGATCACCGGCATGAAGATGACCAGCATGATTGCGATGAAATACCAGTTGCCCGCGATATTGGCGGTAAAGTCACTGAACACGGTTTCGACCGCTGCCTCGGTAATCCCGAACAGCAGCGCGTCGAGCTGGCCCGGCAGCAGGTTGGCGGAGAACCCCCCCGAAACCCCGGCAAAAGCCGCTGCGATGCCGGCGATGGGGTGGCGTCCGGCGGCGTGGAAGATGATGCCCGCCAGCGGGATCAGCACGACATAGGCCGCGTCCGCTGCCAGGTTGCCCATCATCGCCACGAACGCGACAATCGGGGTCAGCAGGAAAGTCGGTGCATTGCTGACGCTTGCGCGCATCGCGGTTCCGAACAGGCCGGACCGTTCGGCCACGCCCGCACCCAGCATCACCACCAGCACATAGCCAAGCGGATGAAAGTGCGTGAACGTCTTGGGCATATCGACCCACAGCGTGCGGATATTGTCGGCCGACAGCAGACTGGTCGCCGCGATCACCTTGGCCTGCCCGGTCGCCTCGTCGATCTCGGTCGGGTGCAGGGCGGACCAGCCAGCTGCCGCCGCGATCAGCGAGATCACGATCAATCCGGCAATCAGCCCCAGGAACAGAAACACCGGATCAGGCAGGCGATTGCCCGTCCGCTCGATCCACGCCAGCACGCCGGTCTGCTTCGATGCGGTCAATTCGCTCATCGCCCGTTCTTTCCCCAAATCCCGCTGTATGGCGAGTTGTCCTAAGCCTGCCATCACAGGTAGATGCTGTCCACCATGGCCAAGCTCTATTTCTACTACGCCAGCATGAACGCAGGCAAATCGACCACGCTGTTGCAGGCTGATTTCAACTATCGCGAGCGGGGGATGCAGACGATGCTGTGGACCGCCAATCTCGACGATCGCGGCGGAGGCCGGGGAATCGACAGCCGGATCGGGCTGCACGCCGAAGCGCACCGGTTCAGGGCCGACACCGATATGTGGGCGCGGGTGACCGGCGCGCACCGGGTGGAACCGCTGGCCTGCGTGCTGGTGGACGAAGCGCAGTTCCTCACCGAACAGCAGGTCTGGCAACTGGCGCGGGTCGCCGATGAAGGCGGCATTCCGGTGCTGTGTTATGGCCTGCGCACCGATTTTCAGGGGGAACTGTTCCCCGGCGCGAAAGTGCTGCTGGGGATCGCGGATTCGCTGGTCGAACTGAAGGCGGTATGCCACTGCGGCCGCAAGTCGACGATGAACCTGCGGGTCGATGCCAGCGGCGCCGCCGTCAAGCAGGGCGCGCAGACCGAAATTGGCGGGAACGACCGATACGTGGCCTTGTGCCGCAGGCATTTTACCGAGGCGCTGGGCCGATGATTGATACCATTTATCAGGCCGCCGCGCTGATCATCCCGCTGGTGCTGGCGATCGTGTTCCACGAAGTCGCGCACGGCTGGACCGCGCGGGCGCTGGGCGATCCGACGGCGGCGGAACTCAACCGGCTCAGCCTCAACCCGTTGCGCCATGTCGATCCGGTGGGCACGATCCTGGTGCCGGGGATGCTCAAGCTGGCGGGCCTGCCGGTGTTCGGCTGGGCCAAACCGGTGCCGGTGGTGGCGGAACGGCTGCGTAATCCGCGCGTCGGCATGATGCTGGTTGCCGTCGCGGGGCCGGGAATGAACCTGCTGATGGCACTGGCGGGCGCGGTGGTGCTGGGCCTGCTGGTCGCGCCCTACCGCGATGCCGAGCCGACCGGGGTGACGGCGTTCCTGATCCTGAACCTGTTCAACTTCCTGGCGATCAACGTGTTCCTGGCGCTGTTCAATCTGCTGCCGATCCCGCCGTTCGATGGCTCGCACGTGGTCGAGGGCCTGCTCCCGCGCGGCGCGGCGGCGGCTTATGCGGCGACGCGGCCTTATGCGTTTTTCCTGATGATCGGCCTGTTGGTGGTGCTGCCGACGATTGCGCCGGAGCTCGATCTGGTGCGCCGGTTCCTGCTGCCGCCGGTGGATTGGGCGATGGATCAGTATCTGGCCGTGGTGAAGGCGGTGGCGGGTGCCTGATCCGGCGCGGGTGAACGGGTGGATCGTGCTCGACAAGCCGCTGGAGCTGGGTTCGACCCAGGCGGTGGCAGCGGTGAAGCGCAACTTGCGGGCAGGCGGCTTTGGCAAGGTCAAGGTCGGGCACGGCGGCACGCTTGATCCGCTGGCGACCGGGGTGCTGCCGATCGCTGTGGGCGAGGCGACCAAGCTGTGCGGGCGAATGCTGGATGCAAGCAAGGAATATGCCTTCACCGTCGCGTTCGGGCGCGAGACGGATACGCTCGATCTGGAAGGCAAGGTCATTGCGGAAAGCGCCGTGCGGCCCACGCGCGCGCAGCTGGAGGCGGTGCTGCCGCGCTTCACCGGCCCGATCGAGCAAGTCCCGCCGGCCTATTCCGCGCTGATGATCGACGGCCAGCGCGCCTATGACCTCGCGCGCAAGGGCGAGGCGGTGGAACTGAAAAGCCGCAGCGTTACGGTCTATGCGCTGGAAATCCTCCCCGTGCCGGGGAGGCAGAAGTTACCCTGATCGCCCACGTGTCCAAGGGCACCTATATCCGCAGCATGGCGCGTGACATCGCGCGGGCGCTGGGGACAGTCGGCCATGTCACCATGTTGCGGCGGCTGAAGGCCGGGCCGTTCGCGCTGGACCGGGCGATTTCGCTGGACAAGTTGAACGAAGTGGGTAAGGGCGCAGGGCTTGAGAACGTACTCTTGCCGCTGGAGGCAGGGCTGGTCGACATCCCGGCTCTTGACCTCGACCCGGAACAGGCAAGGGCGGTCCGACAGGGCCGTGTTCTGACCGGGTTGCCCCAAGGCGACGGCGTCTACTGGGCGCGAACGGAGATTGCTCCGCTCGCACTGGTTGAGCTTTCCGGCGGAAACGTCCGGGTGCTGCGGGGGTTCAATCTTTTGGATGTCGCGGAGTAAGTGATATGTCGATCTCGGCAGAAAAGAAGCAGGAAGTCATCAGCAGCAACGCCCGTGCATCGGGTGATACGGGGTCGCCGGAAGTTCAGGTAGCCATCCTGACCAGCCGCATCCTGACGCTGACGGAGCACTTCAAGGCTCACCACAAGGACAACCATTCGCGCCGCGGCCTGTTGATGATGGTCAACAAGCGCCGTTCGCTGCTCGATTACCTGAAGCGCAAGGATGTCGATCGCTATAATGCGCTCATCGCAAAGCTCGGCCTGCGCAAGTAAGGTAAAGCGGAAGCGGCCCCAAGTGGGCCGCTTCTTGCATTTGGGTACCTCGCAATTCGGCGGGGGCCCAAGCGGGGCCAAAAGTGCCTCATACCGGACCGGGACGGATTTACCCCGGCAGCAAAACCCGCGCGCAATAGGGCGCATGGGCTGAAGGAAACGAAATGTTCGACGTCAAAACCGTATCCATGGAGTGGGGCGGAAAGACCCTCACGCTGGAAACCGGCCGCATTGCCCGTCAGGCTGACGGCGCGGTCCTCGCCACGTATGGCGAAACTGTCGTGCTGTGCGCTGTCACAGCCGCCAAGTCGGTGAAGGAAGGGCAGGATTTCTTCCCGCTCACCGTTCACTACCAGGAAAAGTTCTTCGCCGCCGGGCGTATCCCGGGCGGCTTCTTCAAGCGTGAACGCGGCGCGACGGAAAAGGAAACGCTGGTTTCCCGCCTGATCGACCGTCCGGTCCGCCCGCTGTTCCCCGAAGGTTTCTACAACGAAATCAACGTTATCGCCCAGGTTCTGAGCTATGACGGTGAAATCGAGCCCGACGTGCTGGCGATGATCGCCGCATCGGCTGCGCTGACCATTTCGGGCGTTCCGTTCATGGGCCCGATCGGCGGTTGCCGCGTCGGCTATGTCGATGGCGAATACACCCTCAACCCGCGTCAGGACGTCGCCGCCGCCGGCGCGCTCGATCTGGTCGTTGCCGCCACCGGTAATGCCGTGATGATGGTGGAATCGCAGGCCCGCGAACTGTCGGAAGAAATCATGCTCGGCGCCGTGATGTTCGCGCATGACGAATGCCGCAAGGTCGTGAACCTGATCATCGACCTGGCCGAAAAGGCTGCGAAGGAACCGTGGGACGTTGCCATTTCGGACAACACCGCGATCAAGGACAAGCTCAAGAAGCTGATCGGCAAGGATATTGCCGCCGCTTACAAGCTGACCGACAAGTCCGAACGTTCGAACGCGCTCAACGCTGCCCGCGCCAAGGCCAAGGAAGCCTTCGCCAGCGAAGACGCCCAGACCCAGATGGTCGCGATGAAGTCGGTCAAGAAGGTCGAAGGCGACATCGTGCGCGGCGCGATCCTGAAGGACGGCACCCGCATCGACGGGCGCAAGGTCAACCAGGTCCGCCCGATCGAAGCGATGGTCGGTCTGCTGCCGCGGACCCACGGTTCGTCGCTGTTCACCCGCGGTGAAACGCAGGCGATCTGCACCACCACGCTGGGCACCAAGGACAGTGAACAGATGATCGACGGGTTGGAAGGTCTGTCGTATTCGAACTTCATGCTGCACTATAACTTCCCGCCGTACTCGGTTGGTGAAGTTGGCCGGTTCGGCGCTCCCAGCCGCCGCGACACCGGTCACGGCAAGCTGGCATGGCGCGCGCTGCAGGCGGTGCTGCCCAGCAAGGAAGAGTTCCCTTATACGATCCGCGTTGTTTCTGACATTACCGAGTCCAACGGTTCGTCCTCGATGGCGACCGTCTGCGGCGGCGCGCTGTCGATGATGGACGCCGGTGTGCCGCTGGCGCGTCCGGTTTCGGGCATCGCGATGGGCCTGATCCTGGAAGGTGACAAGTTCACCGTGCTGTCCGACATTCTGGGTGACGAAGACCACCTGGGCGACATGGACTTCAAGGTCGCCGGCACGTCCGAAGGCATCACCACGATGCAGATGGACATTAAGGTTGCCGGGATCACCAAGGAAATCTTCTCGGCCGCGCTCAATCAGGCCAAGGAAGGCCGCGCGCACATCCTGGGTGAAATGACCAAGGCGCTGGGTTCGGCCCGCACCGAACTGTCGGCTCATGCTCCGCGCATCGAGACGTTGCAGATCGACAAGTCGAAGATCCGTGACATCATCGGCACCGGCGGCAAGGTGATCCGCGAAATCGTGGCCACCACCGGCGCGAAGGTCGATATCGACGATGAAGGTCTGATCAAGATCAGCTCGTCCGACCTGACCCAGATCGAAGCGGCGCGTCAGTGGATCCTCGGCATTGTCGAGGAAGCCGAAGTGGGCAAGGTCTATGACGGCAAGGTCGTGACCATCGTCGATTTCGGTGCGTTCGTGAACTTCATGGGCGGCAAGGACGGCCTCGTCCACGTCTCTGAAATGCGCAACGAACGTGTTGAAAAGCCGACCGACGTCGTGTCCGAAGGCCAGGCCGTGAAGGTCAAGGTTCTCGAAATCGATCCGCGCGGCAAGGTTCGCCTGTCGATGCGCGTTGTCGATCAGGAAACCGGCGCTGAACTGGAAGACACCCGTCCGGCCCGCGAACCGCGTGAACCGCGCGGTGATCGTGGTGATCGCGGCGATCGGGGCGGTGATCGCCGTCCGCGCCGTGACGGCGACCGTGGCGGTCGCGGTGGGGACCGTGGTCCGCGCCGTGACGGTGGCCCGCGTCGTGAAGAGGGCGGCAACCCGGATCACATTCCGGCGTTCCTCAAGTCGGACGACTGAGCTTCAGTCTAACCGGTTGAAAAACAGGAAGGGGGTCGCGCTGCGGCCCCCTTTTTGCTTGCGCTTTGCCGCCGCGCTCTGGAAACTGGCCGCAGTTCGCGCGCGTCTGGTTCCGGAGTATTCGAATGAAGCGGAAAGTCATGTGGTCGGCAGCCGGGGCAGGGTTGCTGGCAGCTTCGGGCGTGGCATGGGCCTGCGCGGATTTCAGCTGCTCGCCCAGCTGGAAACTGGGTTCGACCAGCCATGATTGCGCCAGCAATGCGGTGCTGTCCCCCGGCAACGACAGCCGCGTCAACCTGCTGTTCCTGCTGCGCGGCAAGGCTGGTCTGGGCGTCGATGCGGCCAAATATCCGGCGCTGGAATACGAATCCGGCGGGTATGGCCGCAACTTTGTCGACTGGCAGCTGCTGAACGAAAGCCTCTATCCCAAACCGCCCCGCGCCGAGGATGATGAGGGCTCCGACTTCGCCGGTTCGCGCTGCATCAGTCTGAACACCGGGACGCCCGCGTTCCTTTCCGCGCTGAACGCCAACCCGGCGCTGGCGGCCAGAGAACGCAGCGCGCTGGGCACGGCCCGTCAACGGCTGGAGCAGACCTGCCGCAGCGATGACACGGCCGGGGCCACCTGGCCCGCCGACCTGTCCAGCCCCGCCGCCAAGGCGTTCCTTGGGTACCTTCAGGCCTCCGACGCGTTCTATGCGGAGCGGTGGGCTGAGGCGGAGCAGGGCTTTGCCGCGCTGGCGCAGGCACCCGATCCGTGGGTGCGAGAAACCGCTGCCTATATGCTCGGTCGGGTCAACCTGAACGCCGCGCAGGCCAAGTCGTTTGACGAATACGGCTGGTATGAAGGCCTCAAAACCATCGAACAGACCGCTGTGACGCGCGCCAAGGCGCAGCTGGCGGCCTATCTCAAGGCGTGGCCGAACGGCCGCTATGCCGTCTCGGCCACCGGCTTGCAGCGCCGTGCGCTGTGGCTGGAAGGGAACACCACGGGGCTGGCGGCGGAATATGCCCGCCTGTTGGGCAGCGTTCCGGCGGGGAGCGCGGAAGCGGCCCGGTTGGTCGAGGAAATTGACAACAAGCTGCTGTTTGCGGGGGACCGCCCGGCTGCGGCCAGCGGGCCGTTGCTGCTGGCCGCGCTCGATCTGGTGCAGATGCGTGATCCGGTGACGGAAGAGGGTGCGGCGGCACCCGGCGGGTTGACCGAGGCGGACCTCGCCGCGCAGGCCCCCGCCTTTGCCGGAGAGCCGGAACTGTACGGCTTCGTCCAGGCCAGCCACGCGTTTTATGTCCAGAAGGACTATCGCAAGGTGCTGACCCTGATCCCGGACGATGCGCGGCGCAGCGACTATGCGCCGGTTGCGTTCAGCCGCCAGGTGCTGCGCGGGATGGCGCTTTCGGCGCTGGGTGATCGCAACACCGGCGGGTTCTGGCGCGAGTTGCTGGGCGGCGCGAATGCGTTGTGGCAGCGGCCGACGGTGGAACTGGGGCTGGCGCTGCACATGGAACGCGGCGGACAGATCGCGCAGGTCTTTGCCAAGGATTCGCCGGTGCAGGACACCACGATCCGCAAGATCCTGCTGACCCATTCCGCCGGTCCCGCCGTGCTGCGCAGCGCTGCGCAAGATGGCGCGCACCCGCAGGCGGAACGCGATGCGGCGCTGTTCACGCTGCTGTATAAGCAGCTGACGCGCGGCGATTACGCCGGGTTTGTCGCCAATCGCCCGCTGGTTCCGGTAAGCGCCAGCAAGGACGCCGGACTGTGGAACTTTACCGAGCAGGAAACGATCCCCGTCGGCCTGTTTGCCAAGGGCCGCTGGTCTGACGGCTATCCCTGCCAGTCGATCACCGTCACCGCGCAGAAGCTGGCGGAGAACTCGCAGGACACCGCCGCGCAGCTGTGCCTGGGTGATTTCCTGCGGCTTAACGCGTTCGACGGCTGGAACGAGCTCGACGACAGCCCGGACAAGGATGAACTGGGCGGGGCGGCGCGCGATTTTGCGGGTAAGCCGCTGACGCGTGAGGCGATCTATTCGGGCATCATCGCCAACCGCGCCGCGCCCGCGAACGACCGCGCCTATGCGCTCTACCGGATGGTCAATTGCTATGCCCCGTCGGGCTATAACGGCTGTGGCGGCACGGACGCGGAAGTCAGCCAGCGCAAGGCGTGGTTCACCCAGCTGAAGCGGGAATACCCGTCCAGTCCGTGGGCCAAGAAGCTGCGCGTCTATTGGTAAGCGGGCGCTGGAACATCGCCTTGCTGGCGGCGCTGGCGCTGCTGGCGGGGTGCGGGGACCGGTCCGGTGCGCCGGGGGCAGAGCGCCGGGTCGATCCGGCGGACTACACGTCGTTCTTCCTGTGGGCCGGGGTAAAGCCGCCGCCGGAGCTGGCCCGCGCGGCGGAAATCTATATCCTGAACGGCGAGGTGAAGGCGGATGATCCTGATCGCTTCGTGCCGATGCGCGCCGGGGTGCCGCGGCTGCCCGGCAAGCAGGTCTGGCTGGTGGTCCGCGCGGCGCGGCTCGACTGGGGCGAGGGGGTGCACCGCGCGCTGCTGACCGATCTGGCGCGCTGGGACGGCGCGGGCAATGCGGTGGCAGGACTACAGGTTGATTTCGATGCGGCGACGCGCGGACTGGATGGCTATGCCGATTTCCTGACGGCGCTGCGCCAGCGCCTGCCCGCACGCTACAAGCTGTCGGTCACCGGGCTGATGGACTGGAGCGCGCATGGCGATCCCGCCGCGCTCGCCCGGCTGGCGGGGATCGTCGATGAAGTGGTGGTGCAATCCTATCAGGGGCGCAGCACGATCCCCGGCTATGCGGCTTACCTGAACCGGCTGGCGCGCGTGCCAATCCCGCACAAGGTCGCGCTGGTGCAGGGCGGGGAATGGCAGGAACCGGCGGCGCTGCGCAGCGATCCGGGCTTTCGGGGCTATGTCGTGTTTCTGGTCAACCCGGCGGATTGACGTCATCGGGCTGCGCGACCTCGATCCGGTTGCGGCCGGACTGCTTGGCCCGGTAGAGCGCGGCATCGGCCGCTTTGAGCGCCGCGCGGCGATCGGGAAAGGCGAACACGTCCGCAATCCCGGCTGAAAAGGTGATCTGGCCGAACGGCACGTCCGTTGCCCGGTTGACCAGCCGCCGTTCGGCCAGTTGTACGCGCAGGGCATCCAGCTTGGCAAAGGCATCGGCCAGCGGAGTATCGCGGAACAGCACGACGAATTCCTCGCCCCCGTGACGGGCCACATGGCAGCGTTCATCGGAAATCCGGCTGAGGCTTTCGGCCACCAGTTGCAGCACGAAGTCGCCCGCATCGTGACCGTGCGAATCGTTGATCCGCTTGAAATTGTCGATGTCGAAAAAGGCTACGCAGAGCGGTTCGGCGGCAGCGAGGGCCTGACGGTATTCTTCGTCAAATCGTGTTTCGAACGCGCGGCGGTTGGGCAAGCCGGTCAGGTGGTCTTCCTCGCACTTGCGGCGGGTTTCGGCCAGCCGCCGCTTGAGAACGCGAGTCTGCGCTTTGCTGCGGACCATCTGCCGTTCAATGTCGCGGGTGCGTTTCAGCATGACCTTGGCGATTGTCGCCAGCTCTGAAATCACCGCTCCGGCAGCGGTAACCTGTTCCAGCTCGGTCACGTGCTCTTCCAGCGCGGTGTTGTAATCGTTGGTGGTCTGCTGGGCGTCGTGGCTGGTCTTGCTGAAATCCTCGATGCTGACTTCCAGCCGCCGCATCAGCTGGGTCAGAACGGCCAGTTCATCGCTGCGTTCGCTGCGCGAGAGGACATCCTCGATCCAGTCGAGCGTTACCGGCTGGCGCGCCTGCATCTGCCGGTCGATCGATCGGGCCAGCTGCGGATCGGCACCGGACAGATAGTTGAAGGCGATGGTCAGCGTCTGCGCGGTGACTTCGAGGTGGTGATAGGACAGGAACGAGCCAATCTCATCCAGCATGCGCTGGCGCTGGGCATCGCGGCGCTCCCGGCGGTCTTGCCCGGCGGGGACATCGACCAGCGGGGTCGCGGGTTCGGGGCGATGGCCAAGGCCCAGCCAGCTGAGAAGATCGCTGACGGGGCGGTGGAGTGATGGATCATGGGCGGTCATGCCTTGGTTAACGGCGGCTTGCCGGGATTTTTAAGCCCGGCAAGGCCGAAAGACCGCTGATCGGGCCGGCTTAGCGGACGCGCGGACCGCCAAACGGCAGCGGCGGCGGCGGGCGGCGATGTCCGCGCGGCAACTGGGCCTGGAACGCGCGGCCGCAGTGTTCGACGCAATAGGGGAAGCCGGGGTTCACCTTTTCGCCGCAAAAGTGAAAGTCCGCTTCACCCGGATGGCCCATCGGCCAGCGGCAGATCCGGTCGTTCAGGTCGAGCAGGCCGGTCTTGTCGGCGATTTCCGGGCTGGGCTTGGCCGGGACCAGGCGGCGCGGCGGGGCGGGCGGGATCGGGGCCTGCTGATCGCCAGGGCCCTGGCGCAGAAAGCCGCCGGGGCCGACCGAAACGATGCGCGGCTGCGGCGCGGCGGGCGGGGCGTCGCCCGCTGCGGGGGCCGCAGCGGCAGCAGCAGCGGGGGCTGCGGCCGCACGCGGGGCTGCCGCCGCCGGGAACACTGCCGGAGATGGTGCAGCAGCGCGCGGCGGCGCGGCTGCAACGCGCGGCGCAACCGGTTCCGCCGCAGGTTTTACGGCTTTGGCCGGGGCCGGGGTGGCGGCCGACTTGTCGCCGGGCTTTTCATTCGCCTTTACGGGCGAGGGGCGCGCTTTCAGCCCCAGACGATGCGCCTTGCCGATCACGGCATTGCGGCTGACGCCGCCAAGCTCCTCCGCGATCTGGCTGGCGGTGGAGCCGCCTTCCCACATCTTGGTCAGCTTTTCGATCCGTTCGTCGGTCCAGCTCATTCCCTGTCCACTTCCTTGCGGGGCCGATACCGTGTGTCCCGCTTGCCACATTGAAGGCAAGGCGATAGTCGCCACAGCATGGCCGATCAACCTGTTCCTGCACCCGCAGCTTCGTCTGCCCATCTTCCCGAACCGGGTGTGGGACAACGCAACTTTCCGGCGCAGGGAGTGCCCGTGATCCACCGGATCAACCGGTTGGGGCTCTGGACCCTCTATATGAAGGAAGTGCGCCGATTTTTCAAGGTGCAGACCCAGACGATCTGGGCACCGGCCGTTACCACCCTGCTGTTTCTGGTGATCTTCACGGTCGCGCTGGGACGTGAAGGGCGGATGGTGCTGGGTGTGAACTTCGCCACGTTCGTCGCGCCGGGGCTGATCGTGATGGGGATGATGCAGAATGCCTTTGCCAATGCCAGCTTCAGTTTTCTGGCGGGCAAGATCCAGGGCACGATCATCGATTACCTGATGCCGCCGCTGTCCGAGGGCGAACTGATGCTGGCAATGACCGGCGCAGCGGTCACGCGCGCGGTGCTGGTGGGCCTCGCGCTGTATGGTGCAATGCTGCTGTGGCCGGATGTGCACCTGACGATGGCGCACCCTTGGGCGGTGGCGTGGTTTGGCCTGATGGGTTCGATCATGCTGGCGCTGGTCGGGCTGATGACGTCGCTCTGGGCCGAAAAGTTCGATCATAACGCTGCGGTCACCAACTTCGTGATCGCGCCGCTGTCGCTGCTGTCGGGCACGTTCTATGTGATCGACAACCTGGCTCCGCTGTTTCAGACGATCAGCCGCCTGAACCCGTTTTTCTATGTCATTTCCGGCTTCCGCTTCGGCTTTCTGGGGCAGAGCGATATCGGCGATACCAACCTGGCGGTGCTGCACGGCGCGGTCGGGCTGGGCGTGCTGAACGTGGTGCTGGCGCTGGTGCTGTATCGCCTGCTTCGCAGCGGCTGGAAACTGAAGAGCTGATCCCCGCCGGTTTCGCATTCAGCCAGTTCCGCTTGCCAGTGTCCTGACAATCGATAAGATTGTCGGTGAAGCATACAAATGCACTGGAGAGAGACATGGCAACCGGCACCGCCGCCAGCACGGACTATGCGGCGATTGAGGCGGATGCGCGCGTTGCGCCCGCGCTGATCCGCTATCTGGGGGACGGCGATTACATCACCCGGCGCTATGTCAGCTGCGGCGCGGAAATGAACACCGGGGATTACGTCGATCATCCGATGCCGGTGCGTGACGGGATGCCGATCCGCGATCACTTCACGCTGGATACCCATGGCTTCATGCTGGGCAAGTGGCCTGCCCCGGTGGCGGACTTCGCGGATACCGGCGCGATCAACCTGCTCTACAACGCCGATGTGGAGCGCGCGGTTGCGGCGCTCACCGGGGCGAGCTTTGTCGCGGCGCAAGGCTGGATGATCCGGACATCGGCGGACCTGACCGCACGCGCGCAGGAAAAGGTGGAAAATTACCAGCACGTCGGCGGCCTCCAGCCCCCGGCGGGCGAGGCGCATGTCGATTACAACCCGCTGACCGGTGAACGCACGGGCGCACGGATTTATGCGGAGCGGCGGCCGGACGGGCCGGGCTACCGGCGGCACTGCTGCTTTTCGTTCTGGCGCACGTTCTCTCCGGGGCCGCAGGACTGGCCGCTGGCGGTGATGGACGGGCGGTCCGTGGTGGGCGATGAAACCGCCAACAACACGCTGTTCGTGGTGGACGAGTTCCCGACTGGCGATGATCTGATCGCGCCGGTTGCGGGCGAGGACCAGCGGGTCGCCGCGTCGATCTTTCGGTACCGCGCTGCCCACCGGTGGTGGTATTTTTCGAACATGGCGGCAGATGATGTGCTGTTGTTCAAGTTCTATGACAGTGACCACGAGGTGACGTGGCGCTGCCCGCACACCGCGTTTCACGATACCAGCCTGCCAGATACCCGGACGCGCAACTCGATCGAGGTGCGCTGCATCGCATATTGGGAATAGGCCGCGATGACGCGGGATCGGGCACAACACTGCAACTTCACTTGGCGTTCAGGCTGGGGGTGGTTATAGGCCGTCCCATGCACGCTCGTTCTCCGCTGAAGCTCGCCATTCTTGCCGCCGCCACTGTGGCGATTTCGCTGACCGCCGGTTGTGGCGGACGAGGCGGAAAGCCGCGCGACACCGCGTTTGTCGCGCGCGACGTCGATACGCTGTATCGCGCCGCGAAAGACCGGCTGGACCGGGGTGATACCCGCGTCGCCGCTGCGCTGTTTGATGAGGTCGAGCGTCAGCACCCCTATTCGCCCTGGGCGCGCCGGGCCCAGCTGATGAGCTCGTTCTCCTATTACGTGGCCAAGGATTACAACAAATCCACGCAGGCCGCGCAGCGCTTTCTGGAAATTCACCCCGGCAACCGCGATGCACCCTATGCCTATTACCTGATCGCACTGTGCTATTACGAACAGATCAGCGACGTGTCGCGCGATCAGAAGAACACGCTGCTGGCACTCAACGCGCTGAACGAAGTGGTCCGGCGCTATCCGGGCACCCGCTATGCGTCGGATGCGCGGCTGAAGATCGATCTGGTGAACGATCACCTGGCGGGCAAGGAAATGGAAATCGGCCGGTTCTATGAACGGTCGGGCCGCTGGCTGGCCGCATCGCTGCGGTTCCGCACCGTGGTTGATCAATATCAGACCACCAGCCACACGCCTGAGGCGCTGTTCCGGATCGTGGAAACCAATCTGGCGATGGGCATTCCGGAAGAAGCGCAAAAGGCTGCTGCCGTGCTGGGATCGAACTATCCCGGCAGTGAATGGTATCAAAAGGCGTTCGACCTGATGCAGAAGCACGCGGCCGGAACGCAGGTTTCGTAAGCGCTGCCATGCGGCAATAACGCCACAGGCCAAAACTTTCTACCCAGCCGGTTGACATTTGGCGTGGGCGGGCGCTGATAAGCCCCGCTTATGCTATCGCAGAAAACCCGCTATACGATCCGCGCCTTGCAGCACCTTGCCGACACCTGGCGGCAGGGTCCGGTGCGGCTGGATACCATCGCGGAAACGCAGAACATCCCGCGCAAGTTCCTGACCGTTATTCTGGCGGAAATGGTGCGCGAGGGACTGGTTATCTCGCACCGCGGGCGGGACGGCGGCTATGAACTGGGATTGGCCCCGGTCGATATCCGGTATGGCGACATCATCCGCCTGACGCGCGGCAGCCTGGCGCTGGTCCCGTGCGCCAGCCGCAACGCGCACGAAACCTGCCAGAACTGCCTGCCCGAAGCCGATTGCCGCCTGCGCGGCTTGATGCTGACCCTGCGCGATGAGATGGCGGCGATGCTGGACCGGGTCAGCCTGGCCGATCAGATCACGCTGGAACCGCCATTTCCCGATGCGTCGGTGCAGGAACAGCAAGCGGCTGAGTAAGCGCTTCGGTCAGCGCGTCGGTGAACTGGTCGGTCGCCCGATCCCACCCGAAGCTGGCCCCATAGACCGCCGCTGCCAGCGGATCCAGGCGCAGTGCCCGCTGGATCGCGTAGGCCAGGTTTTCATTCAGCACGCCGACCGTGGCGGGCATCGTGCCATCCGTGCCGCGCCCGTCCGGCCCCAGCACGTCCAGCGGACCGGGGACCGGGAATGCAGCAACGGGCAGCCCGCAGGCGAGCGCTTCGATCAGGACCAGCCCGAAGGTGTCGGTCCGGCTGGGGAACACGAACACATCGGCTGAACAATAGGCCCGCGCCAGATCCTCGCCGGTCAGCGCACCCATGAACCGGACTTCGGGATAGCGCAGCCGCAAGCGGTTCAGTTCCGGCCCTTCGCCGACCACCACCTTGGTGCCGGTGACGGGGGTGTCGAGGAACGCGGGCAGGTTCTTTTCGGCGGCAACCCGCCCGACATACAGCATGATCGGGCCGGGCAATGCGGCAAGTTCGGGCAGCGGAGCATGACCGGGGCGGAATACCTCGCGGTCGATCCCCCGGGACCACAGCCGCCACTGCGGCAGGCCGCGCGTGGCCAGTTCAACGCCCAGCGCCGGGGTCGATACCAGCACCGCGCGGCTGGCGGCGTGGAACCGGCGCATCAGCGGCCAGAACCGTTCCGCATCCAGCCCGGTGCGCAGCGCGGCATAATCGGGAAAGCGCGTGTGGAACGCGCTGGTAAACGGCACGGCGTTGGCCAGGCACCAGCGCCGCGCGCTCCAGCCGATCGGGCCTTCGGTCGCGATATGGACGATATCCGGCGCGAACGCCGTCAGCGTCCGCCGCGTGCCAAAGCGCGGGGCCAGCGCCAGCCGGATCTCGCTGTAACCGGGCAGGGGCAGGGTGTGAAACTGATCGGGCGTCACCAGTTCCACCGCGTGGCCGCGCTGAACCAGCTGATGAACGGTCATCGCCAGCGAACGGACCACGCCGTTGACTTGCGGGTGCCAGGCGTCGGTGCAGATCGCGATCCTCATGCGTATTCCTTCTCTTCCAAAACCGTGGTGACAGTGCCCTTGGCCGCGCGCAGGCGGCATTCCTCGGCCCAGTCGATCAGGCTGATCGTGCCGTCGCGCGCTTCGGCCAGCGCCGTGCAGCTTTCGACCCAGTCGCCGTCGTTGTAATAGGTGATGTCGCCAATCTGGCGGATTTCGGCACTGTGGATGTGGCCGCACACCACCCCGTCGACGAACTGGTCACGCGCGGCATGGGCCACGGCTTCCTCATACGCGCCGATGAACTGGACCGCGTTCTTGACGCGCTTTTTCAGATAGGCGGACAGCGACCAGTACGGCAGCTTGAACCGCCGCCGGACCGCGTTCAGCACCACGTTCAGCCGCAGCAGCACGGAATAGGCCTGGTCCCCCAGAAACGCGAGCCAGCGGGCATAGAGCACCACGCTGTCGAAACTGTCGCCGTGCGTCACCAGCAGGCGGCGACCATCGGCGGTGACGTGGATCGCATCGAGCGCCACTTCGACCCCGCCAAAGCTCATCCCCGCATAGGGGCGCAGCATCTCGTCGTGGTTGCCCGCGATCAGGATCACGCGTGTGCCGCCGTGTGCCATCTTGAGCACGCGGCGGACCACTTCGTTGTGCGCATCGGGCCAGTACCAGCCCTTGCGCAGCCGCCAGCCATCCAGAATATCGCCGACCAGATAGAGCACATCGCATTCGACCGAGCGCAGGAAATCCAGCAGCATGACCGCATTGCAGCCGCGCGTGCCCAGGTGGATGTCCGAAATCCAGATCGTGCGATAGCGCTGCTTGGGCCGGAATGCTTGTGGTTCAGGCAGGTCCAGCCAGGCGGGCAGGTTACTGATCGTGGTGCGTATCCGACTTGCCATGGCGCTCTCCGGAATGGGCCAACTCGGAACCCTCCACTGCGCCGCGAAAGTTGCGGTTGCGTGGCAGGGCGGTGACGGTTCGGTTACACAAGCGGGCCTGCAGCGGTCCGGCGCACAAAAGTTGCGCTTCATCGCGTGGAAGCGAATCTGCACTTGTCTATCTATAAGGTAGAGTTAGTGTCGGCGGCGAAGGAGCCGACCGATGGAGCACCCAGTCTTGCCGCCTGCCGCCAACCGCAACAGCCCGCCCGGCCGGATTCCAGAGTCCGTGCTCGATGCCGTTTCGCGGGCGGTCGGCAAGCTGCGATTCGGGGTGGTCCAGCTGACCGTCCATGAAGGCCGGGTCGTCCAGCTCGATGTTACGGAGCGGCAGCGCTTCGGCTGATGCCCTCCGCCGGGCAGGTCCGGCCGCGCATGACCGGACCTGCCCGAACCCGTTAACCCGATACCAAAGCCACCCACCACCGTTGCAGACCGGACCACCGGATGCGGCCAATACCCTTCAGAGGAATTGGAAATGCATTCGTTCGTCCGCACCGCCCTTGTCACGTCCGCCGCGTTCATCGCGGTTCCCGCGCTGGCTGCCGGTTTACCCGCCGATGACCAGCAGATTTCCGCGGCCGGTACCGGCGCGACCGCTCCGGAACAGGAAATCCTTGTCACGGCCCGCCGCCGTCAGGAAACCTCGCAAGAGGTGCCGCTGGCGATCTCGGTAGTAGGCGGCGATCATATCGACAACACCGGCAGCTTCAATGTCGGCCGTCTGACCCAGCTGACCCCGTCGGTGACGTTCTATTCCTCCAACCCGCGCAACAGCGCCGCGAACATTCGCGGGCTGGGCGCGCCGTTCGGCCTGACCAACGACGGGATCGAGCAGGGCGTAGGCATTTATGTCGACGACGTCTATTATTCGCGCGCGGCGTCATCGACGTTCGACTTTCTGGACGTCGCCCAGATCGAAGTGCTGCGCGGCCCGCAAGGCACGCTCTATGGCAAGAACACCACGGCCGGTGCGATCAACATCGCGACCCGCCAGCCGACGTTCGACTTCGAAGGCCGCGCCGAAGTAACCGTCGGCAACCTCGGCTTCAAGCAGGCCAAGGCGGCGGTTTCCGGTCCGCTGTCCGATCGGCTGGCCGCGCGCATCGCGCTGTCGTCCACCAGCCGCCGGGGCACGATCTTCAACGTTACCAGCGGCAACTGGATCAACGAACAGGACAACCTCGGCCTGCGCGCCCAACTGCTGCTGCGCGCCACCGATACTCTCGATATCACGCTGGCCGGGGACTACAGCGCGCAGAATCCGGAATGCTGCGGCACGGTCTATGTTCGCACCGGATCGACCCAGCGACCGCTGGCCCGTCAATACGCCGCGCTGGCCGCCGCGCAGAACTTTACCGTGGTCAGCACCAACGCGTTTGACCGGCTGACCGACATCGACGCCAACCTTAACGCGGGCAACAAGATCGGCGGGGCATCGCTGCGGATCAAATGGGATCTGGGTGCGGGTGAGTTTACTTCCGTGACGGCGTGGCGGTTCTGGGACTGGAAGCCGGAAAACGACCGCGATTTCACCGGCCTGCCGATCGTCACGAAATCACAGAACCCATCGCAGCAGAATCAATACACGCAGGAGTTCCGCTATTCGCAGAGCGGGGACCAGCTGGATTTCGTGCTGGGTGCGTTCGCCTATCACCAGCGGATCGACACGCAGGGGACTGAACAGCACGGCCCCGCGTCGAGCCGCTGGAACATCAATCCGACCAATGCGCTGGCCGGTGATCCGGCGGTGCTGAACGGGCTGACGGCGCTGAACACGCAGTACCTCATCAACACCAGCGCGGCGCTGTTCGGGCAGGCCAGCTGGAAAGTTACCGATGCCCTGTCGATCCAGCCGGGCGTGCGGCTGAACTATGACAAGAAGAAGGGCTTCTACGACCGCAAGGTGTTCGATGGGCTGGGCAATCCGGTGCTGCTGGGCCAGTCCGGGGCGGTGAAGGCGGCGCAACTGGCGATCTTTGCACCGCAATCCTACGCGCCAGAAGGCAGCGACTGGAACTTCAGCTATGACCTGACGCTCAGTTACGAACTGGCGGCCGATGTGCTGGCCTATGCGACGTATGCCAAGACCTTCAAGTCGTTCGGGATCAACCAGAACGGCGTCCCCAATGATACCACCGGCGTTCCGGCGCTGGCGGCGCAGACCATCCTGCCGGAATCGCTGAACCACTATGAGGCCGGGATCAAGGCGCAGTTCTGGAACCGCAAGGCGACATTCAATCTGTCGATCTTCCGCACCGACATCACGGACTATCAGGCACAAGTCACCAATGGCAGCCTGGGGCTGGTGCGCGGCTATCTGGCCAATGCCCAGCAGGTTCGTTCGCAAGGGATCGAGGTCGACTTTTCACTGCGGCCGAGTGACCGGTTCAACGTCTACGTCAACGGCGCATACAACGATGCAAAGTACCGCAAGTTCGTCGACGCGCCGTGCCCGCCGGAACTGTCGGGCGGTGGCAGCGGCGCGGTGATCGGCGCGCCGGGCGTCCCCGGCACCAACAGCCCGGCCAATTGCGACATATCCGGCCAGCGCCTGCCCGGCGTGTCGGAATGGACCTTCAGTTACGGTGCGGAATACAATGTTCCGGCGAAGTTCCTGGGGCAGGACGGGCAGGTCTATCTGGGGTTTGACGGCAATTATCGCTCCAGCTTCTCGTCCAATCCCTCGCCCTCGGCCTACACCTGGGTGGACGGCTATTCGCTGAACAACTTCCGCCTCGGTTTCCGCACCGATGCCGGGTTCGACATTTTCGGCTGGGTGCGCAACGCCTTCGACGTCCAATTCTTCGAAGCGCTCAACGTGCCCGGCGGCAACACCGGGCTGATCACCGGGCAGCCGGGCGATCCGCGTACCTTTGGTGCGACAATCAAGGCGACGTTCTGATTTCCGGATAATCCCCCTGCCAATCTCGGCAGGGGGATTTGCGCGCGCGTGCATGTTCGCTAGAACGAGTCGCGAACATGCTGACCAGATTATCCATCCGCAACATCGTGCTGATCGAGGCGCTGGACCTCGATTTCGGGCATGGGCTGGGCGTGCTGACCGGGGAAACCGGGGCGGGCAAGTCGATCCTGCTCGACGCGCTGGGGCTGGTGCTGGGCAACCGGGCCGACAGCGGGCTGGTGCGCGGCGGGGAAGAGCAGGCCAGCGTGGTCGCCAGCTTTGAATTTGCCCAGCTGCCCGCCGGAGTGCGGGCCGTGCTGGCCGAAGCGGAAGTGGACGTCGAACCGGGCGAGCCGTTGCTGATCAAGCGCCGGTTGAAAGCGGACGGCGGGTCCAAGGCCTTCGTCAACGACCAGCCGGTCAGCGCGGCGCTGCTGCGCGAACTCGCGCCGTTTCTGGTGGAACTGCACGGCCAGCACGACGACCGTGGGCTGGTCAATCCGCGCGGGCATCGCCAGCTGCTGGACCGCTATGCCCGCGCCGACGGGGCGGGCATGGATGCGGCGTGGAAAGCGTGGCGCACTGCGGCGGGCGCGCTCGAAGAACGCCGCGCAGCGATTGCGCAGGCGGCGGCGGACCGCGATCTGCTGCTGGCGCATCTGGCTGAACTGACCGCGCTGGCCCCGGTGGAGGGCGAGGAGGAAGACCTCGCCGCCGCCCGCGCTGATATGCAGAAGGGGGAGCGGCTGTCCGGCGATCTGGCCGAATTGCAGCACCTCTGGACCGGCTCGGATTCGGCGCTGGCGGCCCTGCGCGGCGCGGCGCGGCGGCTGGACCGGATCGCGGCGGAGCATCCCCTGCTGACCGAGGCATTGGAAGCGCTGGACCGCGCCGTGATCGAGGCGGGCGAGGCCGAGGACAAGATTTCCCGCGCGGTTGAAGTCCTGGCCCATGATCCCGCCGCGCTCGACCGGATCGAAACCCGCCTGTTCGATCTGCGCGCACTGGCCCGCAAGCATTCCTGCCAGGTCGATGACCTGCCAGCAAAAATGCGCAGCATGCGCGAGCAGCTGGATGCGATCGAGGGCGGGGAAGCGGCGCTGGCCGGGCTGGAAGCGGCGGCGCAGGCGGCGGGCGATACCTATCGCGCGCTGGCCGCCGAAGTCTCCGCGCTGCGCCGCGCCGGGGCGGAGCGGCTGGACGCGGCGGTGGCGGCGGAACTCGCCCCGCTCAAGCTGGACGCGGCCCGCTTCCGCACCAGCGTGACCGCCTTGCCGGAGGACCGCTGGGGGCCAAGCGGCAGCGACGGCGTGGAATTCCTGATCTCGACCAACCCCGGCGCGGATTTCGCCCCGCTGGGCAAGATTGCAAGCGGAGGCGAACTCTCGCGCTTTATCCTCGCGCTCAAGGTTGCGCTGGCGGAGCAGGGCGGCGCGGCGACAGTGATCTTCGACGAAATCGACCGCGGCGTTGGCGGTGCGGTAGCGTCGGCGATTGGTGAGCGCTTGGCGCGGCTGGCTAGCGGGGGCCAGTTGCTGGCCGTCACGCACAGCCCGCAAGTCGCCGCGCGCGGCAACCGCCACTACGTGATCGCGAAATCGAGCGAGGGGACGGTGACGCGCACCTCGGTCCACCTGCTCGACGCGGACGGTCGGAGGCAGGAAATCGCCCGGATGCTGTCCGGCGCGGAAGTGACGCCAGAGGCGCGGGCGCAAGCGGACCGGTTGCTGGAGCGGGTGTGATGGGGCTCCACCACCCCCCGGCCCCCTCCTCTAAAGAGGAGGGGGGGCAGGTCGCTAAAGCCCCCTCCTCTTCGAAGCAGCGGGGGCAGGCCGCTAAAGCCCCCTCCTCTTCAGAGGAGGGGGTTGGGGGTGGTGGCGTAACACGCCAAACCTTGCTGCAACGCGCCGCCGCGATGCGCCGCAACCCGACCGAGCCCGAACGCAAGCTCTGGATGGAGCTGCGCGACCGCCGTTTCGCCGGATACAAGTTCCGCAGGCAAGCCGTGATCGGCAACCGGATTGTCGATTTCTTCTGTCCTGCCAAGGGCTTGGCGATCGAACTTGATGGCGATACGCACGATGCGGACACAGACCGCCTGCGCGATGCGCGGATGCTGCGCGCAAGCGGATACCGGACCGTGCGGTTCACGAACGAGGATGTGATGCGCAATTGCGACGGGGTGCTGACGATGCTGGCGGATGTTCTGGCAGAACGGGGCAATCGCTGGGCTGGGGCGCTGCACCACCCCCCAGCCCCCTCCTCTGAAGAGGAGGGGGAGGAGTCTTGCTTGATGAACGCCCCCTCCTCTGAAGAGGAGGGGGAGCAGGCGGCATGAACCCGATATCCGAAGCCGACGCCGCCAACGAGTTGATGCGGCTGGCGCGCCAGATCGCGCGGCATAACAAGCTGTATCATGCCGAGGATTCGCCGGAGATTTCCGACGCGGACTATGACGCGCTGGTGCGGCGTAATGCGGAACTGGAAGCGGCCTATCCGCACCTGATCCGCCCTGATTCGCCCAGCCGTCAGGTCGGGCATGAAGTCGCTGCATCGCCGCTGTCGAAAGTCACCCATGAAGTGCGGATGATGAGCCTCGACAACGCGTTCTCGGACGAGGACGTGGCCGAATTCGTCGCGCGGGTGCGGCGGTTCCTGGCGCTGCCGGAGAACGCCGAAGTGGCGATGACGGCGGAGGACAAGATCGACGGGCTGTCGTGCTCCTTGCGCTATGAAAAGGGCCTGCTGGTCCGCGCGGCGACGCGCGGGGACGGGCAGGTGGGTGAGGACGTGACGCCCAATGTCGCGACCATTGCCGACATTCCGCAAATCCTGCGCGGCAACGTGCCGGACGTGTTCGAAATTCGCGGCGAAGTGTTCATGAGCAAGGCCGATTTCGCCGCGCTCAACGCCGCGCAGGCAGAAAAGGGCGACAAGGTCTTCGCCAACCCGCGCAACGCCGCCGCTGGATCGTTGCGGCAAAAGGACGCCAGCGTCACCGCCAGCCGCCCCTTGCGGTTCTGGGCGCACGGCTGGGGCGCGGCGAGCGCGGTTCCGGGGGCGACCCAGCTGGAGGTGATGCAGGCGATTGCCGCTTGGGGGCTGCCGGTATCCCCGCTGCTGGTGCGCTGCGCCGATACCGCGGCGATGCTGGACCACTACCGCCGGATCGAGCGGGAGCGGGCGGAGCTGCCCTATGACATCGACGGGGTGGTCTATAAGGTCGATCGGCTCGACTGGCAGGAGCGGCTGGGTTTTGTCGCCAAGGCGCCGCGCTGGGGCATGGCGCACAAGTTTCCCGCCGAACGCGCCGAAACCACGCTGGAAGCCATCGACATTCAGGTTGGCCGCACTGGCAAGCTGACACCCGTAGGGCGGCTCACCCCGGTAACGGTGGGGGGCGTGGTCGTCTCCAACGTCACGCTCCACAACCGCGACGAAATCGCGCGGCTGGGGGTGCGGATCGGCGACCGGGTGGTGATCCAGCGCGCGGGCGATGTGATTCCGCAAGTGGTCGAAAACCTGACCCGCGACGAACCGCGCGCGCCCTTTGCCTTTCCCGATCATTGCCCGCAGTGCGACAGCGAAGCGGTGGCTGAGGAAGGCGAGGTCGATGTGCGCTGCACCGGCGGGCTGGTCTGCCCGGCGCAGCGGACCGAGCGGCTGAAGCACTTCGTCAGCCGGGGTGCGCTCGATATCGAGGGGCTGGGCGAGAGAAAAATTCGGGATTTTCTCGCAAAGGATTGGATTAAAAATCCAGCAGATATCTTCCGATTGAAGAAATATAAGAACGAGATGGCTGGCCCAAAGGGTAAGCGCCTCAAATCTACGGAGAAGTTACTCGCTTCGATTGAAGCAAAGCGAACGCCAGACTCAGTTAGATTTCTCATAGCTCTTGGAATTCCAGAAATCGGAGAAGTCACGGCTCGCGAGCTAATGAAGGGCGTTCGGGATTTGAGGGTTTTACCCAAATTGGCGAACGAAATATATTTGTTGCGCCAATATGCGAAGCAAGAGGTCGAGGAAAGCAAGGCGTCTTTCAACGCGAGAATGATTGAATCAGTGCGGAAAATATTAGCGGTCAATTCCCAGGGTATCGGAACTTCTGCCGCTTTTGCGCTTGCAGACTTTTTCCATGAAACACACAATTGCGAAGTGTGGACTGACCTGCTTAACGAGGTTGACCCGCAAGATTTCGAAATTGAAGTTGTCCTGAGTGAAGTGACAAGCAAAACCATTGTTTTCACAGGCACATTAGCTACGATGGGGCGTGACGAAGCAAAGGCCTTGGCGGAAAAATTAGGCGCGCGTGTGGCTGCGTCAATCAGCCGCAGCACCGACATCCTGGTTGTTGGAGAGGGTGGCGGGTCAAAGCGTAAGAAAGCCTTGGAATTAGGAATTAAAGTGATGACTGAGCAGGAATGGCTTCAAGTCACTGGCCGAGTAGAAAAACTTGGGGATACGCATGACCAAGGACAACTCTTTTTTTAACAAGGTCTCAAACGACCGCATTTCCGCGCGTCAAATGGACGAGATGATCGGCTTGGCTCGTGGTTTATGTGCAGACGGAACATTGAATCAGAGTGAAGTTGAGTTCCTTCAAGGATGGTTAGCAGCAAGTCTTTCGGTAAGTGATCAACCTCTACTCCAGACTCTGTGGGTGCGGGTGAACGCAGTCCTGAAGGATGGAGTGATGGATCAAGACGAGCACGCCGATCTGTTCGAGACCTTGCAGAATCTTGGCGGAAGCGAAATTGAGCTAGGTGAAGCGCTGAAATCGACAACTTTGCCGCTTTGCAGTCCAGCTCCCTCAGTCACTTTTGAGGGCCAACAGTTTGTCTTCACAGGAACATTTTCCTATGGCCAAAGGAAAGATTGCGAACGTGCCGTGCTTGAACGAAACGGTGAAATCGGTTCCCTAACTCGCAAGACAGATTATCTGGTTATCGGGAGTTATGCGACTGACTCATGGAAACATTCTTCAATGGGTGCCAAAATTTTGAGGGCTTGTGAACTCCGCCAAGGGGGAGCCCCAATCTCGATTGTCTCCGAAGCGCACTGGTGTCAGTTCCTGTAGGTTATCGACTTAATGCCGAGGTGATTTAATTGTGCTCAACGAATTTCACCCGATTGCGGCGCGGATCGCCGAAGCGCTGAAAGCGCGGGGCGAGAAAATCGCGGTGGCGGACGGGTCAACCGGCGGGCTGATCGCCGCAGCGTTGCTGACCGTTCCGGGGGCGCTGCAATTCTATGTCGGCGGGGGGATCGTCTATTCGCTGCGCGCCCGCGATGTGCTGTTCGATCTGCCGCGTGATGCCTATGCCGGAATGCGGTCCGCCACGAGCGAATATGCCGTGCTTCAGGCCCGCGCGATCCGGGACCGGTTCGGGGCGGAGTGGGGCATTGCCGAAACCGGTTCCGCCGGGGGCAGCGCGCACCCGCTGGGCGTGGCATCGGGGATCAGCGCTTGTGCGGTCGTCGGTCCCGGCGTGGAACAGGTCCGCGTGACCGAGACCGCCAGCGATGACCGGATCGGCAACATGGTGACCTTTACCCGCGCCGCGCTGAGCCTGCTGGACGGGGTGCTGGCGCAAGCCGGGGGGCAGAAATGACGTTCGGTCCGGGTGTGCCCGTCCGCTGGTCCCGTCTGGCCGCTGCGCTGCTCGCGGGGGCGGCGTTGGTTGGTGCCGGGGCGGCCCATGCCAGTCCCGAAGCTGTGCTGAACCGTTATTACGCGCAGGCGCCGCAGGACCCGGCCACCGCCTTTGCAGCGCTGGCAGAGGCCGCGCCGGGCTATCCGGACGATCCGCGCATCCAGCTGGAAGCGGGCTATTACCTGCTCCGGCAGGACCGTCAGGCCGAAGCGCTGCCGTGGTTCGAACGCGCGGTCGCGATCCAGCCGGAGCGCGCGGACCTGTGGCGGCAGATCGGCTATATCCGCAAGGCGCTGGGCCAGCGGGCCGGGGCGCTGGCGGCGTTCACCCGCGCGGTCGAAGTGGACCCGGCGGATGACGCGGCACGGGGCGAACTCGCCTATCTCAGTGAGGCCGATAACGCAGCCGGCGCGGCGGGCAAGGGCGATGTCTTTGCCGAAACGTACGCAGCGCCTGAGTACAACTCGCATTGGGACATGGCGGTACTGCCGGTCCAGGCGCGGGTCGGCGTGGTGCTGGCCGGTAGTCCGATGGTCGAAGGCTATCTGGGCGTGCGGATCAATGCCGACAGCCGCTCTGGCAGCGGACCATTCGGGCCGCAGGTCTTTACCGACAACATGGCTGCGCTGGCGGTGGGCCTGCGGGTTCGCCCGCTGACCGGCCTGGCGCTGTTCGTCGAAGGCGGCGCGGCTTATGATCTGGCCGACCGGGGGCGAACGCGCTGGCGCGGCGATCTGCGCGGCGGGTTTCTCTATTTCAATGACTGGAACATGGCCCCGCGCGACGGCGGTGGCATCCGCCCGGTCGCGGACGTCTATGCCGACGGGATCTATTATTCCCGCTATGACGACAACGTGCTGTTCACCGCCCGCGTCCGCCCCGGCCTGCGACTGGCGGAAAGTGAGCGCTGGGCGTTTGACGCCTATCTCCACGGCGCGGCCGGGTTCGACACCAAGGGGCTGCGCGACAACCGGTTCGAGGAACTGGGCGGCGGCGCGGCGGGGCGGCTGTTCGGACCGGCCGGCCTGACGTTCCGGGCGGAAGGCGTGCGGGTCTACCGGCATGACGGGCTGGCATCCTATACCACTGCCCGCATCAGGCTGGAGCATTTCGCGCGGTTCTAGGGACTGTCCAATCGCAAAAGCCCTTTCCCGGTGGGGAAGGGGTGGGATGGGGGCCTATCCTGTCGAGGTATAAACCCCACCCCAACCCCTCCCCACCGGGGAGGGGCAATTTGCGCAAGAGCTTCACAGACTCCGGGCGCTCACCTCCGGCGCGACTATTCGGGCAGCGTGCCGGGGCGTGAGCCGTAGACCCGGCCGCCGCCGCGTTTGCGCAGCCACAGGATCGACCAGTCACCGTTCACCAGCCGTCCCGCCAGCCGCATCCCGGCGCGGCGGCAGGCGGCGCGCACTTGCGGTTCCTGCGTTTCGAGCAGTCCGGCCAGCAGCAAGTGCCCACCCGGCACCAGTGTGCGGGCAAAATCGGGGGCGAGTGAAATCAGTGGTCCGGCCAGAATATTGGCGATCACCAGATCATATGGCCCGCGTGCGGCCAGCAGCGGATGGTCCATCCCATCGGCCACCAGCATGATCAGTTCACCGGGCCGCGCACCTATTGCTATGCCGTTCAGCGCGGCGTTGTCTTCCACCACGCCGACGCAGACGTGATCGATATCGCTCGCCGTGGCCAGCGCACGCGGCCACAGGTCCAGCGCGGCGAAGGCCAGCAGGCCCGTGCCGGTGCCGATATCGGCGCAGTTCTTCACCGCCACGCCGCTGCGCTTCATCGCGTCCAGCATGGCGAGGCACCCGGCGGTCGTGGCGTGCTGGCCGGTGCCGAACGCCTGACTGGCCGGAATGCAGAAATCGCGCACCCCCGGCTCGTTCAGCGGCGGATGGTCTGGCGTGTGAACATGGAACCGTCCGGCGCGGATCGGCTCCAGCCCCTGCTGGCTGGCGGTCAGCCAATCGGTTTCGGGCAGTTGCTCCAGATCGAACCTGGGCGGCTTGCCCGCGAACAGGCCGGTCAGCGCGGCCTTGTCGGCGCGGGATGGCTTGCGCGGCAGCCACGCTTCCAGCCGCCAGTCGTCCGGCTTGTCCTCGGCGATTTCGCTGCCGGATATGACGATGTCTGCGTCCCAGTCGAGCGCGTCCTCATGCGCCAGCAGCGCGCCTTCGATCACGGCGCGGGGGGCGTAGGTGGTGAGTTTCCAGCTGGTCATTTGCTTTCCGCCTCCCTGGCCAGCCGCTTGGCGAGGCGATCGCTCCCCCCGGCGGCATAGGCGATGCAGGCGCGCGGCTGGGCGAGCGCTGCCCTGCCGGAAAGCCGTTCCAGCAGGGCGCTGCCACCCGGATGCGGGGTCAGCAGTACGTCGCACGGCAAGGCCTCGATCACACGCAGCCCGGCGCGGGCTGCCTCGATCCGGTCCGGGTGGGCGGTAAAATGGTAATCGTCGGCGGAAATCGTGTTCGTGGAATCCGCATAGGCCACCGTCAGGCACTGGTCCGCTGCGCAGCTTTGCCAGGTCCAGCTGGTCGATCCGGGCGAATGAGTGGGGTTGGCGTGGAGGGTGAAGCGTGTTCCGCCCACCACCAGCGCGCCGCCATGGCGCAGCGTGCGGTCGACCCGGACGGGGGCCATCGGATATTTCGCCAGCCAAGTCGCTTGCGGGTCGTGTGCATCGGCCTGACCGTTGCGCATCGCAGCGGCCGCGTCCTCACCCACGGCCAGCCGCGCGCCGGTCGCCCGCTGGATCGCAGCCATGCCGCCGACATGGTCGAAATGTTCATGCGTCATCAGCAGCCATTTGACCTGCCGGGGCTCGAACCCCAGCGCCCGGATATTGGCGAGCACGTGCGGCGCGGCCTCTTCCGGGCCGGTATCGATCAGCACCAGCCCGGCAGCGGTTTCGACCAGCACCACGGTGATCCCGCACGTGCCGACATACCAGCTGCGGCCATGGATATGCGTCGGCGGAGCCGGATCGGACCAGCCGTCACGCCCCGCGCAGGCCCCCGCGATGTCCTTGCTGGCACCCGGCGGGCTCGCCAGCGGGGCGGGGGCGGCGCCGAGCAGCAGCGCAAGGGCAAGACCGCTCACCACCCCCCGGCCCCCTCCTCTGAAGAGGAGGGGGAGTCGAGAGCGCCGCCGTGAAGCCCCATCCTCTTCAGAGGAGGGGGTTTTGGGGTGGTGGGGGGCGTCAGCGAACATAGCTCGCCCCGTTGGCATCCAGCACTGCGCCGGTCATGCTTTCCGGCGCATCGAGGCCGCAGAACGTGGCGATGGCGGCAATCTCGTCCGGAGTCGCCACCCGGCCCAGCGGAATGTCGGCCAGCAGCCCGGCGCCGCCCCGGCTGCTCAGATAATCGTCGGCCATCGAGGTGTCGGTGAAGCCGGGGCAGATCGCATAGCTCATCACGCCGCGCGCGGCATACTGGCGGGCGATGGTCTTGTGCATGGCGATCATCCCGCCCTTGGCGGCGGCATAGTGCCAGTGATCGGGCGAATCGCCGCGATAGCCGGCGCGGCTGGCAATGTGGACGATCCGCCCGGCCGCGCCCCGGTCAAGCCAGTGCTTCACGGCAAAGCGGGACAGTTCCGCCGCCGCCGTCAGGTTGATGCGCAGGGTGTCTTCCCAGTTGTCCAGCCAGGCGATGTCCGACAGCGCAATCGGGTTGGGGCTGAACAGGCCCGCGTTGTTGACCAGCAGGTCGATCCGCCCGCCGCTGCGCTCCAGCGCCTCGGCCCAGATCCGCGCGGGTGCGCCGGGATCGGTCAGGTCGGCGGCAATGGTGTGCGCATCCACCGCGCGGGTGGCATGGCCGATGACGGTGACGCCGCGCGCGCGCAGCTGGGCGGCGATGGCCGCGCCAATCCCGCGCGACGATCCGGTGACAAGGGCGGTAAGTGTGCTCATCCCATGCCATTGGCGCAGGGCGTAGCCTTCGACAAGTCAGATAAGCCCTTAGGACCGCTTGCACGGCCCCGCGTTTTGGTTATGGGGTTGGCTCGAACACGGGCGCGTTCGCGTCCGATCAGAGTCACGAAAGGGAACAGCCGCATGGCCGGAGTGAACAACCGCCCGCTTTCGCCGCACCTGCAGATCTGGCGCTGGGGTCCGGCGATGGCGATCTCGATCCTGCACCGCGTCACCGGCAACGCGCTGGCCTTTGCCGGTCTGGGTTTGCTGCTGTGGTGGCTGGGGTCGCTGGTCAGCGGCGAAGCTGCCTATGCCGCATTCACCGCACACGCGACCGCCTGGTATGGCCGGGTCGTGCTGATCGGGCTGTCCTGGGCGTTTTTCAGCCACATGTGCTCTGGTCTGCGCCACTTCGTGCTGGATATCGGCGCGGGGTTTGAACTGAAAAGCAACAATTTCTGGTCGGTGATTACACCGATCATTGCCATCGTGCTGACTGTCGCCACCTGGGCGACGATCCTGCGTTGAGAGTGCTGGAACATGGGTAACGGAACTTCGATCGGACGCGTGCGCGGGCTTGGCTCGGCGCACTCGGGGGCACATCACTGGCTGGTCCAGCGGTTCAGCGCCATTGGCAACCTGGTGTTGGGGCTGTGGCTGATCATCTCGCTGGTGACGCTGCCGGACTATGACTTCAAGACCGTGCGCGAATGGATTTCGGGCGGCATCCCGGCCACCGCGATGGTGCTGCTGATCGTGTCGGTGTTCTGGCACGCGCGGCTGGGCATCCAGGTGCTGATCGAGGATTACGTCCACGAACACGCCAACAAGTTCGCCTGCATGGCGCTGCTCAACCTTTCCGCCTTTGCCGGGGCCGCTTTCGGCCTGTTCAGCATCGTTCGCCTCGCGCTGGGAGCTGCCTGATGTCCGCGCCTGCCTACAAGATCATCGATCATACGTATGACACCGTCGTCGTCGGCGCGGGCGGCTCTGGCCTGCGCGCCACGATGGGCAGCGCCGAAGCCGGCCTGAAGACCGCGTGCATCACCAAGGTGTTCCCCACCCGCAGCCACACCGTGGCCGCGCAGGGCGGGATCGCCGCAAGCCTCATGAACAATTCGCCCGATCACTGGACCTGGCACATGTTCGACACCGTCAAGGGGTCTGACTGGCTGGGCGATCAGGACGCGATCGAATACATGGTCCGCGAAGCGCCGCAGGCGGTGTATGAGCTGGAACACGCGGGCGTGCCGTTTTCGCGCAACGCCGATGGCACGATCTATCAGCGCCCGTTCGGCGGCCACATGCAGAACATGGGCGAAGGCCCGCCGGTGCAGCGCACTTGCGCCGCGGCGGACCGCACCGGCCACGCCATGCTCCACGCGCTTTATCAGCAAAGCCTGAAGTACGACGCGGACTTCTTCATCGAATACTTCGCGATCGACCTGATCATGGAAAACGGCGAATGCCGCGGCGTGATTGCGCTGTGCATGGACGATGGCTCGATCCACCGTTTCCGGTCCAAGGCCGTGGTGCTGGCAACCGGCGGCTATGGCCGCAGCTATTACACTGCCACTTCGGCCCACACCTGCACGGGTGACGGCGGGGCGATGGTCCTGCGTGCGGGCCTGCCGCTGCAGGACATGGAATTCGTGCAGTTCCACCCGACCGGCATCTACGGCGCGGGCGTGCTGATCACCGAAGGCGCGCGCGGCGAAGGCGGCTACCTGACCAATTCCGAAGGGGAGCGCTTCATGGAGCGCTATGCCCCCTCGGCCAAGGATCTGGCATCGCGCGACGTCGTCTCGCGCTCGATGGCGCTGGAAATCCGCGAAGGGCGCGGCGTCGGTCCGAACAAGGACCACATCTACCTGCACCTCGATCACATCGATCCCAAGGTTCTGGGCGAACGCCTGCCGGGGATCACCGAATCGGGCAAGATCTTTGCCGGGGTCGACCTGACCCGCCAGCCGCTCCCCGTGGTGCCGACCGTGCACTACAACATGGGCGGCATTCCGACGAACTATCACGGCGAAGTCGTGACCATCGGCGCGGACGGCAATCCGGAAACGATCGTCCCCGGCCTGTTCGCGGTGGGCGAAGCGGCCTGCGTTTCGGTCCACGGCGCCAACCGTCTGGGTTCGAACTCGCTGATCGACCTCGTGGTGTTCGGCCGCGCCGCCGGTCACCGCCTGAAGGAACTGATCAAGCCGCAGACCGCGCATCAGGCCCTGCCCAAGGACAGCGCCGACCTCGCGCTGACCCGGCTCGACCACTTCCGCAACGCCAAGGGCGGATCGCCCACGGCCGAAGTGCGCACCGATATGCAGCGCATCATGTCGACCCATGCCGCCGTGTTCCGCAACGATGAACTGATGGCGGAAGGCAAGGTCAAGCTGGCCGAAACCTACCAGCGGATGGAAGACATCCACGTCACCGACCGCTCGCTGATCTGGAATTCGGATCTGGTCGAAACGCTGGAACTGGACAACCTGATCAGCCAGGCGAGCGTCACCCTGCACGGCGCCCACAACCGCAAGGAAAGCCGCGGCGCCCACGCGCACGAGGATTTCCCCGATCGCAACGACGCCGAATGGATGAAGCACACCGCCGCGTGGTTCAACGGCTGGGGCGGCAAGGGCGGCGAGGTCAGGATCGACTACCGCCCGGTGCACGAATTCACGCTGACCGACGACGTGGACTACATCAAGCCGAAGAAGCGGGTTTACTAAGCCGCGCATTCGCAAGAAAATGAAAAAAAGGCCGGGGCGCAAAACCCCGGCCTTTTTCTTTCAGTGCGACAGCAGGACCGGCAGGCGCGGGTTGTCGAGCACACTCATCGTGGCTCCCCCCAGCAGGAAATCACGCAAGCGTGAATGACCACAGCCGCCCATGACCAGCAGGTCGGCGTTCAGTTCTATCGCGGTGTCCTGCAGGGCGTCGCCGATCTTGCGGCCGTTCAGACGCCGTTGCTCGACCCGTGCAGCAATGCCGCGCTGGGCCAGGGTTTCTGTCAGATCGGCGTGATCGAGGGTTGAATAGATCGCCTTGTCATCACCGATCATGACCAGCACGATTTCGGCAATTTGCGGCAGAAGGGCAAGCGCATCGCCCAGTGCCCGGGCGGCGTTGCGGGTGTTGTCCCACGCGGCCACGATCCGCTGCGCCGCAAAACTGCCGTCGTGCGCAGCCGGAACAACCAGCAGCGGGCGACCCGTTTCGAACAGCAGATTTTCGGCAATGATCCGGTCGCTGAGTGGGCCGGAACGGTTCGATCCGATCACCAGTGCATCGTGCAGCCGCGCATGGTCGGCGATGTAGTTGATGAGTCCGTGCGAATGGTCAATCGCGGTCACGGTGCGGGCGGTTACACCCAGGGCGGAGCAGTGCTGTTCCAATTGCGCGGCATTGTCGGCGTTGATGCCATCACGATCGCGCGCTTCCTGTTCCAGCACGGCAAAGCTGCGTGCTTCGGCGGACGGAGCGGTATTGGCCTCGATGTTGAACAATAGTCCGGTCAGGCTGGCACCGATCGCCTGACAGAGTGCCGGTGCGTATGCTGCAGGCCCCCGGTCCACGGCGAAGCTGCCCAGCGGGGCATAGAGCGCCACGGATCTGGATCGATTGATGTCGGTCACTGGCAAGTTCCTCGTTTCGTCGTTCAGAAACGAGTGGCCCACGCACCGGCATGGCGAATATTCAGCAAACCGGCATCGGGCACACCCGATGCGGTCCGACATCACGACCGGTCTGGTCGCCAGAGGGGCCCGGCCCGCGTTGCCAAAGTAATGCAATCGGCGTCAGGTTCAAGCCGCGTTTGACCTCGCCGTCGAGGATGCCGGGCGCGTCGAGGCAAAGCCTGCGTTTTCCTACATCACGTCATGCTGTCACACTGGGGAACGGTTCTTTGACAGTGTTGGATTCACGCATGGCGCTCCACCGGGCAGGGCTGCCCCGTTGCTGCAAAAACATTGCCCAGAGGACGACTTTCATCAACTAACCTGGAGAAAGTCGTTTTAAATCAATCGGGGCATTTCAGGCTTGTTACACGGCTTGAACGCTCAGGCACCCCAAAACCGCCCGATCAGCGCCAGCGCAGCCGGTCTGGCGTCAACTGATCGACGCGGGTGACGCCCATCAGCTTCATCCCGCGTTCGATTTCGTCCTGCAGGATGCCCAGCGCGCGTTCGACCCCGTCCTGACCGGCAGCGGCGAGGGCATAGAGGTAGAGGCGGCCGCCCGATGCCGCCGTGGCCCCGGCGCAGAGCGCTTTCAGCGCGTGGGTGCCGCGCCGGACGCCGCCGTCGCAGATGATCTCGATCTGCCCGCCGACCGCATCGACGATTTCGGGGAGCTGGTCGAAGGGGGAACGGCTGCCGTCCAGCTGGCGGCCGCCGTGGTTGGAAATCATGATGGCGTCGGCACCGATTGCCACCGCGCGGCGCGCGTCGGACACGCTCATCACGCCTTTCAGCGCGAACTTGCCGCCCCAGTCCTCGCGCAGTTGCCCGGCCATTTTCCAGTCCATCGACTGGTCGAGCATGGTGTTGAAATAGCCCGCGATCGACACAGCCTCGCCGGTGCCTTCCCTGACGTGGGTGTCGAGGTTGGGCAGTGCGAACTTTTCGCGCAGCAGGTAATCCAGCCCCCAGCGCGGTTTCATCGCATAGCCCAGCAGGTTGCGGGCGGTGAACTTCGGGGGTGAGGTGAACCCGCTGCGGGAGCAGCGTTCGCGCTTGCCGGCGACGATGGTGTCGACCGTCAGCGCGATGGCATCGAACTTTGCCGCCTGGCAGCGTTCGATCATGCTGCGGTTGAGGCCCCGGTCCTTGTGGTAATAGAACTGGAACATCTTGGGATTGTCACCCATCGCCCCGATCTCCTCGATCGAGACGGTGGCCAGGCTGGAAATGCCGAACCACAGCCCGAACTTCGCTGCCGCGCGGGCGACGGCGCGTTCGCCCTGCCAGTGGAACACGCGTTGCAGCGCGGTGGGAGACAGGATCAGCGGCAAGGCGCTGGTGCGGCCCAGGATGGTGCAACTGGTATCGATGGTGTCGACCCCAACCAGCACGTCCGGCACCAGATCGGCGCGGGCATAGGCTTCGGTATTGCGCACCTTGGTCAGTTCATCGTCCGCCGCGCCGTCGATGTAATCGAACACGGGCCAGGGCAGCCGCTGCCGTGCGAGGCGGCGGAAATCGTCGATGTTGTGGCAGTCGGTCAGGCGCATGACCGCAGGGCTAACGCAGGATGGCCGATCAGTCGACCTTTTGCACGACCGGCTGAGACGTGAACTGGACCTTCTGCCCGCGCTGGCGCTTCTCCCTGGCGGAAGATTTGGCAGTTGCCGCAGGGGCCGACGCCTGCATTTGCAGCGGCGCGGCGCGCGCGGGATAGCGGCAGCCGCGTGCCTGCCCGTAACCTTTCAGGAAGGCGCGGCGGGCAAACCCGGCCTGTACGGCCAGCAGCAACCGGCGGTCCTGCTCATTCGCGCCGGAAATCTCGCGGATCAGCCCGCGAAACGGGATGAACGAACCGACCGCCGCCTGGGCGACGCGCCCGGCGGATATTTTCGGCTTGCCGTCCGTCGGCAGATCGATGTCATCCCCCAGCACGGCGTCAAGGTCCGCCACGGCAGCGGACAGCTGCGGGCATTTGCGCAAATCCGCGACGCCATAGGGATCGGCCTGCGCGGCGATCAGCAGGTCGGGAATATCACCCTTGCGCAAGTTGAGATCGGAAATCGGCGTGCGCACCACATCGCCTGCGCTGACGTCGCGGTTGGTTACGGGCTTGTCCGCTTCCTGCTCCTGACTGGCCAGCAGCGGGGCAGTGGTGCCCATCAGGATCAGCGACAGCAACAGGGCAGGGGTAAAGCGCATGGTCCGGACAGTGTCACACCCAGCCGCAAATCCCAACCAGTCCCGCCGCCTGCAGGCAACAGGCTATCGCAAATCGGGGCGGCTATCGCAGATCAGCAAACGTATCGCAGGCGTCCCCGCTCGCGCTTTCCAGCCCGCGCTTCAGCCAGGTCATGCGCTGTTCGCTGGTGCCGTGCGTGAACGATGCCTCAACCGGGCGGCGTCCCGCCTTTTTCATCAGGGTGTCATCCCCGATGGAGTGCGCGGCGTTCAGCCCTTCTTCCATGTCGCCCGGTTCGATCCGGTCGGCGTTCTTGGCGGCCCAGACCCCGGCGTAGCAATCGGCCTGCAATTCCATCCGCACCTGCAACCGGTTGGCAGCCTGCGGGTTCTGCGCCTGGGCGCTCCTGATCTGCTCGGAGATGCCGGTGATGGTCTGGATATGGTGACCATATTCATGGGCGATCACATAGGCGCGGGCAAAATCGCCGCCCGCACCCAGCTTTTGTTCCATCTCGCGGTAGAAATCGGTGTCGATGTAGATCCCGTTGTCGCTGGGGCAATAAAACGGACCCATCGCGCTTTGCGCCGCGCCGCAACCGGAATTGCCGGACTGGGCATAGAACACCAGCTTGGGCGGCACGAACGCGGTGCCGGACGCCCGGAGGATCGGTTCCCAGGTCTTGTTGAGCGAGGACAGCGCGTTGCAGGTTTCGCGGCTCATTGCATCGACCGAACAGCTTTCGGAAATAGTCGAACCGCCTTGCGCAGGTCCGGCCACTTCCGGTCCGGCCTGCTGCATCTGTTGCAGCCCGCCCAGCATCTGGGTGGGATCGACCCCGAACACGACCGCCGCGATCAGCGCGATTACCAGCGTCCCGCAGCCGATCTTGCCGCCCCCGCCGCCCATCCGGAATCCGCCGCCCCCGCCGCGCTGATCCTCGACATTCACGGCGTTGGGATCGAAATCGTCAAGACGCATCGCGCTACCTCTCAAAACAACGGCCATGCAACTTTGGCCAAGACGCTGGACAGGGCTGCGACCCAGCGGCAATGCCCGCGTGTAACGTGTTTTCTCATAGGGTTGGAGTCGGGAATGTTCCTTTCGGGCAAACGGGCGCTGGTAACGGGTTCAACGTCGGGCATCGGCCTCGCCATTGCGCGGTCGCTCCGGGCCGAAGGGGCCGATGTGGTGCTGTCAGGCTTTGGCGATGAAGCCGCGATTGCCGCGCTCTGCGCTGAACTGGGCGCGGTCCACGTCGCTGCCGACCTGTCGCAGCGCGCCGGGGTCGAGGCGCTGATGGCCGGGGCCGGGCCGATCGACATCCTGGTCAACAACGCCGGGATGCAGCACGTCGCCCCGGTGGAAGAATTCCCGGTCGAAAAGTGGGACACGATCATCGCGCTCAACCTGACGGCGGCGTTCGATGCCTGCCGGCTCGCGATCCCGCACATGAAGGCCGCAGGGTGGGGGCGGATCATCAACACCGCCAGCGCCCATTCGCTCACCGCATCGCCGTTCAAGGCAGCCTACGTCTCGGCCAAGCACGGTCTGGCCGGACTGACCAAGACCCTCGCGCTGGAACTGGCGACGCACAACATCACCGCCAATTGCATCAGTCCGGGCTATGTCTGGACGCCGCTGGTCGAAAACCAGATCCCCGATACGATGGCGGCGCGCGGGCTGACGCGCGAACAGGTGATCAACGATGTACTGTTGCAGCGCCAGCCGACCAAGAAGTTCGTCCAGCCATCCGATATCGGCGAAATGGCGGTGTTCCTGTGCAAGGATGCCGCAGCGAACATCACCGGTACGAATATAAGCATGGATGGCGGCTGGACGGCGGAATAAGGCGCGGAGCCGGGGCTACTGTAACTTTCCTGCCACCACACGGCTTTAACTGAATCCACTCGACGAACGGCGCTTGTGGCCGGTTGCGCATTGTGTAGGCTCGCCGCGATGAAGCGTGGCTTTAGAGCGATGAGGCGAGGGGTGGTGGTGGCTTTCGCCACCTGCGCCCTGTTGTCCCCGGCCGTCGCCGCGCCCAAGCGGGACAAGGCGCTGGAAGCCCAGCTGCTGGCCCACATCACCGAACTGGCCAGCGACGCCTATGAAGGGCGCGAACCGGGGACGGAGGGGGAATCGAAGACCCTGCGTTATCTGGGCAAGCAATGGTTCGATATCGGTCTGGAATCGGGCACCAACGACCCGCTGCACAGCTGGTTCGCGCCGGTCAAACTGGTCGCGCGGGAGCCTTATGGCAGCAATGCGATGTTTCTGCGCAAGGGGCGGCGGCTGATCCTGCCAGCCGATTCTGCGCTGGTGCTGACGTCGGCCAAGCGCAGTCTGGTGGAAAACGCGCCGATCGTGTTCGTCGGTACCGGGCAGGTGATCCCGCCGCGCACTGATCTGGCCGGACGGGTCGCGCTGCTGCTGGATGGCGGGCGCGATGATTCGGACCGGCAGAACGCGCTGCTGAAAGGCGGGGCAACCGCCGTGCTTACCGTGCTGGATGGCGACCGGACGCTCGAAAATGTCAGCGCCCGGCGTGAACGGTCAGGCTATGCGCTGGCCAGTGACAGCCTGGGCGGCGATCTGGAAGGTTTCATCACGCGCGCAGGGCTGGACCGGTTGCTGGCCGGAACATCCCAGACCCTGGCAGGGTTGCAGGCTGCCGCAGCGGCCCCCGATTTTGTCCCGCGCCTGATCGAGCTGACCGCGACGCTGGAGGCGACCACCCGCGAAACGCGGATCAACACCCACAACCTGATCGGCAAGCTGCCGGGCCGCAAGCCCGATGGCAAGGCGGTGCTGCTGCTGGCACACTGGGACCACTTCGGGCGCTGCGCCGAGCCGCCTGCCGAAGACCTGATCTGCAACGGCGCGATCGACAACGCCAGCGGGCTGGCCGTGCTGACCGAGATTGCCCGGCGCTTGACGCGGGGCATCACGCCGGACCGCGATGTCTATTTTCTGGCCACGACGGCAGAGGAAATCGGCCTGCTGGGCGCGCACGCCTTTGCCGACAATCCGCCGTTGCCGCTCAATCAGATCGTGGCGGCGTTCAACATCGATACCGTTGCAGTGTCGCCCGCCGGATCGCCGTTCGCGGTCGTCGGCAAGGGGATGACCGGGCTGGACGCGCAGATCGCAGCAGCGGCCAAGGCGCAGAAAAAGAAACTGGTGGCCGGGGACGAGGCCAATGCGTTTGTCCGGCGGCAGGATGGCTGGGCGCTGCTTCAGCATGATGTTCCGGCCGTGATGGTGTCCACCGCGTGGTCGGATATGGGCCGGATGGAACGGTTCATGGACGGTGATTATCACCGCCCCAGCGATAAGGTGAAGCCCGGTATCGAGCTGGGCGGGGCGGCGGATGACGTGACTTTCCTGACTGCGCTGGCCCGCTGGTTCGCCGATCCGAAGAAGGTCCCTGCACCGGCCGATCCACCCGCGAAATAGCGCGGCAAAACGCACTAGCCCTTTTCGGGGAGTGGGTTTACATGGGCCGCCACGATTCTAGACCCCCCGAGGCACTGTGGCATTTATCGATATCCCTCTTGGCCTGACGTTTGACGACGTCCTGCTCCAGCCCGCCGAATCCGATATCGTGCCGTCGATGGCCGATACCCGGACCTGGCTTTCGCGTGAGATTGCGCTGAATATCCCGGTGCTGTCGTCCGCGATGGACACCGTGACCGAAGCCGATATGGCCATCGTCATGGCCCAGCTGGGCGGCATCGGGGTGCTGCACCGCAACCTCAGCCTGGAAGAACAATGCGCTGCCGTCCGCACGGTGAAGCGGTTTGAAAGCGGGATGGTGGTCAACCCGATCACGATCGATCCGAACGCGACGCTGGGCGAAGCCCGCGCGCTGATGCAGGCCAACCGGATCAGCGGCATTCCCGTGGTCGAAGCCAGTGGCAAGCTGGTCGGAATCCTGACCAACCGCGACGTGCGCTTTGCCGATAACCCGGCCCAGCCGGTGCGTGAACTGATGACGCACGAAAACCTCGCCACGGTCAGCACGGGCGTGGGCAAGGAAGAAGCGCGCCGTCTGCTCCACCAGCGCCGGATCGAAAAGCTGCTGGTGGTGGACGATGCGTTCCACTGCGTCGGCCTGATCACGGTGAAGGATATCGAAAAGGCGGTCACGTATCCCAACGCCACCAAGGATTCCGCCGGACGCCTGCGCGTGGCCGCAGCAACCACGGTGGGTGACAAGGGCTTTGAACGGACCGAGGCGCTGCTGGCGGCAGAATGCGACGTCGTGATCATCGACACCGCGCACGGTCACAACAAGGACGTGGCCCGCGCGGTGGAACGGGTGAAGCGGCTGTCCAACTCTGCGCAGGTCATCGCCGGCAACGTCGCCACCTATGACGCCACCCGCGCGCTGATCGATGCTGGTGCGGATGCGGTCAAGGTCGGGATCGGTCCCGGCTCGATCTGCACGACCCGCATCGTTGCGGGCGTGGGCGTGCCGCAGCTGACCGCGATCATGGAAGCATCACGCGCCGCGCGCGACGCGGGCGTGCCGATCATTGCCGATGGCGGTTTGCGCACATCGGGCGATGCGGCCAAGGCGCTCGCCGCCGGGGCCTCGTCGGTCATGGTCGGATCGTTGCTGGCCGGGACCGAGGAAGCACCGGGTGAAACGTTCCTCTATCAGGGCCGCGCCTATAAGTCGTATCGCGGCATGGGCTCGGTCGGTGCGATGGGCAGCGGCAGCGCGGACCGCTATTTCCAGGGCGATATCAAGGACCAGATGAAGCTGGTTCCTGAAGGGATCGAAGGCCAGGTGCCTTACAAGGGACCGGCCAAGGATGTCGTTCACCAGTTGGTCGGCGGAATCAAGGCGGCGATGGGCTATACCGGCTCTGCCACCATCGAGGAACTGCGGACCAAGGCCAACTTCGTGCGGATCACCGGGGCGGGGCTGAAGGAAAGCCACGTTCACGATGTGACGATTACCCGCGAAGCGCCCAATTACCCGACGCGGTAACCGGGCGGTGCGGGCGTGTCTCGACTTCGCTCGACACGAACGTCGTTGGGCTTGCTTGAGTTTATCCGTTCGTGTCGAGCGAAGTCGAGACACGTTGCGCAGGGGTAACCAAACACCATGACCCCACAGGCCCGCGTTCAGGCTGCGATCGAAGTGCTCGATCTGGTGATTGACGCCGCGCGCCGGGGCGGGGCTCCGGCCGACCGGATCATCTCGGACTGGTTCCGCACCCGCCGCTTTGCAGGCAGCGGGGATCGCCGCGCGGTGCGCGACCTGGCCTACGCCGCGATCCGCGCTTGCGGTGAAATCCCCGCAAACGGGCGAGCGGCGGTGGTGCTGCTGGCCAGCGGCAATGCGGCATTGGCCGGACTGTTCGACGGTTCGCGCCATGCGCCTGAACCCATCGCTGCCGATGAACCCTTGGCCGAAGCCGGGATCGCACCGCGCTGGCTGGCCGAGGCTCTGAGCGCCAGCGGGGTAAGCGCGAGCAATGCCGCCGCACTGCTGGACCGGGCGCCGCTCGATATCCGGGTCAATTCCTTGAAGGCGGACCGCGCTACGCTGGACCTGCCGCTGGCGGGCGAACCGCTGCTCGCCCCGCAGGGACTGCGCCTGCCGCACGGCACCAATGTCGAAAGCTGGGACGCCTATCAGGCGGGTCAGATTGAGGTGCAGGACGGCGGATCGCAGCTGACCTGTCTGGCAGTCGCCGCGCAGCCGGGGGAAACGGTGATTGACCTCTGCGCCGGGGCAGGCGGCAAGACGCTCGCGCTGGCGGCAGCGATGGACGGGCAGGGGCGGTTGATCGCCTGCGATACCGATCGGACGCGCCTCTCGCGGTTGACCCCGCGCGCGGAGCGGGCTGGGGTCAGCAATATCGAGGTGCGGCTGCTCGATCCGCAGCGTGAGACAGCGTTGCTGACCGACCTCGCCGGACAGGCCGACGCGGTGCTGGTCGATGCGCCGTGTTCGGGCACCGGGACCTGGCGGCGCAACCCGGAAGCGCGCTGGCGGCTCAGCCCGCAGGAAGTGGCCCGCTATGCTGCGGTTCAGTCGCGCTTGCTGGACATTGCAGCCGGCTTGGTGCGCCCCGGTGGGCGTTTGGTGTTTGTCACCTGCTCGCTGCTCGATGCCGAAGGGGCAAACCAGATCGACGCGTTTCTGGCGCGCCAGCCGGGCTGGCGGGCCGAGGCGCCCGGTATCGGCGCAGGCAACCCGCGTGGGTCGGGGCTGCGGCTGTCGCCGTGGGATGACGGCACCGACGGCTTTTTCGTCGCGCGCCTGCTGAAGCTGTGATAGCTCAACTGATATGCCGACCATTCGGGAGCAAATGATGCGTTATACCCCCGCTGCCCTCGCGCTGGCCATGCTGGTCGCGGTGACGTCCAGCGTGGGTCAGGGCAAAGCCCCCGCGCCGCTTGATCCGCGCGCTGCGTCGCTGGTGCAGCAAGGCCGCGCGGCCTTGACCGCTGGCAATGTCGATGGGGCGATCGACGCCTATGAATCCGCGCTGGTGGTGCAGCCCGGCCATGTTGCGATTTACCTCAATCTGGCCGAAGCAACCCGCAAGCAGGGGATGCAGGGCAAGGCGCTGCGCTATTACCGGCAAGCGCTGAAGCTGGAACCGGACAACCAGTACGCGATCGGCGGCGAAGGCCTGGCGCTGGTGGAAAAGGGCGCGGTCGAAAAGGCGCGGCGGAACCTGTCGCGGCTGAACCAGTTGTGCGGCGGAACCTGTGCGCCCGCACGCGATCTGGCAGCGGCGATTGCGGCTGGCCCGGTGCCCAAGGTGGTGACCGCCGATCAGATCAAGGCCGAGCCGGTGGTGGTGGAAAACTGAGCCCCGCGCGGTGACTCGCATCCTCGCGCAGTGAACCGCACCCCATCGCGTCTACCCGCCTGAGGCCCCCGCCTGCGCGGGGGAGCAGTCAGGTGGTGGTTCAGATCAGATCGCGGAACTCATCCAGCACGGCACGGTAAACGCGCTTTTTGAACGGCACGATCACATCCGGCAGCAGCGCCGGTTCCAGCCATTTCCAGTCGAAGAACTCCGGCGGATTGTGCGCTTCCAGATCGATTTGCGCATCTTCGCCCGAAAAGCGCGCCAGCAGCCAGTGCTGGCGCTGGCCGCGAAACTTGCCGCCCAGCACCCGGCCCAGCAGCTCGGGCGGCAGATCATACAGCAGCTCCTCGCGCGTTTGCGCCAGGATCGTCACATGTTCGGCGCGGACGCCGGTTTCTTCCCACAGTTCACGCAAGGCCGCGTCGCGCAGGTCTTCGCCGTCGTCGATGCCGCCTTGCGGCATCTGCCAGAATTCACCCTCCTGGTTGTCGATCCGCCGGCCGACAAAGGCGTGGCCGGCGGAATTGACGAGCATCACGCCCACGCAGGGGCGATACGGCAAATTGGCAAATGGATCGGTCATGGGGCCCTTTAGGCCGAAATCCGCTCCAGCATCAACTTCATTGCCTTGAAGATGGTGTGCGTATCGGCCTGCGCGCTGGGCACAGCCTTGCGCAAGTTGACGAAGCCGTGAACGATGCCCTTCATTTCCATGTAGTGGCATTCCACCCCGGCCTGGATCAGCGCGGCGGCATAGCGGCGGCCCTGATCGCGCAAGGGATCAAGTCCCGCCGTGGCCAGTACGGTTGGCGGCGCGGCGGTGTGGTCACCGTGGATCGGATAGGCCCGCGCTTCCCCCGCGACCGGGGCGTAGCAGTCCATGAACCAGTCCATCGTTTTCTTGGTCAGAACAAAACCCTCGGCGAATTCCTGCATCGAGCCATCCGACGATTCGTCGGTTGCGGGATAGATCGGCACTTGCATGATCACCGGCACGGCGGCGGCCTTGGTCGCGAGCGCCTGCGGCACGACGATGGCCAGATGTCCGCCCGCGCTGTCACCGATGGTGATCAGGCCGGTGACGGTGAGGCCAAGGTCAGCCGGGCTTTCCGCCACCCAGCGGGTCGCCGCTTCGCAATCGTCCGCCGCCGCCGGATAGGGCGCTTCGGGGGCAAGGCGGTAATGCACTGCCACCACCGGCAGATCCATTGCCGTGGCGATTTCGGTGCAGAGCGCGTGGTGCGTATCCAGATCGCCGATCACGAACCCGCCGCCGTGATAGAACATGATGACCGGCCCGGCTGCGCGCGTTTCGCGGGCGTCATACAGGCGCAGCGGGATGTCGCCGTCAGGACCGGGACAGGCCAGGTCCTTGATCACCGCCAGCGGCAAGGCGTCCGCTTCCAGCATCGCGCCCATCGCCAGATAGGCTGCGCGGGCGTCGGCCAGCGGAATGTCGCTCATTTCCGGGCCGCCGATCGCAACCAGTGCATCAAGCACAGCTTTCACGTCGGGACGCACGTAGGGCGTGGTATCGGGCATCAGGGAATCCTCTCTCATTGCTGTTTAATCGGCAGGTTAAGTCGCTAAATGCCACTTGACTAGCCGCCTTGGCGCTCCTCTTGTGGTTTTGCTGACGAGACAGTTTTTCTTGATTGCGCAGTCGGCAAGGAGGGGACTAGGGCGGCTTCCGAGTGAGAAGGGGCGGCCGGTCCGCCTGACAAGGAACAAGCATGGCAACGCAACTCGCCGATCCCAAAGTCCAGTCCACCAACGCCCCCGAATCAGTCGTCGTCCGGTTCGCCGGAGACTCTGGCGACGGGATGCAGTTGACCGGTGGGCAGTTTACCCTTTCGACCGCGCTGTCCGGCAACGATCTGGCCACATTCCCTGATTTCCCTGCGGAAATCCGCGCGCCGCAAGGTACGCTGTTTGGCGTTTCGGCGTTCCAGATCAACTTCGGATCGACCGAGATCGACACTGCGGGCGATGCGCCCGACGTGCTGGTGGCGATGAACCCGGCGGCGCTGAAAACCAACGTGCAGGCCCTGAAGCCGGGCGGGCTGATCATTGCCGACACGGGCGAGTTCTCGAAGCGGAACCTGGAAAAGGCGAAGTATGACGTCAGCCCGCTGGAAGACGGCAGTCTGGCCAGGTGGCAATTGCTGGCCTTCGATATCAGCGCGCTGACGCTGGAATCGGTGAAGCCGTTCGGCCTTGGCAACAAGGAAGCGCTGCGCTGCAAGAACATGTGGACGCTGGGGCTCGCGCTGTGGATGTTCGACCGGGATCGCGCGCCGCTGATTGACTGGTTGAAGGGTAAGTTCGCCAAGAACCCGGTGCTCGCCGATGCCAACATCGCCGCATTGAACGCTGGCCATGCTTATGGCGAAACCGCGGAACTGGGCGGCCAGATCAAGAAGGTTCACCTCGATCCGGTGGCCTCGCCGCCGGGCCTCTATCGCACGGTCACGGGCGCGGATGCGGTGGCGCTGGGGCTGGTTGCGGGCGCGCAGCTGGCCGACTTGCCGATGTTCTTCGGCGGCTATCCGATCACACCCGCCAGCTCGATCCTGCACAGCCTGGTCCGGCTGAAGGAATTCGGCGTCACCACGTTCCAGGCGGAAGACGAAATCGCGGCGATCTGCGCCTCGATCGGGGCCAGCTATGCCGGGCAACTGGGCGTCACGTCCTCGTCCGGTCCGGGTATCGCGCTGAAGGGTGAGGCGATGGGCCTGGCCGTGATGACCGAACTGCCGCTGGTGATCGTCAATTCGCAGCGCGGCGGTCCGTCGACCGGCCTGCCGACCAAGACCGAGCAGAGCGATCTTTATCAGGCGGTCTATGGCCGCAATGGTGACGCACCGATCCCGGTGGTTGCCGCCCGCAGCCCCTCCGATGCGTTCGACTGCGCGATCGAGGCGTGCCGCATCGCGGTGCAGTATATGACCCCGGTCATCCTGCTGACCGATGGCTACATCGCCAACGCCGCGGAACCGTGGAAAGTGCCCGATCCGGCCACGTTCACGCCGTTCCCGGTATCGTTCCTGCAGGAAAAGAACGCAGGCGATACCCTGCTGCCCTACAAGCGCGACGAAAAGGGCGCGCGGCCGTGGATCAAGGCTGGCACGCCGGGTCTGATGCACCGCATCGGCGGGATCGAAAAGGCGGTCGATACCGGCCACCTCGATTACTCGTCCGAAAACCATCAGGCCCAGACCGACGCCCGCAAGGCCAAGATCGACGGCATCGCCAAGAGCATCCCGGCGCAGGAAGTGACGCTGGGCACCGCAGGCGGCAAGCTGGCCGTGGTCGGCTGGGGCAGCACGTATGGCCCGATCCACCAGGCCGTTCGCCGTGCGCGGGCCAAGGGGCAGGATGCCAGCCACATCCACGTGCGCCACATCTGGCCGCTGCCGGAAAACCTGGGCGAACTGCTCAAGGGTTATGACCGCGTGCTGGTGCCCGAAATGAACACCGGCCAGTTCAAGACCGTGCTGCGCGACCAGTATCTCGTGGACGCCAAGCCCCTGACCAAGACCTCCGGCCAGCCCTTTACGATCGCTGAGATCGAGGCGGCCATTGAAGGAGCGCTTTCATGAACGACATGACCCCTATCGCCAAGGTCCAGACCACGCTGAAGGACTGGGAAACTGATCAGGAAGTGCGCTGGTGCCCCGGCTGCGGTGACTACGCGATCCTGAAAGCGGTGCAGCGCACCTTGCCGGAACTGGGCGCGGACCCATCCAAGACGGTGTTCGTATCAGGCATCGGTTGCTCCAGCCGGTTCCCCTACTACGTTGAAAGCTATGGCTTCCACACCATTCACGGGCGCGCTCCGGCGTTTGCCACGGGGATCAAGCTGGCTAATCCGGAACTGGATGTCTGGCTGGTGACGGGTGACGGTGATGGGATGTCGATCGGCGGCAACCACACGATGCACGTGCTGCGCCGCAATCTGAACTGTCAGATCATGTTGTTCAACAACGAGATCTACGGGCTGACCAAGGGCCAGTATTCGCCCACCAGCCGCCAGGGCACCAACAGCCCGACGACACCGCTGGGCTCGGTCGACCGTCCGGCCAGCCCCTGTGCCTTTGCCCTGGGCGCGGGTGCGCGGTTCATCGCGCGCGGGTTCGACGTGTCGAAGGAACTGCCCAGCGTGCTGAAGGCGGCTTACGCCCACCGCGGCGCGGCCTTCATCGAAATCTTCCAGAACTGCATCGTCTACAACAAGGACCGGTTCGAGGAATTCGCCGCCCCGAAGGGCGCCGAAGACCGGCAGCTGTGGCTCAAGGCTGGCGAACCGATGCTGTTCGGCAAAGGCACCAAGGGCATTGCGCTGGATGTCGAAGCGCTGACGCTGAAAGTCGTCGACGTGGCGGACGGCGATTGGCAGGCGGCCGGCGTGATCGTGCATGACGTCACCAACCGCTCAATCGCACACATGCTGGTGGAAATGCCGTTCGGTCCGTTCCCGATGGCCCTCGGCGTGCTCTACGACGATCCGCGCCCGACGTTCGAAGACGCCGTGCTGGGCCAGGACGCCAAGTCCCGCGAAGGCAAGGTCGCCGACCTCGGCAAGCTGCTCGCCAAGGGGCAGACGTGGACGGTGGACGACCACGAAGGGCATCCGGCTTAAGGGATTTGGTGTCACACGAAGACACGAAGATGTTGCATCCGGATCGACTGGAGGCAATCACTCGCAGTGTCATTGATTGTGGCTACCATATTCATCGGGATCTTGGTCCGGGTCTGCTGGAATCGGCCTATGAGGCGCTGCTAGCGGCAGCACTCAGCAATGCTGGACTTTCGGTACGGCGGCAGGTTTCGGTTGCGATGAATTATCGGGGCATTGCCGTCGACAACGCCTTCAAGGTCGATTTGTTGGTCGAAGACACTTTGATTATCGAACTGAAATCGATCGAGCGTCTGGCACCGGTTCATGCAAAGCAGGTTTTGACTTATCTTCGATTGATGCAACTCCCGCTGGGTCTGCTGATGAATTTCGGTCAAACGACCTTCAAGGATGGCCTTCGACGCGTGGCCAACGACTATTACGCTCCTGGTGGTTAGGCGAAACATCTTCGTGGCTTTGTGTGAAGCAAAATAGTGGACAACGTCACCCATTCCCTGATCGGTGCCGCGCTGGGGCAGGCTGGTCTCAAGCGCCGGACTGGCCTCGCCATGCCCGCGTTGATCATCGGTGCGAACTTGCCCGATCTGGATGCAAGCTGCTTCCTCTGGCTGGACGGGACCGAGCATCTGGGGTTCCGGCGCGGGATTACGCATGGGCCGCCGGCGATGCTGCTGCTGCCGCTGGTGCTGGCCGGGCTGTTGTGGGGCTATGACCGCTGGCAAACCCGGCGCGGCACCCGGCCGGAAGGGCGGCTGCCAGTCAGCTTTGCGTGGCTCTATATCCTCAGCCTGATCGGCTGCATCAGCCATCCGCTGTTCGACTGGTTCAACAATTACGGCATCCGCCTGCTTGAGCCGTTTTCGAGCCGCTGGTTCTATGGCGATACGCTGTTCATCATCGACATCTGGGTGCTGGCGATGCTGGGCCTGGGCGTCTGGCAATCGCGGCGGCGGGAGCGGGACGGGGCAGAGCGCCCGGCGCGCCCGGCCCGCGCGGCGCTGATTGCGCTGGCGGGCTATGTCGGCCTGAACATGGTGCTCAGCCAGGTGTCGGCCGATCTGGCGCGGATGCGCGAGCCTTATCCCGCAACCGTGGTGTCGCAGCCGGTGCCGTTGGCGTTTTGGCGGCGCGAAATCCTGTGGCGCAGCGGGGACCGGCACGGAGCCTATGACTGGTCGCTGTTCGGCGGGGCCAAGGCTGTTGATGTGCAGGGTCGCCCGACGAACATGGCCGATCCGCGCATCACTGCCTGGGCAAAGGGGAATGCCGGTGCAGAGGCGTTCCTGTTCTGGAGCCGGATGCCACTGGCCGAGGTGGGACCAAAGGGCATCTTGCTGACCGACCAGCGTTTCGCGCAATCTCCGGCACGATCCGGATTTACGGTAACACTGAAACCCAAACCATGACCACCCCCTCCATCGTCTGGCTGCGGCGCGACTTGCGGTTGGCAGATCAGGCCGCTTTCTACGCCGCCTCACAGGCCGGGCCGGTGATCCCGGTCTATGTGCTGGATGACGATACGCCCCGCCACCGCCGGATGGGCGGCGCGTCACGCTGGTGGCTGCATCATTCGCTGGAGCGTCTGGATGCCGATCTGCGCGCACGCGGATCGCGGCTGATCCTGCGGCGCGGCAAGGTGGACGAGGTGCTGCCCGCGCTGGCGGCCGAAACCGGGGCGAGCGCGGTCCATGCGCTCCACCATTACGAGCCGTGGTGGCGCAATGCCGAACGCGCGGTGGGCAAGGCTATGCCGCTGCACCTCCACCACGGCAACACGCTGGCCCCGCCGGGATCGGTGCTGACCGGCAGCGGCACACCGTTCAAGATCTTCACCCCGTTCTGGCGCGCGCTGAGTGAGCGGATGCCGCCCGCGCCGCCGCTGCCGGTCCCGGACCTGACCGCGCCCACCCATTGGCCTGCCAGCGATCCGCTGGACAGCTGGGGTCTGCTGCCGATCAAGCCGGACTGGGCAGGCGGCTTTCGCGCGGAATGGACGCCGGGCGAGGGCGGGGCGCTGGAGCGGCTGGAAACCTTCGTGCGCCGCGCGCCGAAATATGCGGAGCATCGCAACCTGCCATCGATGGAAGGAACGTCACGGCTGTCGGCGCACCTGCATTTCGGGGAAGTCTCGCCCGCCATGGTCTGGCACCGGACGGCGGCTGCGGGCGGATCAGTGGCGACGTTCCTGGGGGAGATCGGCTGGCGCGAATATGCCCAGAACGTGATCGTCCAGTTGCCCGACTATGGCAACCGCAACGCGCGCGAGGCTTATGACCGGTTCCCGTGGCGTGCAGGGCCGGATGCCGACGCGGATTTTGCCGCCTGGACGCAGGGGCGTACCGGCTATCCCATCGTCGATGCCGGGATGCGGCAGCTGTGGGTATCGGGCTGGATGCACAACCGGGTGCGGATGATTGCCGCCAGCTTCCTGATCAAGCACCTGCTGGTCGACTGGCGGCGCGGCGATCAGTGGTTCTGGGACACGCTGGTCGATGCCGATTACGGATCGAACGCGGTCAACTGGCAATGGAGCGCCGGGACGGGCGTGGACAGTAACATGTTCGTGCGGATCATGGCCCCGCTGACCCAGTCGCCCAAGTTCGATGCGGGCGATTATATCCGCCAGTGGGTGCCGGAATTGGCGCACCTGTCGGATCTTGAAATCCACGATCCGGTCAAGCCGGTGCGCGGTTATCCGCAAAAGATCGTCGATCACGCCGCCGCGCGCGCGCGGGCGCTGGCGGCGCATCAAGCACTGAAAGGCTAGGGAGCCACCAGTCACAGTGGTCCGCCGACTGTCATCCGGAACTTGGTTCAGGATCCATCTCTCGGCAAGTGCAGGGCCAACTGATCGTGGCTGCGGTGTCGTTGCGCTGAACCAGCTTCGCTCTGCACGCGCGGCACGATGGATGCTGAAACAAGTTCAGCATGACGACATTTGAGGGGAGCGGGCGGGCTGGGGCGGACCTAGCCCCGCCGCGTGCTTTCACGGGCCAGCAGCGTCACCGGTACGCGGCGTGGTTTGTGGGCGTTGCCGGCGATCACGGCGAGCAGCTTGTCCACCAGCATCGCCCCGGCGGCGGTGAAATCGGGTTGGATGCTCGACAGCGGCGGCATGGCGTGGGCGCTGGCGCGGATGCCGTCGAAGCCGATTAACCCGCAGTCCTGCGGCACGCGGGTGCCGGTTTCGGTGAGTTCGCGCAGGACGCCCAGCGCCAGTTCGTCGCACACCGCAAACACCGCATCGAACGGCTGGCCGCTGGCCTTCAGCGCGCGGACGGCGCGGCGGCCTTGTTCTTCGCGGCTGAGGCCTTCCTCGATTTCCACCAATGACGGTTCAAGGCCAGCAGCGCGGATCGCTTCGCAATATCCGTCATAGCGTTCCTTGAACTGGCGCTGCAGCGACTGCTCGGAGCCGACGCACACGATCTGGCGAAAGCCCGCCTCGATCAGGTGGTCGGTCGCCAGCACGGCCCCGGCGTGGTTGTCGCTGCGGATCCATTCGAGGTCGTCGAACGGTGAGCCCCAGCACACCAGTTTCATGCCGGACTGGCCCAGATCGCGGTAATAATTCCACGCGTCCAGGTTCTGGGTCGTGCCGATCACGATCAGTCCGTCGGCCTTGCGGCGTTCCTCGTACCGGCCCGACAGGTTTTGCGGCCCGTCCTGAAAGCTGACCAGCGTCTCATAGCCGCGCGTCGAGGCAGCGGCGCAGATCGTGCCGAGCAGCGAATAGGTGAACGGGTTGAGGTCCTTGCGGTCTTCATCCGGGCGGCAGATCACCACCACCGCCAGCGTGCCCGTCTTGCCGGTGCGCAGCCGCGCGGCGTTTTCATCGACGGAATAGTTCAGGCGGCGAGCCGCTTCGGCCACGCGCAGCCGGGTTGCCTCGCTCACCACCGGGTCGCCCGCCAGCGCGCGCGAAACTGTGGACTGGCTGACACCCGCTTCGGCCGCCACGTCGAACGAAGTCACGCGGTAGCTGCGTGCCTTGGCCTTGCTGTTGTCCCCATCCATCGAAGCGCCTTCACATTGCGGAGATGCCGCCGTCAAGCTTCAGCTCGGCCCCGGTCATGAACCGGGATTCGTCGCTGGCGAGGTACAGCACGCCGTTGGCGATGTCATCTGGCACACCGACGCGCTTCAGCGGGATCTGGCGGGCCAGCTTGCTCATCACCACATCCTTCGGGTGGCCCGAACTGGCGGCGATGCCATCGAGGATCGGGGTGTCGACGAAGGTCGGATGGACCGAGTTGCTGCGGATGTCCCAGCCCATCTTGGCACAATAGAGCGCGACCGATTTCGACAGCATCCACACCGCCGCCTTGCTGGCGTTATAGCCCGGCATCGTATCGCTGGCGATCAACCCGGCGATGGACGAGATATTGATGATCGAGCCCGGCTGATGATCCCTCATCAGCGGCAGCGCCTTCTGGCAGCCCAGGAACACCGAATCGACGTTGATCGCAAAGCCCCGGTGCCATTCCGCCAGTGTGCAGGTTTCGATATTGCCGCGTACGCCAACACCAGCGTTGTTGACCAGCACCGAGAGGCCGCCCATCGCCTCGGACGCGTAGTCGACCACGTCAATCCACTGGTCTTCCTGCGTCACGTCCAGCGCGGCGGAAAAGGCCGTGCCCGCACCGAGTTCGGCGTTGATCGCGGCGGCCTGCGCAGCCGCGCCGACTGCGTTGATATCGGCCAGCAGCACTTGCGCACCTTCGCGGGCCAGCATCCATGCCTGCGCCGCGCCAAGCCCCTGCGCCGCGCCGGTGATCAGCGCCTTTTTGCCCGCAACCCGTCCTGTCATGTGCTTACTCTCCCGTCAGAAACACCGGGCCGAGCAACATCAGCAGCCGCACGTCGATGCCAAGCCCGCGTGCGCGCGATTCGGTGATGAACTGCCCGATCCCGGTTATCGGTACACGATGGACGGTGATGTCCTCGCCGTCCACCCCTCCGCCCGGGCCGATCTGGGTCAGGCCGTGGGCGCGCAGCAGGGTGAAGCTTTCGCTGACCATGCCGGGCGAGGAATAGTATTCGCCCAGGCTTTCCATCCGCGCGGCGCGATAGCCGGTTTCCTCTTCCAGCTCGCGCGCGGCGGCATCGGTCGCGTCCTCATCCTCGCCGTGATCGCCGATCAGCCCAGCGGGCAATTCGATACAGGGGCGGCCCAGCGGCACGCGAAACTGTTCGACCAGAATGACGTGGTTTTCAGCGTCGATCGCCAGGATCACCGCCGCCTTGATCCCGCGCGAGCGAGAGACATACTCCCACTTGCCCTTGACCTTTGCGGTGATGAATTTGCCTTGCCAGACGGTTTGTTCGGGTTGTTCGATAGCCATTCCGGCTACTTAGACTTCAATCAGGCGGTCCGGCAATTCGTTCCGGTCATTTTCGGCGCGGGGGAAGTGCTGCGCCAGCACGGTGCCAACTTGGCCAACTGCCGCGATCATCCCGTCGGCCAGGTTGCCGGCGCGGATGTGGGTCAGCATTGCGGACATTGCCTCACCCCAGATTTCGGGGGCAACTTGTGCGGCAATGGCGGAATCCGCCACGATCTCGGCGCGGTGTTCGCGCAGGCTGACATAGATCAGGATGCCGGTGTGGCCATCGGTGCGGCGTTCCGCGCCGACCTTGAAGCAGGTGATCGCGCGGGCGCGAACGCGGGCGGCCTTGATGTGGCGCGGGATCAGGAACCACTTGGCCGGCGGCCAGAGCTGGAACAGCAGCACGCCGATGAATTTCAGGATCGCGAAGCTGGCCCCCAGTGTCAGCACGGCGGCGGGCGTCCAGGCGCGGTCCCAGTGGCCCATGATCCGGTCGTACAGACCCAGATAGAAGTCGGGGAAGATCGACAGCACGGTCAGCGCAGTGAACGCCGCGAGCGCAGCCCAGGCGAGTGCGATATCGGTATAGCCGTCGGACCGGTCGGTCACGATCGTCACGATTTCGCCCGCGCTGTGCTGCTCGGCGGCGTGGACGGCCGCTGAAATGCGGGCGTGATCGGCGGGGGAAAGGAGGAGGGGCGGGGTCATTACCAGTCTCCTGAGGCGCCGCCGCCGTCGAATCCGCCGCCGCCGCCGCCAAAGCCGCCGAACCCGCCAAAGTCGCTGCCGCCGCCGCTGCTCCAGCCGCTACCGCCACCGCGGGTGGTGTGGTGTAAAACTTCGCTGAGGCCCCACAGCACGATGCCCGGATCGATCCCGCTGCGCCGCGCGCCGCGGCGAGCGCCCCGGCCGAACACGAACATGAAGAACAGGATCAGCAGGATCCAGAAGACCACGCTGCCTGCGCTTGCCTGATCGCGTCCGCCCGCTGTCTGGGCGGCAGCGGCGGCTTCGGCGATGGCCTTGGCATCGGCGGGATCACGGTTCAGTTGCGCGGCGATGGCATCGACTGCCGCGTTGATACCGCCCGCGAAGTTCTTTTCGCGGAACGGCGTCACCATCTGGTCACGGATGATCCGGCCCGCCAGCACATCAGGCAAACGTTCCTGCACGCCGCGCGCGGTGTGGATGCGGACCTTGCGCTCGTTCGGGGCGACCAGCAGCAACACGCCCTGTTCGGTTTCCGCGCCGCCGATGTCCCACGTTTCGGCCAGTTTCTGGGCGTAATCCTCCACCTCCAGCCCATCGAGGGTGGAGACGGTGGCGACAATCACCGCGCGACCGGTATCCCGGTTGTAGGCGCGCAGCTTCTGGTCCAGCGCGGCTTCATCCGCATCGGGGATGATCGCCGCCTGATCCAGTACCGGGCCTTCCGGCCGCGGCGGCAGTTCGGCGTGGGCGGGGGTGCCAGCCACAGTCAACAGGACCGGGGCCAGCACCGCTGCGCACCACAGGAAGAAGCGCCGCATCGACGCGCCCTTTCAGCCTTTCACTCAGTTCGCCGCAGCAGCGGGCGAAGCGGGAGCGGCCGTGTTGTCATTCACTGCCGGAGCCGCCGGAGCAGCGCCCGAACCGAAGTTCACCTTCGGCGCGGTCGCGGCCGCGGGATCGGCCTTGAACGGGATCATCGGCTTTGCGCCGTGGATCAGCTTTGCGCCGATCGCATCGGGGAAGGTGCGGATCGTGGTGTTATATTCCTGCACCGCTTCGTTATAACGGGTGCGCGAAACGTTGATCCGGTTTTCCGTGCCTTCAAGCTGGACCATCAGGTCGCCAAAGCGGGCCTGGCTTTGCAGCTGGGGATAGTTTTCGACCACCGTGCGCAGCTGGCCCAGCGCCTGGGTCAGCTGGTTCTGCGCACCCTGGAACTTTTCGAACGTCGCCGGATCGGACAGATCCTCGGTCCGCACGTTGATCGAGGTCGCGGCGGCGCGGGCGTTGGTGACGTTGGTCAGGATCTGGGTTTCGGATGCGGCGGCAGCCCTGGCGGTTTCGACCAGGTTCGGGACCAGGTCCGCGCGGCGCTGATAGGCGCTTTCCACGTCGGCCCACTTGGCCTTGGCGTTTTCCTCTGCGGTCGGGACGCTGTTGATCCCGCAGGCCGACAGGCTGACTGCGGCGGCTGCGGCAAAGGTAAACTGCCCGAAACGGCGGACAAGCGATGCGGTCATCAGATCACATTCCCTTTTCAAGACGCGGCATCGGGCCGCAATGCGAAGAGATGTAGCGTGAGGGGCGGGGCTTTCAATGGCAACCGGTCGATATTCGTGGTCCTTCAATCGATTATTGTGACGTCATGACTTTGCTGGCACAGTGCTGGCATTGGAATTTGAACGGGGATGGGGCGCAATGTTGAGTGAATTCAAGACCTTTATCGCGCGCGGCAATGTGCTGGATCTGGCCGTCGGGGTCATCATCGGGGCAGCGTTCGGCAAGATCGTGGCATCGATGACCGATGATCTGATCATGCCGCTGATCAGCGTGATCGTGCGTGATACCGATTTTTCCGGCAAGTATGTGGTGCTGTCCGGCGCAGCCCCTGCCGGGGCAACGCTGGCCGCCGCCAAGGAAGCCGGGGCCACGGTGCTGGCCTATGGCAGCTTTGTGACGTCGGTCATCAACTTCCTGATCCTGGCCTTCGTGATCTTCCTGATCGTGCGCCAGGCCAACAAGGCCTTCCCGCCGCCGCCCGCCGCCCCGGCTGGCCCGACCGAGGTGGAATTGCTGGCTGAAATCCGGGATTCACTGAAAAAGTAAATTGATTTCATGTGCTTGAGGTAAGGGCGGGGGCGCTTCGGCGTGTCCCGCCCTTTTCTTTTGCGTGCGGGCATCCTATATACGAGGTGCCGGGTTCGCCCGGCTATGGTGATAAATTGCGGCGTGCAATAGATGCAGCGGACCCGGGGGCGGTACCCGGCGGCTCCACCACCACCACCTGGATGCCTGGAAACGGGTTGGCCGGGGCCCGGTTGTCGCCGGGGTGATGATGGGGCCGAACTAGGATCGACGTGTGTTGAAAAGCGCTGTTTTTGCCCGGGCTGAGTAACCCGTTCAAGGCTCAAAACTCACAAGTGCCAACGACAACGAAGCACTCGCTCTTGCGGCGTAATGTGACGGCTTAACGGCCTGAATTTACAAAGCTAAAGCGCGGTTGGACCGACCGGGCAACAGAACGGATACCGGGGGCCCGGGGTGGGCCTAGCAACAGAACCACCCCACCTTTCCAAACAGCGCTGAACTGGCCCATGCCCGACTACGGACGGCCGTGCACTGACGGTGCCTTAGATGACCTTTTCCGGCTTTTCCGCGATCACCCGTTCCAGTTTCAGGCAGTCGAGGATTTTCGCGCCCGCCAGGAATACTGCGCCGGTGCAGGCCAGGAACAGCAGCTTGCCGCCAATCCCCGGAAACCGCACCAGATAGATCGACCCGCGCTCCACCGCACCAAGCGACAGGGCATAGATGATCAGATACGCCTCGATCGGGGATTTGATTACGAACAGGCGTTTAATCTTGCGCAGCATCAGGTCCCTCGATTTCTTAACAGCATATCTTGCAACCATCATGCCAGTGTCGCAATTGCGCGCAAGTGAATGGTTAAACCTGGTGCGGCTGTAAAGCGCTCCGACAACCCTGTTCAGGCCAGTTCATTCAGGCCAGCTCGCTCAGGCCCAGTTCGACCAGCAGCTCGGCGCGCGCGGCAGTGACCTGACGGGCAAGGCGGGACGTGCCGAGCTGTTCCGGACTGATGGTTTCCGGCCAGCGCGCAGCGATTACCGCCTCGATCCGGCTGGCCTTTGCCTCGTCCAGCAGGAAGCGCGGATCGACCGCTGCGGGGTCAGCCACCACGCGCAGTCGCAGGCACGCCGGGCCGCCGCCGTTGGCCATTGATTGCCGCACATCGACCGGCAGCACGCTGCGGATCGGGCCGTTGCTGGCCAGCATTCCGTCCAGCCAGACCCGCACGCGCGGATGCTCCCATGCTTCGAGCGGGATGACGAGCGCCATCTCGCCCCCTGGCAGGGTCAGCAACTGGGCGTTGAACAGATAGGACTGGATCGCGTCGGTCAGGCTTACAGCGCTGGCCGGGACCACCACGATTTCCGCTTCGGGCAGCTTCGCGCGGATTGCGGCATAGGTACCGTCCGGATCGGCAAAGGCCTGTTCGTGGGTGAACAGCACGCGTTCGTTGGCCACTGCCACCACGTCGTTGTGAAACGCGCCCGCTGCGATTGCCTCTGGTGCCTGCTCCACGAACAGCACCCGGTCTGGCGCAAGCCGGTTGAGCCGCGCCACCGCGCGGCTGGCTTGTTCGTGCTGGCGCGCGGGGAACGCGCCGCCGCTGCGGCCATAGACGAAGATTTCCAGCCCCGGCGCGGCGTGGCTCGTCCCCATTCGCATATGATTGGCCGCGCCTTCATCGCCAAAGCAGGGCGGCACGGCATCGTGCACCGCAAAGTGTGCCGGATCGGGGAAGGCCAGTCGCAGCTGCTTTGCGGTGTCCGGCCATTCCTGCGACCGGTGCGGCATGGTGACCAGATTTGCCGCCGTCAGGTGGCAGCGCCCGTCCGCCGTATCGGGGGCGGGGGAGACGGTCGCGGCATTGGCGGTCCACATCGAACTGGCTGACCACGCCGCCGCCAGCAGCCGCCGGTCCTCGCCCTGATCCAGTCCCAGCGCGGCGCTGAAACCATGGTTGGGGCGGGGCAGTGGCAGCAGGAAACCCTGCGCCAGCCCCAGCGCCAGATTGTGGCGCATCTTCGCCAGCCCCTGCAGTGCTGCCGCGCGCGGATAGGACACATCGCCCGCGTTGCTGGCCGAGGCAAGGTTGCCCAGGCTGAGGCCGGCGTAGTTGTGGCTGGGGCCGATGATCCCGTCGAAGTTGATTTCAACCAGCGCCATGGCTCACCACCGCGCGACGTGGGTGACGGTCATGCCGGGTTCGATTCCGAGCCGCCCCGCGCTGGCGGGATCGAGCGCGATGCCATCGCCGCGCGAATCGACCCAGCCATAGGTTGTGCGAAAATCGGCCAGCTTGCCGCAGGCGACCAGCCGCTTTTCGCCCGCCGTATGCTCGCCCAGGTGCTCATCGAGCGCCACGACCTGGCTGTCCTGCGCTTCACGGATTGAGCGGATCTGGTCGGTCCGTGCGGTCATGGTCGGGCCGCCGTCGAAGATGTCGATGTAGTTTTCCCAGGCGAAGCCCTCGTTTTCCAGCATCCGCATCGCGGCGCGGCCCGTGGGGTGCGGCACGCCAATCACGGCGCGGGCATGATCGGACAGCATGGCGATATAGACCGGGTGCTTGGGCATCAGATCGGCGATGAACTGGTTGCCGTACTTGGCGTTGAATTCGTCTGCGTCCTGAAAGTTCATGCCAAAGAACCGCCCGGCGACCCCGTCCCAGAATGGCGATCCGCCCGCTTCATCGATCACGCCGCGCAGTTCGGCCAGCGTGCGGTCGGCAAACCGGGCGCGGTGGTTGCGGATGAACAGATAGCGGCTGCGGGCGATCAGCATGCCCAGCCCGCCGGAGCGTTCACCCGGATGGAGGAACAGCCCGCCGACTTCGGTCGCGCCTTCCAGATCGGTCGACAGGTTGAGGATGTCGGCGCGGAACGTGCGCCCCAGTTCCTCGCTGTGCTGGGTCAGCGCGCCGATCCGGTAGCTGTAGAACGGCCATTTCAGGCCCACGGCGGAAAACACCTGGCAGGTGCCGCGCACTTCGCCGGTGGCGGTGTTTTCCAGCATGAACAGGAACAGGTCATCTTCCACCGTATCCTCGGTCCGGGCGAACCCGGCGGCGGAGCGTTCCAGCTTGGCGGTCAGCGCCTTGCGATCGGGCGGGAGGTTGGTGAACCCGCCGCCGGTGCGCTTGGCCATTTCATAGATGTGCTGCAGATCGTCAGGCGTGGCGGCGCGGATCAGGAAAGTCAAAAGGTTGCTCCCTCGGCAAGGCGGTGCAGGACCAGCGCGGACAGCCGCGCGCGTTCGGCCAGACTGGGCACGATCAGGAACTCATCCGGCGAATGGATCGCCCCGCCGCGCACGCCCATGGTGTCGACCACCGGCACCCCGCAGGCGGCGATGTTGTTGCCATCGCAGACCCCGCCTGATGCCACGCGGGTAACCGGCTGGCCCAGCAGCGCGCTGCATTCCTGGACAATCCCGAACAACTTTTCCGCTGCTGCATCGACCGGCTTGGGTGGGCGACTGATCCCGCCGTGGCGGTGGATCGAGACTTCATGTTCGGCGGCAACCTTGTGGATAAGGTTGTTGATTTCCTGTTCGAAAGCTGTGGCCAGCGCAGTGCTGCGTGGGCGGATGTTGAAGCGCAGGACGGCCATGTCCGGCACCACGTTGTTGGCGCTGCCCCCGCCGATCCGCGCCGGGTTGACCGACAGTCCTTCGCGTTCCAGCGCTTTCAGCCCCAGCGCCAGCGCGGCGGCGGCGACGATCGCATTGCGCCCGTCCTGCGGGTTGCGCCCCGCGTGGGCGGACCGGCCGGTCACGATCAGGCTGTAGTTGCCGCTGCCCGCACGTTCACCCGCCAGCGTACCGTCAGGCAGGGCAGACGGCTCATACGTCAGCGCGGCGCTCTTGCCTTGCGCCAGCGCGGCAATCAGCGCGGCGGAGGACAGGCTGCCGGTTTCCTCGTCCGAATTGATCAGCACGTCATAGCCAATTGATGGAGCAGCAGGCGAGGTTTCGAACGCCGTCAGCGCCGCCAGAATGACCGCGATGCCGCCTTTCATGTCGGCCACGCCGGGGCCGCACAGGGTTTGCTCGTCCAGCCAGTGCTGGTGCTGGAACGCGTGGTGGGCGGGAAACACCGTGTCCATGTGCCCGGTCAGCAGGAACCGGCGCGGGGCGTCGGGGCGGACCCGCAGGACCAGATGCTGGCCGTATTCGACCCGCACTTCGCGCCCATCGGCGGCAATCTGGGTGATCGGGGCAGGGGCCTCCAGCGTCACATTGCCCGGCAACGCGGCAAAAGCATCGGCCAGCAGGGTCGCCTGCTCGGCTAGCCCTGGCAGGTTGCCGGTGCCGGTGTTGATTGCACTCCACGCCTGCACCTGGCCCAGCATCGGCGCGGGATCGACGGCGGCCAGCAGGGCCTGTTCGGTAGGGTCAAGCTGTTGCATCTGAAACCTTCTCTAGCCGACCATCGGGCGCTCTCCAACCCCCAGCCGAACAGCTCCTTGACGGACCCGGTTGCGCTGCCTTCGCAAGTGCGGCATAGCCGCTGGTATTCCTCCCCGGAATCGTTGATGACCCCTGCCGAGGCGCGTTTTGCGTCCCCGGTCCAATGATGTGCGAGGAACAATGAACGGTTTTGTCGATAAGTCCGGCTTGCAGGTCGATGCGGCGCTGGCGGCGTTTGTTGAAGGCGAAGTTCTGGCCCCGCTGGGCAAGGATGTGGCCGGGTTCTGGGCCGGGTTTGCCGCGCTGGTGGACCGGCTGGTCCCGGTCAACCGCGCCCTGCTGGTCAAGCGTGACGCGCTGCAGGCCGAAATCGACACCTGGCACATGGCCCGCGCGGGCAAGCCGATCGACATGGCCGAATACCAGGCCTTCCTGCGCGAAATCGGCTATCTGGTGCCTGAACCCGCCCCGTTCAGCGTTGAAACGCAGAACGTCGACCGCGAGATCGCGCAGATGGCCGGGCCGCAGCTGGTCGTGCCGGTGCTTAACGCCCGCTTCCTGCTCAACGCCGCCAATGCCCGCTGGGGCAGCCTCTATGACGCCTACTACGGCACCGACGCGCTCGACGCTGAACCGGCGCGGCCGGGCGGCTATGACGAAGTGCGCGGCGCGGCGGTGATTGCGGCGGGGCGGGCGTTCCTGAACGGCGCGGTGCCCGGTTGGGAAGCGGCGCTGGCCGGGCAGCCGTGCGAGCAGCTGGTTGCCAAGCGGGAAGGCGCATTCCTGTTCCGTCACAATGGCCTCCACATCGAAGTGCTGGTCGATCCGGCGCATCCGGTCGGCAAGACCGATCCGCTGGGGATCGCCGACATCGTGCTGGAAGCCGCGCTGACCACCATCGTCGACCTGGAAGATTCGGTCGCGGCGGTCGATGCCGAGGACAAGCTCAATGCCTATGCCAACTGGCTGGGCGTGATCCGGGGCGATCTGGCCGATACCTTTGAGAAGGGTGGCAAGACGCTGACCCGCACGCTCAATGCGGACCGGACATGGACCCTGCCCGATGGCAGCGAGCTGACCCTGCCGGGGCGCAGCCTGCTGTTCGTGCGCAATGTCGGCCATCTGATGACCAACCCGGCGATCCGGCTGGCAGACGGCGGCGAGATCCCCGAAGGGATCATGGACGCGGTCCTGACCAGCGCGATTTCGGCGCGGGACGTCGCGGGCCTTGGCCAGTTCGGCAACAGCCGCGAAGGCAGCATCTATATCGTCAAGCCGAAGATGCACGGGCCGGAAGAAGCGGCCTTTACCAATACCTTGTTCGATGCCGTTGAGGACTTGCTGGAACTGCCGCGCCATACGATCAAGGTAGGTGTGATGGACGAGGAGCGCCGCACCTCTGCCAATCTGGCCGCCTGCATCCATGCGGTGAAGGACCGGATCGTGTTCATCAACACCGGGTTCCTCGACCGGACCGGGGATGAAATCCACACCGCGATGCGGGCCGGGCCGATGATCCGCAAGGCCGACATGAAGCAGACCAGCTGGATCAGCGCTTACGAGGCGCGCAACGTCCAGATCGGCCTCGCCTGCGGGCTGTCGGGCAAGGCGCAGATCGGCAAGGGCATGTGGGCCGCGCCGGACATGATGCGCGACATGATGGTCCAGAAGATCGGCCACCCGCGTTCGGGTGCGAACACCGCCTGGGTGCCGTCACCCACGGCGGCGACGCTCCACGCGATGCATTACCATGCGGTCGACGTGTTTGCCGTCCAGCGCGATCTGGCGAGCCAGCCGGTGCCGCCGCTGGAAGCCCTGCTGACTGTGCCGCTGGCGCAGGGGATCAACTGGTCGGACGAGGACGTCCGCGCCGAACTGGATAACAACGCCCAAGGGCTGCTGGGCTATGTCGTGCGCTGGATCGATGCCGGGGTCGGCTGTTCCAAGGTGCCGGACCTCAATGATGTCGGCCTGATGGAAGACCGCGCGACGCTGCGCATTTCCAGCCAGCACATGGCCAACTGGCTGCTCCACGGGGTCTGCACGGCGGAGCAGGTGATGGACAGCCTGCGGCGGATGGCGGTGAAGGTCGATGCCCAGAACGCGGGCGATCCGGCCTATGTGCCGCTGACCGGGAACGAGGATGGCCCGGCCTTCCGCGCGGCCTGCGATCTGGTGTTCAAGGGCGTGGAGCAGCCCAGCGGCTATACCGAACCGCTGCTGCACGCCTGGCGGCGGGTCAGAAAGGCGGGCTGATTCGCCCGAGTCGCGGCGCGTTAGTTGATGAAAGTCATGCGCGGGGCGTCTGTTTCGATGCGAAACAGGCGGCCGTCGGCGCGGGTGTGCGATATACAACGATGGAAAGAGCCGCCGCGAACGTAACAGGCGGCGGCGATGTAGGAAAATGGCCTAACCGCCGGACAGTTCGCGGGCGATGCTGACGAATTCGTCCACGCTCAGTGTTTCGGCGCGGCGTTGGGGGTCGATGCCCAGCGTTTCCAGCGCGGCGAGCGCGCCGGGCAGGCCTTTGAGGCTCTGGCGCAGCATCTTGCGGCGCTGGCCGAAGGCGGCTTCGGTGACGCGTTCGAGCATCCGGGCCGAGACGCCCTGCGGCATATCGGCGGGGGTCACGTGGACAATCGCGCTCATCACCTTGGGCGGCGGGGTGAAGGCGCTGCGGTGGACTTTCATCGCCAGCTTGGCCGCGCTGCGCCACTGCGCCAGCACGGCGAGGCGGCCGAACGCGGAAGGGTCGGCGGGGGTGGCGATGATCCGATGCGCGACTTCGAGCTGGAACATCAGCGTCAGCGAAGCCCACTGCGGCGGCCAGCTTTCACCCGATAGCCAGCCGGTGAACAGCGCCGTGCCGACGTTGTAGGGCAGGTTGGCGACAATGTGATAGGGACCGGCGAACAGTGTCGTGGGGTCGATCTTGGTCGCGTCGCCCTCAATCACGGTCAGCTGGCCCGGAAACGCCTCGGCCAGTTCGGCGAGGGCTGGCAGGCAGCGCTTGTCCATTTCGATCGCGGTGACATTCGCGCCTGCCCGCAGCAGCGCGCGGGTCAGTCCGCCGGGGCCGGGGCCGACTTCGAGCACGTCCTGCCCCTTCAGCTTGCCGGGGATCGCGGCGATCCGGTCCAGCAGCTGTTCGTCGAACAGGAAGTTCTGGCCCAGCGCCTTGGTGGCGAACAGGCCGTGGCGGTTGATGACGTCGCGCAGGGGGGGGAGGTCAGACTGGTTCACCACGCCCCCTTACCCGTTCGTGTCGAGCGAAGTCGAGACACGTGTGCGCAACGGGTCTCGACTTCGCTC
>NZ_JAUYNB010000033.1 GCF_030699305.1 Novosphingobium sp.
AATCGCATCGAGCGCATGTTTGGGCAGCTCAAGATCAACCGCGCCATCGCCACCCGATACGATCAACTGGCCAACAGCTTCCTCGGAATGGTCCATATCGCCACCGCCAGATACTGGCTCAAATTTGTCCACGCCGCCTAGATAGCGTTAGATTCTCGCAAATCCGCCATTTTTTGGCGCTTTGTTTCCCAATTGCGGACCTGCCCCCAGTGCCAATCTCAAAAAACCGCTCCAGCGGTGGTGTAAATTCTTGTCGGCACCCCTTGTGTTGCGATTTGGCAACACTACTTGTTGGTGTGACAGGAGGCTGACACACCATGAACCTCGAAAAATTTACCGATCGCGCCAAGGGTTTTCTCCAGAGCGCACAGACCGTTGCGATCCGGCTGAACCATCAGCGGATCACCCCCGAACATATCCTGAAGGCGCTGCTGGAAGATAACGAGGGCATGGCCGCCGGGCTGATAACCCGCGCGGGCGGCAATCTCGGCATCGCGCAGGCGGAAACCGACAAGGCGCTGGGCAGAATCGCGGCAGTGACCGGCGGCGGGGCGCAGCAGACGCCCGGGCTGGACAACGATGCCGTGCGGCTGCTCGATCAGTGTGAGCAGCTTTCGGCCAAGGCGGGCGACAGTTATGTCACCGTGCAGCGCATCTTGCAGGCGCTGGCACTGGGGCTGACCAATCCGGCGGGACAGGCGCTGAAAGCGGCCAACGTTGATCCGCGCGCGCTGGAAACGGCCATTCAGGAAGTGACCGGCGGGCGCAGTGCGGACAATGCCAGCGCCGAAAATTCCTATGAAGCGATGAAGAAATACGCCCGCGACCTCACCCAGGCCGCGCGCGACGGTAAGCTGGACCCGGTGATCGGCCGCGACGAGGAAATTCGCCGGACGATCCAGATTCTGGCCCGCCGGACCAAGAACAACCCGGCGCTGATCGGTGAACCGGGCGTAGGCAAGACCGCGATTGCGGAGGGCCTGGCGCTGCGCATCGCCAATGGCGACGTGCCCGACAGCCTGAAGGACCGCCGCCTGATGAGCCTCGACATGGGGTCGCTGATCGCGGGCGCGAAGTATCGCGGCGAGTTTGAGGAGCGGCTGAAGGCCGTGCTCGACGAAGTGAAGGGCGCCGAGGGCGAGATCATCCTGTTCATCGATGAAATGCACACGCTGATTGGCGCGGGCAAGGGCGAGGGCGCGATGGATGCGTCCAACCTGCTCAAGCCGGCGCTGGCGCGCGGTGAACTGCACTGCATCGGCGCGACCACGCTGGATGAATACCAGAAGCACGTCGAGAAAGACCCCGCGCTGCAACGCCGGTTCCAGCCGGTGTTCGTCGGCGAACCGACGGTCGAGGACACGATCTCGATCCTGCGCGGTCTGAAGGACCGCTATGAATTGCACCACGGTGTGCGGATCGCCGACAATGCGATTGTCGCGGCGGCGACGCTGTCCAACCGCTACATCGCGGACCGGTTCCTGCCCGACAAGGCGATCGACCTGATGGACGAGGCGGCCAGCCGCATCCGGATGGAAGTGGAAAGCAAGCCCGAGGAAATCGAGGTGCTGGACCGGCGGATCATCCAGCTGAAGATCGAGGAAATGGCGCTCGCCAAGGAGACCGATCAGGCATCGAAGGACCGGCTGGCGGCGCTGCGTGAGGAACTGGCCAATCTGGAGCAGCAATCCGCCGAGGTTACCACCCGCTGGCAGAGCGAGCGCGACAAGATCGCGACCGAAGGCAAGATCAAGGAAGCGCTCGATGCCGCGCGGCTGGAACTGGAACAGGCCCAGCGGGCGGGCGATCTGGCGAAAGCCGGCGAGCTGTCATACGGCCGTATTCCCGAACTGGAGCGCCAGCTGAACGAGGCGCAGGGTCAGGCCGAAAACGCGCTTCTGCGCGAGGAAGTGACCGCCGACGATATCGCTGCCGTGGTCAGCCGCTGGACCGGCATCCCGGTCGACCGGATGATGGAGGGCGAGCGCGAGAAGCTGCTCAAGATGGAGCAGGTGATCGGCCAGCGCGTGATCGGTCAGGCCGATGCAGTGCTGGCGGTGTCCAAGGCGGTGCGCCGCGCGCGTGCCGGTTTGCAGGACCCGAACCGGCCGCTGGGCAGCTTCCTGTTCCTTGGCCCCACGGGCGTCGGCAAGACCGAGCTGACCAAGGCGCTGGCCGGGTTCCTGTTTGACGATGACACCGCGATGGTGCGGATCGACATGAGCGAGTTCATGGAGAAGCACTCCGTCAGCCGCCTGATCGGCGCGCCTCCGGGTTATGTCGGCTATGACGAGGGCGGCGTGCTGACCGAAGCGGTGCGGCGGCGGCCGTATCAGGTCGTGCTGTTCGACGAGGTCGAGAAGGCCCACAGCGACGTGTTCAACGTGCTGCTGCAAGTGCTGGACGATGGCCGCCTGACCGATGGGCAGGGCCGCGTGGTGGACTTTACCAACACGCTGATCATCCTGACCAGCAACCTCGGCAGCCAGTATCTGGCGAACCTGGAAGAAGGGCAGGATGTGGCCACGGTCGAGCCGCAGGTGATGGAAATCGTGCGCGGGCATTTCCGCCCCGAATTCCTGAACCGGCTGGACGAGATCATCCTGTTCCACCGCCTGGGCATGGAGCACATGGCTCCGATCGTGGAAATCCAGGTCGGCCGGGTGGGCAAGCTGCTCAAGGACCGCAAGATCACGCTGGACCTGACCGATGCGGCCAAGCGCTGGCTCGGCCGGGTGGGCTACGATCCGGTCTATGGCGCGCGGCCGCTGAAGCGGGCGGTGCAGCGGTATTTGCAGGATCCGCTGGCCGAAAAGCTGCTGGGCGGGGAAATCCCCGATGGCAGCAGGCTGAAGATCGACGAAGGCGATGGCGCGCTGAACATTGTCGTGACCTGACGGCGCGGGATCCTCCTGAACCGATCGCCAAACCGAAAGGGCGGCGTGGCTGGTGCCACGCCGCCCATTTCCTGTGTCCCGCGCGGGGCAGGCGAACTTAGAAGTTCGCCCGGAACCCGGCGTAAACGTAACGCCCGAAGGTGTCATACGGATCGCCGGCAGCCGTGCCGAGCAGGCCGAACGGCGGCTTCACGTCGGTCAGGTTGTCGATCCCGACATAGAAGTTGAACTTCTTGTCCGGCAGCTCGTAGTTGATCCGCATGTTGTGGTAGATGCGGCCCGGATAGTAGACTTCCGGGAACTGGTCGAGGTTCTGCGGGTCCAGCGTGGCCAGCTGGCCGGGGGTGCAGCTGCCGCCCGACAGGCCGGTGCTGCCCGAAGTCGGGCACAGACCGGTATACTGATGCTGGGCTTCCCACGCACCGACGGCCTGCTTGCCGATATAGCGCACCGAATAACCGACATCGACTGGACCGAAGTCATAGGCGACCGAGAAGTTGGCGGCCCACATCGGATCGCCCAGTTCGCCCAGCTGGCGGTTCGGCACAGTCGGGTTGGTGGGATCAGTGTAGTTGTCCAGCATGGTGACGCGGGTGGCGATCGCACGGACGGTCAGGCGCTGGCCGTTGTCGAACGTCTTGCGATAGCTCAGGTCGATGTCGATGCCGCGCGTTTCCTGCTTGGCATAGTTGACCCCGCCCGAAATCACCGCTGGCTGCACGAACAGGCCGGTGGTCGAATCGCGATTGACGGTCGAGCAGAACGGATTGTTGATGCCGGTCGCGCTGTCATAGCACAAGTTGAGGATGGTCTGCGCGCCCAGTGCGGCGATCAGGTTCGTCACTTCGATGCGATAGTAATCGACCGTCAGGTTCAGACCCGGCAGGAACCGGGGTTCGACCACTACGCCCAGCGTCAGGCTCTTGCCGGTTTCCTGAACCAGCGTCGGGTTGCCGCCCGACACAAAGCCGGTCGACGAGGTGCGCGCGGTGCAGTTCACCCACGGATCGCCGAGTTCACGCTGGTCAGCCGGAACCGACGAGGTGACGCAGGCTGCAACTGCAGCAGCGTTGAACGTGGTCGGCACACCGCCCGCGGCGCAGTTTGCGGCGCGGTTGGGGTTGCTCGAAATGTTGATGGTATCGCAGGGATCGCCGATCTGCGCGAAGTTCTGGGTCTGCGGCGAGAACAGGTTGCTCTGCGTCGGGGCACGGACCGAGGTGGCATAGCCAGCGCGGAACCGGACATCCGGGATCGGCGCATAGATGCCCTGAACGTTCCACGCCCAGACGGTGCCGGCCGAGGTGTTGTAATCCGACACGCGGCCAGCGCCGCTGACGGTCAGTTCATGGGCCAGCGGCATTTCGCGCAGCAGCGGGATGCTGATTTCGCCAAACGCTTCCTTCACGGTCAGCTTCGGCGGAGCGAAGGTGGAGAAGCGGTTGAAGAAGAACGCGCCGTTCTTGGATGCACTGTCGTAATCGCTGAACGCGGTTTCTTCACGGTATTCGCCGCCCAGCGCGAAGCTGATCGGGCCGCCCGGCAGTTCGAACAGCTGCGACAGATCGCCGCTGACGCTGCCCGAAGCGACGAACTGGGTCGCCTTTTCGTTGCGGGTGGCAGTGCCGTTCGAGAATGCGCGCGCTTCTGCGGTGGACTGACCATAGCCGAACAGGTTCAGCGGGATACAGTCGGTGCGGGTGTTGGTGACTGCGTTGACGCGGCAGATCACCTTCTGGCCATCGCCGTTGACGACGAAGTTGGTGCCGGAGAAGCCGACCGGTGCCAGAACCGAATCGACTGCCAGCGCCATGCCGTCGGCTGCCGTGCCGGCATCGTTGCGGATGCGCGCAACGTTGATCGCGTTCATCTTGGTCTTCAGTTCGCCGTAGTTCAGCGAGAGTTCGTAGTTCCAGTCGTCGTTGAACGTGCCTTCGAACCCGCCGACAATGCGATAGGTTTCGCGGGTGTGGGTTTCACCGCGACCGCCAAGGTCAACGTTGAAGCGCGACAGCGGGAAGGTCTGTGCGGCGGTTGCACCGGCGGTGCAGACGCCGTTAGCGGCCAGAATGGCGCGATTTGCGGCGGTCAGGAAGCCGTTGTCGCAGCGCCAGGTCGGGTTGAAGGTGGCCGAGGCGATAAAGGTCGGCTGGCCTTCCTGGTTGGCGCGGGTGCGCACATACTTGGCTTCGACGTAGGGACGGAATGCTTCCGACACGTCGAAGTGGCTGAGCAGGTTGAACGCCATGCGCTCGCTCTTCGGCAGCATCTGGCCAGTGTTGCGCAGGGTCGAGCCGTTGCCGCCCTTGATGTTGGTCGAACCGCCGAGTTCGTAGTTGCCTTCGGGCACATCGACATAGAGCTGGCCCGAATCGTTGAAGCGCAGATAGCGACCCACGCCGACGCGGCCGATGGTGCCGCCGTCAGAGATCGAACCGTTCTTCACGCCGCATTCAAAGTTGGTGTCGAAGATGCCGTCGGTGCCGTTGGGTTCACCGGCAGTCGGTTCCACTGTCTGGAACTGGCAGCGGCCCGAAGACGCCCCGGTCAGGTAATCGCGGGCGAGGAACAGCACTTCTTCCTGGCGGGCATATTCGGCCGACACGGCAATGTTGCCGCGGCCATCGGCGAAGTTCTTGCCCCAGGTTCCGGCGACGAAGTAGCTGCCACGGTCCCCGCGCGAGGAAATCCCGCCCTGACCGCGCAGCGACAGACCTTCGTAGCTGCGCTTCAGCACGAAGTTGACGACGCCGGCGACGGCGTCCGAACCGTAAACGGCCGAGTTGCCGCCGGTCACCACGTCAACGCGTTCCAGCAGGTCAACCGGGATGGTGTTCACGTCGACCAGGTAGTCACCCGGCAGTGCGGTCACGTGGCGCTTGCCGTTGACCAGCACCAGCGTGCGCGAAATGCCCAGGCCGCGAAGGTCAAGGATGTTGAGGCCCGAGGTGCCGATGAAGCGGGTCGAGTTGCCCTGGCTGAAGGTCGAGCGCAGCGACGGCAGGTCGTTCAGCGCGTCACCCAGCGAAATGTCGCCGGTGTCGGTCAGGTCGGCCACGCTGACCGAGGTCAGCGGCACGGGCGAGCTGAGCGTCGGGCGGGCAATACGCGAGCCGGTCACCACGATCTGGGCGGATTCATCCGAATCGCAGACGCCGTTGTTGTTGGCATCTTCACATGCCGCAGCATCGGCGGCCGCATCTTGCGCATAGGCTGTGCCAGCGGTGCCAAGGCCGAACAGCGCCGCAGCAAGCGCCGCGCTGGAAAGACAGGTCGCGCTGTTCAGCGCCGACTTCCGGATGAAATTCATAAGTTTGAGGCCCCTTAGATTATTGCCGCGCAAGGCGCGGAGAACGGTTCAACACAAACGCACCAGGCCAGTCCGCCCATTTGCGTCTGCAGGAACTTTCAGGCGAAAGCTCGATTCCCGCACCTTGTTGCAGTCGTAAAAGGGTTGCAAATCAGGATTTCTGGAACGCGGCATTTGCAGTTGCTGTGTTGTCTTTTTGCAACAAACGCGCATGCGCCATCGCAGGCTGGGGCAGACCTGCCGCTTGACGCTCGCCACCGCGCACCTTAATCGATCGATTAAATTGTCATTGAAAAGGAATCGGGACATGGCGACAGCCTATATCGTTGATGCAGTGCGGACCGCCGGTGGACGGCGTGGGGGCCGTCTGGCCGGGGTCCATCCGGTCGATCTGGCCGCCGCCGCGCTCGACGCGCTGGTGCTGCGCACCGGGATTGATCCCGGCGCTGTCGAAGATGTAATCATGGGCTGCGTCACGCAGGCCGGACAGCAGGCCGGTCAGGTTGGCCGCAACGCGGTGCTGGCGTCCAAGACGCTGCCGCAATCAACCCCGGCGGTCACGATCGATCGCCAGTGCGGTTCTTCGCAGCAGGCGATCCAGTTTGCCGCGCAGGCGGTGATGTCCGGCACGATGGACGTGGTGATCGCAGCAGGCGTGGAAAGCATGACCCGCGTGCCGATGGGCAGCAGCGCAATGTTCCATGCCAAGGAAGGGCTGGGCAATTACAAGTCGCCGGGGCTTGAGGAAAAGTATCCGGGCGTGATGTGGTCGCAGTTCATGGGCGCGGAAATGATTGTCCAGAAGCATGGCTTCACCAAGGACGATCTGGACCGGTTTGCCCTGTCCAGCCACCAGAAGGCGATTGCCGCGACCAACGCCGGGGCCTTTGCTGGCGAAATCGTGCCGATCGCGATCGAGACGCCCGATGGCGCGGCGATGCACACCCAGGACGAAGGCATCCGGTTCGACGCGACGCTGGAAAGCATTTCGGGCGTCAAGCTGTTGTCCGAAGGCGGCACGCTGACCGCGGCCAGCTCCAGCCAGATCTGCGATGGCTCGTCGGCGGCGCTGGTCGTGTCGGAAGCCGCGCTCAAGCGCTATAATCTGACCCCGCTGGCCCGGATCCACACGCTGACCGTGACCGCTGGCGATCCGATCATCATGCTGGAAGAACCGCTGTTCGCGACCGACAAGGCGCTGGCCAAGGCGGGCCTGAAGATCGGCGATATCGACCTCTATGAAGTGAACGAGGCGTTCGCTTCGGTGCCGATGGCGTGGCTCAAGCACACCGGCGCGGACCCGGAAAAGCTGAACGTCAATGGCGGCGCGATTGCGCTGGGCCATCCGCTTGGCGCTTCGGGCACCAAGCTGATGTCGACGCTGCTGCACGCGCTGAAGGCGCGCGGCGGCAAGGTTGGCCTGCAGACGATGTGCGAAGGCGGCGGTGTCGCCAACGTCACGATCGTCGAAATGGTCTGAACTTTTTGGCGGCCCCGGCACGGCGCCGGGGTCGCTCATTTCCGTATATTCAAGAGGACACTGACATGAAGCTCGACAACACTGTTGCTGCCGTCGTCACCGGGGGCGCTTCGGGCCTTGGCGCCGCCACCGCCCGCGCGCTGGCCGCGAAGGGCGTGAAGGTCGCGATTTTCGATCTGCAGGAAGAAAAGGGCAAAGCCGTTGCCGCTGAAATCGGCGGCGTGTTCTGCGAATGCAACGTCACCAGCGACGACAGCGTCGACGCCGCCTTCGCGCAGGCCCGCGCGGCCCACGGGCAGGAACGCATCCTGATCAACTGCGCCGGTACCGGCAACGCGATCAAGACCGCCGGCCGCAGCAAGGAAGACGGCTCGATCAAGCACTTCCCGCTCGATGCGTTCAACTGGATCGTCCAGATCAACCTGGTCGGCACGTTCCGCTGCATCGCCAAGTCGGCGGCTGGCATGCTGACGCTTGATCCGCAGGAAGACGGGGATCGCGGCGCGATCGTCAACACCGCTTCGGTCGCGGCTGAAGATGGCCAGATGGGCCAGGCCGCCTATTCCGCCTCGAAGGGCGGCGTCGTCGGCATGACCCTGCCGATCGCGCGCGATCTGGCGAGCGAGAACATCCGCGTCAACACCATCCTGCCGGGCATTTTCGACACCCCGCTGCTGGCTGGCGCTCCGCAGAACGTGCGCGACGCCCTGGGCGCGACGGTGCTGAATCCCAAGCGCCTTGGCAATCCGGTGGAATACGCCGCGCTGGCGCTGTGCATGGTCGAGAACGGCTATTTCAACGGCGAGGACGTGCGGCTCGACGGTGGCATCCGCATGGCCCCGCGTTAAGGTCACGGCGGTATCTGGCGCCCCTGCGCAGGCGGGGGCCTCAGGCCGCAAGTGGACTGCTGACCGGGTAAATGCCCCCGCCTGCGCCGGGACGCGCCAAAAAAGGGGCGATGCGATAAAATATAACGGGAGAAGGCAATGGGTTATTCGCAGATCAGCCTCGACATCAGCGAAGGCATCGCCACGCTGACGCTCAACCGGCCGGAAAAACTCAATGCCTTCACCGGCACGATGATGAGCGAAATCATCGATGCGATGGACCGCACCGATGCCGATGACAGCGTGCGGGCGGTAATCTTTACCGGCGCGGGCGACCGGGCCTATTGCGCCGGGGCCGATCTGACGCCCGATGACGGGCGCGCGGTGTTTGCCAGCGGCGAGGCGGTGGAGGACCTGTCCGATCCGCGTGTGCGCGATGGCGGCGGGCTGCTGACGCTGCGGCTCTATCAGTCGAAAAAGCCGCTGATCGGCGCGTGCAACGGTGTGGCTGTGGGCGTGGGCATTACGATGCAGCTGCCGATGGACATTCGGCTGGCATCCGAAAACGCGCGGTACGGGTTTGTTTTCGCGCGCCGGGGGATCGTGCCGGAGGCGTGCTCCAGCTGGTTCCTGCCGCGGCTGGTCGGCACCAGCCAGGCGCTGGAATGGTGCATGACCGGCCGGATTTTCGACGCACAGGAAGCGTTGCGCGGCGGGCTGGTCCGGTCAGTCCACCCGCAGGGGGAACTGCTGGACGCCGCGCGCGGGCTGGCGCGTGAAATCGCGGACAACACCTCGGCCGTGTCGGTGGCGATGACCCGCGCGATGCTGTGGCGCATTCCCCCCGGCGCGCACCCGATGGAAGCGCACAAGGTCGACAGCCGCGCGATCTATCGCCTGTCGAAGGGCGTCGACGCGAAGGAAGGTGTGCAAAGCTTCCTTGAGAAGCGCCCGCCCGCCTTCCCTGGCCGGGTTTCTGCCGATATGCCCGACTTCTACCCGTGGTGGGGTGAGGAGCCGCCGTACGAATGACCGACAGCGCGCACAAGACCGACGGCGAGGCCGGCGCAGGCGCCCGCGATCTGTTGTTGCAGACCGCATCGGACATCATGCGCGAAGGCGATATCGTCGATATCTCGCTGTCGGAACTGTCGCTGCGTTCGGGGCTCAATTCGGCGCTGGTGAAGTATTATTTCGGTAACAAGGCGGGCCTGATGCGCGCGCTGCTGGACCGGGACATGGCCGATATCGTCACTTCGGTCGATGCGCTGATGGCCAAGGACATGGCCCCCGATGCGCGGCTGCGGCGGCATATCGGGGCGATGGTCGATACGTTCTATAAAACGCCTTACCTCAACCGGCTGCTGATGCGGCTGGTGCGCGAAAGCGATGATGAAGAAGCGCAGCGGATCGCCAACGCCTATCTCATGCCGCTCCACCGCGCCTATGACCGGCTGATCAAGGACGGGGTCAAGCAGGGCCTGTTCCGCAACGTGAACCCGCAGCTGTTCTATTTCACCGCCACGGGCGCGGCGGACCGGTTCTTTTCCGCCCGGCTGGTGCTGAAGCACTGCTTCGATACCGATACGCTGACCGCCGAATTGCGCGATGCCTATCGCGAGCATTGCATCGACTTCATCATGGCGGGCATTCTGGCTCGCACATGACCGGCAGCTGGCACATCGGGGTGATCGGCGGATCGGGTCTGGCAGCCGGGATCGGTCTAGACGACGCGCAGGAAATCGAAGTCTCCAGCCCGTTTGGCGTGCCGTCCGCCGCTGTCACCACTGGCACGCTGGCCGGGGTGCGCTTTACATTCCTGCCGCGCCACGGGCCGGGGCACCGGATTGCGCCCGCAGCGATCAACTACCGCGCCAACATCGATGTGCTGAAACGCTGCGGGGTGACCGATGTGGTCGCGCTGTCCGCTATCGGTTCGCTGAACGAGGCGATGCGGCCGGGGCATTTCGTGGCGGTGGACCAGTTCATCGACCGCACCACGAGCCGCGCGGGCAGCTTTTTTGGCGAAGGCATTGTCGCGCACGTCAGCCTGGCCGATCCGGTCTGCCCGCGCCTGTCCGGCGGTCTGGCCGATGCGGCGGCGGGGGAGGGGGCGAACGTCCATCGCGGCGGCTGCTATCTGGCGATGGAAGGGCCGCAGTTTTCCACCCGCGCGGAAAGCCGGCTCTATCGCGCTTGGGGTGCGGATGTGATCGGGATGACCGCCATGCCCGAAGCGCGCCTCGCCCGCGAAGCTGAACTACCCTATGGCTTGCTGGCGATGGTGACCGACTATGACAGCTGGCGCGAGGGCGAAGCGGTGAGCGCCGGGGATGTGCTGGGCGTGATGCACCGCAATGTCGCGCTGGCCCACCGGGTGGTGCGGCGCTTCGCCGCAGCGCTGCCCGCGCAGCGCAGCGCCAGCCCGATTGACAGCGCGCTCGACAACGCGGTGATGACCGCGCCCGATGCGCGCGACCCGGTCTTACGCGCCAGGCTGAACGCCGTGGCCGGACGCGTGCTGTGACGGACGGCGAAGTGGTCCTGCACGATTACTGGCGCTCATCGGCTGCCTATCGGGTGCGGATTGCACTCAACCTCAAAGGGGTGGCCTATCGCGCGGTTCAGGTCGATCTGGTGGCGGGCGATCAGCGCGGGGCGGATTACCGCGCGCTCAACCCGCTGGGGCTGATCCCGCTGCTGGAAATCGACGGCCACCGGCTGAGCCAGTCGCTGGCGATCATCGACTACCTCGACGCGCGGTTTCCCGATCCGCCGTTGCTGGCGGCCGATCCGGCTGCGCGCGCGCGCTCACTGGCGGCGGCGCTGACCATTTCGGCAGAAATCCATCCGCTCCAGAACCTGCGGGTGCAGCAATATCTGCGGCATGAGATGGGGCAGGACAAGGCGGCGATTGACGGCTGGTTGCAGCGCTGGCTGGGCGATGGACTGGCGGCGCTGGAAGCGACTGCGCCGGAAACCGGGTTGTTCGGCGGGGCGACCCCCGATCTGGCGGACGTCTGCCTGGTCCCGCAAATGTACAGCGCGCGGCGCTTTGGGGTGCCGACTGGCGGCTATCCCCGGCTGGAACGGATCGATGCGGCGCTGCGCGCCTTGCCCGCGTTTGCCGCTGCCGCACCCGAAGCGGTCAAACCAGCCTGAGCGGCGTCCTTTGCCGTTGCGCTTTGCAGCGGCAGGGCGTAGCCAAATGGTTGCAACAGGAACCATTTTGTCATGCCTTCGCGTTCATCCCGGCTGTCGGATTTCCTGCCCTACCAGATGTCGGTCAGCACCAACGCGGTATCCGATCTGGTGGCGGGCAAATACCGCGCGCGGTTTGGCCTGAAGATCCCCGAATGGCGGGTCATGGCGGTGCTGGGCGATGCCGGCGCGCTGACCCAGCGCGACCTTGTCGGCGCGACCCGGATGGACAAGGTGGCGGTCAACCGCGCCTGCAAGATGCTGGAGGATCGGGGCCTGGCCGCCCGCAGCCCGAACGACCGCGATGGCCGGTCGCACCATCTGGAACTGACCCCGGCGGGCAAGGCGATGCATGCCGAAATCATGCCGCTGGCGCTGAGCATGGAGCAGCAGCTGTTCTCGGTCCTGACCGCGCAGGAACGCCGCGATTTCAAGGCCGTGCTGGCCCGGATCAACGAACAGGTGCGCAAGCTGGAACGGCTGGCACCGCAACACGCACCAGAAAGGGATAACTGACCGATGAAACTTGCAACGCTGCCTGCGCGCGATGGGGTTGGCCGGGATGGACGGCTGGTGGTCGTTTCCGATGATCTGGCCTGGTATGCCGATGCCGATCATCTGGTGCCGACGTTGCAGGCCGCACTGGATGACTGGGACCGGCATGAACCGGTGCTGCGCGCGCTGGCGACGGAACTGGAACACGGCGCGATCCCGCGGGAACGCTTTCATGAACGTGAGGCGCTCGCCCCGTTACCGCGCGCGTATCAGTGGGCGGATGGATCGGCCTACGTCAATCACGTCGAACTGGTGCGCCGCGCGCGCGGCAGCGAATTGCCGGACAGCTTCTGGCACGATCCGCTGATGTATCAGGGCGGCAGCGATGATCTGCGCGGCGCGCGCGCGGCAATTCCGCTGGCTGATCCGGCCTGGGGCTGTGACATGGAAGCGGAAATCTGCGTTGTCACCGGCGATGTGCCGCAGGGCGTCAGCGCGGCCGATGCATTGGGCCATGTCCGGCTGATCGGGCTGGTCAACGATGTGTCGCTGCGGAACCTGATCCCCGGTGAACTGGGCAAGGGCTTCGGCTTCGTCCAGTCCAAGCCCGCCACGCATTTTTCGCCGGTGTTCGCCACGCCCGACGCGCTGGACGCGGCATGGGATGGCGGACGGCTGAACGGGGTGCTGGCGGTGGACCTCAACGGCCAGCCATTCGGCCGGGCCGACGCGGGCGAGGAGTGCACGTTCGATTTCGGCACGCTGATTGCGCATCTGGCAAAGACGCGGCGGATCGGTGCAGGCTCGATCATCGGATCGGGCACGGTATCCAACCGCGATCCCGATGGTTCCCCTGGTCGTCCGGTCAGCGCAGGCGGGCGCGGCTATTCGTGCATCGCTGAACAGCGCATGGTCGAAACCATTGCCAGCGGTGCGCCGACGACCCCGTTCCTGCAATACGGTGATGTGGTGCGGATCGAGATGAAGGACGCGCGGGGGCACACGATCTTTGGCGCGATCGAGAACGAGGTCGTGCAGGGTTAAAGCTTCGCCGCCGACGACGCCCGGTCAACAAGACCGAATAAAAAACCGCCGAGGGCCATGCCCCCGGCGGTTTTTGTCTGGCCCGCAGCTGCGGCCCGCGCCCAGTCCTTCGAGAACTAGTCCTTCGAGAAGGCGTCGGCGATCGAGCAGGCGGCCGGGCCAAGGATCACGATGAACAGCACCGGCAGGATGAACAGGATCAGCGGCACGGTCATGATCGCGGGCAGGCGCGCGGCCTTTTCTTCGGCGCGCATCATGCGTTCGTTGCGGAATTCGGCTGACAGCACGCGCAACGCGGAGGCGAGCGGCGTACCATAGCGTTCGGTCTGGACCATGGTGGTGGTCACGCCCTTCACCGCTTCCAGATTGACGCGGAAGGCCAGGTTTTCAAAGGCCTGGCGGCGTTCGGTCAGGAACGACAGCTCAATCGCGGTCATCGCGAATTCATCGCCCAGTTCTGGGTAGGCGCGGCCCAGTTCCTTGGCCACGCGGTTGAACGCGGCGTCGACGGTCAGACCGGCTTCGGCGCAGATCACCAACAGGTCCAGCGCGTCTGGCAGACCCTTGCGGATCGCGTCGGTGCGCTTGGAAATCAGGTTCGACAGGAAGATTTCCGGGCCTTTGTAACCCAGTCCCACCGCTGCGGCGAAGCCCATCACGCGCTTCATCCCGCCCCAGTCGGGGAAGTAGTTGATGCCATAGATCACGAAGCCCGCGATTCCGCCCAGCACGATCGGCAGCACCATGCGCGCGAAGATGATCGCGACGCCCAGTTCCTTGCGCCGGATCCCGGCCTGCGCCAGCTTCTGCTGGATCAGGACCAGCTGGCTTTGCTGGAGCACCTTCAGCGCGGACAGCGTGTCCCGCATCCGGTCGGTGGTTTCGTTCTTGCGCACCAGGCTGGCGCGTTTCCGGGTCGCGGGCGTGATGATCCCGGCCTTCAGCTGTTCGCGCCGTTCGTTCAGCGATTTGACGCGCTTCTGCATCGGATCGCGGATCGTAATGGCGGTATAGATCGCGAACATGACGGCCATGGTGGCCAGCCCGACCAGGATCGATCCGATCCAGATGACGTCGATGCCAAGCAGTGTGGGTCCGGGCGGGGTGTTCATAATGGTGGTTCCTGTCCCTCGCTCAGATTTCGAAGTTGACCATCTGGGCCATGATGAACACGCCGATGCCCATCCATGTCAGGCCGCCAAGCCCGGTCACGATCAGCCGGTCGTCGGTGAAAAAGCCGCCGAGGTAATTGGGGTTCATCCAGTAGACGAGGCCGAACACGATGAACGGCAGCGACCCGACGATGATCGCGGATGCCTTTGATTCCGAGCTCATCGCCTTGATCTTGAGCTTCATCTGGGCGCGCTTGCGCAGCACGTCGGCCAGGTTCGACAGCGTTTCGGCCAGGTTGCCCCCGGTTTCGCGCTGGATGGCCAGCGTGATGCAGAAAAAGCTGAACTCGGGCGTGTTGAGCCGGTCGGCGGTTTCCTGCAACGCATCTTCCATGGTCTTGCCGACGCGGATGCGGTCGGTCACCAGCTTGAACTCTTCGCCCACCGGGCCGGGGACTTCGGTTGACACCACGCCCAGCGTTTCGGTGACCGGCAGGCCAGAGCGCAGGCCGCGCACCAGCAGTTCGATCGCGTCGGGGAACTTGGTGGTGAAATTGTTGCCGCGCCGCTTGATGAAGTGGCCGACCACCATGTGCGGCAAACCTGCCCCCACCAGCGCGCCAACTCCCAGCGACAGCAGCGCCGCGCCGGATTTCAGGTAGACCAGCACCGTCAGTACAACCGCCAGCCCGATCGAGGCATAGGCATATTGCGCCAGGGTCCAGCCTTTGCCGGTCTGGTGCAACCGCAGCGCCAGCGCCGCGACCCGCGATTCCGAACCGGCGATGTGGTGTATCTGCGGCTTGCGCGATGCGACAGCCTTGCGCAGCTGCGCCTCCACCCGGTCGGTGGCGCTGTCCGAATGCCGGAACCGCACGGCCTGCAACCGGCGTGCGCCTTCCTTCGTCGCCGATGGCCCGGCGAACGCCAGGTAGCCCAGCACCATGAAGGCCATCAGGCCCACGGCAACCAGCAGGATCTGGATCATGTTCATCGTCGGATCACGCTTTCCCTAGCGGGTGCCGAACCGCCGGAGCGGTTCGGTCATCCATATTCCAGCCTGGCCAATCAGCCATTCACCCCGGCGGGTGCCTTGGTCTTGTCCTTCTTCGCCAGCATCGCCTTCAGGTCGAACTTGCCCAGCAGCGAGGTCTTGGTCTTGACCACGTCATCGGCCACGGCCCCGTCACCGACACCCAGCACCGCCTTGGAGATTTCGCGGATCACCGTGCCGGCCTTGGACGAACGGTTGGCGTCGGCGAAGGTCTGCCCCAGCTTGGCGGCATTCGACGCCGCCTTGATGTCATAGGGAATCGTGAAGCTGATCTTGCGTTCGATCGAGGCTTCGAAATCGGCCTTGCTGATTTCGGCAACCCCGGCCTGCACCTTGTTGGCCACCACGATCGGCTGGGCGTGTGCGGCGTTGGCTTTCAGCCACGACAGGATGCGGATCGCGTCACGGGCCGAAGCCAGCGTCATTTCCGCGACCACCAGCACGACATTCACGTCGGCCAGCAGGTGCGGGAAGTTGATCAGCATGTTGCGCGGCAGATCGATCACGGTCATTTCGAACGCCTGGCGGAACTCTTCCTCCAGCTGCACGAAAGCGGCGCCGTCGGTCATCAGCGGCGAATTCATCGGCGCTTCGGCCGACAGGATCGCCAGATGATCGTTGGCACGGATCATCGCGCGTTCGATGAACAGTCCGTCGATCCGGCCCGGATTTTCGATTGCGTCGGTCAGGCCGCGGCCCGGCTCCAGATCGAGCACCAGCGCGCCCGTGCCGAAATGGACATCAAGGTCGAGCAGCGCGGTCGGCATCTTCTCGTCGGCGCTGAACAGCCAGGCCAGCGAAGTGGCGAGCGTCGAGGCCCCCACGCCGCCGCGCGTGCCGATCACCGCGGTAGAGATGTGGCGCTTGGCCGCGGATACGTCCTGGTTCTTGGGCGCAGCAAAAATTGCCTGGGCATTGACCAGCGCATCGCGCACCTGGCCGGGCGACAGCGGCTTGAGCAGGTAGTCCTGGATGCCGCTGGCGATCAGATCGCGATACAGCCGCACATCGTTGACCTGACCGACCGCGATCACCACGGTGCCCGGTTCGCACACTTCGGCCAGCGCGTTGATGTCGCTCAGCGGATCGCCGCTTTCCGACAGGTCGACCATCAGGATGTTCGGGCTGGCGGTGATCGACAGTGACTGGACCGCGTTGCGCAGGCCGCCTTTGTGGCACTTTTCAGGCTGCCAGCCCATTTCGATCACGACCGGGCGCAGCACGTCCAGCGCCGCATCGTCGCAGATGAACGCGTTGAAGGCGTCGCGATTGCCCGGAGTGCCGGGTTTCCAAGGAGCATTCATGATTTACTTCCCGCTCTGGCTGGACTGGGCCTTCAGGCCGCCGTCACCGGTCGGCGTGGCCCCGCGATAGGTTTCGATGGCTTTGGTCGAGCTCATGATCGTGGTCTGGCCCTTGGCCGTGGCGCCCTTGATCAGGTGCTCCGGATCGGCGACCATTCCGGCCAGGTTGCTGTTGACCGCGCAGCCATAGTTCGGATTGGTGGCGTTCAGCGGGTTGGCATCGGAATTGGCCGACCAGTCCGGGCAATTCGGCACGCTGGCGGTGGAGCGGGTGACGATCACCCGCACGGACCCTGCGTTGACATACCCGGCGGTAACCGGGGCTTCATCGCCCAGCAGCATCCCGAACCGGCCGACTACGGCTTCGACCGCCGCGCGGGTGGCGCCGCTGCGCAGCGGATCGTCAATCGCGATCCGATCGCCATAGCGCAGGTCCATCGCTTCGAACCAGCCGCTCAGGCGGCGCTGTTCGGGCAGCGACAGTCCGCCCGGACCGGCGTTGACATCGAGCGTGTAGTTGGTGCGCTGGACCACCGGCTGGCGGTTGCTTTCCAGGCTGCGGTTGGTGGGAATGCCGCCGCAAGCGGACAGGCCCAGCGAAAGGGTGATCGCGGCGGCAAGCGCCATGCGGGTTGAGTGAATGCGCATCATGGTCACCTCTCTCAGTTCAGGCCAAAGCCGGGGGCGGCAGCTTCCGCACTGGCGGTGCGGGTCTTGCTGCGCCTGGGCTTCTTGTCGCCGGATTTGACGGCCGCCGGGGCGGCAGGTTCGATCAGTTCGCCGACCCGGGGGGCCTGCACGGCATCGGGGGCGACCGTGGGGACGGGGCGTTTCGCGCCCATCTTGCCGTCGCTGCCCATGTTGCCCAGCACGCGCTGGATATCATCGGGGCTTTGATAGCCATCGGTCGGCAGCTTGATGTCGTTCGCGTCGACTGGGTTGACCAGATACGGGGTGACGATGATCACCAGCTCGGTCTCGCCCCGGCGGAAGTTGGTTGACCGGAACAGCGATCCCAGGATCGGCAGGTCACCGGCACCGGGCATCTTTTCCACCGTGTTCTGCGCGCTGTTGCTCATCAACCCGGCGATCATGAAGCTTTGCCCCGATCCCAGCTCGATGGTCGTTTCCGCGCGGCGCACGGTCAGTGCGGGCACCTGGAAGCCGTTGATCGTGATCGCGCCCTGGCTCGACAGTTCGGACACTTCCGGGCGGACCCGCAGCGAGATCCGGCCATTGGCCAGCACGAACGGGGTGTATGCCAGGCTGACGCCGTACTTCTTGTATTCGACCGAGGTCGTGCCCAGGCCCTGGCTGATCGGGATCGGGTATTCCCCGCCCGCCAGAAACTCAGCCGTTTCGCCCGACAGTGCGGTCAGGTTCGGGTTCGACAGGGTGGTCACCAGACCAACCTTTTCGCCCATGTCCAGCCCGGCCAGGATGTCCATGCCGAACAGCTTGCCCGCCAGCCCCAGTGCCGTCTGCGACGCCTGATTGCCCGCGAACGAATAGGAGGTGCCGCCGACGATGAACTGGCCCGACTGCGGATTGTACGGCAGCGAGATCGAACCGGCCGGCAGACCCAGGAAGGTCGATGCGTCAAGCCGCGGGAACATGGTGGAATCGATCGCATTGCCGATCACCCCCGGCGTGCGACCGCGCGACATGCCAAAGCTGAAGCCGCCGGTCAGATCGCGGGTCGCCAGGTTGCTGCTGAATTCCTTCACCAGCGAGCGGCTGACTTCGGCGAAGCGGACCTGCAGGTTCACTTGCAGCGGGGTCGACATTTTGAGGCGCGAAATCACGTTCGCGTCCTTGCCGACATACGCTTCGACCAGCCGCTGCGCTTCGGCAGCATCTTCGGGCGCGCCGATCGTGCCGGTCAGCAGGAAGGTGTTGGTGCCCATCGTCGAAACGGCAATCTTGGCATCCGGCATGGCCAGACGCAGCATCTGGTCGACGCTTTCGATATTGGAACCGACCCGGACGTTCGCCGACCAGATGATGTCACCGGCGGCGTTGCTGGCGTAAACCGTGGTTTCCCCGCCCGCCTTGCCGAAGACATACAGCTGGCGCTGCGATTTTACCTGCACGTCGGCGATGGAATCGTTGGCGACGAACACATCGGCCATCGCCCCGCCAACCGTGATCAGCTGGCCGCGCCCGATCGACAGGACGACGTCGCTGGCCGGACGGCTGACCGACTGGGCCTGGGCAGCGGCGACTGGCAGCAGGGCCAGCGGGGCAGCCAGGCAGGCGGCGGACAGGATAGTAGAGGCAAGGCGCTTCATCGGGGTGCCTTTCTGGGCGCCGCACGCGGCGTGGATTGGATTGCGCTTCATGTTAACGGCCCACCTGTTCTTCGACGGTGTTCTTGCCGCGGGTCACGCGGACCACCGGGCCAACCGGCGCACTGGGGGCGGCGGCGAGCGGCGCACCGGCCCGGTCGGCATAGGCATTGACGGCGGTTTCAACCATCTGCTTGGCCGCTTCCAGCCGGGTCGGCGGAACGGTGCGGCGCTGGAAGCGCGATACATCGCCGCCGGTCACGAACGTGGTGGCACCGTCATTCGGACGGCTCAGCGCGGTCTTGAGCAGGGCTTCTTCCTGTTCCCTGGTTGCACCGGCGGGCACCTTGATGCTGCCGCTGGCAATCGCGCGGTCCAGTTCGGCCTGATTGTCGGCGATGGACCGCAGTGCCAGGCTGATCGTGCCGAGCGTCTGGGCGACGGTGATCTTTTCGGCGATCTTGGGCGTTACTTCCAGCGTCACGGTGCGGAACGCGCGGACCACGGTCTTGCCGTTGTCCTTGGTTTCGCTTTGCGTCGACTGGTCGGTGGCGAGCACGCGGACATTGCGCAGGATCGTTTCGGCCGTCTTCAGCGATTCTCCGCCGTCGGTGGCCTTGACGGTCTGGGTCAGCATCAGGTCGACATGATCGCCCGGAAACACGAACCCGGCCACGCCGGTCTTCTGCGACACCGGAATGGTGACGGCCCGCATCCCTGCGCCCAGCGCAGCGGCGAGGAAGCCGCGGTCACCCGGTGCCACCAGCGCGCCTTGGGTCAGCGGCTGACCGGCAGTCACCTGATAGCGCACCACGGTGCCCAGCAGCTTGTTGATGTCTGCTTCGCCGTCGAGGAAATAGGCATCCTGCACCATTTCCTTCGGCCATTGCTGGAACGAAACGGAATCGGCGGTCAGGATCGTGCCGACCGGCAACCCGCGCTGGGCGACCAGCACTTTGGGTCCCTGGGGCATTTGTTGGGCGGCCTCCGCCTCTGGCGTTGATCCGCCAGCCAACAGGTTCCGTGCAGCCATGGCCGTCCCGATCGCAATGACCAGTGCGCCAAGCAGCAGCATCAGCTTCTTTTTATCCATGGCTGTGCAAGCCCCCTAGAAATTTCCCGACGTTCAAACTGCACCATCGGGCAAACTGGTTAAAATCCGGTTCACCCCAACCCGGCCGCGTTGGCCGGAAGGTGAAATAATGCGCGGTGCTGGGCGAACAGCGCCCACAGTCCGGCGCATGCGATGGCCACTCCGTATGGAATGGCGAGACGGCCCTGCCGCTTGCGGGCGCGGTGGTTGATCCACATCGCCAGGGTCAGCAATCCGCCGATGATCGACATCACGATCACCAGCTGCATGAACCACAGCGGGGTGATCCACAGCGCCAGCGCGGTCAGCAGCTTGACGTCGCCGCCGCCCATCACGCGCAGCGCGAACATTCCGAACAGGACGGCAAAGGTGATGGCGGCTAGCCCCAATTGCCAGGCGATATCGGGCATGAACGCCATGCCGCTGGCCCACCAATACAGCGGTGCGGCGGCGGCGATGCCCAGTGTCAGCCAGTTGTCGATCTGGCGGCGGCGGATATCGGTGACGGCCGCAACCAGCAGCGCGATTGCCAAGCCCGCCAGCAATAGGTAACGAAAATCGAAGTCCGGCATTGCGCCCCCCAAGGTCTTGACCAAGGGGTTTACAAGGCAGGACTTACCAAAAAGTAACCACCCCCAAGAGGCTGGAATTAGCCACGTGACCAACCTGTTTGACCGGCGTTCCATTCCGGCTGCCGCGCGTGAAACCCGCTGGGCCGCGCCCGATGGCCATGCCATCCGGCGGATCGACTGGCCGGTCGCAGATGGCACCGTGCGGGGGTCGATCCTGTTTCTGCCCGGGCGGGGCGATTTTTACGAAAAATACCTGGAAACCCTTAGCCACTGGCACACCCTTGGCTGGCACGTGACGGCGGCGGACTGGCGCGGGCAGGCGGGGTCCGGGCGGCTGGGCAGTGATGCGGTGACCGGCCATATCGATGATTTCGCAACCTGGGTGGATGATCTTGCCGCGCTGTGGACCGATTGGTGCGCCGCCACGCCGGGACCGCATGTGCTGGCGGGGCATTCGATGGGCGGGCATGTGGCGCTGCGCGCGGTGGCCGAAGGGCGGGTCGATCCCGCCGGCGTGCTGCTGTCCGCGCCGATGCTGGGGTTCACCGCCAGCGTGCTGCCCGATGCCGTGATGCACGCGGCGGCGCGGTTGATGAAAGCGCTGGGCGATCCACGCCGACCGGCCTGGAAGTGGAGCGAAAAGCCCGGTGAGCCGCCCGAAGCACGCGCCCATCTGCTGACCCACGATCCCGAGCGCTATGCGGATGAACTGTGGTGGCGCACGGCGCGCACCGAACTGGTGATGGGGCCGGGTAGCTGGGGCTGGGTGGAGCGCGCCTATGCCTCCATGCGGGGCCTGTTCGTCGGGCGCTTGCTGGAAAATGTGCGCCAGCCGGTGCTGATCCTGGCGACCGATAATGACAAGCTGGTCGGCTATGGCGCCACGGTCCGCGCTGCCGCGCGGTTGCCCCATGCGCAGCTGATCAATTATGGCAAGGCATCGCACCACGAAGTGCTGCGCGAGGCGGATGCAGTGCGCATGCCCGCGCTGGCCGCAGCCGATGCCTTTCTGGCCCGGATCGCCGGGGGCGGGGGGCAGTAACCGCGATGGCCCAGCGGCATGATTTTGCGGTCATCGGGGCCGGCATCGCGGGCGCGTCGCTGGCCGCCGGGCTGGCCGCGCACGGTTCTGTCGCCTTGCTAGAGGCAGAGGCGCAGCCCGGCTATCATTCCACCGGGCGGTCTGCGGCGTTCTGGACCGAAAGCTATGGCGGGCCGGGGGTTCAGCCGCTGACCACCGCGTCAGGGCCGTTCCTGCGCGAGCATGGCTTTCTGACCCAGCGCGGGGCGCTGACGCTGGCACGGGCGCGCGAACTGGCCGAGCTTGATGATTTTATCGCCACCTACCGCGCGCTGGGGGTGCGGGTTGAGCGGCTGGACCGGGCCGCGCTGGAACTGCGCCTGCCGGGGTTGCAGGCCGACTGGGCCGCTGGCGCGCTGGAGCCGGATTGCTGCGACATCGACGTAGCCGGACTGCACCAGCATTGGCTGACACAGGCGCGGCGCGGCGGGGCAGAACTGCTGTGCAACGCGCGGCTTTCCAGGGCAGAGCGCGGCGCTGACGGATGGCGGATCGCGCTGGCCGACGGGCGGGAACTCACAACCGCCGTGCTGGTCAACGCCGCCGGGGCCTGGGCGGATGACGTCGCGGCGCTGGCGGGGGTGCCGCCCATCGGCATCCAGCCCTATCGCCGAACGGTCGCGCAGCTGCGGCTGGACCCGCCGCCGCCCACCGACCTGCCGCTGGTGCTGGGGATTGACGAGCTGTTCTATTTCAAGCCCGAAGCGGGCAAGCTGTGGCTCAGCCCGCATGACGAAACCGCCAGCCCGCCGTGCGATGCCGCGCCGGAGGAACTGGACGTGGCGCTGGCGATCGACCGGTTCGAACACGTGGTGGACTGGCGCATCCAGCGGATCGAGCACAAGTGGGCGGGGCTGCGCAGCTTCGCGCCCGACCGGCTGCCGGTCTATGGCTTCGATCCTGCCGCTGCGGGCTTCTTCTGGTTTGCGGGGCAGGGCGGCTTCGGCATCCAGACCGCCCCTGCCGCCGCCGACGTCGCGCTGCTGCTGCTGCGGGGGCAGGCTGCCGGAACGGTTGATCCCGCACCTTACGCGCCTGATCGGTTTCGCTAGCGATTCCGGATATTTGCGGTAAACTGGGGCGTCATTCAAAGGAGAATTGCATGGCCCACCGTTTCGAAATCCGCAAAAACAAGGCTGGCGAGTTCGTGGCCTATTTCTGTTACAACGCGGAAACGATTTTCTGGACCGAAGGCTACAGCAGCAAGGCCAGTGCGAAGAACGCAATCGAATCGATCAGGAAGAACGGCCCCGGTGCCGAAGTGGTCGATACGACTGCGGCCTGATCCCGCTCACCATCAAGCCCCGCTTGTCCTGAGCTGGTTGCAGCATTGTTTCTGGCGCTTGGTTAAAGTGCAAGACGATGCATCGACAAGCTCGAAATGGGCGGGGTTGGGGTGATGGTAACGCGCCGATAATCCGCCGCGCCATTCCCCCGTTCCGTTCGTGTCGAGCGAAGTCGAGACACCGCGCGCACGTGTCTCGACTTCGCTCGACACGAACGGGGGTTGGTTTTGGGGCCTGTGGCTTGAGGCTTCTGGCTTTACCGCCGCAGGCTTTCCGCTGCGTCGCTGGCGAGTTTGTCGGCGCGTTCGTTTTCCGGGTGTCCGGCGTGGCCCTTTACCCAGATCCACTTGATCTTGTGCGCCCGCGTGGCGGCCAGCAGTTCCTGCCACAGGTCGGCGTTCAGCACCGGCTTTTTCGCGGCGGTTTTCCAGCCGTTTTTCTGCCAGCCGAAAATCCAGCTGGTGATCCCGTCGATCACATAGCGGCTGTCGGTGTGCAGGTGGACCTCGCACGGTTGTTTGAGCGCGCTGAGTGCCTGGATGACCGCGGTCAGTTCCATTCGGTTGTTGGTGGTGCCCGGTTCGCTGCCCGCCAGTTCCTTTTCATGCGCGCCCATCCGCAGCACCGCGCCCCAGCCGCCGGGGCCGGGATTGCCCTTGCACGCGCCGTCGGTGAACACCTCGACCCGCTTCATGTCATGGAGCTGGGTCATCCTTGCGCAAACACGTCCGCGTTGGCGGGATCGCCATAGAACGCCAGCCGCCGGGCATAGGCCAGCGGGTCCTTGCGCATCACCAGCGCGTCAGCGGGCGTGTTCATCCAGTCCCACGCGCGGGTCATCGCAAAGCGCATCGCCGCCCCGCGCGCCAGCAGCGGCAGAGCCGCCCGCTCCGCCGCGCTCAGCGGACGGATGCTGTCATACCCGGCCAGCAGAGCAGCCGAGATCGCCGCGTCGAAATTGCGCCCCGCGTCGTCAAAGCACCACGCCGCGTGCGTCACTGCCACATCGTAGGCCAGCAGATCGGTGCAGGCGAAATAGAAGTCGATCAGTCCGCTGACCGTATCGCCCAGCATCAGCACGTTGTCGGGGAACAGATCGGCGTGGATCACCCCGCGCGGCAGATCGGCGGGCCACTGGGCGGTCAGTTGCGGCAATTCGCGGGCGACCTGTTCGGCAAAGCCTGCGTCGATGCTGGCCAGCCCGTCCGGCCCGCAGGCGGCGGCCAGCCGCAGCCACTCAGCCGGCCCCATGGCATTGGCGCGGGTTTGCGGAAAATCGGCAGCGGCCAGATGCAGTTGCGCCAGTGCGCGGCCCACGGCGCGGGCCTGGCCGGGGGTCGGCTGGCTGACCGAAACACCGGGCAGGAACTCGATCAGCGCGACCGCCTTGTCCCCCAGCTTGCGGTACAGCTGGCCCGACCGGTCATGGATCGTGCGCGGCACCGGGCAGCCCTTGGCGGCGAGGTGATCCAGCAGCGAGAGGAAGAACGGCAGGTCCTCCAGCTCGATCCGGTATTCATACATCGTCAGGATGAACCGCGCGCCCGCGCCGTCAGCACCAGTGGTGTCGATCAGCCAGTTGCTGTTGGAAATCCCCTCGGCAATTCCTTTGGCGCTGCGCAGTTCCCCGACATCGAACTGCGCGATCAGGCTGGCCAGCGCTTCGGCGCCGAGATGGGTGTAAACAGCCACGGCGCGTTCAGTCCAGCAACTGGCGCGGCAGCTTGAACACCATGTTTTCTTCGGCCGAAACGACCTGCTCGACGGTCACGTCGCGCAGTTCAGCAATCCGGTCGACCACTTCGTTGACCAGCGTTTCAGGGGCCGATGCCCCGGCGGTCAGGCCCATGGTTTCCACCCCATCGAACCACGCCGGATCAATCTCGGTCGCGCGCTGGACCAGAAATGCGCGGGCACCGCAACGTTCGGCCACTTCGACCAGCCGGACCGAATTGGAACTGTTGGGTGCGCCAATCACCAGCACCAGTTGGCACTGCGGCGCGATCGCCTTGACCGCGGCCTGCCGATTGGAGGTAGCATAGCAGATATCCTCTGCCTTGGGCGCAACGATCTGGGGAAACCGGGCCTGCAACGCGACAACGATTTCGGCGGTATCATCGACCGACAGCGTGGTCTGGGTCAGGAAGGCCAGCGGCGTGCCGTCCGGAAAGTTGAGCGTGGGGACATCGTCCACCGTTTCCACCAGCGTGATGCTGCCGGGGGGGACCTGGCCCATCGTGCCGATCACTTCGGGGTGGCCTTCATGCCCGATGAACAGGATGTGCCGCCCGGCCTCGATCTGGCGTTCGGCCTGACGGTGAACCTTGCTGACCAGCGGGCAGGTGGCGTCCAGCCAGTCCAGCCCGCGCGCGGTGGCCGCAGCGGGCACGGCCTTGGGCACGCCGTGGGCGCTGAACACCACTTGCGCGCCGTCGGGCACCTGGTCCAGTTCTTCGACAAACACCGCGCCCTTGGCTTTCAGGCCATCGACGACATAGCGGTTGTGGACGATTTCGTGGCGGACATAAACCGGCTTGCCGAACCGTTCGAGCGCGCGCTCGACGATCTCGATCGCACGGTCCACTCCGGCGCAAAATCCACGCGGGGCGGCCAGCAGCAGGCGCAGGGAGGGCTTTTCGGTGGTTGGAAAGGGCGCGTTCATGTTCGTCCCCCTAGCGCTTTGCCGCGCGCGCCGCTAGGGCAGGCGCACGCATCTGCGTGAAGGACCGAATAGATGAAGCTTCGCACCCGCCTGACTGCCGCCGCCGTTCTTGCCATCGCTCTGGCCGGATGCCGGGGAACCGGTGATATCGTGGTCGACGAAGGCGTGGGCATCACGGCGGTCCGCACGGCGTGTCCGGCGGTCGGCGTGCCCGACTATACCGGTGATATCACGCTGTTCCGCACGCCCGGCGTGACCACGGCGGACAACATCGATCTGGTCGCCGCGCTGACCGACGTGCGCAGCACCTGCAACGATTCGGGTGACAAGGTTTACGCCACCGCCACCTTCAACGTGCTGGCCCGCCGCACCGACACGCGCGGTGCCCGCACTGTCACCGTGCCCTATTTCGTCACCGTGCTGCGCGGCGGCTCGGCGGTGATTTCCAAGCGCGTGGGCGAAGTGACGCTCAGCTTTGCCGACGGACAGGAACGTGCCTCGGCCAGCGGTGCAGGCGCGGCCTATATCGACAAGGCCGAAGCGACGATCCCTGCCGACATCCGTGAACAGATCACCCGCAAGCGCAAGGCCGGCGATGCCGACGCGGCGGTCGATCCGCTGTCGCGTCCGGATGTGAAGGCCGCCGTTGCCCGCGCGACGTTCGAGGTGCTGGTGGGCTTCCAGTTGACCCAGGATCAGCTGAGCTACAACGCCACGCGCTAGGCCCCGGACCTACGCGGAGGATTTGCAAGCGGGCCGAAACCCGCTAACCGCCGCGCATGACACAGCAGACCACTCTTCACGCGGCCTTTGCGGGCCATGTCGCCGCTGCGCTCGATGCGCTGGAAGCCGCAGGCACGCTCCCCGCTGGCCTCAATCGCGGCGCTGTGGCGGTCGAGCCGCCGCGTGACCCCGCGCACGGCGATCTGGCCACCAATGCCGCGATGGTGCTGGCCAAGCCGGCGGGCATGAACCCGCGCGTGCTGGCCGAGGCGCTGGTCGGTGAACTGACCAAGATTCCATCGATCACCGGCGCGGACATCGCCGGGCCGGGGTTCATCAACTTGCGCCTGAATGCGGACGCGTGGCTGGATGAACTGCGCGCGATCGCGGCACTGGGCGACGCCTATGGCCGTTCGGACATGGGCGGCGGCACGACAGTCAATGTCGAATATGTCTCCGCCAACCCGACCGGGCCGATGCACATGGGCCACTGCCGCGGCGCGGTGGTCGGCGATGCGCTGGCCAGCCTGCTGGAAGCGGCCGGACACAAGGTGATCCGCGAATATTACGTCAACGATGCGGGCGGGCAGGTCGACGTCCTCGCGCGCTCGGTCCACCTGCGATACCGTGAAGCTTTGGGGCAGGACGTCGGTGAAATCCCCGAAGGGCTCTATCCGGGCGACTACCTGATCCCGGTGGCGCAGGCTCTGGCCGCCGAGTTTGCCGACCAGTATGCCGCCGCGCCGGAAAGCGACTGGCTGGTCCTGTTCCGCACCCGTGCGGTCGCGGCGATGCTGGTCATGATCAAGGAAGACCTGGCGCTGCTGGGCATCCACCACGATCTGTTTTCGTCCGAGGCGGAATTGCAGGCGGCGGGCAAACCGGCTGAGGCCGAAGCCTGGCTGCGTGCGCATGATCTGGTCTATGACGGCCAGCTTGAAGCGCCCAAGGGCAAGACGCTGGACGATTGGGAGCCGGTCGAACTGCCGCTGTTCCGTTCGACCAAGTTCGGTGACGATCAGGACCGCCCGATCCGCAAGTCGGACGGCAACTGGACCTATTTCGGTGCGGATCTGGCCTATCACTTCCAGAAGGCCCAGAGCGCGGACGCGCTGGTCAATATCTGGGGTGCGGACCACGCGGGCACGGTCAAGCGGATCAAGGCCGCCGTCGCCGCACTGACCGGAGCCACCGGTAAGGCCACCCCGTTCGAGGTCAAGCTGGTGCAGATGGTGCAGTTGCTGCGCGACGGCGAGCCGGTGAAGATGTCCAAACGGTCCGGCAATTTCGTGACGCTGGCCGATGTGGTGCGTGAAGTGGGCAAGGACGTGGTCCGCTTCACCATGCTGACCCGCAAGCCCGAAGCGCAGATGGATTTCGATTTTGCCAAGGTGGTCGAGGCCAGCAAGGACAACCCGGTGTTCTATGTGCAGTATGCCCATGCCCGGATCCGCTCAACCCTGCGCAAGTCTGCGGCTGAGGGGCTGGCCCCATCGGCCGGGCATCTGGAGCTGCTGGGTGAAGAGGAACTGGGCCTGATCAAACAGGCCGCGCAGTTCCCGCGTTTGATCGAAGCCGCTGCTGCCGCGCGTGAACCGCACCGCCTGGCGTTCTTCCTCTATGAACTCGCCGGGGCGCTGCATGGTTACTGGAACCTGGGTAATGACCGCCCGGAAAAGCGGTTCATCGTGGCACAGGATATTAACCTTACCGGCGCAAGGCTTTATCTTGCCATTCAAATCGGGCAGATCATCCGCAATGGACTGGCGCTGCTTGGCGTTGAGGCGGTGGAGGAAATGTAAACATGACGGGCGCAACCGACGATCGGATCAAGGGCGATGAACCGCAGCCGTGGGAAACCGGGGCAGAGGATCATGATGAACAGCCGCTGGAAACAGAGCAGCTGGACCTGACCGAAGAGGAGGAACGCCTGCCCTGGCTGGAATCGCCCGAAGATGATGAATGGGACGATTCGCAAAGTTCCGACAACAGCAAGCTGGCCGGGTTCGTGCTGATGGGCCTGGTGGCGCTGGCGGCAATCGTCGGCGGCATCTGGTGGGCCACCAATCGCGGTCCCGATCCGGCCCTGGTGGCCGACGGCAGCGTGATTGAAGCGCCCGGCCAACCCTACAAGGAAGCGCCGCAGGATCCGGGCGGCAAGACGTTCGACGGCACCGGCGACAGCAGCTTTGCCGTCTCCGAAGGGCAGAACCGCCCGCCGCAACTGGGCGGTGAAGCGGGCGCACCCGCAGCTGCTCCGGCGCAGGCAGCGGCACCCGCCGCAGCGGCGCCCGCTCCGGCTGCGGCCAGCGGCGGCGTTGGCGTGCAGGTCGGGGCGTTTTCGTCACAGGCCACGGCAGAAGCAGGCTGGACCAAGCTGGCCGCGCAGGCCGGAGCGGTGCTGTCAGGCGTGCCCCACCGCGTGGTTTCGGGCAGTGCCGACATCGGCACGGTCTATCGTTTGCAGGCTATCGCACCCGATGCCGCCGCAGCGCAGGCGCTGTGCGGCAAGCTGAAGGCGGCCGGGATTTCCTGCCAGGTCAAGTAACCGGCGGCGGAGCGGGGTTTTTGCACACTCCGGTGCGCCCCGTCGCTTGCCGAATCTGCCCGTAACTGCGAGTCTTCGCGGCATGACGCCCGCTATCTTCGGCCTGTCCGGTCTGACCCTGACCGCTGACGAACGCGCCTTTTTCAGGGATGCTGACCCGGCGGGCTATATCGTGTTCGGTCGCAATGTGGAAAGCCGCACCCAGCTGCGCGCGTTGACCGATGCCTTGCGTGACATCCACGGGCGCGACCGGCTGCTGATCACGATCGATCAGGAAGGCGGGCGGGTTGCGCGGATGAAGCCGCCTGAATGGCTGCCTTATCCGGCGGGCGCGGCGTTTGACCGGCTCTATGATCTGGCCCCGGCCTCCGCGATTGAGGCAGCCCGCGCCAATGCCGAGGCGCTGGGCCACGATCTGGCCGAAGTCGGGATTACTTGCACCCATGCGCCCGTCCTCGATGTGCGCCAGCCCGGCGCGCACGACGTGATCGGTGACCGGGCCTATGGCGCGGAGCCGCTGCGCGTCGCGGCAATTGGCCGGGCGGTGCTGGACGGGCTGGCCCGCGCCGGGGTGGTTGGCACGATCAAGCATATGCCCGGCCATGGCCGGGCGCTGGCCGACAGCCACAAGGAACTGCCGACCGTCACCGCCAGCGCAGCCGAACTGGACAGCGATCTCGCCCCGTTCAAGGCGCTGGCCGATGCCCCCATGGCGATGACCGGGCACATCCGCTTCACCGCGTGGGATGCGGACCATCCGGCCACGCAATCGCCGTTCGTGGTGTCTGAAATCATCCGCAAGATGATCGGCTTTGACGGGCTGCTGCTGACCGACGATCTGGATATGCAGGCGCTCGCCGGGACCGTGCCCGAACGTGCCGCAACGGCGCTGGCGGCGGGGTGTGACATCGCGCTCAATTGCTGGGCCAGGCTGGACGACATGACCGGGATCGCCGCGCGCTGCCCGACGATGAGCGCGGCGACGGCGGAGCGGCTGGAACGCGCGCTGGCGGTCACCCGGATTGACGGGGCGCGGGGCATTCAGGCCGAATTGCTGGCAAAGCGCGATGCGCTGCTCGGGCTGGTGGAGGCGGCGGCGTGAGCGAACTGATCGACGGCCCCGCGATCACGCTGGATGATGACTGGCAGGGCGTCGGCATGGCTGCACCGCACGACGCTGCGCTCTATCTGGAACTGGACGGGTGGGAGGGGCCGCTCGACCTGTTGCTCGATCTGGCGCGGCGGCAGAAAGTTGATCTCAGGACGATCTCGATCCTCGAACTGGTCGATCAATACCTGACTTATATCGAACGGGCGGCTGCGCTGCGGCTGGAACTGGCGGCGGACTATCTGGTGATGGCCGCGTGGTTGGCCTACCTCAAATCCGCGCTGCTGCTCCCGCGCGAGGAACAGCCCGATCCAAGCCCGGAAGAACTGGCGCTGCGCCTGCACTTGCGGTTGCAGCGGCTGGCGGCGATGCGCGATGCGGCGGCGCGGCTGATGGGGCGCGACCGGCTGGGCCGCGACGTGTTCCCGCGCGGCGCGCCCGAAGGGCTGCGGGTGGACCGCAAGCACAGCTGGCAATGCGACATGTTCGGGCTGATCCAGGCTTACGGGCAAGTGAAGGCACGCACCGCGCCGGTGGTCCACATGGTGCGTGACCGCATGGTGATGACGCTGGAATCGGCACTGACGCGGGTGTCCTCGCTGCTGGGCGTCAATCTCGACTGGATGGAACTGCGCGACTTTCTGCCGCCGCACGCCGACCCGCGCCTGAAACGGTCGGCGCTGGCGTCCAGCTTCGTCGCCGCGCTGGAACTGGCGCGGCTGGGCAAGGCGGAACTGCGGCAGGAGGAGACCTTTGGTCCGCTGATGCTGAAAGGCATCACGGCGTGACCGGCCAGCCGCCTGACGATCTGGTCCGGGCGGTGGAAGCGACGCTGTTTGCCGCTGCGGAGCCGATGAGCGCGGAGGCTGTTTCCACCCATCTGGGCGGGGCTGATGTCCGGGCCGCGCTGACGGCACTGGCGGCGCACTTTGACGGACGCGGGGTCCAGCTGGTGGAGCGCGGCGGGCGCTGGCATTTCCAGACCGCGCCTGACCTTGCGCACCTGCTGCGGCGCGAAAAGGAAGACGTCCGCCGCCTGTCGCGCGCGGCGACGGAAGTGCTCGCGATTGTCGCCTATCACGAACCGGTCAGCCGCGCCGAAATCGAAAGCATTCGCGGCGTCCAGACCGCCAAGGGCACGCTCGATGTGTTGCTGGAGGCGGGCTGGGTGCGGATCGCCGGGCGGCGCGAGGTGCCGGGGCGGCCGGTGATCTATGCCACCACGGCGGAATTCCTGAGCCATTTCGGGCTGGAATCGCGCCGCGACCTGCCGGGGATCGATGAGCTCCGCGCTGCCGGATTGCTCGATCCGGTGGAGGATGCGCTGGCCTCTGCCATGGAAACCGCAGCAGATGGCGCCGCTCCGCCTGACGAAGATTCCGCAGACTGACTCGCAATGCCGGGCAACATCGCCTAAATGCAATAATGCAGGGGTAAACAGGCTGGCGATCCGTCGCCGTGCCCCGTGATTTGCAGGAGTTGTTTCAATGGGTCTGTCGCTTCCCCACCTGATCATTCTGGCGCTGGTGGTGCTGGTGCTGTTTGGCCGTGGCCGCATATCCGAAATGATGGGTGACTTCGGCAAGGGCATCAAGAGCTTCAAGCAGGGCATTGCCGAGGAAGCCAATCCCCAGCCGCCCGCGCCCCCGGCCCAGCAAATCCCGCCGCCGCCCGCTGTCAACCAGGCGACGCTCAATGGCGAAACCGTGATCGACGCGTCGAAGCCGTCGAACCCGCTGTAACCCCCGCCGGTTCGGCGGAGACGCACCATGTTTGATATTGGCTGGGATGAAATGCTGCTGACGGTGATCATTGCGATCATCGTCATCGGCCCCAAGGAACTGCCCCGCGCGCTGCGCACGGCGGGCCGCTGGATTGGCAAGGTCCGGCGCGTGTCGGGTCATTTCCGGACCGGCATCGAAACCATGATCCGCGAAGCAGAACTGGAAGACATGGAAAAGCAGTGGCGCGAACAGAACGCCAGGATCATGGCGCAGCACCCGCCGGGCTCGGCTGAAACCGCGCTGCTCGGGACTGATCCCGGGACAACTCCTGCTGCGGCCGGTCAGCCCGCTGCCACCATTCCACCCGCCGACGCCAGCTCGCCAGAGCTGCCGCCCAAGCCGCAATAGGGGCAGCGCGTGGTCTTTTCCGTTCGCGATATCGACGATTCGCAGGCTCCGCTGCTCGACCACCTGATCGAGCTGCGCACCCGGCTGGTGCGCTCGTTCGCGGCGCTGGGGCTGGCGTTCTGCGTCTGCTTCTATTTCGCCGACGACATCTTCAGTTTTCTGGTCCGCCCGCTGACCGCCGCGTTCCCGGCGGGTGAGGGGCGGCTGATCTATACCAAGCTCTACGAAGCGTTCTTTGTGGAGATCAAGGTGGCGCTGTTCGCGGCGTTCTTCTGCAGCTTCCCGATCATCGCCAACCAGCTCTGGGCGTTCGTTGCGCCGGGGCTTTATGCCAAGGAAAAGAAGGCGTTCCTGCCGTTCCTGGTGGCAACGCCGATCCTGTTCACGGCCGGGGCGGCGCTGGCCTATTACGTGGTCATGCCCACCGCGTTCCGGTTCTTCCTGACGTTCGAAGGCAACAAGGGCGGGCTCAAGCTGGAAGCCTTGCCGGGGACGGGGGATTACCTGTCGCTGGTGATGCAGTTCATTCTGGCGTTCGGGGTGAGCTTCCTGCTGCCGGTGCTGCTGCTGCTGCTCAACCGCGCCGGGATCGTCACCCGCCAGCAACTGACTTCGGCGCGGCGCTATGTGATTGTGGCGATCACCGCGCTGGCGGCGGTTATCACGCCGCCGGATGTGGTATCACAGCTGATGCTGCTGGTGCCGATGTGGCTGCTGTTCGAAGGCTCGCTGCTGATCATGCGGCTGGGCGAACGCAAGGATGCGGCTGAGGCGGCGGCGGCGGCGGAAGAAACCACGGCACCATAACGCCACCTCCAAAACCCAACTCCGTTTGTGTCGAGCGTTGTCGAGACACTGGGCGCCACGTGTCTCGACTACGCTCGACACAAACGGGTTAGTGGGGGGAGTGGCTCAGGGCTTGGCTGCCGTCCCATCCCACGCCAGCCGTCCGTTGATCCAGACTTGCCGGACTTTCGTTGCCCGCAAGTCTGACGGCGTGGCGAGCAGGGGGTCCTGATCGACCAGCAGGAAGTCCGCCCGCTCACCGCGCACCAGCCGCCCGAACCGGCCTTCCGCGAACCCGGCATAGGCCCCGTTCATGGTATAGGCCGCCAGCGCTTCCTCGCGGGTCAGGCGTTCCTGCGCCTGCCAGCCGCCGAACGGCTGCCCGTCCGGCCCCTGCCGGGTGATCGCGGCGGCGAGGCCCGCGAAGGGATCGGGCAGTTCCACCGGCGCATCCGATCCGAACGCCAGCTTGGCCCCGGTGGCCGACAGCGATTTCCAGGCATAGCCGCCCGCCAGCCGCTGCGGCCCCAGCCGGGGCTCGGCCATCAGCCGGTCCGACGTCTGGTGAACCGGCTGCATCGATGCGATGATGCCGTGCTTGCCAAACCGCGCAATATCCGCCGGATCGACGATCTGCGCGTGTTCGATCCGCCAGCGCCTGTCCCCGGTATAGGTCGTGCTCATGTCCTCGATCGCGGCCAGCACGCCCGCGTTGGCTTCATCGCCGATGGCGTGGATCGCCAGCTGGAACCGGTCGAGCGCGGCGCGGCTCATCAGGTTCTTCAGCTGCGTATCGCCCGTGATGCGCAGGCCCCGCGTGTGCGGCGCATCGGCATAAGGGGCCTTCAATGAAGCCCCGCGCGATCCCAGCGCGCCATCGACATAGAGCTTCACGCCGTTCAGCCGCAGCTTGTCGTCATACAGCCAGGGGGACGGGCCGGGGCCGCCGATCAGCTCCATCGCCCCGGTCCCGCCGGCATAGGCCATGATCCGCAGCCGCAGCGTGCCATTGTCACCGGCGCGGCGATAGGCCTGCCAATCCTCGATACTGGTGCCCATGTCGGCCATCGCGGTCACCCCGCGCGCCAGCAGCAGCTCCTGCGCCTTGGCCAGCGCCAGATCGCGGTCTTCGGGGCGCGGGGCAGGGATGAACCTGTCGACCAGTTCCATCGCGGTATCGACCAGCACCCCGGCCGGTTTGCCGCCTGCCGCGATCCGCTCGATCTTGCCGCCTGCCGGGTCCTTGCTGAGCGCGGTCACGCCAGCGGCGCTCAGCGCCTTGGTGTTGGCCCAGCCCGCGTGGCCATCGACGCGGGTCAGCCAGACCGGCCTGTCACCGACCACCGCGTCGAGTTCGGCGGCGGTCGGAAAGCGGCCCAGTCCCCACAGTTCCTGATTCCACCCGCGCCCCAGAATCCACGGGCGGTCCGGGTGCGCGGCGGCATAGGCGGCAATCGCCGCTTGCGCCTGCGCCAGCGATTTCGTTTCCGAAAGGTCCAGCGTCAGCGCGCCAAAGCCCACGCCCATGACATGGCCGTGGCTGTCGATCAGCCCCGGCATCAGCAGCTGGCCCTTGCCATCCAGGAAGTAATCGACCTTGCCCGGCCGCTTGTCGCCCCGGCGCAGCACCTGCACGATCCGGCCATCATCGCCGACCAGCAGCCCGGTGAACCGGTCCACCCCGCCGGTCGCGTCCAGCGTCATGCCATCGACATTGTCGATCAGGGTATCGGCATGGGCGGAAGTAGCGAAAGCAAGCGCCAGTGCCGCCAGAGTCCTCCCCGGCACGGGGAGGGCGACCATCCGCAGGATGGTGGAGGGGCAGGCGCGGTTGCGCGCACCGTCACCGCGTTGCGATGGCTGCACGCGCCCCTCCACCAGCTGCGCTGGTCCCCCTCCCCGGATCGGGGAGGAAAGGCGGGCGATCATGCCTTCCCCCGGCGCGGCAAGCGGCGCACGAGCGCGGAGGTATCCTGCCGCCCGCCGCCCATCGCCTGCACTTCGGCATAGAACTGGTCGATCAGCGCAGTGACCGGCAGCGATACCGCCAGCGAACGGCCTTCCTCCAGCGTCAGGCCCAGATCCTTGCGCATCCAGTCAATCGCGAAGCCGAAGTCGAATTCATCCCGGGCCATCGTGTGCCAGCGGTTGTCCATCTGCCAGCTTTGCGAGGCGCCGCCGGAAATCGCCTCGTACACCTTGTCGAGATCGAGATGCGCGGCTTCGGCAAAGCGCAGCGCTTCGGACAATGTGGCCAGGATGCCGGAAAAGGCGATCTGGTTGACCATCTTGGTGCTTTGACCGGAACCGGCCTTGCCGACATGGACGATCCGCTTGGTATAGGCTTCCATGATCGGGCGCGCCGCCTCGATCGCGTCGGCGCGGCCGCCGCACATCACGGTCAGCTGGCCGTTTTCCGCGCCCGCTTGCCCGCCGGTGACGGGCGCATCGACGCAGTGAACCTCAAGATCGCGGGCTTCGACCGCGATCTGGCGGGCGATCCGGGCCGAAACGGTGGTGTGATCGATGAACGTTGCGCCCGGTTTCAGCGCGGTGAACACCCCGGTGGGGCCAAGCACGACATCGGCCAGATCATCGTCGTTGCCGACGCAGGTCAGCACCACATCCGCGCCTTCGGCCGCTTCGGCGGGGCTGGCCGCGACGCGCACGACGATGCCGGGGTTCGCCTCCCGCCACTTTTCGGCGCGCGCAGGCGTGCGGTTGAAGATGGTCAAGGTGTGCCCGGCAGTGCCGATGTGCCGCGCAATCGCGCCGCCCATCACGCCCAGGCCCAGAAATGATACTTGCTTCGGTTCGGTCATGCCGCCCGTGTTAAAGCGGCCGCGCCGACAAATCCACCACCGCTTGCAGTGACCGGGCGCTTGCAGTGACCGGGTCAGTGATATTCAAGGTCGATCGAAAAATCGCCGCTGTAGACGCCGGGGGCCTGGAGCGGGTTGATATGCAGCCGTGCGCCGAACCGGATGGTCCGCGATCCGCCGGTCAGATTGACCAACGCGCCGGGGCCGCCGGGAAATTGCGGCTCAACCAGCATCGGATCGCCGGGTCCGGTCAGGACGAAGCTGGGAGCGAAGTTGATCTGCACGCTGGCGTCCGATCCGGTCAGGTGCAGTTGCGATACGGCAAAGCTGCCGGTGCAGACCAGACCGCCATCGCACATCCGGTTGTTGCTGGCGGGATCGAGTTCCACCACGCCGCCCGCGCCGTTGACCGCAATTCGGCCGAAGTTCATATCGAGCAGGACCGCAAACTGGATATCTTCCAGCACTTCGGCAGTGGCCGGTGCGGTGACCGTGGCGCCCGCGACTGCCGCGACTGCCGTGACGGGCTGGAGCGCGGCGGTCAGCACCAGGCTGGCGGTGAGCAGGCTGCGCTGTAATCGGGTAAGCATGTCGCCGGGCCTTCCTCATGGTGGAGCGACCCATGAGAACAGATCACACTATAGCCGCCGCCGCGTGTGATTCTGCAAACAAACGCGGTTAATCCGCCAAGGCCGCAGCGGTAACCATGATCGCGTGCGGCGTCACCGTGCCCCGGTCGTTTTCTAGCCGTTTGCAAGCCTTCCCCGTTTCCGTTAGGCGCTAGCCCATGACCAAGCCCGCTCCTCTGGCCGCGACTACTGCGGCACCGCTGCTGACGATTGACGATGTGCGTGCGGCGGCCGGGCGAATTGCGGGCGCGGTGGTGCGCACGCCCACGCTTTATTCGCGCACGCTCAGCCAGATCACGGGCGCGGACATCTGGCTGAAGTTCGAGAACCTGCAATTCACCGCGGCCTACAAGGAACGCGGGGCATTGAACGCGATGCTGCTGCTGGGGGTGGAAAATCTGCAACGCGGGGTAATCGCGGCGTCGGCAGGGAACCACGCACAGGGGCTGTCGTATCATGGCACCCGGCTGGGGCTGCCCGTCACGATCGTGATGCCGCGCCCGACCCCCACGGTAAAGGTGATGCAAACCGAAGCGGTGGGCGGCAAAGTGGTGCTGCACGGCGAAACTTTTGACGAAGCTTACGCCCACGCCCGCCAGCTGGAAACGGAACTGGGACTGACGTTTGTCCACCCGTTCGATGATCCAAACGTCGCCGCCGGGCAGGGCACCGTGGCCCTGGAATTGCTGGAAGACGCGCCGGAAATCGACACCCTGGCGATCCCCATCGGCGGCGGCGGGCTGTCTACGGGCATGGGCGTGGCGGCGCGGGCGCTGCGCCCCGATATCCAGTTGATCGGCGTGCAGGCCAAGCTGTTTCCATCGATGTACAACAAGCTGAAGCATCAGCACTTGCGCTGCGGTGGGGATACCCTGGCCGAAGGGATCGCGGTGAAGGTGCCGGGCGAGTTCACTTCACGCGTGCTGGGCAACCTGCTGGACGATGTCGTGCTGGTCAGCGAAAGCCAGCTGGAAAGCGCGCTGGCGCTGCTGCTCCAGATCGAAAAGACCGTGGTCGAAGGTGCGGGCGCGGCCGGGTTGGCAGCGGTCATGGCCAACCGCGAACTGTTCGCGGGGCGCAAGGTGGGCGTGGTGCTGACCGGGGGCAACATCGATACCCGCCTGCTCGCCAACGTGCTGCTGCGCGATCTGGCGCGGTCGGGCCGTCTGGCGCGGTTGCGGCTGACCTTGCAGGACCGGCCCGGCGCACTGTTCAAGGTGATGGGGCTGTTCGATGCGCACAACGTCAACATCATCGAGATCTACCACCAGCGGATTTTCACCACGCTGCCGGCCAAGGGGCTGATTACCGATATCGAGTGCGAAGCGCGCGACAAGGATCAGCTCGACGAACTCGTGGTCAGCCTGAAGGCGGCTGGCTATGCCGTCACGCAGGTGGAACTTAACTAACCCGTCACACATTGTCCCGATTTACGCGCGCAAACCCGCACAAGTGCGTAAGGCTGTGCAAAATAAGACTCGGTTAACCGTGTTTTGTGGTTAAAACTCTTTCAACGCCGAGTCCGGCTGTCCATATCGGTCGCACAACGTCGTTCAGAAGGATTGCCCAGGCCCGTGACGGCTCCCGTTCGCTTCCCCCGCTTCTTTGTCACCAGCCCCGCGCCGTGCCCCTATTTGCCGGGGCGGAGCGAGCGCAAGGTGTTCACTGAACTGAAAGGCCCGCACGCCGGGGAACTGAACGATGCGCTGGGCCGGATCGGGTTCCGCCGTAGTCAGACGGTGGCCTATCGCCCGTCGTGCGCGGATTGCACCGCCTGCGTGTCGGTGCGGGTCGTCGCGGATGAGTTCGGGCCGTCATCCACCCAGCGCCGCAACCTGAAACGCAATTCGGATCTGGTCGCCACGCTGTGCCGCCCGTGGTCCACGGCGGAACAGTTCGAACTGCTCCAGCGCTATCTGGGCGCGCGCCATCCCGGCGGCGGCATGGCGACCATGGATGAAGTCGATTTCGCCGACATGGTGGAGCACACGCCGGTCGACAGCTATGTGATCGAATACCGCGAACCCGGTATCGATGGTGCGCCGGGCCGTCTGGTCGGTGCCTGCCTGACCGACAAGCAGGGCGACGGATTATCGATGATCTACAGCTTTTACGAGCCGGATCAGACCAACCGCACCGGGCTTGGCACCTATATCATCCTCGACCACATCCGCCGCGCCAGCGAGCTGGGGCTGCCCTATGTCTACCTGGGTTACTGGGTCGATGGGTCGGCGCGGATGCAATACAAGGTGCGGTATCGCCCGCTGGAAAAGCTGGGCCGTGACGGCTGGGTGCGGTTTGCTGAACACGAACAGGAAGGCCTGATCGCTGCTGCCGCCGCCAAACGGTTTGACGGGCAGCCGCCACTCGATGGTGCAACCAAGGATGGTGCCCACGGCGGACAGGGGCAGTACCGGCTGGAATTGTAGCCTGGTTGTGCCAACCGCCTGCCGGGCGCGGCGCAATCTCAGACCTTTTTATTGTTGCGACAAACAAAAACTCCCTCCCCGCATCAGCGGGAAGGGAGTTTTTGTTATGTTAAAGCGTCAGAAAATCAGGCGGGCAGGCCGCTGATCGCCTTCATTTCCATGAAGTCCTTCAGCCCCGCAAGGCCGCCTTCACGGCCGTTGCCCGACTGCTTGTAACCGCCGAACGGTGCGCCCGGGCTGGGGCCCCAGTTGTTGATCGCGACCATGCCGGCACGCAGCTGGGTGGCGATCGGTGCGGCTTCGGCCGGATCGCCAGAGATCGCTGCCGACAGACCATATTCGGTGTCGTTCGCCATTTCGATGGCCTGGTCGAGGTTGTCATAGGCCATCAGCGTGATCACCGGACCGAAGATTTCTTCGTTGGCGATGCGCATGTCAGACGTCACGTCGGTGAACACGGTCGGCTGGATGTAGTAGCCGCGGTTGACGTTGGCCGGCAGGTCGGGACCACCGGTGACCAGCTTGGCGCCTTCGTCGATGGCTGACTGGATCAGGCCGCGGACCTTGTCGAACTGGGCCTTGTTGACCAGCGGGCCAAGGTGCTGCCCTTCGGCCATCGGATCGCCGACCGGGGTGGCCGAATACATCGCCTTGGCGAAGGCGGCCGCTTCGTCCATCCGTTCGCGCGGGACCAGCACCTTGGTCGGCGAAATGCACGACTGGCCGGTGTTGACCAGCGGACCCATCAGCGTGGGCGGCAGGTGCTTGGCGAAATCGGCGCCCGGCAGGACCAGGTTGGGCGACTTGCCGCCCAGTTCCTGGTGGACGCGCTTCACGGTCGGCGCGGCAGCGATGGCCACGGCGATGCCCGCACGGGTCGAGCCGGTGAAGCTGACCATGTCGACATCGGGGTGGCTGGAAATCGCGTTGCCGGTGGTCGGCCCGTCACCCTGAACCAGGTTGAACACGCCCGGCGGCACGCCTGCGGCATCAAGGATTTCGGCAAAGATCTTGGCGTTGGTCGGGCATTCTTCCGACGGCTTGAGCACCATCGTGTTCCCGCCAGCGAGCGCGGGCGCAACCTTCAGCGCGATCTGGTTGAGCGGCCAGTTCCACGGGGTGATCATGCCGACCACGCCGATTGGTTCATAGGCCACCTTGTAGCCCGGACCGTCTTCGAGGAAGTTGAAGTTCTTCAGCGCTTCGATCGTGCCAAGGAAGCCGCCGATCCCGGCACCGACCTGGGCCGTGCCAGCGAACGATACGGGCGCGCCCATTTCTTCGGCCATCGCAACGGCAAGGTCAGGCCCACGCTTTTTGTATTCCTCGACAATGCGGCCCATCACCGCCAGGCGTTCTTCGCGGGTGGTCTGGCTCCAGCTCTTGAAGGCGCGCTTGGCGGCCGCCACGGCCTTGTCAACGTCGGCGACCGTGCCGACCGAGATCACCGCACAGGGTTCTTCCGTGGCCGGGTTGACGACTTCGCGGCGCGCGCCGCCTTCGCTGTCTACCCACTTGCCGTCGATGTAATGTTGCAGCAGTTCGCGCATCCTCGAATCTCCTTTAATGGATCGATTAATTGCACCCTATGTCGGGTTGCGCGCGCCGGATTGCAAGCCGGATTTTGTATGCATTACTGACAATCATCGCAATTGCCGGAATAGAGCCCGGCTTCGGCGGCGCGGCGGCGGACCAGTCCGGTCAGCTTGCGCCCGTCGGCATGGACCCATTTGCCAAACTCCGCTGCCGCCCCGGCATGATCCCCCGCCCGGTGCAGCCGCGTCAGCGTGGCGCGGGCAATCGCTCCGGTGTTGTAGTGAAAGCTGGTGAGCGCATCGAACTGCGCCTGCGTGGTCGCACTATCGCGAACGGCGCGGGCGACATCGGCGGCGAAGCGGATCAGGTCCGCTGCCAGCCGCGCGTCGCATTCGGCCTGGGTCCAGACCGTGCCGGGGCCGATCCCTGCGCCGGTCGCACCCCAGCCGATGGTCCACGGATCGCCGCCGGTGCCGGGATCGGGATAGGCGGCGAACGTGCCATCGCCCCGCGCCCGCGCGCAGCCTTCGAACTGCTTGATCAGGGCAAGCCCGGCCGGGCCGATGGCGTGGGGGCTGGCAAGCGCGGGGGCGGGCGCATCAGCCGCGGTCTGATCGAGCGCGGCGTCGAGCGCGTGGACTTCGCTGGTGGTAAACCCGCGCCGCAGCATCCGGCGGACGGCGTCGAACACGGGCTTGCGGCCAAGCGGGTGGTGGATTGGTGCGTTCATGAAAAACTGGCCCCTGCGCTAAGCAAAACGAGGCGGACCAAGTAAGCCAGATCACCAGCTGTAGGAAAATGGATTCTGCCCAATCAGGCGCGTGGGGCGCAAAGCAAAGGGCGCCCGGATTGCTCCGGACGCCCCTCATGCTGCTTTTGATCGGATCGCGTCAGATCAGAGGCTGTAGTACATGTCGAATTCAACGGCCGACGGCGTGGTTTCCCAGCGCATCACTTCGGGCCACTTCAGTTCGATGTAGGATTCGATCTGGTCCTTGGTGAACACGCCGCCCTGCAGCAGGAAGTCGTGATCGGCGTCCAGTGCTTCCAGCGCTTCACGCAGCGAACCGCACACGGTCGGCACTTCGGCCAGTTCGGCCGGGGGCAGATCATACAGGTTCTTGTCCATGGCTTCGCCCGGGTGGATCTTGTTCTTGATCCCGTCGAGGCCCGCCATCAGCAGCGCGGCATAGCACAGATAGGGGTTGGCCATCGCGTCGGGGAAGCGGAATTCGACCCGCTTGGCCTTGTCGCCCGCGCCGTACGGAATGCGGCACGATGCCGACCGGTTGCGCGCCGAATAGGCCAGCAGCACGGGGGCTTCGTAACCCGGCACCAGCCGCTTGTAGCTGTTGGTGGTCGGGTTGGTGATCGCGTTCAGCGCCTTGGCGTGCTTGATCACGCCGCCGATGAAGTAGATGCACATGTCGGACAGACCGGCATAGCCGTTGCCCGCGAACAGCGGCTTGCCGCCGTCCCAGATCGAGATGTGGGTGTGCATCCCCGAACCGTTGTCAGCCTTGATCGGCTTCGGCATGAACGTGGCGGTCTTGCCATAGGCGTGGGCCACCTGCTGCACGACATACTTGTAGACCTGCATGCGGTCGGCCGTCTGCACCAGCGTGCCGAAGGTCAGACCCAGTTCGTGCTGCGCGCTGGCCACTTCGTGGTGGTGCTTGTCGCAGGGCAGGCCCATTTCGATCATCGTGCTGACCATTTCGCCGCGCACATCGACCAGGCTGTCGACCGGCGCCACGGGGAAATAGCCGCCCTTGGCGCGCGGACGGTGCGCCATGTTGCCGCCGTCATACTTGGTGTTCGAATTGGTCGGCAGTTCGATGTCGTCGATGCTGAAGCCGTTGCCGTTGTAGCTATCGTAGAAGCGCACGTCGTCGAACACGAAGAATTCGGCTTCGGGGCCGACATAGACGGTATCGCCGAACCCGGCGGACTTCACGAACGCTTCGGCGCGCTTGGCGGTCGAGCGGGGATCGCGGCTGTACAGGTCACCGGTCGACGGTTCGACGATGTCGCAGCAGATGATCAGCATCGGCGTCGCGCTGAACGGATCGGCATAAACGGCATCAAGGTCCGGCTTCAGGATCATGTCGGATTCGTTGATGGCCTTCCAGCCTTCGATCGACGAACCGTCGAACATCAGGCCGTCTTCCAGTTCATCCTCACCCAGGATCGAGGCGACCATCGTCAGGTGCTGCCACTTGCCCTTGGGATCGGTGAAGCGGAGATCGACCCATTCGATTTCCTCGTCCTTGATGCGCTTGAGGATGTCCTTCGCGTTAGCCATTTTTCGTCCTTCTGGATGCCCCGCCCGGCAACAGTCGGGGCGGATGATTGAATTGGAGTGGTTTGGGTATCAGATCGCGTCGTCGTCACGCTCGCCGGTGCGGATGCGGACTGCACTTTCGATCGTGCTGACGAAAATCTTGCCGTCGCCGATCCGGCCGGTCTGCGCAGCAGCGGCAATCGCTTCGACCGTGCGTTCGGCCATGGCGTCGCTGACGACGACCTCAAGCTTCACCTTGGGCAGGAAATCGACGACGTACTCTGCGCCGCGATAAAGTTCGGTATGGCCCTTCTGGCGGCCAAAGCCCTTTGCTTCGGTCACGGTAATGCCGGACACGCCCACTTCGTGGAGCGCTTCCTTCACCTCGTCCAACTTGAACGGCTTGATGATCGCTTCGATCTTTTTCACGTTCCAAATTCCCCTGCGCAGCTACGCCGGCTCCGCTGTTTGCGGTCCGGCTGTCCGAATGCCACTCCAACCCCTGAATCAAGAATCGTGCCAGCGGCGATGTTCAGGCCGTAAGCTATCTCGCAAGCGCGGAAAAGAGAGGAAATTGCAACATCTGGTGCATCGGCGCGCGGACGGCGCACCGATTAATGCGCGCCGCAGGGTGATGGCTTGCCTTATTTTTCAGCACCACTGCCAAAAATATAGGCAGTAGGCGCGTTGTGCGCTGCGGTCAGAGCGAAAGTCCCGCTGTTTCGGGCAGGCCTGCCATCAGGTTCAGGCTTTGCACTGCGGCACCGCTGGCACCCTTGCCCAGGTTGTCGAGCCGCGCGATCAGCCGTGCCTGCGATCCGTCGGCCGCGCCGAATACCCATAAGTCCAGCCGGTCGCTGGGCTGCATCGAACAGCGCAGCAGCAGTTCATCCTTCGGCTCGTCATGCACGGTCACCACCGTACTGTCGGCGAAGAATTCGCCAAGCGCCAGCCGCAGCACTTCGGGCGATCCGGCCATTGGCATCACCGCCAGCGGCACCGGCACTTCCACCACCATCCCGCGATGCGCCGCGATCACCGCCGGGGCGAACAACGGGGGATGCGCCAGACCGGCATAGCGCTGCATTTCGGCCACGTGCTTGTGCCCCATGCCCAGCCCATAGGCGCGAAAGGCGATGTCGCCATCATCCTCGAACCGCTGGATCAGCGCCTTGCCGCCGCCGGAATAGCCCGACACCGCGTTAACCGTATAAGGCCAGTCCGCAGGCAGCAGCCCGGCCCGGACCAGCGGCGCGACCAGCGCCAGAAAGCCGGTGGGATAACAGCCGGGGTTGGACACGCGCAGCGCTTGCGCCACGGCATCGCGCCCGACCAGTTCGGGGAAACCATACGTCCAGCCAGCAGCCACGCGGTGCGCGGTGGAGGCATCGATGATCCGCACCTTGCTGCCTGCCGCCATCGCCACGGCATCGCGCGCGGCATCATCCGGCAGGCACAGCACGGCAAAATCGGCGGCATGATAGGCATCGCGGCGGGCATCCGCGCTTTTGCGCTGCTGCTCATCCAGAATGATCAGCTGAAAGTCTGCGCGCGGGGCAAGCCGTTCGACGATTTCCAGCCCGGTGGTACCGGCCGCCCCGTCGATGAACACCGTCTGGGTCATGCCGCTTCCAGTTCGTCCAGCGGCACATAGCCGACAAAACCATCCTCGCCGACCTGACCCCAGGCCCAGCCGCCCGCCATGTCGAGGACGTTGAACACGGTGCCGCCGTTCAACTGGTCGCGGAGATCGGCATCGGGTTGGTTTGCGGCACGCAGCGCAGCCCCGGCAGCGGCGACCCGGTGCGGCATCGGCACTGCGTAATGCGGCACGAACACTTTGCCTGCCAGGTTGATGTGCGCCAGATCCCCGCGCACCGGCCAGTGCGCCGCATCGAGCGGCACGCTCGGCCCGGCAAGATGAAGCTGCCCATCGGAAATTGCGCTGGTCGTCAACTCGGTCTGTCCCCAGTTCCGGAAAAGCGGGCGCTTAGCCCCGCTTGCCCCGGCTATCAAGTCGTCCATCACCCCGCCGTGCGCCCGGCCTTGCGGAACAGCGCCGCCACGGCCAGCCACAGCAGGACGTAAAACAGTGTGAACACCGGGGTAAAGCCGGCCCCCGTCACGGCGAGGCCAACGCCCAACAGGGCTTGCGCCGCGGCGAGCAGCGCCATCACGCGGGCCATCCCCGCCGCATCGAACCGCACCGTCAGCGCGCCAACCGCGCCCAGCGCCAGCAGCGCGAAGAACAGCAGGTTCACCGGGTTGTTTTCGTTGCCGATGATCCCGACGGCCAGATTGGCCATGACCATCAGGAACGCCCCGCCGATCGCCAGGCACGCGGCGATCCGGTAGGCGGTGTTGGCCGTGCCCAGCCTCAGCACCACTTCGAAGCCGAGGCATCCGGCCAGCAGCATCGCGCCGAACACTGCGAAATCGAACGTGTCCCAGTTCATTTCCGCCAGCGTCAGCCGGGCGATGACCGGGACCAGCATGACCACTCCGGCCAGGCTCCAGATCGCCAGCCGCCATTTCGCAGCGGAAGCGGGCAGGGGGGAAGTCAGCGGCATGGGCGGTCCTTTCGCCGGATTGCGGGAAATTACTGTGCCGCAGTTCTGATCAGTTGGAAACCGTCTCGGCCAGCATCTTGGCGGTTTCAGCCCCGGACCAGTCATGCCCGCCGACAAACCGCCAGACTTCGCGCCCCTCGGCGTCATAATAGATCGTGGTCGGCAGGGTCTGCACATCGTACTGCATCGCCAGCGCGTTGTCGGGGTCCAGCCAGGGTTCCAGGTTCTTCACCCCGCGCTGCGCCAGAAATTCACCCACCCGCTGCGGCTGGCCCAGATCCTGACTGATCGTCAGCACTTTCAGATTGCCTGCGCGGTCCGCCGCCAGCTTGTCCAGCGTTGGCAGTTCGGCGACGCAGGGTGCGCACCATGTCGCCCACAGGTTGATCAGCAGCGGCTTGCCTTTCAGGCTGGCCAGAGCGAGCGTCTTACCCGTCGGGTCGCTGAAGGTTAAGTCTGGCAGATGGCTGCCGCGCTTTGACCGGTCGATGGTGCCGGTCAGTTCCTTGGTGGGCGCGGTCGCTGCTTCTGATGCTTGCGGTTGCGCCTTGTCCGCGCTTTCCCTATCGCACCCCCCAATCAGGACAGCACAGCCAAGGATTACGGCTTTGAGCGAGCGGGACGACAGCAAGAGCGGCTCCAATCAGATGTGGGGTGGACGGTTCGCCGAAGGACCGTCCGCGATCATGCGCGAGATAAATGCCTCGATCCCGTTCGACAAGGCACTGTGGCGGCAAGACATCGCTGCGTCAAAGGCCCATGTGGCCATGCTCGGCGCACAAGGCATCGTCGCGGCTGCCGATGCGGCGACCATCGCCGCCGGGCTCGATCAGGTCGCGGCTGAGTATGAAGCCAGCGGGGTTCCCGAAAACTGGGACCTTGAAGACATCCACATGACCACCGAAAGCCGACTGGCGGAACTGATCGGGCCGGTTGCCGGGCGGCTCCACACCGCGCGCAGCCGCAACGATCAGGTGGCAACCGATTTCCGGCTGTGGGTGCGCGAAGCGATGGAGCAGGCCGATGCCGGGCTGCACGCACTGCAAGTCGCGCTGGTGACCCGTGCGGGCGAACACGCTGACAGCATCATGCCGGGCTTCACCCACCTGCAAACCGCCCAGCCGGTAACGCTGGGCCATCATCTGCTGGCCTATTACGAAATGGCCGCGCGTGACCGGTCGCGCTTTGCCGATGCGCGGAGCCGCATGAACCAGTCCCCGCTGGGCGCGGCGGCGCTGGCAGGCACGGGCTTTCCGATCGACCGCCACGCCACGGCGGCGGCGCTGGGGTTCGATTGCCCGACCCGCAACAGCCTCGATTCGGTATCGGACCGCGATTTCGCGCTCGATTACCTGATGGCGGCGGCGCAGACCGCGCTGCACCTGTCGCGGCTGGCGGAAGAATTCATCATCTGGGCCAGCCAGCCGTTCGGGTTCGTGCGCCTGCCCGACAGCCTGTCGACCGGCAGTTCGATCATGCCGCAGAAGAAGAACCCCGATGCGGCGGAACTGGTGCGCGGCCATTCCGGACGGATTGTGGGCTGCCTGACCGCGCTGATGATCACGATGAAGGGCCTGCCGCTGGCCTATTCCAAGGACATGCAGGACGATAAGCCGCCGGTGTTCGAAGCCGCTGGATTGCTCACGCTGTGCATCGCCGCGATGACCGGCATGGTGCAGGCCACGACCTTTCGCACGGACCGGATGCGCAGTGCGGCGGAGCTCGGCTATGCCACAGCGACCGACCTGGCCGACTGGCTGGTGCGGCAGGCCAACATCCCGTTCCGCGAGGCGCACCACATCACCGGCAGTGCGGTGAAGCTGGCCGAAAGCCGGGGCGTGGCGCTGGATCAGTTGCCGCTCGATGACTTGCAGGCGATCGACGCGCGGGTGGATGCGCGGGTCTTTGCCGCGCTCTCGGTCGAGGCGTCGGTTGCGGCGCGCGCAAGTTATGGCGGAACCGCGCCGGAACAGGTAAAGGCACGCGTGGCCGAAGCGCGCGTGGCGCTGGGTCTGGAGTGATCGTGATGCGCCGCCTGCTGTTTCCTGTCGTGGTTCTGGCTCTCGCCGCGTGCGGCCAGCGGGCCGACCTGAAACCGCAGACCGGTGATACACTGCCGCCTGCGCCCTATGGCCGGGATGTTCAGCCCAAGGCGGAAGCCTTGCTGAAGACCACTCCACAGGCCGCGCCGGAGCGGAGCGTCGAACTGCGAAAACAGTCGGAAAAACGCACTGACGATCCGTTTGACCTGCCCCCTTCCGAAGACTGAGAATTACCCATGGATCATTTCGAACTCCGCGGCGGCGTGCTCCACGCCGAAGACGTGCCGTTGACCGCGATTGCCGAGGCTGTCGGCACCCCGGTCTATGTCTATTCGCGCGCCACGCTGGGCCGCCATGCCCGCGTGTTCCGCGAAGCGCTGTCGATCCTGCCGAAAGTTGAGGTCGCTTATGCGATCAAGGCCAATCCCAACCTGTCGGTGATCAAGGTCGTCGCCGCCGAAGGGTTCGGCGCGGATGTGGTGTCGCAGGGCGAGATGGAGCGCGCGCTGGCGGCAGGCGTTCCGGCAGCAGGCGTGGTGTTTTCCGGCGTGGGCAAGAGCGCGGTCGAAATGATCGCCGCGCTGGAAGCCGGGATCGGCCAGTTCAATCTGGAAAGCGAAGAAGAAGGCATCGAACTCGCCGGGCTGGCGGCTGCGCGCGGACTGGTGGCAACGTGCGCGCTGCGCGTAAATCCCGATGTCGATGCCGGCACCCACGGCAAGATCTCGACCGGCAAGGCCGAGAACAAGTTCGGCGTCCCCTATGACCGCGCGGGCGGGATCTATGCCCGGCTGTCTGCCCTGGCGGGGATGAACCTGCGCGGGCTGGCGGTGCATATCGGCAGCCAGTTGCAAAGCCTCGACCCGCTCGAAGCTGCCTTTGCCAAGATGGGCGAGCTGATGCGCGCGATTCGCGCCGAGGGCCACAGCGTGACCCACATGGACCTGGGCGGCGGCGTGGGCGTGACCTACAAGGCGGGGGACATCTATCCCTATCCGCAGGACTATGCCGCGATGGTCGCCCGCGCGACCGCCGGGTGGGATGCGACGCTGATGTTCGAACCGGGCCGGGTCATCACCGGCAATACCGGGGTGCTACTGACCGAAGTGATCCGCGTGAAGCAGGGCGTGGTCGCTCCGTTCGTGGTGGTCGATGCGGCGATGAACGATCTGGCCCGCCCGGCGATGTATGACGCCTGGCACGATTTCGTGGCGGTGAAGCCCAATGGCCGGACGATGACCGCCAACATCGTCGGCCCGATCTGCGAAAGCTCGGACACGTTCGCGATGGGGCGCGAAATCGACGAAGTGGTGCAGGGCGATCTCGCCGTGTTCCGCACCGCCGGGGCTTACGGCGCAACGATGGCCAGCACTTACAACAGTCGCGCGCTGGTGCCCGAAGTGATGGTTGACGGTGACCAGTGGGCCGTGGTCGCAGACCGCATCCAGCCCGCGACGATCCTGGCGGCAGAGCGGATGCCGGATTTCCTGAAGGACTGACGGCCATGCACAGCCTGCCCCTGCTCCACCGCCTGTCCGGGCAACCGGTGATCGTGCTGGGCGAGGGCGACGCGGCAGACGCGAAAGTGCGGTTGCTGGAACGCGCGGGGGCGCGGATCGTGGGTGAGGATGACGCGGCGGCGCGGCTGGCGTTCGTGGCGCTGGACGATCCCGATGCCGCCGTGGCGCGGCTGAAGGCGCGGGGCCTGCTGGTCAACGCGGTGGACCGGCCTGACTTGTGCGATTTCACCGTCCCCAGCCTGCTGGAACGCGGGCCGGTGCTGGTTGCGGTCGGCACCGGCGGGGTCTCTGCCGGGCTGGCCAAGGCGCTGCGGCTGCGGCTGGAAACCCTGTTGCCTGCCGGGCTTGGCGATCTGGCCGATGGGCTGGCGGCGGCGCGAACGAAATTGCGCGCGCGCTGGCCTGATGCCGGGCAGCGCCGCCGCGCGCTCGATGCCGCGCTGGCCGCCGGGGGCGCGCTCGATCCGTTGAACGCAGGCAGCGCCGCTGCGCTGGGTGGCTGGCTCGACGGGGCGCAGGCGGGCGAGGGCGGGATGCGCGAGTTCGCGCTCGGCTCAGACGATCCCGATGACCTGACGCTGCGTCAGGCGCGCTGGCTCGGCAGCGCCGATCTGGTTGCGCACGAGGCGGGCGTTGCAGAGGCGATCCTGATCCGCGCGCGGGCCGATGCGGTGCGGCTGGAACTGGCCCCCGGTGCGGCGGCACCTGCCAGCGCTCCAGCCAGCGCCGGCCTGACGGTGGTTATTCGCCGTCAGGCGGGCTGAGCAGGATTTTCATCTGCGCCAGCGCGATCGGCTTCTTGCGGTCGTCCTGCCAGGCTTCGGCATTGACCAGTGCCACGCGGCGACCGGCGCGGGTGACGTTGCCCAGCGCGTAAGTCACCTGCTCGGTCCCGCCGCGCATGAATTCGACCTGCACGTTGACTGGCTTCAGCCGCATGCTCTCGCCCCGCCGTTCCATCTCGGCACGCAGCGCGGCGACGGCGGCCATTTCCATCAGCCCGCTCATCGCGCCGCCATGCAGAAAGCCCGGGCGGCCCATCATCCGGTCGGAAAAGTCCACCGCCAGCACGGGCATGCCGTCTTCCTCACGGTCAATGTGGATACCCAGCGCGGTGGCATAGGGTGGCAGGGCCGAGCCGATGCTGCTCACAGATAAGTCCCGTGCGTTGCCATGAAAGTGCCGATGACGTGCGCGACCGGATCTTCCGGATCGCCATCGTGGGCGATGCCGCGGATGAACGCGATCGTGCGGGTCAGCTTGTAGCATTCGCCGCGTCCGATCACCGTGCGCCCGGGCACGGCGGCGCGCATGTAATCGACCCGCAGGTCCAGCGTGGCATGGGGCACGAACCGGCCGCACAGCGCCCAGACCGACATCGATGTGGCGTTGTCCATCAGGCTGATGATCGGGCCTGACGCGAGCACGCCGGTTTCGGGCACGCCGACAAGTTCCTCGCGCCAGGGCAGGGCCAGTTCCATCCATCCGGTGCCGTGCGCGTGATAGGTCAGCCCCAGCCAGCCGCCGTGGCCGTGGCGGGACATCAGCTGGGCCGCGCCCGCCGGATTGAACGCGCTGCCGGGGGGCAGATCATGCAGGGATCTGGGTTGGGCCGCATCGCTCATCGCGCTTCTGTGCGCAGCCAGAGGCCCGATTACAATCTTTTAATTTAAGCTGGCGGGCCGACGCGGCGAAGGCTGTGACGGCGAGGCGTGTTGCCTCGTGTTGCAGGGGAAAGACCATGAACCTTCCGAAAATCGACGTTTCCGCACTGCCCGATCTGGACAACCTGATCGGCGTGTTTGGCAGCATTGCCAGCCCGCTGGCACCGGCCCAGGCGGACGATTCCATCATCATCGCGATGGTGTTCGTCTATGAAATCCTGATGCCCTGAGCCGGGCTGGTCCGGATGCACATTCGACCGGAACTGGCGGCCCTGCGGAGCGATGATGCTCCGCAGCGTCAGGCTCAGGCCCGTCTGATCGCGGCGGTCGACGGCTGGCGGGTGACCCCGTCAGGCGCGACCGCCGGAGCAGAACTGGCCCGGTTTTCGGGCGGCGCGCCGCTGGATGATCTGCCGCTGCTGTCAGCCCTGTTCACAGCTGGCGATCACTCAGCTCAGCAATTCACCGGCGCGCTGGTGAAGCTGCTGGTCGCAGAGTTGAAGGAGGACTGGCTGGGGCAGGTGCCGCTGCGCCATTTCAGCGACGGCATGCTGGCGTCGCTGGTGCTGGCGCGCTGCGGCCCGGCCGCGCTGGTGGTGCAGGCGATCGACGGCGCGGCGCTGGCGCGCAAGCCGGAACCGGTGGCGGTTACGTTCGCCGCCACGGAAACCTGGGAACATGTGCTCGCCGGAGCGGCGGCGGTGGAACAGGTGCAGGTGCTCGAAGTCTTGCCGGACCGGGCGGTCCTGCGGCGCGAAACCGTGCAACTGGCGCCCGGCACGGTGGCCCGCCGGTTCTGCGCGGGCGAAGCACAATTGCTGCGCCATGTGCCCGGCAGCATGGTCACGTTGAAGCTGCAACGCACGCTCGACCCCAGCGAGCCGACGCGCGAGTATCGCCTGGCCGATGGCGTCCTGCTGCATCAGGCAGCGGGCAGCCCGCGCGAAAGCCGGCTGGAGCTGACTGCCGCGCTGCTGGGGCGGATGGGGCGCAGTGATGCCGCGCCTCTGCTTGCCGCCATGGCGCAAGAGCAAGGCGGGGCGGGGATGCGCTGGCAGGCGCTGCGCGAATGCCTGGGGCTGGATACCGCGCTGGGCTTTGCCACGCTGCGCGGGATTGCGCAGCGCGCTGGTGATCCGCTGGCCGCGCCTGCGGGAGCGCTGGTTGCACAATTGCTGGAACAATATCCCGAACTGGCCGGAGTAGAGCGATGCCCCGTGTGATTGAACTGGAAGACTCCCGCGTCGCCACATTGGCGGAAACGGTCGATGAAATTGCCGCCCATGGATTCGATCCCCATGACGAGGCCAGCCTGGGCCATGCCGCGCGGTGGCTTCGGCGGCTGGGCAACGACCGCGATTTTCTGGGCGACATCCTGATCCGTGAACTGGCGCAGCGCCACCGCGATGACGTGCTGGACAATGCCTATGGCCCGCAAGTGGTGATGCTGGCCCCGCCGTGCGGGCAGTTCTTCATCCGCGCGAACCTTTGGCCGTCGCCCGATGAACACATGGTCCGGGCCAGCGGCGGGCCGTCGTTTGCCTATGGCCTGCCGCACGATCACAACTTTTCGTTCCTGACACTGGGCTATTTCGGGCCGGGATACTGGAGCGATTATTACGAGTTCGATTACGCGGAAGTCGCGGGCTGGCGGGGTGAGGCGGTGCCGTCGCTGCGCTTCGTGGAACGGGCGCGGCTGGAGCCGGGCAAGCTGATGCTGTACCGCGCGCATGTCGATGTCCACGCGCAGTTGCCAGCCGATGCGCTGTCCGTCTCGCTCAACGTGATGCATACCAGCGGGGCACAAGGCTGGCTTGACCAGTACCGCTTCGACCTTGAACGGCGCGAGATCGGCGCCATCATCTCACCTGGGCCGAGCGAGGTCTTCCTGAAGCTGGCGGTCGGGCTGGGCAGCGACGAAGCACTGGATCTGGCCCAGCATTTTGCCCGCCGCCACCCCAGCGACCGGCTGCGGCTGGCGGCGTGGGATGCGCTGGCCGGACGCGAGGAAACGCCGGACGCGCGTGATGCGCTGTGGCGCGAGGCGGAAGGGGCGGGGAGCCTGCTTGTCGCGCAGGAAGCACTGGCGCGGCGCGAGCAGCTGGTCGGCGCTTAGGCGAAACCGCCCGTCAGTGCATCGATCGCGGCCTGGAGGATCACCGCTGCTGCGGCCGAATCGATTCGTTCGGCCCGTTTGGCGCGGCTGAAGTCCTGCGCGATCAGTGCGCTGGTCGCGCTGGCGGTGGACCAGCGTTCGTCCCACAGCAGGATCGGCAGATCCAGCACCGACAGGTTGCGGGCATAGGCGCGGCTCGACTGGCTGCGCGGCCCTTCGCTGCCGTCCATGTTGATCGGCAGGCCGATCACCACGCCCCTGATGTCCCGCTCGGCGATCAGCGCGGCCAGCAGCGCCTTGTCCGCGCCGAACTTGCCGCGCTTCAGCGTCTTGCCGGGCGAGGCAAACCGCCAGCCCGCATCGCAGAACGCGGTGCCGATGGTCTGCGTGCCCAGGTCCAGCCCCAGCAGCGCGCCGCCAGCGGGCAGGGCATCGCGCAGTTCCAGCGCGCTGGTGGTGATCATCGCGGCGGTTACCGTGCCGCCTGCCAGGCCGCCACACGGCGGGCAAAGTCGGCGCGCACGTTCATCCAGAACAGCGGGATATCATAGACGTGGTAATTGTTCCCAGGCAGCACGTAATCGCCCATTTCCGGGGTGGATTGCAGCGAGAGCATGCCGTCGGCGCGGCAGGTCGCGGGCACGAACGCTGGCTTGATCTCGCCGTTCTCGATCTTGCCGTCGGGCACCAGCGTGCCAAGGTTGGCACTGGCCGGGGCCGTGCCGCCCGCGCTGCCGGTCAGCGGGTTGGAACACAGGAAGGCCTGCCCGCGCAGCGGCTTGCCATCCAGCCCGGTGTCCGCCTCGTAAGCGGCGATGGTCATCGCCGGATCGGCGGGTTCGCCATAACTCATCCAGCTCATCACGCAGTTCGGCTGTTCGGCGATGTTGCAGGGTTGCAGGCCCATTTCCGGCAAGTCGTGCCGCATGGAAAGCGGCCACCCGACCAGATAGGCCGCCGCGATCCGGCTGGACAGCGGCTGATCCTTCACCCGCTCCGCCATCAGCCGCCGCAAGTGCAGCGAGCCCTGGCTGTGTCCGGCCAGCACGATCGGCATGTCTGCCGGAAGCTGCGCCACGAAATGGTCGAACGCCTGCAAGACGTCGCCATAGGCCAGATCCAGCGCCTTGGCGCGGTCATCGCCCTGGGTCAGGAACGCGCCGAATGCGGCCTGACGGTAGCGTGGCGCCCAGATCTGCTCTGCCCCGGCGAACGGGCTGGCCATGCCGCGAATGAAGGTGACGGCGCGGGTGCGCGCTTCCTGATCCCCCAGCGGCGCGTTCCAGTGCGCCTTGGCCAGATAACTGGTGGGATGGACGAAAAACACCGCCGCGCGGACCGGGGCGGGGGCGGGTGCGCCGGTGGGCGACCAGCGGGCCGGATCACCGGGCTGGCCGGGCCGGGACAGCCACATCGCGGGATCGGCATACTGGCTGGCGGTCAGCGCCTTCTGCGCTTCGAACGCGCCAGAGGGCTTGAACGCGAGACGGCTCAAGGTGTCGGGATAGAAGCTCAGCGCGAGCCGTCCGGCGATGAAAATGGCGATGCAGAACGCAATGAAATACAGGAACTTGCGGGCCATCGTTCAACTTTCGGCAGGAGTGTTGCGCAGCGACTGGCGTTCCAGCGCGACCTTGATCATCGCGACCAGCGGATCGGCCAGCATCAGCCCGATGATCCCGAACAGCACGCCCATGATCAACTGCGCGCCCAGCACCAGTGCCGGGGCCAGATCGGCGGTGCGCTTGGCCACCATCGGCACGATCACGTTGCCGTCCACGGTCTGCACCACGACATAGACGATAACGCAGTAAAGGCCCATTTCGACCCCGCCGGAAAATCCGACGATGACCATCAGCAGGCCGGAAATCGGTGCGCCGATGTTGGGCAGGAACGCCAGCAGGCCGGTCAGCAGGCCCAGCAGGCCCGCCATCGGCACGCCATAGATAGCCAGCATCGCCCAGGTCGCGATCCCTTCGACGAACATCCCGATCAGCCGCCCGAACATCAGCCGCCGCAGCGTTTTGCCCATTACGGTGGTTGTCTCGGCAAAGTGTTCTCGCTCCTGCACGGGCAGCATCCATGCCACCCCGCGCCGGTAAAGTTGCGGTTCGGCGGCGAAATAGATGCCCATCACCAGGATCAGGAACGCCGTGGTCAGCCCGCCCAGCACGCCGCCGACCGCGCTGGTCAGTTCACCCACGCCGCCCAGCGCCTTTTCGGCAATGGTCTGAATATTGGAGGCGTTGATCGCAAAACCGTGCGATTGCAGCCAGCTGATCGAACGCAGGGCCTGTGTTTCGACAATCGCAGGCAGTGCGGCGGCTTCTGCGGCAATCTGCCGGCCCGCGAACATGGCCGTCCAGACCAGAAAGGCTACGCCGGCCAGCAGCACGATCGTCACCCGGATGCCGCGCGGCAAAGGCGCGACTCGCCCCAGCAGGCGTGCCCCGCCATCGACCATTGCGGCGAACACCATGCCGCCGAAGATCACCAGCAGCGGCTGGGCCAGAAATATGGTCAGCGCGACGAGTACCGTCAGACCGATCCAGACGGCGGCGCGTTTGGCTTCCTGGCGCAGCACCGGATCGCTGATATCGGTCGGGCCGACTTGTTCGGACTCAGCCATCATTTCGCTCCATCAGGCACATGCACCGGGCGCAGGCTGCGCCAGGCGCGGCCTTCGCGCAAGGCACCCCACCAGCTCAGCGGGTTCCAGCTTTCGCTGCCGTTGAGGCTGAAGGTCGTGAATTCGGCGCGGCCGCCCACATCAGACAGCGCCACCGCGCCGCCTAGCCCGCTTTCTTCCAGCGCCACGCGGCTGTCGGCGGAATGATCGCGGTTGTCGCCCATCAGGAACACGTGGCCTGCCGGAACGGTCACTTCGGCCATATTGTCGAGGCTCTGCCGGACATGGTCGATCACGATGAAGCTGGCCCCGTTGGGCATCGTTTCGCGATAGGCGGGCAGTTCATAGACCTCGCGGCCGCTGGGCAGGCGCGTGCGATAGCCGGCGAATGCATCATAGCAGTGCGACTGATAGACGGCATCGCCGCACATCAACTGTTCTTCGGCGGGCAGTTGCACGGTCGGGACGATCTCGCGCCGGATCGGCTGGCCGTTCAGGATGATCTGCCCTTCCTGCAGCGCGATCCGGTCGCCCGGCAGGGCGACGACGCGCTTGATCAGATCCTCGTTGCGATTGCGCGGCACGGTGATCACGATATCGCCGTATTCGGGCGTATCCGCCAGTGCCCGCCAGTCTGCGCGCGGCAGCAGATGAAAGCTGACCGACGCCCAGTTCCAGCCATAAGGGAACTTCGACACGACCAGCCGGTCGCCCACCAGCAGGTTCGGCATCATCGAGATCGACGGGATATAGAACGGCTTGGCCACAAAGCTGTGGAACGCCAGCACCGCCAGCAGCATCACCGCCAGGCTGCGGATTTCGCCCAGCCAGTCGACCCGGTCCTTCGCCTTGGCATCGGGCGCGGCCGGAGTGGTCGGTTCGGGTGCAGTATTATCGGTCATGCGTCTGTCGGTTCCGGCAATTTGCGGGCTTCGATCACCACGAAGGCCTGCGCCCAGGGGTGATCGTCGGTCAGGGTCAGGTGGACCATGGCTTCATGGCCGGGGGGCGTGATCGTGGCAAGCCGTGCAGCAGCGCCCCCGGTCAGTGCCAGCGTCGGTGCGCCGGAGCGCGCATTGATCACGCCGATGTCCTTCATGAACACCCCGGCCTTGAAACCGGTGCCGACCGCCTTGGAAAAGGCTTCCTTGGCGGCAAAGCGCTTGGCCAGCGTGCCCGCCTTGGTGAACGGGCGCCGCGCCGCCTTGGCGCGTTCGACATCGGTAAAGACGCGGTTTTCGAACCGCTCTCCGAACCGGTTGAGCGAATTCTGGATCCGCTCGATATTGCAAAGGTCAGACCCGATGGCGATGATCACGATGACCCCCACACGTCGTCACCCCGGACTTGATCCTGGGTCCCGCTGGTTCTTGCCATCGTCAGAAAGCTGGACCCCGGCTCGGTGGCCGGGGTGACGGTTGCTGAGCGGAGCGATCTGATCCTTGTCACCGCGCCGCATCCATCAGTTCACGCATCTGCACGACGGCATTCTCCAGCCCGACAAATACTGCCTCGCCAATCAGATAGTGGCCAATGTTGAGTTCCGCCAGTTGCGGGATTGCAGCGATCGCCTGGACGTTGTCATACGTCAGTCCGTGCCCGGCGTGGGGTTCGATCCCGTTGCGCGCGGCCAGCGCGGCCATATCGGCAATGCGCTTCAGTTCCACCGCCCGGTCCTCGCCGGCGGCATGGGCGTATTCCCCCGTGTGAAACTCGACCACGTGCGCGCCGAGCCGGATCGCGGCGTCGAGCTGGCGCACTTCGGGCGCGATGAACAGGCTGACGCGAATGCCCGCATCGGCCAGTTTCTGGACAATCGGGTAAAGCCGGTTGTGCTGCCCGGCGGCGTCCAGCCCGCCTTCGGTGGTGCGTTCCTCGCGCCGTTCCGGGACGATGCAGGCGGCGTGCGGCATGTGGCGCAGCGCAATTTCCAGCATCTCGTCGGTTGCGGCCATTTCCAGATTGAGCGGCAGGTTGGTCGCCGCCTGAATCCGCGCCAGATCCTCATCGCGAATATGACGGCGGTCCTCACGCAGATGCGCGGTAATGCCGTCGCCCCCGCAGGCGGCGACGATCTGCGCCGCGCGGACCGGATCGGGATGATCGCCGCCGCGCGCGTTACGGATCGTCGCGACGTGGTCGATATTGACGCCCAGGCGCAGGCGGGAGGGGATCATGGCAGTGTCCTGTGATCAGGGATTTGCACGGCTGCCCGGCTTGGTCGCCGGAGTCGCGGCCAGTTCGGGTGGCAGTTCATCTTCGGCATAAGTCGGAAAACTGAGCGCGATAAGCGGGTAAAAGGGCACCCCCAGATCGACTGTGCCGCCGGACCGGTCAACCAGTGCGGCTTCGGCCAGCACTTCGCCGCCCGCCGCCTCGACGGCGGCAATCGCCTCGCGGCTGGACAGGCCGGTGGTTACCACGTCCTCGACCATCAGGACCTTGTCGCCCGGTTCGATGGTAAAGCCCCGGCGCAGTTCGAACGTGCCGGTCGGCCGTTCGACAAAGATCGCCTCCAGTCCCAGCGCGCGGCCCATTTCGTGGCCGATGATCACCCCGCCCATCGCCGGGGCGACAACCCTGGTCAGTTCCTTGCGCAAATCGCGCGGCAGTGTCGCGGCAAGCGCGGCGGCCAGCCGCGAAGCGCGCATCGGGTCCATCAAAACGCGGGCGCATTGCAGGTAGTGTGCGCTGTGGCGACCCGATGACAGCAGGAAGTGGCCTTCGAGCAACGCCTTGCTGGCGCGGAACTCGGCCAGAACGTCTTCATCCTGCATGATAGCTACGGTCCTTTTCCGATATTGCCCTGCGCTGACGGAGGGTGTCATTGCGTCTTGTCAAAAATATCCCCTAGAGGCGCTTGAGTGCCCTCGCAAGCGCGCGTATAGGCCCTCCCAAATTGTGACTCCCACGGGGCAAGAGGGGGCAAGCTGTTCTCTTGCCGACAATGGAAAGCGAAAGCACAGGAACGATGAAATTCGGCCAATCTGCCCGTTCAGCGGGTCGCACGATCAAGGCGATCGGACTTTCTCTGGCGCTGCTCGCGGTGCCGCAAATCGCGAACGCCCAGGCGGCTGGCGCTGAACCGGCGCCGACCGAAGCGGTCGACGCTGCTGCGGTAACTGCCCAGGCAGTCGCCCCGGTTGTTGCCGCGCCGCTGCCCGCAGCGGTCCCGGCGGTCGATCCCAACGATCCGCGCTTCAAGGTTGCGCCCGGCGGTTACACGCCGATGCAGCCGACTGCGGGCAAGGGTATGCCGGTTGATGGCGGGCTGGGCACCCAGACCCAGTATTCGGACGTCGGCGATCAGGCCAACGCACTGCATGACGCGCTGCTCTACATCATCAGCGGGATCACGATTGTTGTGTTCCTGCTGCTGGTCTATGTCGTGCTGCGCTTCAACAAGCGCGCCAACCCGGTGCCGTCGAAGACCAGCCACAACACGGTGCTGGAAGTCGTCTGGACCGGCGTTCCGATCCTGATCCTGCTGGGCATTGCGGTACCGTCGATCTCCTTGATCGCGAAGCAGTTCGAACCGGCCCCGGCCAAGGCGCTGACGATCAAGGCCACCGGCAACCAGTGGTTCTGGACCTACACCTATCCCGACAACGGCGGGTTCGAAGTCATTTCGAACATGCTGCCGGACGAGGACGCGATCAAGCGCGGCGAACCGTTGAAGCTGGGCGTTGACTATCGCATGGTCGTGCCGGTCGGTGAAACGATCCGCCTGCAGGTGACTGCGGCCGACGTGATCCATTCGTTCGCGATTCCCTCGCTGTGGTACAAGCTCGATGGCGTTCCGGGCCGGATCAACGAAAAGACCCTGACCATCCGCGAGCCGGGCGTCTATTACGGCCAGTGCTCGGAACTGTGCGGCGTGAAGCACGGCTACATGCCGATCGCGATCGAGGCACTGCCGCGTGACAAGTTCAACGCCTGGGTGCTGACGCAGTCCGGCGGCAAGATCGACGGGTTGCCCGAAGCACCTGCCGCTGCTGAAGCCGCACCTGCTGCCGCTGCGCCCGCAGCCGAAGCCGCTCCGGCTCCGGCCGCCTGAACCAGACAAGACAAGGACAGGGTTTAGCCATGGCTACTACCGCAGACCACTTCCAGGCGCACGATGACGGGGCGCACGCACACGACGATCATGATCACAAGCCGGCGTTTTTCGCCCGCTGGTTCATGTCGACCAACCACAAGGACATCGGGACGCTGTACCTGATCTTCGCGATCATCGCGGGGATCGTGGGCGGTGCCTTCTCGGGCATGATGCGTTTCGAGCTGGCTGAGCCGGGCATCCAGTACCTGGATATGTTCGCCAAATGGTTTGGCAATGCCAATCCCAGCTTCGACCAGCAGCTCCACCTGTGGAACGTGCTGATCACGGCGCACGGACTGATCATGGTGTTCTTCATGGTCATGCCCGCGATCATCGGCGGGTTTGGCAACTGGTTCGTGCCGCTCATGATCGGCGCGCCGGACATGGCGTTCCCGCGGATGAACAACATCTCGTTCTGGCTGACCGTGGCGGGCTTCACTTCGCTACTCTGCTCGGCGTTCGTCCCGGGCGGCGTGGGCAACGGCGCCGGCGTGGGCTGGACAGCCTATGCCCCGCTGTCGACTTATGGTTCGACCGGCCCGGCGATGGACTTCGCGATCTTCTCGCTGCACCTCGCCGGTGCCGCTTCGATCATGGGCGCGATCAACTTCATCACCACCATCTTCAACATGCGTGCGCCGGGGATGACCCTGCACAAGATGCCGCTGTTCGTGTGGTCGGTGCTGGTTACCGCGTTCCTGCTGCTGCTCGCGCTGCCGGTCCTGGCCGCTGCGATCACCATGCTGATCACCGATCGTAACTTCGGCACCACCTTCTTCGATCCGTCGGGCGGCGGCGATCCGATCCTGTTCCAGCACTTGTTCTGGTTCTTCGGCCACCCCGAAGTGTACATCATGATCCTGCCGGCCTTCGGCATCATCAGCCAGATCGTTTCGACCTTCTCGAAGAAGCCGGTGTTCGGCTACCTCGGCATGGCTTACGCGATGGTTGCCATCGGCGTGGTCGGGTTCGTCGTGTGGGCGCACCACATGTACACCTCGGGTCTGTCGGTTAACACCAAGATGTACTTCACCGCAGCCACCATGGTGATCGCGGTGCCGACCGGCGTGAAGATCTTCTCGTGGATCGCGACGATGTGGGGCGGCAGCCTTGAATTCAAGTCGCCGATGGTCTGGGCGCTGGGCTTCATCTTCCTGTTCACCGTTGGCGGCGTGACCGGCGTGGTTCTGGCCAACGGCGGCGTGGACGATGTGCTGCACGACACCTACTATGTGGTCGCGCACTTCCACTACGTGCTGTCGCTGGGCGCGGTGACGGGTCTGTTCGCGGGCTTCTATTACTGGTTCCCGAAGATGAGCGGGCGGATGCATTCCGAGTTCCTGTCGCACCTGCACTTCTGGGTGTTCTTCGTCGGCGTGAACCTGATCTTCTTCCCGCAGCACTTCCTGGGCCTGCAGGGGATGCCGCGCCGTTATCCAGACTACACCCCGGCCTATGAATACTGGAACAACATCTCGACGCTGGGCTACAAGATCATGGCCGCAAGCCTGGTGATCTGGTTCATCAACATCATCTACGCCTACACCGCTGGCAAGAAGGCTCCGGCCAACTACTGGGGTGAAGGCGCGAACACGCTGGAATGGACGCTGTCGAGCCCGCCGCCGTTCCATCAGTTCGAAACCCTGCCCGTCATCGACGACAAGGGTCACCACTGAGAACGGCCTGACGGCAAGACTGCCTGAATGCTGAAAAGAACGCGCCCCGGCCCAGAAAGCCGGGGCGTTTTCGCGTGCGCGCCAGATTCCGCTGGTGCTTGCGGGAAGGGTCGGGGGAGGGCCGCCTCCCCGGCCCGTTGCATTTGATGGTAAGGGCTTCATAACAGGCCCTCCCCCGGCCCCTCCCGCAGGCGGGAGGGGGGATCAGAGGCAGCCTGCGTTGCGGCTGGGAGATGTTGATGCCTGAATTGCGCCAGATCGATTGCGGCGAAGTATCGCTGCGCTGCGCCATCGCGGGGCCAGTCCCCGGCACCGCGCCGCTGGCGATCATGGTCCACGGCTTTCCCGAAAGCTGGTATTCGTGGCGGCACCAGCTGGGTCCGGTTGCGGACGCGGGTTTCACCGCCTGCGCGATTGATGTGCGCGGCTATGGCGGGTCGGACAAGCCCCACGCGGTCGAGGCTTATGCGATGGAACGGCTGGTTGGCGATCTGGTGGGGCTGCGTGATGCGCTTGCGCCGGGCCAGCAGGTCGTGCTGATCGGGCATGACTGGGGCGCGCCGATCGTCTGGAACTCCACACTGGCGCGGCCCGATGTGTTCCGTGCGGTTGCGGCGCTGTCGGTGCCGTTCGCGGGTGTGCCGGACCGTCCGTTCACCGAGGTGTTCCGCGAACACTTCACCAGTCAGGGCCGGTTCTTCTATCAGGAGTTCTTCCAGGAACCCGGCGTGGCCGAGGCGGAGGCGGAGGCCGATCCGCGCGGTTTCCTGCGGAAGATGCTCTATTCGATCTCGGGCGATGCGCCGCTTGGCAATCACTGGGACAAACCGCTCGGCGCGACGTTCCTCGAAGGGCTGCCCGATGTCGCCGATCCGGACGGCCTGCCCGCCTGGCTGTCGGACGCCGACCTGACGTTCTATGCGCGCGAAATGGCCGCATCGGGCTTTCGCGGACCGCTCAACCGTTATCGCAATCACGAAGCCGATTACGCCTGGGCACAGCAGTTCCGGGGGCGGCGAATCGAATGTCCGGCGCTGTTCATCGGCGGCACGCGCGATCCGGCGACAACGCTGTTTGGCGCGGTGGCCGATCCCGTGGCGATGATGCGCCCGCTGGTGCCCCAGGTCGAAGGGCACGTGCTGGAAGGCTGCGGCCACTGGACCCAGCAGGAGCGGCCCGAGGCCGTAACCGCGCTGTTGATCGACTGGCTCCAAAGACTGTAGCGACGGGCCTTCCCACCGCGCCCACGGCAGACTATAGCGCGCTCAATCATGACCGCCCAAGCCGCCCCTGTCGTTCATCCGCTGCCTGCCGACTGGCGCGATTTCTTCGCGCTGACCAAGCCGCGCGTGATGACACTGGTGATCTTCACCGGGCTGTGCGGGCTGCTGGCCGCGCCGGGGGCGATCGATCCGGTGGAAGATTTCACCGCGATTCTGTGCATTGCGATGGGTGCGGGCGGTTCGGCCGCGCTCAACCAGTGGTGGGAAGCGGACCTTGATGCGCTGATGAAGCGCACCGCCGACCGGCCCTTGCCGTCGGGCCGGATGGAGCGCCATTCCGCGCTCAGCTTCGGGCTGATTCTGGCGCTGGCATCGGTGTTCGTGATGGCGGTTGCGGTCAGCTGGCTGGCGGCGGCGGTCCTGGCGATCTCGATCGTCTATTATTCGGTGGTCTACACCATCTGGCTGAAACCCCGCACGCCGCAGAATATCGTGATTGGCGGCGGGGCCGGGGCGTTCCCGCCAATGATCGGCTGGATCGCCGCGACCGGGGACATCACGCTGATGCCGGTGCTGCTGTTTGCGATCATCTTTTTCTGGACCCCGCCGCATTTCTGGGCGCTCGCGCTGTTTGTGGAAACGGATTATGCCAAGGCGGGCATTCCGATGATGCCGGTGGTGGCCGGGCATCAATCGACGCGCCGCCAGATTCTGGTCTATGCGGTGCTGCTGCTGCCGCTCAGTCTGGCGCCGTTCTGGTTTGCCGGTGCAGGCGTGCTGTATGGCGCTTCGGCACTGGTGCTGTCGGCAGTGTTTCTGCTGCTGAGCCTTCGTGTCGCGGTGTTCCGGGGGGACGCGACGGACATGGACATGCGCCCTGAAAAGCGCCTGTTCGCCTACTCGGTGCTCTACCTGTTCGTGCTGTTCGGCGCGCTGGTGGCAGACCGCTGGATCATGGGATAAACCGATGACCGTTCCCGAAAATAACAATGCAGAACGCCGCCGAATCCAGAAAGGGCGCAACATTGCGCTTGGCCTGCTGCTGCTGGGCTTTGTCGTGCTGTTCTATTTCCTCACGTTCGTGAAGATGGCGCCGCAGGCCAATGCTGGCTAACGCGCTCCCCGCAAGCCGCAACGCCCGCACCGGCCTGATCGCGCTGGGCGGGGCGCTCCTCATGCTGGGCCTGGGCTTTGCCTCGGTCCCGCTCTACCGGATATTCTGTCAGGTCACCGGCTTCGGCGGAACGACCATGCAGGTGACCGAGGCGGAAGCCGCGACCGTCCAGGTTGCCGCCGGGCACATTTCGGTCCGGTTCGATGCGAACGTCGATCGCGATATGCCGTGGAAGTTCGCCCCGCAGCAAGTGACGCAGGACATGCGCATCGGCACCCGCAAGATGGCGTTCTACAAGGCGGAAAACCTGTCGGACAAGCCGGTGACCGGGGTGGCGAGCTTCAATGTCGAGCCGGAATACGTCGGCAAGTATTTCAACAAGATCCAGTGCTTCTGCTTCGAGCTGCAGACGCTGCAACCCGGCCAGTCGATCGACATGCCGGTGATCTATTACATCGACCCCAAGATCCTCGACGATCCCGATGCGAAGAACGTTGAGCAGATCACGCTGAGCTACACTTTCCACGTTGCTGCACAATAGCTTCGCAAAGGCACTGGACCGGGTGAAGCCAGCACGATAAGGGCGTCTGGATTTTGGCCCGCGCGTTCGCTGCGGGCAGAGGGATAAACGGGGACCAAACCATCATGGCCGGAACCAAGAACCACGATTTTCATATTCTGCCGCCCGATCTGGTGCCGCTGCTGACCACCATCGGCGCGTTCACCTTCACGACCGGGATGGTGCTGAACATGCACGACATGGCTGGCGGCAAGGTTGTGCCCTGGCTGGGTCTGGCGCTGCTGATCGCTTCTGCGTGGCAGTGGTTTACCAAGATCATCCAGGAAGCGCATGCGGGCGATCACACCCCGGTGGTGCAGTTGCACCAGCGTTACGGCATGATCCTGTTCATCGCTTCGGAAGTGATGTTCTTCGTCGGCTGGTTCTGGGCTTTCTTCGATTTCGCACTGTTCCCGTCGGAAATTGCGGAAGTGGTCGGCGGGCAGTTCCCGCCCAAGGCGGTCGAAGAAGTGATGAACGCGTTTGACCTGCCGCTGCTCAACACGCTGATCCTGCTGTGCTCGGGCACCACGGTTACCTGGGCGCACCACTCGCTGATCCACGGCGACCGCGACGGCCTCAAGAAGGGCCTGTGGGCAACGGTTGCCCTGGGCATGCTGTTCACCTCGATCCAGGCGTACGAATATGCGGCGGCGCCGTTCGGCTTTGGTGGCAACACCTACAGCTCGGCGTTCTACATGGCGACGGGCTTCCACGGGTTCCACGTCATCATCGGCACGATCATGCTGATCGTCTGCCTGAAGCGCGCCTACAACGGTGACTTCACCCCCAGGCAGCACTTCGGGTTCGAAGCCGCTGCCTGGTACTGGCACTTTGTCGATGTGGTGTGGCTGTTCCTGTATGTTGCGGTCTACGTCTGGGGCGGCTGGGGCTATCCCACGCACTGATGGCTGATCACAGCAACCAAGCATCCGAAGGGCAGCCGGGATTCGTTCCGGCTGCCCTTTTCGGTCTTTGCCCGCAGTGTGGTTCGCGCACGTTGTTCGATGGCGTGGCAAAGTTCGCACCGCGCTGCCGCAGCTGCGGGCTGGACCTGGGCCAGTTCAACGTCGGCGATGGCCCGGCGGCGTTCCTGACCCTGCTGATCGGTGCGGTCACGCTGGGGCTGGCGCTGTGGCTGGAGTTCAGCTGGCACCCGCCGGTGTGGGTCCACGCGCTCGTGTGGATCCCGTTCGTGGCAGGGACTACGATCTGGGGCTTGCGGATTGGCAAGGCGGCGCTGCTGGTGACCGAATACCAGCGCGATGCCGGTGAAGGACGATTGAAACAGCCATGAAACGTGTTCCCGTGTTCGCAACGTTGCTGGTGCTGGCCGCCGTGGGGGTGATGATTGCGCTGGGCGTGTGGCAGCTTGGCCGCGCGCAGCAGAAGGAAGCCCTGCTGGCGAGTTACGCGGCGGTGGGCAGCAACACGGCGGAAGTGCCGTTCCCGACCTCCGCTGCGGCGGCGCAGCCGCTGCTGTTTCGCCGCAGCCGGATCGATTGCCTGCCGACCGGACCGGATGCGCCGGTGGCCGGGCACAATGCCAATGGCACCACCGGCTGGGCGCACGCCTTCATCTGCCCGCTGCCGGGCGGGAGCACGGCGGAAGTGCTGATCGGCTGGTCAAAGGATCTGCAACCGCGCGTCTGGACCGGCGGCGCTGTCACCGGCACGGTCACGCTGGGCGCGGGCGAGACGGTGCGCCTGATTGCCGATCCGCCGCTCGCCGGACTGGACGCCAACGCCCGGCCCGATCCGGCGAGCATCCCCAACAACCATTTGTCCTATGCGATCCAGTGGTTCCTGTTTGCGCTGACCGCGCTGGTGATCTTTGTCATCGCGCTGCGTAAGCGGATGGCGCTCTAGGGTTTCAATTCGCGCGGAGTCCGGCTAACGCCCGCCGCGCGATGGAATATATCTCAACCCGTGGAAGCGCCCCGGCGCTCGACTTCGAAGGCGCAACGCTCGCCGGTCTGGCCAGCGATGGCGGCCTCTATGTGCCGCGCGAATGGCCGCGCTTCTCAGCTGAGGAGATCGCCGGGTTTGCCGGGCTGTCCTATGCCGAACTGGCGCAGCGGATCATGCAACCGTTCGTGGGTGACAGCCTGACGCCGGAGCGACTGCTGGAACTGACCACGGCTGCCTATGGCCGCTTCGCGCACAAGGCGGTCACCCCTCTCAAACAACTGGACGAACAGCAGTGGCTGCTCGAACTGTTCCACGGTCCGACGCTGGCGTTCAAGGACGTCGCGTTGCAGCTGCTGGGCCTGTTGTTCGAGGAATTCCTGGGCCGTGGCGGTGATCCGCTGACCATCGTCGGGGCAACTTCCGGCGATACCGGTTCCGCCGCGATTGATGCGGTCGCAGGCCGGGCGCGGGTCGATATCTTCATGATCCATCCCAAGGGCCGGGTCAGTGATGTGCAGCGCCGCCAGATGACCACCGTGCTTGCCCCCAACGTCCACAACATCGCCATCGACGGCACGTTTGACGATGCGCAGGCGATGGTGAAGCGGATGTTCAATGACACCGCCATGACCAGCCGGTTCAGCATCGGCGCGGTCAATTCGATCAACTGGGCGCGGTTGATGGCGCAAGTGGTCTATTACTTTGCCGCCGCGCTGCAACTGGGCGCACCGCACCGCGAAGTGGCGTTCGCCGTGCCGACCGGCAATTTCGGCGATGTGTTCGCCGGTTATGTGGCTGCGCAGATGGGCTTGCCGGTCGCCAGGCTGATCGTGGCGACCAACGTCAACGACATCCTCCACCGCGCGCTGACCAACGGCGATTATTCGGCCGGAACGGTCACGCCCACGGCGGCTCCGTCGATGGACATTCAGGTCTCGTCGAATTTCGAACGGCTGCTGTTTGACCTCGGCGGGCGCGACGGCGCGGCGCTGAATGCGCAGATGGCCGGGTTCGAATCGACCAAGGCGATGCAGCTGACCAATGCCCAGCGCGAAGGCGCGGCGCGGTTGTTCAGCAGCGCCCGCGCCGACGCGGATGACATGTCGAACGCGATCCGCTGGGCCTGGGAAGAATGCGGCGAACTGCTTGATCCGCATACCGCCATCGGCCTCCACGCCGCGCGCACCGCTGGCTTGCCGGCCGATGTGCCGGTGGTGACGCTGGCAACCGCGCACCCGGCCAAGTTCCGCGACGCGGTCGAACGCGCGACCGGCCAGCGGCCCAGCCTGCCCGCGCGGATCGGTGACCTGTTTGAGCGTGAGGAACGCCTGATCGAATTGCCGGGCAATTATGATGCGATCGCCAATCACATCGCGGCCCGTGCGGTCGCGCGGGGTTGATGGCTGAGCTCGATCCCCAGGCCCGCCTGCTCTGCGGTGAGGGCTGGGCCGATTACGGCCTGATCGACAGCGGCGACGGGCGCAAGCTGGAACGCTATGGCCCGCACCGCTTTATCCGCCCCGATGCGCAGGCGCTGTGGGCGCCCCGGCTGGAACGCTGGAAGAGCGACGGCGAGTTCGTCCCCGGATCGGATGAGGACGGCGGCGGGCGCTGGCAGTTCGCCAACCCGGTGCCGCGTGATGGCTGGCCGCTGAGCTGGCCCAACGGCGATGAACCGGTCACATTCAACGCCCAGTGTACCCCGTTTCGCCATCTCGGGTTCTTCCCCGATATGGCCCCGGTGTGGGACTGGATGGGGGAGCAACTGGGGGACCAGCGCGATGCGGCGACGCTGAACCTGTTCGGTTATACTGGCGTCGGATCGCTGGCGCTGTCGAAGTATGGGCCGGTGACGCACGTCGATGCGTCCAAGAAGTCGGTCACGCAGGCGCGCGCCAATGCCGCGCTGTCGGGGATGGAACAGCGCCCGATTCGCTGGATCGTCGATGATGCGGCCAAGTTTACGGCGCGCGAAGTGCGGCGGGCCAAGCGCTATGACGGGATCATCCTCGATCCGCCCAAGTTCGGGCGCGGGCCGGAAGGGGAAGTCTGGCGGCTGGAAGATCACTTGCCGGGGCTGGTGCATGACTGCGCCGCGCTGCTGGACGGGGACAGCAAGTTCCTGTTCCTGACCGTTTACGCGGTGCGGATGTCGTCGCTGGCGATTGGCGGCTTGCTGGCCGAAGCCTGCGCGCACCTGCCCGGCGTGGTCGAACACGGCGAACTGGTGGTGCGCGAAGAGGGCGAGGGCGATCTTGGTCCGGGCCGGATGCTCCCCACAGCAATTTTCGCACGCTGGCGGAACAGCTAGACGGGCTGCAATTTAGTAAGTAAAGCATACTAATTATGACCGACAGTCTGATCCTTGAGGTTGCCGATTTCGAGCACGATGTCCTGACCGGCATCTATTCGGAGGAAACCGGCCGTCCGCAGCCGCTGCGCTTCACCATTACCGTGCGGCTGACACCAGTTGACCGGTACGAGCCGGACACCCCGCTGGAAGCCAGCAAGAACTACATGGACCTGAAGTTCGCCGCGTCTGAAGCGCTGCCCGAAGGGGTCCATTTCAAGCTGATCGAGGCCGTGGCCGATCACATCTGTGAAACCCTGTTCGTGCAGGACGCGCGGGTTCAGGCGGTGACGGTGAAGATCGTCAAACTGGCGATCAGCGAAAACGGCGAACGCATCGGCATGACGCTCACCCGCGAGCGCAAGTGATGGAAGTGCTGCGGATCACCGATCTGCCGCCCGAACCGCTGGCCGCCGCCGCGCAGTTTCATGGCGAAGTTGTTGCCACGCTGCCGCACGATGCGGACCTGCTGCTGGTGTTCCCGCCCGCCGACCACACCCAGCGCGAATGGCGCGCAGCAGCGGTTGCGGCTCTGGCCCGCGCCCATGCGCCGCGCCGGATCAACGCGGTGGCGAGCGATAGCGACGCAGGGATTGCATCCGCGCTGGCCTATCTGTCCGGGGCTGCTGGCATCACCGGCCAATACCTGCCGCTGGATGACGCCGGGGCCGGGACTGTGTTACCATCTGCGGCATGAGCAACTCTGCGCCCCTGATTGACCAGTTCCACCGGCGAATCACGTATCTGCGCCTGTCCGTCACCGACCGCTGCGATCTGCGCTGCGCCTATTGCATGCCGGAGCGACAGGAGTTCCTGCCGCGCAAGGATGTCCTCAGCCTTGAGGAACTGCACCGGCTGGCGCTGGGCTTCATCGCGCGCGGGGTGACCAAGCTGCGGCTGACGGGCGGCGAACCGCTGGTGCGGCGTGACATGATCGAGCTGGTGCAGGCGCTGGGGCGCAAGCTGGGGGACGGCCTGGAGGAACTCACGCTCACCACCAACGGCACCCGGCTGGCCGAGTTCGCCGATGCGATCGCGGCGGCGGGGGTGAAGCGGATCAACCTCTCGCTCGATACGCTGGACCGGGCCGCGTTCGCGCGGCTCGCCCGGCGCGATTCGCTGCCGCAGGTGTTGGAAGGCATCGCGGCGGCGCGCGCAGCGGGTTTGCAGGTCAAGCTCAACACCGTGGCGCTGAAGGGCATCAACGAGGGCGAACTGCCCGATCTGATCGCGTGGGCGCACGGGCAGGGGATGGACCTGACCCTGATCGAGGTCATGCCGCTGGGCGAAGTCGAGGAAGACCGGTTCGACCATTACCTGCCGCTGTCGGACGTGCGCGCCGCACTAGAGCGGCGCTTTACGCTGACCAGCACCGGCCACCGCACCGGTGGCCCAGCGCGCTATTTCGATGTGGCGGAAACCGGCGGGCGGCTGGGGTTCATCACCCCGCTGACCAACAACTTCTGCGATGGCTGCAACCGCGTGCGGGTGACCGCGACCGGCCAGCTCTATGCCTGTCTGGGCGGGGCGGAGCAGGTGGATCTGCGCGCCGCGCTGCGGTCGGACGATCCTGATGGCGCGCTGGTGGCTGCGCTGGATCAGGCGATGCGGATCAAGCCGCTGCGCCATGCGTTTGCAATTGACCGCCCCGGCGCCGCGCCCGCGCTGGCGCGGCATATGTCGATGACGGGAGGCTAGGGCCTTGGCGAAGCTGGTGTTCCTGGGGCGGCTGGCCGATGTTGCGGGCCGGAGCGAACTGGACGTTGCGCCGGGGCCGCTCGAAGCGGTGCTGGCGACGCTCGATCCCGCGCTGGCACTGGCCTTGCTGGATGAGCGGGTGCGCGTGGCGCTCAACGGCGATCTGATTGCCGAGCGCGGCGTGGTGCTGGGCGCGGACGATGAACTGGCGTTCCTGCCGCCCGTTAGCGGGGGCTGAGGTGGTAAGCGATGTTCGCCTGCTGACCGCTCCGTTCGATCCGGCAGAGGAACTGCGCGCGTTCGCCGCCGCCCATCCTGGTGCCGGGGGCGTGGTCAGCTTTCTGGGGCAGGTCCGGCAGGACGGGGCGGTTGAGGCGCTGGAACTGCAACACTATGGCCCGCTGACCCTGCCGGGGATGGAGCGGCTGGCGCAAGGCGTGCGGGCGCGCTGGGAACTGGACGGGCTGCTGATCCTGCACCGCTCGGGCGTGTTGCGGCCAACCGATCCGATCGTGCTGGTGGCCGCCGCCGCGCGTCACCGTCGCGACGCTTTCGCCGCCGCTGATTTCGCGATGGATCACCTCAAGGCCGAAAGCTGGTTCTGGAAGCGGGAACTAGTAGGCGGCGTGTGGCGCTGGGTTGAACCGCGCGCGCAGGATTACGCCGACCTCGACCGCTGGGTCTAACGCGCCAGCTGTGCGCCCAGTTCGCCGATCACCCGGTCCTGCTCGGCCACCAAGGCCATCACCGTATCGCGCGCTGCGGCAATCGCGCGGGCGTCATCAGCTTCGATTCGCGCTGCGGCATAGTACTGGTCCAGCTCGGCCAGCGCGACCATCGCGTCGCTGCGGGCCGATTCGAGTTGCGACAGGGCAACCGATGCCACTGCCCAGTTTTCACTGCCCAGCGCCGCGCCGGATGCCGCGCTGGCGAGGTTGCGGGCCTGCCCCTCGCGGGCGCGAAACTTCGCATCGGCAGCCTGCGCCTGCGCAACCAGCGAATCGAGGCGCCCCAACACTCCCGCTGCCGGGGCGGGGCCAGGCTGAATGCTGGGGACAACCGGCTGAATCTGCCCGCTCACGCGCTCTGCGGGACGCCGTTCGAGCGATGGGTATTCGGCAAGATCATTGGCGCAAGCGCCCAGCGTGAGCGCGCTTGCGACGATCAGCAGAGTGGTGGATATACGGGCCATGGCTTGCCATAGCACGCCGCCCGCCCAACGCCATAGGGCGTGACTTTCCGGCGCTTCCGGCGTTGACAGCAAGCCGACCTTGCACTATCGGCCACCCTTCTTCCGGACCCCTACCGCGTTGGCAGGGCGTCTGGCGCACCGTTTCGAAAGCGGGCGGTGCGGTCAGGATTAAACGAACGGATACGATACGATGTTCGCAGTTGTGCGCACAGGCGGCAAGCAATACCGGGTTGCCGCCGGAGACAAGATCGCGGTTGAAAAGCTCGCTGGTGAAGCCGGTGAGACAATCACGCTGAGCGACGTTCTGCTGGCCGGTGACGGCGGCGAAGTGAAGGATGCTGCGGGCATTGTCGTCTCGGCTGAAATCATCGCCCAGGACAAGTCGGAAAAGGTGATCGTTTTCAAGAAGCGTCGCCGCCACAACTATCGCCGCAAGAACGGCCACCGCCAGTACATGACGCTGCTGCGCATTGTTGCGGTTGGTGGTGCGGAAAAGAAGGCTGCGCCGAAAAAGGCTGCCGCCAAGAAGGCCGATGCGGCCGAAGCTGCTGAATAAGATTCGGAGTAGTACGACATGGCACATAAGAAAGCAGGCGGCTCTTCGCGTAACGGTCGCGACTCAGCAGGCCGCCGCCTTGGCGTGAAGAAGTTCGGCGGTCAGGAAGTGATCGGCGGCAACATCATCATTCGTCAGCGCGGCACCCGCGTGTACCCCGGCGCGAACGTTGGCATCGGCAAGGATCACACCCTGTTCGCGCTGACCGAAGGCCGCGTGCGCTTCCACGATGGCAAGCTTGGCCGCAAGTACGTGTCGGTCGACATGGCTGTCGCCGCCGAATAAGCGGATGGTCGATAAAGGGCCATCCTGACGGGATGGCCCAGTCGGCCCCAGTTGCCGACGATGCGAGGGAGCGGGCCAGGCCTGTCTCCCTTTTTTCGTGTCTCCCTCAGTCAGCTTGACGCGGCGTCCCGCTACCGGGGCGGCCCAGCGCAAGCCGTAATGGCAGTGTCACGCAGTGCGCCTAAGGGGGCTGCGGGGCGGACGACGGGAGTATGGTATGTTCATTCGCAGCGAACGGTTGTTCCTGCGGCCGGGTTGGCCGGAGGATTGGGAAGAACTGCTGGCGGGTATCGCCGACGAAGCGGTGGTGAAGAACCTTTCGCAGGTGCCGTGGCCCTATACCGCCGATGACGCGCGTGCATTTGTGCGCCAGCCGCAGGACCCGCGCTGCCCGCACTTCTTCGTGACCCTGCCGACCAGCAGTGCGCCGGCCGAGATCATCGGCAGCGTCGGCCTGTTGCACGGTGAAGCCGGCCCGGAACTGGGATACTGGATAGCGCAGGAGCACTGGGGCCGGGGCTATGCCACCGAAGCGGCCCGTGCGGTGCTGGGGCTGGCCCGGACGCTGGGGCATCGCCGGGTAAGCGCGGGGCACTTTACCGACAACCCGGCCTCGGCCGGGGTGCTGCGCAAGGCAGGCTTCCGACCGACCGGTGAAATGCGTGCCTGCTTTAGCCGCGCGCGCGGTAAAACCGTTCCGACTGCAATCCACGCGATTGAACTGGACGAACCGGGCAATTGCGACGGCGGCGATGATGGTGTGCCCGCCATGCGCGCGGCCTGAACCACAAAAAAAGGCTCCGGACCAGTGCGGTTCGGAGCCTTTTCTTTGAAGTTTCTTCCGGTCAGGCGGTTTGCAGCCGCGCATCCTTGAACTCGCTGTCCGCCTTGCCGATCAGGGCGCGGTCATCGTGGTTCCAGGGGTGGAAACCGGGCATGAAATAGGCGAACCAGGCGGGCACGATCCGGCGCAGCACGCCGGGGGTGCCCAGCAGATACCAGGCCAGCTTCAGCTTGATCTTCGGGCCTTTGAGGCCGTCCTGCGCCAGCAGTTCCAGCGTATCGTTCCAGCGGTTGCGGATGAAGTTCAGGGTGATGATCAGCATCATCACCGATTTCAGCTTCCAGCGCCGCCACCGGCTCCAGTCGCGGGTGGCGAAGCGGAAGGTGTCAAACGCGACGCCCTTGTGCTCGATTTCCTCGACCGCGTGCCAGCGCCACATCGCCACGGTTTCAGGCTCGCCGCCGGCAAAGTGCTGCGGGTTGGCCAGAAACTCGTGCGCCATCATCGCGGTGTAGTGTTCCAGCGCCATCGTCGCGGTCAGGTTGACGATGGCGGGGCGGTCCCTGATCATCGCCATCAGCTCTTCCAGCCGCGCGTCGATCTTCGACAGGTCGTAACCGGCGTCGACCGCCGCCTTGTTGAACACCACGTGTTCGCGGGTGTGGTTGATTTCCTGCTTCACGAACGCGCGGATCTCTTCCTCCAGCTTCGGCGGCACGCCGTCGCGGTGGGCTTTCACGGCCTCGATGAACATTGCCTCACCGCGCGGGAAGGTGGCGGAGAGCGCGTTGTGCCAGGCAGTGGCGATCGGATCGTTGTTCAGCCACCAGCGACCCGGCTGCCTGGTGCGGCCAAAGCGTTCGTCGCGCACGGTGATCACCAGATCATCCGGGGTGGGCGTGGCCGGACCGGTCACAGGTGCCTTGCCCAATTGGGCGGTGGGTTCTACGGCGGCGGTGGGTTCCAGGGGGAACTTGGTCGGTGCGTTCATGCCGCTAATTCTAGAGTAACTGACACCAATGTCAATAAGGAAGCGTCTCACCCAGGAAGAGAGCCGCATGGCTGCGCTCGAAGCCGCGCGCGGACTGCTGATCGAAATGGGTCCGCAAGCCGTCACGCTGAAAGCTGTGGCATCGCGAATCGGGCGGACTCACGCCAATCTGCTCCACCATTTCGGATCGGCGGCGGGGCTGCAAAAGGCGCTGGCGGAACACCTGGCGGTGACGATCTGTGCCACGATCGAGGACGCGGTGATCGCCAGCCGGACCGGGCATGGCACCCCGCGTGACGTGGTCGACCTGACGTTCGATGCGTTCGACAAGGAAGGCGGCGCGGCGCTGGCGAGCTGGATGCTGGTCAGCGGCAACGATGATGCGCTCGATCCGATTGTCGATGTGATCCACGATCTGGTCGATGGGCTGGATGAGTTCGGCTCGGGCCAGATGCGCGACACCACCCATGCGCTGTGCCTGCTGGCGCTGGGCGATGCGCTGATGGGCGGTGCCTTGACCCATTCGCTGGGCCTGCCCCGCACATCGGCCCGTGATATCGCAGAAAAGATGCTGGTCGAAGCGGCGATCAAGGCCGGGATCGTGGTGCCGGGGATGGCGGGCTAGGCCCGAGCTCTCAGGCCCGATCCAGCCAGTCTGGCCGCCATTCGGGCGCGATGTCCTCTACCCGGCGATGATCCACCGCCAGCCCCAGCGCGGGATAGGCCGCGCGCTGCCGGGCCGGGTCGGAGGCGGCCAGCGGCAGCACCACCAGCCGCCGGTTGACCTTGGCCCGCCAGTTCATCCGCGCGGTGTTTTCCTGGCCGACATAGCAGCCCTTGGTAAAGCTGACCCCGTTCAGTTCCGCCGCGTTGCATTCCAGCCAGAGCAGGTCGGCCAGTTCCGCCGCGCCTTCGCACACGCCCAGCGCCAGCCGGTGCGCCAGCCATGCGTCATCGGCCGCAGCCCCTTCGGACACGCCGAGCCAGCGCTGGCCAAGCGCAGGCAGGCGCGGATCGGGGGCGGGGCCATCACCCGCCTGCCAATGCACCCCGAGCGAAGCATCGCGGGCAATCCCGATCTTGCGGCGCAACCGGTAGAGCGACAGGCGCCTGACCAGCGCGTCGGCACCGGCGGCTTCGCAGTCCAGCAACAGATCCGCGCCGTCACCGTGGACCAGAAAATCGAACAGCACCTTGCCTTGCGGCGAAAGCAGCGCGGCCCAGAGCGGCAGCGCGCCGGTTACATCCTGCGTCACCAGACCCTGCAGAAAGCCGCGCACATCCTCGTCCGGTTCGGTCGGCGAAAGGCGGATCACGGCGCGGGCAGTCAGCAGGGTTGCGGTCATGGGTGACAGATAGGGTGCTGCTTGCCTAAGGGGAAGGGATGACCACGCCGACTCGCCTGACGATCCGCCGCCCCGATGACTGGCACGTCCACTTGCGCGATGGCGCGGTGCTCGCCGGGGTTGCGCCGCACACCGCGCGGCAGTTCGCCCGCGCGATCGTGATGCCCAACCTCTCCCCGCCGATGACCGACGTGGCCGGGGTTTCGGCCTATCGCGAGCGGATCATGGCGGCACTGCCGCCGGGCAGCGATTTCACGCCGCTGATGACCCTGTATCTGACCGATTCGACCGACCCGGACGAGGTCGCGCGCGGGTTCGCGGGCGGGGTGTTCGTCGCGGCGAAGCTTTACCCTGCGCACGCGACCACCGGCTCGGCCCACGGCGTGACCGATGTCGCCAACATCCGCGCCGTGCTGGAAAAGATGCAGCAGATCGGCATGCCGCTGCTGGTCCACGGCGAAGTGACCGAGGCCCACGTTGATATTTTCGACCGCGAGGCGGTGTTCATCGACCGCACGATGACTGCGCTGGTCCGCGATCTGCCCGCGCTGAAAGTGGTGTTCGAACACATCACGACTGAGGAAGCGGTGCAGTTCGTGAGCGAGGCGGGCGATACCCTTGCCGCGACGATTACGCCGCAGCACTTGCACCTCAATCGCAACGCGATGCTGGTTGGCGGCATTCGCCCGCACGCTTATTGCCTGCCGGTGGCCAAGCGCGAACAGCACCGGCTGGCGCTGCGCAAGGTGGCCACATCAGGCAGCCCGAAGTTCTTCCTGGGCACCGATACCGCACCCCACGCCAAGCACCTGAAAGAAGCCGCCTGCGGCTGCGCCGGGTTGTTCAACGCGCCGTTCGCGCTGGAAAGCTATGTCACGGTGTTCGATGCGGAAGGCGCGCTGGACAAGTTTGAGGGGTTCGCTTCGGAACACGGCCCGCGCTTTTATGGGCTGCCCCTGAATGAAGGCACGGTCACGCTGGAGCGGGGCGACGTGGTGGTGCCGGAGGTGATTGATGCGAACGGCACTTCCATCGTGCCGTTCCACGCGGGCGAAACGCTGGGTTGGCGGCTGGTTGAAGGCTAGGCGGCGCGCGCCGCTTGCCGCTTGGCGAGCAGGTCCCAAACGAACAGGCCGATCGCGCACCAGATCAGGATGAAGCACGCGACCTGCGTGGTGCTGAGCGGTTCGGACGAGAGGAAGAACGCCTGCACGAACACCATCGTCGGGCCGATATACTGGACCATGCCCAGCACCGAATAATCCATCCGCTGCGCCGCCACCGCGAACAGGATCAGTGGCACGGCGGTGACCAGCCCGGCGCAGGCGAGCAGCAGGCTGAGCGGCAGTTCCTTGCCGAATGACACGCCCTGCGGGCTGAACGCGGCCCAGCCGATCAGGCCCGCGGCCAGCGGCAGCAGGACGATGGTTTCCACCGTCAGCCCCGATAGCGAACCCACCGGCGTCAGCTTGCGCACCAGCCCATAGCCGCAGAACGAGAGCGCCAGCGCGAGGCTGATCCCCAGCATATCGAGCGCATCCCATGCCAGCAGCGATACGCCCGCCGCCGCCAGCACGACACCGGCCCACTGGCGGTGGCTCAGCCGTTCACCCAGGAACAGCGTGCCCGCCAGCACATTGGCCAGCGGATTGATGTAGTACCCCAGGCTGGCGGCGAAGACGTGGCCCTGCTGGATCGCGACGATATAGGTCAGCCAGTTGCTGGCGATCAGCAGCGCGCTGAGCGTCAGCAGCGCCAGCACCCGGCGGTTGGTCAGCGCTGCCCAAAGCTCTTTCGTCTGCCCGGCCAGCCCCACGAACACCGCGCAGACCGGCAGCGTGAACAGGATCCGCCAGCCGACGAATTCAGACGGCGGCACGGTCTTGAACAGCACCAGATAGAGCGGCAGCAGCCCCCAGATAAAATGCGCGCCCAGCGCAAAGGGCAGGCCGCTTTTGCGGGGTGCGGGCTGTTCGTGTTCCATCCGGGGGCCGCGCTAGCGAAGAAAAATCACCGCGACACGAAAAATGTGCGTTCCTGACAGAGCGGTTGCCGACCGTTCAGGTTGAGGGGCATATTGATGAATGCAAGAGATCAGGAGAACCGCCATGTCGAAGTTCCTCAAGACTGCTGCCCTTGCAATGACCATCCCCGCCGTGCTGGCGACTGCGCTGCCCGCCGCCGCCCGCGACCGCGACTGGGACGATCGCGGCGACCGCTGGGAACAGCGGGATCGGCACGACGACCGCTACGAAAGCCGCCGCGATTACCGCCGCGATGATCGGCGTGATGATCGGCGCGACAGCCGCCGTGGCTGGGAAGACCAGGGCCGCAACTACGGCAACTATGGCAGCTATGGTGGCTATCAGACCCGCGTCCGCTACGCCGAACCGGTCTATGCCAACACCCGCGTCTGGCGCGGCGATGATGGCCGCAGCTATTGCCGCCGCAGCGATGGCACCACCGGTCTGCTGATCGGCGGCGCTGCCGGGGCGCTGATCGGCCGCGAAGTGGCCGGTCGCCGCGGTGACCGCACGCTGGGCGCAATCCTGGGTGCGGCGGGCGGTGCCCTGCTGGGCCGCGCGGTCGACCGCGGTGGATCGAGCTGCCGCTGACCGATACCTGTTCAACGGGGAATCCCTCTCCCTGAACCTGGCGCCTCCGGATCCCAGCGATCCGGGGGCGCTTGTCTGTTAAGGGCCATGTTAACGCCGATAGGCTAGAACGCGCCGGATGATCGCCGCCCGTCATCTGTGCCTGCCTGCCGTGCTGCTGCTTTCTGCCTGCGGATCGGGTGAGCCTGCGGTCGATCCGCTGGCGGAGCGCGATCCGGCGGTGACCGCCGCGCTGGCCGATCCGCTGATGGCGGACCCGGACCTCACCAGCCAGAACCGGGGCGGTGCTGCGCTGACCGGGGGCGGGCCAGCCACTGGCGAAATTCCGCCGCTGAAACGCGGGCAGGCCGAACTGGACGCGGCCCGCGCCGCCGCGCTGGATCTGGTCGGAGGCGCGCCGGGTGCTGCGCCGCCTGCCACGATCATGCTGGAAACATCGCCCGCCGATGCGCCGACCGCTGTCGCGCTGGTGCGCGCGTTGCCGTGGGGGAAGCCTTGCGCGGACAAGCTGGGCTATACCGCCAGCTGGGCGGCCGGGCTGCCGCCCGCGCTGCCGGTCTATCCGCGCGGGCACGTGCAGGAAGCGGCAGGCAGCGACGCGGCCGGATGCAAAATCCGCGCGGTCAATTTCCAGACCCCGGTGCCGCCCGGCGAAGTGGTGGAGTTCTATGCCGCGCTGGCGCGCAAGGGCGGTTACGCGGTGCGGGCGGGCCAGGCCGGACCGGACCTGACCCTGTCCGGCACGCTCGACACCGCGCGCTTTGCGCTGTTCGTGCGGGGCAGCGCGGACATGACCGTGGTCAACCTGGTTACCAGCGGCGGCTGAAACGCCATTGCCTTGATTGCGGGGGCGCGAGCGGTTATCCTGTGACCGGTCCCGGCGGTGGGGGAGGCCCCCGCGTTATCGACGGCACGTCCGTAAACCGCCGTCGACGGGACTGCGCAACAATCCACTCGGCTCAATCCAGCCCGGAGCGCGGCAGCGCGCGCTGATCAGCCTTCGCGCAGGCCCACGCCGATCATCGCGCGCGGCTGTTCCATCTCGTTCGAGGCGACCGGATAGGCGCAGTAATCCGCTGCGTAATAGGCGCTGGGGCGATGGTTGCCCGACAGGCCGACCCCGCCGAACGGCGCGGAAGACGATGCGCCGTTGGTCGGGCGGTTCCAGTTGATCACGCCGGCCCGGATATTCGCCCAGAACCGGTTGTATTCCGCCGGAGTGCCGCCGACCAGCGAGGCGGACAGGCCGAACCGGCTGTTGTTCGCCTCGGCAATGGCCTCGTCGAAATCGTCCACACGGATGACTTGCAGCAGCGGGCCGAACAGTTCCACGTCGGGGCGGTCCTTCACCCCGCTCACGTCGATGATCGCAGGCGAGAGGAACGGCAGGTCATCGCGCGGGCGGACCAGATGCTTGATCGCCTTGCCGCCGTGGCTGAGCAGATAGAGGAAGCTTTCGGTCAGGCCGTCCGCGCTCTGGTTGTCGATCACCGGACCCATGAACGGGACGGGATCGTCAAACGGCGCGCCGACAATGATCCGGTCGGCCAGGCGCTTTACCTCGGCCATCACCGTATCATACATCGTCGACTTGATGATCAGGCGGCGTCCGGCGGTGCAGCGCTGCCCGGCGCTGGTAAAGGCTGATTGCACGACGAGCGCGGCGGCATCGGTGATCTTCGGCGTATCCCACAGCACGATCGGGTTGTTGCCGCCCATTTCCAGCGCAACGATCTTGTCGGGCCGGGCGGCCAGTTTGCGGTTGATCGCGATTCCGACGTGCGCGCTGCCGGTGAACAGCACGCCGTCGATCCCGTCATGCGCGACCAGCGCCTGCCCTTCTTCCGGGCCGCCGACCAGCAACTGGACAATCGCGGCGGAAATCCCGGCGCGGTGAAAGCATTGCAGCAGCGCCTCACCCGTGGCCGGGGTTTTTTCGCTGGGCTTGAAGATTACCGTGTTGCCCGCGATCAGCGCGGGCACGATGTGGCCGTTGGGCAAGTGCGCGGGGAAGTTATAGGGGCCAAGCACCGCCATCACCCCGTGCGGCTTGTGGCGTACGGCGGCGGTCCCTTGCAACGCGTTGTCCAGCTTGCGCTGCGATGTGCGGTCGGCATAGGCGCGGATCGAGATTTCGACCTTGTTGATCACGCTTTCGACTTCGGTGCGCGATTCCCACAGCGGCTTGCCGGTTTCGCGCGCGATCAGCGTGGCCAGCTTTTCAGCGTCCTTGCGCACTTCGTTGGCGAAGCGGCGCATCAGTTCCATCCGGTTGGACAGCGGCTGGGCAGCCCAGGCGGGCCACGCCCGGCGCGCGCGGTCGACGATGTCGTCCACGTTGCCGCGCCTGCCGCGCCACAGTTCCGCGCCGGTGGCCGGTTCGAAGGAAATGATCTGCGAAGTTCCCAATATTCCCGTCCCAGTTGTATCATCCGGTTGCGACCCCGGGTCCGCTTCGGCCTTAGCGGGTCCGTTTGCCCAAGAAAAGCCTTGGCACCGCCATAACCGCCAACCCTGACTTTTTGCTTACCAAAGTGTTCCCCATGTTTGCGCAGCCCTTACGCCGCGCTGCCCAGCGCTTCGCCCAGCCGCCGGATCGCGGTGATCTGATCGGCCAGCGGGGCCCAATCATCGGCAGTGTCGATTCCGGCCCAGATCCGCTCCACCTCATCCAGCACCAGCGTCGGCGGCGCAGGCTCTGCCCACAGCGGATGATCTTCACCGGCCGGGCGATAGCCGCGCAAGCCCTCGCCAAAATCACCCTCCGGCGGGTTGGCGCCGTGGCGATGGCGGTGAAAGAACACGTCGGGCGATCCGGCGCTGTCGCGCATCGCCCGTTCGGCATGGGCGATCAGCGCGGCGTCGGCTTCGAACCCTTGCGATTCCAGTCCCAGCCGCCACAGGAACTGACCGGCCAGCGCCTGCTGATAGAGCGGGGCGAAGCGGTTCAGCGCGGCGATCAGCGGCTCAGCGGGCACCAGCTGGCGCAGCGCAACCGCCAGCTGCCCGCAGTTCCAGTGCAGCGCCTCTGGCTGGCGGCCAAAGGCGTAAAGGCCGTTGTGATCGAAATAGGCGGCGGTGAAGGCCGGGTCCCACTGGGGCAGCCAGCGCCACGGGCCGTAATCGAAACTTTCGCCCGAAATGTTCATGTTGTCGGTGTTTAGCACGCCGTGGACGAACCCGGCGGCCATCCATTGCGCCGCCAGCGCGGCGAGCCGTTCGACCACCTGATGCAGCAGGATCACCGCCGGATCATCGCGCCCCGGCGCATCGGCGGGCGGGGGCGCGCCCGGAAACTGCGCAAGGCAATAGTCGATCAGCGCCGCCATGTTGTCCGTCTGCTCCAGCACGGCGAGCCGCTGGAACGTGCCGATCCGGATATGCCCGTGGCTGAGCCGGACCAGCACGGCCGAGCGCGTGGGGGAGGGTTCGTCCTGCCGGTAAAGATCCTCGCCCGTTTCGATGACCGAGAACGTCTTGCTGGTGTTCACCCCCAGCGCTTCGAGCATTTCGGTCGCCAGAATCTCGCGCACCGCGCCTTTCAGCGTCAGGCGGCCATCGCCCTGGCGGCTCCACGGGGTTTGCCCGGAGCCTTTGGTGCCAAGGTCGAGCAAGCGGCCCGCGCCGTCCCGCAACTGCGCGAACAGAAAGCCGCGCCCGTCGCCCAGGTCCGGGTTGTAAACGCGGAACTGGTGGCCGTGATAGCGCAGCGCCAGCGGCTGGGGCAGATTGCCGGGCAGCGGCTCAAACCGGCCGAAATGGCGGGTCCAGTCGGCATCGGTCAGGCTGTCCAGCCCGACCGCGCGGTCCCAGCGGGAATTGCGGAAGCGCAGGGTGGTCAGCGGGAAGTCGGCCGCGCGCACCGGATCGGCCAGCCAGGGGGCCAGTGCCGTAACGGGAGTGTCGGGCGAATAGTCGGCGGCTTGCGGTTCTGCGCGCATCGCGCAATAGTGGCGGCGAACCCCGCGTTGCACAAGCCGCGCCAGCAAGGATTTCCGGCATTACCATGACCGCTTACGCCGACCGTTTCTGGACCAGCCGGGACGGGTTGAAGCTCCATTACCGCGATTATGCGGGGCGGGATGACCGTCCGCCCGTGATCTGCCTGCCCGGCCTGACCCGCAACGCCCGCGATTTTGAAACGCTGGCAGAGCGGCTGGCGGGCGAATGGCGCGTGCTGTGTCCGGAAAACCGGGGCCGGGGCGACAGCGCCTATGCCAAGGATTCGGCCACTTATAACCCCGTCCAGTACGTTCAGGATCTGGGGGCGCTGTTCGAGGAAGCGGGCATCGACCGCTTCGTCGCGGTCGGCACATCGCTGGGCGGGCTGCTGACGATGATCATGGCGATGACCACGCCGGACAAGCTGGCGGGCGCGGTGCTCAACGACATCGGGCCGGAAATCAATCCCGAAGGGCTGGAACGGATTCGCGGCTATGTCGGGCAGGGGCGCAATTTCCCCACCTGGATGCACGCGGCGCGCGCGCTGGAGGAATCGCAGGGTTCCGCGTTCCCCGATTTCACGGCGGAAGACTGGCTGGCGATGGCCAAGCGCTGCATGGTGGTGGGCAGCAACGGCCGGGTCGTGTTCGATTACGACATGAAAATCGCCGAGCCGTTCTCGCAGCCAGGCGGAGAGGGCGGGGTGGACATGTGGCCGGGGGTAGACGGGCTGGCAGGCAAGCCGGTGCTGCTGCTGCGCGGTGAATTGTCGGACCTGTTCAAGCCGGAAACGTTGGCCGCGATGGCCGCGCGCTTGCCGGGCTGCGAAACGGTAACCGTGCCGCACGTCGGCCATGCACCCACGCTGGATGAGCCGGAATCGTTCGCCGCGATCCAGCGGCTGCTGGCCAAAGTGGCTGGATGAGCGTGGCGGACGGGGCGCCGCGTCTGCGCCTGCTGCATCTGCATTCCAGCTTTTCGCCGGGCGGCAAGGAACTGCGCGCGGCCAAGCTGATGAACGCGTTCGGCCCGGGCATCGATCATACGGTCGTGTCCGCTGTGCCGGGCGAACTGGGCGCGGCCAGCGCGGTCGATCCGGCGATCAGCGTCAGCTATCCGGCTGATTTCCCGGCGCTGGCGGGCCGTCCGTGGCCGCGCCGGTTGCTGGGGATCGCGCAGGCGCTGCGCGGGTTCGACCTGATCCTGACCTATAACTGGGGCGCAATGGACGCGGTGATGGCCCACACCCTGTTCGCCGAGGCGCTGGGGCTGCCCCCGCTGGTCCACCACGAAGATGGCTTCAATCAGGATGAGGCTGTGCGGCTGAAGCCCGCGCGCAATATTTTCCGCCGGATCGCACTGTTCCGCGCGCAGGGGCTGGTCGTGCCTTCGCAGCGGCTGGAACAGATCGCCCGGACGGTCTGGCAGCAACCCGCCGCCAAGGTCTGGCGGGTGCCCAACGGCATCCCGGTTGCCGCCTATGCGCACCGCCCGGAACCCGACGTCCTGCCGCGCCTGATCAAGCGTCCCGGCGAATACTGGCTGGGCACGCTGGCGGGGCTGCGCAAGGTCAAGAACCTGCCCCGGCTGGTCCGCGCCTTTGCCGCGTTGCCAGAGGAGTGGCAGCTGGTGATCGTCGGCGAAGGGCCGGAACGCGATGCGATCCGCGCGCAGGCGGTGGCTCTCGACATCGGCCACCGCGTCCACTTGCCCGGCTTTGCGCCCGATCCGGCCAAAGTGGTAGGCCTGTTCGATCTGTTCGCGCTGTCATCCGACAGTGAACAGTTCCCGATTTCGGTGGTGGAGGCGATGGCTGCCGGTCTGGCCGTGGTCGCCCCGCAAGTGGGTGATGTCACCGCGATGGTGGCTGAACCCAACCGCCGGTTCCTCACCCCCATCGGCGATGATGCGGCCCTGTCGGACGCGCTGGCCGACCTTGCCGCCGACTCCCGGACCCGCGCCGCCATCGGCACCGCCAACCGCGCCCGCGCCGAAGCGGAGTACGACGAAGCGACCATGGTTGCGACCTATGCCCGCATCTATGCCGGGGCCATGGGACGGATAAAGTTTCCCTGATTGGGGGATTGCGTCCGTTCACCCGCGCTTAAGCGGGCAAAAGCCACAGATCGGGCGTTGAAAAGGCTCGCCCTTGCGCTAAACAGCCCAACTGACCGTCTATTACCAGAGAGCATTCCAACTTGGCCCTGCCTCCCGCTACACCTGCAAATCCGACCAAGCCGACGAGCGACCGCGACGCGGCCCAGCAGGACGTGTTCCTGCGCGAAGTGGACGAGGCGCTGCGTGAGCAGCAGATGGTCGATATCGCCAAGCGCTATGGCATAATCATCGGCGGCGGGATCACGCTGTTGCTGGTCGGGCTGGGCGGCTATCTCTTTTGGGATCACTCGGTCAAGCAGTCGGCCGGGGAAGTCAGCGAAAGGACCACGCTGGTGCTGGACCGGCTGGCTTCCGGGCCAACGTCGGCCGGGGCTGCGCTGGGGGATCTGGCCGCGCTGAAAACCGAAGGCAGCGCGGGCGCGCGCGCCAATGCTGCGATGCTCCACGCCGCCGCGCTGGTGCAGACCGGCAAGACCGACGAAGCCGCCAGGGAATTTGCCGCGATCGCTGCCAATGCCGATGCGCCGCAGCCGCTGCGCGATCTGGCCGCGATCCGCGAACTGTCGATCCGGTTTGATGCCGTCCCGCCGAGCCAGGTGGTTGACCGGCTGAAGCCGCTCGCCGTGCCGGGCAATCCGTGGTTTGGCAGCGCGGGCGAGCTGGTCGGCATGGCCTACCTCAAGCAGGGCAAACCAGAACTTGCCGGTCCGCTGTTCGCGGCGATCGGCAAGGACAAGGAAGTGCCGCAGTCGCTGGCGTCGCGGATGCGGCAGCTGGCCGGGCAGCTCGGATACGAATCAGGCGATGCCGCCGCCGATGTGGCCCCGGCGCAGAACTGAACCAAAGTCACAAGGACGAGATGATGCCGTCACCCAAGTTTACCCGCCGCATGGCCGCCCCGCTGGCCGTGGTTCTGGCTGTTGCCCTGTCCGGTTGCGGCGTGTTCGGCGGCAAGGACAAGCCGACGACGCCGACCATCGGCAATCGCATTCCGATCCTGTCGAAAGTCGATACCTCGGCCAAGCTCGATCCGGCGCTGGCCGGGGTCAGCGTGATCGTGCCTCCCGCCACCGCCAACGCCGATTGGGCGCAGGCTGGCGGCACGGCCAACAAGAATTACGGCAACCTGGCCATCTCGGCCAACCCGGCGCGGTCGTGGTCGGTCCAGATCGCCGGTTCGACCAAGAAGCAGCGGCTGGCGGCATCGCCGGTGGTCGGCGGCGGGCAGTTGTTCGTGATGGACACCAACGGCATGGTCCACGCGTTCGACGTGCAGACCGGATCGCCCCGCTGGAAGCAGGGCTTTGAAATTCAGGGCGATGGCTCGAACTCGGTCTATGGCGGCGGCGCGGCCTATGACAACGGCCGGGTCTATATCACCACCGGCATGGGCGAAGTTGCCGCGCTGGATGTGACCGACGGCAAAGTGCTGTGGAAGAAGAAGCCGTCCGGCCCGCTGCGCGGATCGCCGACGCTCGCCTATAATTCGGTGTTCGTGATGACGATGGACAACCAGCTGTGGTCGCTCAACGCCGCAGATGGTGAGCCGCTGTGGAACGAAACCTCCTCCACCGGGCAGACCGGGGTGTTCGGCGTGGGCGCCCCCGCTGCCGGGCAGGGCACCGTGATCGCGGGCTTCTCCACCGGGGAGCTTACCGCGTTCCGTTATGAAAACGGCCGCCAACTGTGGAACGACGCGCTGGCCCGCACCTCGCTGTCGACGTCCGTGGGCGTGCTTACCGACATCGACGCCGATCCGATCATTGATCGCGGCCGGGTCTATGCCCTTGGTCAGGGCGGGCGCATGGCCGCTTATGAACTGGTCACCGGCCAGCGCATCTGGGAACTCAACCTGGCGGGGATTTCCACCCCGGCCATCGCGGGTGACTGGATCTTCACGCTGACCGACGATGCCAAGCTGCTGTGCATGGCGCGCACCACCGGCAAGGTCCGCTGGATTTCGCAGCAGTCGCAGTTCGAGAACGAGGAAAAGAAGAAGAACGCGATCTACTGGACCGGGCCGGTGCTGGCCGGGGAACGCCTGTGGTTCGCCAATTCGCGCGGCGAAATCCATTCCGCCGGGATCGCCGATGGCCAGTCGCGCCTGTTCGCCGAAGTGAAGGCGCCGATCACGCTGGCACCGATCGTGGCGGGCGGCACGCTCTATGTGCTGGACGACAGCGGCCGGATCACCGCGTTCCGCTGATCTTTCGTATCGACGGACTGCTCGTTTCCCGTCACCCTGAACTCGTTTCAGGGTCCATCGTGTAATCTGGTGCAGTTTTGGCCGGATAAAGCCGCTCAGGCGGCCCGATGGATGCTGAAACAAGTCCAGCATGACGGTGGAAATTGGCCGATAGCCACGCCGTTACCGGCCCTTTAACCCTTCGCCGCTAAGGCGGAGGGATGACCCCGCGCAATCCCGTGGCCGATCCCCGGCCTGCCAGCGATGTTTCTTCCGCCGTCGGCTTCGTCGGCGTGGGCAGCCTGTGTGCGTGGATCCTGTTCTGCCATTTCTATCCCGAGATTGCCCCGGTGCTGGGCTTGTCCGCCGAGGGCGGTCGGCTGACCGGGCCGGTTGCCGCGCTGTTCGGGCTGGTGGCCGCCGCGCTGCCGATGGTGCTGTGGTCGGTGCTGGTCGACAAGGTTCACCGCCGCCCCTCGACCGGGATCGACTGGGATCATCCGCGCCCCGTGGCAGACATCATCGACATTTCGATCACCAAACTGGCGGGGCTGTGGGCCACATGGGCGCTGATCGCCGGACTGTATTGCCTGGGGCGGTGGTACTGGGATGATTTCTACGCCATTTCGATGCAGGTGCTGGGGCTGGCGGTGCTGCCGCTGTTCCTGCTCTCCATCCCTTATGTCATCTGGCTCGACCGGGTGCTGATCGATCCGCGCGATGCCTCGTGGCATTTCGGCGCGGCGCTGGTCGGGCGTGAGGCGCACGATCCTGAGCAGGTCTGGATTCACTTGCGCGCCTGGGCGGTGAAGGGCTTTTTCACCGCGTTCATGATTGCCATCGTCCCCGGTGCATTCGCGGAACTGGTCGGCAAGGACTGGTCCGATCAGTTCGCCAACCCGATCGCGTTTGCGGGCATTCTGGTGCTGCTGATGTTCGTGTTCGACGAACAGATCGGCACGGTCGGCTATATCCTGACGATGAAGCCGCTCGACGCGCAGATCCGCTCGGCCAATCCCTATCTGGCGGGCTGGGTCGCGGCGCTGGCGTGCTATCCGCCGTTCCAGCTGATGCAGGGCGGCGGGCCGCTGTTCTATCAGTCGAACACGGCGGACTGGACGTTCTGGCTGGGCGAATACCCCGCGCTGATGTGGGGCTGGGCCGGGCTGCTGGTGCTGCTCACCGCGATCTACGCCTGGGCTACAGTCGCGTTCGGTATCCGCTTTTCCAACCTGACTTATCGCGGCGTGCTGACCAATGGCCCCTATGCCTACACGCGCCATCCGGCCTACCTGTCGAAGAACGCGTTCTGGTGGGTGTCGGTGCTGCCGTTCCTGGTAACCAGCGGATCGGTGGTCGATGCGGTGCGCAACACCTTCTTCCTGGGCTGCGTCAGCGCGATCTATTACTGGCGCGCCCGGACCGAGGAAGCGCATCTGCTGGGCGAAGACCCGAAATACGGCGAATACCACGCGTGGATGAACCGCCACGGACTGATCACCGCGCCGCTCCACCGGCTGTGGCAGGGGATTGCTGGCCGCCGCCGCCCGGTGCTGCAGGCGGCGGAGTAGGCCCCACACGCTCGTCGCTCGCCGTTCGTCACCCTGAACTTGTTTGGTGTTTATCCCGTTTACATACGTTCCCACCACCTTCGTCACCCTGAACTCGTTTCAGGGTCCATCTCTCCTCCTGCACGGACAGTGCGGGCCGAGAAATGGATGCTGAAACAAGTTCAGCATGACGGTTTAGACTTTACGGTGCCGAAGGGGATAAGCGCCAACTTGTTTCAGGGTCCACCACGCGGCCAACCTTGGTGCGGGCCGGATGAAACCGCGCATCGGGCCTGATGGATGCTGAAACAAGTTCAGCATGACGGTTTTGGGTGACGATGTGGGAGAGGAAGGGAATGTCCCCTCAGATTTCTTCCAAACCGCTTACTTCATAGACCGTGATGCTCCGACCCGTCAGGCCCAGTCCGGCGCGTTCTTCGGCCCAGACGGCCATGTGCGGCGTTTTGAGGTGCGCGCCAAGCTGCGCGCGGCTGGCCCAGACTTCGCTGACCCGGATCAGGCCGGGGTCGAGCACATCTTCGGCGTAGTTGTATTCGATGCAGCCATCCTCGGCGCGGGTGGCGTCCATCACCTTGCGCATGGCGGCACGGGCCTCGTCCATGCGCTCGGCGGGCAGGCGGAACTGTCCAATCACGGCAACTGTCATCAGAATGCTTCCTCGTACACGCGCGACAGGTCGCCGTTCCATTCGCCGTGGAACTTGTCGAGCAGGCGCTGCGCCGGAACCTTGCCGCTGGCGACGATCTCGTCGAGCGGGTTCAGGAACGCGCATTCGTTGTCGCCCGCCTTGTTGAACTGCGCGCGCGCGGCGAGGCCGCTGCGCGAGATCGCCAGCACTTCGGCCGCGATGTCCTTCAGTTTGCCGCCGCCGGGCAGGGGCGCATCCAGCCCCAGCTTCGGCACGGCGGAGCGCAGCGCCTCGCGCCCGTCCATGTCCCAGCCTTTGACCAGATCCCATGCCGCATCGAGCGCGGTCTGGTCATAGAGCAGGCCGACCCACAGCGCGGGCAGCGCGCAAATCCGGCTCCACGGCCCGCCATCGGCGCCGCGCATTTCGAGGAAGCTTTTCAGCCGCACTTCGGGGAAAGCGGTGGACAGGTGATCGATCCAGTCGCTCGCCGTGGGGCGTTCGCCCGGCAGCGCGGGGAGCTTACCGTCGAGGAAATCGCGGAAGCTCTGCCCCGCCGCGTCGATATATTTGCCGTCGCGGTAGACAAAATACATCGGCACATCGAGCATGTATTCGGCGTAGCGTTCGTACCCGAACCCGTCCTCGAACACGAACGGCAGCATCCCCGTGCGGGCCGGATCGGTGTCTGACCAGATGTGGCTGCGGTACGACAGGAAGCCGTTGGGCTTGCCTTCGGTGAACGGAGAATTGGCGAACAGCGCGGTCGCGAGCGGTTGCAGCGCCAGACTGGTGCGGAACTTCTGCACCATGTCGGCCTCGCTCGAATAATCGAGGTTCACCTGGATCGTGCAGGTCCGCAGCATCATGTCGAGGCCCATCGTGCCGACGCGCGGCATATGCCGCAGCATGATGTCATAACGGCCCTTGGGCATGATCGGCAGTTCGGCGCGGGTCTTGTCGGGCCACATGCCGAGGCCGAGGAAGCCGGTGCCGGTGCGTTCACCGATGGCCTTGACCTGATCTAGGTGACGGCCGGTTTCGGCGCAGGTCTGGTGCAGGTTTTCCAGCGGCGCACCGGACAGTTCCAGCTGGCCCGCCGGTTCCAGACTGATGCCGCCGTCCGCACCCGCCAGTGCAATCACGTTCCCGCCCTCCAGCACCGGTTCCCAGCCGAAGTCTTCCAGCGATTTCAGCATGTCGCGGATGCCGCCGGGTTCTTCATACGACGGGGCGTGATGATCGCCGCGCGCGAACACCAGCTTTTCGTGTTCGGTGCCGATCCGCCAGCGCTCACGCGGCTTTTCGCCCTTGATCATCGGGGCGATCAGCTGGGCGCTGTTTTCGATCACGGGATCGTTGCGATCTGAAACCTGTTGGGTGCTCATGGCGGGGAATTAGTGCGTTGTCCGCCCTGATGCCAGCAAATTTGTTTGGTTGCCTACCAATCCCCGCTTGTCCCCATCCATAGCGCGGTGGCGGCAATCGCCGCCGTCTCGCCGCGCAGGATGCGTGGCCCCAGCGTGATCGCGCGCGCTTCTGGCAGAGCGCGGATCGCGGCGCGCTCGTCCGCGTCGAACCCGCCTTCGGGGCCAACCAGCAGTGCGGCGGGGCCGGTGTGGGCGGCAAAGGCGGTGGCAGCGGGATCGCCGCCGTTCTCATCGGCAAAGAACAGCGCGCGCGGCGCGTCCCACCCGCGCAGCAGCGCGTCCAGCTTCACCGGCGCGGCCAGCCGGGGCAGGGCGGTGCGGGCGCATTGTTCCGCAGCTTCGGTCAGGATCGCATTGGCGCGGTCGAGGTTGAGCTTGTCGGCCACGCAGCGCCGGGTCAGCACCGGCTGGATGTGCCGCACGCCCAACTCGCAGGCCTTTTCCAGCACGAGATCGAACCGGTCCTTTTTCAGCAGCGCGGCGCAGAGCGTGAAATCGGGCACCTCCTCACGGGGGCGCAGCAGCGTTTCGGGCACCAGCACCACATCGCGCTTGCCCGCGCTGGCCACGCGCGCGGCCCATTCGCCGGTCTGGTCGTCGCACAGGATCACGGCATCGCCTTCGCCCACACGCATCACGCGCGACAGGTAATGCGCCTGCGGCCCGTCGATGGCCACGGCCACGCCCTCGGCCAGCGGAGCGGGGATGAACAGGCGAGGGGCGCTCTTGGGCGGCCAGGCGGGGGTAGCGGGCATGGCCTTCCTCTAGCGCATTTTCGCCCGCAGGCTAGAGAGGGCGCATGACCGCCGAAATCGTTCCCGATTCCCAGCACAAGGGGCTGGTCGCCGCGCTGCCCGCCACCTTGCGCAATTATGCGCTGCTCGCCCGGTTCGACCGGCCGATCGGCTGGTGGCTGCTGTTCTGGCCCTGCGCCTGGGGCCTGCTGCTGGCCGGCGGGCAGGCGCGGTGGGACTTGCTGGCGTGGATGCTGCTGGGCTCCATCGCCATGCGCGGGGCGGGCTGCGTCTATAACGATATCGTCGATGCCGATCTGGACAAGCAGGTCGCCCGCACCGCCGCGCGGCCCATCGCCAGCGGGGCAGTCAGCAAACGGGCGGCGTGGGTCTGGCTGCTGGCGCTCGCCGCTGTCGGCCTGATCGTGCTGCTGCAACTGCGCCTGACCGCGCAACTGGTCGCGCTGGCCAGTCTGGCGCTGGTTGCGGCTTATCCCTTCATGAAGCGGATCACCGGATTTCCGCAGGCCTGGCTGGGGCTGGTGTTCACCTGGGGCGCGCCGACTGCGTGGGTCGCGATCCGGGGCGACGGGCTGGACGTGCTGGCCGCGCTCTATGCCGGGGCCGTGCTGTGGTGCATCGGCTATGACACGATCTACGCCTGTCAGGACCGCGAGGATGACGCGATGGTCGGCATCGGCTCCAGCGCGCTGACGCTGGGGCGGCACGTGCGCACCGGCGTCGCGGCGTTCTATGCAGGGGCGGTGCTGTGCTGGGCGCTGGCGTTCTGGTGGCTGCGGCCCGATCCGCTTATCCTGCTGGCGCTGGCCCCCGCCGCGCTGCATCTGGGCTGGCAGGCGCTGACGCTGAACCCCGACGACGGCGGCAACGCCCTGACCCGGTTCCGCGCCAATCGCTTTACCGGGCTGCTGCTGGCGCTGGGCTGCTGGGTGGTCGGCAACGCCTGACCGGTGTCTATTCCGCTGCCAGCAACCGTTCCGCCGCGCCAAGGTCCACGCTGACGAGGCGCGAGATTCCGCGTTCGACCATGGTCACGCCGAACAGGCGGTGCATCCGGCTCATCGTCACGGCGTTGTGGGTGACGATCAGGTAGCGCGTGTCGGTTTCCTTGACCATCGCGTCGAGCAGGTCGCAGAACCGTTCGATGTTGGCGTCGTCCAGCGGCGCATCGACTTCGTCGAGCACGCAGATCGGCGCGGGGTTGGTGAGGAACAGCGCGAAGATCAGCGCGATCGCCGTCAGCGCCTGTTCCCCGCCCGACAGCAGGGTCAGCGATTGCAGGCGCTTGCCGGGCGGCTGGGCATAGATCTCAAGCCCCGCTTCGAGCGGATCGTCCGAATCGACCAGCGCCAGATGGGCCTGCCCGCCTTCGAACAGGCGGGTGAACAGGCGGCGGAAATGGCCGTCGACCGCCTCGAACGCAGCGCGCAGCCGTTCGCGCCCTTCGCGGTTGAGGCTGCCGATCGAACCGCGCAGGCGGTTGACCGCTTCGGCCAGTTCGGCCTGTTCCGCCGCGCTGGTGCCCTGCCGGGCCTCGGCGGCGGCGAGCTCTTCGGCGGCGACGAGGTTGACCGGGCCGATCCGTTCGCGGTCGGCCACCAGCCGGTCATGCGCGGCGGATTCTTCCGGAGCAGAGGCGACTTCGGCGGACGCGAAGCCGAATCGTTCGGGCAGCAGCGGGGGCGGGCACTGGAACCGTTCGCCCGATATGCCGGCCATTTCCTGCCGCCGCGTTTCCTCATTCTCGGCCCGCGCGGTCGCCCCGGCGCGGGCCTCGCGGGCGGAGGAAAGTGCTTCGTTGGCGGCGGCAAAAGTGGTTTCGGACCGGCGCGCGGCCTCGGCGGTCTGGGTGACCTGCGCATCCGCAGCGGTCAGTTCGGCGGCAAGCCGCGTGCGGATCGCGTCCCCCGCCTCGATCTCGCGCAGCAGGCTGGCGGGCTTGGCGGCGATGACGGCGCGCTCCTCGGCGATTTCCTCGAACCGGCGGGTCATCTGCGACAGGCGGCTGGCGGCGTCCCCGGCGCGGGCCTGCCAGCCCTTGATATCGCTGCGCTGGGTGGCGGTGCGTTCGCGCGCGACGGCGAGCGCGGAATCGTGCGCGGCCAGTGCGGCGGTGGCGGCTTGCAGCCCGGTGCGGGCGGCATCGTGGCGGGCCTGCGCAGCGGCCAGCTGGGCGCGGCCACTGGCCATGTCGGGCAGGGCGGCACGGCGGGCTTCCGCGCCGTCGCGCTCTGCCTCGGCCTGTTTGCGCTGTTCGGCCAGATCGGTCGCGGCGGCGGCGAGTTCGGCGCGGCGTGCCTCCAGCCGGGCCTTGGCGGCTTCGGCCTGATCGACCCCGCGCAGCGCGGCGCGTTCGGCATCGGCGGCGGCAGCGGCGGCGCGTTCGGATGCGACGATGGCAAGCTGCAATTCGCTGAGTGCAGCGATCACGCGGGCCTGCGCGGCCTCTGCCGTCGCAGCGGCATCACGCAGCGGGGGCAACTCGTCCGCCAGCGCGGCAAACCGGTTTTCGGCCTCCAGCCGCGCCGCTTCCGCCGCGCCCTCGCCGCGTGCGACGAAGCCGTCCCAGCGGCGGATGCGCCCGGCCAGCGTGACGAGCCATTCGCCCGGGCCCAGCACGCGGCCATCGTCTGCTTCCGCGACATGAACCAGCGCCAGTCGTGCGGTCAGCTGCGGCGGGCATTCAGGGACGTGCGCGGCAAGGCTGTCCGCGACCGGCTGGGGCGCAGCGGCCCCGGTCCAGTAACGCCCGTCCTCGTCCGCCGGAGCCGGGCCCAGCGCGGTTTTCGCATCGCGGCCCAGCACGGCGGCGAGCGCGCGTTCATACCCCGGCGCGGCGCGCACCGCATCGAGCGCGACCGGCAGGCCATGTTTCGCGCTGGCCTGCTTGGCCCGCGCTTCACGATCACGCAGCAAGGCAGAATACTCGCGTTCCACCCCGGCCAGTTCCGCGCGCGCGGTGGCGAGCGCGCTGGAGGCGGTGTCGCGCTGCGCCTGCAAGTCGCCCTTGCGGGCCTGCTGCGCATCCAGCGCGGCGCGGGCAGTGGCCAGTGCCTCGGCAGCGGCGGCGCGGGCGCGTTCGGCTGCGGCCAGCGCGGCGTCGGGATCGCCTTCGCGGCCCAGACTGTCATGCAAGTCCTGCTGGCGGCGCGCATCGGTGTCCAGCCGGGCAAGGCGCTGGTCGGCAGCGGCGAGGGCGGCGTCGGCGACGCGCCATTCCGCCTCGACCCCGGCCTGCTGGGCGGTGGCGTTGGCGAGGGTCAGTTCGGCGCTGCGCAGCGCGCGGTCCGCTTCTTCCAGCGCGGCGAGCGCGGCGGGACGGCGCTGCTCGTCGGCGGCGAGGGCCGTTTCGCTGGCGGCGAGTTCGCGCTCCAGCCGCCCCAGCGCTTCGGCGGCATCACGGGTCAGCCGGTCGGCATCGCCCCGGTCCTCCTCCAGCCGCTGGTGCTGCCGGTCGAGGTCTTTGAGGCGCTGTTCGGCAGCTTCCAGCTGGCTGGTCAGCTGGGCCATGCGGTGGCCGTGGGCGGAGCTATCGTCGCGCCGGTCGGCCAGTTCGTCGCGCGCTGCGGCCAGCGCCTCGGCGGCGGCGTGCTGGGCGTCCTGCGCGGCTTTCATCGCGGCTTGCGTGTCGGTAACGCGCGTTTCCGCCGCTTGCGCCTCGGCCCGCGCGGCAGTGGCGGCGGCGGCGGCATCGCGCCAGCGGGCAAACACCAGCCGCGCCTCGGCCACGCGGACCTTGTCCGACAGCGCGGTATAGCGTTCGGCGGCGCGGGCTTGCCGGCGCAAGCTGGCGATCTGCTGGTCCAGCCCGGCCATCAGGTCTTCCAGCCGCGCGAGGTTGGCCTCGGTCGCGCGCAGTTTCTGTTCGGCGTCCTTGCGCCGAACGTGCAGGCCCGCGATCCCGGCGGCCTCTTCCAGCATCATCCGGCGTTCGGCGGGCTTGGCGGCGATGACGGCGGCAATCCGCCCTTGCGAGACCAGCGCGGGGGAATGCGCGCCGGTGGCGGCGTCGGCGAACACCAGCGCGACGTCCTTGGCCCGCACATCGCGGCCATTGACACGATAGGCGCTGCCCGCGCCGCGCTCGATCCGGCGGACGACTTCCAGTTCCTCGCGCGCGGCGGTTTCGGCGACCAGCACCACTTCGGCAAAGTCGCGCGGCGGGCGCTGCGCGGTGCCCGCGAAGATCACGTCTTCCATCCCGCCGCCGCGCATCGACTTGGCCGAGCTTTCGCCCATGACCCAGCGGATCGCTTCGAGCAGGTTGGATTTGCCGCAACCGTTGGGACCGACGACCCCGGTCAGCCCCGGTTCGATGCGCAGTTCAGCCGGCTCGACAAAGCTTTTGAAGCCGGAGAGCCTGAGCCGTTTGAAGCGCATCGGACCGGGCCAGTTTTCCCGTTACCCCCGGCTTAGCGGGCGCCCAGCCGTTCGAGGTCGGCCTTCAGCTTGTCCCAGGTGTTGTAATCGGTCTTCTTGCCGTTGACGATGAAGGTCGGCGTGCCTTCGACCTGGTATTGTTCGCCCTGCTGCTGAGTCTGCGCGGCCAGCTTTTCAGCCTTGCCCGCATCGGCCAGACAGGCGTTGGCCTGATCCTTGGAAATGCCGCGCGCGGTGACGTATTCAGTCAGGCCGGTCAGTTCGCCCAGAGCCGGGCCGCGCTGGGCGGGCGGCAGCGCAAATGCGGCCTGCTGCTGTTCCTTGCTGGCGGACTGCGCCTTTTCGAAGATGCCTGCCTGATAGGCAAACACCTGATCGGTCAGCGCGAAGAAGGTTTCCGGCGTGCCGCACTGGGTCAGCTGGGTGGCGGTGAGGTCGATCGCGTCGCGCACGAAATTGCGCAGTTCATAGCTGACCCGGCCGCTGGCGACATAATTGTCGCGCAGTTCGGCACTGGCCGCTTCGGCGAATTCGGCGCAGTGCGAGCAGGTGAGCGAGGCAAACTCCACCACCTTGATCGGCGCATCGGGGTTGCCCATCCGGTATCCGCCTTCGACCGTGATCGCCACGGTTTCGGACCACGATTTGCCAGCGGGCGCGGCGATCCTGGCGATCGGTTCACCAGTCGGCCCGGCAGGCACGTCGGCCTCCTTGCTGCAAGCGGCAAGGCCAAGGGCCAGCGGGGCCAGCGCGGCGGAAAGCAGGATGCGGCGGAGTGCGGTCATCTTGGGTTCGTCCTCAAACATGGAAGGCCGGCAGGCTAACCCGGCGGCGCGGGGGATTGGAAGGATCGGGGTGGATTGGCACACAGCCTTCTCCACAGGGGAATTGCCGAACCATAGCAAAAGCGCGGTGAAACTAAAGCCGTGCTGCGATCTGCGGTTCCAGCAGATCCCAGCCATTGGTGCCGAGCAGCAGTTGCCCGTTCAGCGTGAATGACGGGGTGTGGTCGATTCCCGCTTTGTCCGAAGCTGCCGAAATCGCGGCCAGACGTTCGGCCAGCGCGTTGTCGTTCAGGCATTTGTCCAGCGTCATCCGGTCATAGCCGCGCGTTGCCATCATGTCATAGAAATGGAAATCGCTGGCGACGGCGCGCATCCGCATCGCGCGGTCGCCGCTGTACCAGCGGTTGCGCTGCGGCGGGGTGGCCCGCGCGATGGTCTGCAGCCACTTGGACTGGCTGCGCAGAAACATCGAATGGTTGATCAGGAACTTCGATGGCGGGCCGCAATTGACCAGCTGGGCGATGGTGGCATCGACCGGATCGCGCAGGACGTGGTTGATCTCGACCGAGACAGCGCCCGACTGGACGTATTTCAGCCGCAGCGGCGCTTCGGACGCCATGTGAAAATCCGCGCAGTGCGAACAGGTATAGCTGACGTATTCGCCCAGTTTCACTTTGGCGTTGGGGTTGCCCAGCACGTGCGTGCCGCTGGGCGTGCGGGCGACGACCGCGTTCCAGTTGGCCGTCGCGGCAACCGGGCGGGGTGCGGCCTTTTTCGCCGGAGGGGCGGCGGCAAGGCTGGTGGAGGCGATGGCCAGCACGGCCAGCAGGCGGAGCGCACGCATTAGTTGGTCTTGTCCCCTTGGTTGGTCCCCAGACTGCGCGCCAGCGATTCCAGCACCGTGCGCAGTTCCGGATCGCCGATATCGCGCAGGCTTTCACCCAGTTCCAGCGGAATCGGGCGGAGCGATGGCGGCGCGGCAGTGGTCGGTCTGGCAGGCGGAGCCTTAACCTCGCCTTGCCGGATTTTCACTTTGGATACTGCCTTGTAGCCGAAGAAGCGGTTCACCCGTTCGATGATTTCCGGGGTCACGTGCTGGATGATCGGCGCGTGCGCGGGCACGACCACCAGTTGCAGGATACCGTCGACTTTCTCACCCATCGGAAAGCGGATCGATTCCGGCGCGCAGATCCGCGCGTGGGTCGGCCCGACGATTTCCGGCCAGCGGGTGACGACGCTGGATTGCACGAACCCGAACCGGCGAAACGCGGTGCGGCCGATTTCGGGCATCAGATCCGCGATCGCGCGCACGCCGGACCCGCGCGGCCGCTCAAACTTGCGGGAGGCGCCAGTTTTGTCACCGGTCTTGTCACCGTGCTTGGTCATTGTGCGCGTTCCATTGTGCCCAGCGCTTTGCCATAGCACCGCCATGGACGCCAGCACGCAGACCAACGCCGCCCACTTGCTGGACTGGTATGACCGCAGCGCGCGCGCGCTGCCCTGGCGCAGCCCGCCGGGATCGCCGCCGCCCGATCCCTACCGGGTGTGGCTGTCCGAAGTGATGCTGCAACAGACCACCGTGGCGGCGGTCGGCCCCTATTTTGCGAAGTTCACCGGGCGCTGGCCCACGGTCGAGGCGCTGGCGGCGGCGGACGAGGGCGAGGTCATGGCGGCATGGGCGGGGCTGGGCTACTACGCCCGCGCCCGCAACCTGATCGCTTGCGCAAAAGCCGTCGCGGCGCGCGGCGGGCAGTTTCCGCAAACGGAAGCGGACTTGCGCGAATTGCCGGGGCTGGGCGCCTATACCGCCGCCGCCGTCGCCGCGATTGCATTTGGGCAGCGCGCGGTGGTGGTCGATGCCAATGTCGAGCGGGTGGTGGCGCGGCTGTTTGCGATTGATGAACCATTGCCGGGTGCGCGCAAGGCGATCCGGGTGCGGACCGAGGAGATCACCCCGGACCGGCGGGCAGGCGATTTTGCGCAGGCGATGATGGATCTGGGGGCGACCGTCTGCACGGTGCGCAGCCCCCGCTGCCTGCTCTGCCCGCTCAGCCACGCCTGCGCCGGGCGTGCGACAGGCGCGGAGCGGTTCCCGGTCAAGCCGCCCAAGGCCGCCAAGCCGCAGCGGCGCGGGCGGGCGTTCTGGATCGGGCAGGGCGGTGCGGTCTGGCTGGTGCGGCGCGGCGGCACGGGGATGCTGGCGGGGATGCGCGCGCTGCCCGACGATGGCTGGAGCGCGCGAGGCGATGGTGCGTCGGAACCGCCGCTGCCGGATGCGGCATGGGAAGGCGGCGGGACGGTGCGGCACGGCTTCACCCATTTCGATCTCGATTTGCAATTGATGCTTTATTCAGGCGGCGATTGGGTTAGTTTCCCGGCCGAAGCGGGTGAATGGTGGCCGCTGGACCAGCTGGAACAAGCTGGCCTGCCCACCCTGTTCGCCAAGGCTGCGGCGCTTGCGCTGGCACAAAAAGAGCAGGTGGGAGAATACCTTGTCCGGTGAATATCAAGTTGAACTGACGCGCCGCCGCCTGTTGTCGTCCGGGCTATGGCTGGGCGCGGGGGCCGGGCTGGCCGGGCTACCGCTGGGGGCGGCACTGGCCAGGTATCCGGCGCTGCCGTGGACGAATGTGACCGCACTGATCGACAGCTATGTGAGCCAGCGCAAGCTGGCCGGGGCGGTCGCGGCGATGGGCCGCTGGCACCAGCCCGCGCGAATCATCGCGCGCGGCAGCCATGCGCTGGACAAGTCGGCGCGGATCGGCGCGGACAGCTTGTTCCGGATCTATTCGATGACCAAGCCGATCACCGGCATGGCCGCGATGATCCTGATCGACGAAGGCAGGCTGGGGCTGGATCAGCCGATTGCCGACCTGCTGCCAAAGTTTGCAAAGCAGCAGGTGCAGGTGACGCCCGACGGTTCGGTCACCGAGCTTGTGCCCGCCACCCGCGCGATCACGGTACGCCACCTGCTGACCCATACGGCGGGGCTGGGCTATTCGATCATCCAGCAAGGTCCGATCAAGACCGCCTATGAACGCGCGGGCGTGGTGCCGGGGCAGGTCAGCCGCACCCAGGTGCGCGGGCTGCCCGATGTGCCGACCGCGCCCAGCCTGGCCGAGTTCGCGGACCGGCTGGCGCAGCTGCCGCTGGTCTATGAGCCCGGCACGCAGTGGAGCTATTCGGTCAGTCTGGACCTGCTGGGCCGGGTGATTGAACTGGCCAGCGGGCAATCGTTCGAAAGCTTTCTGCACCAGCGGCTGTTCGGCCCGTGCGGCATGACCAGCACATTCTTTCAGGTTCCCGTCCGCGCGGCCGCGCGCCTGACGGATAACTATGGGGTCGGCAAAGCCGGTCTGGTGCCGCTCGATCCGGCGCGCAATTCAGTTTATCTGGACCGGCCCGCGTTCCCGTTTGGCGGTGCCGGACTGGTATCCAGTCCGCGCGATTATGACCGGTTTCTGCTGATGCTGCTGGGCAAGGGCGTGCTGGGCGGCAAGCGCGTGATGACCGAACGGGCCGTGGCGCTCGGCACGTCGAACCTGCTGCCCGAAGGCGTCGTCACGGCGGGCACGATGGTGGCAGGGGCCGGGTTTGGCGCAGGCGGCCGGGTCGGGCTGGGCAATGGTGCGGGCCAGTATGGCTGGGGCGGGGCGGCCGGGACGGTGGCAATGGTGGACAGCGTGCGCGGGGTGCGCGCAGCCTTCTACACGCAATACATGCCGTCCGACGCCTATCCGCTGCACGCCGATTTTCCAAAAGCGGTCGCGGCGGACCTGATTGCGCTGGGGGCAGGATAATGACCATGCAGATTGCTTTTGCCGGATCGCGGCTGGACCGCGCCGATCACATCCGCGCCGATCCGGACCGGCTGGAAAGCCTGATGGACTGGCGCGCCCGGCTGCTGAAGCTGGATGGGCTGGACCCTGAAATCACGCCCGAAGGCACGCTGGCCTGGGGCACCCTGGCCGATGCCGCGCCGGGCAGCGAACTGGTGTTCCTGGGTCTGCGCGATGGCAAGGGCTGCTTTGCCGAAGTCGCGACCAAACTGATCGGTTCGGTCGCGCCTGCCAATCCGCGGCTGTGGGCGGCGATGTCGGCGCTCGATCCGGAAGAACTGGCGACGTATGGCGCGGCGCGATCGCTGGTCGATTGGCACGCCCGCCACCGGTTCTGCGCGCGCTGCGGTGCGCCAACCCGGCTGGCCAAGGGCGGCTGGCAGCGCAACTGCACCAACGACGCCTGCAAGGGCGAGCATTTTCCGCGGGTCGATCCCGTCACGATCATGCTGGTCGAACACACGGGTCGCCTGCTGCTGGGCCGCCAGCCGCGCTTTCCCCCGCGCCGCTTTTCTGCGCTGGCCGGGTTCGTCGAGCCGGGCGAAAACATCGAGGAAGCGGTCGCGCGCGAGGTGCATGAAGAAGCCGGGGTGCGGGTATCGTCCGTCTCCTATATTGGCAGCCAGCCGTGGCCGTTCCCGTCCAGCCTGATGATCGGGTGTTATGCCGTGGCCGAGGACGACTCGCTCATCGTCGATACCACCGAACTGGAAGAGGCCGACTGGTTCACGCGCGATGAAGTTGCCGCCGCGATGGCCGGGGATGAGAACGGCCGCTTCCTGGCGCCGCCGCCGCAGGCGATTGCGCATCACTTGCTGAAATGGTGGCTGGATCGATGACTGAACCGGCGAAACTGACGATCGACATCTATTCCGATGTCATGTGCCCGTGGTGCGTCATCGGCTATAATCAGCTCAGCAAGGCGCTGGACGAACTGGCGGGCGAGATTGAGGCCGAAGTGCGCTGGCTGCCGTTCGAGCTGAACCCCGATATGCCCGCCGAGGGCGAGAGCCAGGAAGAGCACATCGCCCGCAAGTATGGCCGCACGCCGGATCAGATGGCGGCCAACCGGGGGCAACTGCTCGCAGCGGGGGACCGTGCGGGCTATTCGCTGCGTTATGCCGGGGCGGGCGATCCGCCGCCTGCGATGATGTGGAACACCTTCGCGGCACACAAGCTGCTGAAATGGGCGCTGATCGAGGCCGGGGCTGCCGTTCAGACCGCGCTGAAACGGGCGCTGTTCGATGCGCATTTCCAGCAGCGCCGCAATGTCTCCGATGCGGCCGTGCTGGTGGATATTGCCGCGTCGGTCGGGCTTGATCCGGCGGGCGCCGAAGCCGCGCTGGCGGACGAAGTGCTGGGCGTGGTGGTCCGGCGTGAGCAGGCCGCTGCGTGGGACATGAACATTTCGGGCGTGCCCGCGATGATCGTCAACGGCAAATACATGATCCCCGGCGCGCAGGAACCGGAAGTTTACGCCAATGCCTTGCGCCGGGTGGTGGCCAAGGGCGGGTAACCGCCGCGCTAACCGCCACTTTACCGCAGTTGTTGGCAACCAATTCAAAAGTTTATGCGATTACGGTGATCGTTACCGGGTCAGCCCGGATTGTCACAAGAGGTCGCCATGCCAGTATCGTACGCGCAGATTATCCGCTTTCTGGGCCGTCTGCGCGATGATTGCGCCGGGGTTTCATCGGTTGAACTGGGGATTGTCATCTCGCTGGTGGGGCTGGCGGCCCTGCAAGCGCTGACTTCGCTGGGCGGAGAGGTTGAAAGCGATGTTGGCGCGGCCACGGCGGTCGTCGTGGACAAGCGCGCCGAACGCGCCGATCCGTTTGCCATGGCGGGGAACGATACCTTGCTGAACGGCGATTCCAGTTCGCAGAATAGCGCGGAAAACCCGGCCGAGCCGCCGCCGGCGGCCGGGCAGGTCTATACCCAGCAGCCCGCCCAGCCGCCGCAGGTGCTGATGGAGCCGCCAATGCCGTATTACGGTCCGTAAAGTGACAACCGTGCCGCGCAACATTGGTTCGGGGCGCAGCGGCCGCTGCGGCTCTGGGCGGCGCGGCTGCGCGAATGGTGGCGACCGCTTGTCACGGCGACGCTGCTGTGCGCGGTCATGCTGGTGCTGGGTCCATCCGATCCGGCCGACCGGCGCGTGTCGGACCGCTTGCTGGTCCGGCAGGCCGTGTCGGCGGACCCGGCCTTGCTGGTCGTGGAGATCGACCCGGCGGACCTGCGCGCCAGCGGCGGGGATGAATTCGCCGTGGTTCTGACCGGCGGAATCGACGCCGCCCGGGCGGCCGAACTGGTCAAAGCGATGCGGCGCGCGATTGCGCAGCCGTGCAGTCTGACCAGCGTGAATGCTACCGTGACAGTCGGGGCGGCAGTGGGCCACGCGGTGTCGAACGAGCATGGCGAAGCGATCAAACCGGCCGAACTGCTCCGCCGCGCCGACAAGGCGATGTACCGCGACAAGCTCCGCTCGAAACTGAAAGCGGCCTAAACCAGTCCCAGCCGGGCCAGATTGGCAGCGAGCTCGCCGGGCAGGAGATCGCCCGCCGTTTCACCATCGGCGAGGTCGCGCGGGGCGTCTGCTTCGCTCAGATAGCGCCAGCCCTGATGGGCGCGCTTGGGCGCGGGGTGGATGTCGATCAGGCGGCCCGAAATCACGATGTGGGTGCGTCCGCCCTCGGCTTCCTCGAACCCCAGGATTTCGGACCGGGCGACCAGCTGATGCTTGTAGATCCAGAACAGCGAACCGTTCGGCGACCCATCGGCGGGGACGATTTCCGGATGACGCTTGGGCAAATAGCGCGTGGTCAGCCGGGCGACATCGCCGCGCTGGCTGAACCAGCCGTGCAATTCCTCCAGCGACTGCGCGCCGTAAGCGACTTTGGTGAGGTGCAGCGGCATGGGCGGATTATCCGACCAGTCCCGATGCGACCGCCAGCCCCAGGAACGCGAAGAAGCCCATCGAATCGGTAATCATCGTCACGAACACCGAACTGGCGACTGCCGGATCCTGCCCCATGCGGTCCAGCGCGACCGGGACGATCACCCCGGCAAGGCCGGCGGTGATGATGTTGGTCAGCACGGCGGTGGCGATCACCGCGCCCAGCAGCGGGCTGGAAAAAACCAGTGCAGTGGCCAGCCCGATCAGCGTTGCCACCGTTACCCCGTTGAGCATGGCCACCCGCAGTTCGCGCCACAGGATGCGCCCGGTGTTGGCGCGGGTCAGCTGATTGGTGGCCATGGCGCGCACCGCCACCGCCATGGTCTGCGTGCCCGCATTGCCGCCGATCGAGGCGACCATTGGCGACAGCGCGGCCAGCGCAACCAGCTTTTCGATTGCCCCGCCAAAGCTGGAAATGATCGTCGCGCCCAGCAGCGCGGTCAGCAGGTTGGCAACCAGCCAGCGCACCCGGCTGACATAGCTTTCGCGGATCGGTTCGTTGACGTCGCCGTCACCCGCACCGGACAGCAGCAGCACGTCCTCGCCCGCTTCTTCCTGAATGATGTGGACCACGTCATCGACCGTGATCTGCCCCACCAGCCGCCCGCTTTCATCGACCACTGCGGCCGAAATCAGCGCGTACTTCTGGAACCGCAGCGCGACTTCTTCCTGATCCATGCTGACCGGGATCAGCGTCTGGTCGCGCTGCATCACGTCGGTCAGGCGGATCGAGCGCGGGGTGCGCAGGATCCAGCTGAGCGCGCAGGTGCCGACCGGGTGGTGACGCGCATCGACGATGAACACTTCCCAGAACTCGTTGGCCAGTTCCGGACTGTCGCGCAGGAAATCGATCAGGTCGCCCACGGTCATGTGTTCGGGCACGGCCACGAAATCGCGGCTCATCAGGCGGCCGGCGGATTCTTCCGGATAAGCCAGTGCGCTGACGATGGCGGCGCGGTCTTCCGGCTCCATCTCGGCCAGCACGGCCTGCTGGTCATCCTCGTCGAGGTCTTCCAGCATCGCCACCGCGTCATCGGTGTCGAGCTGTTCGGCGATGTCGGCGATGGCTTCGGCGGGGAGCGATTCGACCAGCAGTTCGCGGACGTGGTCGTTCAGCTCGGCGAACACCTCGCTGCCCATCAGGTCGTTGATCGCCTTGGCCAGCGCGGGGCGCTCGTCCGCTTCGATCAGTTCGAACAGATCGGCGATATCGGCCGGGTGGAGTGGTTCGACCAGCGCGTAGACGGTTTCCTGATCGGCCTGCGCCAGCGCATCCTGCACACGGCGGACGAAGCGCTTGGTCAGGGTGTTCTCGTGGTCCAGACTGTCCGAATCGCGCGGCGGATCAGCCGCGAGGGCGGCCTGGTCCAGCAGGTTGGGATCGCGATCATCGGCCGTCATCGGGCGAGGTCTAGGCCGGTCGCGCGCAAAAGCAACCGGGCAGCACTGTCAAAGGCGTGACTTTGTGGCCGGGCACCTTATATCCCGCTGCAATTGCCACAGGAGACTATAATGGCCGACGAATACCTGACCCTTTCGCTCGACAGCGGCGGCGACGTGAAGATCAAGCTGCGCCCCGATCTGGCCCCCGGCCACGTGGCGCGCATCATCGAACTGACGCGCGAAGGGTTCTATGACGGGGTGAAGTTCCACCGCGTGATCCCCGGCTTCATGGCCCAGGGCGGCTGCCCCAACGGCACCGGTATGGGCGGTTCCAGCAAGCCGGACCTCAAGGCCGAATTCAACGCCGAACCGCACGTGCGCGGCGTGTGCTCGATGGCGCGCACCAACCAGCCGAACACGGCCAACAGCCAGTTCTTCATCTGCTTCGATGACGCGTCGTTCCTCGACCGCCAGTATACCGTCTGGGGCGTGGTCGAAGAAGGCATGGAACACGTCGACGCGCTGCCCAAGGGCGAACCGCCGGCGAACCCGGGCAAGATCGTGAAAGCGACTGTTTCGTAAACCAATTACCCCCTCCTCTGAAGAGGAGGGGGCTTTTGTTTGTTTATGGCGCGGGCGGAATGGCCACCCGGCGCGCGGTGAGGATCTTCACCGGCTTGTCCAGCATCTGGCCTTTCAGCGGCCCTTCGCCTTTTTCGGGCGGACGCGGCGCTTCCCAGATCTTCAGCACCACATCCATGCCGGTCACCACCTGACCGAACGCGGCGAACCCGGCCTGCAGATCGGGATTGTCGGATTTCGGATCGGCGTCCAGCCCTTCGAGATCGGCCACCAGAATCGAGAAATCGGCCATTGCCGTGCCCGGTGCATGGCGCGCCATCGAAATCGCGCCGCGCTTGTGCAGGATGCCGGTGAGATTGGTCGGCTCGTGCGCAATCGGTTTGAGCACTTTGAGCGGGTTGGATTGCAGCCCGCCCTGAATCAGGCCGTTGGGCGGCGTCCCCCACGGCAGATGCATCGCGCGATAGAACACCGCGCCATCGAACTTTTTCAGATCGACATAGCGCACGAAATTGGCCGTCGTGATCGGCGCGCGCTTGTGATCGAGGTCCAACTCGATCGTCCCCGCCTCGGTCACCAGCGCGACCCGCACCGTATCAGCCAGTGGCACCGGGGCAGGCGCGGGCGCGACGGGGCGCGGCTTGGCGGCAACGGTGCGCGGCTTGGTCTTGGGCGGCGCGGCGGCGGCCAGCATGAACAGTGCGGGAATGGCGAGCAGGGCGAATCGGTGGTTCATCGCTGCATTATGTCGCGCGCGCGCCTGAACGCCACCTGCGCGGAAGAGGGGGCAGGTAGGGAACCTAAAGCCCCGCGTTCACCAGCCAGTCGTGGAAAATCCGCACGGCGCGCAACTCCAGCGCGTGCGGGCGGCAGACGAACCAATAGGAATAGGGGCTTTCCACTTCGATATCGAACACTTTGGCCAGCCGGGTATCGGCGCTGCGGTTGAAGTGATCGTCGTGCATGATCGCAATGCCCAGGCCGTTGGCGGCGGCTTCAAGGATCAACTGGCCCGAATCGTAGTGGTCAATCGCCGCCGGTTCCAGATCTTCCATCCCCAGCGCCTTTTTCCAGGCGGTGAAACTGGCGGGCAACTCGGTGTGGATCAGGAAGGTCTGACGCGACAACGTGTCAGCATCGGGGTTCGGCCCGATTTCTGCGGCCAGTGCCTTGGACGTGAAGGCATAGACCCGGTTGTGGTCCAGCCGCACCGCGTGAAACGCCGGGTCAGGCTTTTTCGCCAGGATGATCGCGGCGTCCAGCGTATCGCCGACGCGCTGTTCCAGGTGCGGGCTGGTATCGAAATCGATATGCAGGCGCGGGTTCTGCTTGCGCAGTTCCGGCAGACGCGGGAACAGCCGCTGCGATCCGAACAGCGGCAGGATGCCCAGATGCAGGCGCAGCACCTTGCTGTCCTCGATCTGCCCTTCGACTGCGGCGGCCAGTTCATCGAACTTGGGGCTGACCGCATCATAGAACGCAGTGCCTTCGTCGGTCAGCTTCATCGCCTGATGCTGGCGCGTGAACAGGCGCTTGCCGATGAACTCTTCCAGCGCGGCCACGCGGCGTGACAGCGCGCTGGGCGACAGGCCCAGTTCGTCGGCCGCAGCGCGGGCGCTGCCCAGCCGGACGATCCGCACGAACGCTTCGATCGCGCGCAAGGGAGGAAGGCGGCGGATGGCCAAGGCGGTTACTCTTCGGAAGCATCCCGGGAAGTCGGAGGATGCAATCGCAAACGCGTAACGTGTTTTTCGTTGCCTGCAATCACTTCCAGCTTCCAGCCGCTGTCATGGTCCAGAATCGCGCCGACCGGCGGAACCGCTTCGGCCAGCAGGAACGCCAGGCCGCCCAGCGTATCGACGTCTTCCTCAACCTCGCCCAGCCGCGGATCGACCGTTTCGCCGACCTCTTCCAGTTCGACCCGTGCATCGGCTTCCCACATCCCGCCATCCAGCGGAACCAGCAAGGCCTGCGGCGCGTCGTCGTGTTCATCCTCGATCTCGCCGACGATTTCCTCGACCAGATCCTCGATCGTGATGATCCCGTCCGTCCCGGAATATTCGTCGATCACGACCGCCAGATGGACCCGGCTGGCGCGCATATCGGCCAGCACGTCGAGCGCGCCGCGCGCCTGCGGCACGAACAGCGGCTGGCGCAGCAGCGTCGTCCAGTCCCTGGGCGGTGCCTTGGCGGTGGCGAGGTAGGGGAAGATGTCCTTGATCAGCATCATCCCGACGATCTCGTCCAGCGTATCGCGGTAGACCGGCATGCGTGAATGACCATGCTGGGCAAATGCGGCGACCATTTCCTCCCAGGTCGCGGTTTCGGGCAGCGCGATGATCTCACCGCGCGGAATCGCCACGTCATCCGCGTCATGCTCGCTGAAATGCAGCAGGTTGCGCAGCATCTGCCGTTCAAGCGGGGACAGGTCGCCCGCAGCGGTCTTGCTGCCGGTTTCCTCCTCGTGCTCGTCGATGGCTTCTTCCAGCTGCGCGCGGAGCGACTGGTCAGGCTCCGGCGTACCGATGAACTTGCGGACCATGCGCCAGACAGAGCGTCTACTGTCCGGTTCTCCAGAATAGGGTTCGGGCATCGCCCCTTGGGTATCCTTGTTGATTCAGTGGTCCCCATATGGGTCGGCAATGCCCAGCAGGGCAAGTGCCTTTATTTCCAATTGCTCCATCGCGCGGGCATCGGCGGGCGATACTTCGTGGTCGTGCCCGGCCAGATGCAGCAGCCCATGCACGATCAGGTGCGCGGCGTGGTGGTCCAGCGGCACCTGTTTGTCAGCCGCTTCACGGGCGCAGGTTTCCAGCGCCAGCGCGATATCGCCCAGCAATTCCGGCGGTCCGGCATGGGGCAGGGCCAGCAGATCCGCGCGTTCCAGCATCGGGAACGACAAGACGTTGGTGGGCTTGTCCTTGCCCCGCCATTCGCGATTCAGCGCATGAACTTCGGCGTCATCGGCAAACAGCAGGCTGGCCGACAGCCGCGGGTTGGCCAGTTCCGGTGCCTGACCGGCCAGCGCGTCGGCCGCGCGGCCAGCCAGTGCAGCCCAGTCGGCGTGATCCGGCCAGGCCGCTTCAAGCGAGATTTCAAGGTCCATCGCGGTCCTTTAGCGGGTTGAGCGGGCCAAAGTCGAGCATCTGGGAAGGCTGGGCGTGCCCGTTACTTCGCGCCCAGCAGGTTCTTCTCCCAGAACTGCAATTCGGTCCAGAACTGGTAGTCCTGGTTCTCCTTCTTGCCGAACCCGTGGCCTTCGTTCAGCCCGACCAGATGCCAGGCCGTGCGGCCCTTGGCGCGGACGGCGGCGACGGCCTGATCGGCCTCGCTTTTCGGCACGCGCGGATCGTTGGCGCCGGTAATGACCAGCAGCGGGATCGAGAGTTTGTCGATCTGGGTCAGCGGCGAGATTTCCAGCAGCTTGGCGCGCTGCTTCGGATCGCGTTCATCCCCGTATTCGACCCGGCGCAGATCGCGGCGATAGCTCTGGGTGTTTTCGAGGAACGTCACGAAGTTGCTGATCGCGACGATGCAGTCCGCCGCCTTGAACTGCGCGCCGTACCGGATCGCGCTGGCATAGCACATGTACCCGCCATAGGAGCCGCCCTGCACCGCCATGCGGCCCGCGTCGATGGCGGGATCGGCCTGCAACCGATCGAGGAATGCGCCGATGTCCTTGACCGAATCCTCGCGCTTGAACGGCCCGTTATCCAGGCTGACGAAGCGCTTGCCGAAGCCGGTGGAGCCGCGCACGTTGGGATAGAAGACCGCGACGCCCAGTTCATTCAGCAGGTAATTGGCGCGGCCCCGGAAACTGGGGGTGCTTTGCCCTTCCGGCCCGCCGTGGATGTTGACGATCAGCGGGCGCTTGCCGGGGAACTTGGCCGGATCGGGACGATAGAGGAAGCCCGACACGGCCTCGCCATCAAAGCTTTTCACTTCGACCAGTTCCGGATCGACATTGACCGCCGGGTTGAGGCCGCCGGTTTCGCTTTCCGTCCAGCGGGTGACCGCCAGCGTTGCGGGATCGACCGAGAACGCGTCGGTCGGCACCTTGGCCGAAGAGATGGTGACGCCAATCGTGCCCCATGGCGCGATCTTCATCCCGCCGATCACGCCCCTGGGCAGGCCGGAGACTTCGCGCACCGCGCCGGTTTTCGGATCGAGCAGCTTCAGCTTCGTAATGCCCGCCTCGTTCGTCACATAAGCGATGAAGCTGCCATCGGCGGCGATATCGAACCCTTCGACGTCCCACTTCGGTTCGGGCGAGCGGGGGGTGAACTTGCCGGTCTTGACGTCGAGCGAGCCGAGCCGCTGGAAATCGCTGCCGACGTCGCTGGTCACCCACAGCTGCCCGTCGGGTGCATATTTTGCGTCGCCGTGCGAAATCGCGACCTTGTGATCGCCGATGGGCGTCATTTTGCCGCTGGCGAGGTCCAGCGCATAGAGGTCCGACTTCTGAACCGAGACGTAATTGGCCACGACCGCCCTGGCATTGCCCGGCGCGAAATCGGCAATCGCCCAGCCGCCGCCCTTGACTTGCGCCACCATCCGCGTGGTCCCCGGATTGCGCGGGTCGGCCACGTATAGGTCGCCGTCGGTGCCGTTGCGGCGCGTTGAACTGTATCCGATCAGCTTGCCATCGGCGCTGATCGCGTTGAGCGCGTTGCGGCTCTTGCCGTCGGTCAGCAGGGCCAGGCGGCCGTCCTTCAGCGTGTAGAGCTGCCAGAATTCATCGCCGCCCTTGTCCTTGCGCACCACCAGCGTGCCATCGGTGCCGACATAGCTCCCGCCCAGCGGTTCGACTTCGAAACTGATCTGGCGGCGGGCCATGCCGGGGCCGGCCACGGTGTGGAGCTGCGCGACGTTGCCAAACCGGGTCGACACCAGCATCGCGCGGGTCACCGGGTCCCAATCGAGGAACGCGGCGGTGCGGAATTCCATGTAGGGGCGGGTCGCATCGACCAGCGCCATCGGGACGGCAGGCACGCCGTCTGCCTCGATCCCGGCGGGCTTGGGCGCGACCGGAGCGGTGTCTTGCGCGAATGCAGGCGTCATCGACAGGGTGAGGGCGGTCAGGCCCAGCAGGATGGAGCGCATGGCGGAGTGTTTCCTGTTGTTGGTCTCTGGCCGCAGAGTGGCGGGGACAGGGGCAACAGGCAACCGGCTTATCGACGAACCGCTGACAACGCCCCGCCGCTGCGCTAGATCATCCGGCACAAGGAGAACCCGATGGATCGCACTGCCGTGCTTGCCCTGCTGACCCGCTATTACGCTGCGTTCAACGCGGGTGACTGGGAAGGGATGCTCGATTGCCTCGATGACGGCGTGATCCACGACATCAACCAGGGCAAACGCCAGCGCGGCAAGGACGCGTTCCGCAGCTTTCTGACGCATATGGAGGCCTGCTATCGCGAGCGGCTGGACGGCATTGTGCTGATGGCCAGCGACGATGGCACGCGCGGCGCGGCGGAGTTTATCGTCCACGGCGAATACCGCGCGACCGATGAAGGCCTGCCGGAAGCGGCGGGGCAGACCTATACCCTGCCGGCGGGGGCATTCTTCAGCATCGCAGGCGGGCGGATCACCCGCGTCACGGTTTATTACAATCTGGCCGACTGGACCGCGCAGGTCGGCGGATGAGCGTTGCCGTCCGGCTGTTGACGGGCGCGGACTTGCGCGCCGCGCTGGACGATCTGGCCGCACTGCGGATCGCGGTCTTTGCGGCGTTCCCGTATCTGTATGACGGGTCGGCGGAGTATGAGCGCGAATATCTGGCAGAATTCTCCGCCGCGCCCGCTGCGGTGCTGATCGCCGCGTTCGATGGCGCGCGGATCGTCGGCGCGGCAACCGCCTCACCGCTGAGCGCGCAGGATAACGCGATCCGCGAACCCTTCCTGCGCGCCGGGATTGATCCTGCTGGCATATCCTATTTCGGTGAAAGCGTACTGTTGCCGGACTATCGCGGGCAGGGGATCGGCCATGCCTTCTTCGACCACCGCGAAGCCGCCGCGCGGCAGTGGGGCGCGGCGCAGGCCAGCTTTTGCGCGGTGGTGCGGCCCGGCGATCATCCGGCCCGGCCGGCTGATTACACCCCGCTGGACACTTTCTGGCGGCGGCGTGGTTATACCCCTGTCGATGGCCTGACCGGCGAATTCAACTGGCAGGAACACGGCGAGCCGGGCGAAAGCCCCAAGCCCATGCAATTCTGGATGCGCCACTTATGACCAGCTTCACCGTCGCCGCCGCGCAATATCCGATCGAGGAGCTGGCCGATTGGCCGGCCTATGTCGCCAAGCTGACGGGCTGGGTCGAACGCGCGGCTGAAGGCGGCGCGGCGCTGGCGGTGTTCCCGGAATACGGGGCGATGGAACTGGCCTCGCTCGCCCCCGCGACGATGAGCGATTTGCGCGGTTCGATTGTGACCGTGTCGGCGCTGTTGCCGCAAGTGGATGCGCTCCATGCGGAACTGGCCGCGCGCCACGGCCTGCACATTCTGGCGGCCAGCGCCCCGGTGCAGCGAGAGGATGGCCGGTTCGTCAACCGCGCGCGGCTGTTCACACCGAATGGCAAGGTGGGCGTGCAGGACAAGCTGATCATGACCCGGTTCGAGCGCGAGGAGTGGGGCATCGTCGCAGGCGCACCGCTGCGGCTGTTTGAGACGACGCTTGGCAAGATCGGCATAACCATCTGCTATGACAGCGAGTTTCCACTGCTCGCCCGCGCGCTGGTCGAAGCGGGAATGGAACTGCTGCTGGTGCCATCCTGCACCGAGGCCGCGCTGGGCTATTGGCGGGTGCGGATCGGCGCGCAGGCCCGCGCGCTGGAGGGGCAGTGCTACGTGGTCCACAGCCCCACCGTCGGGAACGCGGACTGGTCCCCGGCGGTTGACCGCAATCGCGGTGCGGCGGCGATCTATGGCCCGCCGGACCGGGGCTTTCCCGATGACGGCGTGGTCGCGCTGGGGAAGATGGACGCGGTGCAGTGGGTGTTCGGCGCAGTCGATCTGGACCGCGTGGCGGATCTGCGCGCCGATGGCGGCGTGCTGAACGCGCGCCACTGGGCCGAACAGCCCGGTGCGGCGGACCTGCCAGCAGTTGAGGTCGTGGGCTTGCGATAAGCGGTCTGGCGCGGCACAATGCACCGATGCGTTTGTTCCCGATTGCAATCTCCGCAGCGTTGCTGCTGGCCGTCCCTTTTTCGGCCCCCTTATCCGCGCAACCTGCCGCCGCACCCGCGCCGCAGACGGTGGACGAAGCGCTGGCGCTCGCTCCGGCCGGAACGCGCTTCGGGCTGCTGGTGGTGGACGATCAGGGCCGTGAAATCATCGCTATCCGGGCGGATGACCGGTTCATTCCCGCGTCCAACACCAAGCTGTTCACCACCGCCACCGCCTTTGCCCTGCTGGCTGACAAGGTCGCTGCGGCCAAGCTGGGGACGGATGCGTTCGGGCGGTATGCGCCCGGCGCGTTCATCGGTCTGGCTGAGCGGGACGATGGACCGCCGCACGTGATCCTCTACGGCCGGGGCGATGCGCAGATGTCGAGCGCGGCGGATTGCAAGCGCGATTGTCTGGCCGAACTGGCGGATTTCGTGGCCCGCAAGACCCGGCGGGTGGGCGATATCGTGGGCGATGACAGCTGGTTTCCCGACCAGCGCTGGAGCCCGGGGATGAGCTGGAACAATATCGGCACCGATTCCGGCACGGCCATATCGGCGCTGTCGCTCGACAACAACGAAGTGCCGGTGGTGATCGCTCCGGGGGCGGAAGGGCAGCCGCCGATCGTCGAAATCGCGCCGTATTACACCGTGCGCAACGAAGCGGTGACGATCGCGGCGGGCGGCACGACGCGGCTGGGTTTCGACCGTGCGATCAATGGCACGGACCTGCGGATTTATGGCGAGATCGCGGTGGGCGCGCCGCCGTTTCGGGACCGGCTGGGGATCGATGATCCGGCGCACTATACCGCCTGGCAGCTGCGCCGGATGCTTGAAGTGCGCGGGGTGAAGGTGGATGGCGCGGTGCGCGCGCAGCATCGCCTGGTCAGCCTGATCGACGATCCCAAAGTGCGCGAGGGCCGCGATGTGCGCGTGCCAATGCCGCGCGCCGCGTTCATGGGCGGCCACACCGCGCCGCCGCTGGCCGATACGATCCGGATCGTCAACAAGGACAGCCAGAACCTCTATGCCGAACTCCTGCTGCGGCGGGTGGGCAAGCTGGAAGGCACCGGATCGCTGGCAGACGGTATCGTCGGACTGCATTCCGTAATGGCGGCGGCGGGAGTGGCGCGCGGCTGGTATGACTTTTCCGACGGGTCCGGGATGTCGACCTACAACCGCATTTCGCCGCGCGCGGCGGTGACCTTGCTGCGCTGGGCCAAGGCCCAGCCATGGGGGCGGGACTGGGATGCTTCGCTGCCGGTGGGCGGGGTGGATGGAACGCTTGCCCGGCGGTTCAGGGGGACGGCGCTGGAAGGGAAAATCCGGGCCAAGACCGGAACGCTCAACGCCACCAACACGCTGTCGGGATACCTTGTTGCCGCCAGCGGGCGCGAACTGACGTTTTCCATCCTGGCCAACGACGTGCCGGACGACGGGCGTGCGGTTCCGGCAATGGACGCAGCTCTGGGACTGATCGCGGCCACGAATTGAAACGGTTTCCAACCGGAATGTTGCGCAGTTGCAACAAAATTACGGCAACGGCGAAAAACCGTTCAGGCGCGGCAGTTGAACGGGGTTTCAACTCTGGCGCTGCTGCGTCGGCGCGTTACTGTTGATCAACAGACCTTTAGGGGGGCTGACTCGTTTTCAGTTGGGGGTATCCATGAACGTACGCGACTTTTCCCGCATCCTGCTGGCCAGCGGTGTGGCACTTGGGGCGCTTGCCTCGCCCGCGCTGGCGCAAAGCGCGCCGGACATTACCTCGGCCAACGCGCCATCGGGTGAATCCGGCAGCACCGCGATCATCGTTACCGGCTCGCGGATCAAGCAGGACCCGACCAAGAGCGCGCTGCCGCTGACCGTGATCAGCAATGCCGAAATCCAGCAGAACGGCATTTCCAGCCCTGAACAGCTGATCATGTATCTGTCCTCCAACGGCACGGGCGCGGATAACCTGGCTGCCAATGCCGATGTCACCACCGGCGCACAGCGCGGCACCAACGGCCTGTCCGCCGCCAACCTGCGCGGGCAGGGTTCGGCAGCAACGCTGGTCCTGCTCAACGGCCGCCGCGTTGCCGCGCACGGCCTGTCGGGCAGCGCAGTGGACGTGAACCAGATCCCGTTCGCCGCGATTGACCGGGTTGAAGTGCTGAAGGACGGCGCTTCGGCGATCTACGGCACCGACGCGATCGGCGGCGTGATCAACTACATCACCAAAAAGGATTACACCGGCCTTGGCGTCAGCGGCTTTGCCGACCTGACCGAAGCGGGCGGCGGGAACATCTATAACGTGTCGGGCATCGCCGGGTATGGCGACCTGAAGGAGCAGGGCTTCAACATCATGGCGGCGGTTTCGTACCGCTGGAACCGGATGCTGCGGGGCAGCCAGCGCGATTTCGTGAATGGCAATCAGCCGCAGCGCGGCCTCTCGGTCGATACGCGCGGCACGCCGCTGGCGACCGCGTTCAACACCGGGGCCAACGCGTTCCAGCAGCCGGGCGGCACCCTGCTTCAGGGGCTGACACTGACCGCGCCGAACGGGGCCAACGCGGCGGCGGGCGGGATCAACCCGCTGAACCTGCCGGGCGGAGCGGGCTGCGAGAGCATGGATGGCGGCATGGCCTATGACTATGCCCTGTGGAATTCGCCCACCGCCTATTACGCCTGCGCCTGGGACACGGGCCGCGCGGCGGTGATCCAGCAGCCGATTGAAACGCTGACCTATTTCGCGCGCGGCGTGGTCGCGCTGGGGGCGAGCGAGCTGTCGGTCGAACTGACCGGGTCCGACGCCCATTCGGCCAAGAGCTTCTCCAACGCGCAGCTTTCCGCCAACACCACCAACCTGCCGATCGGGATGCCGCTGAACAGCCTGACCCAGTCGACCTATGATTCGGTGTTCAATGCCATTCGCGGCACGTTTGCGGGCAATCCCACGCAAGTCGCCGCGCTCGATGCGCGCTATGGCCGCCCGATCGGGTTCCGCTGGCGCTGCGCGCCGTGCGGCCCGCGTGAATACGTGACCGATACCAAGACCTTCCGCGTCGCCGCCGGGATCGACGGTCCGCTGCCGCTGAACGGCTGGGATTACCGCGTCGGCGCCAGCTATGCCCGCAGCGAAAGCTCGTCGGTGCTGGGCGGCGGCTATTACTATCGCGGCACGCTGGCCAACGGCACGTCCGACACCAACGCACCGACCGCGCCGGGTGCGACCGCGCCGGGTCTGGTAGGCGTGATCAACAGCGGCCTGATCAACCCGTTCTCGCTGACCCAGACCGATGCAGGCCTCGCCGCGCTGGAAGCCGTGTCGGCGCGCGGCGCGACGCTGTATGGCGGGCGCTATCAGCTCAAGCAGGTCGACGCCTCGTTCTCCGGCCCGCTGTTTGCCCTGCCGGGCGGCGATGTGCAGGTGGCGGTTGGCGTGGATTATCGCCGCGAAACCTATGAGTTCAACGGCTCACCCGCCGCCGCCGCAACCGCGCCGGTGATCTTCCTGGCGGCGTTCGACAACGTCAACGCACTGACCCCGAAGAACCGCGACGTGAAGGCCGGTTACGCCGAAATCAACATTCCGGTGTTCGATATGCTGGAAGTGACCGGCGCGGTCCGGATCGACGATTATTCGGGCTTTGGCAGCACCACCAATCCGAAGGTGTCGGCCAAGTTCCAGCCGGCCGAATGGCTGATGTTCCGCGGCTCCTACAGCACCGGTTTCCGCGTGCCGAGCTTCAACCAGATCTTCAACGGCATCACCGAAAGCCCCTATTCGGGCAGCGATCTGGCCGATCCGGTGGCGTGCCCCGGCGGCTTGCCCAACGTCACCAACCCGGCCTGCGCGTTCATCCGCCCGAACATCTGGACCGGCGGGACGATCGATCTGGGGCCTGAAACCGCCAAGATGGCCAGCCTTGGCGTCGTGCTGCGTCCCGCCCCGCGCTGGACGGCCTCGGTCGACTGGTGGAGCATCCGGGCCGACAACACGATCCAGTTGCTCACCCTGCGTCAGCTGATCGACAACGCCGCGCTGTTCCCGGACCGGTTCATCCGCGACGGCGGCGGCACGATCACCACGATTGACCAGCGCTGGATCAACGCCGGTGCGCGCAAGACGCAGGGCCTTGAAATCTCGATCCGGGGCGGGTTCGATATGCCGGGGGGGAGCCAGCTGAACCTGGGCGCCGATGGCACCATGCTGCTGGAAAAGAAGGAAAAGCTGACCCCGACTGCGGCGTGGAGCGCCAGTCAGATCGGCGTGTTCACGTTCGCAGGTGACCTGGGGCTGCGCTGGAAGCACAACGCCTGGCTGACCTGGTCGAACGACAACCTGTCGGCCACCTTCAGCCAGATCTTCCGCAAGGGGTACAAGAACCAGGCGCTGCCGGGTATCGCCGCAGGCACGATCACTCGCCCGGACTACAACCCGATGGTGAAGGATTATGCGATCTACAACCTGACCGTCAGCTATCAGGGCCTGATCGAAGGGCTGAAGCTGACGGCGGGCGTGAAGAACGTGTTCAACACCGATACGCCGTTCGCGATCACCTATGATGGCAACACCGGCGCGGGCAGTTCGTGGGAACCGCGCGTGGCCGATCCGCGCGGGCGTTCGTTCCTTTTGCAGGCGGAAATGAAGTTCTGACGAACCGCTCCGGCAAGGGGCCGCGAATCAGCTGAAACCGGCAAGGGCGCGCAGCGATTGCGCGCCCTTGTTGCATCTGATTCCTCTAAAGCACTGTTTATAAAAATTAATTCAGTGTTAACGCTAGATTTACCGGGCGCTGGCAGTGTTGCAGACTAACAGCGACAGGCAGTCTGGTGGCCATGATGGCATTTGCAGGTGAACCAAAGTTCCAGACAACCGGCGGACGCCGGACTGACCGTGCGCCGTTTGAGGCATCGGTGGTGTTTCGGGCTGGCACGCGCAAGGCAACGGTCAAGGTGCGGGATATTTCCACGCATGGGGCGCGGGTGTCCGGCGTCTATCTGGTGCACGAAGGCGACCGGTTCTTCCTGACGCTGCCCGGCCTTGAATCGATCGAGGCGCGGGTCGCCTGGGTGACCGAGTTCGAGTTTGGCTGCGAATTCATGAAGCCGCTCAACCCGGTTATTCTTGAAAACCTGATGCGGCGACACTGATTGCCCGCACGGGTATTCCCGTCCGGCCCAGCGGCTCGCTCCGGGGGGCAGGCGAGCGGTGCCTGGAAGGGCCGGACGAGAATCGCCGGAGGCCTGAAGCAGCCTTAGCTTAGTGGACGGTAGGCTGAATCCGGCCGCCAGCGCACCAGCAGGTTGTCGAGCACGATCGGGCTGAGCAGCCGGTCGAACGCACAGCCGACCAGGCTGTTGTCCCACCAGATCACTTCACCCTGCTGCGATTCCAGTCCGGGCAGGGTCAGCCAGCAAACCGTGCCGGGGGCGATGCGGTTGACCGCCGCGCCGCAGAACCCGCTGAGCGACAGATCGTGGATCACCGTCTGAAACCCCCGCGCACCGGATATGCGCAGCGCGGCGGGGATCGAAATGCGGGTCCGCGGCGCGCAGCGATCTTCCTGCGCCGCCGTGAAATAGGGATCGCGTGTCTGGATCAGATAATCGCTCATGTGCCGTGCAACCCTTGCTGCTTCCTTGCCACTGCCTTTCCGGACAGCCTTTGCAAAGTATCCCGCAGTCTGGTTGCATCGGGATTATGAAGGCTGGTTAACCCGTTCGCGGTGCGGGCTGGCAAACTGTTCACCAAGCAAGGTTACCATCCGCTGCGCGACCACGGTCGGCAGCTTGACCGTCTGCGGATCTTCGCCCGGATAGGCCTTGGCCCGCATCGCGGTGCGGGTCGCGCCGGGGTCGATGATTGCCACGCGCACCTTGCTGGTGTTGCGCACTTCCTGGGCATAGCAATCGACCAGCACTTCGGACGCGGCCTTGCTGGCGGCATAGGCCCCCCAGAACGCGCGCGGCACGGTGGCGACGCTGGTGGTTAGGTAGAGGAAGCGCGGATCGGCGGCCTTGCGCAGCAGCGGATCGAACTGCGCGATCAGCGCCTGGGTGGCCAGCACGTTGATGGTCAGCGCCTTGGACAGGCCGGGCTGGTCGATCCCGGTCACCGGGGTCAGCTGCGGCAGCACGGCGGCACCGTGGACCAGAATGTCGAGCGCGGGCCAGCGGCTGGCCACGGCCTGCGCCAGCCGGGCAACACCGTCAGCCTCGGACAGATCAACCGGGGCGATGGTGGCATGGCCACCGGATGCGAAAATCCGTTCCTCGACCGCCTCGAGCGCGCGGGTGTTGCGGGCCGTCAGCACGACGTGTGCCCCGGCTGCGGCCAGCGCCTCGGCCATGGCCGCACCGATCCCGCCGCTCGCCCCGGTGACGAGCGCGACCTGACCGGACAGGTCCGTCATGCGAGCTGGCCGACCGGCAGGATAAGCTGTTCCGCGCCCGCCTCACGCGCGGTCAGATCGGTCAGGCTGGTGGGGTAATCGCCAGAGAAGCAGGCATCGCAGTGCTGCGGGCAGCCGCTGTTGCGCTGCTGTTCCCCGACCGCCCGATAGAGGCCGTCAATCGACACGAACCCCAGGCTGTCGGCATGGATGAACTTGGTCATCTCGGCGATATTCATCCGCGCGGCCAGCAGCTTGGACCGTTCGGGGGTGTCGACGCCGTAATAGCAGCTGTGGATCGTGGGTGGGCTGGCCACGCGCATATGCACTTCGGCAGCACCGGCATCGCGCATCATCTGGACGATCTTCAGCGAGGTGGTCCCGCGCACGATCGAATCGTCGATCAGCACGATCCGCTTGCCTGCCACCAGCGCGCGGTTGGCGTTATGCTTGCGCTTTACATCGGCATTGCGCGCGCCGTCCGATGGCTGGATGAACGTGCGCCCGACATAGTGCGAGCGGATGATGCCAAGGCCGAACGGAATGCCGCTTTGCTGGGCATAGCCAATCGCGGCAGGCACACCGCTGTCGGGCACCGGCACCACCAGATCGGCTTCGACCGGCGATTCAATCGCCAGTTCGGCCCCGATCTGACGGCGCACTTCATACACCGAATGGCCGTTCATCACCGAATCCGGGCGGCTGAAATAGACGTGTTCGAAAATGCACGGGCGCGCCGCTGTAGTACCGAACGGGCGGTGGCTGGTGATCCGGCCATCGGTGCGCACTTCGACGATTTCGCCGGGTTCGACTTCGCGGATGAAGTCTGCGCCGACGACGTCGAGCGCGACGGTTTCACTGGCAAAGACGATCGCATCGCCGATCCGGCCCATCACCAGCGGACGGATGCCCAGCGGATCGCGGCAGGCGATCAGGCGCTTGGGCGTCATGCAGATCAGCGAATAGGCCCCTTCGATCATGCGCAGCGCATCGACGAAACGGTCCAGCAGCTTGTGGAAGCGGCTGGTGGCGATCAGGTGGATGATGACTTCGGTGTCCGACGTCGACTGGAAGATCGAGCCCTTGGACACCAGTTCATGCTTCAGCGTCATCGCATTGGAAATGTTGCCATTGTGCGCGATGGAAAAGCCACCTGCCGCCAGATCGGCGAACAGCGGCTGGATATTGCGCAGCCCCGATCCGCCGGTGGTGGAATAGCGCACGTGGCCCGATGCGACCGGTCCGGGCAATTGTTCGAAGATGCCGTTGTCGGAAAATACCTGCGCAACGTGGCCAATCCCGCGGTGCGAATAGAACTCGCGCCCGTCCAGGCTGACGATCCCGCAGGCTTCCTGGCCGCGGTGCTGCAACGCGTGCAGGCCCAGCGCCGTCATCGCTGCGGCATCGCGCGCGCCAATCACGCCGAAAATGCCGCATTCCTCTCGCAGTTTGTCGCCATCTGCGTCAAAAAAGGGGTGTGTCACATTCATGTTGAATCGCCCGGCCAGTGCTGGCGCCGCTTTGGCCCCATGCGCGGGGGAAAGCAAGTACAGGGCATTGCCCTGCGCGGGCTATCCCCCTAAATCCACGGACCTGCCCACGCGCCGGGCCAACCTGACGGGACCGAAGCTTGATCCTCTCTCCATTCGAATGGACCATTGCCAAGCGTTACATGCTGCCCGGCCGGGGTGAGGCATTCATTGCGCTGGTCGCTGGCATCAGCCTGGTCGCGGTCGCGCTGGGCGTGGCGGCGCTGGTCATCGTGATGAGCGTGATGAACGGCTTTCGCGCCGAACTGTTCGACAAGATTGTCGGCCTGAACGGCCATGCGATCGTTCAGGCCTATGGCGGGCGGTTGGACAACTGGCGCGAAGTGCTGGCCGACGTCCAGGCCACGCCCGAAGTCACCCGCGCCTCTCCGCTGATCGAACAGCCCCTGCTGGGCAGCTTCAACGGGCGGGTCGAGGCGGTGTTTGCGCGCGGCAACACGCAAGAGGATATCAAGCGGCTGGGGCCGAAAGTCATTGCGGGATCGCTGTCCGCGCTCCAGCCCGATGCGGGCAATGTCGCAGTGGGATCGCAGCTGGCGCAGAACCTGGGGCTGCGGGTGGGCGATGCGATCACGATCATCAACCCGCAGGGCCGCGCGACGCCGTTCGGCACGGTCCCGCGCGAAATCGCCTATCAGGTCAGCGCGATTTTCGAGATCGGGGTCTATGATTTCGACGAGCGCTTCGTGGTCATGCCGATGCGCGATGCGCAGACGCTGCTGCTGGCGGGCGACAGCGTCGGCATGATCGAAGTGCAGGTGACCGATCCGGACCGCGTGTCCGAAATCCTCGCCCCGGTCGCGCAGAAGCTGGCGGGCCGCGCGGTGGTGACGGACTGGAAGACGATCAACGCCAGCCTGTTCGAAGCGCTGGCGGTGGAGCGGGTGGCGATGTTCGTCGTCCTGTCGATCATCGTGCTGGTCGCGGTGTTCAACATCCTGTCTTCGCTGATCATGCTGGTCCGCGCCAAGACCCGCGACATCGCGATCCTGCGCACGATGGGCGCATCGCGGCGCAGCCTGCTGAAGATTTTCGTGACCGCGGGCTTCCTGATCGGGGCGCTGGGGACGTTTACCGGGCTGGGGCTGGGCTTCACGTTCCTCTATTTCCGCCAGTCGGTGGTGCGGGCGGTGGAATTCCTGACCGGGCAGAACCTGTGGGATCCGTCGATCCGGTTCCTGACCGAACTGCCCAGCCGGTCCGACCCGGTCGAAATCGCCACCATCAGCGTCATGGCGCTGCTGTTCAGCTTTCTCGCCACGCTCTACCCGGCGTTCAAGGCGGCAAGCACCGATCCTGTGCAGGTGCTGCGTTATGAGTAATCCCGTTGTCCAGCTGACCAACCTGACCCGCAGCTTTGAACAGGGCGGGGTGCGGATCGATGTGCTGCGCGGGGTGAACCTGGCGGTGCAGCCCGGAGAGATCGTGGCGCTGCTGGGGCCGTCGGGTTCGGGCAAGTCCACGCTGCTGCAAGCCGTGGGGCTGCTGGAAGGCGGCTTTGGCGGGCGGATCGAGATTGCGGGCAACGATGCGACCGCACTGAACGGCGATGACCGCACCGCGCTGCGGCGGGACCGGGTGGGGTTCGTCTATCAGTTCCACCACTTGCTGCCCGATTTCAACGCGCTGGAAAACGTCATCCTGCCGCAGCTGGTGGCGGGCAAGTCCGTGGCCGATGCGCAGATCCGCGCGCGCGAATTGCTGACCGCGCTGGGACTGGGGGAGCGGCTGGAACACCGTCCCAGCCAGCTTTCGGGCGGTGAACAACAGCGCGTGGCCGTGGCCCGCGCGCTGGCCAACAAGCCCGCGCTGGTGCTGGCGGATGAGCCGACCGGCAACCTGGATGAAGCCACGGCTGACAAGGTGCTGGGCCAGTTCCTCGAACTGGTGCGCGGTGAAGGCAGCGCGGCGCTGGTCGCGACACACAATGAACGCCTGGCCCGGTCAATGGACCGCGTGGTCAGGCTGCAAGAGGGAGTGCTGGTATGAAGACCATTGCTGATTTCAAGGCCAAGCTGCCCGGCGGCGAGGAACTGGACCTGTCCGGCAAAGTCGGCAAAGTCCTGCTGATCGTCAACACCGCCAGCAAGTGCGGCTTTACCGGCCAGTACGAAGGGCTCGAAGCGCTGTACCGCAAGTACGCGGACAAGGGCTTTGAAGTGATCGCATTCCCCTGCAACCAGTTCGGCGCGCAGGAACCCGGCAATGCCGAGGAAATCGCCAACTTCTGCAGCCTGAAATACGACGTCACGTTCCCGCTGATGGCCAAGATCGACGTCAACGGTGACAGTGCCGATCCGCTGTACGACTGGCTGAAGGCCGAAGCGCCAGGACTGATGGGCACCAGGTCGGTCAAGTGGAACTTCACCAAGTTCCTGATCGACCGCGACGGCAAGGTGGTGCGACGCTATGCCCCCAGCGACAAGCCGGAAGCGCTGGAACGGGACATCGAGGCGTTGCTGTAACGCAGGGCGATTTTTGGGGCAGGGTAGCCCCCCCATTCCCCCGTTCGTGTCGAGCGAAGTCGAGACACGCTGACGCAGCGCACGCGTGTCTCGACTTCGCTC
>NZ_JAUYNB010000034.1 GCF_030699305.1 Novosphingobium sp.
CGACCACGGTCAGCACCACGGGCACGCAGACCTACACCGGCGCGGTAACCCTGAAGAAGGACACCACGCTGTCGGGCACCGACATCACGTTCGGCAGCACAGTGCGGAGCGATGTTGACGGCGCGGCGGGTCTGGAAACGACCGCGAGCGGCAAGACCCGGTTCGCGGGCGCGGTTGGCGGCGGCGGCAAGGCGCTGAAGGCGCTGACCACCAATGGCCTGGCGGAGATCGCGGGCGGCTCGGTCATCACCAAGAACGCGCAGACCTATAACGGCGCTGTGGTGCTGGCGGCGGATACGGCGCTGACCAGCAACGGCGGCGGGGCCATCACGTTCGCCAGCACGGTCGACAGCGATGCGGGCCAGACCCGTTCGCTCACCGCCACCAGCACCGGCCTGACGACGTTCGGCGGCAAGGTCGGTTCGACCGACAAGCTGAGCACGCTGCTGGTCAATGGCCCCTCGGCCCTGAACGTAGCAGGGACGCTGCTGGCACCGTCGATCCAGACGACCGGCGCGCAGACCTATACCGGCGCGGTAACGCTGGGTGCGGATACGGTGCTGAGCGGAACCTCGGCGACGTTTGGCGGCACAGTGAACGGGGCGCAGAGCCTCGACGTACTCGGCAACGCGGTGTTCAAGGGCGTGGTTGGCGGATCGACCCCGCTCACCGCGCTGAGCGTCAGCGGGACGACCGAGCTCGACACGTCCGGCGTCACGACGACCGGCACGCAGACTTACACCGGGGCAGTGACGCTCAAGCAGGATAGCACGCTCAAGGGCTCGAAGGTGACGTTCGGGTCCACGGTCAAGGGCACCCATGCGCTTGGCATTGATGGCGACGCCCTGTTCAAGGGCGTGGTCGGCGGCAACGGCACGGTGGGTGAAGTGCTCAGCGCGCTGTCGGTTACCGGCAAGAGCGAATTCGACGTTGCCGGTGCCTCGATGGCGCCGGTCAGTGCCACGGTGACCACCACTGGCGAGCAGACCTATGGCGGCGCGGTAACCCTGGCGCAGGACACGGTGCTCAAGGGCAGCAAGGTGTCGTTCGCCGGGATTGTGGACGGGCTGAGTGCCGGTGCGCAGCGGCTTGGCGTGCTGGGTGATGCGGTGTTCGGCGGCAATGTCGGCGCCGCCACCCGGTTGAAGTCGGTTGAGGTCATCGCGCCAACCGCGATTACCGCCGTGGGCAGCATCAATGCGCTGGAAGCCATCACGCTGGACGCTGGCGGCGCAATCGCGCTGGTGGACCTGACGACGACCGACACGACCGCCGGTTCCGGGAACATCCGGATCAACCAGAGCGGCGGGTCGGGTCCGGTGACGGTGGCCGGCAACGTATCGGCTTCCGGCGATTACCTGCTGACCGGCACCAGCGTGGTGCTGGGCGACGCGGCGACGCGGACGCAGCAGGCCGGCCTCAGGATTGCGATTACGGCAACGGCTGGCAACATCACGCGCGGATCGGGTGCGCTGACGCTTCAGGCGGGCAGCGATGTGGTGGTTCGCGCCATGGCGGGCAGTGCTCTGCTTGAGCGGACCACGGCGATTGCCGGAACCGACGTCGATGTCGCGGCCCGCGACGATGCGGAGCTGGTGAACGCTTCGGCCACGACCGGGTTCGTCAAGGTGCAGGCTGGACAGCTGGCATCGGTGACCGGCGATGTCTCGGCGAAGACTGATTACACGGTCACCGGCGGGACGGGCGTGGTGCTGGGCGATGGCTCGGCGCGGACGCAGCAGGCTGGCGGCAAGGTGACGGTCACTGCCACCACTGGCAATGTGACGCAGGGCGCAGGGTTGCTGACCTTGCAGTCGGACAATGACGGCACCGGCACACGCGGCGCGAACGATGCGCTGCGGGTGACGGCGAGCAACGGCAGCGTTGCGCTGGGCAATACGGTGCTGAGCGGCGGGACGATGTCTGGCGGCGTGCATGGCAAGCAGTCGGACGTGTTCGTCGATGCGGGCCAGAACGTGACGGTCAAGGAAGCGCATGGCCGTTCGATCGGTCTGCGGGCGAGCGCTGGCGCGCTGGCGGCGGACAAGCTGGACGCGCTGGAGGACGTGTTCGGCAAGGCCGGGACGAGCCTGACGGTGACGACCAGCGCGATTGCGGGCGATGATCTCAGCCTTGCCGCAGGCACGAACCTGACGATCAATCAGGGCACGGCCAGCGGCACCGGGGCGGATGGCCATACGGTTGACCTGTCCGGCGCGGTGCTGGGCGTGATCGCGGATGCGGGCACGCCGAACCTGGCGAACATCACGCTGAGCTCGGCAACGGGTGATATCGCCGCGACGACGCTGACGGCGCAGCGCGATGTGCTGGTGACCGCGACGACGGGCAACGCGGCGGTGACTTCGGCGACGGCGAGCACGCGGGACGTGAAGGTCGTGGCGGGCGGTAACGCTGCGCTGGGCACCGGCGGGGCCGGACGTGACATCGTGGTCGATGCTGGCAACAATGCCTCGCTGGGAACGGGTACGGCGACGAACTCGATCCTGGTCAGGGGCGTCAACGACGCCGTGCTGGGCAATGCGACGACGACCAACGCGTTCGTGACCGTTCAGGCCGGGAAGCTGGCCTCGGTCACGGGCAATGTCTCGGCGAAGACCGATTACACGGTGACCGGCGGGACGGGCGTGGTGCTGGGTGATGGCTCGGCGCGGACGCAGAAAGCGGGCGGCAAGGTAACGATCACTGCGACCACCAACGACGTGACGCAGGGCGCAGGGTTGCTGACCTTGCAATCGGACAGCGACGGATCGGGCGGGGATGCCCTGTCCGTGGTGGCGACCGCGGGCAGCGTGCTGCTCGGCAATTCGGTGGTGCAGGGCGGCAGCGGCCGGCAGTCCGACGTTTCGATCGATGCAGCCAGGAATGCTGCGCTCGCGCAAGTCGATGGCCGCAACATCGCGGTGATCAGCAACCAGATCGCGCTGGGCGGGGCGATGACTGCCGCGACCGGCGTAACGCTGACCAACCGGACCAGCGAGACCAACGACACCGTAATCGGCGGGACGGCGGACAACGACGGGACAAAGTATGTCCTGTCTGCGACCGAAATCGGGCGGATCACGGCTCCGTCGATCCAGCTCGTCACCCAGCAGGCCAGCGGTGTGACGCAGAACGTGCAAGTCGGCACGTTCGCGCTGAAATCCGGGACCAACCTGTTCGGGATCATGACCAGCGGCACGCCGGATACCGCGAAGATCACCCTTGGCGGGGCGATCACCGGCAGCGGCTTTACCGGAACGTTGCAGATTGGCGGCAATTCGGCGGCCGGTTCCAGGAGCGGGGCGATCATCGGCCAGATCGACACGGCCACGATCGATCTGCCGGGCGGCGGGCTTGATCTGCGGGCAGGCCAGATCGTGTTCGGTCGTTCGTCATTGTTGACCGACGCGGCGCTGCTCTCGGGTGATGCGGCGCGGATCGCGCGGGATCTGGTCTCCAACGCCGCGTCCTCGCTTTACATCCAGGGCAGCGGCGGGGCGAAGATCGATACGGCGGGCAACTTCCTGCGCGCCAGGTCGATGCGCGTCGCTTATTCCGATTTTGCGCTGTTCCAGAATACCGGAACGCCGGGCAGCCCGGCGGGTGTGATCCTGGGGGATGCCGCACAGTCGGTCAGCCAGTCCGCCCCAACCTTGCTGCTCGATGCTTCGCTGCCAGCCGGACGCGAGGACGCGTTTGCGCTGTTCGGGACGATCAACGGGTTCATCGGGCGGTCGGCGGGGCTGCTGCCGGAATCGGTGGTTCAGTTCTCTACCGGTTCGGGCAGTGCCCGGACGGTGCTGATCACCCAGTCCAATTCGCGGATCAACGGCTGCGTGATCGGGTCTCCGGACAAGGGTTGCCTCGTGACCGACGTTCAGCCGCCCGCGCTGAAGCTGTTCGACGAACGGCAGGCGCAGATCTTCAGCACCGGGGACGATGACGGCCGGGTGCTGCTCGATCCGCTGATCGCGACGAACAACGAAGCACTGATCGGTGACCTTGCGGTGCCGACGCTCAACTATGAAGTTCCGGCGTGCGAACTGACTGACGCCGGTGAATGCGACAAGGGGAAAAAGTGATGATCGCGCCGCGTATTCGCAAGTTGGTCCTCACCGGGCTGCTCGCCTCGTCGGTGCTGCCGCTGGGCGCGCAGGCCCAGGCATCGACCTTGCCGGAAGTGATGCAGGCCGGGCGCGACCGGATCGGGCAGCCCTGCACGGCCACGCGTGACTGGACGCGCTCTGCGGGGTCGATCAAGTCGGCGGCGGATCAGCCGTTCGTGCTGACCTGCCGGGGCGCTTCGGCGGCTAAAATCCTGGGCGTGGTAACGCCGCAAGCGCTGGACAATGCCGCCAGCCGGACTTGCGGGGTCGCCAGCAACATCAACATCGCCGGTCTGGGTATGACCAGCGCCCGGCAGTGCCAGGACACCAATCTGGGAGTCCAGGTGGTCGAACTGCGGACCCGCGGCGCAGCGGGCGAGTTTGTCGGGGCGGCATCCAGCCAGGCGCTGCTGCCGATGATCCGGCTGCTGAAGGCCAATGCCGATGGCAAAGCCGCTGCGCTTGATCCGCTGTGGATGCCGGTGATCGATCTGTCCGGTCTGGCACCGGCGCCGGCGCGCGCGGGCGGGCTGGCCAACCTGTCCGACTTCAGTTCCGACGGCGCCCTGCAGCAAGGGATCCTGTTCATTCGGGGCGGTGAACATGTCTCGGCCTCGCGCCTGCTCAACGACGCGCTGAGCCGGATTGACGCCAGCACGCCGGCTGGCACCGTGATCGAGTTGCAGATGGCGGCCGCGCTGGCCGATTCCGGGCTGGGTCAGACTGGCCCGGCGCGAAACCACTTTGCCGCCGCCGAGGCGATGCTGAAGGCGAATCCGGGGCTGGACCGGGCGGCCTATCTGGAAAGTGCGCTGCGGACCTACCGCGCGCTCGATGCCCTCAACAACCGTGAATGGCAGCGCGTGCTGACCGAACTGGAAGCGAGCCGGGTGACCGCGTTCCCGCTGGCCGATCCGATCGCGCTGAGCGCGATCAACCGCGACAGCGAACAGTCGCGCGCCAGCGGCGTCTCGCTCAAGGACAAGACCCAGTACAACTGGCTGGTGCTGGATGTGCAGCGCAACTACGCCCGCAGCGTGGCGCTGCTGGGGCTGGGCCGGGTGGCTGACAGCCGTGCGGCACTGCTCGGCCCGCGCGGTGCGGTCGACAGTTTCCGCTTGCTGGATCAGGTGGCCCAGCCGGAAAGCGTGAACTGGCTGCGCGCGCGGGTGCAATTGCAGGAAGCCCGGATTGCGGCGCGTTCGGATCAACCGGCTGCGGCGCTGTCGGCGTATGACTGCGCGATCCAGACGATGCAGGGCATCAATGGCGTGGCCTCTGGCAACTGCACGCTGGCAATGCCGGCCCGGGCCGGGGCAACGCTGGGCGCAGTGGATGGGGCGGCGATCGCGTCGATCCAGCTGGAGCGCGCTTCGGTGGCCAACAAGTCCGGCAGTGGCACCGGGACGATGGTGGCCGGGCAGTACCGGGATGCGATCGATACGCTGCTGACATCGGGCCGGTCATCGGTGGTGCAACCGCCCGCGCTGATCGGCTATTTCGAACTGCTGCTGAAGCAGTCGCGGGAAACCCCGTCGCCCGTGATCGAGGATGAATACTTCCGCGTCATGCAGGCGGTCAGCGATCCCGCAATCGCAGCGGATATGGTCCGGCTGGAAAGTGTCATCGCGGCCGATGGCACGATTGCCGAAAACATGCGGGACCGGGTTGAACTGGAACGCCAGATCACTGGTTTGCGGTATCGCATCTCGGCTTTGCCCGATGGGAGCACGGCCGAACGGGCCGCGCTGGAACAGGAACGGGCCGAGGCTGAGGCGCGCAAGAACGCAATCGAATCCGCGTTGCAGGATGATCCGCGCTACCGCAGCCAGGATGACGCCCCGATCAGTCTGGCTGAATTGCGCCAGACCTTGCGTCCGGGCGAAGTCTATCTGAAGCTGGCCAAGATCCGCACCCGGATGTTCGGGATGGTCGTATCGCGCGAATCTGCCTGGATGTACGGGGTGGATGCGCCGGCTGAATCGATCGAAAATCTGGCGCGCCGGGTGATCGACACCTCGCGCAGCCAGGAACGCCCTGATGGGACGCGCCGGATCGATCCGTTTGATGTCGGCACCGCGCACGGGCTGTTCCGGGCGATTGCCGGACCGGCCGCCGACGTGGTGGCCAATGCGTCCGGTCTGGTGTTCGACCCCGCCGGGCAACTGCGCACCATGCCTGCGGGCGTGTTGGTGACCGATGCAGACAGCGTCCGGCGCTATCGGGCCAGCGGCCGGGCTGGCGCGCGCGATTTCAGCAAGGTCAACTTCCTGGCCGCCAAGGCCGAGATTTCGACCGCGATCTCGCCGCGTTCGTTCGTCGTCGTGCGGTCCAAGGTTGCACCGTCGACCGCGCCGCGGCCCTTGCTCAGCTTCGGGGAAAATGCCCCCACACCCATTCCCGCGGCGGATATCGCCAGCCGGATGGTGCTGCGCGGCAATGGCTGCACGGTCAATTTCGGGACGTGGGCGGCAGTCAAGAACGGCAACAAGCCGATCAGCGCAACCCAGTTGCGGGTCATCTCCGATGCGTTTGGCGTGCCCTCTGCACCGATGATCACCGGCGCGGCGTTTTCGGATGTCGCGATCCAGCAGGCCAGCGAATCAGGGGAACTCAGCCAGTATCAGGTGCTCCACTTCGCCACCCATGGTCTGCCGCAGACCTCGGTTGTGATGGACGGATGCCCGACCGATCTGCCGCCAGCACTGATCACGACGATGAACACCCCGGATGCAACCGGGCCGATCCTGTCGAACGGGCTGCTGAGCTATGACAAGGTGGCAATGCTGAAGCTGAACGCCAATCTGGTGGTGCTGGCCGCGTGCGAAACCAGTTCCGGGACAGAGGCGAGCGCAGGGCGTCTGGCTGGTCAGGAAGACAGTTCGCAAGCGACGATGGACGGACTGGTGCGGGCGTTCATCTCGGCCAATGCGCGTGCGGTCATGGCAACCTATTGGCGGGTTCCGGCGACCACGCAAAGCGACGAGCTGATGGCCGAATTCTACAGCACCGGGCGGTCCAGCACGATTGGCGAGGCGTTGCGTGCGGCCCAGACCAAGATGATCCGCGACCCGAAGTATTCGCATCCCTATTACTGGGGCGCTTATTTCGTGGTGGGCGATTCGGCCAAGTCGATGCTAAGCGGAATCAGCGGCGGCGCAGGAGCTGCGACCGCCAGATAAGGACCGATCTTGCCGCCTGCAGCGCGCCTTTCCGATATGCATACCTGCCCGATGGTAACGGGTGTGGTGCCGCATGTCGGCGGGCCGATCCTGCCAGCGTGTGCAGTCACGGTGCTGACCTGTTCGCTGCCGCAGGCCCGCGTGGGGGACATGGCGACTTGTGTCGGACCGCCCGATGTCATCGTCAAGGGATCGGCGACGGTGATGGTCAACAACATGCCGGCGGCGCGGATGGGTGATATGACCGCGCACGGCGGGGTCATCGTGATCGGAGCCCCGACTGTGATCATCGGGGATGCCGGCGGCGGCGGGGGCGGCGGTGCGGCCCCCGGAATGACCTCGGCCGGATCGTATCAGGCCCCGGCGGCGCAGGCCAAGGCGCTGATCAATGCGGCCAAGGATGGCCTGCCATTCTGTGAACGGTGCAATGCCTGAACAGTGCGCCCGGTTGACTGGGTGGCCGGGGGAAACCGAATAATGGCTGAGGTGGACGGCGGTCGCTGGTATGCCGTGATCGACGGGGCGCAGGATCCGCGGTTGATGGCGCTGGTGCAATCATGCGCACAGCACGACTGCCTCATTTCCGGCAAACTGGACCCGGCGCTGGCCCCGGCCTTGCCATGGATCGCTGTACTTGATCCAGCAGAGCAACTGACTCAGGTCTGGCGCGATCATGGCCAGGGGCGGCATTGGGGCATCACGCTGCAATCGGCGATGGACCTGCTGCACGTGAAGCTTCAGCTTAAAAAGTTCCTCAACGCGCGGCTGCCGGACGGCCGCCTGGTGCTGTTCCGGTTTTACGATCCGCGCGTGCTGCGCACGTATCTGACTGCCGCAACACCGCCGGAGCGGGATCCCTGGTTTGGCGGGATCACGCGCTATTCGGTCGAGGCGGCCGAGCCGGGGGTGTATCACGATTTCACGGTGCAGCACGGGCAGCTGCTGGATCGCGGGCAGCCGGTGAACGGATTGGCAGCATGAACGAAGCGGATGCCCTTGCCAACCTGCTTGGCACGGGCCGGCGCGCTGCCGAGCCGCAGCCATCCGCAGCCGTACCGGCCCCGCCGCGCGCCCTGCACGCATCCGATCCGTCGGCACCGGCACCGGCACTGGCACCGGCCATACCGGGTGCGCGGGCTTTCTGGAGCTGGATTACACTGGGCTTGCTGGCCTGCGCCGGATGGATTCTGGGATCGGTGACGCTGCTGCAGGCGTGGCTGGCGCAGGGCAAGTTCGGTGCGGGCTGGAGCGCGGGCCGGGTTGACCTGACCGGCAGCATGATCGTGTTTGGCGGCTTGCTGGGCGTTTCGCTGCTACTGATGCGGATGATGCCGGTTGCATCAGACAGGCATCGCCGGATGGCGGTGCTGCCAGCCTGCGCGCTGGGGCTGGGGCTGGGCGCTGGCGGGATGATGTTCAGCCTGTTGCAGGCCTGGCTGGGCAATCATGTGATCGTGGCACCGGCAAATGCTGCAACCACGGCGCTGGCGAGCAGTTTGCTGGTGGGCGCGGCGCTGATTTTCTTCGAGGCGGCGGTTGAGGAGATCTGCTTTCGCGGCTGGCTGCAACGCCGCCTGGCGACCCGGATCAGCCCGGCTGCGGCGGTCGTGCTGGCAGCGATTGCGTTCTCCCTGCTGCATATCTTCGGCGGTGCGCGTTCGCCGCTGGCGCTGGTCAATATCTTTCTGGCGGGGGTTTTCTTTGGTGTTCTGGCCCAGCGCACGGGATCAATCTGGGCGGCGATCTGGGCGCATTTTGGCTGGAACTGGGCGGAAACCAGCCTGTTCGGGCTGTCCCCCAATCCCGGCGCACCGGGGTTTGGCGCAGTGTTCGACCTCGATCTGGTGGGCGCACCGATCTGGGGCGGATCGGCGGAGGGGCTGAATGCGTCGGTCGCGATCACGATCGTGCTGGTTGCGCTGCTCCTGCCGCTGCTGGCCCTGCGCACCCGACCGGAATAGCAGCCCGCCAGCCCGCCAGCCCGCCAGCCCGCTTGCCCGTCAGCCCGTCCGTCCGGCGCGCGCTCCGTCGATCCGGTCGCGCTCGGTGATGAATGCCTTCAGCACTTCGCCTTCCAAGGCTTCGCCTTCCTCGGTCGGAATCGATTCCGGATCGACCTTGTCCCCGTCGATGTGGACTTCATAGTGCAGGTGCGGACCGGTCGTGCAGGTGCCGGTATTGCCGACCCCGCCCAGTTGATGCCCCTGTGCCAACCGCATGCCGGGGGCGATGTCGGGTGCGAACTGGTGCAAATGGAAATAGCGGGTTTCCCAGCCATTGTCGTGTTTCAGAACCACCATGTTCCCGGCACAGCTTGATGGGCTGGCGCTGACGACCGTGCCCGCCGCCGAAGCGTAGATCGGCGTCCCGACCGGAGCGGCGAGATCGATCCCGCCATGCAGCCGGTTGTAGTGAAGCACCGGATGGAATCGCGGGCCGAATCGCGATGTGATCCGCGCGCCGTCAACCGGGGTGCGCATGAACGAACGCTTCACGCTGCGGCCATTGCCATCGAACCAGCCGGGCTCTCCGCCCGGCGGCTGGAACCGGTACAGTGCCTTGGATTTCGCGCTGGTGGTAAGCGCGGCATAGAGCAGGCGGGGCGCGCCGACGGGCTGTTTGGAGGCGTTGACCTGCTGTTCGAAGACCGCCTCGAACACGTCTCCGACCGTGATTTCGGTCTGGAAGTTGAAGTCATAGACAAACGCCTGCGCAAATGTCTGGATCAGGCTGTCGGTGACGCCTGCAGCAACGGCGGAGGAATAGAAATCGGCATCGTTCATTTCCCCGCGTCGCATGATGATTTCGGAACTGAGCGATGCAGCGACGGCCTGAGCGGCAAAGGTGTCATCCGGCTGGCGGGTCACCACTGCACCGCTGCTGTCGAGGAATGACGCTTCCAGCCGCATCAGGCGCGGCGCACTGGCGGCGGCGTCAAGGTAGATCACTGCCCGGATCTCTCCCGGGCGGGCGCCGATTGCGGCTTGTGCAGCAGCGCTTGCTGCGGCGGCTTCGGCCGGGGCAAGGCCGTTTGCCAGCAGCGCCGCTTCCAGTTCGGCAAGGCTGCCCAGATTGACGATTCGCTGGCTGAGTGCAGCGGCCGGGCTGACCGGTTCGGGCGCGGCGGCTGCCTCGGCCTGCGGCAGCGGTGCGCGCATCAACCACGCCGCGCCAAGACCGGACAGCAGCAAAAGACCAGCGCCACCACTGGCCAGCAAGACACGGCGCAGGTCATTCTGACCAATATTCAGCGGTGTAACGGAATCGCTTTGCGGAGTCGTTACAGGGGGTTCGTCTGACTGCGATACCCAGGCACGCGGATCAAACGAAGGATTGTCCTGCCCGTTCATCCTGTTGCGTCACCTTTTGTGCTGAAAATCGTGATCTTTTCTACTGTAGGACGTAAATTAATTCTCGACCAGACTTTCCGCCCAACACTGGCTATGCTCTAAGTGTTCAAGCGTGAAATGAATCCATCGGGGGCGTTGATGTCTGCTAGCGGACGAGTGGCTTGGCGGGAGGGGATGTTCCTCAGGCCGCAGCATTTTCAGCAGCAAGACCGCTTCCTTGACTGGAACGTGAACTTCCGGTTGGAAGCGACTGGCCCGTATCCTTGGGGGATTACTGAACTTCAGGTTGATGAGAACATGGCGGCGATGGGCAAGTTCGCCGTGCTGCGCTGCGCAGGGGTCATGCCGGACGGCACCGCGTTTTCGTTGCCGGACCAGCTGCCGCTGCCGCCGCCGATCGATATTCCGGCTGACAGCCGCGATGCGCTGATTTCGTTGACCCTGCCAGCCCAGCAACTCGGCGCGGTCGAGTTTCGCGAAAGCGAAGGCGCCAGCGCAGAAGTGCGCTTCATGGTCGACGAAGAAGACGTGGCCGACAGTTTTTCGGGCGAACGGGTCCGCGAACCGATCGAGATCGGACGCCCCAATCTGCGCTTTGGCGTGACCCGCGATCAGACTTATGGCCGGGTTTGTCTGGGCCTGGTGCGGGTGCGCGAAGTGCAGAACAAGCGCCTGATGTTCGATGATCGCTATATCCCGCCCGCGCAGGACATCCGTGCCTGCACGCGGCTGAAGGGCGGGCTGACCGATATTCTGGGCCGGGCCGACCAGCGCGCGAAGGAACTGGCGCTGCGCGCGGTTGAGGCGACAGACGGCGGCGCGGAAACCTTTGCCAGCTTCCTGCTGCTTCAGGCGCTGAACCGGTGGGGGCCGATGCTGCAGCATCTGGATTCATTGCCGGCAGTCCATCCGGAACGGCTTTACGAACAACTGGTCGGCATGGCCGGTGAACTGGCAACGCTCGCCCGGCCAGAGCGCAAGGCCCCGCCGTTCCCGCGCTATGACCATGAAAACCTGCAACTGACTTTCGATCCGGTGCTCGATCTGTTGCAGACCATGCTGTCGTACGACGCGCCGCGTTCGGCGATCCAGCTGCCGATCGAACTGGTCGAGCCGGGTTCATACGTGTCGGTGATCCGCGATCATACCCTGTATCAATATGGCTATTTCTACCTGGCGGTGAACACCGCCGGCAATCTGGACCAGGCGCGCACGATGTTCCCCAACCTGGCCAAGATCGGGCCGGGCCAGAACATGCACGCGATTGTTCATGCCTCGCTGCCGGGGATTCCGCTGCGCCATATCCCGACCCCGCCGTCGCAACTGCGCGTGCTGCCGGGTTACGTCTATTTCGAGCTGGATCGCGGCGTTGCCGAATGGCGCGAGTTCGCGCGGGCCAGCGCGCTGGGCCTGCATGTTGCCGATCCCAACAACATGCTGCCCGATCTCAAGCTTGAACTGTGGTGCGTCAAGAGGTCCGAGCGATGACTGGCGACGATGGCAACAATGGCAACCGGACGGTCTTCCGCCCATCTCCGCTCCAAGGGTTGAAGCCCGGGCAGACGGCCACCCCGCATGGCCAGTCGCCGCTGGGCGCGCCGCAGCAGCCGGGCGGCAACCCGTTCGGCCAGCCAGCACCGCAACCGCCGTTTGGCCAGCCGCCGATGGGTCAGCCGCCCTTCGGACAACCGGCTGAACCGCCACCGCCGCCGCCGGGTGGCGGCTGGGCTGCTCCGGGCAGTCCTGCGCCGGGCCTTGCCGCAGGTGCCGCACCGGGGCTGAATCCGTCCGCCGTGCTGGCGCAGGACGATGTGCCGCTGCCATCGCAGCCACAACTGGTCCGCAACCGGCTGATGCTGGAAGCCGGGCCGATCCTGGCGCTCGCCGCATCGATCCGCAGCGGGCGCGCACGCACCCCGCTGGCGCAGTTCCACCAGCAGGCGACTGCTGCGATCGCCACGTTCGACCGTGCAATTGCCGGGCTCTATCCGGACGAGGCGCGGCAGCGCGCCAAATATGCCGTCTGTTCGACGCTGGATGATATCGTCCAGAACCTGCCCGGTGCGCAGCAGGAAGTGGCCGAATGGGCCCGCCGCTCGATGGTGGTCCAAACGTTCCATGAAAACATCGGCGGTGACCGGTTCTGGCAACTGGTCGATGACATGCTGGCCCGGCCCGCGCAGCAGGGCGAACTGATCGAACTGTATCACGCCTGTCTGGCGGCCGGGTTCGAAGGGCGGTTCCGGGTGATGCCCGATGGCAAGCGCCGCCTGCATGAGATCATGCAGCAGCTGTACGGTGCGCTGGAACACGCGCGCAGCCTGTCGGGGCAGGTGCTGGTGCCCAACTGGCTGGGCGAACAGGCCCCGCCGCAGAAAGTCGGGTTCCTGAGCTATATCGGGCTGGCCGCTGCGGTGGCGGCCGGGGTGCTGCTGATGATCTACATCATTTTGCGGCTGGTGCTGATGGGCACGGGTGAAGCGTCTTGGGATGCGCTGTCCGCAATCAATCCGGCCGAACGCCTGACCCTGGCCCGCGAAGGCACCGCGCTGCCCGCCGGGCCGGACGGGCCGCAATCCATGCGGCTCAAGACGTTTCTGGACCCCGAAATCAAGCAGGGGCTGGTGGTGGTCGAGGAAGACGCTTCGACCGTGCGGGTGCGCACCACGGTCGGCCAGTTGTTCCGGTCCGCATCCGATCAGCTGGAGCCGGGGCGTGAGGCGCTGTTCGGTCGGATCGGCAAGGCGCTGGAAACCGAAAAGGGCGGCGTGACGGTCGAAGGGCATACCGATGCCGACAAGATCAATTCGCTGCAATTCCCGGACAACATCGCGCTTTCGGGCGCTCGGGCCAATTCGGTGGCGGTTCTGCTCGCCCGCGAAGTGAGCGATCCCGGCCGGATCGAAGTGCAGCCATTTGGCGATAGTCGCCCGATCGGATCGAACGACACGGCTGAGGGCAAGTCGCTCAACCGCCGGGTCGAAATCGTGATCCCGCGCCAAAATTGATCATCGTTACACCCTGATCGCCACAAGTTGAGGATGGCATGGCCAAGCTGAAGAACTTCCTGACCAACTGGTGGACAGTCAGCGTCCTGATCGTGGTCCTGCTGCTGTTGGTGTTCTGCATGGGGTTGCCGCTGGTGGCCAGCTGGTTCCACCCGTGGTGGGTGCGCACGCTGCTGGCCGTGCTGATTGTCGGTAGCTGGGGCGCGCTGGCGTTCCTGCGGGCGCGCAAGGCGCGGCGGGCGCAGCAGGAACTGGTCGAGGGGATCGGCGGCGGCGGCGGCGCGACCACCGGCGAGGAGCAGGTTCAGGCGCAGCGCATGGGCGAGGCATTGGCCAGCCTGAAGCAGGCGTCGGGCAAGCGGCGCGATTACCTCTATTCGCGGCCCTGGTATGTCATCATCGGCCCGCCCGGATCGGGCAAGACCACCGCGCTGCTTAATTCCGGGCTGCGCTTTCCGTTCAGTGACCAGTCGATGCAAGGGGTGGGCGGCACCCGCAATCTGGATTTCTGGTTCGCCGACGAAGCGGTGATGATCGACACGGCGGGCCGCTATACCAGCCAGGATTCCGATGCCGCCACCGACAGCAAGGCCTGGCACAGTTTTCTGGCGCTGCTCAAGCGCAACCGGCCGCTGCAACCGGTCAACGGGATCATCGTGGCGATCGGCGCGGATGAACTGCTGCGCGCTGACCGGCTGGCGATTGACGCCCATGCCGGGGCGATCCGTCGGCGCCTGTCCGAAATCCGGGCCGGGCTGGAAGTGGCCGCGCCGATCTATCTGATCGTGACCAAGGCCGACCTGCTGGCCGGGTTCGTCGAGTTTTTCGAAGATCTGGACGTTGAAGGACGGCGCGCGGTGCTGGGCCATACGTTCAGGTTCGGCGATGGTGCACCGACGCCTGATGGCATTGCGGCAGCATTTGATGAAATCGCGCAAGCCGTTGCCGACCGTCAGGCCAAGCGTCTGGCCGAAGAAGGCGATCCGCTGCGGCGGGGCCTGATCCTGGGCTTCCCGGCACAGCTGACCACCATGCGCTCGCGGCTGGTCCGGCTGCTCGACGGTGCGTTTGCCTCACGCGATCTGCCGGGCGGGATCCTGCGCGGGATTTATTTCACCAGCGGCGTGCAGCACGGCGCACCGCTTGACCGGCTGCTGGCCGGGATGGCCGATGTCTATGACCAGCCGCGCAGCGCGGCGCAGGGATCGGGCAAAGCCTATTTTCTCAACCGGCTGCTGGGCGAGGTCATGTTCCCCGAATCCGGGCTGGTGCAGATGGACCCCAAGGCGCGGCTGCGGCTGCGGTCACGGCTGGTCGGGGCAATTGGCGGGATCGCCGCGCTGGCGCTGCTGACCGTCGTGGCGTGGGGTGTCAGCACCTATCGCAACATGGCCCTGCAGGACGACCTGCTGAAACAGGCCCAGGCCGCCGCCGAGGGTGTGCGCCAGCGCGGCGTGGACTTGCGCCAGGTCAGCAGCAGCGATGCCGATCTGGAAGAAGCCCTGCCGGTGCTGGATGAACTGCGCGCACTGTCGCAAGGGTATGGCGATCAGCAGGCGGGCGGTCCGCCGTGGACGATGCGGTTCGGGCTGTTCCAGTCCGGCCACGCGGCCAAGGCGGATGAGGCCTATCGCGATGCACTGCGCCGCATCCTGCTGCCGCGCGTGGTGCTGCGGGCGGAAAACGTGATCAACCAGAACCTCGCCAGTCCGCTGGCGGTATACGAACCGCTCAAGGTCTACCTGATGCTGGGCGGGCAGCGGCCCGGCGGGATCGATACCGCCGCAGTGAAGTCCTGGGCGCAGGGTGATTGGGCCAGCGGGTCGTATCCGGGGGCGGACCGGGCGGACTTGCGCAAGCGGCTCGGCCTGCATCTGGATGCGCTGCTGACCGATCCGAACATGGCCAGCGTCTGGCCCGGCCGCAAGGCACCGCTGGACGGCAACGTGGTGATGACCGCGCGGATCGCGGTGCAATCGCTGACCGTGGCGGAGCGGGCCTATGCCATCCTGCGGCAAAAGGGGCTGGCCCAGTCCGGCGCGCCGTGGACGGCGGCCAACATCATCACCAGCGGCGATGCGGCGGCGTTCGCCAACGGGCCGGGCGTGCTGCAATTGCAGGTGCCGGCTTTCTTCACCCGCGAAGGGTTTGAAAAGACCTATCAGCCCGGCTTGCTGAGCGTGCAGAAGGATCTGGAAGCCGATCTGTGGGTGCTGGGCGGCGATGCCGATACAGCGTCTGTGCGCCAGCAGATTGCCTCGGTCCGGCCCGGCGTGGCCGGGGCTTATGCGCGCGAATATATCGCGCAGTGGGAAGCGGTGGTGAAGGCGATGACGCCGGGGGCCTACTTCTCGGATCTGGCGGCCTTCGGGGCGTTCACCAAGTCACCCTCACCGTGGAAGCTGCTGCTGGGCGAAGTGCGCAAGAACACGTCGTTCACGGGCGGGACCACGGCTGCCAAGAACATGGCGATGACGAAAGTCACGCAAAAGCTGGGCACGGCGGCGCAACTGGTGCCGACCGGCGGCGGCGGAATGGATGCCGGGTCTGAAATCAGCAATTACTTCCGTGAACTTGGCGCGTACGTCGGCGATGGCAAGGCCCCGGCTCCGGTCGATGAATTCATCACCGCGGTGCGCAGCGCCGGGCAGGCGGTGATCGCGGGGCGGTCTTCGACCATCGGCGGAGCGGGCGATGCGGTGCAGGCGCAGATGGCGCAGGCGACCGCAGCGGTCCAGGCCGCCGGGGCTACCGCGCCCGCGCTGCTCCAGCCGTTCGTCGGCGAAACGGCGAAGGGCGGCGCATCGGCGCAGACATCGGCCGTGCAGGGCGCGGTTTCGCAGGCTTACGCCGATACTGTCCTCCCGGCATGCAAAGGGGTGGTCCAAGACCGCTACCCTTTTTTTGCAGCATCCAGGGATGACGCCAGCGTTGCGGACGTGATCCGTTTTTTCGGCAATGGCGGGATGATGGATTCGTTCGTGCGTGACCGTCTGATGCCGATGATGGATTCCGCCGGGCCGGTGTGGCGGTGGCGCATGGATGATCCCGTCGGGGCCATGCTGGACCCTGCCAGTGCCGAACAGTTCGCCGAGGTTCCGGCCATTCGCGACCTCTTGCTGGGCGGGCTGCCCTATAAGGTGGGGCTCGACAACCTGGGGGGCGGGGTCGATGCGATCGAGTTTGGTGCAGGCGGCACCAGTTACCGGTTTGACCGCAGCACGCCCGGCGACAAGGCCATGCAATGGCTCCCGCAGGCCGGCGCGCCCGAAGCGCACATCACGTTCTTCAGCGGCGGCCAGCAGGTTGACGAAGTGGCCGAACAAGGGCCGTGGGCGCTGTTCCGGCTGATGGACAAGGCCCGCCGCAAGAACAACGGCGAAACGCAGTTCCTCGCCACGTTCGGCAGCGGCGATCGCAGCGCAACGCTGCGGATCAGCCTGGCGTCGAACCGGCATCCGTTCAATCGCGGCAGTATCTGGACGTTCCGTTGTCCGACGGCGCTGTGATGACGGCGCTGCTTTTCGGGAAACTCCCCGCGCACGGCGATTTCGTGGCGCGCGGGCTGACCGAGGCGCAGCAGCACTACTGGGATACGCGCCTGTCGTCGGCGATGCAGGTTGCACAAGGCGCCTATGGCGATGAATTTGCGGACCGTTTCTCGGCCGCTCCGCCGTGGCGCTGTGTGGTTGCCGATGGCGGTGACAACTGGCTGGCCGGGGCGCTGGCCCCGTCGATCGACCGGGCCGGACGGATCTTTCCGATCCTGCTGGCGCGGCGCACGGCAAACCGGGTTGAGGCCGCCGGATACGCTGCGGCGTGCGAGGAACTGCTGTTTGCGGCACTGCCCGGTCAGTGGAGCGCGGACGAGCTGTTGCGTCAGGCGAGCGCCGTAACCCCGGCTGGGGCCGATGAATGCGGACCGGATGGCTGGTGGCTGGACGGTGCAGAACTGCTGCCTGATCCGCCTGCGCCGCTCAGCGCGCCCTTTCCGCCAAACCTGATTTCCAGCATGATCGCCGTGACGGAGCAGCTTGCATGACTCGAAGCAATTTCCGGCTCGACTGGTCAGCCCGAACCGATCGCGGATCGGTGCGCGATCATAACGAGGATGCGTTTGCAGCCCTGCCTGATCAGGGTGTGTGGATCGTTGCCGATGGCATGGGCGGGCATGAAAGCGGCGACTGGGCATCGCAGGTCATCACCCGGGCGATTGGCGAATTGCCCCCGACCGCTGACTTTGACGCGCTGCTGGCGGCCTGTTCCGATGCAATCCATCGGGCGAATGCAGAAATCTATACCAAAGGGCAGGAACGCGGCGCGCAAATCGGATCGACCGTTGTCGGCCTGGTCGTGTCGGGCGGCGCGTTTGGCGTGTTGTGGGCGGGCGATTCGCGCGCCTATCTGCTGCGGGGCGGGGTGCTCCACCAGCTGACGACCGATCATACCCAGGTCCAGGCTCTGGTCGACCGGGGCATCCTGCCGCCAGAGGAGGCCCGGACGCATCCCATGGCTCACGTGCTGGCCAAGGCGGTCGGCGTCGAAGCGACGCTGGAACTGGAAGGATTTACCGACAGCGTGCAGGCCGGCGACTTGTTCCTGCTGTGCAGCGACGGGTTGCACGGCGTGTTGGAGGACGCGGAAATCCAGCACTTGCTGATGCAGGGCCGGTTCGACGAAAGCAGCGACAGCTTGATCGACCGCTGCCTGGTGGTGGGCGCGCGCGACAACGTGACAGTGGTAATCGTGCAGGCGCAGGAGCCAACCCAGTTGATCTTCGCTCCCGCCGAGGCCGCGCCTGCGGGAGTACAGCCATGAGCAATCCCGACGAGCCGCAGGACGGCGGCGCTGGCGACGATCCCAAGACGGTGTTCGCGCCTTTCAATCCCGGCGCCTCGGCCATTCCCGTGCCGCCTGCTCCGCTTCCCGGCCCGGCACCTGCACCTGCTCCTGCTCCTGCTCCTGCTCCCGCTCCCGCTCCCGCACCTCCCGCCGAACCGGCCGCCAGTGCGATGCCTGCGGCGGGCGATGGCCGCATCCGCACCGGAGACGTCCTCAACCACATCTACGAAGTGCGCCGGTTCATCGCGCGCGGCGGGATGGGGGAAGTCTATGAAGGGGTGAACGTCAACAACCCGGATGAACGGGTGGCGATCAAGGTAATTCTGCCGGCGCTGGCCGCCGATCCCAACGTGCAGGCCATGTTCCGCAAGGAAGCCACCACGCTGACCCGGCTGTCGCACCCGGCGCTGGTGACCTATCGCCTGCTGGCGCAGGAACCGCGGCTGGGCGTGCTGTATATCGTCACCGAATATATCGACGGCAAGAATCTGTCGGATGTGCTGGCCAGCGTGCCGCGCGATGCCGCCAGCCTGGCCGGGCTGATGCGGCGGCTGGCCGACGGGCTGCGCGTGGCGCACGAACTGGGCGCGGTTCACCGCGATATCTCACCTGACAACGTGATCCTGGAAGATGGCGAGCTGAACAAGGCGCGGATCATCGATTTCGGCATCGCGAAGGATCTTGATCCCGGCAAGGCGACGATCATCGGTGATGGCTTTGCCGGTAAGCTGGCTTATGTCGCGCCCGAACAGCTGGGCTATTTCGATCGCGAAATGGGACCGTGGAGCGATATCTACAGTCTGGCACTGGTGATCCTGGCGGTCGCTTCGGGCAAAAACGTGGACATGGGCGCAACCCTGTTCGACGCGGTGGAAAAGCGCCGCGCGGGTGTGGATGTGTCGATTGCGCCGGAACCGCTCCGCCCGATCCTGATGGCGATGCTTCAGCCCAACCCGAAGGACCGGCTGCGCTCGATGACCGAAGTGATCGCGGCGCTGGACAATCCGGCGCTGCTGGCGGCGGCCAAACCCGAGATCCCGGCCAAGCCTGCCGGACCGGGGCTGGCGGCGAAAGTGGTCGATTTCGTCAAGGCCAAGCCGGCGCTGGTCGGCGGCGGCGTGCTGGTCACGGCCGTGCTGGCTGCTGTTGCTGTGCTGCTGCCGGGCGATCAGACCGCCCCGGAGACAGCGCCGACCGAGGCCGCCGCAAGCGCCGATGCACCCGATGCAACCGCGCGCAAGGCTGTGCTTGGCGTGTTGCCCAGCCTGCCGTGTTCCTGGCTGGATATGGACAAGCTGGAAGTGGCACAAGGCGGCGTCACGGCCTCGTTCCGGGGCGTGGCAGGCTATACCGCGCGCACCCAGACCGCGATCACTAACGCATTGGTGGCGAGCGGGCTGACCGTTGCCAGCATCAATTTTGAGAACGTCTCGCCCGCTCCGACTGCCATTTGCGCGTTGCTCGATGCCTATCGCCCGATCAAATCGGCGCGCGGGGGCGATATCGTTTCGGACCAGACCAAGTATGAAAAGGCGCTCCAGTCTGAAGGGGCCAGTCAGGGCCAGATCGTCGCCGTGCCGCAGATCCATATCTCGGCCGATGCGATGCGCGGCCAGTTGGCGCTGGGCGGGATCGATCCGGATGGCACTGCGGCGGTGTTTGTGAACAGCACGGCGGACCTGCGGGCCTATCTCGAAAATCCGGCCAACGGGGGCATGAATCCGGATGGGTCGGCCACGCTGAAGGCCGCGCAGCCGGTGGATGGCCTGGTGGGCGTGCTGGTGGTCTATTCCGCCAATGCGATCGATCCGGCCCTGATCGCGCCGCCGCCCGGCGCGCGGGGTGAGGATTGGCATACCCGGTTCCTCGCCACCGCGCGGCAGAACGGCTGGCAGGTTGACATGACGTGGTTCAAGATCGTCGATGAAGTGCCCGAAACCGCCCCGCCGGGCTGAGCGGACGGATCATGCCCGCAGCAAGCGCTGGGCTGCGATCAGTGCCAGCGCATCGGCCAGTTGCAGGGCGGGGTCGTGCGGCAACGCGGCCCAGACTTGCGCTAGTTCAGCATGGTCGGCCTGACCATCCAGCCTGGCGAGCAGGCCGCGCGCGGCCGGATCGGGCAACTGCATCTGTTCGAAATGCAGCGTCGTCACCGCCGGGTGGCCCAGCGCGATTTGCGCGCGAACCAGCGGGCTGGCCAGCGGGTGCGCGGAACTGCCCAGCGTGAACGGGGGTGGGGCAGTGCTGAGGTGCAGCAGCCCCAGCTTGAACAGCTCGAACAGCCCGTCAAGCCGGTCCGCCGGATCGGCGATTTCCGCCACCGGGCGGTGCGCAGGCCAGCCGCTGCCCAGCTGTAGCAACCAGTCCTGCAAGCCATGGTCACGCAGCGCGAACGTGGTTTCGCCGCACTGGATTGCCCCGTTGTCACCCAGCTGGAATTGTCCGGCGGCATGGCAGCCGCGCAGCACGTCCAGCGCCGGGGTCCGGCCGGGGTTGCGCCCGGCGCGGGTGAACAGGCTTTGCCGGAAGAACCGCATCGCGGCGTAGTCATCGCGCTGCGCGGCCTGGACGATGGCCTCCGTCGGCACGGGGCCTTGCGCGGCGGCGCCATCGGGCAGGAACCCGTCGCCCAGCCGGTTGCGGCCCGAATCGTTCAGAAACTCCAGCCCCACGGCCGTCGCTGCAGCGGCCGTATCGGCCAGTGATTGGGGCGAAAAGACCTCGCCCAGCTCGTCATGGAACAGCACGGCATCGGGCCTGCTCAGCATTGCCACGGATTGCGCGCGCATCGCGGATACGACCGAATCGTCACCCTCCCGCGGGCGGGCGTGGTTTTCCAGAAAGGCGCGGGCCGCCGCGATCCGCGCTTCGATGCCGTGAACATCGGCCAGTGCATCCAGCAGCATTTCACGCATGACCCGGCGGATATGGCCGCCCGGCAGCGCGTTGTAGCTGACAAAGAACAAGCCGTCCGGGGCGAGCGCCTTGCCCGCCAGCGCCATCACCGCCTGTTGCACCGGGCCTGGCACCCAGGCGTAGACACCGTGCGCGATGATGTAATCGAAGCTGCCGGGCGCAGCGGCCGCGACGTAATCCATGATGTCGGCCTGTTCGATACAGATGTTGGCCATGCCCGATGCCGCGGCCAGCGCCTGCCCGCGCGCGACTGCGGCGGCGGACAGATCAAAGCTGACGAACTGTGCCTGCGGGAATGCGGCGGCCAGCGCGATCAGGTTGAACCCATCCCCGCCGCCGATCTCCAGCACCCGTGCCCGCTCCGGTGCTGCAGCGGTCAGGCCATGCAATTGTGCGATCAGCGCCAGCCGGTCCGGGTGGGTCTGCGGAAACATCGCGGTCGGGTAAGCAACGGTGTCATAGGAAGTAGTCGTCATCAGGTGGCCTGTCGCTGCATCAGTTGCTGGAGACTAGGGTGTGAAATGATATTCGCAAAAGAATGAATCGCCGCCCGGATGGATTACGAATTGCATTGCAGTTGGTGCGGTATGGTCCGATGATCCAGCCACTGCGATGACAGGAAAGATGGACCGGTCCAATGCGTCTGACGATCCGAAAATCAGTTGGTAAACAAGGCGCCAACCGGCCCGCCGATGTCGCGATTGTCCAGGATTTGTTCAACCGCTGTGAAGCGGCCACCCGTCTCGTCGCCGGCCATCCGCCGTTTGCCGATTGGGCGGGCAGTGTGTTTGGCCTGCCGGACCTGCGGATCGCCAATTCCACTGCGCCATTTGCGGCCGTCGATCACTACACCGGTTATTACGCCGGGCCGCAACTGGGGCCGCTGCCGTATCAGCGCACGCTGCATCTGCTTGATCCGCCGCGTACGGCCTTGCCAGTCGATGGCGAGATTTCGGATGCGGTGATCGAACGGATCGAGGCGTTTCAGCGCGATGTGATGCGCACCACGGTAGTCGACGGCCTGCTCAGCAGCCCGACCGGGCCGACGTTCAAACGGATTCAGGCCAATGCCCGCGCCAGCCAGACCGGCGACCTGTTCGGGGATTGTGACAACACACTCAGCAGCACGATCGATCTCGACAAGCTGGAAAAGCTGTTCAAACTTCAGATCACGGACGGCACCCAGGATCAGGCCGCGCCAAACTTCCGCACGCTGGTGCAGCGGATCACGGGGGATACCGAAGTGACCGATCTGCGCTGGGCGGCCTATATGCTGGCCACCACCAAGATCGAGGCGATGCACAATTTCTGGCCGATCAAGGAAACCGGCGGGGATGCCTATCTCAAGCGCAAGTATGACGTCGAAGGCGAAAATCCACTGCGGGCCAAGCGGATGGGCAACACCACTGCCGGTGATGGCGTGAAATATGCCGGGCGCGGCTTCGTCCAGCTCACCTGGAAGGACTTGTACAAGAAATTGAGCAAGCAGCTATCGCTGGGCGACGCGCTGGTGACCGATCCGGACAAGGCGCTGGTCTATGATAACGCCTACAACATCATGTCGATCGGTATGCGCAATGGATCGTTCACGGGTGTTGGCCTGGGCCGGTTCATCAACGAGGAAAAGTGCGACTATTTCAACGCCCGCAAGATCATCAACGGCACCGACCGCGCCGATGATGTGGCGGCGCTGGCCGAAGGGTTCGAAGTGATTATCCGGCTGGCACAGCGGTAGAATGAAGCCGTCTGACGTCTAGCGGGATGAGGAAATCGAAGTCTGCAACAACTGGCTGAGAGGCACGGACAACTGCCCTTTTGCAGGATTGGCATTTTTGCCGATGATTTCCGAGAAAATAGAGTTCTGATCGGCATGCAACTGCGAAAAGTAGAGCAGAAACAGACTGCGTTGCTCCTCGAAATCGCTGACAGTTTCGGTCGGCGTCAGGAAAATGTCCAAGGCAAAGATAATCGGCTGGAATCGGGCCAGCAACTTGAAGGGCGCTTTGAGCAAGGCAATGCGTGAAGCGATTGTGCGCATGATCTGGTTGCGAGCGCGAGAGTTGTATCCACCGGCCTTCAGGGCGCGTTTGGCAATGGTAGGCGCGTTGGCGCTGACCCAGCTAGCCAAATCCTTGCCTCCTTCCTTGGCGAGGATTCTTGCTACATCGGTGGCAGAACTGGCATTCAGGATTTTCCAGATGACGTCCATCAGCCGGAACGCACCTTGCCCTGTGGAGTTCAGGCCGCTTTTGACCCAGTCCTTGGTCAGGCTGATGCCCTTGTCATAGATCTTTTGATCAACGGTTTTCTGCTTCAGGCCAAGCCCGTCTTCGATGATGAACTTGGCGATTGAGCCTGCTGCATCGGCCTCTTTCGGTGGTTCAGCCAGATAGCCTTGCTGTTGGCCGATGTTTTCCATCCGAGACGAGAACTCCGCCAACAAGGCGAGACGCTCCGCAACGCTAGACCGACTTCGCACCGCCTTCAGCGCACCTTTGAAGTCCAGCCGGTAGATACCGTTGAAATTCTTGATCCGCGCGCTAGTGATATCGTCAAAGTAGCTGGCCATGTTCTGCGGTGCAGGAGGCTGAAATTTCAATGAGGCCATCGTCCCCTCCTCAACCGAACACGTATTTGAAGCCATCGCCGTCCACCGTCACGTCGATGGTTTCGATCGGCTCGCCCGACATCTGCTTTTCGAGCAGCTGGATCGAGATTTCAGGCAGCATGGTGTTGGTCAGGATCGCGTCAATCACGCGGCCGCCGCTGGCGACTTCGTTGCAGCGCGATACGATCAGTTCGACCACTTCCTGACCATAGCTGAACACGATCCCGTGGTTTTCCATGAACCGCTTGACCACGCGGGCCATCTGCAAGCGGACGATCCCTTGCAGCATGGTTGGCGAGAGCGGGTAATAGGGCAGAACCATCAGGCGACCGAGCAGCGCGGGCGGGAAGGTCTTGAGCAGATCCGGGCGCAGCGCCGAGGCCAGCGCCTCGGTCGAGGGCTTCATTTCCTCGTCCTCGCTCATCGTCGTGATCAGATCGGTCCCGACGTTGCTGGTCAGCAGGATCAGGGTGTTCTTGAAATCGATGAACCGCCCTTCGCTGTCGTTCATGAAGCCCTTGTCGAAGACCTGGAAGAACATCTCGTGGACGTCGGGGTGGGCCTTTTCCACTTCGTCGAGCAGCACCACCGAATAGGGCCGCCGCCGCACCGCTTCGGTCAGCACGCCGCCCTGGCCATAGCCGACATACCCGGCCGGCGCGCCCTTGAGCGTGGAGACGGTGTGGGCTTCCTGAAACTCGCTCATGTTGATGACGATCAGGCTGTCATCGCCGGAATAGAGCAGTTCCGACAGGACGTGCGCGGTTTCGGTCTTGCCGACGCCGGATGGGCCGCACAGCATGAACACGCCCACCGGCTTGTTCGGGTTGTCCAGCTTGGCGCGGCTGGTCTGGATGCGCTTGGCGATGGCATCCATCGCGTCGTCCTGGCCGATCACCCGTTCTTTCAACTGGTCGGAAATGGTCAGGACCGAGGCGATCTCGTTCTTGACCATCCGCCCCACCGGAATCCCGGTCCAGTCACCGACCACGGCGGCGACGGCATCGGCATCGGCCACGCCGAACACCATCGGCGCGTCGCCCTGCGCGGCGCGCATCGCTTCGAGCGCAGTGTCGAGCGCGGCCTTGAGCGCGGCGGTATCGACCGGTGCGGGGGCATCTTCACCCTCCGGTGCGGGGGCGTTGGCGGTGGCCAGGGCGTCTCGGGCACTGCGCACGCCTTCCAGCGCGACCTTTTCGGCTTCCCACTTGACCTCGGCGGCTTCCTGTTCGGCCCGCGCATCGATCAGCAATTCGTCGATCTTGGCGACGCGGTCATCGCTGCGATACTGCCCGGCCTGTTCACGCGCGGCGATCTCGCGCTCGACTTCCAGCAGTTCGACCCGGCGGCGGCGATCCTCGACCTGGGCGGGGACAGCGTGCTGCGACACGGCGACGCGCGCGCAGGCGGTGTCGAGCAGGCTGACCGCCTTGTCCGGCAGCTGCCGCGCCGGAACATAGCGCTGTGACAGCTTGACCGCTGCGTCCACCGCTTCATCCAGCAGCACCACGTCATGGTGCTTTTCCATCATCGGCGCGACCGAACGCAGCATGGCAACGGCGTTGTCCGTATCGGGCTCGCCGACGTCGACCGTCTGGAACCGGCGGGTCAGCGCGGGGTCTTTCTCGAAATACTGGCGGTATTCGGCGTAGGTCGTCGCCGCGATGGTCCGCAGCCGTCCGCGCGCCAGCGCTGGCTTCAGCAGGTTGGCGGCATCGCCGGTTCCGGCCTGACCGCCCGCGCCGACCAGAGTGTGGGCCTCATCGATGAACAGGATGATCGGCTTGGGGCTGGACTCAACCTCGTCGATCACCTGCCGCAACCGCTTCTCGAACTCACCCTTGACCGATGCCCCGGCCTGCAGCAGCCCGATATCGAGCGAGCGCACGGTCACGCCCTGCAAGGCGGGCGGAACATCGCCATCGGTAATGCGCCGCGCAAAGCCTTCGGCCACGGCGGTCTTGCCGACCCCGGCCTCACCCACCAGGATCGGGTTGTTCTGCCGCCGCCGCAGCAGGATATCGACGACCTGCCGGATTTCCGCATCGCGCCCGACGATCTTGTCGATCTCGCCGCTGCGGGCCTTTTCGGTCAGGTCGATGGAGAACTTGGCCAGCGCCTCGCCTTCACCCACCGGGCCGGCCCCGGCTTCGCCGCCGCCTGCGCTGCCGGGACCGGAATCAATCGAAGTGGTTTCCCCGGAAGGGGCGGTGATGCGTTCGAATTCATCGCCCAGCTTTTCGACCTGGATCTTGCGGAATTCGGCCGAAATCCCGAACAGCGCGTTCTTCAGCGTCGCGGTCTTGAGCATCCCGTACACCAGGTGGCCGGTCCGCACCCGGCTGGCCGAAAATTGCAGCGAGGCATAGATCCAGCCCTTCTCGATCGCTTCCTCGATCTGCGGGGCGAAATCGGAAATCGCGCTGGCCCCGCGCGGCAAGGCGTCGAGCGCGGCCACCACATCGCGGGCGAGCTGGGTATCGTTCAGGCCGAACGCGGTGCGGATCGCCCCCAGATCGTTCTGCGGATCCTGCAACAGCACGTGCAGCCAGTGGATCAGTTCGACATAGGGGTTGCCGCGCATCTTGCAGAAGCTGGTTGCGGTTTCGATGCCCTTGAGCGTGGTCGGGTTGAGCCGCCCGAAAAGCGAGGCCCGGCTGATCTCGGTCATGATGCTATTCCCCCGGTTTGATGCTGCTGTGTGGTTGCTGGCTTGCGGCGTGAACTGCGGCGCAGATGGGCGTCGCGGCGAATGGGCTGGTTGGCGTCGCGCCCTACCCAGCTGGTCCAGCCCAGCCGGGCGCGGCCATCGAGCCGGGTCGGCGGGGCCTGATGGCTGGCGATTTCCACCGCGATATCCCATTCCAGATGACGCGGCGCAAAAGCGTCCAGCGCTTCGGCGGCGATCGCGAAGCGGTTGCCGGTGGGCATCAGCGACAGGTAATCCTGATGGGACTGCGCGCGGATCACCACGCGGAAGGCATCCGTCACCGTCTTGACCCGCGACCCCAGGATCGCGTCCTCGCCCAGCACGCAAAAACCGGTGCCGAGGCGCGAACGATCCGCGACTTCGATAGTCTGCCAGCGGGGCTGGTATTCCTGCACGACCAGTGGCTGGCGCAGCAGGTGGGACAGTGCATCCTGAATGCCCGCCGCACTGCGGCGCGAGGCGAAAAACCCGGCGTAATGCAGCCGCGCCGCTGCCGGAAAGGCGCTGTCTGCCGCCACGCCCAACCGCGCGCCGGACAAGTGCGCCAGATAGTTTGCAAACCGGTCGTCCTGCGGCCGGTCCAGCTGTGCGGCAGGCTGCGAATCCGCCCAGGCCCGATAGAAGAATTGCAGCATCCGCCCGCTGAGCAAGTCCAGAAACCGCCCGAATGGTCGCGATTTGGCATAGCGCGCTTCGTAATGCGCGTATTCGGTCAGGTGGATCGGCATCGGCCCCATCGGGCCAAGCAGGCCCAGCCAGTGCCCGGTAATGCTGGCGCGGCCGCGTTCCTGCTCGATCGCTTCCAGCGTGGCGGCCGGGAAGTTCAGGCTGGGGGCCTGGCGCAGTTCGGCGACGTTCTGGTTGGGCAACCGCGCCCGCCCGATCCGGGGCAGCCCGCCCGCCAGCGCTTCCAGCCGCCGCAACAGCGGAAACAGGCCCCACTTGCGGACCGTTGGCGCAGCGCTCGCCAGATAGCTCAGATGTTGTGCTGGCGGCCGATGCGGGGGGGCCATTTGACCAGATTTCCTTCGAGCGGGGTTTCAAAGTGACATTCGGTAAAGCTGTTGACGGTGGCAAATTCGGCCAGGAACCGTTCCAGCACGGCGGTGAACAGGAACAGGCGCGATTGATCGAACGACGCATCGTCCAGCCGGATCGTGATGCACTGCCCGCGCGCAACGGCGGTCCGGTCCAGTCCGGGCACGCGGCGGCTGATGGCCCGGCTGCGCACCCCCAGAATGCCGTCGATCTGGCGGCGCAGCAGCGCATCGTCCTGACGGCCATAGAGCGCCAGATGATCGCGCAGCTGGGCGGGATCGTCGTTGTCCTCTGGCGCCAGGGTCGAATAGTTCGGGGTCAGGTGGCCGATCACCCGCCACGCGGCATCGGTCAGCCCCATCGGCGGACGCGGCCGGGTCGGCGCGCGCAGCACGCTGACCGTGCGGACCGGCACGCCCGAAACGGCAAAGTGATGCTCACCCCGGAAGGTCAGCAGTTCGGGCAGCTCCCGGTTGGTCACCAGAGCCCGCACGCCCAGTTCGGTGATCGCGTCCAGTCGTTCCGGATTGCTGGGCGATGTAAGGCTGAGCCAGGTTTCCGTGCCCAGGTAATCGCTGCGCCGCCGCAGCCGCTGTTCGCGCTTTGACAGCAGCCGGGGGCGCAGCTGGGTGGTGTAGAACAGCGCATCGCGCCAGTCATACAGCAGCGCGCCATAGGCATAGAGCGGCGCGACCTTGGCCCCGTCCACGCTGTCACGGCTATAGGCCTGCACATCGAGCAGGCGGTAAACCTCGAAATCGAGGGGGCGCGTGCGATCCGGTACGACGTGAAATTCGTGATTGTGGGGTTCAACCTGGACCCGGCCCAGCTGCTTTTCGAACAGGTTGATCGCCGGTGTGGCAAACAGCCGGAAGCTGCCCGGTTCCAGCGCGCCATCCAGCACGGCGGAATGCCGGTCGAACAGCAGGACGATGTCGCATTCGTCCTTGCACCCGGCAAATGCGCGGCCCAGTTCCGGCAGGTCGACAAACAGGAAGCGTTCCGGGCAGGCAAAGTATTCGGTCAGCAACCGGTAGCCCCGAAATGATCGCAGTTCGGCCGGCAGCAGTGCCTGATTGTCGTCAAAGCCGATCTGCCGGGGTTTGGGCAGATCGGTCCAGCCCTGCTTGCCCGCCCCCGAACCCGGCGCCCGGCCCATGACGGCGACGCAGTGCCCGATCAGATGACGATAGAGTTCGCCCGGCGCACTTTCGGTTCCAGCCAGATAGATCGGCAATGCCGCCGGGTTGATCTGATCAAGGGTCAATCCGGCGGTCGGGGCGAACCGCAGGCGAATGCCGGATTCAGCGCGAACCCCCGCCGCCGCCGCGAACGGCGCGACGGCCGCGCGGGAACCGAGAAACTCGACCTGGGTGATTTTCAATGGCCACAGCGTCACGTCGTGGCCGGTGCGGAACGTGACCGGCACGTTGTCCTGCTCACTCGCCAGCGCAGTCAGATCCGTGCCGCGCGGCACGGCAATGCCGGTGGCCAGCGCCGGGTCGCCGTCCTGCGGTTCGAACCCGGCGATGCAGATCGACGGCGTCGGGGCGAGGTAATGCGGCTGAACCGCCTGCAACAAATGCTGGGTAAACTCCGGATACTGATCCTGCTGTTTCAGGCTGACCCGCGCCGCCAGGAACGCGACGCCTTCCAGCAAGCGTTCCACATACGGATCGGGATCGGTTGGGGTTTTCAGGCCAAGTCGTGCGGCGACTTCCTCGTGCTCTTCACCGAACTCGCGCGCGGCTTCGCGCAGATAGGTCAGCTCATCATTGTAGGCGTGCAGCAGGCGCGGGTCCATTTCCTGCTACTCCCGAACCGTGATCGCGGCGGAATCGATGTCGACATCGGTCCGCATGGATATCGGCAGGGCGTGCGCCGCTGAAGAAACATCACCCCGGATGACAAACGTGATCGCGTTCTCGCGCTCGATATCGTCGCTGGCCTCGACGACCAGCGAATCCGGATCGAGCCGGGGTTCGTAATTGAGCAGGGCCGAGCGGATTTCCCGTGCGCGCTGCAACACGGCGCGGTGGGTCATGGCCCGGCCCGACATCGCCGGGACGCCGTAATTCAGCACCGAAGTGCGAATCTGGGGGTAATGCTCCAGGTCGACAACCGATTCCAGGTTGGTGGTGTTGAACAGCCAGCCCAGTTCGCGCCGGACCGTACCGCGCAGCGCTTCCTCATTGAAGCGCTCCACCCGCGCCACTGAAAAGCGTTGCAGCGTTTCACGGGTCACGGCCGCGCCGGGCGTGTCGTCGTGCAGCCCGGCAATCTCGGTGTCGGACACCAGCTTGTCGAAAATCGTGGGGTTGACGCGCGGCCGGATCGCCATGGCGGCGCTATTCGAACACGAGCGTGCGGATTTCGAGCAGCCCGATATCCTCGCCGCCGGACAATGCCAGCAATTGCTGACCGGTCCCCTGATCGCCCGCCGCGCCAGCGCTCCAGTTGGTTGCGCGGGCCAGCTTTTCCGGGCCGGTGCCCGCTGTTTCGGTGCCGGGATAGCGGCCGGGCAACATCGCTGCTGCCGACTGGCCCGAGCGAAATGCGATTTGCACCGGATACCACATCAGATCGCGCAGATCGCGCACGCCGGCGCTTTCGATCCGTTCAATGACTGAAAATGGCACGATGCCCCATTTGCCGCCGATGATTGCTTCGAGCGACGGGCCGAACCGGCTGTCGGCATTGGCGATCCAGTCAAACGCGATGCCATTGGCCGTGCCGGGGGTATCCCGGGCGGCGTCGAACGCGGCTTCGCGCAGTTCGTTTCCGCGCACGGCGTCGCCGCGGGCAAAGCAGGTCAATGCTTGGGCCAGTTGCAGCGGCCAGCCCTCATCGGCACCGTGAACCGGAATATCAGCATCACCGCTGAACGCCAGCGCGCGGTGGCGTTCAGCCTCGATCGCCTGCCCATAGGCAGCCGACAGCATCTGCGCCTCCGGGGAAAGCGTCGCCAGTGTGGTCAATTGCAGGCGTGCCTTGTCCCATTCGCCCAGCAGCGCAAGCAACTGGAACAGGAACATCCGCGCCTGCGCGTCCTGGGGCTTCGACCGGACGATCTCGACCAGCGCGCTGCGCGCGCCGTCGAGATCGCCGTGGCGAAGCAGGTCGTGTGGATCTGCCATCTGTTTTCAGCCCGCAGGCCGATTACATCGCTTTCACCTTCTTGAGATCCCACCCGAACTTCGTGGTCCCGCCCAGCGAACCGCTGGCGGTCTGTTCCTTGTAGGTGAAGTCGATGGTCGAGAAGTTCAGCGAAACCTGCTCGCTGGGCACTTCGCCATCGGTTCCCATGTTCGAAACGCTCGACACGATCAGGTCGGTCATCTTGATCACATAGTATTCCTGCTGATCCTTGCCGGCCTTGCGGACGGTCAGGATCGCGGTCTTGATGTGTTCGCCGGTGGCGCACTTCTGCATCAGGATCGGGGTAGCCTTGTCGGCATGCTTCGAGACGTGCAGGTCATCGAAGCTGGCCTTGCCGGTCCCGGCGCCGCCGCCAGAGCTGGCCGAACCAACCTGGTGCACGCCGAAGCTGAAGCTGGAGATTTCGATTTCTCCGCTGTGCTTGCTGTCCTGGGATTCACCTTTGATGCCGTCGAGCATCAGGAACATGTCAGTAGCCATCGCTTGTCTCCGTCTAGATGTTGGCGCGTCCCGCCGTCTTATTTTTATAGTTTTGCGTTACTTCGTCGAAATCCAACGTCGTTGAAATTGCTGTATGCGCTCGCTGGCTCAGCCCTTTCCGCCCGGCAGGCGCGAAACCATGCTGAGCGACACGTCCATGCCTTCCAGCTGATAGTGCGGCACGAACAGGAACTTGCCCTTGTAGAAACCGGGGTTTTCCTCATCCGGGATAACCTCGATCTGGGCGGCCTTCAGCGGCATCTTGGCCTTGTCGTACTCGGTCGAGCTTTCCGGGTTGCCGTCGATGAACTGGGCGATCCAGCGGTTGAGATCGTACTGCAGCTGCGGCGCTTCGCGCGTGCCGCCAACCCAGTCCCGCACCATGCACTTCAGATAGTGGGCAAACCGGCAGCTGGCGAAGATGTACGGCAACCGCGCGGACAGGTTCTCGCTCGCAGTGGCGGCGGGATCATCATAGGTCTTGGGGTGATAACAGGTCTGCGCGCCGATGAACGTCGCCTGGTCGGTATTCTTGCGGTGAATCAGCGCAAGCAGGCCGGCCTTGGAAAGTTCCGCTTCGCGCCGGTCCGAAATGGCGATCTCGGTCGGACACTTCATGTCCACGCCGCCATCGTCGGTCGGGAAGGTCGCGGTCGGCAGACCTTCGACAGTGCCGCCCGATTCAACCCCGCGGATGCGGGTGCACCAGCCGAACTCCTTGAACGCCTCGGTCACGCGGACGCCCATCGCATAGGCCGAATTGACCCACAGATGGTTGTCGTGGTCGCCGCTGGTTTCCTCTTCGAAATCGAATTCGTCGATCGGCGCGGTCTTGGCACCATAAGGGACGCGGCCCAGGAACCGCGGCGCAGTCAGCGCGACGTAGCGGCTGTCCTGCGACTGGCGGAAGCCCCGCCAGCCGGCGTAGTCCTGCGCTTCGAACAGCTTGCCGATGTCGCGCGGGTTGGACAGTTCCTGCCAGCTTTCCATCCCCAGCAACTGGGGCGAGGCGCCGGACAGGAACGGTGCGTGCGCGGCCGCGCCGATCTTGGCGATGCCTTTCAGCACTTCCAGATCCGGGGCGCTGTGGCTGAACTGGTAATCGCACACGAACGCGCCATAGGGCTGGCCGCCCAACTGGCCGAATTCGGATTCATAGACCTTCTTGAACAGCGGGCTCTGATCCCAGGCCGCATCGCGGTACTGGCGGAACATCTTGCGGCATTCGTCCTTGCCGACGTTCAGCACGCGGATCTTCAGGTCTTTGCCGGTCGAGGTGTTGAACACCATGTAGGACAACCCGCGCCAGGCCGCTTCAAGCGTCTGGAAATCCGGGTTGTGCAGGATCAGGTTGATCTGCTCGGACAATTTCTTGTCCAGCGCGGAGACCATCGAATCCAGCGTGGCAAACACATCCTGGCCGATCACCGCAGCATCGGTCAGCGCCTGTTGCGCCAGGGTCTGGACAGCCTGTTCGATCCGGTTCGCGCGGGCATCGTCACCCGGTTTGAACTCTTTTTGCAGCAGTGACGCGAAATCGTCGAGTGCGATCGTTTCGGTGCCTGCGGCGGTGCCTTGTTGCAGCGGCTCTTGCGCCATTGCGTAAACTCCAGTTCTTGCAGCGTTAAGCTGACGGTTTATTCGGACGGTTCTTCGCTGGTGGCGCCGTTTGCCTGCGACCGGGCCGAGGCGAGCGATTTCAGCAAGTCAGGATCGTTCAGGACCTTGTCGAGCAGTTCCTGCGCGCCGTCCTTGCCGTCCATGTAAGTCATCAGGTCATTGAGTTGCTGACGCGCTTCAAGCAGCTTCGACAGCGCCGGCACGTTCTTGGCGATCTGGCCCGGTGAGAAGTCTTCCATCGACTTGAACGTCAGGTCGACCGACATCTTGCCGTCGCCGGTCAGCGTATTGTCGACATTGAAAGCCGCGCGCGGGGCGATCGCCTCCATGCGCTGTTCAAAGTTGTCCATGTCGAATTCCACGAAGTCACGCTTGTCGAGCGCCTTCTTCTCGACGTGGCTCTTGCCCGACAGGTCAGACAGCACACCCATCACGAATGGCAGTTCGACTTTCTGGAGCGCACCGAAAGTTTCCACTTCATATTCGATGTGAACGCGTGGCGCACGGTTCTCCCTGATGAAGCGCTGTCCACTTTTCCCAATAGCCATAAACTGCCCCTTTGACCTTACCTGTGAAGCGAAATCGGACCAGTCAGCCCAAAAAGATCACCCTGGTTAATTCATCCGCTCCAATCATTGGACTCTTCACGTGCAAACACAAGCACGCGTTTTGCATCTTCAATACTGTTCGGCGCGATGTCGCGCAGGATCGTCAAGAAATCGAGTGTGACCCATTCACGCGCACGTTGCAATACGACTGGGACGGGGCTGCTCGGTTCTTTGCGGCGATAGTAATCGGCGATTGTGTCAAGTGCGCGAATCACGTCTTCGCGGGTTTCGATTCTGCCGGTTCCGCGGCCTGACGCAGAACCTTCAAAGTCCCCACCGGCGGATTCGGTCGATGCATTGCCATCGGCGCCATCGGCGCCATCGGTTGCCGGTGTTTCGATGCCAGCATAGGCGCCAACGCTTTTGCGCATCGCGTCCAGCGCGTCATACGTGGTCTTGAAATTGGGACCATCGCCATCGGCATTGGCCATGAACACGCCGTCTGCCCGGCGCAGCGATGCCGCGATCGAATCGAGTGCTTCGATTGCGGCAATCAACTCGTCCTTGGGCAGTTCATGCATCGCTGCCCGGAACATCCCGAAATCGGGTTCGGCATCGCCGTTCGCGTCGAACCGTTCGAAATCCGCGCCGCAATAGCTGCCCAGCCGGGGGTGGGATACCAGCACCGCGCGGCGCAGTGGATTGATGAACTCTGCCAACCGGGAAAGCGACGAGCACGGTGTAATGCGGCCCGGCAAACCCAGTTCTTCCAGCTTGGGGTGAACCGTGTCCCAATAGCGTTCCAGCAGCCCGGCCAGCACTTCGGCACCGGCCTGGATCACGTCAAGCCGTCCGGCCATTGCCCCGGCGCGCATCAGGTAGACCGGCAGCCAGATGTCCTTGGACAGGGCCAGCTGATTTTCGATCTCGGCAATGATGTCACGCCAGTTGACGTCCGCGCCACTGTCACCCTCGTCCGAAAAACCGGTTTCAAATACCGTGCGGATCGTATCGCGGCCCGGATCGTAATCCAGGTCCGGCCCGACCGGATCGTCGTCGGATACCGGCGCAAGCAACGATTCGATTTCCAGCGCCACCAGTTTCTCCCGCCAACTTTTGTATTATGGATATTAAAATGCCCGGCGGGTCGGAACCTGCCGGGCACTGGTATTGTTCAGTCCGCCTTGACGATTTCGACCCGGCGGTTCTGGGCATCGCGCGGGTTGGGCGATTTTGGCCGGTCGAAACCATAGCCGACCGCTTCGATCCGTTCGGCCGGGATGCCCTGCGCCACCATGTAGTCCAGCACGGACCGGGCGCGGCGCTGCGACAGGCTGAGATTGTGATCGCGGTTGCCGACGGCGTTGGTGTGCCCTTCGATCCGGATCCGCATCGACGCAAACTGCCCGCTCTTGAACAGGTTCGCCCAGGCCCGGACTTCGGACATGCCCGACTGGTTCAGCGTGGCTGAATCGTTACCGAACAGAACCTGCATTTCAGCCGCGTTCTTGCGCGCCGAGGTAGGGGCAGAACGGGTCTTGGCCGTCATCCGCGCGGTGCTGACCGCAACTTTGCCCGATGCGGCGCTGCGTGCTGCCCCGCCGCTGTAAAGCCGCGGGCCGGACCCGGATCCAGTCGCGGCTACGCTGGCCGCGCGCTTTGCCGGAGCTGGTGCGGCGGCGCCTTTGCCAGCGAACACAGTAAAGGGTGCTTCATCGCCGACAACCTGACTGCCATCATCGCCGGTATCGGCGGCGCTATCGGCAACATCGCAGGTCTGGCTGAACTTGCAGGCCAGGCTCTGCTCGTATTCGGTCAACTCAGCCGGTGCAGCCATGTTGGCAAGTGCAGTTGCTGGCACCAGCGCTGTGGCAATTCCGGCCGCTGCGGCGGATTTCAGGAAAAGGTTGAAGCGTTTCATGTTTTTCTTCACCACAAAGGCCGACTCGAAAGAGTCCTTACCGACTTATCAAGTCATATCATAATTTCGACAAGCCTGTTAACTACCAAGTTGTTGCAACACGCTTGGTGGCGCTTTAGCGTGGTAGGTGTTAGTCAGGCGCAAATAGCGTCTCGATCGGCGGGAGTGAGCGATGGCTGGCCGACAAACAAGATTATCCATTGATCTGGGCGGCGAACAAGTTTCGATCCGCCGGGTCGAGGCCAGTGAAGCACTGGGGCGACCGTTCAGCATTTCGATCGATATTGTTGCGGCGCACAGCGAAATCGATCTCTTGCCGCATCTGGGCAAGGGGGCGGGCGTGGCGATCTCTGAAGAAGGGGAATTACTGCGCCATTTCAACGGAATCATTGTCGAGGGCGAGTATCTGGCCCAGCGGCACGATGGATATCATTACCGCCTTTCGTTGCGGCCGTGGACATACTTCATGGCCCACAATATCGATTTCCGGATTTTCCAGGATAAATCGGTCATTGATATCGCCAAGGTGATTTTTGAAAAATATCCGGCCGCGAAAGTCGACTACGGCAAGCTGACCCGCGCGCGTGACCCGCGCGAATACTGTGTGCAGTACGGAGAAAGTGATTTTGCCTTCATTTCTCGTTTGTTTGAGGAAGAGGGTATTTATTACTACTACAAGCACAAGGCGCAGGCCCACGAAATGGTGCTGTGTGAGGGGCCTTCGTCGCACAAGCCCGGCAAGCCGCCCCTGCTGGCCTATAACCAGCAGGCCAGTTCGGTCCGCAATGTGGCGTCGACGGCGATTTCCGGCAGCAAGCAGGAATTTATCAGCCACTGGGTCGAACGGGTGTCGACCGGCGGTGAAGCAAAGGTCACCTTGCGGGACTTCAATTTTACCAAGGCCGACCGCCCGCTGGAGGTGTCGGTCAATGCCAAGGCCGACCATCCGCTGGACGCCAATGAACTCTACAGCTTCCCCGGTCGCTATCAGAAGCCGAATGTCGGCACGCCGATCGGGCAGACCATGCTGGATGCGCTGCGCGCCAACCGGCAGGTGTTCAGCGGTGAATCGCAGGCGCTGGGCATTTCATGCGGCCGCACCCTGAAGCTGAAGGGACATCAGCAAAGCCGGTTCAATTGCGAATACATGATCACCCGCACGCACCACGTCACCTCGGTAGAGGTGGAGCGCAGCGGCGGCGGCGGTGAAGGGAGCAGCGTGTTCATCGAAGCTGTACCCGCCGACGTGGCCTGGCAGGTTCTGCCGACTGTGCCGCGGCCGGTGGTCAAGGGCCCGGAAACCGCGATTGTCACCGGTCCGGGCGGCGAGGAAATCTTCACCGATGAATACGGCCGGGTGAAAGTCCGGTTCCACTGGGACCGTTCCGGCTCGCCGGGCGAATCCAGCACGTGCTGGATCCGCGTGTCGCAGACGGGCGGGCTGGGCAACATTATCCTGCCCCGCGTCGGGCACGAGGTGATCGTTGACTTCCTGCATGGTGATCCGGATCGTCCGATCGTGGTCGGCCGGGTGTTCAACAGCCAGAACATGCCGGTTTACAAGCTGCCCGACAACAAGACCAAGGCGCTGTGGCGGACCAAGAGTTACAAGAGCAACACCTCCTCCAGTCTGCCCGGTGCGGAATCGCTCGACGTAAAGGATCCGCGCGCTAACGAATTGCGGTTCGAGGACAAGAACGGGGAGGAAGAGGTCTTCCTGCACGCCGAACGCGACATGAATACCCGCGTCCGGTTCAAGGAATCGCATCACGTCGGGCTCGATCAGGAAGTGAAGATCGGGCAGGATCGCAGCGAAAAGGTCAAGCGCAACGAAACGGTGGAGATCGGCAAGGCGCGCAAGGTCACGGTCGAGGATACCGACCAGTTGGACGTCACCAAATCGATCAAGGTCGATGCCGGAACCGAGATTACCATCACCGCCAAAACCAAGATCACGCTGAAAGTGGGCGGATCGTCCATCGTGATCGACCAGACCGGCATCAAGCTGGTCGGCACGGCCATGCTGGAAGCGAAGTCGCCGATGACCACCGTCAAGGGCGATGGCTTGCTCACGCTCAAGGGTGGGATGACGCTGATCAACTGACCGGAGCAAGTCGGACAATCAGGGCAATTCGGTTGATCAGGCAGGGGCCGGGGAAGCAGACAGGGGTAAGGCACGATGAGTTGGCTGCGCGTACCGTGGACTGAAGCAGGGCAGATCCTTGCCCGTTGCTCTGATGACGGTGAACCCGGCGACGCGTCGGGGACCGAACCCGAGGCGTATTTTCGTGAACTGGCGGGCAGCGGAGAACTGGACGCAGCAGTGCTGTATCTCGGCGCGGCGCTGCCCCGTCAGGAAGCGGTCGAATGGGCGCTGCACGTGCTGGAACGATCCGGACGGTGCGGACAGACCGCATACCGCGAACAATTGCTGCGCGCCGTGCGGGGCTGGCTGGCTGCACCGGGCGACGACGTGCGGCGCGCGGCCTTCACGCTGGCTCAGCAATCGTCCGAGGGCAGCCCGGAGCGGTTGCTGGCCTGCGCGGTGTACTTTTCCGGCGGATCGATCGCGCCGGAAGATTGCGGTCCGGTGCAGCCGGAAAGCCATCTGTGTGGACGGCTGGCGGCAACCGCGATACTGGCTTGTGCGTATGGGGCCAATGATGCCGACCGGATCTTGCAACTGGCCACGGCCGAAGGTGACCGGATTGCCAGTAGCTAGGCGGGCGGCGCGGGTGCGGTCCAGAATGATGCCGGAGACGCAATGACGCTGGTGCTGAGCCTGAAGAACGTTCCCGCCCTGAGCAACGGCGGCCCGCTGCGGCTTGAGCTGGAGCGGCGCGGCGCGGCAATCGGTCGTTCGCCGACGGTCGACTGGACGCTGCCGGATCCATCGAACTTCATTTCTTCGCGCCATTGCGAAGTGCGGTTCGAAGGGGACAGCTATCTGCTGCGGGACACCAGCACGAACGGAACGCTGATCAACGGTGCGGCGATGTCCGGCCCGCACCGGCTGGCCAGCGGCGACGTGATCGTGATCGGCCAGTATGAGGTCGAGGTGGCGGTGCCGGGCCAGGTCGCAGCCGCGCCAGGCACGGCCGGTCCGGAGTGGCAGGGCTGGGATACCATCGGCGCGCCCACCGGCGACAGCGCGGCAGGCAAGGACTGGGGCAAGCCCAAGCCGGTTTCCGCGCTGGCCGGCGGCGGCCCGGTTGGTGGAAACTGGGCGCCGCCACCAATGGCCCAAACCCCTGTGGCAGCGTCGCCCGTCGCCCCCGCTCCGGCTGCGCCGCCGATCGGCGAGTCGCCTCCTGTGGCTGGCGGGAACTGGGGCGCGCCATCAGCTGCCGCGCCGCCCCCGCCCCCGGCTACGCCTCCGCCTGCAGCCGACCTGCCATGGGGTGCGCCGACCCCGGGTGCGGACTGGGCCGCACCGAAGGCTTCGGACTGGTCCAGTCAGGCCGCCACGCCGCCGCCGACACCGGCGGGCAAGGACATCTGGGGGCAGATGGCCGAAGTGAACGCGGTTGACTGGTCGCGCAGCAATTTTGGCGCGGTGGAGCCGCCGTCGGCGACCGCGCCGCTGGGGCTGGCGGGCACATCCGGGGCCGAGGCGCTGGGCAATCTGCCGCCGGTCGACAACAGCTTTGGCCTTGCACCTCCTGCACCTGCTGAACCGGCCGCGCCAGCGGGCGGGTTCGGTGCGCCGCCTGCGGCCGCGCCAGTTGCTCCGCCTGCACCGGCGCAGATGGCCGATCTCAACGCGCAACTGGCAGCGATGCTGGGATTGTCCCCAGCTGACCTGCGGCAGGAATCCCAGGCGACGCTGGCGGCCATGGCAACGATGCTGCGATCCTTGCTGTCGGGCATGGTCGTGATGGTGGAGGCACGGGCGCGCGCCAAGGCGCAGCTGGGTGCGCAGGCCACGATCCTGCAATTCGAAGGCAACAATCCGCTCAAGTTCGCGCGCACGCCGGAGCAGTCGATGGCACAGATGCTCAATCCGGCCGAACGCGGCTTCATGCCCGCCGAACGCGCGATCGAGGATGCCTTCGTCGATCTGCAATCGCACCAGATGGCGACGTTGAAGGCCATGCAAGGGGCGCTGCGGGCAACCCTGGATCGCTTTTCACCCAAGGCGATCAGCCAGCGGGTGCAGTCCAAGGGGCTGCTTTCGCAGATCCTGCCCGGCGCGCAGGATGCGGCGCTGTGGCGGGCCTATGTCAAGGAATTCAGCGGCGTGTCCGAAGGATCGGACGAGGCCTTCATGGAAGTGTTCGCGCGCGAATTCCGCAAGGCATACGAGGAAGAGAGCGCGCAGCGCAGCCGCTGAAGCGCTACCCCCGCAGCTGTTCCACCGCCGCGCGCGCGATGGGGCTGAGCGGGGCGGGATCGGCGGCCAGGATGCCCGCCTTCATGCGCGGGTCCCAGAACGCGATCAGGTGCTGGGCGGTCTGCTCGATCGCGGCCGCTTCACCTTGCGCGGCGAGGTTGCTGGCGATCTGGTTGGCCATGTGGATCAGGGGGGCGGTGTCCATCATTCAGCGGCCTCAGTTGTGATCCGGCGGCTCTTTTCGGACCAGCTGGCATAGCTTTCCTGCCATTCGCTCGGGCCGTTGCTGGGCATGACCTGCACGGCGGTCACCTTGTATTCGGGGCAGTTGGTGGCCCAGTCCGAAAACTCGGTCGTCACCACGTTGGCCTGCGTCGCGGGGTGGTGGAACGTGGTGTAGACCACGCCCGGCGCAACCCGGTCGGTCACGGTGACGCGCAGGGTGGTCTCGCCAGTGCGGCTGGTCAGGCGCGCCCAGTCACCATCGTTGAGGCCCCGGTTCTCCGCATCGGTGGGATGCATTTCCAACAGGTCTTCCGCGTGCCATACGGTGTTGGCCGTCCGCCGCGTCTGCGCGCCGACGTTGTACTGCGACAGGATGCGCCCCGTGGTCAGCAGCAGCGGAAAGCGCGGGCCGGTCTTTTCGTCGGTGGGCACATAGTCCGTCACCATGAACTTGCCCTTGCCGCGAACGAAACCGTCGACGTGCATGATCGGGCTGCCGTCGGGATGGGCTTCGTTCACCGGCCATTGCAGCGACCCTTCGGCCTCCAGCCGCGCGAACGACACGCCGGTGAAGCTGGGGGTTAGGCGGGCGATTTCGTCCATGATCTCGCTGGGGTGAGTATAGTTCCAGTCCAGCCCCATGGCGCGGGCCAGTTCCTGCGTTACTTCCCAGTCACCGTAACCGTTCGCCGGTTCCATCACCTTGCGGACCAGCTGGATGCGGCGTTCGGCGTTGGTGAAAGTGCCGTCCTTTTCGAGGAACGTGCTGCCCGGCAGGAACACGTGGGCATAGTTGGCGGTTTCGTTCAGGAACAGGTCGTGGACGATCACGCAGTCCATCGCCTTCAGCCCCGCCGCGACGTGATGGGTGTTGGGATCGGATTGCAGAATATCCTCCCCCTGAATGTAGATCGCGCGGAACGTGCCATCGACCGCCGCGTCCAGCATGTTGGGGATGCGCAGGCCCGGTTCGGCATCCAGCGGCGTGCCCCATTCCGCCTCGAACAGGCTGCGCGTTGCCGCGTCGGAGATGTGGCGATAGCCGGACAGCTCGTGCGGGAAGCTGCCCATGTCGCACGCGCCCTGCACGTTGTTCTGGCCGCGCAAGGGGTTCACGCCCACGCCGCGCCGCCCGACATTGCCGGTGACCATGGCGAGGTTGGCGATGGCCATTACGGTGGAGGAACCCTGCGAATGTTCGGTCACGCCGAGGCCGTAATAAATCGCCCCGTTCCCGCCGGTCGCATAGAGCCGGGCGGCTTCGCGCAAGTCAGACGCGGGCACGCGCGTAACGGCTTCCAGCGTTTCGGGCGCATGGCGCTGGTCCGACACGAACCGCGCCCAGTCCTGATATTCGTCCCAGTCACAGCGTTCGCGGATGAAGTCTTCCGCCGCGAGCCCCTCGGTCACGATCACGTGCGCCATCGCGGTCAGTACGGCCACGTTGGTGCCGGGTTGCAGCGGCAAGTGATGCGCGGCCTCGATATGGGGGCTGCGAACGAGGTCGATCCGGCGCGGGTCGATCACGATCAGCTTGGCACCCTGACGGAGCCGCCGCTTCATGCGGCTGGCGAAGACCGGGTGGCCGTCAGTCGGGTTCGCGCCGATCACCAGAATGACATCGGCGCCCATCACGCTGTCGAAATCCTGCGTGCCAGCGCTGGTGCCAAAGGTCTTGGACAGGCCATAGCCGGTGGGCGAGTGGCAGACCCGTGCGCAGGTATCGACGTTGTTGGAGCCAAACCCGCTGCGGACCAGCTTCTGCACGAGGAAAGTCTCCTCGTTGGTGCAGCGGCTGGACGTGATCCCGCCCAGCGCCCGCGCGCCATACTGTGCCTTGATCGCATTGAGCCGCGCGGCGGTGAAGGCCAGCGCCTGTTCCCAGCTGACCTCACGCCAGGGCTGTTCGATGCTGTCCCGGATCATCGGCTTCAGGATGCGGTCCTGATGGTTGGCATAGCCCCACGCGAACCGGCCCTTGACGCAGGAATGGCCGCGATTGGCTTTGCCGTCCTTCCACGGCACCATCCGCACCAGTTGCTCACCGCGCATTTCCGCGCGGAACGTGCAGCCGACCCCGCAATAGGCACAGGTGGTGACCACCGCGCGTTCGGGCTTGCCGATCTCCTTCACGGCCTTTTCCTGCAAGGTCGCGGTCGGGCAGGCCTGCACGCAGGCGCCGCAGGACACGCATTCGCTCGACAGGAAATTGTCGGCGGTCTGCCCGGCACTGACCGTGCTGGCAAAGCCCCGCCCATCGATGGTCAGCGCCAGCGTGCCTTGCACTTCATCGCAGGCCCGTACGCAACGTGAACAGGCGATGCACTTGCTGGGGTCGAAATCGAAATAGGGGTTCGACGTATCGGGCGCGAGGCCCAGATGGTTGGCCCCCTCATAGCCATAACGCACATCGCGCAGGCCGACTTGCGCGGCGGTATCCTGAAGCTCGCAATCGTTGTTGGCGCTGCACGTCAGGCAATCGAGCGGGTGGTCGGAAATGTAGAGTTCCATCACCCCGCGCCGCAGCTTTTCGAGGCGCGGCGTCTGGGTGTGGACCACCATGTTCGCTTCGGCGGGCGTGGTGCAGCTGGCGGGTGTGCCGCGCCGTCCGTCGATTTCCACCAGGCACATCCGGCACGAACCGAAGGCTGCGACATTGTCGGTCGCGCAGAGCTTGGGGATCGAGCCGCCGCACTCGGCCACCGCGCGCATCACGCTGGTCCCGGCCGGGACGGTCACTTGCCGCCCGTCGATGGTGAGCGTGACGAGGGTGTCCGAGTGGACTGCGGGCGTGCCGAAATCGGCCTGCGGTTCATACCCCATCGCGATTCTCCAGATTGGCCAGATCGGCGGGCGTGTTGATATTGGCAGGATTGGCTTCCAGCGTCACTGCGCGTGCGCCGAGCCGTTCGGCAAGGGCGCGCAAGCTGTGCTTGCCAGTGCCGTCCAGAATGGCCGCGACATCATCCGCTGCGCTGGCGGGCCATAGGCCGACGACCGGCTGATCCGCCAGATAGGCCGGGGCGGGAGCAAGCCGCGCGGGCAGATCATCCGGCAGGCCGACGGAATCGACTCCGCAGGTGAGGACTTCGCCATGGCCGGTTGCCGCGCCGTGGCGCAGGGCAGCGGCGATCCCGCCGAGCGGGCCCATGTTGGCGCGCGGCCAGTCCGAAATAGTCGGGGCAGGGGCCTCGGTCCGGCCCACCACCACGACCGCGTCGCACCACTGCGCCAGCGTATCGACGGCGCGGGTCAGCAGGGTCTGCCCGTCCAGCACGGCAAGCGCCTTGTCGCTGCCGAAGCGCGATGATTGCCCGCCTGCCAGAACCGCGCCGAGGATCATGCTGCCCATCGCTGCCCAAGCCCGCCCGTGCTGAGCTTGTCGAAGCACCGTTCTGCCTTCGTGCAAGTCAAGTGCAGCCCTTCGACAAGCTCAGGGCGGACGGGGGTGGGGGAGGCGTGAGGGGCTTGGATCATTCCCCGAAATCCTCAGGCCAGTGCCGCAGCGCGCTCAGCACCGGATAGGGGGTGAACCCGCCCAGCGCGCAGAGCGAGCCGAACTTCATCGTTTCCGCGAGATCTTCCAGCAGTTGCAGGTCGTCCGCGCGGCTCCGGCCAGTCTTGCGGGCGTTGTGCATCTGGGGCAGGGCTTCCACCGCATCGGCGGCTGGCTTGCCCCCGCTGCGGATGCGGTCGATCAGTTCGACGCCCCGTGTGGACCCGATCCGGCAGGGCGTGCACTTACCGCAGCTTTCCGCCGCGCAGAATGCGAACGCGAACCGCGCCAGCCCGCCCATGTCGGCGCTATCGTCGAACACCGTAATCCCGCCATGCCCGATCAGCGCGTCGGCCACGGTATAGGCCTCGTAATCGAACGGCAGGTGGAACTGGGCAGGGGGGAGATAAGCCCCCAGCGGCCCGCCGACTTGCACCGCTTTCACCGGACGGCCCGATGCCGTGCCGCCGCCGATTGTGTTGACCAGCGTGTCGAGGTCGATCCCGAACGCGGTTTCATACAGCCCGCCATGCTTGATATTGCCTGCCAGCTGGATCGGCATCGTGCCTTTCGACCGGTCTACCCCCAGGCTGGCGTAAAGCGCCGCGCCGCCGTCTGACAGGATGTGCGGGATCGCCGCCAGAGTCAGGACGTTGTTGACCACCGTGGGGCAGCCGAACAGCCCTTCCAATGCGGGCAGAGGCGGCTTGGCGCGCACTTCTCCGCGTTTGCCCTCGATGGAGTTCAGCAGCGACGTTTCCTCGCCGCAAACATAGGCGCCCGCGCCGACCCGCACTTCGATGGCGAAGGGGGCGATATGCTCTGCCGCCAGCGCGATGGCGGCGTTCAGCTTGGCAATCGCGTGGGGATATTCGCTGCGGACGTAGATATAGCCTTGGCCAGCGCCGACGGCGTGGGCGGCAATTGCCATCCCCTCGATCAGCTGGAACGGATCGCCTTCCATCAGCATCCGGTCGGCGAACGTGCCGCTATCGCCTTCGTCGGCGTTGCAGACCACGTATTTGCGGGTGCCGGGCGCATTGGCGACGGTCTGCCACTTGATCCCCGCCGGAAAACCCGCCCCGCCGCGTCCGCGCAGGCCCGATTGCAGCACTTCGTCCAGCACGGCTTGCGGTGTCATCGCGCGGGCGCGGGTCAGGCCCGCCCAGCCGCCGGTCGCGGCGTAGTCGGCCAGACTGACCGGACGTGTGCGCCCGGCGCGGGCGAAGGTCAGCCGCTGTTGCCCGGCGATGAAGGGATGCTCGGCGATCCGGCCAATCGCCTTGTCGCACGTGCCGTCAAGGATCGCAGGCACATCGGCGGGAGCAGCCGGGCCGAACCCCAGGCCATCAATCTCCACCAGCGGTTCCAGCCAGTGCATCCCCCGGCTCGACACCCGTTCGACCGTACAGCCAGCCGCTGCGAACGCCGCCGCCACGCTGTCCGCGCCGCAAGCCAGCGCCAGCGCATCGTCCGAGATTCGCACCACGGTCATTGCGCGTGTACCAGCGCGACCAGCGCCGTCTCATCCAGCCGCGCGTGGAGCGTATCGCCGGCCCGCGCAGCCGGGCCAGCGCTGCACAGGCCGAGGCAATAGACCGTCTTGAGGTTCACCCGGCTGCCCGCCGCGCTGGTCGCCGCTGCGACCAGCGCTTCGGCACCGCGCGCCTGACAGGCCTCGGCCCGGCACAGTTCAACCGCCGGGCGCGGATCGGGCGCAGGGGTGAAATCGTGGTAGAAGCTGACCACGCCGTGCACTTCCGCGCGGGACAGGTTCAGCGCCTTGGCAACCTGCGCTTCCGCCGCCGCATCGACGCAGCCAAACGCGTGCTGGCAAGCGTGCAGGATCGGCAGCAGCGGTCCTTCGCGGTGCAGGTGCGCCGCAATGATTTCGGCCAGGCGCGCGGTATCGGTCATGCCTTCAACCGCTCGGCATGCCAGGCGACATGGTCAGCCATGAAGCTGGAAATGAAGTAGTACGAATGGTCATAGCCCGGCTGCATCCGGATCGTCGCCGGGATGCCGGCCTTGCGGCAGGCCAGCACCAGCAGGCCGGTTTTGAGTTGTTCGTGCAGGAAATTGTCGCCCTCGCCTTGATCGACCAGCAGGTCGGGCAGGCGCGCGCCATCCTCGATCAGCGCGCAGGCATCGTATTCACGCCATGCCGCCTTGTCCGCGCCCAGATAGCCGGTCAGCGCCTTGTCGCCCCACGGGCAGTTCAGCGGGCTGACGATCGGCGAAAACGCGCTGACCGAGCGGAACCGGTCCGGATTGCGCAGGCCGATGGTCAGCGCGCCGTGGCCGCCCATCGAATGCCCGGTGATGCCCTGCCGGTCCATGTCGACCGGGAAATGCTCTGCCACCAGCGCGGGCAGTTCCTGCTCGATATAGCTGCGCATCTTGAAATGCGCAGCCCACGGCTCCCGCGTCGCATCGACGTAGAACCCCGCGCCCTTGCCGAAGTCATAGCCAGCGTCATCCGGCACATCATCCCCGCGCGGGGACGTATCGGGGGCGATGAAGATCACGCCAGCCTTGGCACAGGCAGCGCGGTATTCGCCCTTTTCGGTGACGTTGGCATGGGTGCAGGTCAGCCCCGACAGATACCACAGTACCGGCAGCTTTGCGCCGGGTGCGTGGTCCGGCACGAAGACCGAAAAGGTCATCGGTGTGCCGGTGGCGGCGCTCTGGTGAGTGTAAACCCCCTGAGTGCCGCCGTGGCTGCGATTGGTGCTGACCTGCTCCATGTCAGTTATGCGTCCTCAGCCCGGAAGCTGGCAGAACGCACAGAGCTTGTTGCCGTCCGGATCGCGCAAGTACGCGCCATAGGCATTGCCCGGAGCGCCCGGACGCGGACCCGGCTCCCCTTCGCAGGTGCCGCCCTGGGCCAGACCAGCCGCGTGCCAGGCATCAACCGCGTCCTTGTCGGCCGCGACGAACCCGATGGTCCCGCCGTTGGCATAAGTCGCGCCGTCGCCATTGGCAGGCGTGCCAACGCCAAAGTTGCCGCCCGCACCGCTGTAGAACACGCGGCCGTTGAATTCGCCGCCCGGCGGCACACCCAGCGCGCCCAGCGCGGCGTCATAGAACTGCTTGGCCTTGGCCGGATCGTTGGTGCCAACCATGATATGCGTAAACATTGCTTCTCTCCCGTTGAATGAATTCAAAAAATCAGAACACCACGACGCTGCGGATCGACTTGCCCGCGTGCATCAGGTCGAACGCCGTGTTGATTTCTTCCAGCCCCATCACGTGGGTGATCATCGGATCGATCTCGATCTTGCCGGTCATGTACATGTCGACGATCTTGGGCACGTCAGTACGGCCCTTGGCCCCGCCGAACGCGGTGCCGCGCCAGTTCCGGCCCGTGACGAGTTGGAACGGACGGGTGCTGATTTCCTTGCCCGCTTCGGCCACGCCGATGATGATACTGGTGCCCCAGCCGCGATGGCAGGCTTCCAGCGCGGTGCGCATCACTTCGGTATTGCCGGTGGCATCAAACGTATAGTCCGCACCGCCGTCGGTCATCGCGACGATCATCGCCACGACTTCCTCGCGGCTCATGCCCCTGGAATTGAGGAAGTCGGTCATCCCGAACCGGCGGCCCCATTCCTCACGGTCGGGGTTGATGTCGACGCCGATGATCTTGTTCGCGCCCGCCAGCCGCGCGCCTTGCAGCACGTTGAGGCCAATCCCGCCGAGGCCGAAAATGACGACATTGTCGCCCACCTGAACCTTGGCGGTGTTGATCACCGCGCCGACGCCCGTGGTTACGCCGCAGCCGATGTAGCAGCTGGACTGGAATGGCGCGTCCTCACGGATTTTCGCGACCGCGATTTCGGGCAGCACCGTGAAGTTCGAAAACGTCGAGCAGCCCATGTAGTGGAAGATGGTCTGGCCCTTATAGCTGAACCGGCTGGTGCCGTCCGGCATCAGGCCCTTGCCCTGCGTGGCGCGGATCGCGGTGCAGAGGTTGGTCTTGCCCGACAGGCACGACTTACACTGGCGGCATTCCGGGGTGTAGAGCGGGATCACATGGTCGCCGGGCTTCACGCTGGTCACGCCCGCACCCACTTCGCGCACGATCCCGGCGCCTTCGTGGCCCAGCACGCTGGGGAAGATGCCTTCCGAATCGAACCCGTCCAGCGTGTAGGCATCGGTGTGGCAGATCCCGGTCGCCATGATCTCGACCAGCACTTCACCGGCTTTCGGACCTTCCAGGTCCAGCTCGACGATTTCCAGCGGGGTCTTGGGCGCAAAGGCAACGGCGGCGCGGGTCTTCATGTCCGAAATACTCCTCTCCGCGGCGGTCGCGGTATTTTGTAAGCAATGCTTACTAAAAGGTGGGGTGCGGCGTCAATGCCGGTGCTCAGGCTGTCGTGCCTCTCTCGCCTATTGCGGCATCGCTTGGCAAGTCGGCAGCGGCGGGTTAGCGCTTGGGGCATGAAAGCTTTGCACGACCCGGATCGCCTGCTCGGCGAAGGACTGGCCGCCATTCGCGCGCAGTTTCGCGTGCCCGACAGTTTCCCGCCAGCCGTGCTTGCCGCCGCCGAACGGGCCGCGCAGCGCCTGCCCAGCGCGCATGCCGATTGGACCGCGCGCGAATTCGTCACGCTCGATCCGGCCAGTTCCACCGATCTCGATCAGGCCTTCGCAATCGAAGCAGCGGGCGCGGATTATCTGCTGCACTATGCCATCGCCGATGTGGCGTGGTTCGTCGATGATGATGATCCGGTCGATCAGGAAGCCTGGCGGCGCGGCGTGACGACCTATCTGCCCGATGGCAAGGCGGGCCTCTATCCGCCGGTGCTGGCCGAAGGCGCTGCCAGCCTGCTGCCGGATGGACCGCGCCCGGCTGTGGTCTTCACCACCCGCGTCGCGCCCGATGGCGGCGCGGTGCTGGACGGCGTCACCCGCGCGGTGATCCGCAGCCGCGCCAAGCTGGCCTATGATACCGCGCGCGATGATCAGTTGCCGCCAGCCCTGCCAGACCTCGCCGCGCGGATTGCTGCGGCCGAAGACCGGCGCGGCGCGGCCCGGGTCGATCCGCCGGAGCAGGAAGTGGATCGCACCAACGATGGCCGCTATGCCCTGCGGTTCCGCCCGCCGCTCCGGTCGGAAACGCGCAATGCGGCGCTGTCGCTGGCGACCAACATGGCGGTGGCCGATCTGCTTCACGCGCACGGCACCGGCCTGTTCCGGGTGATGGCCGCGCCCGATGATTTCGCGGTCGCGCGGCTGCGCCAGACGGCTCACGCGTTTAACCTGCACTGGCCGGATGCGCTGCCGCTGGCCCGGTTCGAAAAGACGCTCAACCCCGCGGATCCCCGTGACGGCGCATTCATGCTGGCGATCCGCCGCGCCGGGCAGGGGGCAAGTTACGAGCCATTCCAGCCCGGAACCACGCCGTGGCACGCGGCGATGGCGGCCACTTATGCCCATGCCACCGCCCCGCTGCGGCGGCTGGCCGATCGCTATGTGATCCGCGCCGCGCTGGCGGTTGCCAATGGCCAGCCAGTGCCCGCTGTCGTCAGCGCGGCCTTCACCCGCCTGCCGACGGTAATGGGCAAGGCCGATGCCCGCGCCGGACAAGTCGAACGCGCCGTGGTGGACCTCGCCGAAACCGCGATCCTGGCGGGCCGCGAAGGTGAGCACTTCGCCGCTGTTGTGACGGACCTTGGCGAAACCGGCGCGCGGTTCCAGCTGTGCGACTTGCCGGTGGTCGCCCGCACCCCGGCGCAGGACGTGGTCCCCGGCGCAGCGATCCGCGTGCGACTGGACGCGGCTGACCCGGCCCGCCGCACGCTGGCGTTCACGCGGACCGAATAGCAGGCCGGATGAATCGAGTTGCGCGCACCGCAGACCTCGGCTAGTGGCCCCATTCCTGCGGGCAACCGTGGGTAAGGCCCGATGGCGGAGTGGTTACGCACCGGATTGCAAATCCGTTTACGCCGGTTCGATTCCGGCTCGGGCCTCCAAATATTCGCGCGGAAAACGTTGCACCCCGGCCTCGCCGTCGGTAAACGCCCGCCGGAACGCCGCTTTAGCTCAGTCGGTAGAGCACATCATTCGTAATGATGGGGTCACAGGTTCGAATCCTGTAAGCGGCACCATTACCCTGTGTCTGGGTATCCCCTGAAACCTTGAATTTCTGCGGTTTTTGAGCGACATTGCGTCTCTCGAAGGCGCTGGGCGTTTCTGCCAGTGCCCCCAGATTGCTATTAAAGCATTGGAAATAAAAGGGTTTAAGCCTTTGGATAAGGCCTATCGCAAGGCCGACGCCAAGGGGCTGTATCTGGAAGTCCGCCCGAACGGCTCAAAGCTGTGGTTCTACAATTTTCGGGTGGACGGTAAGGAAAAGCGGCTGGGGCTGGGTGCTTGGCCTGATATGGGTTTGGCTGATGCCCGCACGGCACATGGCGCGGCCCGCCAAGTGGTGCAGGCCGGTCATCGGCGCGCGCCCGATTGCGGATATCCAACCAGCCGAATTGCTGGAACCGCTTAAGCAACTCGAAAAGCGCGGGCACCGCGAAACAGCGGTGCGCACCCGCAATTTCGCCAGCCGCGTGTTCCGGCATGGCGTTGCCACTGCGCGCTGTTCCAGTGATCCGGCGGCGCTGGAAGGGCGGCTGGGCATGATCGGGCAGGGTCCGAAGCCGTGGGGGCAACCCAGCCTTGTCTATGGCAAGCGTCTGGCGATCTGGCAGGGCTGGCAGAGGGCCGGGGGGTATGATGGTTTGCAGGGCGATCTAAGGGGCGAGCTTGTTACCCCCGGTCTGATATAGCAAACCCGACAATTCACGCGCGCGCGAAGGGCTGTGCCCTGCCGTTTCCAGCCGTTTCAAAACGCTGACTCGCCAATTGATTTAGGAAAATCTTGGCGGCAGGCGGCAAGCCCCGTAAGCCTGACCGGACAGGTAGGGGCTAGGGCAAATCTGCACATGGATATTCAGGGTTACGTCAATGAAATCCGTTCGCTGCACGCCAGCGGGCAGACCACGGAACACAGCTTTCGCCCCGCGCTGTCCCGCCTGTTCAATGCGATCGATCCGGACGTAACGGTTATCAACGAACCGCGCCGCGTGGCGGTTGGAGCGCCGGATTTCGTGTTTGACCGCAAGGGCATTTCGATCGGCTGGGTTGAAGCCAAGGACATTGGCAAGGACGTTCGCAAGTTCGCCACGGGCGATTACAGCCGCGAACAGAAGGCGCGCTATACCAAAGGCCTGCCGAACCTGATTTACACCAACGGGCTGGACTTCGAATTTATCCGGCTGGGTGAAAGCGTGGCGTTCGTCACGATCGCCGATCTGATCCCGACCCTGCCCGCGCGCCCTGAAAACTTCCCCCAGCTGGAGAGCCTGCTGCGCGACTTTGCGCGGGAAACGCCGGTCAGCATTCGCACCGCGCGCCAGCTGGCCGAAATGATGGCGGGCAAGGCGGCGATCATCAAGGATATCATGGGCCGCGCGCTGGTGGCGGATATGGACGCCGGGAACGCAACCGAACTGACCGGCCAGTATGAGGCGTTCAAGGCGAACCTGATCCACGAAATCACCGTGGCGGAATTCGCCGATATCTATGCCGAAACGATCGCCTATGGCCTGTTTGCGGCGCGCCTGCACGATACCACGATGGACAGTTTCAGCCGGGTTGAGGCGCTGGACCTGTTGCCCCGGTCCAACCCGTTCCTGCGCAGCCTGTTCGGCTATATCGCCGGGGTTGATCTGGACGACCGGATTCGCTGGGTGATCGATGAACTGTGCGACGTGTTCCGCGCGGCGGACCTGCACCATATCCTGCGCGATTTCGGCAAGTTCACGGCGCGCAACGATCCGTTCCTGCACTTCTACGAAACGTTCCTGGCCGAATACAACCCGTCCAAGCGCAAGGCGCGGGGCGTGTGGTATACCCCCGAACCGGTGGTGAACTTCATCGTGCGCGCGGTGGACGATGTGCTGAAAACCGAATTCGGTCTGGCCGACGGGCTGGCCGATACCAGCCGCGTCACGATCGATTGGGATACCGGGCAGACCGATGCCAAGGGCAAGCCGGTGACGATCCCCAAGGACGTTCACCGGGTGCAGGTGCTTGATCCGGCAACCGGCACCGGCACGTTTCTGGCCGAAGTCATCAAACTTGTGGCGGACCGGGTCAAGGGCATCGCGCCGGGGCAGTGGTCAAACTATGTCGAAACCGATCTGATCCCGCGCCTGCACGGGTTCGAATTGCTGATGGCCAGCTATGCCATGTGCCACATGAAGCTGGACATGATCCTGACCGAACTGGGGTACAAGCCAACCGGCAACCCGCCCCGGCTGGGCGTCTATCTGACCAACAGTCTGGAAGAAGGCGAGAAGGTGGAACAGAACCTGTTTGCCCAATGGCTGGCGAACGAGGCGAAACAGGCCAGCGATGTGAAACGCCAGACGCCGATCATGTGCGTGATCGGCAACCCGCCTTATTCTGGGCATTCATCGAACAAAGGGCCGTGGATCGAAGGCCTGATGGCCGATTACAAGGTCAGTCCGGAACTGAAGCGCCCTGCCCAAGCCAAGTGGCTGTCGGACGATTACGTGAAATTCATTCGGTTTGCCGAACACATGATCGAAAAGAACGGGGAAGGGGTGCTGGGGTTCATCACCAACCACGGGTATCTGGATAATCCGACTTTCTTGGATATGCGAAGCCATTTGCGCCAGACCTTTGACCGGCTTTACGTGCTGGACCTGCACGGAAACGCCAAGAAAAAGGAAGTTAGCCCGGACGGTTCGCCGGACAAGAACGTGTTCGATATCCAGCAAGGGGTGGCGATCATCGTTGCCGTCAAGCGTCGAGAAACTGGGCAGGCAAAGCAGCCTGCAACGGTGTTGCACGGTGAATTGTGGGGCGATCGGGAGCACAAGTATCAAGCGCTTTGGGCTGGAAGTCACTTCGATCTGGCTGCACAGGATGTTTCGCCTGATGCCGCGCCGTGGCGCTTCAAGCCAACGGACAAGGCCTTGGAGTCAGCTTATCTGGCGGGGTTCTCGGTAGCTGATCTGTTCTCTGCAAATGGCCGTCCTGCTCCCGGCATTGTAACGACGCATGATGAATTCGCGATTTCGTGGACGGCTGCTGAGGCAGTGCAAAAGGTAGAGCGACTTCTGACAACGGCCAATGAGGCAGAAGCACGGGGACTATTCCGACTGTGTTCGCAAAGCCAGTGGAACTATTCGTCGGCTAAGGTTGCGCTAGCTGATGGTGCTTGGCGAAGCGCAGTTACGCCGATTTCCTACCGGCCATTTGATACACGTTTTACGGTCTATAATGCCCACGTTGCCGTGCATCGCCGGGATAGGGTTATGGGTCATTTCTTTGGTCGTCACAATCTCGGACTTGCTACAGCAAGAAGTAACAAAAATCCAATGCCCGATCACTTTTTTGTGACCGACCTTATTTCTGAAACAAAGTATGCTGAAAGTTCGACACAGTCCGTTAATATCCCTTTGTATATTCATCCAGACGAGCAGGATTTAGATCAAACTATTCGCCTAAATGTGGAGCCAAGGCTTTACGCCCAAATTTGCAAAGAGGCTGGACTGACTGGCCCGCTTGTCGCGCCCGATGGCAGCGGCGCTTTCCGCCGCGCATCCGGCGCTGCGCGGCCCGATGAGGTCAAGGTATTCGATTACATCTATGGGGTGCTGCACTGCCCCGCCTACCGCGAAACCTATCGCGAATTCCTGAAAGTGGATTTCCCGCGCGTGCCGTTCCCGCGTGATCCGGCAACCTTCGCCCGTATCAGCGCACAGGGCGAGGCCTTGCGCCGCCTGCACCTGATGGAACCGGCGGCGATCGGCGATGCCCATTTCCCGTTTGAAGGCGACGGGGACAGCGTGGTGGACAAGCCCCGGCTGGAAGGCGGCAAGGTGTGGATCAACGCTGCCCAAGGCTTTGCCGGGGTGTCCGATACCGCGTGGAATTTCCACATCGGCGGATACCAGCCCGCGCAGAAGTGGCTGAAAGACCGCAAGGGCCGCGCGCTGTCATGGGACGATATCCGCCACTATCAGCGGATCATAAAAATCCTGGGCGAAACCGATCGGATCATGCAGCAAATCGAAGTGCCGCTGGATTAGCCGGGATTCCGGTTTGCCCGCTGCTGTGCAATCCACCGGACATGGGCGGTTGGGGTTCAGGGCGGCACGGCGGCAGACCGGTTTGCGAACAAGCGCGCACCATTACCTTCAATATTTCTGACCTGATCTGGCCATCGCAGCACGGTGCCTGCTCAACTGGTCCAGGCCGTGACGCAAGTCTGCTATCAGATCGCTGGGGTCTTCCAGGCCGACGTGGATTCGCAGCAGCGGGCCGGCGAATTTGCCGCTGCATGTGCGCACCGCCAGCTGCGGGTCGCATGGCAGGATGAGGCTTTCAAAGCCTCCCCAGGAATAGCCAAGTCCGAACAGCGACAGCGATTCAAGCATTTGCCTGACAGCCGCGTCGGCCACAGGATTGAGCACGATGCTGAACAGGCCGCAGATATCGCTGTAGTTCCGCTGCCAGATTGCATGGCCGGGATCCTGCGGCAGTGCGGGGCAGAGCACGGTGTGCACTTCCGGCTGTTCAGCCAGCCACTGCGCTATCTTCAGGGCACTCGCACCATGCCGCGCCAAACGAGGATGGAGCGTTCGCAGGCCCCGCAGCGCCAGATAGGCGTCGTCCGGCGAGACCGCCCAGCCAGTCTCATTGCTTGATTTGGCCAGCAGCTCGACAGCGGTTCCGCTCGCCGCCGCCAGTCCCATGAAGACATCGGAGTGCCCGCAGACATACTTCGTCAGCGACTGGATGCTGACATCCACGCCGTGATCGAGCGGCTTGAACAGGACGCCGGAAGACCAGGTGTTGTCGACTGCCGTCATCACGCCCATGGCGCGGGCCATGCGGGCAATGGCGGGAATATCCTGCATCTCGAACGTGTTCGAGCCCGGCGATTCCAGGAAGATCAGCTTCGTCGCCGGGGTGATCATCGCCTTGATCGCCGCAACATCGGTCGTTGGGGCGAAATAGCGCGCCGTAACCCCGAACCGGGCCAGCGTTCCTGCCAGATAGCGGCGGGTGGGGTTGTATACGGAGTCGCACGCCAGCACTTCATCACCGGACGCGAGCAGCGCCGACAGCGTTGCGGTTATCGCCGCGAGCCCCGATGGATAGATGAACGCTTCATCGGCATGTTCCAGGTCACGCAGGGCGTCACGCAGCGACCGCTGCGTGGTCAGGCCGACCCGCCCATACGTTACCAGCGAGGGGTCATAAACTTGCTCGCAGCTATCAAGGAGAATGGTGGAACCCCGATGGATCGGCGGGCCGGGCGTCCGCTGCAGCCGGTCGCAAAGGGCTTCGCCGTGAATGAGGCGTGTTGATTCAGTAACGTTCCTGAAGGCGGTCATTTTGTTTTCCATTAATATTATAAAAATCGCTCAGTAATTTCAATTTGCTTCGCCGCTGAAAATAAAATTTGATCCTGATTTTGATCTATCCAAGGCTTTAATGGCCTTGGTCACATGTTTTTCGATTGCACTGGTCGAAATTGCATATTTGCGCGCCAGATCCTTGAGGCTTACGCCTTCAAGCCGCACGGATATTATGATTTCTCTGGTCCTGGCGGGAAGTTTGCTCAGCACGTCCTCGACCGCCCGGAACTCATCCCGCGCAATCAGGATGTGCAATGGATGGAGTTCATCGACGGGGTGCATTTCGTCCATCAGTTCGCAATGGAGCAAGGCCTTGCGCGTATTCTGTCGGCGATGCCGGTCGATCAGGGCCGCCTGCGCGGCCTGGAAAAGGTAGCATTTCGGGCGATCCAGGGCTGTCAGATCGGATCGGCGTAAAATACGAAGTAAAACATCCTGTATCGCATCATCTACATCGTCTACTGGCAATCGCCATTTGAAATATCTCCGCAGATCAGGGACGTGCGGGAGAACGGATTTCAAAATATCGTCGTAATTTGTTTCCGTTGCTTTACACGCTTTTCTTTCCTGATTTGCAACTAAATCTGGTGTTGTTGCATTTTCAAAAAACTCATCAGCCGGACTATCGCTCCAGGCTGTGTGCTCGGAAAAGTCCAGGCTTAATAATGTCATTCCATTTGCCCCCGTCAGATTGTTTATGCCACAATCTGCGTGGTGGAATCATCCTCATTTTTTAGGGGAAATGGTCAAAAATTGGGATGTGTATCCTTTATAAGTGGCAATATTGGGATATATCTCCCGCACAAGGTCAGGTGCGCGATTCTGCACAGGCGATGGCGTTCCCGTGACGCCGGGTGCTGACCGGGCCTTGCAGGGTGTTCCGACAAGTGACTGCCCGCTGGGGTTCCGTCGGCGCAATGGGTTGATCATGACGTGTTTGGAATGGCACTGAACTGTGCCGCGAAGGAGGTTGGAACATGTCCAAAGTATCGCTGGACGATGCCGATGTTCGCATACTGGCAATCCTGCAGGAGGACGCGACCCTGTCGATCGCCAACGTCGCGGCCAGGGCCAACATGTCGCACAATGCGTGCTGGCGGCGGATCAAGCGGCTGGAGGAATCAGGCGTGATCGCCCAGCGGGTGACACTGCTCGATGCCAGCAAGCTTGGCCTGGACATGACGGTTTTCGTCAGCATCCGGGCGGCCGAGCATTCCGAGGAATGGCTCAAGAAGCTGACCGATTCCGTGCGCGACATTCCTGAGGTGGTCGAGTTCTACCGTATGACCGGTGACGTCGATTACCTGCTCAAATTAAGGGTCGAAAGCATCGGCGCCTATGACGCGGTCTATCGCCGCCTGATCAAGAGCGTGCGGCTGACGGACGTAAGCTCGACCTTCTCGATGGAAGAGATCAAGTGCACCACGGCCCTGCCATTGACGCGGACCCCGGCGCGATGAAGCAGGTGCTGACCCCGGCCCTGAGCTGAGGCCGGTTATGCGTTTACGGGCCAGGCTCAGGGCCTGACAAAGCGTTTGCGGAGCTGGCGATGCGGCGGCTTCCAGTCATGCGAGCGGGTAAAGCAGCCCCTCACCTGTCAGGGCATGCAGCGTAGTCCGGCCAAGGGGCGGACGGTGCAAATGGCACAAAACCCCCGGCCGACAGGGTCGACGCGACACCCAGGCGATGATGGCTGCCGGTAGTAACCCATGCCTGCAGGCCAATAAAAACGGGAACTATATACATGCTTGATCCGGCGTCATTTGAATATGTTGCCGCGCCGCAGTCGCCATTGCTCGCCAAGGCCGATCAGAAAGAGGATCGCGCTGAGCACGGTTGCCCCGCCAACGCGGGGCCGGTTGGGCTGGCCCGTTACACCACGCTGCGCGCCTGGCTATCGCAATGGTCCTACGACCAGTCCCGCGCGCGCACGGGCGCCAATGCACCGCATATAAGCGTGCCGGCGCTGGTGATCGAAAATGGTGCCGACGATGCCACGCCTGCGGCCCATCCGCGGAAAATCTTCGAACTTCTTGGGAGTGCGGACAAGCAGTTCGCCTGCATCGAGGGCGCAACCCATTATTATCAGCAGCAGCCCGATCGCCAGAAGCAGGCGGTGGACCTGTGCCGGGACTGGCTCAACGCCCGCGGAATGGCAATGACGTGACCGTGCGTCGCATCACCGGCAATTTTCACGCTGTTACTGCTTGCCATAGCGCTGTCCCAGCAGCGTGGCGCGGGACTGCATCGGCTGTGCCTTGCCATCGACGTAGACTGCCACCGGTCCGCTGAGCGGCTCAAGCGGATCGCCATCCCAGATCACCAGATCGGCCAGTTTGCCCGGTTCGATCGATCCGACCAGATTGGCAACACCGAAGATGCGCGCCGGGGCAAGGGTAATCGCCTCAAGCCCGGCGGCCTGCGGGAGGCCGCGTGAAACCGCCAGACCGGCGTTGTAGCGCATGTCCCGGACGCGGTGACCGGCATCGTTGCCGCTGATCGCGATATCCACGCCCGCCGCCTTGAGGATCGCCGCATTGCGCAGCGAGGCGCCGATCTGATCGAAGCTCGACGGGATGTTGGAGGTCGGGTTCAGCAGGACCGGCACTTTCATCGCCGCGATTGCATCCGCCACTTGCCAGCCTTCTTCCGCGCCGCTCAGGATCAGCTTGAGGCGGAAATCCCTGGCAAGGCTGAGCACCTGCCTGATGTCGGCAGCGCGACGAACCACGACAACCAGCGGCATAGCCCCCGATACAACCGGCGCAAGCGCCCGGTGATCGGCCTCTGACAGGCCCCAGTTGTTGTCGGTGGTCCACGTTTTCCGCAGGCTGGCGAACAGCTCGCGCAGCTGGACAAACTCCGACCCGCGCGATCCGCCGAGACGGGCCGCGCCGTCTTCACCCAGTTCAAGCACCATGCCTGCGCCTGCTCTGAACAGGATGTCCGGGCCTTCGCCAAGCGAAATGAGCGCGGCCTTGCCGGCGAAGAGCGCTTCGCGTTCCTTGTTGCTGTCATCATAGTCGGGCATCACCACCGCGCGGGTGATCCCGCCCAGCCGTGCGACCGGCAGCAGCGTCGATGCCGGGTTGAGCCCATACTGCACGTCGAATGCGGCGCTGATCCTGGTGCTGCTGGTTCGGGCATCCATTGTCCCGCTGACCGAGTTGACTTCGACCAGCCCCAGCGCTGTGTTCACGGCAATCAGGCCCGGCGTGACATAGCCGCCCCTGGCATCGACAATCGTGATGCCATCAGGCAGCGCCACATTGGCACCGGCGGCACTGATCTTGCCGTCGCGAACAACGATTGTCCCGCGTTCCACCTCACCGATCGGGCCGGGCGAAAGGATGTGCGCGTTCGTTATCGCAAAGGTCTGCGCTTGGGTTGCAGTGGAGCAGGCAAGGCCGGCCAATCCGGCCAGAACGAGTGAAAGCGGTCCGAACTTCATCTCACTGCGCTCCCACTGGCTGGCCAAGCTCGAAATCGCTGCGATAGATCGAGCCGGGATCAGACGTGTCGTGCATCAGCGCACCGTCGATGAACACCTTTTCAGCCACGGCATAGACACTGAAGGGGTTGCGGCTCCACAGCACGACGTCCGCCATCTTGCCTGGTTCCAGCGACCCCGTCCGGTCCGCGACGCCCATGATTCTGGCGGGATTGAGCGTGATCCACTTGATCGCTTCTTCCTGCGGGATGGCGATTCCCGCCCGCCGCCCGGCCGCAAGCGCAACTGCGGTTTCAACGTTGAGGCGCTGGATCAGGCCCTGCTCGTCCGAATGGATGGCAACGCATACCCCGCGGGCGGCAAGTATCGCGGCGTTCTCCTCGATCGCATCGAAGGCCTCCATCTTGAAGCCCCAGCGGGTAGCCCAGGTGGCGACGCAGGTTCCTTCGGCAGCAAGGAGATCGGCGATCTTGTATGCTTCCACGGCGTGGTGGAACGCGGCGGTCCTGTAGCCGAACTCGTGGCCGACATCGATCATGACGGCCATTTCGTCGGCCCGGTAACAATGGTTCTGCGTCAGGATTTCACCCTTCAGAACACCGGCCAGGGTTTCCAGCGCAAGCTCGCGCTTGGGCGCTTCGGCTGCATCGCCTTTGGCGCGCTTGCGGTCGTAGGTATCCCACTTGCGGGCATATTCGGCCGCATCGATCCAGCTGCGCCGGAACCCGGCGACATTGCCCATCCGCGTGGCCGGCGCCCGACCGCGGCTGCCATACCGGCCCTTCGGATTTTCGCCGCACGCCATCTTGAGCGTGTAGGGCGCGCCGGGAAACTTCATCTGCGCCACGGTCACGGCGGGAACGTTCTTGAGCGTCACCCCCCGGCCGCCGAACAGGTTTGCCGAACCCGGCAGGACGAGCAGGCTGGTAACCCCGCCTGCGCGTGCCTTGGTAAAGACCGGGTCCTGCGGCCAGACGGAATGTTCGGCCCAGACATTGGCGGTGTAGGGATCGATATTCTCGTTCCCGTCGGCGTGGCCGGCTACGCCCGGTGCGGGAAAGACCCCCAGATGCGAATGCGAATCGATGATGCCGGGCGTTACCCACTTGCCGGTGCCATCAATGCTGCGCGCGCCGGCGGGGACCGGGACATCCTTGCCAACGGCCACGATCCGGCCCCCCGACATCAGGATCGTGCCATTGTCGATCCGCACCCCGGTCGCCGTCAGGATCGAGGCATTGACGATCGCGGTGTCCGCCTCGGCGCGGGGGCGATAGGTGCTGGGGTATGCCGCCGGAGCCGGAGGGGCCGGACTGGCGGCTGTTTCACCGGAAGGGGCCGCTCCCAGGGGAGCGCTGATACAGATCGCCAGCGCCAGTGCCGGTTGCCCCAAAACGCGTCGAACGATGCTCTTCACAAAACCACCTTCCTGGACTGGAACCGTCTGGTCAGGCAGCCCCGTCGACCGACCAGGCCGAAGGGACTGCCTGGGCGCTCAGAAGTCCTTGCGGATGCTGGCGTACCAATACCGGGGGTTGGGCGAATCCAGCGAGCCCATATAGCCGAATGAGCCGGAATCGATCGGCGGACGGGAATTGGCGATGTTGCGAACGCCCAGGCGGATGGTGGTCCGATCGGCAATGCCGCCCATCAGATCATACTGCACATACAGGTTCGCCGTCGTGTAGCTCTTGACCGTCCAGTTCTGGCCGCTGACCGAAATGTCATCGTCGATCACGCTGCCGCGATGGCTGACGAACACACCGGTCGTGAACTGACCCAGCTTCCAGGTCAGCGAACCGGATGCGCGCCACTTCGGGAAGCCGTCGTTCCGGACCAGATCGCCGCCTTCCGGAATGATCGTGTCCTGATTGATCGTTCCGGCCGCGCGGGCATCGATCAGCACCTGGATGTCCGGCGAAGCATCGCGGTAATACTTGAGCAGATAGGCGACATTGGCGGACAGGGTGAAGTTGCCGATGCCGGTATCGCGCAGTCCGATATTGAGCCCGAAATCGAGCCCGCGCACGGTTTGCGGTTCAAGGTTGCGATAGAGATCGTCAACATAGGTCACGCGGCCGACCGGGGTCAGCCCGGTCCCGGCGAACAGGGCGATGTCATCAGCGGTTGGCGCGGCGCGGGTGACGTTCGGATCGTTCGACCCTTGGACGCGCTGCAGGTAGTCGTTGATCAGCGCATTGCCTTCGCCATAGACGCCTACAATCCCCTTCTGCTTCACCTGCCAGAAATCGGCCGTGAAGGTGGTGCGCAGCTTTCCGGTGTTGAGGAACGAAGGTTGCAGCACCGTGCCGAAGGTCCAGGTTTCCGAGGTTTCGGGTTCAAGGTTCGGGTTGCCGGCCCGCCGCGCGGTCGTGACAAATGCCTGGCCGCAGCTGCTGAAATTGGCAATCCGTCCGGCCCGCAGGTCGGCTTCGCAGCGGATGTAATCGGTCCGGGTGTTGCCGCGCGTGACAATCGTGGCATTGGTCTGTTCCAGGTTCGGCGCCCGGAAGCCCTGTGCCCACGAACCACGCAGGCGCAACCCTTCAACCACATCCCATGCGGCGGCGACCTTCGGCTTGGCGATGCTGCCGAAGTCGGAGTAGTGCTCATAGCGCCCCGCCGCCTGGAGCGTCAGGCTGCGGATCAGCGGCACGTCCATTTCTGGCGAAATGACCGGAATGGCGAGTTCGGAATAGGCTGCAAAGACAGTGCGTGCGCCGCGCGTGTCAGGCGTCGGGCTGACCCCGAACAGGTCGCTGTCCTGAACCACGCCAGTTACCGTGTCGGTCCACTTGATCGTGCCATCGACGCGCGGATCGCGGTCATCCAGCTGTGTGTCCCGGCGAATTTCAGCGCCGAATGCCATCCCGACGTCGCCGCCGGGCAGCGAAAACAGATCCGGCCGCGATGCCCGGAAATCCCATTCCGCCAGCGTCGATTTGCCCTTGCGGGTCGTCTTGATGCGAATGGCATCAAGTGCGGCCTGGCTGCTGACCGAGGTGTCCGGCCCGGTCGGATTGGTTGCGCTACCGCCGTTGAACGGGTTGTAGGCGTCAGGGGTCGACAGTGCCAGGTTCTTTTGCAGCAGGGTCGAGCTGATGCCGTCCTGCACGTCATTCACACTGGCTTCGGAATAGACCCCGGCGGTTTCCCACTTGAAGCCCAGCGCCTCGCCGCGCAGGCCCAGCACGGCCCGGAACTGCCGGTTGGTCACATCGACCACCGTCGGCCCCATGTCGACGAAGCGATAGCTCGACATGAAAATCGGCAAACCGGCCACAGGCGCATCGATCCCGGCCAGGCGGTTGGGATTGGCACTGCCGTTGGCAAACGTCACCGGACCGAACGGATTCCAGTAGTTCGACGCCGGAATGGTCATCTGGATCGACCCGATCGAGAACACGCTGTCCTGGATGCTCTTGGTCTTGCCGTAATAGTAACCCAGTTCGGTGAACATCGTCACGTCATCTGTCAGGTCATAGTGGCCCGATGCATAGAGATTGATCCGGTCAAGACTGGGCGAGATCGAGATCGGGAAATTGGCCTGCCCGTCCCAGCGGGTGTTGCGGTCAGCCCCGGTGGTCGCGCGGTTGCCGTCATCGATGCAGATGCCGGTGCCCAGATCGTAGGAACAACCGCCGTTGGCGGTCGGCTGGATCGAGAACACCCCGCCTGCCGTGGTGACATTGGTCGTGCCCCGGCGGACCCGCACCCCGCCCACGGTCGCAAAGTTGCCCCAGTGTGCCAGCGTGCTGGTGTCATCCAGGCTGTTCGATCCCGCAAAGATGGTGCCGGCGAACTCAGCGAACGCCCGGTGATCCGACGTGGCGGTAAAGGGCAGGTCCTGCGACGTCAGCGCGGTCCGGTTGGTATAGTTGAACAGGACCGAAAAGTTGCCGCGCCCGTTCGAGAAATCCGAGCCGAGATAGCCCGAAGCGTTGAATTCGCGCAGGCCGGTGCCTTCGGCCCCGCCATACTGGAGCGAGAGGCTGCCGCCGTTGATGTTGTCCCGCAGCACGGTGTTGACCACACCGGCCACCGCATCGGTGCCGTACAGCGCAGCGGCGCCATCGCGCAGCACTTCAACCCGCTTTACGCCGAACACCGGGATGGCGTTGGTGTTGTAGGTGGTGACCGGGGCGAGCGATGCGCTTGCCTGGCTGCTCGGGTGCTGGACGACCCGGCGACCGTTCAGCAGGACCAGGGTGTTGCCGACCCCAAGTCCGCGAAGGTCGATCGAGCCAACATCGCCGCGCGCGAAGTTGCTGCTGGTCTGACCGTTGCTGGTATTGAACGAAACGTCGCTCATTTGCGGGATCGAGCGGATCAGGTCATCACCGGAAACTGCCGCCGTCGCCGCAATCTCTTCCTCGCTGACCACGGTAACCGGCAGGGCTTCGGTGATCTTGGAACCGGCGATGCGGCTCCCCGTAACCACAATCTCGCTGCCTTTCGCGGTTTCTTCTGGCTGCGGCGGTGCCTCCTGCGCGGCCGCCTGCTGCGCGACAGCCAGGCCGATGAGCGATGCCGCGCACAGCACCTGCCTGCGGATGGAGTGTGATTTGCTGACCATTGAGAACCCCCTGTTCGTGCTGAGCCGTCCCTGACGCGGCCACACTTGTTGCCGCACCTGCCATGTTTGACGCAATGCAGCAATGAAACCCCACTTTAAATTTCCGGCGACGGCTGCGGGGTTAAAAGTCGGCCAATTCTGCCAGTTCTGCCGCCGCACCGGCTTGAACGGGGAAATGATGGGGTAAGCAGACAACGCTGCGTCATTGCGTTACGAACCCGGATTATCGGTTGATGGAGGTGCGGTGTGATCGCTCGCAAGTGTGGACTTTGTTCGGGGATGCTGGCGTCGAAGGCGCTGGCCGTGCTTGCATTCGGGATCGGCAGCCCGGCGCTTCTGGCGCAGACCAATGACCGGCCAGTGGCGATAACCGATGCCACCATTTTCGACGCCACCGGCAGAGAGCCGTTTCGCGGCACCGTCGTTATCCGCAGCGGCCGGATCGAAGCTGTCGGGCCGAATGTCCGGATTCCCAAAGGGGCAGTGGTCATCCGCGCCGAGGGCAAGGCCTTGCTGCCCGGCTTTGCCGACGTTCACACCCATTGGTCACCCAGCGGATCGCCCGCAGCGCTGCCCCAGATTGCCAGCGCCTATGTCGCCAGCGGCGTAACGACGGTGAACGATTTTCACCAGCAGCCCGAAGCTTTCGAACCGCTCCGCGCCTGGCTTCGGGGGATCGTTGCGCCGCATGTCAACTTCGTCGCCAGGATCAGCACCCCGGGTGGTCACGGTGCGGACTGGGCCGATACCAATACGACAAAATGGGTCGCCACCGCCGAAAGTGCCCGGCGCGCGGTGCAGGCGCTCCAGCCGTATCGCCCCGATCACATCAAGGTCTTCACCGACGGCTGGCGTTACGGCACCTTGCCCGAAGAAACCTCGATGAATGCAGAGACGCTGGGCGCGCTCACGGCTGAGGCGCGCAAGTACGGCCAGCGTGTGCTGACCCATACCGTGACAGTGGAGCGCGGGAGAATCGCGGCGAACGCATCGGTCGACATCATTGCCCACAGCATCCAGGACGCGCTGCTGGATGAAGCGACAGTCGCGGCGATCAAGGCGGCTGGCACCTTTTACGCGCCGACGCTGGCCATCTATCAGCTGAAGCCGGACGATCTTGATCCCGGCCGCAAGGACGATCCGGTCACCCGGCAGCGCATCCGCAAATGGGGCTTTGCGCAAGCGAACCTCAGAACGCTGTTTGCGGCTGGCGTGCCGATTGCGCTGGGTACCGATGCCGGGATCGGGGGCGCACGCCACGGCTATTCGAGCTTGCAGGAAATGGAACTGATGGTCGAGGCCGGGCTCAGCCCCAGGGCGGCGCTGCTGGCTGGCACGGCAAACAGTGCGCTCGCGCTGGGGATGGCCGATGATCGCGGCACCATCGAACGCGGCAAGCGCGCCGATCTTCTGCTGATCGATGGCAAGCCGTGGGAAACGATCGCCGATGTCCACAAGATCGACCGCGTGCTGATCGATGGCCGGGTTGCCTTCGGCGGCGGGGTCAAGCTGCCCGGCGGCAATTTCGAGACGGCGTTGCCCGCCGCGCTGGCTCCGCAACTGATCGACGATTTTGAGCGCGCCGATGGGCGCAGCGCGCTGGATACGCTGCGGCTGGCTGACATGGATGGCGGTGTCGAACGGTCCGCGGTGGTGGCCAACCGGGTGCCAGGGGCAGGCGGCGGCGCAGCGCTGGCGTTTGCCGTGCAGATGTCGCCCAAGGACAAGCCAGAGGGCGGCGTGCTGGTGCCGCTCTCACGCGGATCGGTGCGCCCCGCCGATGCCCGCCGCTTTGCCGGGATCCGGCTCAATCTGCGCGGCGCAGGCCAGTATGCGGTCGTGATCAACACGCTGGCGGGCAAGTGGACCGCACCGGTTGACGCGACCGGAACCTGGTCCGAGGTGCGCGTGCCGTTCAGCGCGTTCGCTCCGGTCAGGAACCGCGACGGCGCAGCGGCATGGCGCGGCGACAACCTGCTTGAAGTCGGGGTTGTCGCACGGCGCGAAGCTGGCGCGTCGGCCTGGGCCGAAGTCGACAATCTGGGCTTCTACCCGGATTGATCGCCGCCTGCGGGCGCGGTCAGCGCAGCGCCAAGCGCCACTGCCAGATCCCGCGCGGTCCGCGCCGCGCCGGTCCGTCAGCTCGCAGCCGCAATGCTCATCCGCGTCCGGCGCGATGCTGGATCTGAAATTTACTTCTGGGCCGCGCCGAACAGTGCTTCGCGGATCACATAGAAGATCGTGTGCTGTTCGATCGTGCCGCGCAGCAAATGCGCTCCCGGCCCGGACGCGCGCACCGCCACGTCCTCACCGGCATGCGTCTCGCTCGACAGCGGAACGGTGGCCTGCTGGCGGTAATCCGGCGCAGCGGTATCCACCGCGACCGGATCGTGCCGCGCGTGATCATGTCCGGCGCCCGGTCCGTTGGCATAGCCGAGCGTCGTATAGCCCTTGCCGTCCATGGCGAGCTGCGGCTTGCCCGGTGCTTCCGCGACGGCCCCGAGAATCGGATTGCCGCGCACCGGATAGCCACTGATCGTCAGGGTGTGACTGTGATCCGCCGTGGTCACGATCAGGGTGTCGTTGGCGCTGGTCAGGCGCAGCGCCGCGGCGACCGCTTCATCAAACGCCTTGGCATCGGTCAGCGCGCGAAACGCGTTGCCGGCGTGGTGGGCATGATCGATCCGGCCACCTTCGATCAGCAGCACATAGCCCTTGTCGCTGCGGGACAAGGCCCGAATCGCGGTCTCGGTCATTTCCACCAGCGACGGTTCACCCGCCGGATCCTTTGCGCGATCCGCTTCAAACTGCATGTGGTTCGGTTCAAACAGGCCCAGCAGACGCGTATGCCGGGCTGGATCGAAGGTCAGAAACTGGGCGCGGTTCCAGGCATAATGCCCGTTCGGATTGGCGCGCTGCCAGGCCGCGATCAGATCGCGGCCATCGCCGCGCGCACCCGATTTCCCGGCATGTTCCGGGTCGCGTACGGATTTGGGCAGGAAGTGCGTCCGGCCCCCGCCCAGCACCACGTTGAGCCGTGCGCCGGTGCTGCCCTCGATCAGTTGCCGGGCGATATCGGTGCAGCCCTGATCTTTCGCGGCTTGCGGCATGTCAGCGTCGGATTCCCAATCGCGCTGGACCGTTTGGGCATAGGCGGACGCGGGCGTGGCGTGGGTGATGCCGGTGGTGGTGACCACGCCCGTGGCGAGGCCGCGGTCCTGCGCCAGGCCGATCAGCGACGGGACAAGCTGGCCCTTGCCCGAAGCGCAGTTGCCGACCTGGGCTTCGGGGCCAACCCCGATCATGCCGTTGCGCGTTTTGATCCCGGCCATGATGGCGGTCGCCGTGGGCGCGGAATCGGACACTTGCGCATCGTGCGAGTAGGTCTTGACCAGCGCCGCATAGGGCAGGGCGTCCATCGCGGTTTCAAAGGATTCGCCGTCTTTGCCAGCCGCTTGCCCGGCAAAAATCCGCGCGGCGGTGATCGTCGATACACCCATCCCGTCACCGATGAAGATGATGACATTACGCGCTCTGGAGGGCGGGACCGGTTCGCGCTTGAGCCGCTCCAGCGCCGCCTCGCCCTGCGCGCGGTAGGCTGCGGTATCTGCCGCCGCATCTGCTGCCGTCTGGGCATAGGCGGGAACGGCAAGGCACACAGCAGCAATCAGGCAGGCAGGACGGTAAAGGCGCATGGGACACTCCGGTTTTGCGGCTCCCTAGCAGTCACCTCGTGTCACTTGCGTGACAAGCCGCCAGCGCCGCCAGCGCCGCCATCCGCGCCATCAACCGGTTCAGCGCCGCGCCGAATTACCGTTTGACTATCCGGCCGGGTTTCGTATTTCGATATTTCTAGAAGGATGCCGTTCATGAATAGTCCGGAGTCGCAGGATTGGGCGATCGACGCGCTGGGTGCGCTGGCCCATGAAACCCGGCTATCGGTGTTCCGCGCGCTGGTGAAAGCCGGTCCGGACGGTATGATTGCCGGCGCAATTGCTGAATCCCAGAACGTCCCGCCGTCCACCTTGTCGCACCATCTGGCGACGCTTGAGCGGGCCGGGCTGGTGCAGTCAGAGCGGGAAAGCCGGCTGATCCATTACCGCGCCGATTTTTCCGGCATGCGCCGCCTGCTGACGTTCCTGATGCAGGATTGTTGCCAGGGAGCGCCGGAAATGTGCGGCGACCTGCTTGGTGAACTGGTCTGCAACCCGCCGCAGCGCCGGGACGCCGCAAGGTCTGGAGCGCCGGGAGCCAGCCCATGACCGCGCACCGGGGGAGCGAACACCCCGCAGCGGCCTGAAGCATCGGCAAACTGGCGATGCCCCAGCAACTCAACACAATTGGCAGGGCCGCAGCGGCCAGCACAGGAGCAAGCGCATGACCGACATGATTATCTACCACAACCCGGCGTGCGGCACGTCGCGCAATGCGCTGGCCATGATCCGCAATGCGGGGATTGAGCCGCATGTCGTCGAATACCTCAAGACGCCGCCGTCGCGGGCGCTGCTGGAAAGCCTGATCGCCCGCGCCGGAACCACCGCGCGCGCGCTGCTGCGCGAAAAGGGCACGCCCTATGCCGAACTGGGGCTGGACAACGCGGACCTGACCGACGCTCAGCTGATCGACGCGATGATGGCGCATCCGGCGCTGATCAACCGCCCGTTGGTGGTCTCGCCGCTGGGGGTGAAGCTGTGCCGCCCTTCGGAAGAAGTGCTGGATCTGATCCCGGCAGACCAGCGCGCCGCCTTTGCCAAGGAAGACGGCGAACAGGTGATCGACGCCAGCGGCAACCGCGTGAAGCAGGAAGGCTGAACCATGGCCGATACCGCGACCGCCCCGCCGCCCGCACTGTCGCCTGCCCCGTCGCCATTAGGCATTTTCGAACGCTGGCTGTCGCTGTGGGTGGCGCTCGCCATTGTCGCGGGCATGATCCTTGGCAACCTGGCACCGGACGCCATTTCCGCGCTCGCCGCGCTGGAAGTGGCATCGGTCAACCTGGTCGTGGCCGTGCTGATCTGGGCGATGATCTACCCGATGATGGTCGGGGTCGATTTTGCCAGCATCCGCGATATCCGCCGCAAGCCGCGCGGGTTGATCATCACGCTGGTGATCAACTGGTTGATCAAGCCGTTCACGATGGCCGCTATCGCGGTGCTGTTCTTCGACACCCTGTATGCGGGGCTGCTCCCCCACGATGATGCGCAGCAATATATCGCGGGGCTGATCCTGCTCGGCGCGGCGCCCTGCACCGCGATGGTGTTTGTCTGGTCGCAGATGACCAGGGGCGATCCGGCCTATACGCTGGTGCAGGTCGCGGTGAACGATCTGGTGATGATCGCGGCGTTTGCGCCGATCGTGGCCCTGCTGCTGGGCGTGACCGACATCGTGGTCCCGTGGGAAACCCTGCTGCTGTCGGTCGTGCTGTATGTGGTGATCCCGCTGGCCGCCGGAGCGTTCACCCGGCGGCGCGTGATTGCGGCGCACGGCGGGGCTGTAACCGCCGTCGATGCGTTCACCGCGCGGCTCAAGCCCTGGTCGGTGATCGGCCTGCTTGCCACCGTGGTGTTGTTGTTCGCGTTTCAGGCGGAAACGATCGTGGCCAATCCGCTGCTGATCGTGCTGATTGCGATCCCGATCATCATCCAGTCCTATGGTATTTTCGCGATTGCCTATGCCTGGGCCTTTGCGTGGAAAGTGCCGCACAACATCGCCGCACCTTGCGCCATGATCGGCACGTCCAACTTCTTCGAACTGGCCGTGGCGGTGGCGATCGGGTTGTTCGGCCTGTCGAGCGGGGCCGCGCTGGCAACCGTGGTGGGCGTGCTGGTGGAAGTGCCGGTGATGCTTTCGCTGGTGGCCTTTGCCAATGCCACACGGCACCGCTTCACCGGGAACGCGGCATGACCGGCAGCGAAGCGCACCAGCGCGCTGGGCCTGGGCAATGGCCGGGCCGACCGCTGCATGCTCCAAAGCCCCGCCGCCGCCCATGACGGCTCCCCGGCGAGCAGCCTGGAATCAGACTCCGCCCCCGTTGTGAATCGTTTTTGCCGACACGGTCTTGCGCTTGTCTGGCATGATCGTGGGCAGCGCTGCGGCCCGTTGCATCAGCGCCAGCAGGTCAGCCGGCCCGGATTCGGCCCCGAGCGGCAGGTCGGGTATGACCGGTCCGACCCGCAAGTCGCCGCTCGGGCGGACGAATTCGCGGGTCGCGATGTAGGCGGTGAAGCCGGTATTCGGCAATCGGCTCGGCATCATGTTGCCGGTCTGGTTGGCAAATCCGCCGGTCGGTCGGCCTGCGAGCACCGCCAGACCGTGATCCTGCAGGGTGGTGGCAAACAGGATCCCGGCCGAATAGGTCAGCTCGTCGATCAGGACAGCGACCGGGCCGCTGAAGTGTTTCTGCGGGTCAGCCGGTTCGATTACCTTGTCGGTCAGGTCGAATGCGACCATTTTTCCCGGCTGACCACGATAGCCCAGCAGACCGTTGTTGTCTGCGTTAAGCCGCTCGCGGGCCTGCGCCACCTGCGCGACCGGCTGACGCAGAAGGTAACGGATGACCTGCGCACCAGCATCGCTCTGCCCGCCGGTGATCGACGCAGGCGAGTAGAGGCAATGCGGCTAGAACGCTTCAACGATAAAGCGCACGTTATCCTACAGGACATGCTCGATTACGCCGAAGAAGAGGTCGTACGGCTTGGCCTGTGCGAACGCTGCAACGCCGTCGAATATCTCGCGCTTGACTACATCAAGACGTGCGCCGAATTCATCGAACACAGCGCGCAATATCTCGAAAACGACGAACGTATCGGGGCGGACCTGTTTCTAGCGAAGCTGGCGAAGGGACCGCTTGCCGCACGCTTCGAACGGAACAAGAGCATGTGCGCGTTACAGCTATCGACGAACACCCGCATGTACTTCCCAGAGTATCCGAAGCTGTTGCGGCTCGCCATGATGCACGTAATCCAGTCGGCAGCGGACGCGCAGGCGGTGCGTTGGAACGGCGTCGTACTGCTAGCCGCCGCGTCGCTGCCGAACGTGCGTACCGACGTTCGCCGCGAACTTCGCAGGCGGGGCATGAATTACGACGTAACGCTAGTCGGCGATGCAACCGTAGCGCGGCGGATCGGACGCAACACAGGGTTTCTTATCAAGAATTTGTAGGTAGGATTGTAGTATGATCATTTCGCAATCCCTAAATAGACGTATTATCAGCAATTTAGTGGACATAGGCGGCGGAACCGTGCTCCGCTTGTCTCTATCCAAGGAACGCCGATAGCCGTTGGGAAAGCGCATCGCCGTCGCGCGTTTCGCATTCCCAAATAACGAGTGTTTCCCAACCGCTCGTTTCCAGCGCAGCAATCGAACGCGCGTCGCGCTCGCGATTCCCCCCGACCTTGGCGTACCAGTAATCTGCATTAGTCTTCGGCTGTCGTGCGCCCCGCTTGCAGTCGTGCCCATGCCAGAAACAGCCGTGTACGAAGATCACTTTTTGACGCGACGCGAAAACAAGATCGGGCTTGCCCGGCAATGTCGCCTTGTGAAGCCGATAACGGTATCCGAGTGCAGTAGCGGCACGCCGAACGATCATTTCGGGCTTTGTGTCGCGAGACTTCACAGCGCGCATTACACGGCTGCGCTGTTCGGCCGTTTCCATCGCTAGGTTTTGAATTCGATCTTTAGGCTTGGATCGGTTTCGTATTCTTCGACGACTTCGTTGTAGCGCGTGACAAGATCGCCAACCGCGACGCGCCGCCCTTCCGCTGCAAACTTACCCAATTCATACAGGTTCAAAGCGATGAACTGTTCGATTTCGAACACGTCAACCCGGTCGCCAATGCCCGCGTTATCGGCAAGCGCTTCGGCAACGGTAAGCCCGCGCTGCATCGTAACAAGGATTGGCCTGTAGCCATCGTTCAAATTGTCGCGGCAGCGCTCGATAACCGCTTCGCCCGGCGACGTGGTGACGTGAATTGCTACGTCGCCGATAAAGAAATCGCCCGCCCGTCCCGATTGTGCGTCGGAAGTCGAATAGCTGTTGTGCGAAAAGCCACCTGCGCCAAGCGCGCAATCGAGTTTCGCGCCGACTAAGTGTTGCAGGACAGCGCCAGCGTATTGAGTGCCCGGCGTAGTTTTTTGGCGTTCCTCCGCCTGTGCGATAACGTCGCGAACGACGGTGCGTAAGCTGCGCGAGGCATCCAGCCGGATTTTGAACGGCTTTGCGGCGAAGAATTCATGAACGCGCTCGATCCAGTAGCGTTCGATTGCGTCAAGATCGGAAGCACCTTGCGTCGCTAGATCGTTCAGAAACGCGACGTAGCTTTGCATGTTGCCAATGCTGCCCCGGCTCGTACGTCCGCCTTCGGAAGCAAGTACGCGCGTTATGCCGTGGCGGTTCAAAATGCTTTGAACTGCACCTTTCCCCAATCCAAGCACCTGCCCGCCGCCGTCCGTTAGCAGCTTTGTCGAATCGAGCGGCAAAGTGGTGCGAGCGTGATTTGTGACCACTAGAGCCACGCAAAGCGGACCTTTGCCTATGAAACGCCGATCTTTGGCAAACGTCGAAAGTGCGTCCTTCAATTCGTCGGCCGTCACGCGGCGGCTCGCGCTTCGACGTTAAGCCCTAGAATTGGTTCGATAAGCTGTGCGGCAATGTGCCGAACAACGGGCACGCATACGCCGTCGCCCGCGACGTGGTATGCATCATTGTAACGATCCGGCAGTACGTATTCGTCGTCCAGCCCCATGAGGCGCGCCGCTTCGCGTGGCGAAAGCAAGCGGGATCGGATCGACTGCCCCTCGACGACGACGATAGCTTGCCGACTAGACCCGCCTGCGGGCGTACGTAGGCAACCGGCAATGTCATCGAACCGCACTTCGGCACGCTGGCGCTTCACGCCATTTTCGTCCGGCCGCGTGCGCTTGTACACGCCGCCGACGCAGCGCTTTCCCGTCGCGCGGGCCTGTTCGATCTTCGCAAGGTGAAGCGGTGCCATCATTGCAAGAAGGCGGTTTGTTTCGGCCTTCGAATGCCAGCGGCAGTGCGTCGGCTTTTCTTCGATTATGTCGGCAAAGCCAATGTTACGTGCGGGCGGCTTCGCTATGCTCCACCAAACCCATTGCGACTTAGCTTTGCCGCGAAGGCGCGCTTGTGCAGTGCGTAGCGCGGCCGGGTGCCACGTCTCGTCCGGTTCGCTCCGCTTCAACCCTGTGGGCACTGTAACGTCGTCCGCGACAGCCACGAAAAACAGGCGCGGGCGGCTTTGCGGTACGAAGTGCTTGGCGTCGATCACGACAGCACCGTAGCGATAGCCTGCGTCTGAAAGTGCCGCGCAGATCGCTTCGAAATCTTTGCCATCGCGCGACGTAATTGCGCCAGTGACGTTTTCGAGAATGATGGTGCGAGGCGCGCGGCCTTCCGTGCGAAGCTGCGTCATTAGCCGCCAGAACGGCCAAAACGTGCCGGATCGCGTCATTACGGCCGACGACGCTTCGCCTAGCCCGCGATACTTGCCCGCAAGCGATAAATCTTGGCAAGGGAACGACGCCCACGTGAGATCGGCGCGGCCGGGGAGATCGGCGGTTGTTACCTTTCCTACGTCACCGGGTACGAAATCGCCTTCGCCCCAATTTTCGATATAGGTCCGGGCTTTCATTTCGCTGAAATCATTCGCGAACGCGCAGTGCCAGCCTTCGCCAAGGCCCGCTCGCGCCATTCCGCCGCCTGCGAAGAACTCGTAAAACGTAGGGTTCAAGCGCGGCCTCCCTTTCAACGTCGAACACGAAGTCGTTTCATGTTCTCCGTGTGTTCTCATATGTCGAAACGTCGTCGCGATCAACGGCGTTCATCGCAGATTCGTCGCACCCTAGCCCGTACGTGCTACCGAAGGGAATCCCCTTTATCGACGGGACGGCTCGACGAACCGAACCCGTTCGGCAGTGGCAGGGATAACCGCACGGCATATTTCGTGTTCGACGTTGCCGAACGGACACACAGCAAAAACCCCGTTGAACGGCAAATTCGATTGTAGGTAGCTTTGCTGATCGCCCTTGCCCCTTCGGGCGATTTCGTTGCGAAATCAAGCTTTTAGGGGGGTGAAATTGGCGGAGACGGAGAGATTCGAACTCTCGGTACCGGATTTACCAGTACGACGGTTTAGCAAACCGTTGGTTTCAGCCACTCACCCACGTCTCCGGATCGCTGCGGCGAAGCGCGGCTATAGCGACGGGTTTTTGAGCGGGCAAGGGGGGCGGCGCGGAATCTTTGCCGGGGCGGTTGGGGGCTGTGTGGGGGTGAGGGGGACTCGTCTGGCCGCAAATGCGACTCGACTCATCGCCGGTTCATTGTGGCGGGGCCAGCGTTGGATTCTGGTAGGATGCGGATCGCCGCGCGTCGGCAATGGTGATGGGACGGATATGATGACGGCAGGTTTCACTTCGGCACTGCGCGGCGCGCTGTTGGCGGTGCTGGGGGCAGCGGCGCTGATCGGCGGGGTGCCGGTGGCGGCGCAGGTCCAGGCGATCGATCCGGACAAGGCGATTGACGCCGATCTGACGAAGACCGCTGTTCCGGCGCCGACACCGGTGCAGGCACCGACCCCGTCTGACGCCCCCGTGGCGGTGCAGGCGCCCGCTGCGGTCCCGGCCGAAGCGGTGCCGGGGGGCGGAATGGCCGATCCGGCGCCGACCGAAGCCCCGCCCGGCACCTACAAGCAGGACGATCTGATCGGCGCGGCCGAAGGGGTGTTCGGCAAGGGGGCCAAAGGGCTGGCGCAGATGATTGAGGACCTGCTGAAAAAGCAGGGTGAGCCGAACGGTTACATCGTCGGGCGCGAAGGCGGCGGGGCGCTGGTGATCGGGGTGCGCTATGGCTCCGGCACACTGCACCACAAGGTTGAGGGGCAGAAGCCGGTCTACTGGACCGGGCCGTCGATCGGGTTCGATGCCGGGGCGAACGCGGGCAGCACGTTCGTGCTGGTCTACAACCTCTACAACACCGAAGACCTCTACAAGCGGTTCCCGGCGGGCGAGGGGCAGGCCTATCTGGTCGGCGGGTTCAACGCCAGCTACCTGCGGCGCGGCGACACGGTGCTGATCCCGATCCGGATGGGCGCGGGCCTGCGGCTGGGCGTCAATGCGGGCTACATGAAGTTTTCAAAAAAGCAGAAGTGGCTGCCGTTTTGATGGCGCGGTCCGAAACCAGGGTTCCGGACCGCACAACCTATCTTCTTACTTAACCTGCGGCGCGGTGGCGAAGGGCTTGATGCCCAGGCGCGGGTAGATTTCGGGCGGGTAATAGAACGCGCCGTCCTTCACCACCATGCGGATCGCCTTGATCGCTTTCAGGTCCTTGGTCGGATCGCCGGGGATCAGGAAGAAGTCGGCCAGCTTGCCGCGTTCAATGCTGCCCAGCTGCTGATCCTGATCCAGCAATTGCGCCATTTCCAGCGTCGCGCGGGACAGCACGTCAGCCGGGGTCATCCCCAGCTGGCCGAACAGTTCCAGTTCGCGGTGATAGGTGAACGCGCCGCCGGTATCGGTGCCGGGGATCAGCAGGATGCCCTTGCGGTGCATTTCGCTGAGCGTTTCGATGATCTTGGCATAGGCGGCGACATATTCGGCGCGCTGCTGGGGCGTGTCCGCGCCGAACAGGGCCTGCTTCAGCTGGCGCTGCTCGGCCGGCGGCATATGGTCGATATAGTCGATCGCGCCGGGGTTGGGCTTGCCGTCGAGCGCGGTCAGGCCGAGTTCGTGGATGCCGATGGTCGGCTCATGCGCGACTTTGTTTTTCACCATCGCATCGAGCGTGGCCTGCACTTTGGCCGATTTCACATCGAGCGCGGGGAAGCGTCGCATCGCGGTGAAGCGGAACAAGGTGCGGGTGTCCTCGCCCGGGTTGAGCACCCAGCCCAGCATCAGCTGGTTGACGTGGGTGATTTCGTCAAATCCGGCGGCGATCATCGCGTCGGCGGATGAAAAGGCAGGGACGTGGCCCGCCACTTTCAGGCCCAGCCGGTGCGCCTCGGCGGTGACGGCCGGCGACCATTCGGGGTTCATCGAGTTGTAGAGCTTGGCCTGCCAGAACCCGCGCGCGGCGTATTTGCGCACCGCGTCCAGAGCCTCGACCTGCGTTGCCACCAGCGAGCCGGTCATCGAGCTGAACGGGCTTTTGCCTTCGATAAAGCCGCTGCGCACGATCCGCGGTCCGGCCACTTCGCCCGCTTCGATCCGGGCGACCAGCTTATCGAGCACCGCGTCGTCGTTACCCATGTCGCGGGTGGAGGTAACGCCCGCCAGCACGTTGAGCAGGGCGTCTTCCTGCCCGATGTGGCCGTGCATTTCATAGAGGCCCGGAACCAGCGTGCCGCCCGCGCCGTCCACGGTGGTTTCGCCCGGCGTGGCGATGCTGCCCGTGGGGACGATTTCGGAAATCTTCTGGCCGAACACCACGACGTCGCGCGGCTCGGTCAGCGCCTTGGCTGCAGGGTCGAACAGGCGGACGTTGCGAATCCGGACCGGACCGGCGTAGCGTTTCGCGCCGTCCTTTTGCAGCATCGCAAAGCGGTCCGACGCCAGCTTTTCGGACAGTTCACGCAGCGGCTGGTCGGCGGCCTTTTCATAGCCTGCGCGGGCGATGATGAACCCGGCGCTGGCCAGCGCGAACAAGTCGCCTTGCGCATCCAGCGTGATGTAGGCCGGGTTGAGCGAGAGGCCCGACAGCTCATAGGTGACGACATCGAGCTTGCCATCCGGGCCGTCAAAGCTGCTGCGCGCGCGTTCGGTCAGGGTCGCCGTGCCGCCGGGGGCGACGGGCATGGTCTTGTCCGGATCGGCCAGCAGCGCCTTGGCCAGCGCGGCGACATCGAACGGCGATCCGTTCTGCGTGGCATAGTAACGCGGCGCGTCCTTGCCCCTGATGCTGCCGGGACCGGCCAGATCCTTCCATTCCACGCCCTTGCCGGTGCGGCGGAAGCTTTCGCTGACCGCGTTGCCGAACGTGGTGCGCCCGGTGATCGTCCAGTCGAGCGGCGCGCCGTCCTGGTCGAGCCGGATCGTTTCCTTGATCGTCGGACCGCGCCCATTCTGCTTGAAATCGTAATCGATGCTGACGGCGGTGCCCTCGCGGTCGACCTTGAAGTGGCCGATGTCGCGGCTTTGGGTGAGGACGCGGTATTCGACCGGCTTGGCGGCGAGCGGCGCAGCGCAGGCGGCCACCGCGACGGCGGCGAGCAAACGGAACTTCATGGATATTCTCCCCCTGGGGTTATGGGAGGCAGCTTAGAGCAACGTTGCGAAAATCGTAAACACATCCGTTCGTGTCTCGACTTCGCTCGACACGAACGGGAAGTTTGTGAGTAGTTCCAACATCTTGATCGAATGGATCAGCGCCCGCCCGCCAGCGCCTTTTGCCGCCGCCGCTGGACCGAACTGCCAAGGCCAATCGCCTCGCGGTATTTGGCCACGGTGCGGCGGGCCAGATCATAGCCGCGCGCTTTCAGCAGATCGACCAGCGCATCGTCCGACAGGATCGCCTTGGCGTCTTCCGCGTCGATCAGCTGCTTGATCGCGGCTTTGACCGCCTCCGCCGATGCGCCGCCTTCGCCATCGGCCCCGCCGACGCCGGAGGTGAAGAAGTATTTCAGCTCGAACGTCCCACGCTCACACAGCAGGTATTTGTTCGATGTCACGCGGCTGACGGTCGATTCGTGCATGCTGATCGCCTCGGCGACGGTGCGCAGGGTCAGCGGCCGCAGCTGCGATACGCCGTGGCGGAAGAACCCGTCCTGCTGCTTCACCAGTTCGCTGGCGACTTTCAGGATGGTCTTCTGCCGCTGGTCGAGCGCCTTCACCAGCCAGTTGGCATCGGCCAGCTTGTCCGACAGCCAGCCGCGCGCGGCCTTGTCATCGCAGGCGCCGCGCATTTCGACGTAATAGCTGCGGTTGACGATCAGGCGCGGCAGGGTCGCCTGATTGAGCTGGATGTTCCAGCCGCCATCGGCGCGCGGGGTGATCAGGATATCGGGGGTGACCGGTTCGCCGCCGCCCGACCCGAACCGCCGCCCCGGCTTGGGATCATAGCCGCGCAGTTCGGCCAGCATATCGGCAAAGTCTTCGTCATCGACCCCGCACATCCGCTTCAGCCGGGGGATTTCCCCGCGCGCCAGCAGTTCCAGATTGTCGATCAGGCGGGCCATGCACGGATCGTAGCGGTCCGCCTCCTTCGCTTGCAGCGCCAGGCATTCGGACAGCGAGCGTGCGCCGACCCCGGTGGGATCGAAGGTCTGCACCAGCGCCAGCGCGGCTTCCACTTCCGCGAGCGCCACGCCCAGTTCGGCGGCAATGTCGCGCAGGGGGGCGATCAGGTATCCGGCCTCGTCCAGCTGGCCGATCAGGTGGCGGGCGATGAATGCGGTGCGCGGATCGCGGGTGGCGGGGCCGACCTGGGCGTGCAGGTGTTCGGCCAGCGTGGGTTCGCCCGCGCCGCGCTCGTCGATTTCCGGGCCAGCCTCACCGGACTGGATGCGCGAATCGGCGCTCCAGTCGCCGGTGTCCCGGTCGCGGTCGAGCGCGGCGGCATCGATATCGAGCGGGCGGTCCTCATCCGCGCGGCCTTCGCTGACCAGTTGGTCGACGGGGGAGGTTTCCAGTGTGGTGCGGCGGAAATCGGGATCATCCGGCAGGGGTTCCGCCGGGGAGGGGGCATTGTCGCCGATTTCCAGCAGCGGATTGGCGTCCAGCGCATCGCCGATGAAGGTCTCGATCTCAAGGTTCGACAGCGCCAGCAGCTTGATCGCCTGCTGCAACTGGGGCGTCATCACCAGCGACTGGCTTTGTCTCAGGTCGAGGCGCGGCCCCAATGCCATCGTTCAGTCGCCGCAGCGCAGCCTGTGGACGACCGCGGCGGTCACAGCGTGAAGCCTTCGCCCAGATAGAGGCGGCGGACGTTTTCGTCGGCCACCAGCGCTTCGGGGCTGCCCGCGAACAGCACTTGCCCGCCATAGATAATGCAGGCCCGGTCAACGATATCCAGCGTTTCGCGGACGTTGTGATCGGTAATCAGCACGCCGATGCCGCGCTGTTTCAGGTCTTTCACCAGATCGCGGATGTCGCTGATCGACAGCGGGTCGATCCCGGCAAACGGTTCGTCCAGCAGCATGATCGAAGGTTTGGCCGCCAGCGCGCGGGCGATTTCGCAGCGGCGGCGTTCCCCGCCGGACAGCGCCATCGCCGGGCTTTCGCGCAGCCGGGTCAGGCCGAACTCTTCCAGCAGCCGTTCCAGTTCCGAGGCCCGGACGTCCCTGTCCGGCTCAATCAGTTCGAGCACGCAGTTGATGTTCTGTTCGACCGTCATCGCGCGGAAGATCGAGGTTTCCTGCGGCAGGTAACCCAGCCCCAGGATCGCGCGGCGATACATCGGCAGGTTGGTGACATCCACCCCGTCCATCAGGATGCGGCCCGAATCCGGGCGCACCAGCCCCATGATCGAATAGAAACAGGTGGTCTTGCCCGCGCCGTTCGGCCCCAGCAGGCCCAGCACTTCGCCTTTGCCGACCGACAGCGAGATGTCGGTCAGGACCGCCCGCTTGTCATAGCTCTTGGCGATCGAGATTACTTCCAGCCCGCCTTGCGGGATGGGCGGCGCGGCGTTGCCGCGGGGCTGTTCTGACGGTTCGGTTTCGGTCATGTTGTGCGTCATTTAGAGTGGCGCGCGGGCCGGGGCAAGCGCACTTGGCAAGCTTCATGCATGACAGGCGCGGGGGTGTGCCCTGGCAGCCACTTTGCAGCGCAGGCGGGAAGTTTGGTAAACCGGGCTTGATCACGGCGGGGTTCGGTGATTTACTCATTGTTCGGGGAATAAAAGGGGAGTGCCGATGATCAAGGCATTGAACGGCGCCAACGCTGCGCAAATCAAGGATGGCAGCGCCAGCGGTGCCGCCAAGGGCAAGCCGCTCGACTGGCGCAAGCGGATGAGCGATCACGTCGCCTACGCGCTGCTGGTTTATACGGCCTTGCAGATCTTCGTCACGATGGGCGCGCTCCATGCCAAAGGCACGACGATGCTGCCCTATTTCGCGCTGGTCATGCTGGTCGCCGCGATCATCCCCGCCTGCCGCCGGTTCGAACGCCGCTGGGCGCGACTCAGCGATGCACAGGCCGCCGACCCGGCCTTCGCCCCTGATTACCGCCGCGACCGGATGTGGCTGTGGGTGCTGGCGATCGGCCTGCCGTTTGCGGTGACCGGGCTGTTCAAGGCGCTGGCCTATATGTTCGGCGGCTGATTGCCCCCACTGGCCATCGGCCGATTGCCCTTAGCCTGATCAATCCCTAGATCGAGCGCTCCTGATACCGGAGCCTGCGTTACCCTATGCTTTCTGCCCAACAAGCCCAGGATCGCGCCGCCGCGCTGATCGACCTTGCCCGCGCCGCTGGTGCCGATGCTGCCGATGCCGTCTATTCGGGCGGATCGTCCGAAGGGGTGCAGGTGCGGCTGGGTAAGCTGGAAGACGTCGAACGCTCTGAAAGCGAACATCTCGACCTGCGCGTGTTCGTCGGGCGGCGTTCGGCCAGCATCGGCTCGAGCGACCTCAGCGATGCGGCGCTGAAGGAACTGGCGGAGCGCGCCGTCGCAATGGCCAGCGCCGCGCCGGAAGACCAGTATGCCGGTCTTGCCCCCGAAGACCGCCTGCTGCGCGGGTCCGTCCCCGATCTCGACCTTGACGAAACGGCTGAACCCAGCCCGCAGGAACTGCTCCATCTGGCGCAGGCGGCAGAAGACGCCGCGCGCGCAGTCAGCGGCGTGACCAACAGCGAAGGCGGCAGCGCCGGGGCGGGGCGGCGCGTGTTCGCGCTGGTCACCAGCCACGGGTTTGCCGGAGCCTATGGCGGGACCACCCGCTCGCTCAGCGCCAGCGTGCTGGCGGGTGAGGGCGCGAACATGCAGCGCGACTATGCCTGGCGCACCGCGCACCACGGCGCGGACCTGCCCCCACCTGAGGAAATTGGCCAGCAGGCCGGGGAACGCGCGGTGGCGCGGATGAATCCGGGCCGGGTCAAGAGCGGGGCGATGCCGGTGGTGTTCGATCCGCGCGTCGGCGGGTCGCTGATCGCGCATCTCGCGGGCGGCATGTCGGGCAACGGGATTGCGCGGCGCGCCAGCTTCCTGCTCGACCATGCCGAGGGACAAGTGTTTGCCCCCGGCATCACCATCACCGATGATCCGCTGCGTCCGCGCGGGCTGTCATCGCGCCCGTTCGACGGCGAAGGCCTGCCGACCGGCCCGCGCAACCTGGTGGAAGACGGGCGGCTGACCGGCTGGCTGATGGACAGCGCCGCCGCGCGCCAGCTGGGCGGCCAGCCCACCGGCCATGCGGTGCGCGGCGCGGGCGGATCGCCGGGCGTTTCGGTCAGCAACCTGCACCTGGCGGCGGGGGCCGTTTCACCGGCCGAGTTAATGGCGGATATTGCCGACGGGGTTTATCTGACCGAACTGATCGGCCACGGCGTGAACCCGGTCACCGGCGATTACAGCCGGGGCGCGTCGGGCTTCCGGATCGTCAACGGGCAGCTCGCCGGGCCGGTGGCAGAGTTCACCATCGCGGGCAACCTGATCCCGATGTTCGCGAGCCTGAGCTGCGCGAACGACCTGGAATGGCACCGCGCGGTCAACGTGCCGACCATCCGCATCGACGGAATGATGATCGCGGGGGATTAAGCTGAACCGCTCCCCTCCCGCACCCGGGAGGGGATTAAGTCCGCTTCCTCCCCTCCCGGGTGCGGGAGGGGCTGGGGGAGGGCCTGTTACCGCGTCAGAAAACCTATCCGTTCGTGTCGAGCGAAGTCGAGACACGTGCGAGCAATGTCTCGACTTCGCTCGACACGAACGGATAGGTGGAGGGCTGTCTAAAACAGGCCATCCCCTGACCCCTCCCGCAAGCGGGAGGGGATGCGCAGGCTTACTTGGCCTTGTCGGCCTCATAGCGTTCGATGCATTCCAGCACGACGCGCTTGGCGTCGGCGGCATCGCCCCACTTGCCGATCCGGACCCACTTTTCGGCTTCGAGATCCTTGTAGTGGGTAAAGAAGTGTTCGATCTGCTGGAGCACGATCGAGGGCAGGTCTTTCTGTTCGCCGATGTCGGAATAATACGGGAAGGTCGAATCGACCGGAACGCAGATCAGCTTTTCATCGCCGCCGTGTTCGTCTTCCAGGTTCAGCACGCCGACCGGGCGGGCGCGCACCACGCAGCCCGGCACGAAGGGCGAGCGGGCGATGACGAGCGCGTCGAGCGGATCGCCGTCGTCCGACAGGGTGTGGGGGACGAAGCCATAGTTCGCCGGATACCGCATCGGCGTGTGCAGGATGCGGTCCACGAACAGCGCGCCGGACGCCTTGTCGAACTCGTATTTCACGGGTTCGCCGCCGACGGGCACTTCGATGATGACGTTCAGGCTATTGGGCGGGTCATCGCCCACGGGGATCATGTCGATACGCATGGCCGGGGCCTTAGCCCCGACTATGTTGCACTGCAACGACAGACCAAGGTCTAATTCACTTTTTTCCCTTGGTTGCCGTAACGGCGCGCTTTGGCAGCAGCAGCAGGTCCAGCCCGGTGGGGGCGGTGCCGGGGGCAGCGCGTTCCAGCCAGGGATAGCGCAGGCCGCCGCGGTAATCGATCTTCACCGTCTGGAACTTGTCCCCGCGCTGGAACAGCAGGTCCACCCCGCGCCCGTCCTTGGCCGCGGTGATCGCCTTTTTCAGCTCGTCAGCAGTATAGGCGATGCCGTTCACGGCCAGCACCTTGGACCCGGTCACAACTCCGGCGTTGAAGGCCGGGCTGTCCCACTGGGTGGACGTTACCTTGGCGTCCTTGTCGATCGAAACGCCCAGCGACCAGGTCAGCGGCAGGTTCTTCGCCTCGGCGATGCGGGCCTTGTCGAAGGGGTTGGGGGCATCCTTCCAGACCAGCTTGTAGCCGCCCTTTTCGATCCCGCCGAGCGGCGCGGGCTGGCCCGGCTGGTTCAGGCGGGTGTCCAGAAAGGTTGCCCAGTCATAAGGATGGACCTGCCCCAGCTTGGTGATGATTTCATCGACCTCGAAAGTCAGCTGGCCCCAGTCGCCATCGCGCATCCCGAAGAACAGCTTGGCGAAATCGTCGATGCTTTTCTTGCCGCCGGTTCCGGCGCGGATGATCTGGTCGGCTTCCAGCCAGACCAGCGCGCCTTCGGTGTAATAGTCCTCATTCCGGGCGAGCGAGGCATAGGGCTTGGCCTTGCGCCCGCCGAACACCGGATCGAACCCGGTATCCTCGACCGAGCGCCAGCGCCGTCCGGGCTGTTCGGAAAAGTTTCCGGCCCAGCCCGCCAGCATTCCCAGCACCATGTCCTTGCCCTGAAGGCCCGACCGCGCGGCCAGGACGAGGCCCCAGAACTGGTCCTGCCCTTCATAGGTCCACAGCAGGTCGCCCTGCATCGGCTGGCGGTAATCGGGCGTCCACAGCCGCGCCGGACGGCGGAACTTGCCGGCCCAGCTGTGCGCATATTCGTGCGGCAGCAGGTTGCGGTCGAATTCGTTCTTGTCCCACTCCAGGAACGAGTCCGGTTCCAGCTGGTTCTCGCTGGAACGGTGATGTTCCAGCCCGATCCCGCCCATCCGGTCGGTCAGCGCCAGCAGGAATTCATAGCGGTCGAAATGGTTGGCCCCGAACGCCAGCCGCGCTTCGGTGACGAGGTTGCGGTGCAGTTCGATATGCTCCGGCTTGGCCGCCAGCTGCTCCGGCTTGTCGGCCACGACGTTGAGCGTGACGTTCTGGCCCAGGTCCCACTTGGCGAAATGCTTGCCTGCAAAGATCGGCGAATCGACCAGCACTTCATAGTTGGTTTCAGCCCACGCCAGGCGGTTGCCCTGCGCGCTCTGCCCGTCCAGCGCGACCGCGGCGGTCCAGCCCTGCGGCAAGGTGACGCTGGGCTTCACCCGGATCTGGCGGACGTAATGCCCGGCGGGATAGAGGCTCATCTTCTCCCACTGGAGGTTGAGCATTTCCTGCGTCATCGTGATCCGGCCTTCGCTCGATTGCAGCGGGCTGGTGTGGAGGAAGCGGGCGACCACATCTTTCGCCCCGGCGGGCAAAGTTACATGGAACGCGTTCACTTCCACCCGGTCACGCTTCCAGTCCAGCTTTTGCCCGTTCGCGGTGAACGACAGGTCGACCAGTTCGGCCATCGGCCCGCGCGGGGCGTGGTTGCCGGGCAGCCACTGCGGCAGCAGCAGGGTCAGCTTCTTTGTGCCGGGGGCAACCGGGATGGTCTGCGTCACGCGGTAGACGCCGCGCACGGTATCGCTGGCGTCGATGTCCAGCTGCATCGTCCCGCCGGGATAAGGGACGTCCGCCGCATCGGGCACGGTCGCCACAATCGGCACGGCGGCCGGGGCGGACAGCGTGGCGGCCAGCGAGGCGGTGGAGGTCGCCAGAGCGAGGGCGGCCAGCAGACGGCCAGTCGTGGTCTTGATCATCACCTGCCCATGCAAAAAACCCGCGTGCGCGGTCAATCCCGGTGCGACGCAAACCAGACGGCTTTTCGACAAAGTGCAAACCGGGTAGGGGCGAGCGCCATGAGCAACACACCACAGGCCATACCCAAGGCGATCAGGGGCACCCAGGACATTTTCGGCCCCGAAGCCGAGGCGTTCGCCCACGTTGTCGAAACGTTCGAGCGCGTGCGCAAACTTTACCGGTTCCGCCGCGCGGAAATGCCGGTGTTCGAAAAGACCGAAGTGTTCAGCCGCTCGATCGGCGAAACCACCGACGTCGTCTCCAAAGAGATGTACAGCTTCAAGGATCGCGGCGACGAATCGCTGACGTTGCGGCCCGAATTCACCGCGGGAATCGCGCGCGCCTACCTGACCAACGGCTGGCAGCAGTTCGCGCCGCTGAAAGTGGCGACCCACGGTCCGCTGTTCCGCTATGAGCGCCCGCAAAAGGGCCGCTATCGCCAGTTCCACCAGATCGACGCCGAGATTATCGGCGCGGGTGAACCGCAGGCCGATGTCGAGCTGCTGGTGATGGCCGATCAGCTGCTGCACGAGTTGGGCATTGCCGACGGGGTGACGCTGCAACTCAATACGCTGGGGGATGGGGCGAGCCGTGAGGCATGGCGCGCCGCGCTGGTCGAATACTTCCGCGCGCACCGCGCCGACTTGTCGGAAGATTCGCAGGACCGGCTGGAACGCAACCCGCTGCGCATCCTCGATTCCAAGGATTCGCGCGACAAGGTCTTTACCGCCGCCGCGCCGAAGATCGACGATTACCTGAGCGCCGAGGCGCAGGACTTTTTCGGGCAGGTCACCTCCGGGCTGGACGCGGCGGGCGTCGACTGGACCCGCGCCCCGGCACTGGTGCGCGGGCTGGACTACTATCGCCACACCGCGTTCGAATTCGTCACCGACCGGCTGGGCGCGCAAGGCACCGTGCTGGGCGGCGGGCGTTATGACGGACTGATGGAAAGCCTTGGCGGCGCGCCGACCCCGGCGGTCGGCTGGGCTGCGGGGATTGAGCGGCTGGCGATGCTGGTCGCCGATGCGGGCAATCATTTTAAATTACCAGAGGCGCTTGTGGTGCTTCCGGACGGTCCCAATGCAATTCAAAAAGCTACTGCGTTAGCCGCATATCTGCGCAGCAGGCTTCCCGAGTTGATCAAGAAGATCGACCGAGAGCGTTGGAATCGTAACTTCGCGATTGATAATGCGAGTGTGGGTGGATTTGTTGCAAATGGCGACGACGGTTTTAATCCATCAATTGAGATTGCTTTTAAGCATAATCAGAGAAAGCAGTTCGAGAAAGCGAAACGCGACGGTGCCTCGGTAATTGTAACGGTAAGAGACGACGGGCAGCCGTCGCCGCGCACCATGTTGGTGAGCAGCCATCGCACTAAGAAGGACATGGAGTTGGGCGCGTTGGGGATGCACGCTCTGTGGTCGCTAGTTGAAATAGAGTTGGGCGAGGGCGAGTACTCGCTCGTCCACGACACCCGAATCATACTGCCGGAATGAGCGTTTCCGACGCCCGTCTGGCCCAACTCGCCGCGCGGTTTGCGCAGCTTGAGGCGCGGCTGGCGTCTGGCACGCTGGAGGGGGCGGAGTTTGTCGCGGCGAGCCGGGATTACTCCGAACTGGAGCCGGTTGCCCGGATCGCCGCCGACGTCACCGCGATGCGCGCCGAGCTGGCCAGTCTGGCCGAGCTGGACGATCCCGAAATGCGCGAACTGGCCGAGGAGGAAATCGCCCGGCTGAAGGAGGCGCTGCCCGCCGCCGAGCACCAGCTGGCCATCGCCATGCTGCCGCGCGACAGCGCCGATGCGCGTTCGGCCATGCTGGAAATCCGGGCCGGGACCGGCGGCGATGAAGCCGCGCTGTTCGCGGGCGACCTCTACCGGATGTACGAACGCTTTGCCGCTGAGCAGGGCTGGCGGATCGAGCCGGTCAGCATGAGCGCTTCGGAAGTCGGCGGGTTCAAGGAAGTGGTGGCCCAGATCACCGGCAATGGCGTGTTTGCCCGGCTGAAGTTCGAAAGCGGGGTCCACCGGGTGCAGCGCGTGCCGGTGACCGAAAGCGGCGGGCGCATCCACACCAGCGCGGCGACGGTTGCGGTGTTGCCCCAGCCGGACGAAGTGGACGTGCAGATCGAGGACAAGGACCTCAAGATCGACGTCTATCGCGCGTCGGGTGCGGGCGGGCAGCACGTGAACACCACCGATTCGGCGGTGCGCATCACCCACTTGCCGACGAACACCGTCGTCACCTGTCAGGACGCCCGCAGCCAGCACAAGAACAAGGAAAAGGCGATGCAGGTGCTGCGCGCCCGGATCTATGAGCAGATGCGCGAAGCCGCCCACGGCGCCGAGGCCGAGGCGCGCAAGGCGATGGTCGGATCGGGCGACCGGTCCGAACGGATCCGGACCTACAACTTCCCGCAGGGGCGCGTCACCGATCACCGCATCAACCTGACCCTGCACCGCCTGCCGGAAATTCTGGAAGGGCCGGGGCTCGGCGAACTGGTCGACGCGCTGATCGCGGAGGATCAGGCCAAGCGGCTGGCGGCGATGGGTGAGTGACCGCCGCTGACGCCATCCGCGCCGCCACCGCCGCGCTGGCGCAAACCAGCGATACCGCGCGGCTCGATGCCGAAGTGCTGATGGCTCATGCGCTGGGCGTCACCCGGTCGGAACTGTTGCTGCGGCATATGCGCGATGCCGTTCCGGCCACTTTTGCGGCGCTGATCGAACGGCGACAGGGGCACGAGCCGGTGGCCTATATCGTCGGCGAGCAGGAGTTTTTCGGCCTGCCATTCCGCGTCTCGCCCGCTGTGCTGATCCCGCGCGGGGACAGCGAGGTGCTGGTCGAAGCTGCGCTGGCGGCCCGGCCCGATGCGGCGCGGGTGCTCGATTGCGGGACCGGTTCGGGCGCGCTGCTGCTGGCCGTGCTGCATGAACTGCCCGGCGCGACCGGCGTGGGGATTGATCGCAGCGCCGCCGCGCTGGCGGTGGCGAGCGCCAATGCGCAGGCGCTGGGGCTGGCGAACCGGGCGATGCTGGTGCAGGCCGACTGGCACAGCGCAGGCTGGGCCGATGCGCTGGGCGGACCGTTCGATCTGGTGCTGGCCAACCCGCCCTATGTCGAGGATGCCGCCGACCTTGCTGCGTCAGTGCGCGCGCATGAACCGGCAGGCGCGCTGTTTGCCGGGGCGGACGGGCTGGACGATTACCGCGTGCTGGTTCCGCAGTTGCCGACCCTGCTGGCCCCCGGCGGGGCGGCGCTGGTGGAGATCGGCTACACCCAGGCCGAAGCCGTCACGGCCATGGCCGTGCAGGCCGGGATGACCGCCGGGTTGCACCGTGATCTGGGGGGACGGGCGCGCGTGCTGGAAATCAAGATTCCGCTTGGCAAGGGCAGTGCCACCGCGTAAGCGCCGGATCAGACCAGCGCAGGCCGGCCCAATCGGGGCGCGGCGCGGGTCAAATCCAACATTTGCGAACCGCGTGGCACACCGTCACGCAAGCTTGCAGATGGTGGGGCCGCGCTGGCACATTGGGTGTCCGTGGCGATGGGTCATGCACCGGCGTGTTGGCAAATCCCTGGGGTAACCCGGTGGGGCAGCAGGCAGCCGGTAGCTGGATTAGGGACTATCACCCTTGAACAACATTAGCCGTGGCAACAATAACAACAACAATCGTCGGCGTGGCCGGAGCAACCGTCCGGGCGGTACTGGCGGCGGCGGCGGCGGCGGCGGTGGCCAGCAGCAGAACCGGATCGACAGCCGCGCGCGCGGCAATGCGCCCCAGCTGCTCGAAAAGTATCGCAAGCTGGCGCAGGACGCGCACCTCAACGGGGACCGCGTCCAGGCCGAATATTACCTCCAGTTCGCCGACCACTATTTCCGCGTGATCGCCGATGCGCGCGTGCGCCAGGAAGAACAGCGCAAGCCGCGCGATGAGCGCTGGCCGGACGCCGGTGACGAGGGCGACGACAGCGGTGAATTCCATGTCGATAACGATTTCCCCGCGTTCGACCCCCCCGCCAACAACCGCCCCCCGCGCGAAGAGCGGGTCCGCCGGGCAGAGCGTGATGCGCGTGAAGAACGCGAAGATCGCGATGAGCGGGACGAACGCCCCAGCCGCGCCGAACCGGTCGAATCGGCCGCTCCGGCCGTTGATGAAGTGGTTGAGGCGAATCCGTTTGAGTCGCCGGAAAATCCGTTTGTGCGCGAAAATCGCGGCACGCGCGGTCTGCGTCCGCGCCGGGAAGACCGTCTTCCGCGCCGGGATGAACGCCCCGCTGCCGACGATGCCGAACCCGCCGGGCTGGACCCCGCTTCGCTGCCCCCCGCGATCAGCGCGCGGCGCGAAGAACCGGTTGCGGATGCCGCAGCGGATGCCGAAGCCAAGCCCAAGCGTCCCCGCGTCCGGCGCAAGCCTGCGGCGGATGGTGCCGGTGAAGCGCTCGAATCGGTAGGTTGATCGCGCGCTTGGGCCGCTTGGTAACTCTTGCGACCCGCTATCCGCGCCTTGGTGCCCTGGTGCTGGGTGCGGGTGCGGCGTGCGGTTTTCAACCGCTGGCGCTCTGGCCGCTGACCCTGCTGGGCCTCGCCGGACTGATCGCTTTGGTTCACCGCGCCGCCGACTGGCGGCAGGCAGCGCTGATCGGCTGGGCGTTTGGGGTCGGGCACTTCACGGTCGGCAATTTCTGGATCGCCACCGCGTTCACCTATCAGGCGGCCATGCCCGGCTGGCTGGGCGCCATCGCGGTGGTGCTCCTCTCGATTTACCTGGCGGTCTATCCCGCGCTGGCGACTTTGACGGCCTGGCTGATCGCCCGCCGCCACCGGGGTGCGCTGGTGCTGGCACTGGCAGGCGGCTGGACGATCACCGAATGGCTGAGAAGCTGGGTGTTCACCGGCTTCGCCTGGAACCCGCTGGGGATCACCGCGCTGGGGTCGTTCGGGCGGCCGGGACTGGCGGGGCTGGCTCCCTATCTGGGCACGTATGCGCTCTCCGCGCTGATCGTGCTGCTGGCGGCGTGCTGGTGGATCGCGGCAGTGCGCGCCAAGGCTGATTGGCGGGGGATTGCCCTGACCTTGGTGCCGGTCGCGGCCTTGCTGGTGCCGCTTGGCTCCGGTCCGGACAAGGCAGCGACGGGGCGGCCGTTCACGCTGGTCCAGCCCAATATTCCGCAGGATGAACTGAACGATTACACCATGTACGAGGCGAACTATCAGCGTCTCGCCAAGCTTTCTCCAGCGCGCGCCGGGCAAGGCAAACGCTTGTTGCTCTGGCCCGAATCCGGCGTGCCGGATTACCTGCGCGAAGGGTATCCGGACCGCTATTACCTCGATAACTACGGGGCTGATCCGGTGCTGGCCCGCCAGCGACTGGGCCGACTGGCCGGTCCCGGCACGCTGCTGCTGAGCGGGACGACCGACCTTGAAGTGCGCGGCCGCAAGGCCGTTGCGGCGCGCAATTCCGTCACCGCGCTGGATGCAACCGGCACGATCCGCGCCAGCTATGCCAAGGCCCATCTGGTGCCCTACGGCGAATACCTGCCGATGCGCGCGATCCTGACGCCGCTGGGTCTGTCGCGGCTGGTGCCGGGGGCGCTGGACTTCTGGCCGGGACCGGGGCCGCGCACGCTGGAACTGGGCGACTGGGGCCGGGTGGGCGTGCAGGTGTGTTATGAAATAATCTTTTCCGGACAAGTGGTTGACCAAAAGAATCGGCCCGACTTCCTGTTCAATCCATCCAACGATGGCTGGTTTGGCGCCTGGGGTCCGCCGCAGCATCTGGCGCAGGCCCGGCTTCGCGCGATCGAGGAAGGGCTGCCGGTGCTGCGCGCCACGACCACCGGCATCAGCGCCGTGATTGCTGCCGACGGGACGGTCGGCCAGTACATTCCGCACCAGACCGCCGGGCGGATCGACGCCGCTTTGCCGCCTGCATTGGCGCCAACGCTGTTTGCCCGAACGGGCAACGTGCTTCCGCTTGGCTGGGCCGCAGTTCTTCTTGTGCTCTCGTTGGTTGCCAGCCGCCGCAGACGCGGTTAGTAAGCGGACATAAAGATTCCTTTATATCGAGAGAACCATGCGCACCGACTATCTCTTCACTTCCGAAAGCGTCTCCGAAGGTCATCCGGACAAGGTTTCTGACCAGATCTCGGATTCGATTGTCGACCTGTTCCTCTCGAAAGACCCCGAAGCCCGGATCGCCTGCGAAACGCTGACGACGACCCAGCTGGTCGTGCTGGCCGGTGAAATCCGCTGCAAGGGCGTCTACGAAAACGGTGAATGGGCCCCCGGCGCGCAGGAAGAAATCGAAGCCACGGTGCGCCGCACCGTGAAGGAAATCGGTTACGAGCAGGACGGTTTCCATTGGGAAAGCCTTGAATTCATCAACCGCCTGCATGGCCAGTCGGAGCATATTGCGCAGGGCGTGGACGCCGGTGCAAACAAGGATGAAGGCGCGGGCGACCAGGGCATCATGTTCGGTTACGCCACCGACGAAACGCCCGATCTGATGCCCGCGACGCTGTATTACAGCCACAAGATCCTGGAGCGCATGGCGGCAGATCGCCATTCCGGCGCGGCTCCGTTCCTCGAACCTGACGCGAAGAGCCAGGTTACGCTGCGCTACGAAGGCAGCCTGCCGGTCGCCGCGACGGCGGTCGTCGTTTCGACCCAGCACGCACCGGGCTATGACGAGGGCGATAAGGAAGCTGAACTCCACGCCTATGTGAAGCGCGTCGTTGCCGATGTGATCCCGCCCGTGCTGCTGCGCGAAACCGAATATCACATTAACCCGACCGGCAGCTTCGAAATTGGCGGCCCCGATGGCGATGCTGGCCTGACCGGCCGCAAGATCATCGTTGATACTTACGGCGGCGCGGCTCCGCATGGCGGCGGTGCGTTTTCGGGCAAGGATCCGACCAAGGTTGACCGTTCGGCGGCCTATATCACGCGCTATCTGGCCAAGAACATCGTTGCGGCAGGCCTCGCCACGCGCTGCACGATCCAGCTGGCTTATGCCATCGGCGTGTCAAAGCCGCTATCGCTCTATGTCGACACCCATGAAACCGGCACGGTTGGCGATGACAAGATCGAAGCGGCGATCATGCAGATCCAGAAGCTGGGCGGCCTGACCCCGCGCAGCATCCGCACGCATCTCGGCCTGAACAAGCCGATCTATCGCCAGACGGCGGCATACGGTCACTTCGGCCGCAAGCCCGAAGGCGACAGCTTCCCGTGGGAGCGCACCGATCTGATCGATGACCTGAAGGCCGCGCTGGGCTGAACGAAGCGCGCTTCTGAACACGGACAGGGCGGCCATTGGCCGCCCTGTTGCGTTTCAAGCCTTGCTTACCGGCCCACGGAGACTGCACCACTCCCGCTCATGGTGAGGAGAGACTGAGCTTGTCGAAGGCTCGTCTCGAACCACCCGCGCCGCGTTCGTCCTTCAAGACGCCATTTCGGCAGGCGCAATGGCTCCTCAGGATGAGCGGGGCTGGTCGGCTACACCCAGTCCCTGGCGCCGATAATCCGCCGTAATTGCCCCGGCGGCGGCCAATTCTTCCTCGTGGCTGGCCTCGCGCCAGTCCTCTGCCAGCGCGGCGGCTTCCCATTCCAGCATGGCGGGATGCGCCAGAATGTGGTCGACCCACGCCTGTCCCTTGCCAACGTCCAGTCCGTATGTCCGAATGCGATAGGCGACCGGGGCATAGAACGCATCGGCAGCGCTGAACTCCGCGCCAGCCAGCCACGGTCCGCCAAAGCGGGCAAGGCCCGTTTCGAACAGTTCCCGCACGCGCACGACATTGCGCCGCAACCCTTCGCTCATCGGCTTGGGGGTGACCCGCACACCGACGTTCATGGTGCAATCGCTGCGCAAATGCCCGAACCCGCCGTGCATCTCCGCGACCGCGCCCTGTGCGAAAATCAGCGCGTCCTCTTGCGCTGGCCAGACGCCGGGATGGCGCTCGGCCAGATAGAGCGTGATGCCGAGCGAATCCGCGATCTTGCGGTCGCCATCAATCAGCAACGGCACTTGCCCGGTGGGCGAGAACCGGCGGAAGTCCTCGTAGTTGTCGGGCTTGGTGAACGGTTCCAGCCGGTCGGCAAAGGGAATGCCCAGCGCCTTCATCAGCACCCACGGGCGCAGGCTCCAGCTGGAATAGTTCCGGTTCGCGGTGATCAGGGTATAGGCCATCAGTCCCCCAGCATGGCGTTCAGGCCCATGACGGCCTCGGCGAATTCCTCGCGGAAGTCCTGCACCACCTGACGGCAGCTGCGCTCCGCTTCGATCAGGCCGACCCCCTGACCGACGAAGTAGCTGACCAGATCGCGCGCCTCGGCATTGCCGTTGACCACCGCCTTTTCGATGTGGGCAAAGCTGGGTTCGGATACCATGCCCATCAGCGGCATCGGCAGGGTGCCGGGGCTGTCGGGACCGTCCCAGGCTTCGTGCCAGGCTGTTTTCAGCTGGCGCGCGGGTTTGCCGGTGCGGGCCTTTGAGCGGACGGTATCGCGGCTCCGCGCGGCGACCATCTTGGCGCGGAAGGTCTCGCTGGTTTCCGCCTCAGGCGTGGACAACCAGACCGATCCGCACCACGCGCCTTGCGCGCCCGCCGTCATCATCGCCGCCATCTGCCCGCCGGTCATGATCCCGCCCGCGGCCAGCACCGGAATGTCATGCCCGCCTTGCTTGAGCGCGCGGACGACTTCGGGGACCAGCACCAGCGTCGATACTTCGCCGCAGTGCCCGCCAGCTTCACCGCCCTGCGCAACGATGATGTCCACCCCCGCTGCCGCCTGCCGCAGCGCGTGTTCCTTGGCGCCGACCAGTGCCGCGACGGGAATCCCGCGCCGCTTGCCCTCGGCGATCATCTGCGGCGGGGCGATGCCCAGCGCGTTGGCGATCAGCTTGATCGGGTGGCGGAACGCGACTTCGAGCAGCGCTGCGCCGTTTTCAGGTGTGATCCCGGCACCTTCGCGCATCCGGGTGGCCTCATCCGGGGCAATCCGAACGCCGTATTGCCCCAGCAGATCGGCGGTAAAGCGCTTGTGCTCATCCGAAATCGCAGCGGCGCGCTGGGCGTTGCTGGTGAATTCAGTGACGCGCGGGTCAACCGTTTCGGGCACCAGCACATCGACGCCGTAGGGGCGGCCATCGATGTGCGCGTCGATCCACGCCAGTTCCTGCTCAAACTGTTCGGGCGTATAGGCCGCCGCGCCGAACACGCCGAAGCCGCCAGCCTTGCTGACCGCCACGACCACGTCGCGGCAATGGCTGAACGCAAACAGCGGAAAATCGCAGCCGGTCATCCGGCACAGGGCATTATCCATTTTTCTCTCCCAGGTTGGGAGCGATCATGGCGCGCAAGATAAGTTGCGGCAAGCCACCTTTCAGTGGTTGCCGCAACCCGGTTCAGGCGATGTAATGCGCGGTCGTGCGGCTGGCCAGTTCCTCCGCCGTCACGCCCGGCGCCAGCTCGATCAGCTGGAACGGCGAGGCATGATCGGGGCGGCGGAATACGGCCAGATCGGTGATCAGCAGATCGACCACGTTGCGGCCCGTCAGCGGCAGGGTGCAGGCGGGCACGAACTTGGGCGTGCCGTCCTTGGCGCAGTGTTCCATCACGACGATGATCTTCTTCACCCCCGCGACCAGATCCATCGCGCCGCCCATGCCCTTGATCATCTTGCCGGGCACCATCCAGTTGGCGATGTCGCCGGTTTCGGACACTTCCATGCCGCCCAGCACCGTCAGGTCGATCTTGCCGCCGCGAATCATAGCAAAGCTGGCCGCGCTGTCGAAATAGGCCGAGTGCGGCAACTCGCTGATCGTCTGCTTGCCCGCGTTGACCAGGTCAGCATCGATTGCGTCCTCGGTCGGGAAGGGACCAATGCCCAGCATCCCGTTTTCCGATTGCAGCGTCACGGTCATGCCGGCCGGCACGTGGTTCGCCACCAGCGTCGGGATGCCGATGCCCAGGTTCACATAGAACCCGTCCTGCAGTTCCTGCGCGGCGCGGGCCGCCATCTGGTCGCGGGTCCAGCCCTTGGTCAGTCCATCATGCTTGGTCATCAGCCGACATCCGTGGTGCGAGTGGTGCGAAACTCGATTTTCTTGTCGTACGGCGCGCCGCAGATCAGGCGCTGGACGTAGACGCCCGGCAAGTGGATCGCATCGGGATCGAGCTGGCCCGGTTCGACGATTTCCTCCACTTCAACCACGCAGACCTTGCCGCACTGCGCAGCCGGCACGTTGAAATTGCGTGCGGTCTTGCGGAACACGACGTTGCCGGTGGTGTCGGCCTTCCAGGCCTTGACCAGCGCCAGATCGGCGAAGATGCCCTGTTCAAGGATATATTCCTCGCCGCCAAAGGTCTTCGTTTCCTTGCCGTCGGCCACGAGCGTGCCAACGCCGGTCTTGGTGTAGAAGCCCGGAATCCCGGCCCCGGCGGCGCGCATCCGTTCGGCCAGCGTCCCTTGCGGGCTGAATTCGACTTCGAGTTCGCCCGACAGATACTGACGCTCGAACTCTTTGTTCTCGCCCACATAGCTGGCGATCATTTTCTTGACCTGGCGGGTACGCAGCAGCTTGCCGATGCCTTCGTTGTCGATGCCCGCGTTGTTGCTGGCAAAGGTCAGGCCGGTCACCCCGGAATCGCGGACCGCATCGAGCAAGCGTTCGGGGATGCCACACAGGCCAAAACCGCCGCACGCGATCAGCAGGTCGTTGCGCAACAGGCCATCAAGCGCGGCTGCGGCGTCGGGGTAGATTTTGCTGGCCATGTGCCCTCCCAAGGTTCCGGACGATCTCTAGCGCGCCTGATCAATCCGGACTAATGATTGTTTGTTTCTGAAATCGATAAGAGTTGTTGATGCGTAAGCTGGCCATCTATCACCTTGAAACGCTGGCGTGGATTGCCCGGCTGGGCACGTTCCGCGCGGCGGCAGAGCGGCTCAACACCACCCAGCCTGCCATATCGGCGCGGGTGCGTGAAATCGAAAACCAGCTGGGGATCGAGATTTTTCGCCGCGAAGGGCGCGGGGTGGTGCTGACTGCGCGCGGGCGGCAGCTGGTGCAGGATTGCGAGCCGCTGCTGGCCGGGTTCGAACGCGCACTGATGGAGGCCGGCGGCTTTGCCGGGGCAACCGGGGTGGTGCGGATCGGCGCTGGTGAAATCGCGGCGGCCAGCTGTTTGCCGGGGTTTGTGCAGGAACTGGAACGCGACCTCCCGGGCGTCACGCTGGAGGTCGATCTCGATCTGACCGCGCGGATGCTCCAGCACTTGCTGGGCGGCACGCGCGATATGGTGTTTCTGGCCGGGCCCGTCGCCAGTCCGGGGTTGCAGACGGCGCCGATCGGCGCGGTCGGGCTGGTCTGGCTGGCCAGTGCGGCGACGGTTGCGGCAGGCGGGTTTGCACAGGCCCTGCCGGTGTGGTCGGTGGGGGAGCATTCCCCGATCCACCGCGTGATGGTGCAGTCGCTGGCGGACGGTCAGGTGCCGTATCGCTCGATCAACACCTGCAACAACGTCCAGACGATGATCGAGATCATCGCGCAGGGGCTGGGCGCGGCGATCTTTCCCGAAACGATGGTCCGCCCGCAGATCGAGACCGGGGTGCTGGCCGAAGTCCTGCCGCCTCCCGCAGCGCAGCTTCAGTTCGAAGCCGCGATCCGGGCGGGTGAGCGCGATCCGGTCATTCTGGAACTGTTCCGCCGGGCGGGAAGCCTGCGGATCGAATAGGGCGGCGTCAGCCCAGCGTCAGCCCCAGCACCGCCGACAAGTCGGTCAGCGCCTGCTCGCCGCTGGTTACCTTGATCGCGTGCATGCCCAGGTGCGCAGCGGGTTTACAGTTGATGCCCAGGTCATCGAGATAAATACAGGCAGCCGGTTCCAGCCCCAGCTTTTCACACATCATCAGGTAAATCCGCGGATCGGGCTTGCGCACGCCGGCCTTGCTGCTTTCGATCACGTGTTCGAACCGTGCAAATACCAGTTCATAGGCGTCGGCCTTGTCCCCGCTGCGCGCCATTCCGGCGCCGTGGCCGGAGGGGACGTTGTTGGTGATGCAGCCCAGCCGGTATCCGGCGCCTGCCAATGTATCCAGCGCACTCACCATCGCGGGGCGGATGCTGCCGGATAGCACCGCCAGTACCGCGCTGCCTTCCAGTGCATGACCCAGCGCGGCAGCCTCGGCTGCGAATCGTGTGTTAAACGTCGCCGCATCGATCTCTGCCCGCTCAAACAGCGCCCAGGCGTTGGTATCGGGATTGGCGGCGTTGACGCGGCGCACGAAATCCTGCGGCAGGCCACGTTCGGCTTCCAGGCGGTTGAAGGCCTCGAACGGGGAAGCGGTAATGACGCCGCCAAAATCGAAAATCACGGCCTCGAAGCGGCGAACCATCTCTGACATCCTATTTTGCTTTCATACAGTAATCGGGGCCGCAGTGGCCGATCGAGAAAATTGACGCAAGTCATGGTGCGTGGTGGTATGATTTGCCACGGTTGCAGGAAGTAAAAAGGGAGACACTGTCATGCGTTCCATCCTTGTCCAGGCCGGTCGTGATCCGGGCATGTCGGCTCGGCTCGACACGGCGATGAATATTGCGCGGGCGCATGAGGGGCATGTGACCTTGCTGCTCGATACGCCGATCGACCGCTACGTTACGGTCGATCCTTATGGCGGCACTTATGTCGCGCGCGATGCGCTGGAGGCGGCGCTGAAAGAGGATGACGCTTTGGCCGAGGCATTTGCCGGCCGATTGCAGAACGACGACGTCCCGTTCGATATCGCCCAGTATGAATTACCGCCGGTGGATGCGCTGGCCAGCGGCGCGCGGCTGGCGGACATAACGGTGGTTTCGCGTAGCGGCGGACTTTCCGGAGATCTGGCGATGGTGTCCCGCACGCCAGTGCTGGCGTTGCCTGATTCCAGGGCACTCCAGCTGCCGATCGGTGTTGCCTGCATCGCCTGGGACGGCGGTGATGAGGCTGCGCATGCGCTGCGTGCTGCGGTGCCGCTGCTTCAGGGGGCCGGGGCCGTGCATGTTTTGACAGTGCTGACCGACAAGGCGGAGGGTTTCCCGCCGACCGATGCACTGCGTTATCTGGCGCGGCACGATATCAAGGCGGAACTGCACGAACTGCCGCGCGGCAATTCGATCGAAGAAACCCTGGCCACGGCGTCGGCACAAATGGGCGTGCAATTGATGGTCATGGGTGCTTACGGCCACAGCCGGGTGCGCGAGTTCCTGTTTGGCGGCGTAACGCGATACTTCCTTGAGGAGCAGGCCGCGCCGCCGCTGCTGTTGGCGCATTGAGCGACGGCGATTCGCCCACCACATTTTGGTGCAGCGCATCATAACTTAAGTGGTAGTAATTAAATCGAGTGGGAAAGGGGCGGGTAACTCCGCCCTTTTTCCTTGAAAAATATGGCTTATTGCGTGGATGTGAACAGATGTTGCAAAATACGCAACACCGAATGATCTTTTCGCACTTGCACAAAATCAGGTCTGGAGGCACTTAGATCGTGCCTTTCAGGCATCCTCTCCCAAAACTTCAATGGCCCGGTCGGCAACGACCGGGCCTTTTTTTGTCCGCGATTCGCGGGGGTAGATCGGGTGCCCATTTGCAAACCTGTCCGGCAGTTCCTAGCTTTGTATCGGACGGTCCATCACGGATCGGTGCAGGACAAATCACATGGCCGATGCAGGCACCCCGGTTAACACCGCCATCAAACTTCAGGTTGCCGCCGCGCGCCAGGAAGAAAGCGGGCAGGGCATTGCGCGCCTGCCCAAATCGACGTTTGCCGCGCTGGGCATCATCGAGGGCGATGTCGTGGAAATCGCGGGCAAGCGCAACACGGCGGCCCGCGCGGTCGTCGCCTATGCCGAGGATGAAGGGCTGGAGGTGATTCGGCTGGACGGGTTGCAGCGCGCCAATGCCGAAGTCGGATCGGGCGACCATGTTCAGGTCAGCAAGGGCGAATCGCGGCCCGCCCAGCGCGTCGTGTTCGCGCCCGCCCAGCGCGAAATGCGGCTGCAGGGGCCGGGACAGGCGCTGAAGCGCAACTTTTTCGGTCGTCCGCTGGTCGCGGGCGATCTGGTCGCGACGACGGGTCAGACCCAGGTGCGCGATATGCCGCCCGAAGTCGCCAGGATGCTGAATGCGCCCGCCTTTGCCTTGACGCAGATTCGCCTGACTGTGGTGGCGACCGTGCCCAAGGGCGTGGTCCACATCGACGAAACCACCGAAGTCGAACTGCGTGAGGAGTTCGAGGAAGCGAGCACCGGGCGCGGCGACGTGAACTATGACGACGTTGGAGGAATGGGGGACACGATCCGCCAGCTGCGCGAAATGGTCGAACTGCCGCTGCGTTACCCGGAATTGTTTACCCGGCTGGGGGTCGATCCGCCCAAGGGCGTGTTGCTGCACGGCCCGCCGGGAACCGGCAAGACGCGCCTGGCCAAAGCCGTGGCGAACGAAAGCGATGCCAGTTTTTTCACCATCAACGGGCCCGAAATCATGGGCTCTGCCTATGGCGAGAGCGAACGGCGCCTGCGCGAAGTGTTCGAGGAAGCGGCCAAGGCTGCGCCGTCGATCATTTTCATGGACGAAATCGATTCGATTGCGCCCAAGCGCTCCGGCACGCCGGGCGAAGCGGAAAAGCGGCTGGTCGCGCAATTGCTCACGCTGATGGACGGGCTGCATTCCCGTTCAAACATCGTGGTGATCGCGGCCACCAACCGCCCGGACGCGCTTGACGAGGCGCTGCGCCGCCCCGGCCGGTTTGACCGGGAAATCGTGATCGGCGTGCCGGATGAAGGCGGACGGCGCGAAATCCTGGGCATCCACACCCGCGGGATGCCGCTGGCCGAAGGCGTGGATCTGGATGAACTGGCGCGTACCACGCACGGTTTTGTCGGAGCAGACCTGGGCGCACTGGCGCGTGAAGCCGCGATCGAAGCCGTGCGCCGGATCATGCCGCAGCTCGATCTGGAAGCACAGACGATCCCGCCCGACGTGCTGGAAGCGCTGAATGTCACGCTTGATGATTTCCGGGCTGCGCTCAAGCGGGTCCAGCCTTCGGCGATGCGTGAAGTGATGGTGCAGGTGCCCAATATCGGCTGGTCCGACATTGGCGGCGCGGGCGATGCGCAGGATAAACTGCGCGAGGGGATCGAACTCCCGCTCAAGAACCCCGAGGCGTTCCGGCGGCTGGGCATCCGTCCGGCCAAGGGGTTCCTGCTCTATGGCCCGCCCGGAACCGGCAAGACCTTGCTGGCCAAGGCCGTGGCGAAAGAGAGCGAAGCGAACTTCATCTCGATCAAGTCGTCCGACCTCTTGTCCAAGTGGTTCGGTGAAAGCGAACAGCAGATCAGCCGCCTGTTCGCCCGGGCGCGGCAGGTTGCCCCGTGCGTGATCTTCATTGATGAAATCGACAGTCTGGTCCCCGCGCGCGGCAGCAGCGGGAACGAACCGCAGGTCACGGCCCGCGTCGTGAATACGATCCTGGCTGAAATGGACGGGATGGAGGAATTGTCCAGCGTGGTCCTGATCGGCGCGACCAACCGGCCGGGACTGGTCGATCCGGCGCTGCTGCGGCCGGGGCGGCTGGACGAGCTGGTCTATGTCGGCACGCCCGATGTGGCCGGGCGCGAACATATCCTGAAAATTCACACCGCGAAAATGCCGCTGGCTGCCGATGTCGATCTGGCGAAAATCGCACACCAAGCCCATCGCTTCACCGGCGCAGATCTGGAAGACGTGGTGCGCCGCGCCGGCCTGTGCGCCATCCGCCGGAGCGGCGCGGAAGCGGACGAGGTGACGGGGGCTGACTTTGTCGCGGCCCTGGCCGATTCGCGCGCGACCGTCAGCGCCGAGATGGAAAGCGAATACCTGAAACTGAAAGGTGAGCTGAAAAAGCGCGCGGCTGAAGTTACCGCGACGCAGATCGGGTTCCTGTCACCGGGCATGGTCAGTTCAACGCGGGAAAAGAAGCACAGCTGATCCTCCTCCCGCCGGGGGGAGGATCACGTTTCGGTGCAGAGTGCGCTCGGCATATTCTCGCGCAGCCATTCCAGCATGGCCTCGCGCATGGCGTGACGCAGGCGGGCCAGTTCGGTCGGTCCGTCGGCGCTCATCACCAGCTTGAGCTCGACCGAACCGACGCGGGCTTCGGACACTTGCAGCGCGGCGGTGCGCTTGTCCCAATCGGGATTGGCGGCCAGCGCGGCCTCGTAAGCCGCCCGGATCGGCGCGATTTCGCTGCCGGGGCGCACTGGCAGCACCACCGATCCCGTCAGCCCCAGCCCGACGCGGGTCCAGTTCTGGAAGCTGGAATCGAGGAACTTGGCCGTTGGCACGATGATCCGGCGTTCGTCGGCGGTGCGGATCACCACGTAGCTCAGGCGGATGTCCTCGATCCGTCCGCTTTCATTGTCGATTACCACGAAATCACCGATCCGGATCGGCTCGGTCAGCGCGATCTGTATCCCCGCGATCAGCGACTTCAGTGCCGGCTGTGCGGCCAGACCGAATGTCAGGGTGGCAAACCCCGCCGATGCGATCAACGTCACGCCGACGTTGCGCACGGCCGGAATGCTGAACAGGATCAGCGCCACGGTCACGAACACGACCATGAACCCGGCCGAGCGCGAAAATAACGCAATCCGGGTGCGGCGGCTGCGCGCGGCGACGGGATCGGCGTGCACCCCGGCATGGACTTCCAGCGCCGCAGCAAGCGCCTTGACCATTGCAAAGGCAACCCAGCCCATCAGTGCGGGCACCAGGAAGCGGGCCACCGTATCCCAGCCGCGACCGATCAGCCCGTTGGCTTCCGCCGCGACGGAAATCGCCACTGCCACCAGCGACCAGCGCAGCGGGTGGCGCAGGCGGGCAAAGACCAGTTCGTCAGCGGTGGAGGCGGATAACCGGGCGGCGCGGTCAAGCAGCTTGAACAGCACAAAATGAAAACCCAGCGCCGCGCCAGCCGCGATGGCAACATGAATGCCAGCCAGGGTCAGCGCTTCGGACCAATCCAGCATCTGGCTGACAGAAGGGAGCCTGTCCGACATCAGTGCGCCGCCCCCCAGCTGGCGCCGGTCCCGATTTCCACGCCCAGCGGGATTGACAGCGGCACCGACGGTTCGGCCGCTCCGGCCATCACGGCGCGGATCACGTCGGACGTGGCGGCCACATCGGCCTGCGGCAATTCGAACACCAGCTCGTCATGGACCTGCAGCAGCATCCGGACATGGCCCAGCCCAGCCGCCGCCAGCGCGGGCATCATCCGCACCATCGCGCGCTTGATGATATCGGCGCTGGTCCCCTGGATCGGCGCGTTGATCGCGGCGCGCTCGCTGCCCATGCGTTCGTTCGGGTTGCTCGATCCGATGCGCGGGAACCAGCATTTGCGGCCAAACAGCGTCTGCGAATAGCCGTTGGTGCGCACGCTTTCGAGCGTGGCGTGGATGTAGGCCCGGATGCCGGGGAAGCGCTCGAAATAGCGGTCGATCATCGCCTGCGCCTCATCCGAGGAGACCCCAAGCCGACCGGCCAGCCCCCAGCGGCTGATGCCATACAGGATTGCAAAGTTGATCGTCTTGGCGCGTCCGCGCGTGTCGCGGTTGACTTCTCCGAACATTTCCAGCGCGGTGCGGGCGTGGATGTCCTCACCGGCGGCGAAGGCTTCCTTGAGCGCGGGCACGTCGGCCATGTGCGCGGCGAGCCGCAGTTCGATCTGGCTGTAGTCCGCCGCCAGGATCACGTTGCCGGGTTCGGCGACGAAGGCGTCACGGATCTGGCGCCCCAGTTCGGTCCGGATCGGGATGTTCTGGAGGTTGGGTTCGGTTGAGGACAGCCGCCCGGTCTGCGCGCCGACCAGGCTGTAGCTGGTGTGGACCCGCCCGGTATCCGGGTTGATAGCGGCCTGCAACGCTTCGGTATAGGTTGAGCGCAGCTTGGAAAGTTGCCGCCATTCCAGCACCTTGTTCGCGATTTCGGCGCCTTCGCCCGCCAGCCGCTCCAGCACGCTCAGGTCGGTCGAATACTGCCCGGTCTTGCCTTTCTTGCCGCCTTTGTAGCCCAGCTTTTCGAACAGGATTTCACCCAGTTGCTTCGGACTGCCGATGGTGAATTCCTGTCCGGCCAGCGCATGAATCTCGCCGTCCAGCTTGGCGATTTCGGCGGCGAACGTGGCGGACAGGCTGGCCAGCCGTTCGCGGTCGACCCTGATCCCGTGGCGTTCCATCTGCGCGACGACCGGCACCAGCGGGCGGTCAACGCGCTCATAGACGCGCGTGGCGGCCTCTGAGGAGAGCCGGGGCCGCAGCAAGGCGTGCAGCCGCCAGGTCACGTCGGCATCTTCGGCGGCATATTCGGTCGCACGGTCCAGCGGGACTTCACCGAACGGGATCGCCTTCTTGCCGGTGCCGCACACGTCCTTGAACGCCAGGGTGGTGTGGCCGAGGTGGCGGGCGGCCAGTTCGTCCATCCCGTGGCCGCCGCCAATGCCGTCCTCGCCGCGCCCGGCGTCCAGATCGAAGCTCATCACCATCGTGTCATCGACCGGGCTGACGGCGATGCCGTAACGGGTCAGGACATTCAGATCGTATTTCGCGTTCTGGCCGATTTTCAGCACTGCATCGCTTTCCAGCAGCGGCTTCAGCCGGGCGAGTGCGGCGGCGCGGTCCACCTGCAGGGGTTTTTCCGCGAACATGTCGGTTCCGCCGTGGGCAAGCGGGATATAGCACGCCTGATTCGGACCGACTGCCAGGCTGATCCCGACCAGATCGGCACGCATCGCGTCCAGCGCGCTGGTTTCCGTGTCGAACGCCACCACCCGTGCGGCGAACGCGCGGGCGATCCACTGGTCAAGCTCATCCAGCGTCTGCACGCAGGCATAGCCGCTGCGGTCCACCGCGGGCATATAGGGCAGCGGCTGGCGCGTGCCTTCGGTGCTGGCCCCGGCCCCGGCGGTGACCGGTTTGGCGGGATTGAGCTGGGTCTTGCGTTCGGGGCTGCCGCGCCCGCCGTCCAGCCGTTTCAGCAGACTGGTGAACCCGTGGTCTTCCAGGAACGACACCAGCGGCGCGGGCGGAATTGCGCCCAGCTTGAAATCATCAAGCGGCACCGGCAGGACGCAATCTTCCTTGAGCGTGACCAGCACGCGGCTGAGCCGCGCCATATCCGCGTGTTCGATCAGGTTTTCGCGCAGCTTCGATGGCTTCATGCCGTCTGCCGCCGCCAGCGCGGCTTCAAGGCTGCCGTGTTCCTGAATCAGCTTGGTTGCGGTCTTGGGACCGATTCCGCGAATGCCGGGGATATTGTCGACCGCATCACCCATCAGCGCGAGGACATCGCCGACCAGGGTGGGGGGCACGCCGAACTTTTCCTGGACCTCCGGTTCCTCGATCCGCTGGTTCTTCATCGTGTCCAGCATCTCGATCCGCCCACCCGCATGGGGGCCGATCAGTTGCATCAGATCCTTGTCCGATGAGACGATCGTCACGTCCCAGCCGCGTTCGCACGCGGCGCGGGCATAGCTGGCGATCAGGTCGTCGGCTTCCAGCCCCTGTTGCTCGATGCACGGCAGGCTGAACGCGCGGGTGGCATCGCGGATCAGCGGGAACTGCGGCTTCAGGTCTTCGGGCGGCGGCGGGCGATTCGCCTTGTAGAGCGGATAGATGTCATTCCGGAACGATTTGCCGGACGCATCGAGGATCACCGCCAGATGCGTTGGCCCTTCGGCCTTGTTGAGGTCATCCGCCAGCCGCCACAGCATGGTGGTGTAACCATAGACCGCGCCGACCGGCACGCCATGCTGGTTGGTGAGCGGCGGCAGGCGGTGATAGGCCCGGAAAATATAGGCCGAGCCATCAACGAGATAGAGGTGCTGCTTGGATTCCATCGCGCCAGCCTAGCAGCGCCGGGGCGATAGCGGTAGCGACCGCGCGGCCGTATCAACCGCCATCTTGCGCATGGATTCGGGGTCAATCGGGCAACTGGCCACGCCCTTGCCACATTCTGTCGCCACACTCTTGCACAACGGTTCACCGCAATGAATGGGTTGCAGCATCACAAGTGCTTGCATCGCGGCACGAACGCGACTATTTGCGGCGTGAAGTCTACCGATATGGTTGGCTTTCCGGTCGGCCCAATGCCCTGCCCTTTCAATGGCATGGCAGGAAATCGGTCGGGGTCCACTCGCTGTTCAAGGAATACATTCATGCGCAAGATCGTTCTCGCTGCTGCCGCCGCCGGCGCCGCTCTCGCCCTTTCGGCCTGCGGTGAAAAGGCTGAAGACACCGCTGCTGCTGCTTCGGAAGTCGCCACCGACGCCGCTGCCGACGCTTCGGCTGCTGCCACCGACGCTGCTGCTGCCGCCACCGACGCTGCCGCCGCTGCTGGCGCTGCTGGTGAAGCCGCTGCTACGGCCGTTGAAGGCGCTGCTGATGCCGCTGCCGACGCTGCTGCGGACGCTGCCAAGAAGATGTAATCTTCGCCGCACGGCACAAGAATCGGGGCGCGGAGGGGAAACCTTCCGCGCCCCTTTTCTTTGCCCGCCGCAGCCGCAGCCGTTTTTTCCGCCGACCGCGCTTGATCTTTTTAATCGCGCGATTAAACGTTCTGGCCGATTGCAGGTCGAAGGAGAGCGGCGGATTTGTCCGGATTATCAGATCATCCTCTGACCGCAGGGCTGACCCGCGCGCTGGCCCGCGCCGGGATGCCTGCGCCGTCCGCGCTGGAGCGGCTGTCGGGCGGGGCCAACATGGAAAGCTGGCGCTTCATCGCGGGCGAGGAAACCTGCATCCTGCGCCGCGCCCCGTCGCTGGAGATGATGGCGGGGCGGCCGATGGACCATGCGGGCGAAGCCGCGCTGATCCGCGCCGCGCGGGCTGCAGGGGTGCTGGCCCCGGAAATTCTGGTCGAACTGGAGCCGGAGGACGAAATCGGTTCCGGCTTTATCATGCGCGCCATTCCCGGCACGCCCGATCCGAATGCGATTCTGGCGGTGGCCGATCCGCAAGTGTTGATCCGCGACATTGCCCGCGAACTCGCCGCGACCCACCGTACCGATCCCACCGGCATTCCGGTTCCGGTGATGGACACCGCGCAGGCGCTGGCCGACCTGAAGGCGCGTTTCATCAGTTATGGCGCGGATCGCCCGATCCTGGCGCTGGCGGTGCGCTGGCTGGAACAGAACCTGCCCGCCCCGGTGCCGCCCCGGCTGGTCCACGGCGATTTCCGGCTGGGCAACCTGCTGGTCGACGATGGGCGGCTGTCGGGCGTGCTCGATTGGGAGCTGGCCCATCTGGGCGATCCACACGAGGATATCGCGTTCGGCTGCATGACCGTGTGGCGCTTTTCGCGGCCCGACCGGCCGGGGTACGGGCTGACGTCCATCGCGGAACTGGTGCAGGCCTATGAAGAGGCTGGCGGGCAGGCGTTCGATTATGACCGGTTCCGGTTCTGGACCGTCTATCGCACGTTCTGGTGGGCGCTCGGCTGCCTGCAGATGGGCGGATACTGGCGCGACGGGCATGACCGCTCGATCGAGCGGGTGGTCGTGGCGCGGCGCACGTCGGAGCAGGAACTCGATCTGTTGCTGCTGCTGGAGGATCTCGCACCAGAGGCCGAGCGGAAGCGTCCTTTGCCCCCAGCGCTGGAGCCGCTGCAACCCGGTACGGGCGAGCCGAGCGGAGCCGAAATCCTGACTGCCATTTCCGAATGGCTGACGAACGATATCAAGCCGCTGGTCAGCGGGCGCGGGCGGTTCGATCTGGCGGTCGCGCGCAATGCGCTGGGGATCGTTGCGCGTGAACTCGATCAGCGCCCGGTTGCGACCGACGCCGCGCTCGCCGCCGATCTGATGGCGGGCCGGGCCGATCTGGCGACACCCGGCCTGCTGGCCCGGCTGCGCCGGATGGCGCTGAATAAACTGATTGCCGATGTGCCGAAATATCCCGCGCTGGCCAACGCGCGGGCTCGCTGGGAAGGGAACTGACATGGATTTTGCACTGCCTGAGGACCTCAAGGCCTACCTTGCCGAACTCGATGCGTTCATCGCGGCCGAGATCAAGCCGCTGGAGCAGCAGGACGACAACATCCGCTTCTTCGATCACCGCCGCGAATATGCCCGCACCGATTTTGAAAATCAGGGCCTGCCCCGGCATGACTGGGAAGAGCTGCTGCGCGAAGCCAGCCTGCGCGCCGACAAGGCCGGGTACTGGCGCTTTTCCGCGCCCAAGAAATACGGCGGCAAGGACGGGTCCAACCTGTGGATGGCGGTGATCCGCGATCACTTCACCCAGATGGGGCTGGGGCTGCACAACGATCTGCAAAACGAGCACTCGATCGTCGGCAACTTCCCGTTCGTGAACATGTTCGAACACTTCGGGACCGAGGAGCAGCAGAAGGAATTCATCACCGGCGGGTTCGAACGCAACCGCCGCGTCGCGTTCGGCCTGACCGAGCCGCACCACGGATCGGACGCGACCCACATGGAAACCCGCGCGGTCCGCGAAACCCGTGATGGCGTGCCGGGCTGGCGCATCGACGGGGAAAAGATGTGGATCACCGGCATGCACGTCGCCACCCACTGCGCCGCGTTCTGCCGGACGTCGGGCAAGGCGGGCGATGCCAAGGGGATCAGCTGCCTGCTGGTTCCGACCGGCACGCCGGGCATGGTCGTCGATGAATATATGTGGACGTTCAACATGCCCACCGACCACCCCCGGATGCATTTCGAGAATTGCTGGGTGCCGGACAGCGCGATGCTCGGACCGGTCGACGGCGGGCTGTCGATCGCGCAGAGCTTCGTCCACCAGAACCGCATTCGCCAGGCCGCCAGCTCGCTCGGCGCGGCGACCTATTGCGTTGAGGAATCAGTGAAATATGCGCGCGAGCGCAAGCCGTTCGGCGCGGAACTGGCGCGCAACCAGGGGATCCAGTTCCCGCTGGTGGAACTGGCCACGCAGTGCGAAATGCTGCGCACGCTGATCTACAAGACCGCCTGGGAAATGGATCACATGGAGCACAAGGAAGTCGAACAGAAACTGTCCGACAAGATTTCGATGTGCAACTATTACGCCAACCGGCTGGTCTGCGAAGCAGCCGACCGGGCGATGCAGGTCCACGGCGGGATCGGCTATTCGCGGCACAAGCCGTTCGAGCATATCTATCGCCACCACCGCCGCTATCGGATTACCGAAGGGGCGGAGGAAATCCAGATGCGCAAGGTCGGGGCATACCTGTTCGGCTACCTTGGGCCGCGGAAAGCGATGTTCGCGAAAGGGTAATTGGGGCTGCGCCGGGGCGGGGGAAACGCCCTCCCGGCGCGGGTTCGCTTGACTTTGGGGTGCGCGCTGGTAATTGCGCGGCCTGACCGGCGGGGATTCGTCCCGGCCGTTCATCCGTCCGAGACAGTTGGTGTGCGGAATATGCCGCACTTAATTTCCAGCCTAGACGGGGAAAAGAGAATTCGCGCTTCGGCCCTGTGCCGCCGCGCTACCGGCGTGTTTCACGCCCCTCCTTCCCCTTCAACGGACTCGCCCGTTCCGGTTTGCCGGAGCGGACAACGCAGCCCGGCCTTGTGCTTCATGCACATGGCCATCGTGAAGGAGTAAGCATGGATCGTTCGCAGAAAGCCGATGCGGTCGCAGCTCTGAACGCAACCTTCAATGAGGTCGGCGTGGTGGTGATCACCCGCAACCTCGGCATGTCCGTGGCTCAAACCACGGCCCTGCGCGTGAAGATGCGTGAAGCCGGTGCGTCGTTCAAGGTTTCCAAGAACAGTCTTGCCAAGCTGGCCATCGCGGACACGAACTATGCTGATATCGGTGACATGCTCACCGGTCCGGTTGCCCTGGCGACTTCGGTCGACCCGGTCACCGCAGCAAAGATCGCTGTCGAATTCGCCAAGACCAACGACAAGTTGGAAATCGTTGGCGGCGCGATGGGTTCGCAGGTGCTCGATGCCGACGGGATCAAGGCGCTCGCCTCGATGCCTTCGCTCGACGAACTGCGCGCCAAGCTTATCGGCCTTGTCCAGGCACCGGCGACCAAGATCGCTCAGGTTGTCACGGCACCGGCAGGCAAGCTGGCCCGCGTCTTTGGCGCCTACGCCAAGGAAGCCGCATAAGACTGATCAAACGTTTTGCCGGACCAGACACTTCAAGCCGAAGGGTCCGGCAGCCATCAAATTGTGGAGTGAAACATCATGGCTGATATTGCCAAGCTCGTTGAAGAACTTTCGAAGCTGACCGTCCTCGAAGCCGCTGACCTCGCCAAGGCGCTTGAAGAAGCTTGGGGCGTTTCGGCTGCTGCTGCTGTTGCCGTGGCTGCTGCCCCGGCCGCTGCTGCTGAAGCTGCTGAAGAGCAGACCGAATTCGACGTTATCCTGACCGGCGACGGCGGCAACAAGATCGCCGTCATCAAGGAAGTGCGTGCGATCACGCAGCTCGGCCTGACCGAAGCCAAGGCGCTGGTGGAAGCCGCTCCGAAGGCTGTCAAGGAAGCCGTCTCGAAGACGGAAGCCGAAGAAATCAAGGCGAAGATCACCGCTGCCGGTGGTACCGTCGAAATCAAGTAAGCCTCAACAGCTTACCCAGTTTCAGGAAAGGGCGGCTCCGCAAGGGGCCGCCCTTTTCGTTTGGGCGGTGCGGCTGGACGCCGCAGCTCCGCCGCCAACAACAAACAGGGCCGGAAAGGTTGCCCTTCCGACCCTGCCGCGCGACCCGAATTCGCTGAAGGGTTACTTCAGCGTCTTCATGTATTCGATCAGTTCCTTGCGCTTGGCGGCATCGGCCATCCCGGCGTAAGTCATCTTGGTGCCGGGGACCATTTTCATCGGTCCGGCGAGCCACTGGTCCAGCGTCGCATCGTCCCACGTCAGGCCCGAAGCGAGCAACTTGTCAGAGAACGTATAACCGGCCAGTTCGCCCGCCTTGGTGCCATAGACACCGGCCAGGCTGGGGCCGATCCCATGCTTGCCGGGTTCGACTGCGTGGCACGCGGCGCACTGCGCGAACGCGGCGGGCTTGCCCCCGGCGTCGGCTACGGCAGGTGCGGCTGCAGGCGCAGCGACATCAGCCGCAGGCGCAGCGACATCAGCCGCAGGGCTGCCGGCCGCAGACTTGTCCTCGCTCGGCGACCCGCAAGCCGCCAGTCCAAGGGCCAGCGCCGAACCAATCATCATCCTGCCGGAAAAACGCATCTTTCACTCCTTCAACCCGTCAGGCGCTGCGTTAGCTGGCCCGCTGCTGCTGTGGAAGTGCGTTTGTTACGTCAGCCGTTGCAATAACTGCACGCCCGGCGCGGTAACTGCCCGCATAGTGGCGATTATCCTTCCCCTTGCGGCCTGCCCCGCCTATCCGGTGCCACCCTTATGGCTGAAGCTGTCCCGCACTCTCCCTGGCGCATCGAAATGGGCGCGACGCTGCGGCTGGCGGTGCCGCTGGCGGCGGCCAACCTGATGCAGATGCTGGTCTATGCGATCGACGTGATCTTCGTCGCGCGGCTGGGGGAAACGGCGCTGGCCGCGTCGAGCCTGTCGATCAGCCTGTTCGGGCTGATGATGTGGTGCTTTTCGGGCCTGACCGGGGCCTGCGCGCCGCTGATCGCCGCCGAACTGGGCCGCCGCGCCCATGCCATGCGCGAAGTGCGGCGCAGCGTGCGGATGGCGCTGTGGCTGGCGGTGCTGTCCGGCCTGCTGGGCATGGCGGTGGCGGCCAATGGTGAACAGATCCTGCTGCTGTCGGGCCAGGACCCGGAAGTCGCGCGGCTGGCGGGCGGGTTCCTGAGCGTGCTGCTGTGGGCGATGATCCCGATGATCCTCAGCAATGTGCTGCGCACCTTCGTATCGGCGCTGGGCCGCCCGATCTTTGCAACCGCGATCACCGCGCTGGCAATCGGCGTCAACGCGCTGGGCAACTGGGTGTTCGTGTTCGGCAACCTGGGGGCACCGGCGCTGGGGCTGGAAGGGTCCGCGCTGTCGAGCATTCTGACCGCGCTGGCGATGCTCGCGGCCTATGTCGTGGCGATCCAGCGCGACCGCCGCCTGCGGCGCTACCGCATTTTCGGGCGCTGGTGGCGGCCGGAATGGACCCGGCTGCGTGAAATCATGCTGATCGGCACGCCGATCACGCTCACGATCCTGGCCGAAGCCGGACTGTTCAGCGGCGCGGCGTTCCTGATGGGGCTGATCGGCCCGGCCCAGCTGGCCGGACACACCGTGGCGCTGCAAGTCGCCGCGCTGGCGTTTCAGGTGCCGTTCGGGCTGGGCCAGGCCGCAACGATCCGGGTCGGCTATCACTTTGGCGCGGGCGACCGCGCGGCGGCCGGGCGGGCCGGGTGGGCGGCGCTGGTGCTGTCAGTCAGCTTCATGGCGATCACCGCCAGCGCGATGCTGCTGGCACCGCACGCGATCCTGGCGCTCTATGTCGATCCCGCTGCGCCGCAGAACGCCGCGATGGTGGCCTTTGCCGTGCAATACATGGTGATCGCCGCCGCGTTCCAGTTGTTCGACGGGGTTCAGGCGGTGGCGGCGGGTGCGCTGCGCGGGCTTCAGGATACCCGCGTGCCGATGGCGATTGCGCTGTTCGGATACTGGGTGCCGGGCCTCGGCACTTCGGTCGGGCTGGGCTTTTTCACGGCGCTGTCGGGCATCGGGATCTGGCTGGGGCTGGCGGCGGGGCTGGTCGTGGTCGCGGGCCTGCTGCTGTGGCGCTGGCATGCGCGCGAGCGGCTGGGGCTGTTCGGCGCTTAACCTCGCTTCGAAAAAATTTCGGGGCGAGTCTGCTTGACGACCCTCTGGTGCGCACCCATATGCGCCGTGCTGGCACTCTCCGCGTGAGAGTGCCAATTCACATCTGTTCGTAGATAAAAGAGAGGGAACCAACCCATGTCATTCCGTCCGTTGCACGACCGCGTGCTCGTGCGCCGCGTTGAGGCCGAAGAAAAAACCGCAGGCGGCATCATCATTCCTGACAGCGCCAAGGAAAAGCCCGCTGAAGGCGAAGTCGTTTCCATCGGCACCGGCGCCCGCGCCGAAAACGGCACCATCACCCCGCTGGACGTCAAGGTTGGCGACCGCGTGCTGTTCGGCAAGTGGTCGGGCACCGAAGTGAAGGTCGCCGGTGAAGACCTGCTGATCATGAAGGAAAGCGACATCCTCGGCGTTATCGGCTGAGTGACTGCTGCTTCCTGAACCTACCCCTATTCTAGACATTCAAGGAATTTGAAATGGCTGCCAAGGACGTGAAATTCGGGCGCGACGCGCGCGAACGCATTCTCGCTGGTGTCGACATCCTCGCCAATGCGGTGAAGGTTACGCTGGGGCCGAAGGGCCGCAACGTCGTGATCGACAAGAGCTTCGGCGCACCGCGCATCACCAAGGACGGTGTTTCGGTCGCCAAGGAAATCGAACTGAAGGACAAGTTCGAAAACATGGGCGCCCAGATGCTGCGCGAAGTGGCCTCGAAGGCCAACGACGCAGCCGGTGACGGCACCACCACCGCCACCGTGCTGGCCCAGGCGATCGTGCGTGAAGGCATGACCTCGGTCGCTGCCGGCATGAACCCGATGGATCTGAAGCGCGGCATCGATCTGGCCGTGACCAAGGTTGTTGCAGACCTCAAGGCGCGTTCGACCCCGGTTACCGGCACGCAGGAAATCGCCCAGGTCGGCATCATTTCGGCCAATGGCGACGTCGAAGTCGGCCAGAAGATCGCCGAAGCGATGGAAAAGGTCGGCAAGGAAGGCGTGATCACCGTGGAAGAGGCCAAGGGCCTCGAATTCGAACTCGATGTCGTTGAAGGCATGCAGTTCGACCGTGGTTACCTGTCGCCCTACTTCGTGACCAACCCGGAAAAGATGACGGTCGAACTCGAAAACCCGTACATCCTGATCCACGAAAAGAAGCTGTCGAACCTGCAGTCGATGCTGCCGGTGCTCGAAGCCGTGGTCCAGTCGGGCCGTCCGCTGCTCATCATCGCTGAAGACATCGAAGGCGAAGCGCTGGCGACCCTGGTGGTCAACAAGCTGCGCGGCGGCCTGAAGGTTGCTGCGGTCAAGGCTCCGGGCTTCGGCGATCGCCGCAAGGCCATGCTGCAGGACATCGCGATCCTCACCGCCGGTGAAATGATCAGCGAAGACCTGGGCATCAAGCTGGAAACCGTCACGCTCGGCATGCTCGGTCAGGCCAAGAAGGTGTCGATCGACAAGGACAACACCACCATCGTCGACGGCGCTGGCGCTGCTGACGACATCAAGGCCCGCGTCGAACAGATCCGCGCCCAGATCGACACGACCAGCAGCGACTACGACAAGGAAAAGCTGCAGGAACGTCTGGCCAAGCTGGCTGGCGGCGTGGCCGTGATCAAGGTTGGCGGTGCGACCGAAGTCGAAGTGAAGGAACGCAAGGACCGCGTTGACGACGCGCTGCACGCCACCCGTGCGGCCGTTGAAGAAGGCATCGTCCCCGGTGGCGGCACGGCGCTGCTCTATGCCACCAAGGCGCTTGAAGGCATGAAGGGCGCGAACGACGACCAGACCAAGGGTATCGACATCGTGCGCCGCGCGATCCTGACCCCGCTGCGTCAGATCGCCCAGAACGCGGGCCATGACGGCGCCGTGGTTTCGGGCAACCTGCTGCGCGAAGGCGACGAATCGATGGGCTTCAACGCCGCGACCGACGTCTACGAAAACCTCAAGGCAGCCGGCGTGATCGACCCGACCAAGGTTGTGCGCACTGCCCTGCAGGACGCCGCTTCGGTATCGGGCCTGCTGATCACCACTGAAGCCGCCATTGCGGAGCGTGCGGACGACAAGCCCGCGATGCCCCCGATGGGTGGCGGCATGGGCGGCATGGGTGACATGGGCTTCTAAGCCCGGACACCAGTCGCAAGTAACGAAGGCCGGGGGGAGCGATCCCTCCGGCCTTTTGTTTTGTCTGCGAAATTTACATCTGCCGACAAACAGTTCACCATCCCCTGACGCAAGAGCAGGGGGCCGGGGTGCAGCGATTTTGGATAATGCTGTTGGCATTGCTGCTGGGTGGCTGTGCCACGACGAATATCGGCAGCCTCTATTTCGTCAACGAAACGCCCACGGCACTGCCGCCCGCAGGCAAGGATATTTTCCTGACGATCGACGGGACTGGCAACAGCGGGATTTCCCGCACCAACGCCGCCCGCCTGTTCGAGATTGTCGATGCCTCCAGCGGGATGCGCACCCGCCCCGGCAATGAGCTTTCAGGAGCAACCGGGCAGCAGGCCGGGGCAATCCCCTCAACCTCCGATCGCCGCCTTGCCACGTATTACGCCGAAGGCGTCGGCAGCCGGGGCAACGTGGCCGGGCTGGCGCTGGGGCAGGGAATGGATCAGGATGTGCAGCAGGCCTATGCTTTCCTGATCCGCAACTATCGCCCCGGTGACCGGATCTATCTCTCGGGCTTCAGCCGGGGGGCGTACGGTGTGCGCATCCTTGCCGGGCTGGTCGCGCTGGCGGGCATTCCCGATGCCGCCAGCGCGGGCATTCGCGGCGCGGAAGTTGACCGGTTGGCGAAAGAGCTGTTCGCGGCCCACAAGTGGAAAGGGCGCAGCGGCTCGGTTCGGGTGCGCAATCGGGAGCGCACCGCGCGGATCAACACCGTGCTGGCCGCACGCAATCTGCCCGCCGCCCCGCCGCTGGCCCGTGTCCGGATCGAGGCGCTGGCGATCTGGGATACCGTGGCCGCGCTGAACATGCCGGACCGGACCAAGGACCCGACCGAATACCGCGCGGAATTCTTTGATCAGACCTGCAACATCAACGCCGTGTTCCACGCGCTCGCGCTGGACGACAACCGGGCCTATTCGTTCACGCCGATCCTGGCGCGGGGCGAGCGGCTACGCGCGGGCTGTCCGGATGGCATGCCGCCACCGCTGGTGCGCGAGGTGTGGTTTGCAGGGGCGCATGCCGATGTCGGCGGGGGCTATACCCGCCATGCGCAAGTGGACGGCCATTTGCAGGGCGTGTCGCTCAACTGGATGCTGGACCAGCTGCGCAGCGAATTCCTGTTCGCGCCCGAAGCGCGGGTGTTCGAAGACCCCCTTGGACCGATCCGCGCGGCGAAGGAATCGAATGTATTCTACAAGGGGCTGAGCCGCTTTTTCCGCCGCCCGCTCAGTTACGAGGCCCAAACCGTGGGATACGACTCGCGGCCTGTCATTCACATCTCCGCGCTGGAGCGGCTGCTGCGCCTGACCGATCTGGATGCCCGGTTTGACAATTGCCGGGATCGCGGCGGATCGCGCAAGGTTGGGCCGGTGCAATTGTGTTCCGCCGACTTGCCCGAATACGGCTTCATCCCGGAAATGGGTGATTGCCTCTATCGGTCGGTCGGCGGCTATGCGTTGAAGCCCGGTCAGCAGTGCATCACGGTTGAATGCGAAGGCGGCGGACCTGCCGCGCGGCGCGATGACGGGTACTGCGGGCGCGAAGCGTTGCTGGCTGACCGGTTGCGGCAGCGCCCGCCCGAATTGCCCGCAGGATAGGGCGATCACGCCCATGACGGGAGGGATTCCTCGCTTTCCCGCAGCAGCGGGGCAGTTCGTCGCGCGGCGGATTGAGTGCGCGTTTCGGTGCGTTAGACAAATCGAAAGCATCTGAGGGTTAATGCGTAAACCGTGACGACAAGGCGCCTCTTGAACTTTGTGGCCAGGCTGGCATTTGCCGGGGCCATGGTTTTGCCCGCTGCCGCGCAGGCCAGCAGCGACGCACTTGAGTTTGATTTCGACCGCGTCCTGGGCAGTGAAGCGCGCGCTCCGCGGCAGGTTCCCTCCACCGTCCAGCAATTCGTCCCCGTGCCCGCCACCCCGCAAGTGCATGGCGGCTGGCTGGAAGGGCAACTGGCCACGCTCGCCGGGGCGCAGCAGGGCCGGATCGGCGTTGCCGCGCTGGATCTGGCGACCGGGCGAACCGTGTCGGTGCTGGGCGATCAGCCGTTCCCGATGGCCAGCACCAGCAAGATCGCCGTGGTCGCGACATTCCTCGACGGGGTGGAACAGGGGCGCTGGAAGCTTTCCGATCAGTTCCCGCTGATGATCCCCCAGCCCTCGGCCAAGTTTTCCACGACCGCAGCGCCGGTCAGGCCCGGTGCCATGATGTCGGCTCAGGGGCTGATTGAGCTGGCAATCTCGCGCAGCAGCAACCCCGCCACCGATGCGCTGCTGGCCGTGGTGGGCGGGCCGCAGGCGGTGAACCGGTGGCTGCACAAGGCCGGGATTTCCGGGATGCGGATGGACCGCGATATCGCCACGCTGGTGCGCGACGATGGCGAACACAATCCGGCCAGCACGATCGACCACCGCGACAGCGCCACGCCGATGGCGATGGTTGAGCTGCTGGGCGGCTTGTATCAGGGCCAGTGGCTCAGCCCGCAAAGCCGCGCTGTCCTGCTCGGCGCGATGGGCCGGACGGTGACCGGCAAGGGCCGCCTGCGCGCGCAACTGCCCGAAGGCGCGGACATCGCGCACAAGACCGGCACGTTGTTCAACACCTCCAGCGATGTCGGGATCATCCAGACTCCCGATGGCCGGGCCATCGCGATTGCGGTTTATGCCACCGGGCAGGGCGGCAAGCCGCAGCGCGATGCCCGGATCGCCACGATCGCGCGCGTCGTCTATGACGGCTACCAGACCGAAGCATCCAGCGTCCGCCGCACCGCTTCGCGCTGATTTCCCGGTTTGTAAGGTGACCGTATCACCCACGAGTGAACGCGTCTTTTGCATCGCCTGACATTGCGCCGCCGTCACCGCCAATTCACGCCAACAATTGTTAACCATCCTGTGCCATCACCCGGCAGTGGTTTTTTGAGGGCGTAATACAATGCGATCAGCGACTTCGGCGACAGCGCAAACCGGCAAGCAGGGGTGGCTGAAGCCGGCCTGGCTTGACCGGTTCGAACAGGTCCTGATTGTATCCTTGTGGATTTTCCTGGTGTGGCGTTCGGTTCGGGCGGACAATGTGTTTGCGCCGCTGGTGCTGATCGCGGAAACGACCGTCATGGTGTTCGTGTTGATCCGCCGCCCGACCGACGCGATTTCAGTGCGGTTGGGGGACTGGTTTCTGGCGGTCACCGCTACGGCTGCCCCATTGCTGATCTGGCCCGCCGCCACGCCGGTTGCCGGACTGGTTCCCCCCGCCATTGCGCTGATCACTTTGGGTAATTGCTTCCAGATCTGGGCCAAGCTTTCGTTGCGCCGCAGTTTTGGGATTGCGCCGGCCAATCGCGGGGTGAAACGCAGCGGTGCGTATCGGTTCGTGCGGCACCCGATGTATGCGGGCTATTTGCTGGTCCACATCGGGATCATGGTGCTGATGCCATCGGTTCACAATGCAGTTCTCTATGGGATCGGCTGGACGGCTCAGGTCTTGCGATTGCTGGCGGAAGAGCGGCTGTTGTCCAAAGATCCGGCCTATCTTGAATATACCGGACAAGTCCGCTGGCGGTTGATTCCGGGGATATTCTGACTTCGTTGCGCGGCGGGCGGCACCTTCGCTGTGAAGGCACCGCCCGGCGGGTGTTGGTGCGGGCGGATCAGTCCGCGTCGTAGCCCAGCAGATCGCCCGGCTGGCAATCGAGTTCGCGGCAGATCGCCTCCAGCGTCGAAAAGCGCATGGCCTTGGCTTTGCCGGTCTTGAGGATGGAGAGGTTGGCGAGGGTGATATCCACTTTCTCGGCCAGTTCGGTCAGCGTCATGCGGCGCTGGTAGAGCAGCTCGTCGAGCTTGACGGAAATCGGCATCACACGGTTCCTTCCAGTTCAGAGCGCATCCGCGCGCCTTCGCGGAACACGCGGGCCAGGATGAACAGGACCAGCGCCAGCAGAATGCCGCCGATCGACAGGCCAAAGTCCGAGGTCGCGTCCTTGATCGTCGCGGCCAGCCACTGGCCGATCCCGCCGACGGGGATCGCCAGCACCTCGATACCCACGGTCAGCCAGCCCATATGCGCCAGACGGTCGGCGTTTTCGGGGACGAACGGATCACCCAGCCCGACGCTGTCGATCACCCGGCGCAGATCGCGCAGCCAGTGATAGGCGAGGCCGACCATGATCGCGATCAGGATCAGGATCGACTGGATTGCGGCGGTGGTTTTCCAGTCCAATGCCTCACCGGTCTGGGAGCCGAGTTCCTTCAGGATCTCTTCCTGCCCGACAATCATCACGGGCAGCAGCACCAGCATCAGTACGCCGATGAAGATGGCAAGGCCCATGGCTATCCCGGTCAGGATCCGGGCGGTGGTCAGCAGGGGGTCGCGGGGGGATTTGGGCATGGCGTTCACTCCTTCTCGTGAGCAGTTCAGGCAAGCGGGGCAACCAGCACGGCGGCGGGGGCCGGGCGGGACAGGGCCAGGTGGGACAGGGCCGGGGTGCCGGGGGCCAGTGTCGGCACCCACAGGGCGAAAACCGCAGCGGCGGCGAGCAGCAGTGCGATGGGGTTGTGGGAATGGGTCATTGATCGTTCTCCAATGTCGTCGATATTGATATTCAATAATCCGATTCGCTCTTATCGTCAATCAATAATATTGAAAAACGATATTCCACTGATTGTTTCGCGGTAAGCGGGTGGAATGCGGGGCTGGCGGCCTGCGGTTTGACAGGCCGGGGGCACTGACCTATAGGCGGCGCTCATCCGGCGCTTCGAGCAAGTGCGGCCCATGCGCAGGGGCCGTGCCAGGAAGGGAGCAGTCCGGGTTTCCAACTGACGCGAAGGCTGCTGGCTGCGGCTCCCCACCGGGGTGCCATTTGCCGTGCGGCCTTTTCGTGTTTGTTGGCGCCATCACTGCGCGTGGCACTGATTTTTTCGCCGGTTTTCCGGCACATAGCGAAGAGGCAATACCCCTCATGGCGAGCACTGCTCTCACTCCGATCAAGGCGGGCGGCCGCGCGGCTTCCAAGAAGCGCATCCGCAAGATCTTCGGCGACATCCACGAAGTGGTGAAGATGCCGAACCTCATCGAGGTTCAGCGCGAATCGTATGAACAGTTCCTGCGGTCCGACCCGGCAACCGGCTATGTCTCCGGTCTGGAAAAGACGCTGCGTTCGGTCTTCCCGGTCCGCGATTTCGCCGGCACCAGCGAACTGGACTTTGTCCATTACGAGTTGGAAGACCCGAAATACGACGTGACCGAATGCCGCCAGCGCGGGATCACCTATGCCGCGCCGATGAAGGTCACGCTGCGCCTGATCGTGTTCGAAGTGGACGCCGAAACCGAAACCCGTTCGGTGCTCGATATCAAGGAGCAGGACGTCTACATGGGCGACATGCCCCTGATGACCGAGAACGGCACGTTCTTCGTCAACGGGACCGAGCGCGTGATCGTTTCGCAGATGCACCGTTCGCCGGGCGTCCTGTTTGACCATGACCGGGGCAAGACCCACTCGTCGGGCAAGTATCTGTTCGCTGCGCGCGTGATCCCGTATCGCGGCTCGTGGCTGGACTTTGAATTCGACGCCAAGGACATCGTCAACGTCCGGATCGACCGCAAGCGCAAGCTGCCGGTGACCGCGCTGCTGCACGCGCTGGGGCTGGGCGATGAGGATATCCTCAACCACTTCTACCAGACCGTGGCGTGGAAGCGCGGCGCGGGCGGCTGGTGCCTGCCGTATGTGCCCGAACAGTGGCGCGGGCAGAAGCCGACGTTCGACATCGTCGACGCCAATTCAGGCGAAGTGATCTTTGCCGCTGGCACCAAGATCAGCCCGCGCGCCGCCAACAAGGCGGAAAAGGACGGCCTGACCGAACTGCTGATCCCGACCGAGGAAATCTTCGGCCGCTATTCCGCGCGCGATCTGATCAACGAATCGACGGGCCGCATCTACATCGAGTGCGGTGACGAAGTGACGCCGGAAAACCTCGATGCGCTCGACCAGGCCGGGATCGACCAGATCGACCTGCTCGACATCGATCACATCAACACCGGTCCGTGGATCCGCAACACGCTGAAGGCCGACAAGGCCCCGGACCGCGATCACGCGCTGGCCGACATCTACCGCGTCATGCGCCCCGGCGAACCGCCGACGCGCGAAACCGCCGAAGCGCTGTTCGACGGGCTGTTCTTCGATCCGGACCGCTATGACCTGTCGGCCGTGGGACGCGTGAAGCTGAACATGCGTCTGGCGCTGCAATGCGAAGACACCGTCACCACGCTGCGCACCGACGATATCCTGGCCGTGGTCAAGGAACTGGTGAACCTGAAGGACGGCAAGGGCGAAGTCGATGACATCGACAACCTTGGCAACCGCCGGGTCCGTTCGGTCGGCGAACTGCTGGAAAACCAGTACCGCGTCGGCCTGCTGCGGATGGAACGCGCGGTCAAGGAACGGATGAGCAGCGTCGACGTGTCGACCGTGATGCCGAACGACCTGATCAACGCCAAGCCGGCCGTGGCCGCAGTGCGCGAATTCTTCGGTTCCTCGCAGCTGTCGCAGTTCATGGATCAGACCAACCCGCTGTCGGAAGTGACCCACAAGCGCCGCGTGTCGGCGCTTGGGCCGGGCGGTCTGACACGTGAACGCGCCGGCTTTGAAGTCCGCGACGTTCACCCGACCCACTATGGCCGGATCTGCCCGATTGAAACGCCGGAAGGCCCGAACATCGGTCTGATCAACTCGCTCTCGACGTTCGCCCGCGTCAACAAGTACGGGTTCATCGAAACCCCGTACCGCAAGGTGATCGACGGCAAGGTAACCGGCGACGTCGTCTACCTTTCGGCGATGGAAGAATCGAAGCATACCGTGGCGCAGGCTTCGGCCGAACTGAACGCTGACGGCAGCTTCGTCGAGGAACTGATCTCGGCGCGTGAATCCGGTGAATTCGTGATGGCGCCCCGCGCGACCGTCACGCTGATGGACGTCAGCCCCAAGCAGCTCGTCTCGGTCGCCGCCTCGCTCATTCCGTTCCTGGAAAACGATGACGCCAACCGCGCGCTGATGGGCTCGAACATGCAACGTCAGGCCGTGCCGCTGGTGCGCGCCGAAGCGCCGTTTGTCGGCACCGGGATGGAAGAAACCGTGGCGCGCGATTCAGGCGCGGCAATCGCCGCCCTGCGCAGCGGGATCGTCGATCAGGTCGACGCGACCCGGATCGTGATCCGTGCCAGCGGGGATATCGAAGCCGGTCAGTCGGGCGTGGATATCTACACCCTGCAAAAGTTCCAGCGCTCGAACCAGAGCACCTGCATCAACCAGCGTCCGCTGGTGAAGGTGGGTGACCTGATCGAAGCCGGCACCATCATCGCCGATGGTCCGTCGACCGAACTGGGCGAACTGGCACTGGGCCGCAACGTGCTCGTCGCGTTCATGCCGTGGAACGGCTACAACTACGAAGATTCGATCCTGATCAGCGAACGCATCGTCAAGGATGACGTGTTCACCTCGATCCACATCGAAGAATTCGAAGTCATGGCCCGCGATACCAAGCTCGGGCCGGAAGACATCACCCGCGACATCCCGAACGTGGGCGAGGAAGCGCTGCGCAACCTCGACGAAGCGGGCATCGTCTATGTCGGGGCTGAAGTGCATCCGGGCGATATTCTGGTCGGCAAGATCACCCCCAAGGGTGAATCGCCGATGACCCCGGAAGAAAAGCTGCTGCGCGCGATCTTCGGCGAAAAGGCCAGCGACGTGCGCGACACCTCGCTGCGTCTGCCGCCGGGCGTGGCCGGAACGATCGTCGATGTGCGCGTGTTCAACCGTCACGGGATCGAAATCGATGACCGTACCCGTGCGATCCAGAACGAGGAAATCGAACGCCTCGCCAAGGACCGTGAAGACGAACGCGGCATCCTCAACCGTGCAACCTACAACCGCCTGCGCGATATGCTGATCGGCCAGGTCGCCGCAGCCGCGCCGAAGGGCTTCAAGAAGGGCGACACGATCTCGGAAGAGAACCTGTCCGAAGTCGAGAAGCACGAATGGTGGAAGTTCGCGGTTGCTGACGACAAGGTCCAGGGGCAGCTTGAAGCGGTCAAGGCGCAGTATGACGCCACCGTGAAGGCGATCCAGGACAAGTTCGAAGACCGCAAGGAAAAGCTGGAACGCGGTGACGAGCTGGCTCCGGGCGTGCTGAAGATGGTCAAGGTGTTCGTGGCGGTGAAGCGCAAGCTGCAACCGGGCGACAAGATGGCCGGCCGTCACGGCAACAAGGGCATCATCAGCCGCATCCTGCCGCAGGAAGACATGCCGTTCCTGGAAGACGGCACGCCGGTCGATTTCGTGCTGAACCCGCTGGGCGTGCCTTCGCGCATGAACGTCGGGCAGATCTTCGAAACCCATCTGGGCTGGGCCGCGCGCGGCCTGGGCAAGAAGATCGGCGATGCGCTGGATGCCTGGCGCGAAGCCAACCCGAACCCCGAAGCGGGCGCTCCGCCCGAAGCGCTGCGCGAAGTGCTGATGGATATCTATGGCGAAAACTACGCCGCCGATATCGCAGCGCGCAGCCCGGAACAGGTGGTCGAACTGGCCGAGCACGTCCGCATGGGTGTGCCGATGGGTTCGCCGGTGTTCGACGGCGCGGTCGAAGCAGACGTGACCGCCATGCTGCGCAAGGCCGGGCTGGACGAAAGCGGGCAGGTCACCCTGTTCGACGGCCGCACGGGTGAAGCCTTCGACCGCAAGGTCACCGTGGGCTACAAGTACGTGCTCAAGCTGCACCACCTGGTCGACGACAAGATCCACGCGCGTTCGATCGGGCCGTACTCCCTCGTTACCCAGCAGCCGCTGGGCGGCAAGGCCCAGTTCGGCGGTCAGCGCTTCGGGGAAATGGAAGTCTGGGCGCTCCAGGCTTACGGCGCGGCCTACACGCTGCAGGAAATGCTGACGGTGAAGTCGGACGACGTGGTCGGCCGCACCAAGGTCTACGAAGCGATCGTCAAGGGCGACGACACCTTCGAGGCCGGCATTCCCGAAAGCTTCAACGTGCTCGTCAAGGAAATGCGCAGCCTTGGCCTCAACGTGGAACTGTCGTCGATCGATACCAGCGACGATGACGATTACGCCGAGGCCGCGGAGTAAGCCGGTCGGGCGGCCATCAGGGCCGCCCGCCGCTACCCCGCCCAGAATATTCACCCTTCAAGGGACTGAACCATGAACGATCTTACCAAGTTCACCAACCAGATGGCGAAGCCGGAAACCTTCGACCAGATCCAGATCGGCCTGGCCTCGCCTGAGCGCATCCGCAGCTGGTCGTTCGGCGAAATCAAGAAGCCGGAAACCATCAACTACCGCACGTTCAAGCCGGAACGCGACGGTCTGTTCTGCGCCCGCATCTTCGGTCCGGTGAAGGACTATGAGTGCCTGTGCGGCAAGTACAAGCGGATGAAGTACAAGGGCGTCGTCTGCGAAAAGTGCGGCGTCGAAGTGACCGTGACCAAGGTCCGCCGCGAACGCATGGGCCACATCGAACTGGCCGCGCCGGTTGCGCACATCTGGTTCCTGAAGTCGCTTCCCAGCCGCATCGGCCTGCTGCTCGACATGCAGCTCAAGCAGCTGGAACGCATCCTCTACTTCGAAAGCTACGTGGTGATCGAGCCGGGCCTGACCCCGCTTGAAAAGTACCAGCTGCTGACCGAAGACGAGCTGTATCAGTATCAGGACGAGTATGGCGAAGACGCCTTCTCGGCCGGGATCGGGGCCGAAGCCGTCAAGCACATGCTGATGAGCCTCGACATGGTTCAGGAGAAGGAAGACCTTCTCAAGGAACTGTCCGAAACCAAGTCGGAACTGAAGCCGAAGAAGATCATCAAGCGCCTGAAGGTGGTCGAATCGTTCATCGATTCGGGCAACCGTCCGGAATGGATGATCCTGGACGTCGTGCCGGTCATCCCGCCCGAATTGCGCCCGCTGGTGCCGCTCGACGGTGGCCGCTTCGCGACCTCGGATCTCAACGATCTCTATCGCCGCGTCATCAACCGCAACAACCGCCTGAAGCGGCTGATCGAGCTGCGCGCGCCGGACATCATCGTCCGCAACGAAAAGCGCATGCTGCAGGAAGCCGTTGACGCATTGTTCGACAACGGCCGCCGCGGCCGCGTCATCACCGGCGCCAACAAGCGTCCGCTGAAGTCGCTGTCCGACATGCTGAAGGGCAAGCAGGGCCGCTTCCGCCAGAACCTGCTCGGCAAGCGCGTCGACTATTCGGGCCGTTCGGTGATCGTGACCGGTCCGGAACTGAAGCTGCACCAGTGCGGTCTGCCCAAGAAGATGGCGCTCGAACTGTTCAAGCCGTTCATCTACGCGCGGCTCGATGCCAAGGGTCTGTCGATGACCCTGAAGCAGGCCAAGAAGTGGGTCGAAAAGGAACGCAAGGAAGTCTGGGATATCCTGGACGAAGTGATCCGCGAACACCCGGTCATGCTGAACCGCGCGCCGACGCTCCACCGTCTGGGCATCCAGGCGTTCGAACCGGTGCTGATCGAAGGCAAGGCAATCCAGCTGCACCCGCTCGTCTGCTCGGCCTTCAACGCCGACTTCGACGGTGACCAGATGGCCGTCCACGTGCCGCTTTCGCTGGAAGCCCAGCTCGAAGCGCGCGTGCTGATGATGTCGACCAACAACATCCTCTCGCCCGCCAACGGCAAGCCGATCATCGTGCCGTCGCAGGACATGGTGCTGGGTCTGTATTACCTGTCGATGGACCGCGAAGGTGAACCGGGCGTCGGCATGGCGTTCTCGGACATGGCCGAAGTGCATCAGGCGCTGGAAGTGGGGGCGGTTACGCTGCACTCCAAGATCATCGCCCGCGTGCCGCAGACGGATGAGGCCGGCAACACCTATCAGAAGCGGTTCGAAACCACGCCGGGCCGCATGCTGATCGGCGAATGCCTGCCCAAGAGCCACACGGTGCCGTTCGACGTCGTCAACCGCCTTCTGACCAAGAAGGAAATCGGCGACGTGATCGATCAGGTCTATCGCCACACCGGTCAGAAGGACACGGTGCTGTTCGCCGATGCGATCATGGCGCTGGGCTTCCGCCACGCGTTCAAGGCGGGGATCTCGTTCGGCAAGGACGACATGATCATCCCCGACAGCAAGGATGCGCTGGTCGACGAAACCAAGGCGCTGGTGGCTGACTATGAACAGCAGTACCAGGACGGACTGATCACCCAGCAGGAAAAGTACAACAAGGTGATCGACGCCTGGAGCCGTTGCGGCGATCAGGTGGCGAACGCCATGATGGACGAAATCCGCGCGATGCCGCTGGATGAGCATGGCCGGCAGAAGCCGATCAACTCGATCTACATGATGAGCCACTCCGGTGCGCGTGGCTCGCCGACCCAGATGAAGCAGCTGGCCGGGATGCGCGGGCTGATGGCCAAGCCTTCGGGCGAAATCATCGAGACCCCGATCATCTCGAACTTCAAGGAAGGTCTGACCGTTCTTGAATACTTCAACTCGACCCACGGCGCCCGCAAGGGCCTCGCGGATACCGCGCTGAAGACCGCCAACTCGGGCTACCTGACCCGCCGTCTGGTCGACGTGTCGCAGGACTGCGTGGTCGTGATCGACGATTGCGGCACCGAACGGGCGCTGGAAATGCGCGCGATCGTGCAGGGCGGCTCGACCATCGCGTCGCTGGGCGAACGCATCCTGGGCCGCACCCTGGCCGAGGACATTGCCGACAAGGATGGCAACATCATTGCCGCCAAGGGCACGCTGCTCGACGAACCCGCCGTGGCCGCGATCGAGGCTACCGGGATCCAGGCGGCGCGGATCCGTTCACCGCTGATCTGCGAAGCGCAGCAGGGCGTGTGCGGCACGTGCTATGGCCGTGATCTGGCACGCGGCACCCCGGTCAACATCGGTGAAGCGGTTGGCGTGATCGCCGCCCAGTCGATCGGTGAGCCGGGCACCCAGCTGACCATGCGCACGTTCCACATCGGTGGTGCCGCGCAGGTCAACGAGCAGTCGCATCTGGAATCGATGTGCGATGGCACGGTGGTCTACCGTGACATCCCGACCATCGTCGACAAGCGCGGCCGCCGCCTCAGCCTTGCCCGCAACGGCGAAGTGGTGGTGATGGATACCGAAGGGCGTGAACGCGCAATCCACCGCGTGCCTTACGGGACCCATCTGCTGCACATCGATGGCGCGATCATCGCCGAAGGCGATCGTCTGGCGGAATGGGATCCGTTCACCCTGCCGGTGATCACCGAAAAGCCGGGGATCGTGAAGTATCAGGATCTGATCGACGGCAAGACGCTGACCGAAGTGACCGACGAAGCGACCGGCATGACCAGCCGCGTCGTGACCGAGGATCGTTCGGCCGGCCGCGCCAAGAAGGAAGACCTGCGTCCGCGCATGACCCTGCTTGACGATGCCTCGGGCGAAGCCGCGCGCTATATGCTGGCGCCGGGCACCACGCTTTCGGTCGAAGATGGCCAGGCGGTCGAAGCGGGCGAAATTCTTGCCCGTGCCAGCCGCGAAGCTGCCAAGACCCGCGACATCACCGGCGGTCTGCCGCGCGTTGCCGAACTGTTCGAAGCCCGCAAGCCGAAGGACAATTCGATCATCGCCAAGGCATCGGGCCGGATCGAATTCGTGCGTGACTACAAGGCCAAGCGCAAGATCGCGATTATCCCGGAAGAGGGCGATCCGATCGAGTACCTGATCCCCAAGAGCCGCGTCATCGACGTGCAGGAGGGCGACTGGGTCAAGAAGGGCGACAACCTGATTTCCGGTTCGCCCGATCCGCATGACATCCTTGAAGTCATGGGCGTGGAAGCGCTGGCCGAATACCTCGTGGCGGAAATCCAGGAAGTGTATCGCTTGCAGGGCGTGAAGATCAACGACAAGCACATCGAGGTGATCGTTCGCCAGATGCTGCAGAAGGTTGAAATCACCAACGGCGGCGACACCACGCTGCTGCCGGGCGAGCAGGTCGACTATGAAGAAATGAACGAAATCAACGCGAAGCTGACGTCGGGCCAGGTGCTTGCCGAAGGCAAGCCGGTGCTGCTCGGCATCACCAAGGCTTCGCTGCAGACCCGTTCGTTCATCTCGGCCGCTTCGTTCCAGGAAACCACCCGCGTGCTGACGCAGGCGGCGGTTGAAGGAAAGAAGGACTCGCTGATCGGTCTGAAGGAAAACGTCATTGTTGGCCGTCTCATCCCCGCCGGGACCGGCGCGGGCATGAACCGTCTGCGCGTGGCCGCTTCCAGCCGCGACGCAGCGCTGCGGGCATCGTATCGCAAGCTGCAGGAAAGCCTCATCGCGCCGAACAGCGCGGCCGAGGAACATGCGGCCGAACTGGCGCAGGGTCCGGAAGCGGCGATCGGTGACGATCCGCTGGCCCTGGTCGAAGGGGAAACCCACGGCCTTGACGCCGATGCGGGCGATTACCTGAACCCCGAAGCCGCCGACGGCGACGAAGCGTAAGCTTCATCGCCGCCAGCAGGCGCAAACAAAAGCCCCGCCGGAGCGATCCGGCGGGGCTTTTCGTTGTCGATTGCGCGCAGGCGCTATCCGCGCATGAACCCCAGCAATTCAACCTCCAGCAGGCTCCAGCGCGGATCGGATTCCTGCGGTGAACCTGCATCCTTGCTGATCTGGATGTGCGACACGTCCGGACGTTCGGAAAAAGGCGTGGCAAAGAAATGCAGGTCGGTTCCCGGCACGGGCGTGGCCAGGCCGAACACCGGGTCTGCGGCCATGGTCGCATCCCAGTGCAGCCGCGCCGCAGGATCGCCGATGGCGGCGCGCACCTCGACGTAGAACGCGTAGCCCTGCACGCCCGACAGATCCAGGATGAGCGCCCCGCCGGTATCGCGAAACACGATCTGGCCCGGACCATCAAGCGCCACCGGAATCTCCAGCAAGGCAACGTCGCGCAGTGCGCTGCTCCAGAAAATCGGGGCGCTGCCCGACAGGCTGCGGGCCGAAACGAGGATGGGCTCAAGCATCTGGCCGAATTTGAAATCCGGCTCTCCCAGCAGCTCAGGCAGCTGCTGCGCGGCGCGGCTTTGCATCATCGTGGTCATCCAGTGGCACTCCTGTCAGTCGGCGTGGGGCACATCGTGGAATGCCGCGACAGCGCGCGAAACCGATTGCATCATTTCCATGCGCGGCTTGTAGCCCTGGGTCGTTTCCGCGATCATCACGGCCACGCCGTAAAACGAACCGTCCGGTGCCTGCAGAAACCCGACGTCGTTGTAGCCGGTGGTGACCGGGCGCAGATCCTGCCCGGTGCCGGTCTTGTGATAGACCTTCCAGCCAGCTGGAACGCCAGCCTTCAGCCGCATCGGGCCGCTTTTGGTGCGGGCCAGAATATCGACCATCACCGTGGTTGCATCGGCCGAAAGCAGTTGCCCGCTGGCCAGCCGGGCCATCGTTCTGGCAATCGCGGCGGGGCTGGCGCCGTCGAGCGGATTGGCGACATAGCGGTCCAGCGCGGCTTTCCGCAGGTCTTTTGGCAGGCGCGCGCGGGCCTGTTCGAAATTGCGGCCCAGCGCCATGTCCTGCGACCAGGTCAGCCCGGCGACCTCACTTTGCAGCAAGCGCTCCCCGGGGCCAAAGCGGATTTCGGCGATGCCCTTGTCGCGCAGCACCTTGCGCACCACTTGCGGCCCACCCACGGTCCACAGCAGGCGGTCGTTCGCGGTGTTGTCTGAATGGGCGAGCGCGGATGACATCAGCCCGTGGACGGTGCGCATCGCGCTGCCGTTTTCCAGCACTTCCCCGCGCAGCGGCTGATTAAACAGGGTCAGGTCGGACGGCTGGATCAGCACGTTGCGATTGAGGTCAAGCTGCCCGCGTTCGACTGCGTCGAGCACGGCCAGCGACACCCACAGCTTGGATACGCTCTGCTGGGGGAACAGCTCATGCGCCCGCGCGCCGACTTCCCAGTTGCATCCGGCCTTGACCACTGCGATCCCGACCTTGCCGTCAAAGCTGCGCGCGATGGCATCGATCTGGCGTTGCAGCGGGGCGGGCGCGGCGCGGCAATCGGCCTGGAATTCCGGCACGGCGGCGCGGGCCGGGATCACGCCTGATGCGGCGAGGGTTTGTCCCAGCTTGCTGTCCGACTGGTTGAACAGGGCCGACAGGCCCAGCGCGCCCAGCCCCAGTCCGGCCAGCAGGCCCAGCCGGGTCCACCGATGGCCACGCGTGCGGCCGCTTAACGCGGCGCTGAGTGGCACGGGCCGATCACGGTGCAGGCGGGTGGTCATAACGTGCCATCAGCCTAGGCCGCTTAAGGCAGTGCCGCAACCGTAGCCTGTAGTTTCTTGCAGGTAAGCCCGGCGTCAGGCGTAGGCCATCCGCTCCAGCGCGCCAAAGCAATCGAGCGCGCCGGGATCGCCAAACGGGGACAACTGGCTGACGAACACGCCGCCCACGCCCTTCACCGGGTCGACCCAGTAATAGCAATTGAAGATCCCCGCCCAGGCCATGCTGCCGGGGCTGCGGCCGTTGGGGCCGGGCTCCGGATTGATCAGAAAGCCCAGGCCCCAGCCGGTGTGCTGATCGGGGAAGGTATCATACGGCGCGGACAGCTCGGGCATGGCGGATCCCATGTAGCCCGCGCGCAGCGGCGCGACATGATCGCGGCCCATGTCGGCTACCGTTTCGGCGCGCAGCACGCGCTGGCCATCCAGTTCCCCGCCGTTCAGCAGCATCCGCACGAACCGGGCATAATCCGGCGCGGTCGACGTGCCGCCGCCACCGCCGCCATCGAACTCACCCCCGCCAAGATAGAGCGGGATCGGGCTAAGCGCGCCGTCCGGCGTGCGCACGTGAACTTTGGCCGCATCGGCGGGCAGCGCAGGGCGGAACGCAGTGGCGTGCATTCCCAGTGGCCCCAGCACGTTGGCGATCAGGTAATCGTTCAGCCGCTGACCGGTCACAGCCTCGATCGCCTGACCAACCCAGTCGGTCGAGACGCCGTATTCCCAGCGTTCACCCGGATCGAACATCAGCGGCATCCGGATCGTGTCGAGCGTCCCCGCGCTCGGCATCCCGCGCGCGGCATAGACTTGCAGCACTTCGGGGTGGATGAACGAATAGCCGAAGCCGGAGGTATGGGTCAGCAGGTGGCGCAGCGTCAGCGGGCGTTTGGCGGGGCGCAGCAGTGGCTGGCCGTCGTCGCCGAACCCTTCGAGCACTTGCGGATTGGCGAGTTCGGGCAGCACCGCGCCGATATCGCCGTCAAGGCTGAGCTTGCCCTGTTCGACCAGCTGCATCGCCCCGACCGAAACCAGCGCCTTGGTCATCGAGGCGATCTGCGCCAGCGTATCCACGGCCATCGGCGCGCCGCTGGCCGTATCGGCCACCCCCAGTGCCCGCGCATAGCGCACCCCGTCACGGTCCACGATCATGCCCACGGCCCCCGGAATATTCGCGGCGGCAAAGGCGGCTTCAAACTGGCTGTCATCGATCATGCGATGCAGGCTAGCGAGCGATTGGGCCAAGGGGAAGCGGGATTGATGCGCGCGGCGCGGGCGCGTAGGGGATGCGCCATGACTGTCATCACCCGTTTCGCGCCCTCGCCCACCGGGCACCTGCATGTCGGCAACATCCGCACCGCGCTGCACAACTGGCTGCTGGCCAAACAGGCGGGCGGGCGGTTCATGCTGCGGATCGACGACACCGATGCAGAGCGCAGCCGCGAGGAATACGTGGACGGCATCCGCGCCGATCTGGCGTGGCTGGGGCTGGTGCCGGACGGGGAAGAGCGCCAGTCCGCCCGGTTCGCGATCTATGAGGCGCAGTTCCAGCGGCTGGTCGCGGCGGGGCGGGTCTATCGCTGTTATGAAACCGCCCAGGAACTGGACCTGAAGCGCAAGGTGCTGCTGGGGCGCGGCTTGCCGCCGATCTATGACCGCGCGGCGCTGAAGCTGACCGAGGACGAGCATGCGGCCAAGGCCGCAGCGGGCGAGGCGCCGCACTGGCGCTTCCTGCTGGACCATGCCGAGCCGATTGCATGGGACGACGGCATTCGCGGCCCCCAGTCATTCGACGCCCGGTCGATGTCCGATCCGGTGGTGCGCCGCGCTGACGGATCGTGGCTCTATATGCTGCCGTCCGCCATCGACGATGTCGACATGGGCGTGACCGACGTGCTGCGCGGCGAGGACCACGTGTCGAACACCGCCGCGCAAGTGCAGATGTTCACCGCACTGGGCGCGCCGCCGCCGCGCTTTGCGCATGAGGCGCTGCTGACGGGGAGCGAGGGCAAGCTGTCCAAGCGGCTCGGGTCGCTGGGCGTGGCGCAATTGCGCGAAACCGGGATCGAACCGGAAGCGCTGATCGCGCTGCTGGCGCGGTTGGGGACGTCCGATCCGGTCGATCCGGCGCTTGATGCCGAAGCGCTGGCGGCGAGTTTCAATCTGGCCCACTTCGGCCGCGCGCCCGCCCGGTTTGACGAGGCCGAACTGCACCGCGTCAACGCCGGGGTGGTCCACCGCCTGCCGTTCGCACGGGTGACGCACTTGCTTCCCGCCGGGATGGGCGAGGCCGCGTGGGACGCGATCCGCCCGAACCTGGACCATATCGGTGAAGCGGCTGAATGGTGGCAGGTGGTCACTGGCCCGATCACGCCGCCTGCACTGGACGCGGAGGACCGCGCGTTTCTGGCCACTGCGGCGGAAACGCTGGCGGCGCTGGAATGGGGCGGTGAAATCTGGCGCGGCCTGACCGCTGCGCTCAAGGACGCCACGGCCCGCAAGGGCAAGGCGCTGTTCCTGCCGCTGCGACTGGCGCTGACGGCCAGGGAACACGGGCCGGATATGGCCGCGCTGCTGCCGCTGATCGGGCGGGACGCGGCGTTGGAGCGGCTGCGCAGCGCTAGCTGACGCTGCGCACCCAGTTGACGATCGCCTGCGCGGACATGGCGCCCGATTGCCGCGCCGCTTCCTGCCCGCCGGAAAACAGGATCAGCGTGGGGATCGAGCGGATCTGGTAGCGCTGGGCAATCTCCGGCACCGCTTCGGTGTCCACTTTCAGCAGCCGGGCGTGGGGTTCCAGCTCGCGTGCGGCCGCTGCGAAGGCCGGGGCCATCGCGCGGCACGGGCCGCACCATTCGGCCCAGAAATCGACCAGCACCGGCAGCGTGCCCTTGCCGATCTGGCGATCAAACATCGCCGCGTTCACGGCCAGCGGCTGCGCGGTGAACAGCGCAGCCTTGCACTTGCCGCAGGTCGGTGCGGCGGTCAGCCGGGTGACGGGCACGCGGTTGGGCGCGCCGCAGGCGGGGCAGACGACAAGGGCGGGATCATTGGACGCTGGCATGGGCCGTTCCTGATTGATGGTGCGGGAACCAACACGTGGGCCCTGCGTTGACTCGGATCAAGGACGTCCCGCACATTTAATTAGAAAAGCCTGATATTATCCAAACACAAGGAACAAGGCGATGAACCGTTTGATGTGGGTGCTGCATGCGATGGTCGCGACCACGCTGATGGGCGCCGGGGTGACGGCGGTGCTGGCAGCGAACCTGCCGGGCTGGCAGCCGATCGCGATTGCGGCAGCCATCGGGTTCGTCGCGGCCTTGCCGGTGTCGTGGCTGATCGCGCGCAGGATTGAAGCGCTGACTGCTCCGAAAGGCTGACCCGATGCACAAGAACTGGCCCGCGATGGCGGACGAACTGACCGCCGCGATCAAGGAAGTGCGGCTCGGCGCTCCGGAAGTGACCAAGGCATTTTCCGCGATGGCGCAGGCCGCAACCGCAGGCGGGGCGCTGGATACCAAGACCAAGGAACTGATCGCACTGGCGATTTCGGTGGCGATCCGCTGCGATGGCTGTGTGGCGTTTCACGCGAAGGCCGCGTTCAAGCACGGTGCGACGCGCGAGGAAGTGATGGAGACGATGGGTATGGCGCTCTACATGGGGGCCGGTCCCAGCCTGATGTATGCAGCGCAGGCAGTTGAAGCTTACGATCAGTTTGCAGCGGCCGCATCGTAAAGAAATTTCGCGCGCCCGTGCGTCAAGGCGGTTTACATTGCGCCAGACCGCCGTTAGTGGCCCGCGTCATGTTCGCAGCTGCAACCAAGATTATTACCACCAAACCGGCCGCCTTGTGCGGGATGGTTGTTGTGGTGCGCTTGGCCTGAGGCACCCGGACAACCAGCCCCGCGCGAGTTCGCGGGGCTTCTTCCAGACGGGATAGAAACACCTCGCGCGGCTCCGCAACAACATGGAGTAGCAATGATGGTGCAACGTTTCGCCCCCGGGCAGCAGCTTAATGTCGGGATTGTCGGCGCGACCGGTCTGGTCGGCTCGATGATCCGTGAAATCCTGACTGAGCGGAATTTCCCGATCGCGCAGCTGCGGCTGTTCGCCTCGGTCCGGTCGGCGGGCAAGGAACTGGGCGGCGTGGTGGTGGAAAATGCCGAGACGGCGGACTTCGCAGGCCTCGATATCGTGCTGTTCTCGGCCGGCGGCTCCACCTCGCGCGAACTGGCGCCCAAGGCGGCGGCGGCAGGGGCCATCGTGATCGACAACAGCTCGGCCTGGCGCAGCGATCCAGACGTGCCGCTGGTGGTCGCCGAAGTGAACCCCGAAGCGCTGGACCACCTGCCCAAGGGGATCGTCGCCAACCCCAACTGCACCACGATGGCCGCAATGCCGGTGCTGAAGCCGCTGCACGTTGAAGCCGGGCTGAAGAAGCTGGTCGTCTCGACCTATCAGGCGGTATCGGGCGCAGGGGTCGCCGGGATCGAGATCCTGGCCCGCCAGTCCGCCCACGTGGGCGACCGCGCGGCGGAGCTGGCGCAGGGCGGCCACGACGGCGTGCTCCCGGCAGCTGAAAAGTGGGCGGTGCCGATGGCCTATAACGTCGTGCCGCTGAACTATGTGCTGGAAGAAGACGGCTACACCGAGGAAGAACTGAAGCTGCGCGACGAAAGCCGCAAGATCCTGAACATTCCGGGCCTGCCGGTGTCGGGCACGTGCGTGCGCGTGCCGGTGTTCACCGGGCATTCGCTGTCGATCAATGCAGAGTTCGAACGCCCGCTCAGCCCGCAGCGCGCGCTGGAACTGCTGGGCGCCGCGCCCGGCGTGGTGGTGTGCGAAGTGCCCAATCCGCTGGAAGCGACCGGGCAGGACCCGGTGTTCGTGGGCCGCGTGCGCCGCGATCCGACCGCCGAAAGCGGGCTGGCACTGTTCGTGGTGGGCGACAACTTGCGTAAAGGTGCCGCGCTGAACGCGGTGCAGATTGCCGAAGTGCTGCTGGGTTGATCCAGCGCGGGGTGGCGGAGCGATCCGCCACCCCCGGCCAATCCCCACCTATCCGTTCGTGTCGAGCGAAGTCGAGACACGTGGGCGCGACCGTGTCTCGACTTCGCTCG
>NZ_JAUYNB010000011.1 GCF_030699305.1 Novosphingobium sp.
GCGTCCGCCCTGTCCGATGGATAACGCAATCCTTGCCGACTACGCCCCCTCCGGACAATATCAGCTCATATTACCGTTCGCTCCATCTCTTCACAACGAGGCGCGGACTGCAACATTATGATATTGATTGCGATATTGCCCAATGGCTTTCGAAGCTGCGCTAATCATCGCTCTGCCATGACAACACAACCTTGCCGACTGTGTTTCGCGTTCCCAAGGCCGTGATTGCCTCTATCAATTCGCCCATTGGGCGGACATGTTGGATCAGCGGGCTGATCCTGCCTTGGGCACACAGGCCAACCAGGTCCTGCTGTATCGCAGCGATTTCCTCAGGGTTGCGATCAAAGCTCCAGTAAACGCCATGCGCACTGGCCGATTTAACCAGCATGTAGTTTGCTTTCAGGGCAGGTATCTCGCCACTGGCGAAGCCACACACGAGTAACTGCCCCTGCCATCCCAGGAGGCGCAAGCTTCGTTCCGAAGTTTGTCCACCTACCGGATCGAGCACGATATCGACGCCTTGCGGGGCCAAAGCCTTGACTTCGTCTTGCCAATTCGGCTGGCGGTAATCGATCACGTGTTCAGCGCCATTCTCGCGTGCGATGCGGCGCTTTTCCTCTGACCCTGCCGTTGCGATGATACGGGCCCCGACGGAACGGGCCAGTTGCGTTGCAGCGACGCCAAGCCCACCAGCGGCGGCATGAATCAGAACCGTCTTTCCGGCAGTCAGATTCGCTTTCTGGAACAATGCGATATAGGCCGTTGTGTAGGAGATAGGGAGCGCGGCCGCGACCGGGGCGGGCAAATCGCCGATGGCCATTAATCGGCGCGAGGGAACCGCGCAATATTCCGCGAATGCCCCGCTGCGAACCTGGCATGCGACCCTGTCACCGATTTGAAACCGGGAGTTTCCGCCCGTTTGAACCACGGTTCCGGCAAATTCATTGCCAGGCACGAACGGGGGCTCGATCCGGTCCTGATAGCGGCCTGCAATTGCTATCTCGTCTGCAAAATTCAGCGCGGCGGCCTCGACTTTCACCAGCGTATCAAGCGGCTCCGGGCCACCTTCGCGCAAGGATGGAACTGTGATCCGGTCGAGAACGAGATCCTCCGGCTTACCGTACTGCTTGACTACCCATGCCCGCATTGTCATCGCTTCAACCGTTCCCTTGCAAAGTTTCCATTCGCCCGAGTATGGGTGGAAGAGAGTCCTGACAAGTAGCAACGTGCAAAGGGTGGCTTAATGACAGCCGACAAGAATAGACCTGTCTGGGAAAGGCATTACCCCGCCACCGCGCGCGATCTCGCGCCGCCCGAACCGCGTGCGCTGACCGCGCTGCTTGACGATGCCGCCTACTCCTTTCCCGACAGGCCCTGCCTCACGGTGGAGGATTGGACGCTGAGTTACGGTGAGGTTGCTCTGCTTGCGTCTCGCCTTGGCGCGGGCCTGGCGCAGATGGGGGTCATGCCCGGGGATCGGATCGGGTATATGGGGCCGCCTCACCCCGTGTTCACTCTTGGCTGTTTCGCGATGTGGCATATCGGGGCAGTCTATGTCGGACTCAATCCATTATACAGCGCCGACCGGCTGGCTGGACAATGTATCGACAGCGGTCTCAAGGCGATCATCACGCTTGATGAGCCCAGCTTGCTGGCAAAGGCACATCAGATCCGCGAACTGATCGGGCAGCCAGTCTCTTTCCTGGTAGGTTCCTTCAGGAAGGATCCGCGTGAGGCGACCGACCCGAACGAACCGTTCGGGCAAGGTGATGTATGGGCCATTTCCGACTTGCTCGCTGCTGATGCGTCGGTAGAGCGGGCGACCTTCGATCCCGCGACCCAGCCGGCCGTGCTGCAGTTCACAGGCGGCACCACCGGCACACCCAAAGCAGCGGTGCTCACCCATTTCAACCTGCTGACCAATGCTGCCCAGATGGTCAGCTGGTATCCCCAGCTCAAGCCCGGCAGGGAAGTCATGCTTTCCGCTGCACCGGTGACTCATGCGGGCGGCATCGGCCCGGTCCAGAATTTCACCGTCCAGCTGGCGGGCGAGCTTGTATCGCTGCCGCGCTTTAATCCGATGAAGACGCTCGACCTGATCGAGGAGCGGAAGGTCACCATTCTGCTGATGGCGCCAACGATGGCCATCGCCTTGCTTGAAGCGGCTCGGGAGCGACCGATCGACTGGTCCGGCGTGAAGTGCGTCCAATGCGGCGCCGGGCCCGTCCCGGCGGAGCTGAAGGCCCGGTTCCTGCAGGCCACCGGGTACTGGATCACCACCCTCTACGGGATGAGCGAAACCGCGCCGGCCGTCGTCTATTCACCGTCTGACCGAGCGCTGGCAGAATATACGGGTGTTCCGCTGCCGTTCACGGAGGTCGAGATCCGCAAGGTCGATGATCCGCATCAACGTGCAGCAGCCGGTGAGGTAGGGGAAATCTGCCTTCGCGGCCCGCAAGTGATGCAGGGATACTGGCGCAATCAGGAAGCTACCAGCGATGCTTTTGTCGATGGCTTCTTCCGCAGCGGCGATCTGGGTTCGATGAGCGAAGACGGACTGGTCACCGTCAGCGACAGGCTCAAGGACATCATAATTGCCGGTGGGTACAATATTTATCCTGCCGACGTGGAAAGCGCGATACTTGGCCATCCCGCTGTTCGCGAAGCGGCGGTCATCGGTGTGCCTGACGAATACCGGGGCGAAACCGCAAAGGCGATTGTAAGCCTTCGTGGGGGCGAGCAGCTTGATCTCGAGGAGCTCAGGGAGTTTCTCTCTGGTCGCCTTTCGCCAATGGAAATTCCCACGATCCTGTCCATTGTCGACGAAATACCGCGCAATGAGAACATGAAGATTTCGCGGCTGGACCTGCGCGAGCTCGAACGTCTTGCTCCTCGCTAGCGTGCGCGAACGGCTTCGCCCGCCTCAATGCGATACGCCGCACGGGTCGGCAATTCCGCAGGCACGGCATCTACAGGGATGAGGACGGACCGGGCGGCGAACTGCAGCGCCGCCCGGTCTGCCTGGTGTCAGGTTTCAGACTAGATCAGTGCGCGGGCCTTGGCCATCGAAAGAGCCGTGTCCTCGATCATGTCTTCCTGACCGCCGATCATCTTTTTGCGCCCCAGTTCTATCAGGATGTCTCGAGCAGAGAGGCCGTATTTGCGTTCCGCTTCCTTGGCTTTATACAGGAACGTCGAATAAACGCCGGCAAAGCCCAGCGTGATGGAATCCCGATCCGCCCTCGGCGGCTGCGGCATGATCGGCAAGACTCGGTCTTCCGCAACATCCATCAGTTTGAACAAGTCGACACCAGTCTCGATGCCCAGTCGTTCGCTTACAGCAGCCATCAGTTCCAGCGGCGTATTGCCAGCCCCAGCACCAAGCCCGGCAGCCGAACCGTCAATTCGGTTTGCACCGGCAGCGACAGCGGCGAGCGAATTCGCAACTCCCATGCCAAGGTTATGGTGGGCATGAAAGCCGATCTCGGTCTCATCCTGCAAGGCCGTGCGCAGGCCAGCGATGCGCGTGGTGACTTCATCGGGTAGCATGTAGCCGGCCGAATCCACGCAATAGATCGTCTGTGCCCCATAGCTTTCCATCAGCAGCGCCTGTCCGATCAAGTGCTCGGGCGGCGTCATGTGCGCCATCATCAGGAAGCCGACAGTATCCAGGTCCAGTTCCCGTCCCAGACCGATATGCTGTTCGGTCACATCCGCTTCGGTGCAATGGGAGGCAACGTGAACGCAGGTCGCCCCGCAGTCGGCAGCCATGCGCAACTCATCGAGTGTGCCGATGCCGGGAACGTGAAGGACCGAGATTGCCGCATTCTTAACATTTTTGGCCACCGCCGTGATATACTCGCGATCGGAATGCAGGCCGCGGCCATAGCTGAGAGACGATCCTCCCAACCCGTCGCCATGGGTGACCTGAATCAACGGCACTCCGGCGTCGTCAAGCCCTGAAGCGATATCGATCATCTGTTCCAGAGTTATCTGATGGCGCATCGAATGCATGCCATCGCGCAGGCACATATCGTGTAGTTTGACCTTGCGGCCTCTAACCTTATCCTCAAGGCTCATCATGCGTTCTCCTTCACTGCTTCCAACTTGAGCCGTCCCGCCAATATGTCCCGCGCGAACATCTCGGCGGTGCGCGCGCCGGCCGCAGTCATGATGTCGAGATTTCCGGCATATTTCGGAAGAAAATCGCCCAATCCCTCAACCTCGAGGAAAATCGATACTATGCGGCCTTCAAAAGTGGGTCCGTTCTTCAATCTATAGCCGGGTACATACTCCTGAACCGCGGCGGTCATCTCTTGCACCGAAGCAGTAATGGCTGCCTGGTCGGGTTCATCGACAGTTTCGCAATAGACGGTATCGCGCATCATCAGCGGCGGTTCCGCCGGGTTCACGATCACGATCGCCTTGCCTTGCGCAGCTCCGCCGACTTTCGCCACTGCGGCCGAGGTCGTGCGGGTGAACTCGTCGATATTCTTGCGCGTGCCCACGCCGATCGACTTCGACGCGACAGTGGCAATGATTTCGGCATAGGCCACTTCCTGCACCCTGCTGACGGCGGCGACCATGGGGATTGTCGCCTGTCCGGCACAAGTGACCATGTTGACATTCATGGTCTGACGACCGGCAAGGTCCTTCAGGTTGACCGGGGGGACGCACAGCGGGCCGATGGCAGCGGGCGTAAGATCGATGACCAGAACGCCCAGCTCATTGAGCTTGCGACTGTTCTCGGGATGAACATAGGCCGAGGTCGCATCAAACGCGATCTGCACACCATCCGCGATCACGTGGGGAACCAGCCCGTCGACACCTTCCGATGTTGTCTTGAGGCCGAGCTTGTCCGCACGGGCCAGGCCTTCGGAACCGGGCTCAATACCGACCATCCAGACCGGTTCGAGAACCTCGGAGCGCAGCAATTTGTAGAGAAGATCGGTGCCGATATTTCCCGGTCCGATTATTGCGCATTTGATTTTTTCCATCTGAACTTCTTTCTTGTAACTGGATCCTGGCTGTGATCGCATCATAGTCTAATGGTCGCGCCCATTTCGGGGGTTTGGGCATCCGCCCTTCAGCCGACCAAGGATTACTCGAAGGTTAGGCGGCACGTTCCCAGCCCGTCGCTCAGACTGAGCAATAAGGTGTCCCCGGCGGCTATTTCGATCATCGGACCGAGTGCCCCGGAAAGGATTATCTCGCCTGCCTTGAAGGGCATGCCGAGACGACCCAGGGTATTGGCAAGCCATGCAACCGAGTTGAGTGGCGAACCCTGGACGGCTGCCCCTACGCCGCTGGCGGCTTCGATCCCGTTGCGCTCGATCTTCATGCTCACGCCAGCAAGATCGATGTACCTCGGATCGACCCGCTCTGTGCCCATTGCGAAGATGCCGCAGGAAGCATTATCGGCAACCGTATCCTCGATCCCGATGTCCCAGTCACGGATGCGGCTGTCGACGATCTCGAAGCATGCGGTGACATAGTCGGTCGCTTCCAGGACATCGGCTGCCGTCACCCCAGGCCCGACCAGATCTCGCTTCAGGCTGAAGGCGATCTCGCCCTCAGCCTTGGGTTGAATGAGAGTCGCGATCTCGATCGTTGAGCCATCGGGGACCAGCATTGCATCGGTCAATTGACCAAAATCGGGCTCGTAGACCCCGATCATTTCCTGCACCGCCTTCGAAGTAACCCCGATTTTCTTGCCGATGATCCTTTCGCCCGCATTTATACGCCGTGCGATCATCCGCTCCTGAACCCGATAGGCGTCAACGACATCCATCAGCGGATTACGATCCCGAAGATTCGAGATCGTCGCACCGGCGACAAGAGCCTCATAGAGCTCATCGCCAAGCGACGTGATTTCCGAAATTTCGATTGCCATTTCCAACACCCTCCTCAACTGATTCTGTATTTCAAATCTTTTTTCTATGTATTCATTCTTTTCCGTCACGATTGACAGAATCCACATCAATTAAATCATCAATCAATATTTGAATGGGTTCGCGAGCCTTCCGCTGCCGGGCTAACGGTGAAATTTTTCTGCCTTTCCAACATTGCCCAGCTTTGCCTGTTCTGCCACCCTTGACAGGCGAGCACTTCGGCATAGAATCTCACATATTGAGAGGTTGCACCGAAATGAACGAAGAGACCGGCACATCGGTTGCCGAGCGATTGCTCGATTTGCTGGAATGTCTTTCGTCTGCACCTTTGACAGTGAGGGAAATATCGGAAACGTCGGGAATTCCGATATCGACGGTTCACCGCCTCATTCGGCCACTTTTGTCGCGGAAATATTTGCTCCGGCAGGGCCGTGGTCGTTATGGCCTTGGCCTGGCCAGTGTGGAACTCTCGTCGCGCGCGAATCTCGATGCCATCATCGCCAGCGCAACCCGACCGATCATCGCGAATCTGGCCAAGAATTGCAGACGCACTGTACATCTGGGTGTTTTCCGGAACAATCTTGTCCGGTATCTGGTCAGGATTGAGGCCGGGTATTCGCGCCCGCCATCGCGAGAGATGACCGAGCTTGAGGCCTATTGCACGGCCATCGGGAAGGTCCTGCTCGCCCAGCTTTCTCCCGAGCTGCTTGACGAATACCTGGCCCCGGGGGATTTCGTTTCCCTCACGGAGAATACCATCTCGCAGCCCGGTTCCCTGAAAACGGAGCTAGAGGAGGTTCGCAATCAGGGTTGGGCGATCGACAGGGGCGAAATGTTTCCCGAACTGCGCTGCCTCGCTGCACCGATACATGACCGGACTGGCCGGGTCATAGCGGCAATATCCGTCACCGACACATGTAAAAATGACAAACTGGACGAGGTGGAAGAGGAATTGCTCAAGCTCCTGCCACGCATCAATGCAGCGGCAGAGGAAATTTCCGCTTTAATGCGGTTTCCCTAGGACCGACCTTTCTACCAAGCAGACCTGCGGTTGCACCGACCTCCTTATCCCATTCTCGTGCTGAGTCCTGCGTCATTGACCAGAATTGTTCCGTTGAGGTTTTTGCCGTCACGTCTCGATGCGAGCAGCACATAGCATCCAGCTTGATCTTCGGCAGCTGCGGCTCGTCCGAGGGGAGACGCCTCCGCGACCATCTCGACGGTCCTGCCCTCTGCATCCAGCCGCCGCGCCGAACTGTCCAGCGCATCAAGCCCCGAAAGACCGGTCACCGTGCCTCCGGGAGCGACACCATTCACCCGAACATGGGGTGCCCATTCATAAGCCAGCTGGTAGACCACGCCACGCAGCGCAAACTTGCTTGCGGTGTACAATGTCCCGCCGCCGCCGGCCCTGAAGCTGGCATTGGAGCAGCTCACGATCAAAGAGCCGCCCGATTCCTTCAGTGCCACGGCAGAAGAACGTGCGATCAGCAAGGTCGATAGAACGTTAATGCGGAACAGCTCTTCAAACGCTGCTTCCAGATCGGCTGCGGACATCCTGTCGATGCGCTTGTACCAGTCATAAACGCCCGCATTTGCGACCACGCAATCGAGTTTGCCGAATTTTTCCAACGCCAGAGCAACACCGCTATCGCAAACGGCCGCATCGCTGCAATCGCCCGCCACGGTTGCACACCGATCGCCCAAGCGATCCGCCAGATCGGCAAGTGCATCCGCATTGCGATCCAGCGCAACAACATTTGCCCCTTCTTCCACGAAGCGGAGGGCCACGGCCTCCCCGATGCCTGACGCCGCACCTGTAATCAGTGCGGTTTGGCCTGCAAGACTCCCCGTCATTTCTCACCCTCTGACATTTAGCCGATGCCAAATCGGCGGTCCATACCCCCACGTATTGACATTAACGGGGGTGCCTCGCAACACATAAGCACAAGATTTTGACAAATTGCTGGGTCTGGAGAGAGTGATGTCCGATAGTGCGGTGCTCCCCGATATCGGGGTTTCGATGGATGTCGGCGGTATCCATACAAATTATCATGAAAGCGGTGACGGCGATCCGGTGATCCTTCTTCACGGTTCGGGTCCGGGGGTCACGGCCTGGCAGAACTGGCATAAAATCCTGCCTCGCCTGGGCGAAACGCATCGCGTTCTGGCTCTGGATGTCGTGGGGTTTGGCTTCAGTCCGCTTCCCGAAGGTGAAAAGCCGGGCATCAAGCTGTGGACCAGGCATCTGGCTGGCTTCATCGACGCCATGGGGCTGGATCGCGTGACCTTGATCGGCAACAGTTTTGGCGGCTCGCTTGCTCTCGGAATGATGGCTCATCACGCCCACAAAGTGCGCTCGCTCGTCCTTATGGGAACGCCAGCGGGCGAGTTCGAGCAGACCCAGGGCTTGGCAAACAGCAGAAGTTTTGAACCCAGCCTGGATGCGATGCGCGCGATGATGCGCGCCTTTCCCTACGACCCTTCGATCGTCACCGACGAGGCTGTCGAGGCGCGGCTGCGGGTCGCCAATATCGCCAGCGGGAAAGAAACCATCAAGAAGCTGCAACCCGGCGACGAGCAGGAAGCCAAGGGGCCGCGAATCGTCAAGGGCATCCCCCTCCAGCAACTGGACGCGATCGACGTGCCCGCCCTCATCCTGCACGGTCGGGAGGACAAGATGATCCCGCTGTCGGTTGCCGTCCGAATGCACGAACACCTCAAGAGGTCGGAAATGCACGTGTTTGGTCAATGCGGCCACTGGGTGCAACTGGAGCGCGAAGATCAGTTCCTTGACCAGGTTCGGGGCTTTCTCCGGAACAACTGACCCCACCGGGAGGTCAAGCAGGTGCGCCCCACCTTTCTCTTACCCAGTTCCCTTCGAAGATGGTGCACAAATGCAGAAATCGAAAGCCAGGTCCGAGATACTCCGCCGCATCGCGGATGGCGATCCGGCCTTTTCCCGGAAGGAATATTCAGACGTCGTAACGATGTTCTGGGACACCGTGGAGGCGTGTCCGGATCAGGTTGCGGTTGTCGATGGCGACAGGAGGCTTTCCTACGCCCAGTTTGGCGCAGTGGTGGCCGGTCTTGCGGGACGGATTGGCGAGATAGTCTCGCCGTCAGGACGCGTCGCAATCTGCATGTCCAATTCGCTCGAGGCCAATGTTGCCATTTTTGCCGCGTTGAGCGCCGGTGCAGAAATTTCGATGATCAACGCGAGTTATACCCCGCGCGAGATTGACACCATGTTCAATATAGCCCCGCCCGGGCTGGTCTTGGCTGGCCAGAGCAGTTCCGAGGTTGCCGAGGCTTCCGCGAAGAATGCCGATGCGCCCCTGATTATCGTCGGAGAGGGCGGCGTTTCCATCGACGAACTGCTCGATACCACGCCGACAAGGCCGGACGTGGAGATCACGGGCGACAGTCCCTGCATGATCATGTTTACCGGCGGATCGACCGGCGCGCCCAAGGGCGTGCAGCGCAACCATCGTTCTGAAATGAGCCTCATCAAGGCGATGCATACGGCGTGGCCAACACGCCTGCTGGAAGAGGTGTGGCTCAATGTCGCCCCGGTAAGCCATGTGTGGGGGATACACATGGGCTGCTTCAATCCGGTCTATGGCCGCTCGAGCCTCATAGTCGTTCCCCGCTTTCAGCCCGACCTAGTCGCAAGTTTGATGGAGGAGTATCGCGTTAGCGTCTTCAGCGGCGGCCCCGCCGCGATCTATCAAGGCCTGCTCGCTGCCCCTGACGCAGATCTGTCGGCCCTGTGGCTTTGCCCCGGTGGTGGATCGGTCTTTTCGCAGCAAACGCTATCGCGGTGGGAGGCCAAAACCAGCCTGCCTATCCTTGAAGCATTCGGCATGACCGAAGGTGGGCCGCTGACGGCGCAGCCGCTCGACGGCACCCATCAATACGGCACGGCCGGGCTTCCCCTACCGGGCATAGAAGTTGCCATTATGGCCCTGGACGGTAGCGGTAAGCGGCTTCCCGCCAACGAGAATGGCGAGATACTTATCCGCGGCGAAAGGGTGATTGACCGGTACATGGGGCTTGCGCCGGTGACTGAGGATGGTTGGCTGCCGACGGGTGACATCGGTTTCCTCACGCCAGACGGCTTTCTAACGGTAGTGGACCGCAAGAAGGACATGCTGATTGTCGGTGGATTCAATGTTTACCCAAGCGAGATTGAGGAAGTTCTATCCCTGATTCCGGAAGTTTCCGACGCGGCGGTGGTCTCCGTCGCGGACGTTCGCAAGGGCGAGGTTCCGTTTGCTTTCGTGGCCGCCAGCCCGCGATCCGGGGTGGACGAGAAGTCCCTGCTGAAACACTGTGCCGAAAATCTGACCAAATACAAGATACCGCGAACCATTGTCGTGCTCGATGAAATTCCAAAAACTCCTGCGCGCAAATCGGACAAGAACCGCCTTAAGGAAATGGCGAAAGAATTATTGCAATAATTCGATGATTTTAACTTTATCAATGGATTTATTAATAAAACGCTCTTTGGGAGGTAATCGAAATGAAAATAGAACTTTTTGCTAGTGTTGCGCTAATGCCGTTCATGCTTCTTCCTTCTGCGGCCTACGCGCAGGAAACCGGAACCAACACGGCAGCAGATGCCGCACAAGAAGCCAGCCAGCAGGCTGACTCTTCTGGCAATGAAATTATTGTTACCGCGACACGCCGGGAAGAAAGCTTGCAGAAAGTTCCTGTCGCAGTGACGGCGGTGTCCAGCGAGGCGCTGACGACTTCGGGTGTCGAAAGCGTGCGTTCGCTCAACCTGGTCGCTCCAGGTTATAACGGGGGCCGCAACCAGAACGTGATGCAGCCCAGTATTCGCGGTGTCGGCTCGAACGGAACTTCGGTCGGGGACGAATCCAACGTCGCCGTCTATGTTGACGGGGTCTATCAAGGCGATCCCTATTCGACGCAGATCGACCTTGTCGAAGTCTCTCGCGTAGAGGTTCTTCGCGGACCGCAGGGCACCGTGTTCGGCCGTAACGCGACAGGTGGCCTCGTCAACGTAGTGACCCCGGATCCGCAGTTTAATGCGCGGGGCCGCTTCAAGGCAAGCGGGTCGCGCACGCGCGAATCCGCGAATAATTTTGACATTAGCGGCTATGTCACCAGCGGCTTGACCGACACGATCGCTGCCGATCTTGCAGTGCTCTATCGTAACCAGGACGGATATGCGGTAAACCTGTTCAATGGCGGCACTGTGGGTGGCAGAGAAACCATCTCGGTCCGCTCGAAGCTCCTGTTCCAGCCTAGCGAAATGGCCAAGTTCGTGCTCACCGTCGGCTATGTCGACACGCATGAGGAAACGGCTGCACTCGCTCAGCCATATAACGGGAACACACTGGGAGCGCGGTTCGCCGGAGCGATCATCCCCAACAAGCCATGGGAAATATCGAACTCTGTCACCTCAACCGGAACTGCGGGATTGTCAGACTACACTCGGCTCGACATCGCCCTCAAGGGCCAGCTGGACTTGGGTGGAGTCATTCTGGAATCCTCCAGTTCCTTCATGCGGACGCGTGTGCATCAAAATGCCGATTCCGATGCCACTAACATCGTGCTCGGCGAAACCAACATGCGGGTCAGGCCCGAGACGTACACCCAGGAACTTCGCCTGATCTCGGATACCAGCGGTCCTTTGAGCTGGACTGCCGGACTCTATTATTATGAATTGAAGGGTGAGCAGCCTCTCACCCTGATAAATCGCCTGGACCCGGCACTGCCTATTGTGCCAATCAGGTTTGAGCCGAAGGTGTCGACCTCTTCCTACGCGGCCTTTGCTGAGGGTACATATGAGCTGCTGCCGCAGCTTTCGATTACGCTTGGCGGTCGTTTCACGACGGAGACAAGGAAATTTTCGCAGCGTATCAATGGCGTCCAGCTATTCACGGACGCGGAAAAGAAGTTCGACAAGTTCACCTATCGCGTCTCTGTTCAGTATGAAGCCACACCTGATCTGAACATTTACGGCACTTACGGCACTGGGTTCAAAAGCGGCGTCTTCAACACGTTCAGCCCCTCCAATGTCGCAGTGAATCCGGAAACGATCAGCGCGTTCGAGTTTGGCGTAAAGTCTGAACCGCTATCCTGGCTGCGCGCCAACCTGGCGACCTTCCATTATTCCTATGACAATATGCAGGTGACGGCGCGAGCGGCCAACAACTCATTCGTGCTGCAGAACGCCGCCAAAGCCAAAATCTATGGTGGCGAACTGGAGCTTGCAGCAGAACCCATCACGGGCTTGAATCTGCGGGCGGCGCTTGCTTACACGCATTCCGAGTATGACAGTTTCCCCAACGCTCAGGTTTTCATTCCCCGACTGGGCGGTGGAAACACCGTTTCTTCTGTGGATGCATCGGGCAACCAACTGATCCGCACACCTGAGTTCTCGTTGTCCCTAGGTGGGCGCTACAGCTTCGATGCATTCGATGGAAAAGCCTTCCTCGGCGGAAATCTCTTCCATTCAAGCTCGGTCTATTACGACTTTCTGAATACCTTCAAGCAGGATTCCTATGAGCTTGTCTCGACTGAGATCGGTTGGACCAGTCCGAATGACGACCTTACTTTCCGTATATTCGCGAAGAATCTCACTAATGCAGCGGTGGCCCAGCAAATTTCGCCTGGACCGCTTGGAGCTTACGTCATCTACGAGCGTCCGCGCGAAGTGGGTGCGAGTGTAGAGATCAGGTTCTGATCTATCGGCGGCGCAGGGCACATAACCGTGCCCTGTGCCGCCACACTTGCCCGGATATGCGTAAGCATCCGGTGAGGCTTGCGATTACCCATAATACCAAATCTCGGTGATTCTGACTCAGGCGGGGTTGCCAATGGCAGCGCGAGTTGATTCACCATGGCAAACGGACTGGAGTTTTGCCATGGCTATCCCACTTCGCACCGATTTCGACGCCGTCATGGCGAGGGCGGCCGCCCGCAAATCAAAGGATGGAGGGCAGGCTCGGCGTCTGCTTGCGTTGGCAGCGATTTACGATGGGGCGAGCCGGACGGAGGCGGCCCGGATTGGCGGCGTAACGTTACAGATCGTCCGGGACTGGGTGTTGAAATTCAACGCGGCCGGACCCGACGGACTGATCGACCGGAAGGCACCGGGGCAACAGTGGTGCTGCTCAGCCTATTGAGCGGATTGCAATCGCGCCAGCGGGCGCAAGGAAGCCCAGCGCCCATCGCCGTTTGCTTCGAGGCAGGGCGTGACGGGTCCTGGCTTCACCGGCTGCTGACGGCGCATGGTATTCCGACGTACGTGGTGGAGCCAACAAGCATTCTGGTAAACCGGAGGGCAAAATAGGCGAAGACCGATCGTCTCGACGCCGAAGGGCTGCTGCGGGTGCTCTCCGCCTATCTTGCGGGAGACAGCCAGATCTGCAGCATGGTGCACGTACCAACTCCTGACGAGGAGGATGGCAAACGCGTGCATCGCGAGCGGGAATATCTCGTGCAGGAGCGAACGCGGATCGAGAACCGCATACGTGGAGCGCCCCGCGCCATTCGGGTGGACAATGGCCCCGAGTTCATCTCGAAGGCCCTGGATCGCTGGGCCTATGAAAACAGTGTGAAGCTGGACTTCTCGCGCCCGGGCAAGCCCACCGACAACGCCTTCGTCGAATCGTTCAATGGGCGCTCAGGGACGAATGCCTCAATACCCATTGGTTCTTGTCATTGGACGATGCCAGGAGCAAGATCGAGGCGTGGCGACGGGACTATAATGAGTGCCGTCCTCACACCTCGCTTGGTCGGATGACACCAGTCGAATTTGCTTCATCTGCCAGGGTTAACCCCGGCAGATGAGGCCGGGAGGCTAACATTGAACCCGGACACGAAACCGGGGGACCGTCAATGAAGGAGCGAGACTCTACCTCTGACCGGTAACAATCAGGGGAGCACGTCACGGTTAACTTGAGGAGCGTTCATGTCTGAGGATGTCGGCAAAGCTAAGATAATTGCCAGGCTTTCAAAGGACATATGGCTAAAACATACTCTAGATAAGGTAGGCGATGTAGGCGTCGCTTCTATTGAGATAGAATCCTTGGCAAAGGAACTAAAAGTAACCAAGGGAAGTTTCTATTGGCATTTTCAGGATAGAGGTTCCCTGCTATCGGAAACGCTCAATTATTGGTATGATTCGGCCACCTTGGCAATTGGCTTGGTCGGTAAACGCGATTTCAACGCACCCCTGGATCGGTTGCGATATTTCTTCACCTTGGCTTTGAACAGAAGCCCGGACGTTCCTGGCGGCCCTATCGAGCAGGCGCTGCGTGAATGGGCACGAGTGTCCGACATTGCTGCGGAAATGACCAGGCGCGTCGATCAGGATCGAATCAGCTTGATAGCCGATGCCTATGTCGAACTTGGTCAGAGCAAGGACCAGGCACGTCTGACAGCAGAAATGGCTCTCGCCAGCCTAATTGGCCTCAATATACTCATGCGATCGAAAAGCTTGCGGCACCAGGCTGAAGATACCAAAGCATTCCTGAAACTGTTCCTTTCGGCAACGATCAGAGAGGGTATCTGACGTGCTGGCCTGGAATGTGACCTGAAATGGGTAGAATCCGAGCCGCAAGGAGTGGGGCAATATCGCAATCAATATCATAATGTTGCAGTCCGCGCCTCGTTGTGAAGAGATGGAGCGAACGGTAATATGAGCTGATATTGTCCGGAGGGGGCGTAGTCGGCAAGGATTGCGTTATCCATCGGACAGGGCGGACGC
>NZ_JAUYNB010000012.1 GCF_030699305.1 Novosphingobium sp.
TAAAGTCTAAACCGTCATGCTGAACTTGTTTCAGCATCCATTTCTCGGCCCGCACTGTCCGTGCAGGAGGAGAGATGGACCCTGAAACAAGTTCAGGGTGACGCATGTGGTGGGAACGTATGTAAACGGGATAAACACCAACTTGTTTCAGGGTCCATTGTGCCCCATGCGCAGGTCCGGGTTTTGGGGCACGATGGATGCTGAAACAAGTTCAGCATGACGAACGGGAACGAATGCACGTGGCAAGAATCGGGATCATCGGCAGCGCGGGGCGCATGGGGCAGGCGCTGGCAGAGGCCATCGCGGCAGCGGGCGATACGCTGTCGGGCGGGATCGACAAGGGCGGCGATCCGCTCGCGCTGGCGCGGGTCAGCGACGTGCTGCTCGATTTTTCCAGCCCGCACGCGCTGGAAGCCAACCTGGATGCGGCGGTTGCAGCGGGGGTGGGCATCGTCGTCGGCACGACCGGGCTGGAGGAACGCCACCACTTCCTGTGCGATCATGCCGCCGAACATACCGCCGTGCTGCAAACCGGGAACACCTCGCTGGGGGTGACGCTGCTGGCGCATCTGGTGCGCGAGGCGGCGCAGCGGCTGGGCGAGGACTGGGATATCGAGATCACCGAAACCCATCACCGGATGAAAGTGGATGCGCCGTCGGGCACCGCGCTGCTGCTGGGCGAAGCGGCGGCAACCGGGCGCGGGATTGATCTGGCGGCGAATAGCGCGCGCGGGCGTGACGGGATCACCGGCGCGCGGGTGGCGGGCAGCATCGGCTTTGCAAGCTTGCGCGGGGGCAGCGTGGCGGGCGATCACACGGTGCATTTCCTGGCCGACAACGAACGGATCAGCCTGTCGCACCTCGCCGAAAACCGCGCGATCTTCGCCAGGGGCGCGGTCCGCGCCGCGCAGTGGCTGATCGGCAAGGGGGCGGGGCGCTATACCATGCCGCAAGTGCTGAACCTTTGAAGAAGGACGAAATCTTCGAATTCTTCCGCCGTCTGGCCGAGGATAATCCCGCGCCGGAAACGGAACTGGCATTCGGCAATACCTTTCAGTTGCTGGTGGCGGTCGTGCTCTCTGCGCAGTCGACCGACGTGGGCGTCAACAAGGCGACGCGGGCCTTGTTCGAAGCGGTGAAGACCCCGGCCGAGATGGTTGCACTGGGCGAGGACGGCCTGAAAGAGCACATCAAGACCATCGGCCTGTTCAACGCCAAGGCGAAGAACGTGATCGCCCTGTCAGAGATTCTGGTGCGCGATCACGGCGGGGAAGTGCCGGCTGACCGCGATGTGCTGACCACGCTGCCCGGCGTCGGGCGCAAGACCGCCAACGTGGTGATGAACTGCGCGTTCGGGGCGGAAACCTTTGCGGTCGACACGCACATCTTCCGCGTCAGCAACCGCACCGGCATGGCCAGGGGCAAGACCCCGCTGGCCGTGGAAAAGCTGCTCGACAAACGGGTGCCGCAGCCGTTCCGGGTGGGATCGCACCACTGGATGATCCTGCACGGTCGCTATATCTGCAAGGCGCGCACGCCCGAATGCTGGCGCTGCCCGGTGGCGGACTTGTGCGGCTTCAAGCCGAAGAGCGCTGCGCCGAAGGGATGGACGGCCCTGGCCTGACCCTCAACCCTGCTTGAAGTTCGATTCGTCGAGGTCCAGCCCGGCGCGGCCATCGGCGGCCGTGTGGGCGGCGATGTGGGGATGCTCCACATACTCCGGCTCTTCCACTTCCAGCATGCCTTCCCACTTGGTGATGACCGAGGTTGCCACCGCGTTGCCGACCACGTTGGTGGCGGTGCGGCCCATGTCGAGGAACTGGTCGATCGCCAGAATGATCGCCACGCCTTCGACTGGCAGGCCAAACATCGCCAGCGTGCCGGTGATGACCACGAGGCTGGCGCGCGGGACGGCGGCGATGCCCTTGGAACTGATCATCAGCGTCAGCAGGATCATGATCTGCGTGCTGATCGACAGGTCGATGCCGTAAGCCTGCGCGATGAAGATCGTCGCAAAGCTCATGTACATCATCGAACCGTCAAGGTTGAAGCTGTAGCCCAGCGGCAGCATGAAGCCCGAAATCCGGCGCGGCACGCCGAACCGGTCCAGCTGCTCGAACATCTTGGGCAGCGCGGCTTCGCTGCTGGCGGTTGAAAACGCGATCATCAGCGGCTGGCGGATATAGCGCATCAGCGTGATGATCCGCCGCCCCAGGAACGCCGCGCCGATCCCAATCAGCACCGACCACAGCAGAAGCAGGCTGAGATAGAATTCGACCAGCAGTTCCAGGTAGGTTTTCAGGATGCCCAGCCCGCTGGCGGCCACCACGTTGGCAATCGCGCCGAACACCGCAATCGGCGCATAGCGCATCACGTAGCCGGTGATCTGGAGCATCATTTCCGCCAGCGCATCGGCCCCGCGCACCAGCGGCGCGCCTTTCTCGCCGATCGCCGCCAGCGCCACGCCCGCGAAGATCGAGAACACCAGGATTTGCAGGATGTTGTTGGTGGCCAGCGCTTCGAACGCATTCTTGGGGAAGATCGACAGGATGAAGCCGGTTGCGCTGGTTTCCGGCACCGCACCGACCGCCGCCTTGGCCGCTGCAACATCGGGAATCGGTGCGCCGATCCCCGGCTCGAACAGGTTGACCATCAGCAGCCCCAGCCCGATCGAGATCAGGCTGGCAGTGATGAACCAGGCAATCGCCCGCGTCCCGATCCGGCCCAGCGCCGCGCCATCGCCCATGTGGGCGATGCCGACGACGATGGTGGACAGGACCAGCGGCGCGACCAGCAGCTTGATCAGGTGCAGGAAGATGTCGGACAGCAGTTTCAGCCAGGGCGCGATTGATTCCTTGATCACATCTGCCGCCAGCTGGGTGTGGAGCAGCTGCCCCACGATCACGCCCAGCACCATGCCGATCAGGATCCACGCGGTGAGGTTCCGGCTGATTCGTTCAGTCAGGCCGCGGAACCGCGAACGGCGTTCGATCATCTGGTGCATCCCCGTTTGAAACAATCTTGCGGGGCAGCCTAACAGGCTGATGCGGGGACGGCAATCAGCCGGTCAGCGCGTCCACAGCCACGCGCGCATAGATCCGCGCAAGCGTATCCAGATCGGCAATCGCAACCGCTTCGTCGCGCTTGTGCATCGTGGCGTTGCACAGGCCGAACTCGATCACCGGGCAGAGGTCTTTCAGGAACCGCGCGTCACTGGTGCCGCCGGTGGTCGATGCTTCCGGGATCACGCCGGTCTCCCCCTCCACCGCGCGGGCGATCATCGCGGAAAACGCGCCGGGCGGGGTCAGGAACGCTTCGCCCGAAATCACCGGTCGTGCGCTGCCGCCGTGGCGCTGGGCAATCGCGGTGACCCGCCCGGCCAGTTCCTGTCCGGTGTGCAGATCGTTGAACCGGATCGAGATGCGCGCCGAGGCCTTGGCCGGAATGACGTTCGTGGCGGGATTGCCGACGGTGATGTCGGTCACTTCCAGATTGGACGGCTGAAACCAGTCGGTCCCGTCATCCAGCACCAGCGCGTCGAGTTCGGCCAGCATGGCGACCAGCCGGGGGATCGGGTTGTCGGCCAGATGCGGATAGGCCACGTGGCCCTGCGTTCCGGCAACTTCCAGCCAGATGTTGACCGACCCGCGCCGCCCGATCTTCATCATGTCGCCGAGCCGGTGGACCGAGGTCGGTTCCCCTACCAGACACAAGTCCGGGATCGCGCCGATCGCGCGGATATGTTCGATCAGCGCGACCGTGCCGAACCGGGCCGGGCCTTCCTCGTCCCCGGTGATGATGAAGCTGAGCGTTCCGGCGTCCTGCGGGATCGCTGCGGCGGCGTGGACCATCGCCGCGATCGAGCCCTTCATGTCGACCGCGCCGCGCCCATAGAGCAGTTCCCCGCGCACTTCCGGCGCAAACGGCGCGCTGGCCCAGCCTTCGCCGGGGGGCACGACATCGACGTGTCCGGCATAGGCGAAGTGGCGGCTGCCGGCCGGTCCCGCCCGGATCGCGAACAGGTTTTCGACCGGTCCGTCCGGCGCTTCGCCCGCGCTGAAGCGGTGGACGGCAAAGCCCAGCGGGGTCAGCATCCCTTCCAGGCTATCGAACACGAGGCCAGCGGCAGGCGTGACGCTGGGGCAGGCGATCAGCGCCTCGGCGAGGGGGAGAACGGGGGAGGCGGTCATGTCAGCCGCTGCATATTGCCAACCGCGCCGCCGGGCAAGTTAGCGGGCAACCTGGCGCGCCGCGCCGTCCAGCGCCGCGTCCAGATCGCGCGCCAGGCGAAGGCCCGCCTGAGTGATCCGCTGGCGCAGGCTGGGCAGGCTGGCCTCGATATCCTCGTTGCTCCAGACCACGTCCTTGGGCGCTGCGCCGCCCGCGCAGGGATCGCGGTCAAACGCGCGGGCATAGACCAGATCGCGCGCGATCTGCCAGCTTTCACGGCCCCAGTCGGCGACGTCGCCCGTGGCCAGTGCGGCGCGTTCCTCGGCGCTGTAGCGGCGGATCAGCGGCGGCTCAGCCGAAGTGATGCCGCGTTCGGCCATCGGCCCGTCCCACACGGAATGCAGGTTGCGCCCCGGCGCGATGCCATAGGTCGATGTCACCGCATTGCCGCCCAGATCGGCGTTGTCGCCGGAATGCAGCGGCATGTGCAGATCGCCGATGAAATGCGCCAGCCATGACAGCGCCTCCAGCCGCTGGGCGGCGGGCAGGGTCTTGTCGGCCAGCACCCGGCGGCTGCGCACGATCTGCGCGGTCACGCAGTTGCCGCCCGAACAGTTGGCCTTGACGTCATAGGGCTTGCAGATGTTCTCGGTCTGGTAGTGCCAGGCGAAGGTATAGGCCCAGCGCCAGCTTTCACGGCGCAGGCAATCGGGCCAGGTCGATGCTTCCTCCAGGCTGCGCATCCGGCAAATGGGCGTGCCCAGTGCGGCCTCTGCCCGCAGCAGCCGGGCGATTTCGGCGCGGGTCTTGGGCGAGACGTTGGCCAGCGCGATCTGCGCGGTCGTTTCGTGGCCGAACCCGCCCCACGCCAGTGCGGGGGTGGACAGCAGCGCCAGCAGCGCGGCGCAAATCGCGGTCAGTCTGCGGATCATTTTGCCCTCGGCACTTCGTATTGCTCGATCACCCAGTCTTCCGTCTCGGCCGCGGCCAGCCAGGACTGGAGCCATTCGTGATCCCAGACCGCTTCCATATAGGCCAGCGCAAAGCCCGGAACACCTATCCCATAGGTCATGAACCGGCTGACGACGGGCGCGTAAATGATGTCGGCGGCGCTGTAAGTGCCGAACAGGAACGGCCCGCCCCTGCCGAACCGGGCGCGCGCTTCGGCCCACAGCGTCAGGATGCGGACGACATCGGCGCGGGCGGCATCGGTCAATTCGGCGGGCTCGACCTGGCGGCGCATGTTCATCGGGCATTCGGCCCGCAGCGCCTGATAGGACGAATGCATTTCCGCGACCATCGACCGGGCCATCGCGCGGGCATCGTCGGGCTTGGGCCAGAACCGGTCGCGCCCGACCTTGTCGGCGAGGTATTCGATGATCGCCAGACTGTCCCACACCACCGCATCGCCGTCCCACAGCACCGGCACTTTGCCGGATGAGGGCGCGATATCGTCATCGTGCCGCTTGCGCTGGTCCCAGTCATCGCCGAACAGCGGAACGGTGATTTCCTCGAACGCCAGGCCCGATTGCTTGGCCGCCAGCCAACCGCGCAGCGACCAGCTGGAATAGTTCTTGTTGCCGATGATGAGTTTCATGCGCTGCGACCTATCCGTTCAGCTTGACGGTGTCGAGCGTGAACGGATAAGCCCCGCGCAAAGGAGTCAGCCCCTATGTCCCTGCGCCCGTTCCACCTGGCTTTCCCCGTCCGCGATCTGGCGGAGGCGCGGGCATTCTGGGGCGGGGTGATGGGCTGCGCAGAGGGGCGCAGTTCGGATGACTGGATCGACTTCGATTTTTACGGCCACCAGATCGTCGCGCACTGCGTGGGGCCACGGGCCGTCAGCGATGCCGGGTCAAACCCGGTCGACGGCCACGGCGTGCCGGTCCCGCATTTCGGGATCGTGCTGACGCTGGAGGACTGGGACGCGCTGGCCGCGCGGTTGAAAGCGGCGGGGGTGCAGTTCGAAATCGAGCCCTATGTGCGGTTCAAGGGCCAGCCGGGTGAACAGGCGACGATGTTCTTCCGTGACCCGTCGGGCAATGCGATCGAAATGAAGGCTTTTGCCAGTCTGGAGCAGTTGTTCGCGAAGTAGGGGGGCGTCAGCTCAGCGGCTTCTCGCGATAGAATTCCACTTTCATCCTCGCCCGACCGCCCAGTTCCACATGGTGCCACTGTTCGGGTGGAATCTCCGCTGGACGATCCGGCGTCACCTCCACCGTGCGCGCCGGGTCTTCGAACACCAGCGCCGCGCGGCCTTCCAGCACGCGCAGCAGGCCCCAGACCCCGGCCTTGGTGTTGTGCCGCCCCCGGATCGCGGCGGGCAGGGTCACTTCGTCCCATTCCGCCGTCACCTTGTAAGGCTGGGTCGGGGCACCTTTGGGCAGACGGAAGAACAGCGCCAGCTTGAGGCTTTCGCCGATGGTCGCGGCCTTGGCCTGCATCGCGGCGGCCTTGTCGGCGGGCAGCAACTCAGCGGTCACTTCGCCCCACAGGTTCAGCCAGCGGTCGAACATTTCTGGCGTGATCACGGCCTTGTGGCGCAAGTGGGCGACCATCGGGCTGCCCTTGTAACGCCCCGTGCTGCGCATCACCGATGACCAGAACGCGACCAGCTGGACCAGATGATGGTCCCAGTCATGGATCGCGGTGTTGAACACCGGCCCGATCAGGTCGTCCTGCCGGACGCGGGCGTAGAAGGCCGGAACCAGCGCTTCGAGGTCGGCTTCGGTGACTTGCGCGGGCATGGGCGGGGCTTCCTGCTGGGCAGTCCGGCGCCGGGACATGGCAGCCGGTCAAGCCGGGGCGTGGCCCCGCCTATACACTCACCCCTCGGCGTCAGCCAGCACGGCGGCGCGCAGTTCGGCGATGCCCAGCCCTTTTTCCGATGAGGTGACCAGCACGTCCGGGAAAGCGGCAGAATGCTTGCGCGCTTCGATCTGGGTCGAGGCCAGCACGGCGGCCAGTTCGCTCGCCTTGATCTTGTCGGCCTTGGTCAGCACCAGCCGATAGCCGACTGCTGCCTCATCCAGCATCTTCATCATCTCGATGTCGACCGTCTTCACCCCGTGGCGGGCATCGATCAGCACCAGCGCGCGCTTGAGCGAGACGCGCCCGCGCAGGAAATCGCGGACCAGCCGCTTCCACTGCTCCACCACTTTCAGCGGGGCCTTGGCAAAGCCGTAGCCCGGCATGTCGACCAGCCGCAGACAGACCGGTTCACCCACGTCGAAGAAGTTCAGCTCCTGCGTCCGGCCCGGCGTGACCGAGGTGCGCGCCAGCGACTTGCGGTTGGTCAGCGCGTTGAGCAACGAGCTTTTGCCCACGTTCGACCGGCCCGCAAACGCCACTTCCGGATATTCCGGATCCGGCAGGAATTGCAGCGCGGGCGCGCTTTTCAGGAACGCGATCGGGCCGGAAAACAGGCGGCGCGCCCGTTCGGTCCGTTCGCCATCATCCTGCGGTTCGCTTTCCTGGCTCACGATTTTTCCCGTTCCTTGGCCCGCGCCGCATCGCCCGCGTCCTTTTCAGCCTGCGCCTTCAACTGCGGGTGCTTGCTGTAAAGATACTTCTGCTGGCCGATGGTCAGCACGTTGGAGGTGATCCAGTAGATCAGCAGGCCGGCTGCGAACGGGGCCATGATGAACATCATCATCCACGGCATGATCGCGAAGACCTGCTGCTGGATCGGGTCCATCTGTGCGGGCTGCAGCTTGAACTGCAGCCACATCGTGATCCCCAGCAGGATCGCCAGGATGCCGATGCCCAGGAACGCCGGAACGGTGAACGGCAGCAGGCCGAACAGGTTCAGCACGTGCAGCGGATCGGGCGCGGACAAATCCTTGATCCACAGCGCGAACGGCTGGTGGCGCATTTCAACCGCGACGATCAGTGTTTTGTACAGCGCGAAGAAGATCGGGATCTGCAGGAAGATCGGCAGACAGCCCGCCAGCGGGTTGACGCCTTCCTTCTTGTAGAGCGCCATGATCTCTTCCTGCTGCTTGGGCTTGTCGTCCTTGTAGCGGTCCTGAAGGGCCTTCATTTTCGGCTGGATGGCGCGCATCGCGGCCATGCTGGCGAACTGCTTCTGCGCAATCGGGAACATCACGCCGCGCACGATCAGCGTCAGCAGGATGATCGCCACGCCAAAGTTTCCGGCCATTTCAAACAGCTTGGTCAGCAGCAGGAAAATCGGCTTTTCGAACCAGCGGAACCAGCCCCAGTCAATCGCGAGGCCGAAATTGACGATACCGGTGGCTTCATAGCGGTCCAGCACATGGCTTTCCTTGGCCCCGGCGAACAACCGCGTGGTGCGCTCGGTCTGCTGACCGGCCCCGACGTTGACTGCGCCGTAGACCAGATCGGCCCGGAAAATGCCGCCCCCCAGCGCGCGGAAATCACTGCTGGCGCCGGCCCGATCCGGGATCAGCGTGGTCATCCAGTAGACGTCGGTAAAGCCGATCCAGTCGGTCTTGCCCGCGTTGGTAACCTGACCCGCTGCGGTCACGTCGTCATAATCCGGGCCGAATGAAACCGTGCCGTCGAACGCGCCGAACGGCCCGGAATGGACGTTGAAGCTATCGAGGCTCGCGGTCTTGTCGGTGCGGTTGATCAGCGCGAACGGCTTGACCACAATCGCGCCGGTGCCGGCGTTGGCGACCGTCTGTTTGACGGTCACCATGTAATCCGCGTCGATCGCATAGCTCAGCGCAAAGGTCAGGCCCGCGCCGTTGTTCCAGGTCAGCGTGACCGGGGTCTGCGGGGTCAGCCTGGCACCCGCCGGGGCGGTCCACACGGTCGCCGCGTTGGGCAGCGCCACGTTCTCACCGACCCAGCCGAACTGGGCATAGTGCTGCGCCGGGGTGCCTGCGGGGGAAAAGATCCGCTGCGGCCCATCCTTGGGGTCCAGTGCGGCGGTGTGGCGGTTGGTGGTCAGGTCGTCCAGCACGCCGCCAGCCAGATTGATCGAGCCGGTCAGCCCCGGCGCGGCAATCGCCACGCGCGCGGCAGGGTTCAGCGCGGTCTGCAGGTCCTTTGCTTCAGTCGCGATGTCGGCGGCATTGGTCAGCCCGCCTTCGCGTGTCGGCTTTGCAGCCTCAGCGGGGGCGGCCCCGGCGGGTGCTTCAGCCACGGGCTGGGCCTTGTCCGCATTGGGGTAAATGTAACGAAGTGCCGCGTCCCACCCGAACAGGATCAGTGCTGTAAGCACCACCGCCAGGATCAGGTTGCGCTGATTATGGTTCTCCACGAAGGCGTCCCTGTTCTCTTGAAGTCTTGGTCAGATGGGAAGGCGGCGCGTGCAATCAAGGCACCGGGTCATACCCGTGTCCTCCCCAAGGATGGCAGCGCAATATACGTTTGATGCCCAGCCAGCCACCCTTAATCGCACCGTGTTTTTCAACGGCCTCGATCATGTATTGCGAGCATGACGGGGCATAACGGCAACTGGGCGGCAGCACCCGCGACGGGCCGATCTGCCAGGCGCGCGACAGCAGGATAAGCGCGCGCTTCATCACTTTCGCGGGCCAGGTGAGCGGTGTTTGCGCGGCGGATCGCTCTTGCCGGCGGCGGCGCGGGCCAGGGCGGCCTGCAATTCGGTCCGGAGCAGGGCAAAGTCCCGCTCCACCCCGCCGTCGCGGCCGATCACGACATGATCGTGGCCGGGCAGGCCTTCGGTCGGCAGCACATCGCGGATCAGCGCACGCAGCCGCCGCTTCATCCGGTTGCGGACCACCGCGTTGCCGATCTTCTTGGTGACGGTGATGCCGAATCGCATCGCGCCCGCATCATTGGGGCGTGCAAGCAGCACAAAACCGGGGCGCGCCACGCGCAATCCCCGGTTTGCGGCTAGGAAATCTGCCCGCCGCGAAAGGACGGGAAGTTTCACAGGATGGATCAGGCCGACAGCTTCTTGCGGCCGCGGGCGCGACGCGCTGCCAGCACCTTGCGGCCGCCGACAGTGGCAGAGCGGGTGCGGAAACCGTGGCGACGGGCACGCACGAGATTGCTGGGCTGGAAGGTGCGCTTCATGATAACCTCGGATTCAAATCAGACAGGGCCGCCCGATGGAACGGCCGGAATACAGGGATCGGGCCGTTAACGGAGGCCCGGTTATGAGTCAAGGGATTCGGGTCAGTTCAACGCGACCCACTTGCCCATATCGTTCGCGGTCAGCCAGCGGGCATCGTCGAACGGCACGGAATTGGTCATGGCATAGAACGCCCGTGCCTGTCCGGTGGTCATGCCCATTTCGGCATAATAATCAAGATAGGCGCGGTTTTCCGGGGCATCGGCGGGATAGTCCTTCGCCTCGCGCCCGTCCTCGTCCGCCCACGAATGGACCGCGAACTCCGCGCCCGGATCGGCGATCCGCTGCGCGCCTGCCAGAAACAGTTCCACCCCGCCGGAGCGGACCGAGCCGCCGTGCGGGACATAAGTCGTGATCTGGCGGGCGTGGATCATCCGGCCCAGCTTCAGGTTCGCGCGGTCGTCCTCGGTGCCGGGGCAGTCGATCATTTCGATCAGCGAGATGCCGGGAAAGGCGCGCAGCATTGCGTCGAACTGCGCCGGGCTGCGCGCGTCGGTCACATCGACCAGCGCGGCGCGGCTGCCGTCCAGCACGCGGAACGGGCCGAACCGGGCAATCCCCTGCGGCACGAGCGCGGGGGCGCTGGCAACAAAGCGTTCCGAGCCGCCGGTGCTGACCGTTTCGGTCACTTCCACCGTCGTCACGACCGTATCCGCCAGCGCCGGACTGGAGCACAGTGCAAGGAGGGGCAGCAGCAGGGCGGCAAAGCGGTTCATGCCCAGCGGTATGCGCCCGCGCGCTTTACCGCATCGCCAACGCCAAAGGTTAAGCCGGAGTTACCGCCAGAACGGAGCGGCCCCCCTCGACAGCCCCTCGACAGCGGGGCAAGGCTGCGCCATCAACCACTTAGGGGTTTTGACGGGGGTTTCACTTGGTAGCGCTGGTTCGGACGGTTGCCTATCTCGGGCTGGAGGCGCGCAGCGTTGAGGTGCAGTGTCAGATTGCGCCGGGCCTGCCGCGCTTCAATCTGGTCGGCCTGCCGGACAAGGCGGTGAATGAAAGCCGCGAACGGGTGAACGCCGCGCTCGCCGCGATGGGCCTGTCGCTCCCGCCCAAGCGGATCACGATCAACCTGTCGCCCGCTGATCTGCCCAAGGAAGGGTCGCACTATGACCTGCCGATCGCGCTGGCGCTGCTGGCCGCAATGGGCGTGACCGATGCGGAGCAACTGGCCGATTTCATCGCGGTGGGGGAATTGGCGCTCGATGGCCGGGTGGTGGCCTCGCCCGGCGTGTTGCTGGCCGCGCTCCACGCCAGCAGCGCGGAACTGGGTCTGATCTGCCCCGCCGCTCAAGGGAGCGAGGCGCGCTGGGCCAGCGGCATTCCGGTGCTGGCCGCGCCCGATCTGGTCAGCCTGCTCAACCACCTGAAAGGCGTGCAGACTCTGCCCGTGCCTGAGCCCGGCGTGGCCGATCCGCCCGCCAGGGGGCCTGACCTCAAGCAGGTGAAGGGGCAGGAAACCGCCCGGCGCGCGCTCGAAATCGCGGCGGCGGGGGGGCACAACCTGCTGATGAGCGGACCGCCGGGGGCGGGCAAGTCGCTGCTCGCCAGCTGCCTGCCGGGGATCCTGCCGGAACTGACCCCGGCTGAGGCGCTCGAAACATCCATGGTCGCCTCGGTCGCGGGGCTGCTGGAGGATGGGCGGATCAGCCGCGCCCGCCCGTTCCGCGCGCCCCACCATTCCGCGTCGATGGCGGCGCTGACCGGCGGCGGGCTGAAGGTCAAACCGGGTGAAGTCAGCCTGGCGCATCTGGGCGTCTTGTTCCTGGATGAACTGCCGGAATTCCAGCGCGTGGTGCTCGATTCGCTGCGCCAGCCGCTGGAAACCGGCGAAGTGACCGTCGCGCGGGCCAATGCCCACGTGACGTTCCCGGCGCGGGTGCAGCTGATTGCGGCGATGAACCCGTGCCGCTGCGGCTATCTGGGCGATCCCGCGCTGGCGTGCAGCCGCGCCCCGCGCTGCGCCGCCGATTATCAAGGCAAGGTGTCCGGGCCGCTGCTCGACCGGATCGACCTGCACGTTGAGGTTGATCCGGTCAGCGCGGCCGATCTGGCCCTGCCGCCTCCGGCCGAAGGCAGCGCCGAAGTCGCCGCCCGCGTCGCCGCCGCGCGCGCCGTGCAGACCGAACGGCTGGCCGGCACCCGCCGCCGCACCAACGCCGAACTTGATGGCGACCTGCTTGAAATCCACGCCACCCCGGATGAGGCCGGGCGCAAGCTGCTGCTGCAGGCGGCCGAGGCGATGCGCCTGTCCGCGCGCGGCTATACCCGGATCCTGCGGGTGGCGCGGACGATTGCCGATCTGGCCGGGGCAGAGCAGATCAGCCGCCTGCATGTGGCCGAAGCGCTGAGTTATCGGCGGATCGGGGTGCGGGCCTAGGCGGCCGGGACGGCCTTAGAGGTCCTCGCGCTCCAGCGCGGCCTGATAGGTCCACGTCGGCGCCGGGGTGCAGCTGCCCTGCCGGACATAGAGGCACGCCCGAATCGCGCCGTTGGTCTCGCAGCGCACCTGCCGGTATTCGCCCGCGCCGACGGGGCGGTCCTCAAACACCAGCGTGTTGGCGGCGGCGGCCAGTGCGGGCGGGAGCCGTTCACCGCGCGCGACCACGCCTTCGGGCGCAACGTAAAGCGGGGCCTGACGCGGCAGCAGCGCGGGCACCAGATGCGCGCGCCACTGATCGGGCAGGGCGATGCCGCAGGCGGACCCGGCGCGGACATGATCCTGCACCACGCGCGGGATCGGCCCGCCGCCGCGCATTGCGCCTGCGCCGCCGGACATCTGCTCTGCCGTCAGCGACAGCACGATCCAGCCCGCCCCCAGCAGCGCCAGTTGCACCGGCCCCACCGTCTTGCCGCGCGCGGCGCGCAGCCGTTCCAGCAGGCTGACGCTGCCAATCGCCGCCAGCACCAGCAGCAGGAAGGTGGACAGCCAGATGAACCGGTATTCCTTGTGCGCAATCAGGCTGTGGAACGCCACGTTCGCCGCCAGCGCCCACAGCACCGGGCGGTATCGGCGCGGCACCATCAGCGCCGCCGCCACGATCAGGGGCGCGCCGGGGCCAAGGTGGATGGCCAGCCATTTGAGGTAATCGAACGGTCCGTTCTCGCCAAAGCGCGCGGCGCGGCTTTCGCCGATGTTGTAGCTGAAATTGACCCAGACCCACTCGAACGGCCAGCGCCCCATGCCCAGATCGCTAAGCCCCCCGATCACGCCCGCGCCCAGCCCGCCCAGCACCAGCTGGCCCCAGGCCTTCCAGTCGGTCCGCAAGGTCAGCAGCGCCAGCACCGCGGCGAACGGTGCGAACTGCAACCGCACCACCACGCCCAGCCCCAGCAGCAGCCCGGCCCAGCGCAGCGCGCCCGCGCGGCGCTCGTCCGCCAGCAACAACGGCACCGCGCAAGCGATCAGCCCGGTCGCCAGCACTTCAGACAGCAGCAGCGCGGAAAACAGCACGCTTTCATACCATACTGCCGCCACCAGCAGCGCGATCAGCGCCTGCGCGCGGCCGGTCAGCGCGCCCAACTTCCACGCGGCGGGCAGGGCCAGCAGGGTCAGCAGCACAAAGCTCCACCGCGCCAGCAGCATCGACCCCAGCGTGCCGGGGGCAAACCGCTCACCCAGCCACCACGGCACGCTCAGCAGCTGCGCGATGCCGCCATTGCGCGCGCCATAGCGGTATTCCCACGGGATAATGCCGTGCCCGGTGGCGAGCCGCTTGGCCTGCTCCAGATATTGCATGATCTCATCGGCGTGGCTGATGTCGAACGGGGAAAACGCCTGCCAGCGCAGCACCAGTCCGGCCAGCACCACGGCGGTAATGGCCAGCATCCAGCCCCGCGACGATCCGGTTTGCCCCTGCATGATCAAGCGCATAGCGGGGCAGCGGCGGCCTGTCACGGTTCCAGCACAGCGGCGGCGCGCGCACACCTTTTCCCTTCCCCGCGATTTCACCCTGTGCAATAGAACAAAGCATGATCGCAAAGCTGACAGGCCTGCTGGATGATTTCGGCCCCGACTGGGCGGTGATCGACGTGAACGGGGTGGGCTACCTCGTTCACTGCTCGGTCAAGACGCTTGCCGCGCTGGGCGTGCGGGGGGACCGGGTGACGCTCCACACCGAATTGCAGGTGTCGGAAAACGACATGCGCCTGATCGGCTTTGGCAGCGCGGGCGAACGCGAATGGTTCCGGCTGCTGACCGGGGTGCAGGGCGTGGGCAGCAAGATGGCGCTGGCCGTGCTCTCCGCGCTCAGCACCGAGGAACTGCAACGCGCCTGCGCGGGCGGGGACGTCGCGATGGTATCCCGCGCGCAAGGCGTGGGGACCAAGATTGCGACCCGGATCGTCAACGAATTGAAGGACAAGGCCGGCGGGTTGCCGTCCGTCCCCGGCGCACCGGGTATTGCCGCCGCGCCTGCAGGATCGGTCAGCGCGGACGCGGCGTCGGCGCTTCAGAACCTCGGTTTCAAGCCCAACGTGGCAACGGACGCCGTGGCGCGGGCGCTCGACGAACTGGGTGACGGGGCGGGGTTGAACGATCTGGTCCGCGCGGCGCTGAAGCGGGTGGCGGGATGAGCGTGATACCTCACCCCACTCGTCACCCTGAACTTGTTTCAGGGTCCATCGCGCGGTTCGCGCGGCGCCAGCGGGGGCAGGCCCAACCCCGGTGCAAGATCATGCCAATCCAGATTTTCGCTCTCGATGAGGTTGATTTTCCATTGCCGATGCCACCGCTTGAGCTGCTTTTCACGGGTGATCGCGGCGGTCATGTCCCCGAAGATTTCAAATCGCACCAGCCGATAGATGCCATGCCGCGTGGTAAAGCCGGGCAAGGCGGGGCTGCGATGCTGGGCCAGGCGCTGGATCAGGTCGGATGTGACGCCGATATACAGCGTGCCGTGGCGATCGCTGGCAAGGATATAGACGCAAGGGACGCGCTCTGGCCGCATGCACCTGAGCTTGCGGATAATTGGACCCTGAAACAAGTTCAGGGTGACGGATATTTGATAAGCTCTCCCATCCCCCGTCATGCTGAACTTGTTTCAGCATCCATCGTGCAGCCGGAGCGGCGGGGGCAATGAAGCGCCAGTGGTGCCTTGGGCTTTGCGTTGTCTCATTCGCAGGTGGCGTAGTCGCAGGTCTGTGGCTGGATGACTGGCTGGACGTTGACACCTGCCTCGACCGCGGCGGGCGCTGGAACTATGACCGGCAGGATTGCGAATTCCAATGACCGATAACCCCCTCCTTTCCGCGCATCGCCAGATCGAGGACGCCGATGCGGCGCTGCGGCCCAAGACGCTGGCCGAGTTCGTCGGGCAGGCGGCGGCGAAGGATAACCTCAGCGTGTTCATCGAAAGCGCGAAATCGCGTGGTGAGGCGATGGATCATGTGCTGTTCTATGGTCCGCCGGGGCTGGGCAAGACCACGCTGGCGCAGATCGTCGCGCGCGAGCTGGGGGTGGGGTTCCGGGCCACCAGCGGCCCGGTGATTGCCAAGTCGGGCGATCTGGCTGCGCTGTTGACCAATCTGGAAGCGGGCGACGTCCTGTTCATCGATGAGATTCACCGGATGAGCCCGGTGGTCGAGGAAGTGCTGTACCCCGCGATGGAGGACCGCGCGCTCGACCTGATGATCGGGGAGGGGCCGTCCGCGCGCTCGGTGCGGATCGATCTGCCGCCGTTCACGCTGGTCGGCGCGACGACGCGGCAGGGGCTGCTGTCCACGCCGCTGCGCGACCGCTTCGGCATTCCGGTGCGGCTCAATTTCTACACCGTGCCCGAACTGGAACGGGTGGTGACGCGCGGGGCAGGGCTGCTGGGGATCGGGATGGACCCGGCCGGCGCGCGCGAAATCGCGCGGCGCGCGCGCGGCACGCCGCGCGTGGCCGGACGGCTGTTGCGGCGGGTGCGCGATTTCGCGCACGTGGCGGGCAACGGCACGGTGACCCACGCGGTGGCGGACGATGCGCTGACCCGGCTGGAAGTGGATTCGCTGGGGCTGGATGCGCAGGACCGGCGCTATCTGCACATGATCGCGGACATCTACAAAGGCGGGCCGGTCGGCGTGGAAACGCTGGCGGCGGGGCTGTCCGAACCGCGCGACACGATCGAGGATGTGGTCGAGCCTTACCTCATCCAGCTGGGCCTGATCGCCCGCACCGCGCGCGGGCGCTGCCTCAACGACCGGGGCTGGCAGCACCTGGGAATTGCCCCGCCCAGTGGCGACAATGGGGGGCAGATCGGCGGCCTGTTCGATTCGACAGAAGCGGGTGAGGCTTAACCCTGTTCGCGCTGCGACGGTCGCACTTTACCGCAATTCGGTATCAGAATGAGACACTTGGCCCTGCACCGCCGGGTAAATGATTGGATTCCCGCAGCGGGACGGCGGAATCACGGTTAACGGCGTTGAGGCTTTAACCTTCCTCTGTGCTTTTGGACCTACGGGGGCGTGCTGGCAGCATTGACTGCGAGTTTGTTTGGCTCCGTTGGGCAATAGAAAGCAGAGCTTATGTCGGTTCGGATGGCGCTTGTGAAATTGTCGGCCCTGGCGGCTGGCGGGGCAGTCGTCGGTGGTGGGGCAGTGCACGTGGCAGAGGCTCCGGCCGCCCAGGTGCAATACGTCAAGCAGGCCAAGGCGGCGCCCGCGCGCATCGCCAAGCGCAAGATCGTGCGCACGGCAGCCGCCGACCCGCGCAAGATGAAGCGCATCCGCCGCGTTGTGACCAGGTCGGTCAGCTGTGCGCCTGCGGCCGATCCGCCAATGATGGCGATGGCCATGCCCGTCCTGCCGCAGCTGCCGCAGATGCCGATGCCTTCGGGCGGCGGTGACGGCGGGGCGATGGTGATCGGCGGATCGGGCGGCTTCGGCTTTGGCGGCGGCTTCTTCGGCGGGTTCTTCGGCGGCAGCGGCGGCGGCGGCGGCAGCGTGGTGGTTTCGACCACGACGTCGGGCGGTTCGACCTCCAGCTCCACTTCGGGCGGATCGACTTCCTCCTCGACCGGCGGCCTCACGTCGACCGGCGGATCAACCTCGACCTCGACCGGCGGGCTGACCAGCACGACCACGACCGGCGGGATCACCAGTTCCAGCACCACCTCGACCGGCGGTGTCTCGACCTCCACCGGCGGTGTCTCGACCTCGACGGGCGGGGTTACGTCCTCCACCGGCGGTGTTTCGACTTCGACCGGGGGTGTTTCGACCTCAACCGGCGGCGTGACGTCTTCCACCGGTGGTGTCTCGACCTCGACCGGCGGTGTCACCAGCAGCAGTTCAACCTCGACCAGTTCAGGCAACGTTTCGACCTCGACCGGCGGCGTGACCAGCACTGGTTCCAGCTCCAGCTCGACCAGTTCGGGCAACGTCAGCACGTCGTCGGGCAACAATTCGACCACGTCGTCATCGGGCAACGTCTCGACGTCCAGTTCGACGTCCTCGTCGGGCAACGTTTCGACCAGCTCCTCGACTTCGGGCAACGTCAGCACCAGCACGTCGTCCAGCACCAGCTCGTCCGGCAATGTCGCGAGCAGCACCAGTTCCTCGACTTCGACCAGCACGGGTTCGTCGACGTCCACTTCGACCTCGACCAGTTCGGGCAACACCACGTCGGGCAATACCTCATCCGGCAATACCTCGAGCGGGACAGACGTTCCCGCTCCGCCGATGATGCTGCTGTTCGGGGCCGCTGCGGCGGCGCTGGTCGGGCGGCGGCGGCTGGCCCGGCGCACGGCCTGAACTCCCGGCGCAGCGCCTGATATAAAACAGGCCTGATACATTAACAGGGCGGTCCTTGCGGGCCGCCCTGTTTGTTTGTGCAGTCGGTGCGTTGCCCCGTCGGGCAGCGCGGGACGGGGTTCAGCCGCGTTCGGCCCGCAGCGTGTCGTAGCGGGCCTGTTCGCTTGCCTTGCGGCCTTTTACCCGGCGCGGCGCGCGCCAGAACAACCTGGTGAACCACGGCATCGCATAGGTTTCGATGTCATCCGTGACTTCGCCGGCCACGCGCAGACAGTCAGCCGGGTTGTCGGCGTCATAGCTGTACCAGAACAGTTCCCGGACTTCGGTCAGTTCACCCAGCGGGCGCATCGTGCGCCGGGCGAGGCGCAGCAGGATCGGGTCTTCCCAGCTGCGGTCACGCCACAGTTGCGGGGAACGCAGACAGGGTTCGATCCCCTTGCGCGAGGCAAACGGCAGGAACTTGATCCGCATGACGCGCACCGTCAGCCGACACGCGCCATGCTTCTTGTAATAGTCGCCATGCTGGATGCGGATCACCCAGGCCGTGGAGCCGTGGCGCTGGAGGAAGCCGCGCGAACCGCGCCGCTTCCAGCCAAGCGCCACCAGACGAGGCGCAAGCACCTCGTCCAGCGCGCACTGGACCGGGGTATCCAGCATCAGGCCGCCAGCTTGCGCAGGACGTAGTGCAGGATGCCGCCGTTGTTGAAGTATTCGATTTCGTTGGCGGTATCGATCCGGCACAGCGCGGTGAAGCTGAAGCTGGTGCCATCCTGACGGGTGACGGTCACTTCCACGTCCTGGCGCGGTTGCAGGCTGGCGACACCGGTAATGGTGAAGGTGTCGTCACCGGTCAGGCCCAGCGTTTCGCGGGTCTGGCCGTCCTTGAACTGCAACGGCAGCACGCCCATGCCGACCAGGTTGGAACGGTGGATGCGTTCGAAGCTTTCGACGATCACCGCGCGCACGCCCAGCAGGTTGGTGCCCTTGGCCGCCCAGTCACGGCTGGAGCCGGTGCCGTATTCCTTGCCCGCAACCACGACCATCGGCGTGCCATCGGCCTTGTTCTTCATCGCCACGTCATAGATCGGCAGGACCGCATCGCCGTACCGGCTCATGCCGCCTTCGACGCCGGGGACCATTTCGTTCTTGATGCGGATGTTGGCAAAGGTGCCGCGCATCATCACTTCGTGGTGGCCGCGGCGCGCGCCATAGCTGTTGAAGTCGGCCTTGGCGACCTGATGCTCCATCAGCCACTGGCCCGCCGGGCTGTCAGCCTTGATGTTGCCGGCCGGGCTGATGTGATCGGTGGTGATCGAATCACCCAGGATCGCCAGCGGCTTGGCATCGATGATGTCCTGCACCGGGGCCGGGGTCATCGACATGCCTTCAAAGTACGGCGGGTTGGCGACATAGGTCGAACCGGCGCGCCACTGGTAGGTTTCGCTGCCGGTGACGTTGATCGCCTGCCAGTGTTCATCGCCCTTGTAGACGTCGGCATAGCGGGCCTGGAACATCTCGCGCGTGACGCACGAAGCCATCGTTTCGGCGACTTCAAGGTTGGTCGGCCAGATGTCCTTGAGGAACACGTCCTGCCCGTTGCTGCCAACGCCGATCGGGGTGGTGACGAAGTCTTCGATCACGGTGCCCTTCAGCGCATAAGCGACCACCAGCGGCGGCGAGGCGAGGAAGTTGGCGCGCACATCCGGCGAGACGCGGCCTTCGAAGTTGCGGTTGCCAGAAATCACGGCGGCGGCGACGAGGCCGTTTTCGTTGATCGCCTTGCTGATCGGTTCAGCCAGCGGGCCGGAGTTGCCGATGCAGGTGGTGCAGCCATAGCCGACCAGGTTGAAGCCGATGTTGTCGAGGTGCGACTGGAGGCCAGCCTTCACCAGATAGTCGGTTACGACCTGGCTGCCGGGGGCGAGGCTGGTCTTGACCCACGGCTTGGGCTTCAGGCCCAGCTCGTCAGCCTTCTTGGCGACCAGGCCGGCAGCAACCAGCACGCCGGGGTTCGACGTGTTGGTGCAGCTGGTGATCGCCGCGATCATCACATCACCGTCGCCGATGGTGAAGTCCTTGCCTTCGACCGGAACGCGGGTCTGTGCCTTCTTGTAGGTGTCGACCATGTCCTTGTTGAACACGTCATCGACGTCTTCAAGGTCGACGCGGTCCTGCGGGCGCTTCGGCCCGGCGAGCGACGGCACGACGGTGCCCATGTCGAGTTCCAGCGTGCTGGAGAACACGGCGTCCGGCGCGGCCGGGTCGATCCAGAAGCCCTGTTCCTTGGCATAAGCTTCGACCAGCGCGATCTGGCTTTCTTCGCGGCCCGTCAGGCGCAGGTAATCGAGCGTCTTGTCGTCGATCCCGAAGAAGCCGCAGGTCGCGCCGTATTCCGGTGCCATGTTGGCCAGCGTCGCGCGGTCAGCGAGGCTGAGCGAGGCGAGGCCGGGGCCAAAGTATTCGACGAAGCGGCCGACCACGCCGTGCTTGCGCAGCATGTTGGTGGCGGTCAGCACCAGATCGGTCGCGGTCACGCCTTCGCGCAGCGCGCCGGTCAGCCTGAAGCCGACGACTTCGGGGATCAGCATCGAAACGGGCTGGCCGAGCATCGCGGCCTCAGCCTCGATCCCGCCGACGCCCCAGCCGAGCACGCCCAGTCCGTTGATCATCGTGGTGTGGCTGTCAGTGCCGACGCAGGTGTCGGGATAGGCCACGGTGGTGCCGTTCTGGTCGGTGCTGGTCCACACCGTCTGGGCGATGTTTTCCAGGTTCACCTGATGGCAGATGCCGGTGCCGGGGGGCACGGCGTAGAAGTTGTTGAGCGACTTGGAACCCCACTTCAGGAAGTCATAGCGTTCCATGTTGCGGTGGTATTCGATTTCCACGTTCTGTTCGAACGCCTTGGGATGGCCGAATTCATCGACCATGACCGAGTGGTCGATCACCAGGTTCACGGGGACCAGCGGGTTGATCTTGCTGGTATCACCGCCCAGCGTCGCGATCGCATCGCGCATCGCGGCCAGATCGACCACGCAGGGCACGCCGGTGAAATCCTGCAGCAGCACGCGGGCGGGGCGATACTGGATTTCGTTCTGGGATTCGGTCGGGTTCTTCTGCCAGTCGACCAGCGCCTGCGCATCGGCGGTCGAAACGGTGAAGCCGCCGTCTTCGAAGCGCAGCAGGTTTTCGAGCAGCACTTTCATGCTGAACGGCAGGCGGCTGATGTCGCCCAGCTTGGCAGCGGCTTTCTTCAGCGAGTAATAGGCAAAGTCCTTGCCACCGACGTTCAGCGTGCTGCGCGTGCCGAGTGAATCCTGTCCGACCTGGGTCATCCCGCATGTTCTCCTTGAATGTGGCACCGGGCCAGCTACGCCTGCATTCGCATGTGCAGCAAGGTCGGTTCTTCGGCGCTGCCGATGCGCGGGAATCGGCGGCGCGTCAAGGGCCGGTGGGGATATTAGACTAAAGTGCGGTCTGCTCGATATGATCTTTGCGCGGGGCGGCAATCCAGCAGCCGATCACGATCAGCACCACACCGATGATCGTCGGCAAGGTCACCGGTTCGGCGAACATGAACCAGCCGATGATCGCGGCCCAGATGAACGCGGTATATTCGATCGGCAGCAGCACCTGCGTTTCGGCGCGGCCATAGCCCCATGAAATGATCATCAGCGAAATCATCGCCAGCACCGCGCCCGCGCCAATGTCGAGCAGCGCGCGGGTGCCCGGCACGGCGGCCAGCCACGGCGCGGCCAGCCCCAGGAACAGCGCGACGAACACGGTCTGGAACAGCGCCACTTCGGCTGGCCCCGCCAGCAGGGCCTGCTTGCGCTGAAGGATCAGGTTGAAGGCATAGAGCACGGCGGAAATCAGGATCGCACCGATCCCCCAGGCCGCATCTGCGCTCATCGCCTGTTCGCCCAGCCGGGCGGCGGCGATCACCAGCACGCCCGCCAACCCCAGCAGCGACGCCAGAATCGCGCGCTTGCCGATGGTTTCGCCCAGCAGCACGGCCGCCAGATAGAGCGCGATCAGCGGCGCGATGAACGACAGCGCGATCCCTTCGGCCATCGGCACGCGCACCAGCCCCCAGAAGAACGTGGTCGCCATCGCCCCGCTGATCGCACCGCGCAGCGCGTGAAGTTTCATTGCCGCGGAATCCGGCCAGACCCCGCCGCGCAGCTTCCACAACGGGAACATCAGCGCGGTGCCGATCAACGAGCGGAACAGCATGGCGTTATACGCCCCCGCTGCGATCGAGGCGTTCTTCATCAGTCCGTCCATCACGCTGAACAGCGCAATGCCGACCGTCACCGCGATGAACGGCGCGGCGTGGTGTTCGTGGTGACGGGCGGGGCGGGGGGCAGACACCGGTCACCCTTAGGCCAGCCGCCCCGCCATGGGAATCCCATTCCGTCCGCCCCTATCCCCCCCAACCCGCTCGTCCTGAGCTTGTCGAAGGACTGCCCTTCACTTCGGGCGGCCGAGCGCATCGCTGGAAAAGCAGAACAATGCCTCGACAAGCTCGGCACGGACGGGGTTGGAGGGTGGTTAAGGCTCTGAACTAAAGCGTCCTGATGATTGCGGAAAAGTCCTGCCCGCCGTTCCCGGCGGCGTTGAACGCGGCGTAGAGTTCTTCGGCGCGGCTGCCCATCGGCACTTGCGATCCGGCGGAGCGCGCGGCTTCCATCGCCAGCTTCAAATCCTTCAGCATCAGCGCGGCGGCGAAGCCGCCTTGGTAACCGTTGTCCGCCGGGCTGGCCGGGCCGACGCCGGGGACCGGGCAATAGCTGGTCATCGACCATGACTGGCCCGATGCCTTGCTGGAAATGTCATAAAAGGTCTGGAGGTCGAGCCCCAGCTTTTCCGCCAGCGCAAACGCCTCGCACGTGGCGATCATCGTCGCGCCCAGGATCATGTTGTTGCAGATCTTGGCCGCTTGCCCCGCGCCACTGTCACCGGCGTGGATCACCGCCTTGCCCATCGCCGACAGGATCGGCTCGGCGCGGGCAAAGGCCTCAGCCGTGCCGCCGACCATGAAGGTCAGCGTGCCGCCATTGGCCGCCGCGATCCCGCCGGAAACGGGGGCATCGACCATCGGATAGCCTGCATCCGCTGCCGCCGCGCCAACCTTGCGTGCCGTATCGACGTCGATGGTCGAGCAATCGAGCAGCAGCGCGCCTGCGGGGGCGTGGCCGATCACGTCGGCGGAATAGACGCTGTCGACGATCGCCCCGTTGGGCAGCATCGAGACGACCACATCGGCTCCCTGCACGGCATCCTGCACCGTGGTGTAAGTGGTGCAGCCGTTTTCGGCCGCGCGGGCGAGGGCGTCTGCCGACAGGTCGAAAGCGTGGACATCATGCCCCGCCTTCACCAGGTTCGCGGCCATCCCGCCGCCCATGTTGCCAAGGCCGATGAAGGCGATCTTGCTCATTTCAATTCACTCCAGACCCGTTCGCATCAAGCGAAGTCGAGATGCCATGCGCGCGTGTCTCGACTTCGCTCGACACGAACGGTGTGGTGGGTTTAGCGCCCCTGCCAGACGCCCGGACGCTTTTCGATGAACGCGGCCATGCCTTCGGCCTTGTCCTCGGTCGCGGTGAGGACCTGGAAGATGCGGCGTTCCAGCAGCACGCCCTGTTCCAGCGTGGTTTCGAACGCGGCGTTGACCATTTCCTTGTTCGCAATCGCGGCCAGCGGCGGCATCGCGGCGATTTCAGTGGCGGTTTTCAGCGCCTCGTCCAGCAGGCTGGCGAGCGGCACCACGCGCGCGACGAGGCCGCTGCGTTCCGCTTCCTCGGCGCCCATCATCCGGCCGGTCAGGCACATTTCCATCGCCTTGGCCTTGCCCACGGCGCGGGTCAGGCGCTGACTCCCGCCCATGCCGGGGGCGACGCCCAGCTTGATTTCCGGCTGGCCAAAGCGGGCGGTATCCGCCGCGATGATGAAGTCCGCCATCATGGCCAGTTCGCACCCGCCGCCCAGCGCAAAACCGTTCACGGCAGCGATCCAGGGCTTGCGCGTGGTCTTGACCAAATGACTGGTCCAGCGGCTGAAGAAGTCCTGGCTATAGAAGTCCGCAGCGGGCTTGTCGGCCATTTCCTTGATGTCGGCCCCGGCGGCAAAGGCTTTTTCGCCCGCCCCGGTCAGCACCGCGCAGCGCTGCGCCGGATCAGCCTCGAACGCGGCGAAAGCGGCGATCAGGTCTTCCAGCACCAGACTGTTCAGCGCGTTCAAGGCCTGCGGGCGGTTGAGCGTGATCAGCGTGACCGCGCCGCGATGTTCGACCAGAATGTTTTCGAAGCTCATAGGGTTTTCCACTCCTCGGCAGCGGGCAGGGCTGCGAAAATGTTGTCGATCAGGTCATCGGTCACACCTTCGGGCGTGGCCGGGTTCCATTGCGGCGCGTTGTCCTTGTCGACGATCACCGCGCGGACGCCTTCGGCAAAGTCGGGCAGGGTCAGCACGCGGCTGGCGATGCGGTATTCCATCGCCATGTTCGCGGCGAAATCGGTGCAAGTCAGGCTTTCTGCCAATTGACGCAGCGCGACCTTGCAGGTCTGGGGCGACTTGGTGTGCAGGGTGGCGAGTTCCTTCGCGGCCCATTCGCTATCATCGGCGGCCAGACTGGCCAGAATGTCCTCATACCGGTCCGACGCGAAATGCTTGGCAATGCGTGCCGAGTTATCTTCGATCCGCGCTTCGGGCGGGGTGGCGGACAGCGCGGCCAGCACCTGCCCCGGTTCATGCCCCTGCGCGATCCGGGCCTTCGCCTCGGCCAGCGCATCGTGCGGCAGGTAGTGCGTGGCAAGGCCCGCCCACTTGCATTCCGCCCCGTCAAAGCGCGCGCCGGTCAGCGCCAGGAATTGCCCGATCCGCCCCGGCAGCCGCGACAGATACCAGCCGCCGCCGACATCGGGGAACAGGCCGATCCCGGTTTCGGGCATGGCATAGCGGGTGTTCTCGGTCGCCACGTGAAACCGCGCGGGCTGCGAAATGCCCACGCCGCCGCCCATGGTGATCCCGTCCATGAAGGCCACCACGGGCTTGTCATAGGTGAAGATCAGGTGGTTGAGCTGGTATTCGTCGTGGAAGAACTTCCGCCCTGAAACGCCGCCGTCATTCAGCGCCGAATTGCGCAGGAACGCGATGTCCCCGCCGGAGCAGAAGCCGCGCCCTTCGGCATGATCGATGATCACGGCGCGCACTTCGGGATCACCCTGCCATTCCAGCAGCGCGGCGGTCATCGCGTGGACCATCGGGAGGGTCAGCGCATGGATCGCCTTGGGGCGATTGAGCGAGAGGAACCCGGCGGCCCCTTCGCGGCGAACGATCACTTCATCTGTCATGGCCGCAGCAAGTCCCGGCCCACGATCATCCGCATCACCTGATTGGTGCCCTCCAGGATCGAATGAACCCGAAGGTCACGCCAGAAGCGTTCGATCGGATAGTCCTTGAGGTAGCCATAGCCGCCGAACAGTTGCAGCGCATCGTTGACGATTCTACTGCCGTTGTCGGTCGCCAGCCGCTTGGCCATCGCCGAAAAGCGCGACTTGTCCGGCGCGTTGGCGGACACCTTGCAGGCTGCCATGTAAAGCAGCGCGCGGGCGGCTTCGAGGTCGGTCGCCATGTCGGCCAGCATGAACTGGGTGTTCTGGAAATCGGCAATCGGCTGCCCGAACTGCTGGCGGTCCTTGGTATAGGCAATCGCCTCATCCAGACAGCGCTGCGCTCCGCCGAGCGAGCAGGCCCCGATGTTGAGCCGCCCGCCGTCCAGCCCGGCCATGGCAAAGCGGAACCCGTCCCCTTCCGCGCCGACGCGGTTGGCCACCGGTACGCGGCAATCCTCGAAGATCACTTGCGCGGTGGGCGAGGCATTCCAGCCCAGTTTCTTTTCCGGCGCGCCGAACGACAGGCCCGGCGTGTCCTTGTCCACCACGACGCAGGACACGCCCTTGGACTTGTGATCGCCGGTGCGGACCATCACGACATAGACGTCGTTCACGCCGCTGCCCGAAATGAACTGCTTGGTGCCGTTGAGGACGTAATGGTCCCCGTCGAGCCGCGCAGTGGTCTTCAGTGCTGCCGCGTCGGACCCGCTGCCCGGTTCGGTCAGGCAATAGCTGGCGATTTTGTCCATCGACACAAGGTCCGGCAGGTAACGCTCTTTCAGGTCATCGCCGCCAAACGTGTCGATCATCCACGCCGCCATGTTGTGGATCGAGATATAGGCGCTGGTGGCCGGGCAGCCATAGGACATGGCCTCCATGATCAGCGCCGCTTCCAGCCGCCCAAGGCCGATCCCGCCCGATTCCTCGGACACATAGATCGCGCCGAACCCCAGTTCCCCGGCCGCTTTCCAGACGTCGACGGGGTAATGGTGATCCTCGTCCCACTGCGCAGCAAAGGGCGTGATCCGGTCAGCGGTGAACTTGCGCGCCATGTCCTGAATGGCGAGCTGGTCTTCGGTCAGGGCAAACTGGTTCATCATGGGTCTTGCCTATCTCACCCCATTGTCGGGATGACAAATGCATTTCCGCCGTCGGGCGAACCGTCGGGCCAACGGGCGGTGACGGTCTTGACCTTGGTCCAGAACTTCACCCCTTCCATGCCGTGCTGGTTGGTGTCGCCAAACGCGCTGCGCTTCCACCCGCCGAACGTGTGATAGGCGACCGGCACCGGGATCGGCACGTTGATACCGACCATCCCGACATTCACGCGCGCGGCAAATTCGCGCGCGGCGTGGCCGTTGCGGGTGAAGATCGCCACGCCGTTGCCATACTGGTGGCGGCTGGCGAGGCTGAGCGCTTCCTCAAAATCGGCGGCGCGGACGATCTGGAGGACCGGGCCGAAGATTTCGTTGTGATAGCTGTCCATGTCGGGCGTGACATGATCGAACAGCGTCGGGCCGACGAAGAAGCCGTTTTCGTGGCCCTGCAGGGTGAACCCGCGCCCGTCGATCACCAGTTCGGCGCCTTCATCAGCGCACCTGGCGATCCACGCTTCGACCTTTTCCTTGTGCGCCTGCGTCACGACCGGGCCGTAATGCGCATCGGCATCGGTCGAGATGCCGACTCTCAGTGCCTCGATCGCGGGGATCAGCTTGGCGCGCAGGCGCTCAGCCGTATCCGCGCCGACCGGCACGACCACCGGCAGCGCCATGCAGCGTTCGCCCGCCGAGCCGAAAGCGGCCCCGGCCAGATCGTTCACCACCTGATCAAGGTCCGCGTCCGGCATCACGATGCCGTGGTTCTTGGCCCCGCCCATCGCCTGCACGCGCTTGCCCGCCGCGACGCCGCGATTGTAGACATAGTGCGCGATGTCGGACGAGCCGACGAAGCTGACCGCGCCAATCAACGGGTGATCGAGGATCGCATCGACCATTTCCTTGTCGCCGTGGACGACCTGGCAGATGCCTTCGGGCAGACCGGCCTCAAGGAACAGTTCGGCCAGTCGCACCGGCACGGACGGATCACGCTCGCTCGGCTTGATGATGAAGGCGTTGCCGGTGGCGATCGCCACGCCGCTCATCCACAGGGGGATCATCGCCGGGAAGTTGAACGGGGTGATGCCCGCCCCGATGCCGATCGGCTGGCGCATCGAATAGACGTCAATGCCGGGACCGGCGCCCTGCGTGTATTCGCCCTTCAGGACGTGCGGGATGCCGCAGCAGAATTCGATCACTTCCAGCCCGCGCTGGATGTCGCCCTTGGCATCGGCAATCACTTTGCCGTGTTCGGTGGAGAGCATCAGCGCCAGCTCGTCCATGTTGGCTTCGACCAGCGCCTTGAAGTTGAACATCACGCGGGCGCGGCGCTGCGGGTTGGTCATGGCCCAGGCGGGCTGCGCGGCGGCGGCGGCCTGCACGGCGCGTTCCAGCACGGCGGCATCGCCCAGCGCGACTTGCGCCTGCACGCCGCCGTTATTGGGATCGAACACGTCGCCCTTGCGAGCGGCGGTCAGGCCGCCGGTGCCACCGGCGATGAAATGGTCGATAAAGCGCATGGGCGGTTCCTCTCGAATCCTTGATTGCGCATAGCCCTGCACCGGCACTGCCATGCAGACAAGTGGCATTTTTGCGGCTATGGCCTGCATTTATGCAGGTAACGGACTGGAGCGATTATCAGGCCTTTCTGGCGATTGCCCGCGCGGGCCAGCTGGCGCGCGCGGCGCAAGTCATGGGCGTGGACGCGACCACGATGGGCCGCCGCCTGCGCCGGCTGGAAGCGCGGCTTGGGGCCACCTTGTTCGAGCAGACCCGCGAGGGGCAGGTGCTGACCGAAACGGGCGAGGCGCTGCTCTCGCAAGTCGAAGCAATGGCGCAGGCCGCGACCGGAATCGGCGAAGGGGCGCAGGCCAGCGGCGGGCTGTCCGGCACCTTGCGGATCAGCGTGTCCGAAGGGTTCGGCACGTGGTTCCTGCCGCCGCTGCTGCCCGGTTTCGTCCGCGCCCATCCCGCGCTGACGCTCGATCTGGTCGCCAGCAGCGGGTTCCTCAGCCCGTCGAAGCGCGAGGCGGATATTGCGGTCACCCTGTCACGCCCAAAGGCCGGGCCGGTAATCGCGCGCAAGCTGTCGGACTATGCGCTGCGGCTCTATGCCAGCCCGGCCTATCTGGCGGATGCCGGGGTTCCGGCGCGCGCGGCCGATCTGGGGCAGGGGCACCGGCTGGTCGGGTATATCCCCGATCTGCTTTATGCCCCGGAACTGCGCTATCTGGATGAATTGCACCCCGGTCTGGCCGCGACGCTGCGGTCATCCAGCATCAACGCCCAGCACCGGCTGGTCGCGGCAGGTGCGGGGATGGGGGTGCTGCCGTGCTTTATCGGCGATGCCGATCCAGCGCTGGTCCCGGTCCTGCCGGACCGGCGCATCCTGCGCAGCTTCTGGATCGTCACCCACAAGGACACGCACAACCTGGCGCGCGTCCGCGCGGGCAAGGACTGGCTGGCCGAAGTGGCCCAGCACGGGCGCGAACGGCTGTTGCCGCCCGCCTGACCCGCGCCGGGAATCCCTTACATCAGCTTCTTCAGCCCTTCCGCCGAATAGAGCCACAGATCGGCACCTTCGGTTTTCACCGTGCCCATCGCCTGCTGGAACGCGGTCATGTGCGCGCTGGCGGAATGAGCGCCCAGCGCCGCTTCGCTGGCCCAGCGTTCGGAAATGTGGATCAGGTCCGGATCGTTGATGTCGCGCGCAAAGGCATAGTGGATGCAGCCGTCTTCGGCATTGGTCGCGGCGACCATTGCGGCGGCTTGCTCCAGAATCTTGTCAAATTCGCCGGTCGCCAGCTTCAGCCAGCCCTGAATGAGCAGCATATTTCTCTCCATCCGTGTTGTTGCAGCGCGAATCAGCACCAGCCGCCGCGCAGGCCGCCGAGGTAGCGGCGCACCGTGCCGCTGGCCAGCAGGTCCGCGCCGAGCGATTGCACCGTCCCGTCGCGCTGCACCCGCGTCAGCACGCGCAGTTCGCGGCCATACTTGTCGCGCGGATCGCCCAGCGGCCCGGCCATATCGAACGGGCCTTGGCTAACCAGCGCCAGCAGCGCCTCGGTCGCGGCTTCGGCCTGCGCGGCTTCGGCGGAGCAGGCGGGCGAGCGCAGTTCCGGCGCGTCGATCCCGATCAGGCGGATGCGCCGCTGGCCGATCCGCAGCGTATCGCCATCGACCACGCAGTTTTCCGCCCGGCCCGCGCCGCAGCGGGTAAACGGCGCGGTCACCCGTTCCGGCGCGCCGGACAGCACGGCGGGCGGCTCCACCAGCGCGGCGTCGAGCAGCGGCCAGAGCAGGAGCAGCCCGGCCAGCGCCAGCCACGGCTTCATCACGCGCCACACCCGCTGGCGCAGCGTCAGCCCCTGCCAGCGATGGGTTGGCAGGACGCGGCCATAGTTATGGGGCTTGCGACGGGACCACAGCATCGCCCGCCGCGCTACCGGCTGGCGCGCGGCCCGGCAAGCATCGCGCACCAATCGCCGCGCTTGCCCTGCCATGGTTCGGCCAGCCCTTCTGCGACCAGCACGCCGCCCAGACTGCGCCCGCCGCGCGTGACGGTGCGCAGCAACCGGCCATAGCGGTCCTGCGCGCGGCCCTGCACGGTGAGGTCGAACGGTCCGGCGTTGAGCAGGATCAGCAGTCGGCGCTTGGCCGCTTCGCCGTGCGCGGCCTCCGCCGGGCAGGCGGCGCGGCTGGTTTCAGGCGCGTTGATATCGGCGATCCGCACTTTCTCGCCGTTCAGCCAGAAGGTGTCGCCATCGACGACGCAAGTGGTGCGGGGACCTTGGGCACAGAGCGCGAAGGCGGCGGCGGTAAGGGTGAGGAGGGCCATCCCCACCCCACACGGCATTTGGCTGCGCCGCACTATCCGGGCAAATACGCGGGTTCCCTCCGAAGTGGAGGAACAACCCGCCGTTTTCTGCCGTTTACAGGCTCAAAAACAGGCCCGCCAGCGCTGCGCTCATCAGGTTGGACAGGCTGCCCGCGACCAGCGCCTTGATCCCCAGCTTGGCGATCACCGGGCGCTGGTTGGGGGCCAGCCCGCCGGTTACCGCCATCTGGATCGCGATCGAGCTGAAGTTGGCAAACCCGCACAGCGCGAACGTCACGATGCCCACGGTCTGTTCGGACAACTGCTTGGCCGCGCCCAGATCGATGAAGGCCACGAATTCGTTCAGCACCACTTTGGTGCCGAAAAAGCTGCCCGCAATCAGCGCTTCGTTCCAGTCAGGCGCGCCCAGCAGGCGGAAGATCGGGGCGAAGAAATAGCCAAGGATCATCTGGAACGACAGGTCCGGCTGGCCGAACCAGCCGCCGATCCCGCCGACGATGCCGTTGGCCAGCGCGACCAGCGCCACGAACGCCAGCACCATCGCGCCCACCGCAACGGCCAGTTTCACGCCGGTCTGCGCACCTTGCGCGGCAGCCATGATGATGTTGGCGGGGCGTTCCTCGTCCAGGCTCTGCACCGGCACGTCATCGGGTTCGGGCAGCTTTTCACCCAGCGGATCGGGCATCATGATCTTCGCCATCAGGATCCCGCCGGGGGCCGACATGAACGCGGCGGCGACCAGAAAGTCGATCCGGATGCCCATGCTGGCATAAGCTGCCAGGATCGTGCCCGCGACCCCGGCCATGCCCACGGTCATCAGGCAGAACAGCTGCGACGGGGTGAGCGCGGCCAGATAGGGCCGGATCACCAGCGGGCTTTCCGACTGGCCGACAAAGATGTTCGATGCCGCCGACAGGCTTTCCACCCGGCTGATCCCGGTCAGCTTTTCCAACCCGCCGCCGATCCAGCGGATCACCAGCTGCATGATGCCGACATAATACAGGATCGAAATCAGCGCGGCGAAGAAGATGATTACCGGCAGCGCAGCGATGGCAAAGCTGTTGCCGCCGATTTCCGGATCGGCGAGCGGGCCGAACAGGAACACCACCCCGGCGCGGGCATAGCCCAGCAGGCCTTCAACCCCGCGCGCGGCCCCTTGCAACGCGGCATTGCCCCACGGCACATACAGCACCAGCGCGGCAAGTCCGGCCTGCAGCGCAAACGCCGCGCCGACCACGCGCAGGCGGATCGCCTTGCGGTTGGACGACAGCAGAAACGCGACCGCAAGAATCAGCGCCATGCCCAGCAGGCTGTAAAGATGTTGCATGTGCGGCCCTTGTCCCCCGTGACGCCAAAGCGCGTGACCTAAGCCGGGCGGGGCGCACCAGTCAAATCACGATCTTTCGCAATCGCGCAATCATCGTTACACGGCTGTCATGCAAGGCAATTCAATCCCCCGCTCGCTGTTCGTTTTCGCTGTCCTGTATGGCGGCATGGTCCCGCTGGGCGGGGTGCTGGGGGCCAAGCAGGTGGGCATCGGCCCGCTGGCCGTGGAAGCGGGGATTTTCCCGTTTCTGACCCTGGTTGCGCTGTCCAGCGGGATTGCCGAACTGCATGGGCGGGATGTGGCCAACCGGCTGGTGCGGTTCGGGTTCATCCCGCTGCTGCTGGCCATCGTGCTGACGGTGCTGGTGCTGCAACTGCCGACCGACGACGGGATGTATGAACCGGCAAAGGAAGCCTTCCCGATCATTCTGGGGCAGGGCTGGCGGCTGATGGCGGCGGGGATCGTGGCGTACGGCGTCTCGGTGACGCTCAACATCTGGATTTTTGACCGGCTGCGCGGCGCGGTGGGCAAGTATGCAGGCCTGCGCGGGTTCATTGCGGCGGCGCTGTCGCAGATTGTCGATACGCTGATTTTCATCACCTTCTCGTTCTATGGCGTCCGGCCGATCATGGACCTGATGATCGGACAGGCGCTGGCCAAAGTGGTGCTGTCGGCCATCATGGTGCCGGTGATTATCGCGCTGGTGGTGCGGATCGGGCGCAAGCTGGACGCCTGATGGGCGCTTTTTACTTCAAATCCGGATCAACCGGCGTAAAGGCGCGGGTATGACTGGTTCCCACGATTCCGCCCAGATGTCCGCCATGCTGGCCAAGGCCGAAACCCTGGTCGAGGCGCTGCCTTATCTCCAGCGCTATGCCGGGCGCACGTTCGTCGTCAAATACGGCGGCCATGCGATGGGCGATCCCGATCTGGCGCATGACTTTGCCGAAGACGTCGTGCTGCTCAAGGCGGTCGGGATCAATCCGGTCGTGGTCCACGGCGGCGGGCCGCAGATTGGCAACATGCTCAAGAAGCTGGGCGTCGAATCGCGCTTCGTCGACGGCCTGCGCGTGACCGACAAGGCGACCGCCGAAGTCGCCGAAATGGTCCTGTCGGGCGGCATCAACAAGGAAATCGTCCGCTGGATCGCCGGGGCCGGGGGCAAGGCGATCGGCATTTCCGGCAAGGACGGCGGCCTCGTCACCGCGCGCAAGGTGACGCGCACCACTCGCGATCCGGGCAGCCAGATCGAACAGGTGGTGGACCTGGGGTTCGTGGGTGAACCCAGCAAGGTCGATACCAGCGTGCTCAAGACGATCTCCGACGCGGGGATGATCCCGGTGATCGCCCCGATCGCGGTGGGTGAGGACGGCGAAACCTATAACATCAACGCCGATACGATGGCCGGTGCCATCGCCGCAGCCCTTGGCGCGGCGCGGCTGTTCCTGTTGACCGACGTGACCGGCGTGCTCGACAAGCAGGGCAACCTGCTGACCGACTTGCGCCCCGCCGACATTGAGGTGCTGCAACAGGACGGCACGATCAGCGGCGGCATGATCCCCAAACTCGAAACCTGCGTCCACGCGGTCGAAGCCGGGTGCGAAGCCGCCGTCGTGCTGGATGGCCGGGTGCCGCACGCAATGCTGCTGGAAATCTTCACCTCACGCGGGGCGGGCACGCTGATCCGCAAGTAGGGGGCTGGCTCAGCCCAGTGGCAGAAGAAATAGCCCCTCCCCGCCGGGGAGGGGTTACTTACCTCACGCGGGTAGAACCCCATCGCCCCCCATCGAACCCCCATCCCAACCCTTCCCCACCGGGTAAGGGCTATCAAGGGAAGTGGGCCTGGCCACACGCAAGCAAACTCCTCTTGCCAATTTAGTAAGTAACGCTTACTAAATCTCTCCGGGAGTACCGGTTGCCGCATGCCAAGCCCTTGGGCTATCAGCGCTGCGCCAACTGGAACGAGGATAGGCTTGTGCTGCTGTATACGTTGATCGACATCGTCGGTTACCTCATCTCGATCGTGGTCACGCTGGTGATCGTGCAGTTCATCATGTCGCTGCTGCTGCAGTTCAACGTGATCAGCACGCAAAACGATTTCGTGGCGGCGATCTGGCGGTCGGTAAATGCCCTGCTCGACCCGATCCTGACCCCTGTGCGCCGGATCATGCCCAACACCGGGGCCATCGACTTTTCGCCGATGGTGCTGATCATCGGGCTGACCATCCTTCAGAAGATCCTTTACGGATTCGCCATGACGAGTTTGCAATGACAGCATCGATTATCGACGGGAAAGCCTTCGCAGCCGGGCTGCGCGGCAAAGTGGCGGACTATGCCGCAGCGTTCGAACAGGCCGCTGGCCGCAAGGCCGGTCTGGCCGTGGTGCTGGTGGGGGAAGACCCGGCCAGCCAGGTTTATGTCGCGTCCAAGGGCAAGGCCACAGTCGAATGCGGGATGAGCAGCTTTGAACACAAGCTGCCTGCCGATACCACGCAGGAGGCGCTGATTGCCATGGTTGACCGGCTGAACGCCGATCCGCTGGTCGATGGCATCCTGGTTCAGCTGCCGCTGCCGAAGCATCTCGACGAACAGGCCGTGGTCGAACGGATCAGCCCGGCCAAGGACGTCGATGGCCTGACCCCCATCAGCACGGGCCGCCTTGCGCTGGGCCTGCCGGGGCTGGTGCCGTGCACCCCGCTTGGCAGCCTGATGCTGCTGAAGGACCGGCTGGGCAATCTTTCCGGCCTTGATGCGGTCGTGATCGGCCGCTCGATCCTGGTCGGCAAGCCGATGGCACAGCTGCTGCTGGCCGAAAGCTGCACCGTCACCATCGCGCACAGCCGCACGAAAAACCTTGAGGACGTCGTCCGCCGCGCCGACATCGTCGTGGCGGCAGTGGGCCGTCCGGAAATGGTCAAGGGCAGCTGGCTGAAGCCTGGCGCGACCGTGATCGATGTGGGCATCAACCGCCTGCCGCCCGCCGAAGGCAAGGCCAAGGGACGGCTGGTCGGCGATGTCGATTATGCGCAGGCGCTGGAAGTCGCGGGTGCCGTCACCCCGGTTCCCGGCGGCGTCGGGCCGATGACGATCGCGGTGCTGCTGCGCAATGCGCTGGTTGCGGCGCATCGCAACGCAGGGGTGGCGCTGGCTGACGGGGCGCTCTAGACTGCGTCCCATGAAGCGCACTCTCACTGTTCTCTCGCTCAGTCTTGTCCTTGCCGCGTGCAGTGGCCAGCGCGGTCCATCCGGCCCGCCGCTGCGCCCGGTGGCCAATCCCGGCGCGGTGATCGCGGCGGAAATCGGCTTCAGCAAGCTGGCGCAGGAAAAGGGCCAGTGGACTGCGTTTCGCACCACTGCGGCGGCAGAGGCGGAAATGTTCGTGCCGCAGCGTGTGAAGGCGCTCGAATACCTCAGGGGCAAGCCTGACCCGGAGCATCTGGTGAAGTGGCAGCCGCATCTGGTGTGGTCCAGCTGCGACGGTTCGGTCGCGGTCACCCACGGCGCGTGGCAGCGCCCGGATTCAACCGGATACTTCACCACCGTCTGGGCGCGCGGCCAGAACGGCGATCTGAAATGGGTGCTCGATCACGGTGACCGGCTGGGCGTGGCCTTGCCCGAACCGGACATGATCGCATCCAAAGTTGCCGAATGCAGCGGCAAGGCAGGCGTGCCGATCAGCGCGCCCGATGTCGGGGTGGATATGAAGCAGGGCGTCTCGCGCGATCAGACGCTGGTCTGGTCATCAGTCGTCATGCCTGATGGCGCGCGCACGATCACCGTGCGGCTGTGGAACGGCACCGCGCATGACGTGGTGCTTCAGGAAACGGTCACAGCGGGGAGCTAAAGCAGTGTTGGAGCTGTTTTTGTCGGCCTTTATCACGCTGTTCGTGGTGATCGATCCGCCCGGCTGCGCGCCGATCTATGCCGGGCTGGTCAGCAAGGCGACCCAGAAACAGGCGACCGCCATGGCGGTCCGCGCCAGCTTTATCGCCGCGATCATTCTGCTGATCTTCGCGCTGTTTGGCGAAGCGCTGCTGGGCGCGCTGCACATTGAACTCAACAGCTTTCGCATCGCGGGCGGGATCATGCTGTTCCTGATCGCGCTCGACATGGTGTTCGAAAAGCGCACCCAGCGGCGGGAAGAGCGCGCCGAAAAGATCAAGGCAACCCCGGAGGTAGAGGACGTCTCCGTCTTCCCGATGGCCATGCCGATGATCGCCGGGCCGGGCTCGATCGCCACGATCATGCTGCTGATGTCCCGCGCGCAAGGGACGGACCAGACGCTGGTGATCCTGGGCGCGCTGGCGGCGGTGTTGCTGCTGACCCTGTTCGCACTCGTCGCTGCGCGTCCGCTGATGGCGCTGCTGGGTGACCGGGTCGAAGCGGTGATTACCCGGCTGCTGGGCGTGCTGTTGGCCGCGCTGGCCGCACAATACGTGATCGACGGGTTGAAGGCGGTGCTGGCCTGACGCGGCGGTCGTTCTGCGGCGCGGCCCGCGCGGCTACTGCAACGTAACCCGCCCGTCGTCGCTGTCACGGCGGCCAAAGAACTGCATCAGCTGCACCAGCAACTCGCACCGCTGGGCCAGGGTATCGGCTTCGAGCAGCGCCTGCTTGGCGGCCGCATCGAACGGGGCGATCTGCGATACGCCGTCGATCAGCGATACATCGTCCAGCCGGGTCACCGCGTCCCAGTCGACGACATAGCCCTGCGCATCGGCAAAGCGGCGCGCCTCGCGCTCAAAACTGGCGCGTTCGATCGCGGCCAGGGCGGGGTGCAGTTCTTCGTCCAGCAGCTCCGCCTCGATCTGCCGGAACGGGGTGATCGCATCCAGTTCCCGCAGCACCCGGAACCGCGCTTCGCCTTCCAGCACCAGATTGAAGCGGCCATCGTCCAGCGCCTCGACCTCGGCAATCTTGCCCAGGCAGCCGATCTGGAACAGCGGCGCGCCATCCTCTGCGCGCTGCGGCTGCATCATCCCGATCCGCCGGTCGCGCGCCAGTGCATCCTGCACCATCGCCCGGTAGCGCGGCTCAAAGATGTGCAGCGGCAACTGCATTCCGGGAAACAGGATCGCGCCGGTCAGCGGGAAGATCGAGATGCGCACGCGCCGTTTGCCCCTATCCGAACAGGATGATCGACAGGCGTCGGCGCATTGCCGCCACCCACGGGTCTTCCAGCCCGACCGCTTCGAAGATCTGGAGCAGCTTGGCCCGCGCTGCGCCCTCGTTCCATGCCCGGTCCGCCGCGATCATCGCCAGCAGCGTTTCCGCCGCGGCATCGCGGTTGCCGGCTGCGAACGCCGCCGCGGAATAAGCCAGCTGCGCCGCCATGTCGGCCGGATCAGCCTCCGCCGCCAGCCGCAGCGCGGCCAGTACGCTGTCTTCCGGTTTGTCCTTGGCGAGTTCCAATGCGGCCTTGGCCCGGACGATTTCCGCATCGCCCGCCAGTTCCGGGGGCAGGGCATCCAGCAGCTGCTGCGCCGATTCGACCTCGCCCACGGCCAGCATGGCACGGATCAGGCCGGCGTGGGCCGGGGCGTTTTCGGGCGCCATCTCCAGGATCTGGGCAAAGATGCTCGCCGCGCGCTCGGCATCGCCGCCCGCCAGCACATCCTCCCCCATCGCCAGCAGCGGCGCGATGTCCGGCGCGGGCGCACCGCCGCCGGGCTGGATCGGCAGCTTGGCCAGCAACTGGTCGATCATGCCCTTGAGCTGCGATTCGCCGCGCGCATTGGTCAGGTCGGCCACCGGCTGGCCCTGAAACATCGCATAGACCGTGGGGATCGAGCGCACCTGAAACTGCGCGGCGATGAACTGTTCCTCATCGACATTGCACTTGGCCAGCACCACGCCCTTGTCGGCGTAGTCGGCGGCGACCTTTTCCAGCACCGGCGTCAGCGCCTTGCACGGCCCGCACCATTCGGCCCAGAAATCGAGGATCACCAGATTGGTCATCGACGGTTCGACCACGTCCTTGCGGAACCGGTCCACGGCCTTCTGTTCGTCGATGCTCAGGCCCATGCTTGCCAAGGGAACGCTCCATGTAACGGGAAACTTCGGCAGCCAATGTGGGCCTTCGCGGCGATTTGTGAAGGGATAAACCGCGCAATCCATGCAAAGGCATTTTTCCGCTTGGCAAGCCGCGACCCCACTGCTAACTGCGCGCCTCACCCCGGCCCAACCGCTGCAAAGCAACGGGCCGCAAACGTCAGAGCGGGCGTAGCTCAGGGGTAGAGCACAACCTTGCCAAGGTTGGGGTCGAGGGTTCGAATCCCTTCGCCCGCTCCAGTTTTCTCTCGGAAAACCAACGATTTAGCACCTCGACAATGTAAGCAAATTTTGCTTACATTGTCGAAAATGAGGTGAATGTAAGCAGAAAGTAAGCGGTTCTTCGCTGTGTCCGAGCTGCGTCGAATGGCAGACCATCGACAGGGATCGAACGGTTGAGCGTATTCTGCGTCCGAGAAAATGTTGCGGGTATGCCCTTGGAGCCCATCTCGACTTGGGGGAACACAGGTTCTTGTTTCATGGCAGGGCGGCAGATGCAGCGGCAACCGGCTACAGCACAACCAGCAGCTCCTCCGGAGTAATCGTGTAGAACCGCTCCGGTGGTTGCCGGCGGTCGGGCAATTCAGCTTCCCCCGCATCGCGCCAAGGCCTGGATTGTTGGCAGGAGCCGCGCTCCCTTTCCTGTGAGCCTGTCTGCGAGGATATTTGTGGTGATCCGCTCAGGTTGCCGCAACAGGTCGGAATAGCTGGTCGCTCCCAGCGCCAGCGAACGGACGATCACCAGCGACCACTATATTGAACTGCTGTGAAACCAGGTAAGGGACGCCTATGCGCGAACGCTTGTTAGTTTCCTTATACGGTTCCCGAGAGAGGTCCCGATGCGTCAACATTTTTGGCAGCCAGTGATGGCTCAACGGGACACACGATCACAGCATCGATTCACTTTGTGGCTGGCTCCATCTGTTGGACTTGCTATTTCGATCATCACGGCCAACGCCTCGGGCAACGACAAGGCGCCCTTGCTGATCCTCGCTCTGCTCGCCGCACTCGCCATCGCGTTCTGTGCGACGGCGTTTGCGCTCGCCTTTAGTGGTGCCGAAAGGGCCACGTGGCTGAAGCCGTTGGGTTGGGGCACATTCTTGCCATTGGCTTATACAGGCGCGGTGTTGGTCCTTTCGCGCTTTGAGGTGATCGATAGTCTCGCCTGGCTTGGAGTTCGCTGAGACAGCAGAAGCCCTTCAAATCGCTTGGGGAGCCAGCCAGAGCCAGTCGAGCAGGGCAAGTGCTTTAGTTCGTCCGGCCCGCAAGCGCATTGCCGGAACGAAAGAGCGGATCCAAGCGCCTGCCAATGAACGACCGGGCGGAACAAGCGGGGGGTGGAGGCGTTCCGCCCGGTCGATGGCAGACGCGCGGAACGCGTGATTGCCAGCAGAAGGCCCCGGAGGGCGGTGGGCGCCTTGTGCTGGATGCCTTTTAATTGGACCGACATCCAAGATGAATGACCGAAATCGGGAATGGATTATTTCCCGGATCGTAATGCAGCGAGTTCTGCTTCGAGTCGGGCGATCCGGTCATCGCGCGCCGCCAGGACCTTTGTGACGTCTTCAGCGAAGACGAGTTGGGGGATGTGCTGCGGGCAATTGGAGTCCCATGCCTCAACCTCGAACAGGATGACCTGCTCAAGCGCGGCGCGATAGTTACCGGGCATCAGCCTCGCGGCGAGCGCGACATCGTTTTCGACGACCGTTGCCGCCCCCCAAATCTTGACCCTCTGCCGGCCAGCGTAGTCCATCAGGAAGATGAAGGCCTTCGGATTTTCAGAGAGATTGCCGGTGGTGATGAACTGGCGATTGCCCTTGAAGTCGGCGAAAGCCAGCGTGGTCGGGCCGATGACGTGCAAAAACCCGGGTGGCCCGCCGCGGTGCTGGATGTACGGCTGGCCATTGCTGCTGGAGGTCGCGAGATAGAAGCTTCGAACCTGTGCAATGAAGGCACCCAGCCGGGGGTCGATCTCTCGGCCCATTTCCATGGAAGCGTAAATCTGCCGGGATCCCTTGCGCTGCTGTGCTGCCCGGACTGCGCGGGTGAAGGCAATGTCGACGGGACGCTGGCTCATTCGACCACCACCTGGGGTCGCACCAGCCAGGCTGGATCGGGTTCGGGAACGCGCATCAACTGCCTGATGTGAGCGGCGTTGGCCGGGGACGTCAGGTTTGCGAGAAGGCGCAAGGCGACCTCGATAGCCGTGCCCGGCCCGGTCGAACTGATCACGCCGCCATCTTCGACGACCGGCTGATCGACAAACCGGACTCCGTGGCTCTCGAGCTCGGCCTTCCGCTTTCCGCCGAACTGGTGGTAGGTGGTTGCCCTGCGCCCGCGCATGATCCCTGCTGCGCCGAGCGAAAGCGAGGCGACGCACACCGATGCCACCGGCTTTCCGGCGCTGTCGAAGCTGCGCACCACGTCCAGGAAGGGCTCGGAAAGAGCATCGCCGTAGAAGCCCGCACCCTCAAATCCACCCGGAATGGCTAGCGCGTCGAAGGTCGACAGATCGAGATTGGAGATGATCGCCTGCGGGATGACGGAAAAACCGAAGGTCGCGCGCAGCGGTGAGCGCAGGCCGGCCGTGACCAGTTCGACCGGCTCCGAGCCATCGATTGCGGCCCAGCCGAAGACATCGGTGAAGCCCGCGGCCTCGAGTGGCTCGAAGCCGTCAGCCAGCAGGAGGAGGACTCTCTTGGTCATTGCGATCTTTCTTCAGGGTCAGAGATCGAGGATCAGGCGGTCTGCGCCGCCGGCGGTGCTCGGCATGGCGCAGCAAAGCAGCGCCTGGTTGGCATCGACCTTGGCCTGCGGGCGGGTGGCATAGCTCACCTCACCCGCGATGATGCGCGTTGCGCAGCTGCCGCAGGACCCCGAGCGGCACCCGAATTCCGGTGTCAGCCCGCGCGCTTCGGCGAGCTCAAGCAGGGTACCGCTGCCTGGCTCCCAGCGTGCCTCCTTGCCCGACCGGGTGAAGGCCACCGGAACCGGTCTGTCGGCAATGGCCGGCAAGTCGGGCGCGGTGTCGTCTCGCGTACGCTTGAGTGATGCCGGACCGAAGGCTTCGGCGTGGATGCGCTCGTCGGGTGTTCCCATGCCGCGCAGTTGGTCATAGATGCCCTGCATGAATGGCGGCGGGCCGCACATGTAAAAATCGTAGCTGTCGAAGGGCAGCGCTGAACTTAGCAGAGCCATGTCGATCCGCCCGGTCGCCTCGAAGTCTCGGCCCTCTTCTGCCCCGGTCGTATCGTCGAGCACCCGCACCACGCGGACCGCGCCGCGGGCCCGCTCGACCAGTTGCTCGATCTCCATGTCGAAGGCCCGCTCAGGCAGGGTCCGCGCGGCAACGAACAGCCAGGCGGGACGCTGGCGACGCTTGCGCTCGCCTTCGTAAACGAGATGCCGGAGCATAGCGAGGAGCGGCGTGATCCCGACGCCTGCCGCCATGAGCACCGCCGGGCGGGTCTCGGCAGGATCGATCGTGAACTGGCCGGCCGGCGAGCGGGTCTCGATCAGGTCGCCGACCTTGAGCCGGTCGTGGAGGTGACTCGAGACGACGCCATCGCGCTTGACGCTGATCCGGTAGTGACCGTCCGATGGCGCGATCGACAAAGTGTAGGTTCGAACCAGCGGCGCTTCGGCATTCTCCGGCTGTACCCGGATCGGCAGATGCTGACCGGCTTCGTGCGCGATGATCCCCTTGCCGTCCGCCGGCTCGAGATGGAACGAGCGGATGACACTGCTCTCATCGACGATCCGTGCCACCTTGAAGGGGCGCCAGGACGAAGCGAGCGCCGCCGCATCGAGCCGCTCGCGGGCCTGGCCCCAGTCGCCGGTCATCAGGCTGTTGGGAGACCAGCCGTCGTTGCGAAATTTCCAGCGCAGCGGCAGCGCGGCAGGCCGAAGCACCACTTGGCGCGGACGAAAAGTCCAGAGTCGCTCCGCTCCCTGAAATGCCGCGGCCTCGGCGGACTCGAGCTCGACTTCGGCATCACCGCTGAGATGCAGCATGTCGCCGGTCTCGAAGTCGGGGAAGACCAGTCCGGCCTTTGGGTTGAGCAGGAAGTTGCCGAGGGTATTGAAGTGCAGGTTACCGGCAAAGTCCGGTATCGTCAGCGATCCATCGGGGTTGATCCGGACGAAGCCGGGTTTGCCGCCGCGGTGAGAGGCATCGACGTGGCGGCCGTCGGCATCATCGAGATAGGACGTAACAAAAAAGGTATCTGCGCGCTTGATCATTGCCCGTGCCTGCCAATGCAGGGCCTCGGACCGGGTAACGAGCGCGGAGCCGAAGAAGCCCGGATCCCTGACGAATTCGGAGTCGCGCAACTGAATGTACTGCGGGCAGTTCCCGAAGGAGTGCTCGACCGTCACATCGAAGCGGTTGCCGGGGCGCATCGTGACGCTTCCGTTCATCCGGTTGCGTCGCCGGCTATGCAGTTCGATGCCGAGCAGTCCCACGGCTGCTCCGTTGTCGAGCAGCGGGGTAACGGGATCTGCCGGATCGAGCGGCAGGGCGAACGAGAGCGTCTTCGGATCGGGGCTCTGCATAAAGCCCGGACGGCCTGTCAGCAGCGTGACCCAGGCATCGCCGGATGGATCGACCGACCCCAGAACCACGAAAGGCAACTGCGCGAAGAAGTCGCGGTGCTGGTCGGGCATGTGATCGCGAATAACGCGGCGCCCGAATTGTTCCATCCGCTCGGCAACGCCGAGCGATTGCTGGATTCGAACCTCGCCCGGATGGAACGGCGATCCGCCAGACATCGTGCGCTCGTTCATGGCCTGGTCCCGTCAGTGGTGGCGCGGGGCGCCAGATCGACGCCCCGCGCATTTGGGTTCAGGCAGCGAGGCCGACTGGAGTCTTGCCGAATTCGACAAAGCCCGGCAGCGCTTCGACCCGTCGGAGCCAGGCGTTGACGTTGCCGTAATCGGCGAGATCGACGTTCCCTTCGTTCGCCCGCGCGATATAGCTGTAGAGCGCGACGTCAGCGACGGTCGGGTGATCACCGACGATCCATTCGCCGCCGTCGAGTTCGGCTTCGATCAGCTTGAGTACGGTGTGCGCACGGGCGATCACCTCTTCCGGGTTGAAGCCGGCGTTGAAGATCGTGATCAGGCGGGCGGCGGCCGGTCCGAAGGCAATCAGGCCGGCGGCCACCGAGAGCCAGCGCTGAACGCGAGCCGCGCCCAGCGCGTCTTCGGGCAACCAGTCGGTGCGTCCGAACTTCTTGGCGGCATAGACCATGATCGCGTTGGAATCGGCGACGATCGTGCCTTCGTCGTCGAGCAGCGGCACCTGGCCGAAGCGATCGAGCTTGAGGTATTCAGGAGACTTGTGCTCGCCCTTGGCGAGATTGACCTCGACGAGTTCAACTTCAGCGCCGATCAGCGAGAGGAAGAGCTGGGCGCGGTGCGCGTGCCCGGAAATCGGGTGGTAGTAGAGTTTCATTGGTCTGCTCCTGCGTGGATGGGGCCCGGCACTCGTCCGGCCCATAGGCAATGGAGCAGGCCGCGAGGTGAAAGAAGCTGCATCGCCTTGAAGTCATTATTCCGCAGGATGGAATAATTTGCAGGTTCCTTTGGTCTTCGAAGCGGCTATTCCTGCGACAGTTTGACAAAGATCGGAGGGCAGGATGGATCGCTTTCATGCCATGCGCGTTTTCGTCCGCATTGCCGACACGGGCGGCTTTGCGGAGGCTGCCCGGCAACTGCACCTCAGTCCGCCCGCGGTAACACGGGCAGTCGCGGCGCTCGAAGACCTTATCGGAGCGAGGTTGCTGACGCGGACGACCCGCTCGGTGAAGCTGACCGAAGCTGGCCAGCGCTATGTCGAGGACTGCCGGCGCATCCTGGCAGACATCGAAGAGTCCGAAGCATCGGCCGCCGGGTCATTTGCGAAGCCCACCGGACTTCTCACGGTAACCGCTTCAGTGCTGTTCGGGCAGATCTATGTGATGCCGCTCATCACCGAGTTCCTCGACACTTACCCCGATGTCTCGGGCCGACTGTTGTTTCTTGACCGGGTTACCAACCTGGTCGACGAAGGCATAGACGTGGCAATCCGGATCGGTCAGCTGCCCGACTCCAGTTACAGCGCCATCAAGGTCGGTTCGGTGCGCCGCGTGATCTGCGGCGCGCCCGATTATTTCGAACGTCACGCCATACCGAAGCATCCCTCGGACCTGGCACGGCACAGGATTATCGCCGCGACCAGCGCCTGGACTTCGCTGGACTGGCGATTTGGTGCTGGTGGCAAGATCACGACGCATGTCAAACCGGCGCTGTTCTGCAACTCCAACGAAGCGGCGATCAGCGCGGCCCGATCCGGCTGGGGCCTGACGCGCGTCTTGTCTTATCAGATCGGGCCGGACCTGCTCAATGGCCGGCTGCAGACGACCCTGGAAGACTTCGAGGAAGAGGCCTTGCCCATTCACATCGTGCATCCAGAGGGGCGTAATGCGTCGGCCAAAGTCAGGGCCTTTGTCGATTTTGCCGTCAGCAGGCTACGGGCCAACCGTTTCATCAACTGACGCGACGTTTCATTCTCGGCAACAATCCATTTCCCGGTTGGCCGATTATCGCATGATCCGTGGTGATCTATCTCTTGGCTGCCAGCGATGCTGGCGTGGCAGGAGCAAAGATCATGAGTCCCAATCAAATCGCTGGAAACCACGTCCAAACCCGGCCTCGGCCGAACCTGGCAGGCTGACTTGGCGGAACCTGACGAGCGGCGAACGGTGAAAACCGATCGATTCTCGCGCCGTGTTCTGGCGCAGCTGCGGCTTGCCGTTCTGGCCGATTGCGGCTGTGAAAGAACACTTGCTGCGCTTGACCTCGGCGCCCGCCAGGCAGGCCTGACTGGTGCGGAAATAGACGCAGCGTTGGCTGGGCGGAGTTTCGAAGCCCGGACTGCCGCCGCGCTCGTTTTTGCCTGCGCGATCAAGAGCGGCGACCAGGCGCAGATCGCGCTTGCACGAGAACACGCCGCTCGCGTCGGCACTTCGGATGCCGATCTCGCCACTGTCGAGGCTGAGGTCACGGCGATCCTGGCAAGCAGGGCCGCGTGATGTCTGCGCCTGACAAGTCCAGATCGGGCCGGTGGCGATTGTTTCGCAGGATCACCGCGGCAAGGGCGTTCCGACCCTTCGGGGGTGGGTCGGACGACTGGTTCGCAGCACTCCTCCATTCGGATCGCCTCACGGCTGTTGATCCCGAGACGCTGGCCCGGATCCTGTAACCGCATCCTGGTCCCGAACGAAGAGGTGCAGACAAAGATCTCCACTGTAACCCCGTTTGCGCAGGCCCCGTCACTACGACCCGGCGAGCCTGCGCCGGCCGGCCAGATTGACCCTCATCGGTCTGGCCGGCCACCCAGCCAGCAACTGGCGCTTATGCAGCCATGATCGAGAAGGACTTTCGGTGAGAATCAACGCGGATTTTTCGCGGCGCGCGTCGAGCCATGACGAAGACGCGTCGTGGTCTGCTTCGCCCAGCAAGGGTGTGGAGCGGCGCATGCTGGACCGGATCGGCGACGAAGTGGCACGGGCCACCACGATTGTGCGCTTTGCGCCGGGGAGCACCTTTGCCGATCATGTGCATGGCGGCGGCGAGGAGTATTTCGTGCTCGAAGGCGATTTTGTCGACGAGGAAGGCTCACACAAGGCGGGCACCTATGTGCGCAACCCGCCGTGGTCACGCCACAGCCCCTCGGCACCCGATGGAGCGCTGATCTTTGTCAAGCTCAACCAGTTCGCCACCGATGACAGGTCAGCTGTGGTGGTGGACACGAGCCAGTTTCGATCCTCACTCGGAGACGACGCACCGGCTGTGGCAAGTCTTGCCCTTCATTGTCATGGGAAGGAAAGTGTCCGGATCGAGGTCTGGCAAGCCGATGTCGCTATCGACCATTGGGGACACGGTGGACTCGAAATCCTCGTACTCGATGGCGAGTTCATCGAAGCCGGAGACAGTTACACGCGGCATTCCTGGTTGCGTCTCCCGCCGTCCGAACCGTTTGTCTCGCGTGCTGGGAAAAGCGGTGTGCGCATGCTGGTCAAATCCGGACATCTTTCCGAATTGATCGGGAAGGACGACCAGCGACGTAAGCAACAGATTTGAGTTTCCGGCGATCTGCGGCAGCACACAAACATGACATCTTCCGTGCGGTTGTGAAGCCAGACGACAAGGAACGCAGCGATCTGCCGTCAACCCCATCGCCATGGGACCAGAGGCAAGACAACCTGCTAGTTATTGCCGATCCCCTGGCTCACCAGGTGAGTGCAAGGGCAATGCGCAGGCCATTGATGATTGCTGCAAGATAGATCAGGGCGATTGCCCAGCCCTCGGGAGACAGCCGGCCGATCGCAGCAACAAGTCGGCCGAGCAGGCCGAACGGGTTTCGCCGCCTCGGAAAACTCATGACTCGCCGGCCTCGGGGCCCGTGCCGAGGTGTCGCCAGCCTTCGAATTCCGCGCCCGCGAGGAGGTCCTCGAAATAGGCGCACATTTGCCGCAGGGCGGAATCGCTGAGCCTGATCCAGCTGACCCGGTTGTCGGTCTCGGCCTTGATGCGCTCGACCAGCCCTTGCTCCTCGAGCAAACGCAACCAGCGCAGCGCCGTAGTGGGCGGAACGCCTGCTGCATAGCAGGCGCTCGTGACCGAGATCAGCCGGCCATGCAAGCGCGCCGCAAACAGATCGAGGAGCAGGTCCCAACCGGGTTCGCCGAACAGTTCGGTCGGCAGGAAGCGGTCACGGCGGCGACGTGCGCGGTAGGTCTCCACGACCTTTTCGTGGATTATCGCTGCGTCAAGTTCGCGCCAGGCCTGCCGTGTCGGCCGCACGCGCAAGCTGTCACCGCCCGCCGAACTCGACATGACACTGGCTTCGAGTTCGACCGAGATGCGCAACACTTGCATAGCCGCAGCGCGCAGACGGGAAATCTGCCCAAGCACCTTTCCGATCATCATTTTACCCCCACATTTCGCCCGAAAAAATGCTCGGCTTGAGCTAGTTGACTGCGGCTCGCCGGTAGTGATCGAGCGTGATCTCCTCGTCGATCGCCCGGCGGATCGCGGCCGCAGCCACGCTGCGAACGCGCGACTTGGTCATGCGAAAGGCAATGGGATCGAGCGCGGCAAGTTCATGGGCCTTGGCGCGAACCGCGCCATCGAGCGCGTCAGCGTCGACCAGGCTCGCGACGAATCCGGCATCCCGGGCTTCGCCCGGATCAAGCATCTGCGCTGTGACGATCCGGTTGAAGTAGGGCGGCGTCAGCATGGCGCGCGACAGCTCGACGGCGAAGCGGGGTATCGCCAGCCCGATCGCAACCTCGTTGAGGCCAATCAAGTAGGGTCCCTCCGTTCCGATACAGAAATCGGACGCGAGCATGAGGAAGGCACCCATCGGATAGGCGTGTCCCGTGCACCCCACCACAACCGGCAAGGGAAAGGCAAAGAGGCGGAGCGCCAGTTCGGCACCCAGCCTGACCATGTCGTGAATTTCCAACGGATCGCGGCGCGCAAAAACCTGGAGGTCAAAGCCCGCCGAAAAGACGCCGGGGCGCCCAATGAGAGTAACCGCTCGTGCTTCTCCCTCCGCGCGCTCGAAAGCGCGGTGGAGCAATGCGAGTAGGTCCGCGCTCATCGCGTTGCGCTTGCCATCGTCGATTACGATCCGAGCGATCCCCTCGGCGATATCGTATGTGACCAGTTCGTCCATCCCGCTTACTTTCGCGCTGGCTCGCGGCCTGGTTACAAGCCGAGCTCACTCAGGCCGGGATGGTCCAGCGGCCTCGGTCCGAGCGGCCAGTGAAACTTGCGTTCGGATTCAGCGATCGGGAGATCATTGATGCAGGCAAAGCGTCGCTGCATCAGGCCTTCGGTATCAAACTCCCAGTTCTCGTTCCCGTAGGAGCGGAACCAGTTACCGGAATCATCGTGCCATTCGTATGCGAACCGGACCGCAATGCGATTACCAGCAAACGCCCAGATTTCCTTGATCAGGCGATAATCGAGTTCGCGGATCCATTTGCGGGTCAGAAAGGCCTCGATCTCTGGGCGTCCGTTCACGAATTCGGAGCGGTTGCGCCACTGGCTTTCAGGTGAGTAGGCCAGCGCGATGCGCCCAGGCTGCCGAGTGTTCCAGGCATCCTCGGCCGCCCGGACCTTGGCGCGTGCGGTTTCGGCGGTGAATGCGAACTCGGGGGTATCGGTCATGCGCTAGTCTCCCGGCAAAGGGGTGCCGGTCATCGACCAGCACCCCGGGGTTGTGCTTACTTGTGGTGGTTGGCGCGGATGGCGGTCACGACGGTTCCGGTGTCGGCGACATGGTTTGCGATCATCCGGAAATTGGCCATGGCGGCAGCGTAGCCGTCCATCCCGGGCAGCTGGGCGGCGGCCGTCGCATCCGAAACAACCATGACCTCGAAGCCCTGCTCGATCAGTTCGCGCATGTGCGCCTCGGTGCACAGATTGGCCGACATGCCGGCGATGATGACCTTGGAAATGCCACGCTTGCGCAGTTGGAGCACGAGATCGTTGGTCTCCGGACCGAAGACCTTGTGCGGGCTGGTGACGATGGTCTGACCATCATTGATGTAACGCTTGTACTGGGCGAGCCAGTCTGCGCCCGAACCTTCGAAGCCTTCGGTCATCAGCGGTCCCTTGCGGTCGAACATGCCGATCTGGTGCATCAGGGCTTCAAGCGCGCCTTCGAAGCGCCAGCCATGATCGGTCGGGTAATAGTAGTGCGGCGAGACGAACACCGGCATGCCTGCCGTCTTGGCTGCCGCGAACAGCTGGTCGATGTGAGCGATCGTGCCGTTGGCTTCGACATTCTTGCCGACCACGCCCCAGGCGACGCCCTTGGGGCTGAGGAAGTCGTTCTGCGGGTCAGTGACGAGCAGCGCGGTCTGGCCCTGGACAATCTCGAAGCCGGGGTCCGGCAGCCCATCGGCCTGGGCAGTGGCGATGGGCGCAAGGCTGGCCAATACAGCAGCGGCACCAACAAACAGGGCCCGACGAACACGGGCGGCGGCAGAAAACTTCATGGAAAATCCTTTCAATGCTTTCGGTCGGGGGCGACAAATTCCCGGGAGTTCCGGTGTGCGTCAGATCGCTGAGCGGAAGAAGTTGCATCAGCTTGAAGTCAGAATTCCGCTGATCGTAATAATGGTCAGAATTGCCCCCAGGTCAGGCGGTGATCGAGCCGAGTGAGCAAAAAAATGCGGGCTCGCTGTAACCTCTGCTGCAGATCGACCGAACTGGGGGGTGTGAGGGGAACGACCCCCACGTCAGATTCGAAAGGCTTGCTCATGAAGAATACGACTGGAATCGCCGCCGCCGCTGCGACGCTCGCCGCTGCCGCCCTCCTGGCTGCATCGCCTGCTGCGGCTGCGGGCGAAGGTGCTGGCGCCAAGGAAAAGTGCTACGGCGTCGCACTGAAGGCCAAGAATGACTGCGCCGCCGGCCCCGGCACCTCCTGCGCAGGAACCTCGACCGTCGACTACCAGGGCAACGCCTGGAAGTTGGTGCCCGCCGGAACCTGCTTGCAACAGGGCGGGACGCTCGAAGCGCACGCCGGCAGCGCCAAGCCGGTGCCGCGGCGCGGCTGAAACTCTCCACCCGCCTCCCAGAAGGGCTGAAGCCCTCGGGTCGCATGGATGCTGGCTGACATGAACCTCCCGTCAGATCTGCCCCCCTTGCCGGGAATCGGATTGAAGCCGCAGCACTACTCTGCGGTGCTTCAGCCCGTGTCAGCCAGCATTTTGCCGCCAGCGCCGGTTCCGGCCTGGTTTGAAGTTCATCCGCAGAATTACTCTGGCGCGGGCGGTCCGCCACATCGCTGGCTGACTGCCATCGCGGAGCGCTTCCCCTTGAGCTTCCACTCGGTCGGTCTGTCGCTCGGCAGCGCAGGCGGAGTTGACGTGGCCGAGCTCGAGCAGCTTGCGGCGCTGTGCAAGCGCTACGAGCCGGCTTCGGTGTCGGATCATCTCAGCTGGAGCGGAAGCGCCAACAATCGCTATCCCGATCTCCTGCCGGTGCCCTATACCGAGGAAGCCCTCGGGCATTTCGCCCGGCAGATCGACCGCGTGCAGGACCGGCTCAAGCGCCGCATTCTGATCGAAAACCCCTCGCGCTATCTCGCCTTCGCCCGCGACGACATGAGCGAGGCGCAGTTCCTTCACTTGCTCTGCCACCAAACCGGTTGCGGCATTCTCCTCGACATCAACAACATCGAGGTTTCCGCCACCAATCTCGGCCTCGACGCGCAAGCGATGATCGATTCGATCGATCCGAGCCTCGTGGGCGAAGTTCATCTGGCGGGCCATGCCCGGGAGGAGCACCCGGATGGCGTCCTTCTGATCGATGACCACGGTTCGGCCATCTCCGAAGTGACCTGGGCGCTCTTCGCCCGCTTCGCCGCCCGCGCTGGCCGAAAGCCGGTCCTGATCGAATGGGATACCGATGTCCCCGATTACGCCGTACTGCTGGGAGAAGCGGCCAAGGCCGAGGCGATCATGCAGGGACAGACGCGTTTCGCGTCGCTGGACGCACTTCCGCTGGATCAGGTTCATGCTTGCGCTTGATCAGGTCCAGGCGGCCATGATGCAGGCGCTCGATCATGGCCCCGAGTTTCTGCCGGATCGGCTTTTTGCAGGAGCCCATGCGCGCGTGCTGGCGGGCATGAAAGTTCATGCCAATACGATCAGTCACGCCCGGCTTGTCGCGCTGGAGGACACGTTTCCGCGCGTGCTCGCCCTGCTGGGCCAAGCGCGCTTCAATGAACACTCCCGGTTGTATATCCATCAACCGGGAGTGACGGCAAAGACCCTGGCAGGCATCGGGGAGGCTTTCCCGGGCTGGTTGGCCACGTCTGACGAAGCAGGCGCAGCAGTTGATCTGGCGCGGTTCGAGTGGCTCTGGCTGGAAGCCTATCATGCCCGAGATGCCGTTCCGTTGCGCCTTGCCGATCTTGCCGGGCTAGGTGAACAGGCGCTTCTCGACCTGGCCATCGCGGCGCATCCTTCCGCATCGATCGGGACATTCGATCGCAGCGTGCATGAGGCAATCGGCGTGGAAGTGGCCGGTCTTGTCGAAGCGCCGGCAATTCTGGTCGTCAGGCCCGAGGCCGATGTTCTCGTTTCGCCGGCAAGCGCGGCCATGCGGGCGATCTTCGCAACGCTCAAAGATATTCAGGTCATCGGTAACCTTCTGGGCCACTTCGACGAACCTGACTGTAAGGATCGACTGTCGTCCGACGACTTTATGGCGGCGCTGATCGCGCTGCTCGAAGCGGGCGCCCTGATCCGGGCGGAAAGACGACAGGTGGAATGATGGACCGGATACTCAGATTCTACGACCGGATGGTTGCTTTGGTCAGCAATTGCAGACTGCAAAACTTGACCTTGCTCTTTACACGCATCGCGCTCGCCGGTGTGTTCTGGCGGTCGGGCCGCACCAAGGTCGATGAAGGGAGCTGGTTTTCGATCAGCGACAACACCTACTTCCTCTTCCAGGAGGAATACAAAGGCATGCCCCTGCCGAGCGATCTCGCTGCGGTCTTGGCGACGGTCTCGGAGCACCTGTTCCCGATCCTGCTGGTGCTCGGCCTGTTTACACGCCTTTCCGCGGGAGCCCTGCTGGGCATGACGCTGGTGATCCAGATCTTCGTCTATCCTGAGGCCTGGTGGCAGGTGCATTCACTGTGGGCGGCATTGGCGCTGGTGCTGATTGTGCGCGGCGGTGGCAGCATCAGCCTTGACGCGCCGCTGGGACGTCGCCGGACAGCATGAGGGCCGACGAGCCAACGCTCGCCCGTCTGATGGGACAAGCGCAGGCTGGCGACAAGCAGGCCTACGCGGTCCTACTGGGCGAATGCCAGCGCTGGCTGCGGTTCTATTTCGGACGACGGATTGCGCCTTCGCAGCTGGATGATCTGGTTCAGGAAACCTTGCTGGCATTGCATCACAAGTTAGCCACCTGGGATGCAACGCGCGCGTTCCTGCCCTGGCTGGCGGCGATCGCTCGTTACCGCTGGGTCGATCACTTGCGCCGGATCTACCGTGCCGACGAAACGGAGCTTGCCGACGAACTGGCGGGCGCGGACGAAGAACCCGCCATTGCTGCCCGGATCAGCCTCGAGCGATTGTTCGCCCAGCTGCCGCAGCCGCAAGTCAGGGCGATCGAACTGGTCAAGATCGAAGGCCTTTCGGTGTCCGAGGCGTCCAGAGCCTGCGGACAGAGCGAGAGCCTGATAAAGGTCAACATTCACCGCGGGCTGAAAAAGCTCACCGCGATGATCGAGAAGGCGTGAAACCGATGTCCCGTGATACCCCAAACTCCACCGGCGCCCTGATTGCCCAGCTGGTCGATGGCCTCGAGCCGGTGCGGCCGCTGCGCTTATCAAGCGGGATGGGATTCGCGCTGGCCGGACTTGGCGTGACCCTCGCCACCGTGGCCCTCATGTTCGGCGTCCGCCCGGACGTGCTCGCCGGGCGGTTCGATCCCGTGTTCCTGCTGGCGACGGGTCTGTTCCTAGTGCTTGGGCTAGCATCCGCCGTCACGGTCATCGTCATGAGCCAGCCGCGCGTGGGCAGCGATCATGGCGGATGGTTGTGGGCCGCTGCCATGACGGGACTATTGCCCGTCGCCGCCGCCATCATCGGCTTGGGGAAAGGTACGAGCGCCATTTCGGCGACCGCCGTGGAGCATGGCCTCGATTGCCTGGTGATCGGCAGCGGACTTGCGTTCATGACGTTTGCTGTACTTGTCTGGTGGCTTCGAAGAGGAGCGCCGACCTCGACCGAACGCGCTGGTCTCCTTACCGGCGTGGCTGCGGGCAGCTTCGGTATCTTCGCCTTTTCGTTCCACTGCATCTACAGCGACATCGTCCATATCGGCCTGTGGCACAGTGCCGTCGTAGTGGTGTGTGCTGCCATCGGCAGGGTTGCGGTGCCGCCGATGATCCGTTGGTAGACCGGTCAGCCGAAATAGCTCAGGTGGCGGCCAGCGCCTCCAGGAAATCGCGGATGCGACGCGCGTTCACGCCAAAATCGCTAATACCGACCCGGCTGACCGAACGCATGTCGATGCGCGACTGACGGCTATCAGCGCTGGGCGCAATCCTTGTATCCGGCGCGGCCATGGGGGCGAAGTCAGCAGGAATGTGGGCGAAGGTCAATCACTGCAAATTCCGTTAGAAACCGTTGTAAGGTTTGCGGTGCTCGCGCGACCATTGCGGGCAAACTTCGATTGATCGGCATGGCATGAAGCGACGTATCATTCTGGCAGGCGGCGGCCATGCCCATCTGGCAGTCCTTGGGGACTGGGCCAAACGACCGTTGCGAAATACAGAGCGATGGCTCGTCACGTCGTCGCGGCATACGGCCTATTCCGGTATGCTGCCGGGCTGGCTGGCCGGCAACTACCGGGCCAACGATCTGCTGATCGACCTCAAGCCGCTGGCCGAACGCGCCGGTGCCAGGCTGCATCTGGCCGATGTCATCGGGCTCAATACAGCCCGCAAGATGCTCACCCTGTCGTCGGGTGAGGAACTGGAGTTCGATCTTCTTTCACTGGCGACGGGTGGCGAGACGGACATCTCGAGCCTGGCGACGCTGGGCGACAGGCTTCTGCCGGTAAGACCGGTTGGCCTGTTCATGGAAAGGTGGTCCGCGTTTCTTGAGCGGGCTGCGCTGGCCTCAACGGTCAACGTGGCGGTCGTTGGCGGCGGCGCGGCAGGCGTGGAACTGGCCATGGGGGTGGAAAGCGCGATCCGCGGCTTGTTCAGGAATGCCCGTGTGGCGCTTGTAACCCCGGGTGAAGGATTCCTCGTGGGCCACGCGCCACAAGTTCTCACACGAGCGCTTGAGGAACTGGCGAAGCGAAGGATCGACGTGCACTTCGCGCAAGCCGCGGGGACGGAAGAGGGTTTTCTGCTGTCCAACGGCCTCCACCTTTCCGTGGACTGCGCAATCGCGGCGACCGGCAGCCGGGCGCCGCGCTGGCTGGCGCGATCGGGCCTCACCTGCAGCGCAGCGGGTTTTATCGCCGTCAGTGGAGACATGCGCAGCATATCCCATCCCTCCATTTTCGCGGCCGGAGACATCGTCGATCGGGTCGACCGGAACCTCGAGCGATCCGGGGTTCATGCCGTGAAAGCTGGGCCGGTGCTGGCCGCCAACCTGCGCGCCGCGATCGACGGTACCGCCCCTGCGCGGTACCAGCCCCGAAACCGCACGCTCTACCTCCTCGCTTTGGGCGACAAGCGTGCAATTGTCTCGTGGGGCCGGTTTGTTGCCATCGGCAATTGGGCCTGGCGCATCAAGGATTGGATCGACCGCAGCTTTGTCGCTCGTTACACCCAGCCTGCCCAGGCGGGACGATGAGGGGACCATGGCAGGATTACTGAGCCACATTCTGTCCCGGCCGGTCATGACGGGGGCAATCAAGGTGTCCCTGTTTGTCGGAACCTGCCTCAACGCGATCAACCAGGGCTCGGCCCTCTGGCACGCTAGCGGGATCGAATGGGGCAAGGTGCTGCTCAACTACGCAGTCCCCTACCTTGTCTCGAGCTACAGCGCCGCCAAGGCTCGTCAGACTCTGGAGGGCTGAATGGAACAAATAGCCAGCCAAGTCCCCGATTTTGCCGCTGCCGATCCGGCGTTCCTCGCCCGTGTTCGAGATGATATGCTCCGGTTTGCCCGGCTTCAGCTTGGCAGCGACGACGAGGCTGAGGACGCGGTGCAGGAAGCACTGGCCGGCGCTTTCAAGAACGCGTCCAACTTTCGGGGCGAGGCAGCGCTCAAGACCTGGATCATCGCCATTTTGAAGAACAAGGTTGCCGACATTCTGCGGCAACGTCAGCGCCGCCCGATCAACGCCAGCCAGCTGCAGGGGCCTGATCAGGAAGGAGCCCTGCCCGAACTGTTCGACCGCAAGGGCATGTGGCGCGATGCTTCCCGGCCAGCGCGCTGGGAAGATCCGGAAGCCGCTTTGCACTCGAGCCAGTTCCTGGCCGTTTTCGATGCCTGTCTCAACCGGCTGCCACCCCAGCAAGGCCGGGTTTTCATGATGCGTGAGGTCGTCGAACTTGAGACGCAGGAAATCTGCAGCGAACTCGGACTGTCGATCTCGAATGTCCACGTCATCCTGCATCGCGCCCGCCTCGCGCTGCGCACCTGCCTGCAACTTCACTGGTTCCAAGAGGGGGCCTGATCATGATGAACTGCCATGATGCCACCTTTCTGATGTCGCAGAGCCGTGAGCGGCCCCTGACATTCTCGGAGCGGATGAAACTGCGCCTCCATGTCGGCATGTGCCGCGGGTGCGCGAATTTCGAACGACAGCTGCCGCAGCTCGGCCAGGCTGCAAAGGTCTATGCCGCCAAGGCCGAGCACAAGGATGTGTAAGGAAGCCAGCGGTCAACCGACCAAGCGGCAACAGCAATTTCGATCAGGAGCTATTTGTTGAAACGTATTGCCGTTGCCAGTCTGCTTGTGATCGGCCTTGCCGCATGGTTCCTGCTCGATCTCGGGCAGTATCTGACGCTCGATGCACTTAAGGCGCAGCAGGCAGCGGTCGAGGGTTTCTATCAGGCCAACCCGCTGCTGGTTCTGGCGGCCTTTTTCGCCATCTACGTGATCCTGACCGCGCTTTCCGTTCCTGGCGCGGCGATCTTGACGCTTGGCGCAGGGGCGGTCTTTGGCGTGACAACCGGCACGCTCGTTGTCTCTTTTGCCTCGTCCATCGGCGCGACGCTTGCCTTTCTTGCCTCGCGCTATCTGTTCCGTGATGCCGTCCAGTCCCGCTTTGGAGCCCGTTTGCGCTCGGTGAACGAAGGTGTGGCGCGCGATGGTGCGTTCTACCTGTTCTCGCTGCGCCTTGTCCCTGTCTTCCCGTTCTTCGCGGTCAACCTGCTGATGGGGCTGACCCCGATCCGGACGTGGACCTATTACTGGGTAAGCCAGCTGGGCATGTTCCTGGGCACGATAGTCTACGTCAATGCCGGGACACAGCTGGCGCGGATCGACGCACTGTCCGACATTGCCTCTCCCGGGCTGCTGGCTTCGTTCGCTGCGCTTGGTGCGCTGCCATGGGTGGGGAAGTGGATCATGGCTGCCATCAGGCGGCGACGCGTCTATGCGCGGTGGCAGCGCCCCGCGCGGTTCGACCGCAACCTGGTTGTGATTGGTGGCGGTGCCGCAGGACTGGTTTCGTCGTACATTGCCGCAACGGTCAAGGCGAAGGTGACGCTGGTCGAAGCCTCCAAGATGGGCGGCGATTGCCTCAACTATGGCTGCGTCCCGTCCAAGGCGCTGATCAAGTCGGCAAAGGTTGCTCATCAGATGCGCCATGCCGAAGCCTACGGGCTCGATCCCGCCGAGCCGGGATTCAGCTTCAAGGCTGTCATGCAGCGCATTCACGACGTGATCGCTGCCATCGAACCCCATGACAGCGTCGAGCGCTATGCCGGCCTCGGGGTCGATGTCGTGAAGGGCTATGCGACGATCATCGATCCCTGGACGGTCGAGATCGCGCGCGATGACGGAACGACGCAGCGGCTGACGACACGTTCGATTATCATCGCGGCGGGCGCGGCCCCGTTGGTGCCCCCGCTTCCGGGAATCGAGGATAGCGGATACCTGACGAGCGACACGCTATGGGAAGAGTTCGCCAAGCTCGACGCCATTCCGCGCCGGATCGTGGTCCTTGGCGGCGGACCGATCGGGTCGGAGCTGAGCCAGGCCTTCGCCCGGCTTGGAGCGGAAGTAAGCCAGGTCGAGATGGGTCCTCGTTTGCTGCCGCGCGAGGACGCCGATGTCGCCGAGATTGCGCGTAACGCCCAGGAAGCCGCTGGGGTAAGGGTGCTGACCGAGCACAAGGCCTTGCGCTTCGAGCGGCATGGAGACCAGCGCGTACTCGTCGTCAGTCATCAGGACATCGAACAGGTCCTGCCTTATGACGCCGTCATCATGGCCGTCGGGCGCAAGGCGCGGCTTTCCGGCTATGGCCTGGAGGATATCGGGATCGAAACCGAGCGTACAGTCGTCACCGATGATTACCTCGCGACGCTGTACCCCAACATCTACGCCGCCGGAGACGTCGCCGGGCCTTACCAGTTCACTCACACCGCATCGCACCAGGCCTGGTTCGCCAGCGTCAACGCACTGTTCGGCCAGTTCTGGCGGTTCAAGGCCGACTACCGGGTCATTCCCTGGACCACCTTCATCGATCCCGAAGTGGCGCGCGTCGGGCTCAACGAGCAGGAAGCGCGCGAGCAGGGTGTGGCCCACGAAGTCACGGTCTTTCCGATGCACGAGCTCGATCGCGCGATCGCGGAAAGCGCCACCCAGGGCTTCGTCAAAGTTCTCACGCCTCCCGGCAAGGACCGTATTCTTGGCGTCACCATCGTCGGCGATCACGCCGGTGAGCTGCTGGCCGAATATGTGCTGGCGATGAAGCACGGACTTGGGCTGAACAAGATCATGGCAACGATCCACACCTATCCGACCATGGCCGAAGCCAACAAATATGCGGCGGGCGAGTGGAAGAAGAAGCATGCGCCCGAAGGCCTGATCCGCTTCGTGGAACGCTATCATGCGTGGCGTCGGGGCTGACCGGGTTTTTTGTCAGGGGCTGTAACCAAAGCTGCTTCAGGCACGAACAAGAGTCTATGGGCCGTCTCAAGCTACTCGTGTTGGCCATGCTTTTTGCAGTGGTAGGCCCGCTGCCGGGTCTGGCGGCCGTCCAGACAAGCGATCATCGTCCGGCTGCCACATGCACGCAATGTTGCGACGACCAATCCAGTGGTTGCGCGGCAGAGTTTACGGCCTGCAAACGTATATGCGCCGCAGCAGTCATCCCCGTGTCTCTCGCGCTTGAAAGTCATCGCGCTGTTGGAGTTCGCGGTTCCCGGGCGTCGCAATCACTCGAATCCATCTCCGAAAAGCCGGTTCCGCCCCCGCCCAGGGTGCGGTCCGCGCGACTACAACCGAAAACACATTCTGGAGAATTGATATGAAACTCATCACCAAGATCATCGCTGCCTCGGCCCTTTTGACGCCTGGCATGGCCTTTGCGGCCAGTCCGTCGACCTTTGCCGAGGCCTGCTGTGCGTTGGCCGCTTGCTGCGGACTGCCGTGCTGCTGATGGCATGAGAGGGGGGCTGGCGGATGGAAGCGTCCGTCAGCCCTCAGCAATTTCCAATTCCCGCGCTGGTCGGCTGCGCACACATGCCGCGACAGAAGGAGTGAATCCATGAAGGCAAAAAGTCTTTTGTTCCTGCGGCTCGGTACAGGGCTGCTGCTCATTATCTGGGGCCTGGTTCGCGTTGTCGAACCGGGCATGGGCGCCCACGTCAGCGAGAAATACTATTCCGGGATCGGGGCCGCGCACACTGTCCAGTTGGCATGGGGCGCGGCGCTGCTCGCAATCGGGGTGCTGACCGTGCTCGGTCTGTGGCGGCGTTGGGTCTACCTGGCGCAAGCAGTGGTGCTGGTCAGTGGTGCTCTCTCGATCTGGAAATATCTGCTCGATCCATTCGGCATGTGGCTGCTGACTCGCGAGACGAGCCAGATTCTCTTCTTCCCTTCGTTGACAGTGGCGGCTGCGTCGCTGGTGCTGTTCGCGTTTCGCGACGAGGATACGATTTCGCTCGATAGCTGGCGAGCTGGACGGCGCGGGCTTTGACGCCGCTTTGACAGTGGCTGAAATCTTGCCAGCACGATCAACTTGAGATCCGCTTAGGCTGCGCTGATCGATAAGGGCAGGCGATCGTCCCAGCTCAGGGCGCGATGATCGAACCCGCCAGCGACAGTCGGCTTGACGATGTCGAAGTAAGGCGAGACATCGAAATCCCGCGGCGTGAACAGGCTATGGTGGCGGATGTGCAGGATGTCGCGGACGCAGCCCTGGCAGTCCGGGTCCTCGACAAGTTCCCGGGTAATTTGCGGAAGGATCGGGTATCGGATCGACTGGAACGCCTGGGCTACCAGCGTTGAGCAGATCGCCTTCGTGGGCTCCCCGCTGCCGAGCGCTATCATCCGCCGTCGCCAGCTTGAGGGCACGGGCGGCGTGGGGCACAGGTAACGGGCAAGATCGACAACGTTGGCGAGGTCGTATTCGTCGCCGACGTGTCCCAGTGCAAAATCGACAACCACGCTAATGTCCTTCTCCGTAAGACCGATCGGCCGGCAGATGCGGGTGTGGAGGCCCGCGAACTCAGCAAGCGAAACGACCCTTACACCATCCACGGCATCGGCTTCGACGAACTGCGGGGAAGCGTCCGAACTACCATCGGCAGCGGAGATACACAGCGCCGCATGCGACCAGGTAGACTGGGTGAGATACTTGATTGCCGTGCTGATGCGCTGCCTGCCATCGACCAGCAGGACGTCGCCGGGCTGAATGATCCGGCGCAGCACTTCGGGGTCGGTAGGGGCGTTGGCATAGGGTGCGCGCGAAGGCCCGGTCAGGAATCCGGCCAGTTGCCGACCGACCCACAGCAAGAGCCCCATCGCTCAGCCCGGCATAGCCAGGATGATCTCAATCGGCTCGGCCATGGGCGCTGTTTCCCGAATAGAGGTGATCTGGCGACCTTTGCGGTTCACGATGCTGGAAATCTTCATACTGCTGGCTCCGATCCTGGCCCCTGCCTGAATATTCGGATCGAGATGCGGGCTGGTTACAGGCGTCTGCAAATTGCCCTCGTAGCTGGTCTCCAGGGTGATCTTGCGGCGTGATCAAAATGACGTTGTAAGGATTTGGCCGGGTGACCGACAAACGGGGCATCAAACCCTACCGAGGCTCGCCTCGAGAAGCATTGGAGATCCTGCTTGTTATCGTCCCGCCTCCTTGTCTCGGCATGCGTGCTGGCTGTTGCAACCGTCGCTGATCCTGCCCTTGCCCAGCAAGCCGGGGTGCAGATCGCCCTGGTGGATGCCTCCACCAACCAGCCAGCGGCGGATGTCGAAGTGCGGATCGAGAATGCCGATATCGGCTACTCCCGGACCGCGCGTTCGGACGAGCAGGGATTCGTTCGGATCGAAGGTCTGACGACCGCTGGAACCTACCGGGTCACGACCGCCGCCGGGGGCAGCTACGAAAGCGATCAACAGGCCAGTGTTGAGCTGCGCTCCAACTTCACCAGCAGCGTAACACTGCGCCTTGTGCCAGTGGGCGGCGGAACCATTGTCGTCACCGGCGCACGCGGAATCACACGCCTCAATACCGTCAATGCCGAGGTCTCGGCTTCGCTTGGCAAGGCCGAACTTGTGGCTTTACCCATTGAAGGGCGCGATGTGATCGGTGCACTGGTTCGCCTGCCCAATGTCGTGGCCTCGACCGGGTTCTTCCCCGAAGCACCGTCGGTGTCGATCAACGGCTCGAACGGACTCGATACCAACTACCTCTTTGATGGGCTCGACAATAACGAGAACTTCCTGGGCGGCCTCAAGTTTCCGGTTCCGCTGGGCTTTACCCGGGACGTGACGGTGCTCGCGAACTCCTATTCGGTGGCCTATGGCCGGACGGCGAACGGCGTGGTCAACTATACCTCACCTTCGGGCAGCAACGACTATCACGGCGAGGTCTATGCGCTGGTGCGTCCAGGTCGCCCACTCGATGCAATCACTCCTTTCCCACGGCGCGACCTGTCAGGCAATCCGGTTGGCGAGAGCTTCGAGCGATACCAGGCCGGTGCGAGCATTGGCGGTCCGATCGCTCGCGACAGGACCTTCTTCTATGCCAATTTCGAATATACCCGCGATCGCAATCAGCAGGTGGTCGATGCGCCTGCATTGGGCGTGGTGGATACGGTCACCGGCAACAATGAATTCTACCTCGGTTCGGTCCGGCTCGACCACCGCCTGACCGAGGACTGGACGCTGGGCCTGAGGGCCAGTTTCGGGCGGGTGACCATTGACCGACCTGGCGGCGGCCTTGGCGGCGGCAACGTAACCTTTCCTTCGGCGGGTTCGGACCAGGACCGCTTCTCGACGCTGGTCGCGGCAACGGCGAGCTATTCCGGGGAGAGCTGGAGCTATGACGGCGCGGTCCAGTTCAGCCGCTTTCGCTGGGATTACGGCAAGCCCAAGGGGCCGGCCGGGCCGCAAGTCGTGATTCGAGGGTCCAGTGGGCTGACCGTCGGTGTCGTCGGCCACCCCGGCTTCGTGTTCAATGACCTCGAAGAGACCTGGCAAACGACGCACCGGCTGCAACGCAAGCTGGGCAATCACAAACTGAGCTTCGGCGCCGATGTCATCCATTCCGATTTTGCGCTGCTGGGCGGCGGCAATCCGGACGGAAACTTCACGGTAGACCTGACTGCCCCGCAACTTGCCAGCCTGTCCTCGAAGGGCCTGGCTCTGTCGGCGCAGGACGTCCTTGCTCTCAACCCGGCGGTGGCCAACTATTCAGTCGAACTGCGCCCGCAGAATTTCGGCACCGGGCAGACGCAGCTGGCATTCTACGTCGAGGACGAATGGCAACTCAGTCCGAAACTGACGGCGACGCTGGGTCTGCGATGGGATTACGACAGCCTGACAGGAAAAGGAGGCAAGGGCGGCGATTACGATAATTTCGCGCCGCGCTTCGCACTCAACTACCGGCCCGATGCCCGCTCTACCTTACGGTTCGGAGCCGGGCTTTTCTATGGCAAGCTTTCCTATGCCGTCATTTCCGACGCACTCCAGCGCAACACGACTTCGCCGGGCTTTCTGGGCCAGCTCGGCCAGCTCCAGTCGCTCGGCATCATTCCGGCGGGAACCGATCTCAGCCGGATAACTTTCGACGGCAACCTGACCGTCTCGCCGAACTGCGCCACCGTCTCGACCTGCCCGACGCCGCAGCAGGTCCAGGGTCAGCGTGCTACGGCAACCCTGGGCGAGGCGCGCATCCTGAGCCCCGATGGATACCAGAGCCCGTGGAGCCTGCAGCTCAGTGGTGGATACCAGTTCCAGGCAACCGACACGATCACGCTCTCCGCCGACGTGATCTACAGCCGCTCTCACAATCTGGTGCGGCTGCGCGATCTCAATGCGCCGACGCCTTTCACCCCCAACCTTGCCAACCTGACGCCGACGAATATCACTCTGCTGCAAAGCCAGCCCGACAATGCTTCGCGGTTTGCGCTCGCGCAGTCGCTCGGCCTCGTGCGCAGCCAGGCGGATGCCGATGCGACCCGCCCGGTCGCGTTGGTGGCCGGAGGCGCGCGTCAGATCACCGTGTCCGAGACTGCGGGAGAGGCCGAATACAAGGCGCTGATCCTGCAGGTGAACAAGGCGCGAGGCTCCGATGCTTACGCCTTCCGCCTGAGCTACACGCTGTCCAGCCTGAAGAACGATACTGACGACATCAACTTCCGCGCGGCCAACGCCAACCTCTTCAGCACCGAATGGGGTCCATCGGCCAACGACCGGCGTCATGTTATCTCGGCGGTCGGTTATCTCTACCCGCTGGAGGGTTTGACGCTCAGCGTGGCCGGACTGTTCCAGTCGGGCCAACCCGTCAACCTCGTGCCCGACGCGCGGATCTTCGGCACGCCGGATCTCAATGGCGACGGAGCCTCTTTCGGCGAGAACTTCGTCGGCAATTCCGACCGTTATCCGGGTGCCACGCGCAATTCGGGCCGCCTCCCCTGGTCAGCCACCGTCGATCTTGGGCTGCGCTATGCCATCCCCGGCTTTGGCGGACGGTTCGAGCTGAGCGCCGACGTGTTCAACCTGTTCAACACGAACAACGAATCTGGTTTTGCCAACGCCGCGACGACCTCGAACCAGGTCCAGTTCGGCGGCGGCGCGCCCTTCGTGCAGCGCAACGCCGGGCCGCCTCGTCAATTCCAGTTCGGTGCGGCATACAAGTTCTGACAAGGGGGCAGGATGGAAATGTTGCAGCAAATGCAGGGGGTAGTCGGGATCGCGCTGATCCTGCTGCTGGCCTGGGCCTTCTCCGAAAACCGGAAAGTGCTGCCGGGTTGGCGCTGGGTCGGCGGGGCGATTGCCTTGCAGGTGCTGCTCGCCCTGATCGTCGTGCGTGTGCCGGCGGTGTGGGGCGCGGTCGATGTAATCAACAGGGGCGTCGCGGCAATCGAGACGGCAACGCTTGCCGGGTCTAGCTATATGTTCGGCTACCTGGGCGGCGCGCCAATCCCGTTTGTGCTCAAGCCGGGCAGCGATCAGCCAATGGTGATCGCGTTCCAGATCCTCCCGCTGATCATCGTCTTCTCGGCGCTCACGGCGCTGTTCTGGCACTGGGGCATACTGCGGGTCGTCGTAAACGGGCTTTCCTGGGCCTTGCGCAAGACCATGGGCGTAACCGGTGTGGTCGGTCTCAACGCTGGCGCGAACATTTTCCTCGGGGTGGTCGAGGCACCGCTGATTGTTCGATCCTATTTTGCGCGTATGTCGCGCGCCGATCTGTTCGCGGTCATGGTTCTGTCGATGGCCAATATCTCGGGTGCACTTCTGGTGCTCTATGCGACCACGCTGGCAAAGCAATTGCCCGATGCGGTAGGCCACATGATCGTTGCTTCGTTCCTGTCGCTGCCCGCCGCAATCCTTGTCGCCCGGATCATGGTTCCCGGCGAAGGCAGTACGGAACCCGTCGAACCCGAGCCAGAGGTCGAGTACGAAAGCACCATGGACGCGATCATCAAGGGCACGATGGACGGTGTCCAGCTGGTCCTGGCGGTTATCGGGATCATCATCGTGGTCTTCGCCCTGGTCAATCTGACCGATCAGATCCTGGCCAACTTGCCGCTGGTTGCGGGTGAGGCCATCACGGTGAAGCGGGCGTTCGGCTGGCTGTTCTCACCGTTCATGTGGGCGCTGGGCGTGCCATGGAACGAGGCCGGCACGGCCGGCTCGCTGATGGGGACCAAGGCGATCCTCAACGAATATGTCGCCTATCTGCAGTTCGCCGCTCTGCCCGACGCGGCCCTGTCGCTGCGCAGCAAACTGATCGTGACCTATGCCCTGTGCAACGTCGCCAACCTCGCCAGTGTCGGGCTGCTCGTTTCGACCATCTCGACGCTCGCGCCGGGCCGCCGCAAGGACGCGATCGGGCTGGGCATGAAGAGCTGGATCGCCGGCAACCTCGCCTCGGCCATGGGCGGCGCGGTGATCGGCCTGGTCACCCCGGTCTAGCGCGATGTTCGACGCACGCCTTCGCCCGCTGATCGACCCGCCGCTCAATGCCGCTGGCCGTTGGCTGGCAAGGATCGGCGTGGGGGCAAATGCCGTCACCCTTGCCGGGATCGCGCTGGGGCTCGCGGCCGGGGCGACGATCGCGCAGTCCTGCTTTGAGATCGGTCTTGCCCTGATCGTCGCCAACCGTCTGCTCGACGGGCTGGACGGCGCGGTCGCACGCGCGACGAGCCTCACCGATTTCGGCGGGTTTCTCGATATCGTCGGCGATTTCGTGTTCTATATCGCCGTCCCGGTCGGGTTCGGCCTGGCCTCGCCGCAGAACCTGCTTCCGGCGCTGCTGCTGGTCGCCAGCTTTGCGCTGACCGGCGCCAGTTTTCTCGCCTTTGCCGCGATTGCCGGGAAACGCGGTCTGGAAACTGCGGCGCACGGCCGCAAGAGCTTATTCTACAACACCGGCCTTGCTGAAGGCGCCGAGACGATCGCCGCCTTCATCGCAATGGTACTGATGCCGCAGCACTTCGGGACCATCGCCCTGATCTTCGCTGCTCTATGCGTTCTCACCGTGATCCAGCGCAGCCTTGTCGCCTTTCACGCCTTTGCTGCGGCTTGCCCGGAAGAAGGAGACGAATAACGTGCCCGTGTTCCCGTCGATTTCAGGAGAGCCAGCCCTCGACAAGGTTTTCCGCCGGTTTCCTCACGCCGTCATGCCGCTGCTCGAATACCATGACCGGGTACTGCGCGACTGGTCGCCGCTGACCGTGGCCGAGCGTGAGCTGATCGCAGCCTATGTTTCAGGACTTAATGCCTGCACCTATTGTCACGGCGCACACGTTGTGGCGGCGCGCGCGTTCGGAATCGATTCAACGCTGTTCGACGGGTTGATGGCCGATCTGGACAGCAGCGCAGTCGATGATCGTCTGAAGCCGATCCTGGCCTATGTCGGCAAACTCACTCGTACCCCGGCGATGATGTCGGAGGCCGATGCCGATCTGGTCTATGCCGCCGGGTGGGATGAGCAGGCCTTGTTCGATGCCGTCAGCGTCTGTGCCCTGTTCAACCTCATGAACCGGATTGTCGAAGGGTCAGGGATCAAGTCGAACCCGCTGGAGGCTGACGAAGCCGAAATGCAGGCGCGTCTGGCGCGGATGGGCGGGATGACCGAGGACCCGCACCGGGGCGAACCCAGTTATTCGCGCCTGGCGGAGAAGTGGGGAATCGCGCCGAAAGCGTGACCGCCGCTTGAGCCCAAGGCTCCCGATCCTGACGCCGAGGTCGACTAGATAGGTCGCCAGTCCGTCCTAACCGGCGCTTGCCGGCTCCTGGGTTATTTGCCGCTCGCTTCGTCTAAGCAGCCCTTCACCGTCGCGGTCGAGTTCGCGAAGTCGAGCCGCCCGCATAGACAGCCGCCCACTGACGAGACCGGCATTGCCGGGAAAGGGTGGGGGCCGCGTCGGTTCGGCTGTGCGACCCGAAGGGCGACGCGGCCCCGGTCGGCGCAGACGAGTCCCGCCGACCTGTCCTTAGATCAGACCCGCTCGACTGGAGCCGCGCGCGGAGGTGTCCAGGCCCGATCGGCAAAGCCGGGGTCCAGTTCGGTGTGGAAGATGTGATTGGCGTAGTTCGAGATGACCTTGACACTGATCGCCAGGATGATGGCCAGGATGTGCTGTTCCGAGTAGCCGGCGGCAAGAAAGGCCCCGGCCTGGGCGGGGGTCGGATTTCCCCGGCTTTCGGTCATAGCGTGCGCAAAGGTTCGGAGTGCCTCGAGCCTCGCGTCGGCGATCGGCCGGCCATCGCGGATCGCGTCGGTGATCTCGGTCGGGACTTTCGACATCATGTCCGCAACGAAGCTGTGGGCCGCGACACAGTAGTGACAGCCGTTGAAGCGGCTGATCGCGAGAAACACGACTTCCTGCTCGACCGGCGTGAAGCCAGCCTCGGCACGGAACTTCTGGTAGCCGTGGCTGTAGGCATCGAGCAGTGCCGGGAGATTGACCATAGCCGCATACATGTTGGGTACCATGCCCATGGCTTCGCGCACGGCCTGGAGCGGCGCGCTCACGGCGGGGTCGGGGTCGGTCGCGGTACGGAGTGGCAGGCTGGTCTTGTAGACAGCGTTCATGGCTCTTCCTTCGGTTGGCTGCGGAAGGCAGCGGGGGAACTTGTCTGGAACAATCGTTCCACACTGGTCCAAAAAAATGCGAGGTTCAGTCCAGCGACTTGAGAACTCCGTCGCGGACGGCGTCGAGATAGTCCTGGTCGGGGCGACTGCGGATCATGACGAGCAGGCCAAGCAACGAGGCGAGCGTCTGGTGCGCGAGCACATTGGCGTCGCGCGAGGCGTCGAACCGCCCGGCCTGCTGGCCTTTGCGGATCATCGCGAGAAAGAAGCCCTCGATCTCGTCCTGGGCGATGTTGACCAGCTCAGCAATCTCTCGGTCGTGAGCCGCGAGCTCGAGCGCGGTGTTGACGATGAAGCAGCCCCAGTTTCCACCTGGCGCACGGGTCTGGTCGATGAACTTGTCGAACACCGCCCCGATCGCCTCGGCGGGGGGAAGGGTGCGGGCGAGTTCGTCCAGCAGACGTTGCCGCACTTTGCCATCATAGCGCTTGAGCGCGGTGAGAAACAATTCGCGCTTGTCGCCGTAGGTTGCGTAGAGGCTAGCCCGGTTCACCCCGGTGGCATCGACCAGGTCCTGCATCGAGGTCGCCTCATAGCCATGCGACCAGAACACCTCCATCGCCCTGACCAGCGTCTGATCGACATCGAATCGTTTTTCCCATGGCATTGCGCAGCTCTAGCCTGTATGGAACGATCGTTCAACACAATCTGGACCGGCCGCCATGAGAAAAGCAAGGCCGCCAGGCCTGACGGCCCGTCGCGGCATGACTTCACGGACGAATATCCCAAGAACTGGGGAGGCGGTTCCCCCGGTTTCGGAAATTGTCGGCGCGCCCCGGCTGTCGCTAGCTCCCGCCCTTGGCAAGGGGATCGGGCTCAAGCGATGGATTGCGATCCACACTACGCAGACCTTGATCTCACCGACTTCGCGCAGGAGTTTCTGCGCCGGAGCCCGGCCTATCGCGAGAGCTATGCGCGGCTCGGAAATGCCGCTCGTCTTGAACCTGAATCCGACCAGTGCAGGGAGATGGCCCGCACCTGGGGCCTGGTCTTTCCCGATCCGACCGGATGCATCGGCCAGATCCTCGCCTGCGCTCTGGTGCGCCGAAGCAGCCCCCATGGTGCTGGTCCTTGACCAGGCTCCGGACGGATTTGCCGGGGTCGATCCCGCTGAGGTGCTTGGCCGGCACGAGATCCTTGCCGACCTGACCGATCCCGCGGGTCGCCATCTGGTCGTCACCGGCGAATCCGGTCGTCACCGCCTCCTGGTGAAGGCGCCGCATTGCCAGACCGGTCATGCCTTCGTCATCGTCCCGGACCAATGGCGCGATGCCCGGGCGCGCGCCGTCTCTGCCTATTTCGGCACCCTCGTGCCGAGTAGCCGTTCGGATCGCTGGCCGACCCGCTTCCAGCGGTACCGGCTGGGCCAGATGCTGGCCACCCTCGACCTGCTCGAATGCGTCGGCGGTAGACCGGTCACCCTTCGCGAACTGGCCGCTACCGTCATCTACCCCCGCGTCGATCTTGGCCGGGCGATCGAATGGAAGACTTCTTCGCGGCGCCGTCAGACGCAGCGCCTGCTGGGCGAGGCGCGGGCCATGACAGGCGGCGGCTACCGCCGACTGCTGCTGGGAGCGCTCTGACATGCCGACCCGCGCACCTTGGCAGGCCAGCATCCCTGCGATCCACTGTTCGCCGATGACAGACCGGTTCGCTCGTTCCCGCCTTGACCTTCGCCGCGCCTTGCCTGGCCCCCAAGCAGAGGGACCCTGCCGATGCGCCCGCCCGCCTTGAGGGGCTGCGCGTACTACGCGCCGCATCCTATGCGAGGCGGCAGCAGCCGGGTAGATGTTTGCTCTGCCCGCGGACAGATTGAAGCTGTCCGTGCCGGGCACCACGAGGCGATTACAGGATGGCGAGTTGGGTAGCGCTCCCTGTGATCGGGTGGTCGATCAATGGGCTTGAAGCTAGCGGAAGAATTTGCGTCGAATCTGGTCAAGGTTGAAACCGAAGCGGCTTTGGGCGAAGCGCTCGGCCAGGTATCGCGGCGCCTTGAGTTCGATCATTTTGCCCTTACCCTTCAGGCGCGAACCAGCACCGACGGTCCGCCCGACCTGCTGCTACACGACTATCCCGACGAATGGGCCCGGGTCTATATCAACTTCGAGCTGGCCGGTCGCGATCCGGTCCAGCGGGCCTGCGACAAGTCGCTGACCGGGTTCGAATGGGATCATATCGAACGGCTGATTCCCCTGACGCGGGGCGACCGGCAGATGCTGGCTGTCGGCCGCGAGTGCGGGATCGGCGACGGTTATACCATTCCGCGTCATTTGCCGGGTGAAGCCCGCGGGACCTGCTCATTCGCCGTACGGCCCGGCGCCAACCTGCCACGGCCACTGCTCATGGCGACCGAGATCATCGGCGCCCTCGGGCTTGCCTGCGCCCACCGGGTCAGCGGGTTGGTCAGGAAACCCTCGAGGCCGGCGCTGAGCGATCGGCAGCGCGAATGCCTGCTGTGGGCCGCACGCGGCAAGACCGCCGCGGAAACCGCGATCATTCTTGGGATCAGCATCGAGACCGTGATCCAGCACCTCAAGCTGGCGCGCGAGCGCTACGATGTGCACTGCCGCCAGTCGCTGATCCTGAACGCGCTGTTCGATGGCCTGATCGGATTCAGCGACATCTTCCGAAGGCGCAGGCCGGACTGAATTTCCGCCGAGCGAAGCCCTCCCCAGTTCTTGGTATATCGCCGGGCGCGGACCGCTGCTGACATGATTGCCGGTTTCAACCGCATGGAACAGCGATCATGGACAGCCTCCTTCTGCCCACACTACCCACGCTGGCCGATCCGGCGCTGCGGACGATGTTCGAGGCGCGCAAACGGGTCTTCGTCGATCTCCTGAAGTGGGATGTCCCGGTAATCGCCGGTCGCTACGAGGTCGACCAGTTCGATACTCCGGAGGCGGATTACCTGGTTCTGGTGGATGAACTTGGTCGGCATCGCGCTTCGGCGAGGCTGCTGCGCACCGACCGCCCCCATATTCTCGCCGACCTGTTCTCGCATCTGTGCGACGGTCCGATTCCGTCGGGCTCCACCACCCGCGAAATCACCCGGTTCTGTCTCGAGCCGACGCTTTCACGGGCAGAGCGTCGCAACGCCCGCAACGAACTGGTCACTGCCCTCGCCGAATACGCGCTGGGCTGCGGGATTACCGATTATACCGGGGTCGCAAGCGAGGCCTGGTTCAGCCAGATCGCCGCTTTCGGGTGGCATTGCCGGGCGCTCGGGCCGCTCGGGGGCAGCTGCGGCGCCGACCTGGTTGCGCTGCATATCGTGATCGATGAGCGCACGCCCTCCGCGCTCGCTGCGGCAGGCATCTATCGGGCGCCGACATGCCGCCTCGCGGCGGGAGGACCGAAATGACATCGGCGCCTGGAATTACCGGGTGGGCCGAGCAACTGCTGCGCGACGGCTATTGCATCATCCCCGATCTGCTCCCCGCATCCGTGCTGGCGGCGCTTGAAGCCGATCTCGACCGCGACTTTGCCCGATCTTCCTTCGGCGAAGGGCACTTCTATGGCCATCGCACCAAGCGCTTCGGCAGCCTGCTGCGGCGCTCGTCCCATGCCGCTACCCTCGTGCTCGAACCGACGGTTCTCGGCCTGGCGCGTGCGGTACTCGACAGTGCCTGCGAGCGGATCCAGCTCAATGTCGCCCAGGCGATCGAGGTCCACCCGGGCGAGTTCGAGCAATTCCCGCATTGCGATCACGACATGTGGGCTGGCGCAAAGGGACAGCACGAATACTTGCTCAATGTGATGTGGCCCCTCTCGCGCTTCACCGCGCGGAACGGTGCGACCCGCATCTATCCCGGCACGCACCGGCGCACTATCCTTTCGCTCGACGAACTCGATGAGCCGGTTGCCGCCGAATGCGAGCCCGGTTCGGCGATCTGCTTCCTTGGCTCGACGGTGCATGGAGCGGGCGCCAACCGCTCGGATATGCCGCGCCGCGGCGTGGTGATCGGCTACAGCCTCGGCTGGCTCAAGCCCTACGAGAACCTCTGGCTCGCCTATCCTCCCGAAGTGGCGAAGACCTTTCCGCCGGAACTCGCGGAACTGGCCGGCTACTGCCAGCATCGGCCCAACCTCGGGAACTACGAGGGTCAGTGCCCCTCGATCCTGCTGCGCGACCACGTCCCGGACTTTCCGCAGGCGACCGACGCCCTCCGCCCCGACCAGATGGAGGCAGTCCGGGACTTCGCCTTGCGCCAACGCTCCCGGGAATGAGCCCCGCTCACGTCCTCGAGCCGACCTATCGCCGTCTCAAGCGGAGCCTGACGACCGGGCTCTGGCCGCCTGGCACGCGGCTCGAAGCGGCGCGTCTCGCCGACGAGTTCGGCGTCAGCATGACGCCGGTCAGGGACTGCCTCAACCGTCTGGTCGGTGAGCGCCTGGTCGATTTCCGGCCCGGCGAAGGCTACCGGGTCGCGTGGCTGTCCGAAGGCCTGCTGCGCGACCTGATCGCGTTCAACGCAGCGCTGCTCGAGTTGGCCTTGCGGGATAGGGCGGCAGGCTCGCCACCCGGAAAGCTGCGTCTGGGCAAGAGCGATCATGCCGACGGACTTGCCACCTTGTTCGAGACCATTGCCCAATGCTCGGGGAGTCCGGCCCTGGTGGAGAGCGTGCGCGCGCTGAATGACCGGTTGCATGCTGCTCGCTCGCTCGAACCCAAGTTGCTTGGCGATGCGCCAGCTACCCTGCGCTGTCTTGTTCGGCAGTTGAACCTAAACGACCCGGCGCTGCACGACGGCCTGGCAGCCTATCACCAGGAATGTCGGAGCCGCGCCGAGGCCTTCGTCCGGTTGCTTGAACAAGGTCATTAACGAGGCGGCGCGCCTCGGACGGCGATAGGTTCCACGCACCGCATCCGATGCATGCCGCTCAATCTGCTCGAAATCGGTTGCTTCCCAGCTTTGATGACCCTCGTTGGGCTTGCGTCAAATCGTTCTCGTTGTAACAATAATGTTGCGCGGTCCTGAAACTGGCGAAGGCTGCGTGGAACAGTTCCGCCAGGCATCATTCACGCCGGTCGTCTGGTCGACCGGCGGCCGGACCGGTCCAGGCCATCGCATGGTGGCCGAACGACGGCACAGCTTTGGTGATCGGAAATCCTCGCCCCGGCGCGGGGAGAGGTCCGGTTGCGCCACTGCGGTGCCGGCATGGCTGGAGAACCCAAGTACCCGAGGCGGAGGGCGCGCTGCCGCGTGCCGTGCGTCCTCGAAACCGTATATCTGCGTGAACGGGACGATCTGCTGCGCAGGCTCAGGCGGAAAGTCGGACCCGACCATGCCCACGATGTGGCCCAGGAGGTTTTTCTGCGCGCCGCGGCCAGCGGACAGGTTCCACATCTTCACAACCCCGGCGGATACCTCAATCGCATTGCCAGGAATGTCCTGATCGATCGCGCCCGCCGCATGCGGTGCCGGATCGCCCCGCTGCCCCTGGTCGAAGCGCTCGATGCGCCGTTTGCTGCCGAGCAGGAACAGGCACTTGAGGCAGCCGATCTTCGCGCGATTCTCGAAGCGGCGCTCGAGGTCTTGCCCGACAAGACCCGGCGGGTCTTCGTCATGCACCGGTTCGAGGACATGGCCTATCGGGACATCCACCAAGAACTCGGCATTTCGCTGGCAACGGTCGAGTATCACATGATGAAGGCGCTCGCCCATATCCGCGGCGCGGTCGAATCCGCGCGGTGATGGTGCGGCCAGCCAGCCGTGAAAATAATTTCATCTGCAACTAAGGTAGCGACAATTCTCTGCGTCAAGCCTTGCATCGGTCGAGCCGGAAAGGCCGGGCACCGATCGATCAGGGAGTCAACGATGCCAAGAAAGAACAATTCCATGCCGGTCCTGCTGGCCGGCTGCGCCTTCCTTCTCCTGCCGAGCCGGGTGCTTGCGCAGGAAGTCGACACCGGCCCGAACCCGGCCTCGCCCGCGTCCGGCGAAGCGACGCAAGACGAGGCTGGGGAACAGGTCATCCTGGTGACCGGTTCACGGATCAAAGGCGCGAAAGCGTCGAGCGATGTCACGGTGGTGGGGCGCGATGCGATTGTCGCCGCCGGGCAGGTCGATCTCGGCGAAGCGACCAGGGCCCTGCCGCAGAATTTTGGCGGCGGGCAGAACCCTGGCGTTGGTACCGGCGCGGGCCTGGTCAACAGCAATGTCAATTCGGCCTCGAACGTCAACCTGCGCGGGCTCGGGCCCGATGCCACGCTGACGCTGCTCAACGGGCACCGGCTGCCTTACGATTCCGCGTTCGGCGGGGTCGACATCTCGGCGATACCACTCGCCGCGCTCGACCGGATCGAGGTGGTCCCCGACGGAGCCTCGGCGATCTACGGCTCGGATGCGGTGGCCGGGGTGGTCAATGTCATCCTGCGGCGCGATTTCACCGGGCTGGAAGCGTCCGCCCAACTCGGCGCCAGCACCGATGGCGGCAATTTCCGGCAGCAGGCCGACCTGGTTACGGGCACCCGCTGGTCGGGCGGAGGCATGATGCTGGCCTACGACTACGCGCACAATTCGGCGATTTCCGCTGGCCAGCGCAGCTACACCTCTGCGCTCGCGCCCGAAAATTCGCTCTATCCCTCGCAGCGCCGCCACGCCGCGGTGCTCTCGGCTCATCACGATTTCGGCGGGGGAATCATTTTCGATATCGATCTGCTCTACGCCAAGCGCTGGTCCGAGACGGCGGGCGGCACCGCCGCCACTCGCTTTGTGTTCAGCCCGAGGGTCGAGACCGTCACGCTGGCGCCTTCGCTGACCATCCCGCTCGGCGGAGACTGGAGCGCCAAGGCGTCAGGCGCGCTAGGTCGCGACCGCACCCACTTCGATACCACGATCACGCCGGTCGGCGGGACTGCCTCGCGCACTCTCGGGTGTTACTGCAACCGCGCCGAGAGCGCCGAGATCGGCTTCGAGGGTCCCTTGTTCGCCCTTGCCGGGGGCGATGCCCGTCTCGCCTTCGGGGGCGGCTATCGCAACAATGCCATGGCCTTCGATCGCACGGTCGATGGATCATCCACCGGCGCATTCGATGTCTCGCGCGACAGCACCTTTGCCTATGGCGAGCTGTTCCTGCCGTTCGTTGCACCGGGCAACGACCTTCGCGGAATAGACCGGCTGAGCCTGTCCGCGGCGCTGCGCTACGAGAACTATCCCGGCATGGCCAAGCTGGCGACCCCGCGGATCGGGCTGATCTACGCCCCATTTGCGGACCTCAGCCTGCGCGGAACCTGGTCGCGCTCGTTCAAGGCGCCGTCGCTTTTCCAGCAGTATTCGGGGTACGAGACATACCTGTTGCCCGCGATCGCATTCGGGGCCGGTCCGGCCGGAACATCGGTGTTCTACACGAGCGGGGGCAACCCCGATCTCAAGCCAGAGCGCGCGCGCAGCTGGACGCTTGGCTTCGATTTCAAGCCCGCAGCCGTGCCCGACCTCGCATTCAGTGCCACCTGGTTCGACGTGCGTTACCGCGACCGGGTCCTGCGCCCGGTTGCCGGTTCGATCGGCGCCGCGTTCCGTGATCCGGGCTTTGCCAGTCTGATCGATGCCAATCCCGATGCGCAGACCTTGTCCGATCTCATCGCCGGCTCGCTGTTCGGGCTCGAGAACTTTTCAGGCGGCGCTTATGATCCGACCAAGGTTGTTGCCCTGCTCGACAACCGCAACCTCAATATCGCGGTCCAGTCGGTCCAGGGACTTGACCTTCGCCTGAGCTGGGCGAAGGACCTTGGCGGGGACCGGCGCTTGAACTTCGGTCTCGCCGGCAGCTGGCTCGAGACCCGCCAGCAGCTTCTCCCGACGCTGCCCGACGTGCAACTCGCCGGAATCGTGTTCAATCCGCCCAAGCTCCGGGTGCGGGCGAGTGCGGGCTACACCTCACCGCGCTTCCAGTTCGGCACGACGCTCAACGTCACCGGCGCGCTGGAAGACAATCGGTTCGTCACGCCCGAGCGAATCGGTCCGCGCGCGACGGTGGATCTGTCCGCGCAGTATGTGCTGCTTGGCGACGGCCAGAGTCGGCCGCGGCTATCGTTGGCGTTCGCTGTGACCAACCTGTTTGACGACCGCCCCCAGAAAATCCGGGTCACCGGCCCGACCGACACGCCGTACGATTCGACCAACTATTCGCCGATCGGTCGGTTCATTTCGTTCGGTATCAGGGGGCGCTGGTAATGAGCGCGGCCCTTGCACTTGCGCTCGCGTCGGCGACCTTGCCGGTCGCGCCCGAAACTCCCGCCAGGATCGATCCGTGCCGAAAATTCGACTTGGGCAGCCCGGCGGGAGCACCGCGTCCCGTCACGGCGCGCGATCTTGCGGAACTCGCCGACATCGGCCGCTCGGATCCGAACGATGCGCCGAGCCCGTTCGGGATTTCGCCCGATGGCCGGCAGATCGCCTTCGTCATCCGGCGCGGTAATCCCGAGGCAAACGGATATTGCGAGCGGCTGGTGCTGGCCCCGTTCGTGAACGGCGGGCCAGTGCGCGAGCTCGATCGGGGCGGCGAATATTTGCGCGACACCTTTGACTTGCGCAATTTCACCGCGGTCGGTGCGGGCTGGGTCAAGGTGATCACGCCGAAGTGGTCACCCGATGGCAAGGCGATCGCCTATCTCAAGCGCACATCCGGCTCGACCCAGGTCTGGCTGGTCGATGCTGCGGGCCAGGCCCCGGCCCAACAGATGACTGCCATGCCTGACGATGTCGAGGACTTCGCCTGGACCAGCGATGGCGCGGCCCTGATCGTCGCGACGCGCCCTGGCCTGCGCGAAGAGGCCGGGGCGATCGGCCGGGAGGCGATGGAGGGCTATCGCTTCGACGACCGGTTCTTCCCTTCGCTGGCGGACCATCCGTTGGCGACGGGACATCATCCGCTCGAATATGTCCGTTGGAACCTTGGCGATCGCAGCGCACGGCCGGCCAATCCGGAGGAAATAGCGATCCTCGTCCCGACCCGCCCGCCCGGCACCCCGACCAACGCACGCCTGTTCGCCGCTGGCCCAGGAGGCGCCGCCGCCTGGGCGGAGCCGAAGAATGCGGGATTGATGAGCGCGTCGCAACTGGTTGTGGCCGATGCCCGCGGTCGCAGGTTTACCTGCAGTGAGCCCCACTGCGAGGGCGTCCGGCGGCTGTGGTGGTCATCGGACGGGCGGATGTTGGTGGCGTTGCTCGTCAATAGCTGGGCCAAGAGCCAAAGCCGCATCCTCACCTGGCGGCTTGGCGAGCCCGCACCGCGCGAAGTGCTGGTAACCGACGAGATGCTGATCGGCTGCGCCAGACCTGGTCGTGAAATTGTCTGCGCGCGCGAAGGGTCGACACGTCCGCGGCGACTGGTCGCGATCGATCCACTTTCTGGTCGCGAACGCCAGATCTACGATCCCAACCCCGACTTTGCCACGCTGAAAGTCGGCCCCGCCAAGCGCTTCCGTTTCCGCAACGCATTCGGGGTCGAGAGCTATGCCGATCTGGTCCTGCCGCCCGACCACCAAGCGGGCCAGCGCCATCCGCTGGTGGTGGTGCAGTATCTCAGCTATGGCTTCCTGCGCGGGGGAACCGGGGACGAATTCCCTGTCCAGGCACTGGCCGGGCGCGGCTTTGCGGTCTTGAGCTTCAACCGGCCCGACTTCGTTCCCGCTGCCCTTCGGGCAGGGAATGAAACCGCGAGCATGGCGGCAAACCGCAAGGACTGGATCGACCGCCGCAATGTGCAGTCCTCGCTCGAACTCGCGGTGCAAAGCGCAATCAACACCGGCACGGTCGATCCCGAGCGAATGGGCATCAGTGGCTTCAGCGACGGGGCGTCAACGGTCCAGTGGGCGTTGATCAACAGCTCGCTGTTCAAGGTCGCTGCGCTCGGGTCCTGCTGCGAGGGCTTCGACGCCTATCCGCTCGCTGCCGGGCCGAGCTTCGAGAAGATGGGCCGGGACATCGGCTATCGCTTCTTTCAGAGTGACGCCGCGGCATTCTGGAAACCGATGTCGCTCGTGCTGAATGCCGATCACATCAAAACCCCGATCCTGATCCAGACCGGTGACAGCGAGTACGAATCCGGGCTCGATGTCTTCGCCGCACTCCGGCAGCACGGCTCGCCGATTGAGCTCTATGTTCTCAACGACGAGGGGCACATCAAGTGGCAGCCCGCACACCGCCTGGCGATGTACGAGCGTTCGGTCGAATGGTTCGAGTTCTGGCTGATGGGGCGCATGGATTGCAATCCGGCCAAAGCGGCCCAAAACAAGCGCTGGACTGCCATGAGCGGTGCGCCGACCGATCCAACCTGCGAGCCGGCGGGTTCACCTGAGCCATGAGCGAACCCAGTTTTCGGCTTCGACGAGATCGAGAAGGCGATAAACAATGGCGTCCTTCGAGAGGGTGTCGGTGGCCATGGCCGCTGCAACTGCATGACGGTCCAGCACGCCCTCGGCGGCGAGACTGCCACCGAGAAGCAGGTCTCGAACCTTCCCGCGATTGCGCGCGAAGATCTGCCGTATCATGCTGTCGGGTCCCGCCTTCGATGTTCGCCGCAGGATCGAAGGCGGAAGGTCGGAGGCGAACGCAGCGCGCGCGATGGCCCGATTGATCCCGCCTTGGCACCAGAGCCAGGTCGGGAGCGTCAGGCAGAGTTCGAGCAGCGGCTGGCTCATCAGCGGTGAGAACCGAGGCCCCCCGGTGCCGCCAAGGCCGTGGATGTGGTTCTGGGCTTGCAGAATGAGCGCGAGATGGTCGATCTTGCCCCGGTGCGCCCCAACTTGTGCGCATAGCCATGGGGTCAGGGGTTCGACAGTCCCGGCAGACTGAAGGTCGGCCGCGAGCAGACGAAGATCCGCGGCCCAGGGCTTTCGAGAAGCACCTCGCTTGTAGCGTCGCCAGGTCGCTCTGCCCATTGCCGCAAGGTCGCAGCCGGTCACGGCGCACATGTCGTGCATGGTCGAAAATGCCGGCCAGGGTCCCCGGATCGATAGGCAATCGACGACCGGAGCAGCCGAGTGCAGATAGCAGAACAGGTTGTCTCCGCCGTTGCCGTCGAACACGGTGGTTGCTCCGAGTTCCGAGCGGGCCTGATCGAGGGCGACGTCTAGAGCTTGCAGAAAAGTCCGGCGGTTTGGCCGCGGAAGGCCCGAGGATGCCGGCCGAGTGATATCGACCAGTCCGGCATCGTAAGCGGCTGTCACGACCTCGACCCCAAGATGCTGACCGAGCGCAGTCACGAAAGTGCTTTCGTCACCACTTGGATCAGCGGTCGCGAGCGTCACGCAACCGAATGGCTGCTTTGCGTGCGCCAATGCGGCGCAGATGAAGGACGAATCCACTCCGCCGGAAGCCGCTACCGCAACCGGACCGTTCAGCCTGGCCCAGGCCCCGATCGTTTCGACGGCGCACGACCGGAGCGCCGCGACGCTTTCGGCAAAGTCTGGAAGCCGCCCGCGAGGCATGAAGGTGTCTGGACGCCAGATGGAAAGGGGTGACCCGGCATCCCGGGCTGTTCGCACGAGGTATCCCGGCGCCAGCTGATGCACACCGGTCAGGCAGGTTTGGGCCTGACGAAGTTCGGGGTAACGCATGTGGTCTGCCAATGCGGCCCAGGCGATGGCCGGCCATTTCAGTCCTGCATCGACCAGCAGTCCCACTTCGGTCGCGAGCAGGGCATGTGTTCGGGTGGTCGCCCGGTAGACCGGCAGCAGACCCGAAGGCTCGGACAATGCCCAGATCCCGCCGCGGTCCGGGTCCAATCCGGCGGCAAAATAGCCACCCCAGTATTCGCGCACTAGCCGTCCGGCGATTTCGATCGGCGAACAGTCCGATTCAAACGCGTCGCCGAGCTTGCTTAATGGCTGGGTCCCGCCTCGCCGGAACAGCGGTCCGATAACGAGCCCGTCAGCGCCGAGACGGATCGCGTGCGTGGTCGCGCCGAGCCAGACCGCAGGTCGGTCGCGGCACACCTCGTTCGTCCGCGCGACCACGTCGATCCCGCCAGTTCCGTTCCAATCGGTTGGCACTGCCAGCACGAACGAGCAGGGTGTCATACGATGAGGATCGGCTGATATCGAAGCACCTCTTCGACTTCATCGTTGAGAACTTCGTCGCGGAGCTGGGTCCAGCAATGCGCCGCGAAGGGCGCGAGCTTGACCCCCAGGACGACATGGGCGCGGCACCGGTGGCTGGCGAGACACAGCGCCAGAGCGATCGATCGGGGCAAACAGCGATCTGCTGCCGATCGTAACAATCGGGCCTGCTGGAAAGCGCGGATATCGCCCGCCACCTTTGTCGAGTCCGATTGGTCCCGATCGCAGCGGGACGTTATCGTGCTGCGTAGATCGTGCAGGATGGCGCTCAGGGGATTGCGGGCAAGGCGACGTTCGACACGGCGCTGCACCCACAAGGCACGTGCCACATTCCCGACGTGGAATGGACCGTCTTGGACCGCTGCGCTCTGCCTAACGGGTGGTATCCACGAAGGTGGCAGGGGCAGGCTGGCGGGTTGGCAGGGACTGCTCAGTGCGGGGAGACATACGCTGGTGACGAAGTCACGATTTTGCACGTCGGGCAAACGGAAGTATCGATCGCTGCCTAGGTCAAGAAAGATTGCTGTACCGTCTATCACGCACCAAGCGAGAGTTTCGAGGGCAGTTGGCAGCATGGACGATGCGGGCGACTTGGCGGCGCGCACAAGCGCGCCGCCTTGGTCATCAGTCTTCGGCGATGCCAGAGACATAGTTCAGCTTGCCGCTGCTGGCATCGCTGTCGAAGATCGCCTGGCCCTTGGTCTCGACCGAGGCCTGGCCCAGATCGATCACGGGCTCGTCGTGGCGTTCACGTTCCGTCATGGTCCTGTTCCTTCACTTGAGTTGCGACTCGATCAGCCGCACGTGAAGGATGATGACCCGGAGCGATCCGGGCCATTTTATAATGAATCTATAAGTATTGGTGGGAGGAGACCTAAGCAAATGACCGGGCGTTGAAGGCACATGTTGGGATGTGCTCCGGCGCCTTTAGCAAAATGCCTGGACATGCATGCCAGCACCCGGTCAGACGTCCTTTCACGAACGCTTGGCTTGTGTAATGACTTGACCGGGATTGTGCAAAGCATTGAGCCTGCATATTGGGCAGGCCGGTCTCGTAGAGGGCCGGCCCGTGGCCCGAACGCACCGCCGCGCCGCCGCACGACGACGACCAGCCAAGGTTGCAGTTCGCCTCGTCATCACATTTCTACAAGTTCCAAGCTGATTTCAACTGACTTAAAATCAGCTTATGGATTTATAAATGAGACGATGCTATAAGCTTGCAGACTGATTTTCATCCACCAAAATTAAAGGTGTGGGCTTATGAAATCCGAAGTGCGCCAAAGGGCACGGGAGCGCCTCGACGCCAGACTGGCCGCGATCAAGCCGCTGGAGCGGTACACGGTTCCGCCCAAGGGTTGGATCCGGGCGATCCGTGATGCGATCGGCATGTCCGGGCCGCAACTCGCCAGTCGGCTCGGCATGACGGCCCAAGGGCTCGTCAGCGTCGAGCGCTCCGAAGCGCAGGGGCGCATCCAGCTCAATACACTGCGCCGCGCCGCCGAGGCGATGGACTGCGTGCTGGTCTATGCCCTCGTTCCCAAGACCAGCCTCGAGCAAATGGTCGAACACCGCGCACGCGAACTGGCCCTCCAGGCACTGAACCGGGTCTCGCATTCGATGGCACTCGAGGACCAGCAGGTCGACCGCGATCTCGAACGGCGGGTGCAGACCTATATCGACACGGCGCTGCGCGACCGGGATCTGTGGGAGTCGGCATGACCGACCTCTTCGCGCAGCCCGACGACGCGACCCCGCTCTCCCTTGAGGAGCGGGAGGGGTTGCTCCAGACCTGGATCACGACCCGCGCCGATCTCAACGAAGCCGAACAGGCCAATATCGACGCGGCCGCCGCCTGGCTCAAGCGGCGGCGCAAGGTCGATATCCTGACCGAAGGGTTCGTCTTCGAACTGCACCGCCGCATGCTCGGGGAGGTCTGGGCCTGGGCCGGCTCGACCCGGCGTACCGACAAGAACATCGGGGTCGACCCCGTCCAGATCCATATCCGGCTCGGCGCGCTGCTGCGCGACGCCCGCTACTGGACCGAGCATGGCGTGTTTCCCGCCGACGAGATCGCGCTGCGGCTGCACCACGGCCTGGTCGCGATCCACCCCTTTCCCAACGGCAATGGCCGCCACGCGCGGCTGATGGCCGACCTGCTGGTCACCGAGCTTGGCGGCGAGCCTTTCACCTGGGGCGGCGGGACGCTGTGCGATGTCGGGGCGCTGCGCGCCGAATACATCGCGGCGCTGCGCGCCGCCGATGGTCACGACGTTGCGCCCTTGTTGGCCTTCGCGAGGAGCTGATGGTGACAGATCAACCCAAAACCACATCGCCCGCTGTCCGGACCACGAGGTCTGGGCATTTCCTGTTCCGCTCTGCTAGGCTTGCATGATGCGCACCGATCTTGACCATCTTCCAGCCGCCAAGCAGCGCGAACTCGAACGCGTGGTGCAGATCGTGTTCGAAGAGTTCGAGGATGCCTTTGCGCTGGCCCGGCACGAGTGGAAGAAGGCCGGGCGGATCCTCAAGATCGTGCTCTACGGTTCCTATGCGCGCGGCGGCTGGATCGATGAGCCGCACACCGCCAAGGGTTACAAGTCGGACTATGACCTGCTGATCGTGGTCAGCGACAAGCGCCTGACCGACCGGGTCAAGTACTGGGCCAAGGTCGACGAGCGGCTGATGCGCGAATACGGCATCGCCGGCTCACTCAAGACCCCCGTCAACTTCATCGTCCACACCCTGCAGGAAGTGAACGACGGGCTCGCGCACGGTCGTTACTTCTTCATGGATGTCGCAAAGGACGGGATCGCGCTCTACCAGAGCGACGATACCCCGTTCCACCAGCCCAAGCCCAAAACGCCTGCGCAGGCCCTCGCAATGGCCAAAGAGTACTACGATGAGTGGTTCCCGGCTTCGATGCGGAAGTTTGAGTTCGCCCGCTTCGGTATCGAAAAAGGGCACCTCAAAGAAACTGCGTTTGAACTGCACCAGACCACCGAGAGTCTGTATCACTGCGCACTACTGGTATGCACGTTCTACACCCCGCACGTGCACAACCTCGGTTTCCTGCGCACCCAGGCCGAACGCCTCGACGCCAAACTGACCTGGGTCTGGCCAATGGACACCCACAAGCACCGTGCCATGTTCGAGAAGCTCAAGGATGCCTACGTCAAGGCGCGCTACTCGAAGCACTACCGGATCAGCGCGGAAGAACTCGCCTGGCTCGGCGAACGGGTCGAGGAACTTGGCCAGGTCGTGCACGAGATCTGTTCGGACCGGATCGCGGAACTTGAGGCAAGACTGGCGGACTAAAGCCCAGTTAGAATCAATTCATTCTGGCCCGGCACCTCGGTTCTGTTAGTCATCGTGAATGGCCAAGAGGAAGATATCTGCAGACCGTCCGCGAGAGCTCGAAGTGCGCAATATGGGTGAACCTGTTGTGCTCTCGGAGATCAATTTGGCTGGTGTTAGCAGCCATTCGGCGCGCGGAGGCGAGCAAGTCGATATTATCACTCGATTATTGCTGACTTCGGATCAGGCATTCTTTCATCGCATTGTGGTGAATCTGGCAGCTGCGATGGAACGCAGCGCACGGGCGGATGGAAGCCATGTACGTCTCGATCGGGCAGGGATGATCCTGCTTGTCATCAAACCGGATAACAGCGGTGAACTCTGGGTCGACGCAGCCGCGACGAGCATGTCTACAGCCTTGAAGCGGCCCGGCCCACTCTCCGCCGGTACGGTCCTGTTCGAGAACGATATCGCCGACGTAACCGGGATCTGGTTCCCGCACGTCAAGGTCGGCTTAAAAGACCGGGTCGTCTGCCTTTTTAGAGAAGGATGGAGATTTGGGCTGTTCTTTGATTTCAATCCCGACGGAGAGTTGGCGATTGAGGATGCCAAGCGGGACCTTGCCGCCCTCTACCGGCGGCTCCGGTACGCCGACCTTTATGCGGCGTTCGAGAACAGGCAGGCTTTCCCCGCGCTGATCCAAGCCGGGTGGTTTCCCTTCTTGGAGCTGATGAAGGACGAGTTTTTGAGCTTTGTACAGGCTCAGGAAGCTGGCTTCGAATTGGATGACTGCGAACGTGAGCTCCTAACCAAGTTCGACGAAGCGCGTATCGATCGGATGTTTGATCGATGGATGGAGCGACCGCTACTGCGAACCAAGCAGTTGATCCTTGAACCCGCGAAAAAAGCCTTCAAGGCCAAAGAGCCGGTTTCGGTCATCAAGATCGTGCTCAGCGAAATCGAAGGCGTGATGTCTGATGCGCATTTTGAGGCCACCGGCGGGCGGACTCACAGGATCGACAAGCTGTGCGCTTTCATGATTGCCCAAGCCGAGCAACGTGCAGGCGGTAAAGATACACTCTTCTTTCCGGTCCAGTTCGGCGAGTATCTTCGGGACTATATCTACTCCGGGTTTCGACCTGGAGATTCGGGCCGCGCTGGATCGCGACACGCAGTTGGGCACGGGGCAGTGTCCGGCGAGGAGTATACGATGACCAGGGCCTTGCAGGCGCTGCTGACACTGGATCAACTCGCCTTCTATATGTAGACGACGGATCGGTTGAGTTGGTCTGGCAGGTCGATCCTCGAACCAAGTCGGCTCAGGTCCGTGGTTCGGCTCGGCGCGACTTGGCAAAGCTTCGATCGGTCGCAATGAACCGTTCGATCATTGCCGGAATGAGCCGTTCGGGGCCAGGCGCGCCTTTGGCATCACCACCGTTCAGTGCAGTTGCATAGGCGACAAGTTGACGGTGCAGTCGCGCTGACAACTCGACAGTCAATCGGACCGGTTTCTCGTCGGCAAGGTCGGACAGTTTCAGCCGCGTCATCGCTCGCCTCCCAGCACGAGGTCGCGGGTTACCAGCACCCGCACCGGAAATCCGGGTCGAATGGTGAGCGTCGGTCGGACATTGAGTTCGCGGCCGACGATCTGCTCACCCGCGCGATTGACGCTATCCTGTGTCCCGCGCCGGATTGCGCGGGTCAAATCGCCATCGCCGCCCGAACCTACCTCTGAACCTACGCCAAGCAGCGTCGAGACCAGCGCGGCCTTGAGCACACCCCCCCAGTGATAATCGGTTCTGTCCTGCAAGCCGGCAAAGCCGCGCGGGTCCGCGGCGGGCTGGCGTTCGAGCACGATCGAGCGGCCATCGGGCAGGATCAAACGGTTCCACGCAAGCAGCACCCGTCTTTGTCCGAACGCGACGTCGGCATCATAGTCGCCGATCAGCCGCGAGCCTTGCGGGATCAGCAGGATGCGCCCGGTCGGGCTGTCATAGACATTCTGGGTCACCTGCGCGGTGACCAGCCCCGGCAGGTCCGAACGGATGCCAGTGATGAGCGCGGCCGGGATCACTGATCCCGCCTGCAGCACATGGGACGAAGCCAGCTCGGACAGCCGCTCGCTCGACACGGTGCGCCGGTCGCTGGCGCGTTCGAGGAAGGCCTGCCGGCGGTCGGCCTCGGTCTGCGGACCTGATGGTGGCGCAGCCGCTGTCGAGGCTTCGGCCACGGCAGGCATCCCGGCAAGGCCAGTGCCACCGCCCTGTGCACCGCCGCCGAAGAACAACTGGCTCCCTCGAGCAGACTCGCGTTCTTGCTCGGCGCGCTGGCGGGCTGCTTCGGCAGCATTGGCGGCGGGGTTGGGCGGCAACGGCTGCGGCGCGCCCACCGGCGGCAGTGCGGCGACATCGCCGCGCCGCTGGGCGTCGAGTATCGGCTTGCCGAGATCACCGGGCAACGGCGGGCCGAGCTTGGGCACCAGGCCATAGTCCTTGGGGGCACCGGCGAGATTGTCGGCCACGGCGACGCCCTCGGTGTTGTAGAGTTCCTCGGCGCCTTTACGGCCCTGGGGCTGGAGCGCGTAGATCAGCGCGCCGCCGACGAGCGCAGATCCGCAAGCTGAGGCTATCCCGATCGCTTTCCTCGAAAGCCGCATGACGCGCGGGGGATCGCCCCGCAACTTGACCACAGTGTCCGGATCGGCGAGCGGCTCGGTTGGTTCGGTGCCGGTCATGCCCGCCCCCGACGCTGCGAGACGATCCGCACCTTGTCCTGGCCCTTACGCCCGCCGAGCCGCAACTCGGCGGCAGCGAACAGCCGGTCGACGATCATGTAGCGGCCGGCGATCCGGTAATTGACCAGTTCGGCCTCGCCCTTGGCACCGATCACAAACAGCGGCGGCAGTTCGCCCTGCGCGACGCTTTCGGGGAACTCGATGAACACCCGTACTCCGTCATCGAATGCGCGCAGCGGCCGCCATTCGGGCCGGTCGCCTTCGATCGCGTAACGGAAATTGAGCGTCGAGAGGTCGAGCCCCGCCGCGATCGGCGCGGTACGCTCAGCTTCCGTCCGTGCTTGACGCAGTGCGATCAGCTGGTCCTGCGGGTAAGTCCAGGAGACCGAGGCCATGTAGACCGACGGATTGGCGCGCAGCTCGAGGTGATAGGTGCGCCGGTCAGTATTGATCACGAGATTGGTCGCGATGTCCTGGCGGATAGGCTTGACCAGAATATGCACCCGCGCCGCTGCACCGATCCCGCTCACCGTATCGCCGATCATCCAGCGCACCGTATCACCAGCAGCGACAGGACCCGAGCCGACCAGTTGCTCGCCTTCCTGCAGCGCGATGTCGGTCACCTGACCCGGCTTGGCGTAGATCTGGTAGAGCGCGCCTTCGGTATAGGGGAAGACCTGGATCGCGTTGATGAACCCGGTCCGCTCGGGCTGGATCCGAGCGGCCTCCATTGCCGCTCCCACCCGGTCCTGCAGAGTGGGGCGACTCCGCGGCGGATGGGAGCGGCCCGCGGCGTGGGGAGGGAGACGCCGCGGAAGGACTTGCAGCTGACCGGGAAGCGGCAACGGGACGGGGATGGCGACCACATCGGTTCGCGAAACGGTCGCCAGCGCCACCTCGTTGGGGGACGCAGGCGAAGTGGGCTGGTCCTTGGCCCACGTAGTCGAAGTCATGGCAATGCTGCCGACGAGCATCGCGAGAGTGGCTGCGCGCCGGGCGCGCGATGGGGTGCTGATCATGATCCGAGTTCCTTCGACCAGTTGATGGCGTTGACGAAGATGCCGAGCGGGTTCTTGCGCAGGGCATCGGGGGTGCGGGGCGTCTGGAGCACGATGGTGAGGATCGCGGTCCAGCGGGTGGTTTCGGCCAGGCTGCCGTCGCGGTAGCGCCGCTCGACCCAGGCGACGCGGAAGCTGGTCGGCGAGGCGCGGATCACGCTGGTGACATCGACTCCAACCTGTTCGCGCCCGATCAGCGCAAAGGGGTCATTGGTCCGAGCGTAATCGTTGAGCGCGAGCGCGCCCTTGTCGGTGGCGAAGTCATAGGCGCGCAGCCAGTTCTGCCGCACCACGATCGGGTCGTCGGGCACGGCGCGGACCTGCTCGATGAACCGGGCGAGGTGGAACGCGATCTGCGGGTCGCTAGGCGTGTAGCCCGCATCGGCAGGCGCTACGGCCTGAGCCTCACCAAGCTTGTCGACTTGAACCACCCAGGGAACGATCGAGCCGCGCGCACCCTGCCAGATGATCCCGGCAGTAAGGCAGGTCGACAGACCCAGCGCGCCGAAAAAGGCGAGCCGCCAGCTCCGCGCCTGGACACGGGCCGAGCCGATGCGGTCGTCCCAGACCTGTGCAGCGCGCTGGTAGGGGGTTTCGGGTTCGGGAGTCTTGCCGTAGCGGATCGATGGGCGTCGGAACATGGGTCAGTCCTTTTCGGTAACGTCGATGGAGGCGCCGCCGCCGTGGCTGTCGCCAGACTTCAGCGTATGCGCGGCGATGGTCGCGCCGTGGGCGATGGTCTGGCGGTCCTTAATCGCCTTGGCCCAGGCGGGTTGGCCCTGATCGGCAGCGGCCGGAGGCGGTGGGGTGTTCGGTCCCGGCGTGATCGTGCCGCCGGTATTGGTGATCGCGGCGCGGCTACCCTCGCGGAACGATTGCTTCATGCTGTCGCCCGCCTTGCGCAGCGGCGAAGTGGCGGCTCCTGCAGCCGCTTCGCCGACCGCGGCCATGCCCGAACCAACAGCAGATGCATCTGACTTGCCGGCCGATCCTAGCGCGTAAGCCATTGTCGCACCGCCCGCAGCGCGCGAGGTGCCGTGGGCGACATTGGAAGCCGCAGTGGCGACCGCGCCGCCAGCCATCCGCGCACCGGCGACAGCGCCAGCGGCTGCGCCGCCTGCGAGGAGTGCGGTGCCAGCGGCTGCACCTGCGCCAAGCTGCGGTCCGCCCGAGACGATGCCGTTGGCGATGCCGGGGCCGAAGATGCCGAGCCCGAGTAATGACAGGCTCGCCAGCATGATCGACAGCGCGTCTTCGATCGTCGGCTCGGCGCCGATTGCAGATGTAAACTCGGTGAAGATCGTCGAGCCGACGCCGACGATCACGGCAAGCACCAGCACCTTGATGCCCGAGGAGACGACGTTGCCGAGCACGCGCTCGGCCATGAAGGCGGTCTTGCCGAACAGCCCGAACGGGATCAGCACAAAACCGCAGAGCGTGGTCAGCTTGAACTCAATGAGGGTGATGAACAGCTGGATCGAGAGGATGAAGAAGGCGATGATCACGATCGCCCAGGCGACCAGAAGGATCACGATCTGCAGGAAATTCTCGAAGAAGCTGACGAACCCCATGAGGTCGGAGATCGCCGTGATCAGCGGCTGCGCGGCATCCATGCCGACTTGCGCCACCCGGCCCGGCTGCAAGAGTTCGGCTGCTGTGAAGCCGGTGCCGCTGGCCTTGAGGCCGAGCCCCGCGAAGCTTTCGAAGATGATCCGGGCGAGATTATTCCAGTTGCCGATGATGTAGGCGAAGGCGCCGACGAACAGCGTCTTCTTGACGAGCCGGGCCATGATGTCGTCGCCTTCGCCCCATGACCAAAACAGCGCGGCCAGTGTCACGTCGATCACGATCAGCGTGGTCGCGATGAACGCGACCTCACCCGAAAGCAGCCCGAAGCCGGAATCGATGTAACGCGAGAAGATGTCGAGGAAGCGGTCGACGACGCCGGTGCCACCCATGTCAGTTCGCCTTTGTCGTTGGGGGTTGGTCGCTTGCGATTGCGTCTACAGCGGGCGGTGCGGCGGGATCGATTGGCGAGGTATCCGCCTCGACCCCGAGGAACCGCCGCCGCTTTTCGGCCCAGGCCGCACGGCAGTCAGGGTTGGACAGCGCCAGTTCGCCCATCGCGGCGCAGGCCTTGAGCTGGCCAGGCAGCGGATCGCCGTCGGGTTCGAACACGGTGATGACCTCAGTCGGAGACACCCTGGGCTCTTCGCGCAGTTCGAGCACGGTCATGGTCAGCGCCACGGCCACGAAGGCTCCGGCTCCGATCCGCGCGAAGAGCTTGGTGTCCATCGCCTCAGTTCCGGTACATCTGTGCGGAGGTCGGCACATATCCGCGACCGGGAGCGAGGAAGCGGCGCAACTGTTCGCGGGCTTGGACCTTGGCCGCCGCCGAGTTCGCGGCATCGAGCGATTGCGCCCGGCCCATCGCGGCGACCGCCGCGATGAGGTCGGACATCTGCTGCGACTGAAGCGCGAGCAGCTGATTGCCGGCCTGAGCCGCCTGCAGCGCGCCGGTTGCCGACTGGCTCGCGGTGACAAGCTGGTCGATCGCGGTACGCGATCCTTCGATGTTGCTGACAACGCCGGCCTGGACCTTGAGCGCGTCTTCGAACGCGCCGACGCTGGTCTGCCAGCGCTGGCGCGCACCCTCGACCAACGCCCGCTGCGTGCTCGTGAGGTCGATCGACTTGTACTGCGCGGCGAACTGCGCCTCGATCTGCTGGACGTCCATCGCCATGCCCTGCGCCTGACGGATCAGCGCCTGGGTTTGCTGGATCTGCTGCTGAAGCGGCTGCAGCACGCTCATTGGCAGGCTCTGGAGGTTGCGCGCCTCGTTGATCAGCGAAGTCGCCTGGTTCTGCAGCTGGCGGATCTGATTGTTGATCTGCTCAAGCGTGCGCGCGGCGGTCAGGATGTTCTGCGAATAGTTCGACGGATCGTAGACGATCCCGCCGAACTGGGCATAGGCCGGAGCCGGGACCAGCACGGTCGCGGTGAGCGACAGGATGGCCGTGCCAGCGGCAAGTGCATGGCGCAAACGGGGGATTTTCATGGGCACTACTCCTTGGTTTGGCCCGAGGGGGTTCGGGCGGGGGGGATGGGGGATGGTGCGGGAAGCATCTCGGCTGCCCAGGCGAGACCGCGGTGGCGCAGCCAGGCTGCGGCAAAGCCAGCGCTGCCGTGGGTTTCGGTGATCTCGTCGATCGCCAGCTGGTCCGCCTTCGAAGATGTGGCGGTGAAGGCAAGCGCGACTTCGCCCAGACCCAGCTCGAACAAGCGGTTGCCGCGTGCCGACTGGCAGTAATAGTCGCGCTTGGGGGTTGCCCGCGCGACGATCTCGATCTGTCGGTCGTTCAAACCGAAGCGGCGATAGATAGAGAGGATCTGTGGCTCGACCGCGCGTTCGTTGGGCAGGAAGATGCGGGTCGGGCAGCTCTCGATGATGGCGGGTGCGATCGCGCTGGTCTCGATGTCGGCAAGGCTCTGGGTCGCGAAAACCACGCTCGCGTTCTTTTTGCGCAGCGTCTTGAGCCATTCGCGCAGCTGCGCGGCGAAGGCCGGACTATCGAGCACCAGCCAGCCCTCGTCGATGATGATCATCGTTGGTGAGCCGTCGAGCCGTCCCTCAATGCGGTGGAACAGGTAGGAAAGCACCGCGGGCGCCGCTGCCGAGCCCGTCAGCCCCTCGGTCTCGAAGGCCTGGAAGCTTGCTTCTCCCAAATGCTCGACTTCGGCATCAAGCAGGCGTCCGAACGGTCCGCCGATGCAATAGGGCGCGAGTGCCTGTTTGAGCGCCTGGTTTTGGAGCAGGACGGCGAGACCGGTCAGTGTCCGCTCGGCAACCGGGGCGGTCGCCAGCGAAGTCAACGCCGACCAGAGATGCTCCTTGATCACCGGATCTACGGTGACGCCCTCGGCAGCAAGGATCGCCTGGAGCCATTCGGCGGCCCAGTTTCGTTCTGCGGCTTCGTCGATGCGCGCCAAGGGCTGAAGCAATACGGTGCCCACACCATCGTCGGCCAAGCTGGTGCCGAGATCCTGCCAGTCGCCGCCGCAGGCAAGCGCCGCGGCACGGATCGAGCCGCCAAAGTCGAAGGCAAAGACTTGAGCTTGGGTATAGCGCCGGAACTGCAGCGCCATCAGCGCGAGCAGCACCGACTTGCCCGCGCCCGTAGGACCGACGATCAGCGTGTGGCCAACATCGCCGACATGAAGCGAAAACCGGAATGGGGTCGAACCTTCCGTCCGCGCATAGAAGAGCGGAGGTGCGCGGAAATGCTCGTCCCATTCCGGCCCGGCCCACACGGCTGAGAGGGGGATCATGTGGGCAAGATTGAGCGTCGAGATCGGTGGTTGCCGGACGTTGGCGTAGACATGGCCGGGGAGCGAGCCGAGCCAGGCTTCGACCCCGTTCATCCCTTCGACGATCACGGTAAAGTCGCGGCCCTGGATGACTTTCTCGACCAGTCGCAGCTTCTCGTCGGCGAGCGCGGGGTCTTCGTCCCAGACGGTGACGGTCGCAGTGACATAGGCCTGTCCGACGAAGTCCGACCCAAGCTCCTGCAGTGCGGCATCGGCATCGGCGGCCTTGTTCGACGCATCGCTGTCGAGCAGCGTCGAGGCCTCGTTGGTCATCACCTCCTTGAGGATCGCGGCCACCGATTTGCGCTTGGCGAACCACTGCCGCCGGATCTTCGCGGTGAGCTTGGTCGCGTCGGTCTTGTCGAGCATCACCGCGCGGGTCGACCAGCGATAGGCGAAGGCGAGCCGGTTGAGCTCGTCGAGCAGACCCGGAAAGGTCGAATTCGGAAAACCCACCACGGTCAATGTGCGCAGATGCGCGCGGCCTAGGCGGGGTTCGAGCCCACCGGTGAGAGGTTCGTCGGCCAGCAGCGCGTCGAGGTGCATCGGAGCTTCGGGCACCCGCACCCGGTGGCGCCGGGTCGAGACGCAGCTGTGCAGGTATGTCAGCGTCTCGCCGTCATCGAGCCAGGCGATCTCGGGCACGAAGCCTTCGATCAGCCGCAGCAGCCGGTCGGTGCGGTCGATGAAGAGATCGAGCAGCTCTTTGGGATTGATTCCCTTCTCGGCCTTGCCCTCGTAGAGCCAGCTTTCGGCGCGGGCGGCGTCCTCGGCGGGCGGCATCCACAGCAGGGTCAGGAAATAGCCGCTCTCGAAATGGGCACCTTCCTCGGCGAACTGCGCCGCGCGTTCCTGTTCGACCAGCGCTGAGGCCGGATCGGGGAAGTCGCTGTTGGGATAGTCCTGCGCCGGGCGGCGCACCGCCTCGACAAAGATTGCCCAGCCCGATCCCAGACGGCGCAGCGCGCTGTTGAGCCGGGCTGTCGTCGCGATCAGCTCGGCAGGCGTGGCGCTGTCGAGATCGGGGCCACGAAAGCGGGCCGAGCGCTGGAAGCTGCCGTCCTTGTTCAAAACCACGCCGAGCGCGACCAGCGCCGCCCAGGGCAGGAAATCGGCGAGTCGGTCGGCCTTGTTTCGATATTCGCGAAGCGAGAGCATCGGCTTCAAACCCTGAGATAGGTGGGAAAGCGCAGATGCCGCCGTGCGACATCGACGAACTGCGGATCGCGCCTTGCCGCCCAAACCGACACCGCATGGCCGAGCGCGAAGATCACCACTCCGGCGATCCACAGCCGCAGGCCGAGCCCGATCGCAGCGGCGAGCGTTGCGTTGGCAATCGCAAGGCCGCGTGGCGCGCCGCCGAGCAAAATATGCTCGGTGAGCGCGCGGTGAACGGGCACGACAAAGCCCGGCACGGCCTCAGGCGGCACGGTCTCCATCAGACCAGCGCTCCACCGCCGAAGCTGAAGAACGACAGGAAGAAGGACGAGGCGGCGAAGGCAATCGACAGACCGAACACGATCTGGATCATCCGCCGCGCGCCACCCGAAGTGTCGCCGAATGCGAGCGCCAGCCCGGTCGCGATGATGATCATGACCGCGACGATCTTGGCGACCGGGCCCTGAATGGATTCCAGGATCGACTGAAGCGGCGCTTCCCACGGCATCGACGAGCCGGCGGCATGGGCGGGTGTCGTCACGACAAGTGCGGCAAAGCCGCCCAGCAGCGCGGTGGTAGCACGGGAACGGGCACGGATCAGGGTCTGGATCACGAATAATCTCCTTGGTTCTCAGGGGTGAAAGGAAGGATCTGGTAGTCGCCGCGCGCGTCGAGCCCGGTGACATGGGCGAGTTCAGAAAGCCGCCGTCCGGTGCCGTCGCGGACCAGCACGGCAATGACGTTGATGGTTTCGGCGATCAGGGCGCGCGGCACGGTGACCACGCTTTCCTGGATCAACTGCTCCATGCGCCGCAGCGTACCCAGCGCCGATCCAGCATGGATTGTGCCGACACCGCCGGGATGGCCGGTGCCCCAGGCCTTGAGCAGGTCGAGCGCTTCCGCGCCGCGCACTTCGCCGATCGGAATGCGGTCGGGGCGCAGCCGCAGCGCAGAACGGACCAGATCGGAGAGCGTTGCCACCCCGTCCTTGGTGCGCAGCGAGACAAGGTTGGGCGCGGCGCATTGGAGCTCGCGCGTGTCTTCGATCAGGACGACACGATCGTCGGTCTTCGCGACCTCGGCGAGCAGTGCATTGGTGAGTGTGGTCTTGCCGGTCGATGTGCCGCCCGCGACCAAAATGTTCTTGCGGGAGGTAACGGCCGAAATAAGCGCCTCAGCTTGCCAGTCGGACATGATCCCTGCCGCGACATAGTTGCCGAGCGTGAACACCGCGACGGCGGGCTTGCGGATCGCAAAGCTCGGCGCGGCCACAACCGGCGGCAGCAGTCCCTCGAACCGTTCCCCCGTATCGGGAAGCTCGGCCGAGACGCGAGGGCTTCGAGCGTGAACCTCTGCCCCGACATGGTGCGCAACCAGGCGTATGATCCGCTCGCCATCGGCGGCGGACATCCCGCTCCCCGTATCGGCGATCCCGGCTCCTAGCCGGTCGACCCACAGCCGCCCGTCGGGATTGAGCATGACCTCAATGACCGAGGTGTCCTCAAGCCAGGTCGCGATCTCCGGCCCGAGCGCTGTCCGCAGCATGCGCGCGCCGCGCGACGATGCTGGGTTCTGGGCCTGAGCCTGGATCGGGATGACGCTCATGAAATGCCTCGTGTCTGCGAGGCATCCGACCATTGGGTGCGCTCACGAAGCGGATCAAAAGGGCATCACATCAACTAGAAGCAACAGGTAGTTTCTGACTAGGTAGAATGGCGCAATGTAAGAAACGTTGGGCGATAGCCTAGCTTCCTTGATCGTCAGTTCAGAATGACAAATCTTCGAACACAAATCTGCAATTGCGCCCATCAAATCGAATTTTTCGCGCCGTTGAGATGCGTAGAGCTTTGCGTCATTGGGGCCTTCATATTCGCCCCTCCTTCAACTATCGTGAGCGGATGGGTGAGCTCAAGTACTTCAACATCGAGATCAAACGCCACGTGCCAGCTGGCTATCTGCGCTGGCCAGAAGGCTCCGAGGCGGACAATGAAAGTGGTCTTGGCTGTAACCGAAGCTATTGCGATCTCCGAGGTCTGGATTGGTCCGACGTAGCGGAAACTATTGAGGAGGAGGCGCTGCTAGTGGCGCGGCTCATATCCGCGAACGAAATGCTCGAAGAGTATGAGATCGTGGTGTTGAGTAGCGCTGAGAATTGACCCAGGATTATCACTGAGAGTTGACCCGGGTGGGTGTGGGTTATGTGCTGCCCACGAGAGGCCCGGTCAAGAGTTGGGTTTATCCTTTTCTGGATTGGGGTGTGGCGGAGCTGGCCCT